>NZ_BBXE01000031.1 GCF_001570565.1 Herbidospora yilanensis | reverse complement strand
CCCCCGCCGTGCCCGGCGCTCACCACCGCTCCCGGCCCCCGCCGCGACGACACCTCTGGGGCCACCCGCTACGACCCTCCCACCAGGGCGTCGCCGATCGCCGTGCGCTGGTAGAGGACCTCGCGCCCCAGCCGCTGCCGGGACACCAGCCCGCCGTCCGACAACACCGTCAGGTGCTGCGAGACCGCGCCCGGGGTCAGCTCCATCACCCGGGCCAGCCCGGACGTCGAGGCCGGCATCTCCAGCGCCGTCAGGATGCGGGCCCGCGTGCGCCCGATCAGGGCCGACAACGCGCCGGGCACCTCCTCGGGGCCGCGCTGCCACAGGTTGCCCATGCCCCGGGCCGGATAGACGAGCATCGGCCGGTAGGGCGCGTGCATGACCGACACCCGGTCGAGCGGCTGGAACACGCTGGGCAGCAGCACCAGCCCGGCGCCGCCGAGCTCGCCCCAGTGGATGCAGCCCTTGTCGGCGATCAGCCGGTCGCCGTGCCAGGTCACCGACGGGTGGAGGGCGGCGAACAGGTCGCGCACCCCGCCCTCGGCCAGCCGCCGCGACCGGTAGAGCACGTCGGCCTCCAGGATGCCGCGCACCTTCGGCCAGAACTCCTGGAACACCAGCGTCCAGTACGACTCCAGCGCGTCGCCCACCCAGGCGAGCGTGCCGGCCGGGTCGTGGTCGAAGCGGCCGGCCATCCCGGCGCTCCGCGGCGCCGACCGGGCGACCTCGGCCCGCGCGACCCGGGGGTCGGTGGCCCGGACCCGGGCGAGTTCGGCGGCGAAGTCGGGCTGGTGGGTGTCGGGCGTGGGCGTGAGGAAGTCGGGCACGTATCCGGCGGCCGGCACCAGGCCGGTCAGCTCGGCCAGCCCGAGCGCGGCGAGCCGGTCGCGCACCGCCCGCGACCACGGCACCTGCGCGGTGTGCAGCGCGGCGCCCTGGACGGCCCGGAGGCTGGCGATCACCTCCCACATGGGCGAGAAGGCGAACCGCGACCGCGCCACGTCACCGGGCGTGAACAACCACTCCACGGCCATAGGTCAGCAACCCCCGTCTTTTGCCCATTTCAGACCATGTTTTAGCAGAGGCTAAATCGATCGCGTCGGCCCGCGCCCGCTCACGACCCTTGACCCCATGGCCGCACCCCCCATCCAGCGCTCCCCCGTCCGCCGCTTCGTCCACTCCCGCGTCGGCGGGCTGCCCCGGGAGTTCTGGGTGCTGTTCTCCGGGACGGCCGTCAACAAGCTCGGCGCGATGGCGCAGCCGTTCATGGGGATCTACCTGACCCAGTCGCGCGGCGTCTCGGTCGCCATGACGGGGTTCGTCCTCATGTTGTGGGGGTGCGGGTCGCTGCTGTCGCAGCCGGTGGCGGGGTTCCTGGCCGACCGGATCGGGCGGCGGGCGACGCTCACGGGCGGCATGGTCGCCACCGCCGCGACCATGATCTTCCTCGGTTACGCCCGGGACCTGACCGCGATCGCCGCCGGCATGTTCGTGCTGGGGATGGTCGTGGACACGTACCGGCCGGCCTCCCAGGCGATGCTGGCCGACCTGGTGCCGCCGGAGGACCGGCCCCGGGCCTACGGGCTGCTCTTCTGGGCGATCAACCTGGGCTTTTCGGTCGCCATGGTGGCCGGGGGGCGGCTCGCGTCGGGCGGGTTCCTGCTGCTGTTCTGGATCGACGCGGCGGGTTGCCTGATCTTCGGCTTCCTGGTCTGGCGGCTGATCCCGGAGACCCGGCCGCCCGCGGCGGAACGGCTCCCCGGCGGCTACCGCGACGTGCTGCGCGACCGGACCATGGTCGCGTTCGTGCTGATGAACCTGGCCTACACGTGCACGTATCTGCAGGCGTTCCAGACGCTGGCCATCGCGATGACCCAGCGGGGACTCCCGCCGGAGGCGTTCGGCACGGCGATCGCGCTCAACGGCGCGCTGATCATCATCGTCCAGCCGATCACCACGGCCTGGCTGACCAGGTTCTCGCCGAGCCTGGTGCTGGCGTCGGGGTTCGCCGTGGTGGGCGTGGGGTTCGCGCTGCAGGCCTTCGCCACCACGACCCTCCAGTACGCCCTGGCCGTCGCCGTCTGGACGTGCGGCGAGATCCTCACCGCCGGCATGCCCCTGGCGATCACCTCGGCGCTGGCGCCGCCCCACCTGCGCGGCCGGTACAACGGCCTCTACGGTCTGTCGTGGTCGGTCGGCGCGGCGGTCACCCCCGTGCTCGGCACCCGGCTGCTGGAGGTCGGCCACGAGGCCCTGTGGCTGACCACCGGCGCGCTGGGTCTGGTGGCCGCGGTCGGGCAGTTGCTGCTGGCGCGCGCGATCCGTAATAGGACCAGGACACAACAGTCATAATTCGGCAATACCCTGGCCCGAAATGGAAGACAGAGGTTCGGGTCCGGCACTGGTGATCGCGGCCGTCGTCGGCGTGGCCTCCGCCGCCGCCGTCGGCGCCACGCTGGCGATCCAGTTCGGGCTGCCGCCACAGGTACGGGCCGCCTTCCAGCCGACGCCCGACTACACGGCGGGGGTGATGTTCCCCGCCCTCGGGGCCTACATCGCGGCCCGGCGGCCCCGCCTGCCGATCGGCTGGCTGATGATCGCCGGTGGCGTGTTCGAGCTGGCCAGCGTGTTGTTCTCCGCGCTGATGGTGCAGGCCGAGAGCGGCGGCGACCTGGACGCGGCGGCCCTCCACCGGATCGTCGGCGTCGCCGCCTGGTCGCTGGGCGGCGGCTTCCTCGCGATCCTGGTGCCGCTGTTCTCCATCGGCGGGCGGCGGCCGTCGAAGGGCTGGAGCGTCTTCGGCGTCGTCGCCGGAGTGATCATCGTGACCCAGACGGCGCTCCGGGTCGGCCGCCCCGCCCCGCCCGCGCCGACGCTGGGCATGTCGTCGGTCATCCCCAACCCGCTCGACTTCGGCATACCGCGCGAGATCTTCGTCCCGGTCGCCGACTCGGTGTGGCTCGCCGAGCAGGGGTGCATCCTGCTGGCGCTGGCCTCCATGGTCGTCCGGATGCGCGGCGCCGACGCGGCGACCCGGCGGGCGATCGCCTGGCCGGCGCTGACCTTCGCGGTCTACGCGGTGCTGGTGGTGACCGGCGATCCGGCCTTCCACACCTTCCTCGTGGGCTGGGTCGCGCTCATCCCCGTGTCGATCGCCTTCTCGGTGTTGCGGCACGGGCTGTTCGGCATCGACGACGTGCTCAGCCGGACCCTGGTCGTGGCCGGGACGGTGGCCGGGGTGAGCGCCGTCTACTTCGCCGCCGGCGCGGTCTTCAGCCTCATGGCCGCCGAGTACGACATCCTCGCGGGCCTGGGCGCCGCCCTGTTCGCGGGCGCGTTCTACCAGCCGCTGCGCCGCCTGATCCAGCGTGGCATGGACCGGCTCCTCTACGGCCCGGTCGGCGATCCGCGTTTACTGACCGCGCGGCTCGTCGAGGAGGTGCGCAACGCCGACCCGGCGGAGGCGCTGGCCGCCGTGGTCGACGTGGTCCGCGACGGCCTGGCGGTCGGCGGGGCCGCCGTCGAGGTCGTCAACGGCCTCCACGTCGCCTCGGGCCAGGTCGGCGCCGCCCCCCGGGAGCTCCCGCTCGTCTGGCACGGCGAACCGGTCGGCCGCCTGCTCCTGGGCGCCCCCGAGGGCGGCAGGTTCGGCGCCGCCCACGACGAACGTGTGGTCGCCACCCTGCTCCCCTACGTCGCCGACGTCGCCCACGCCGTCCGGATGGCCAGTGACCTGCAACGCTCCAGGGAGCGCATCCTGGCCGCCCGCGAGGAGGAGCGCCGGCGGCTGCGCCGCGACCTGCACGACGGCCTCGGCCAGACGCTCGGCGCGATGGCGATGACGCTCAACATGGCCCGGCTCAACATCAAGGGCTCCCCCGCCACGGCCGACCACCTGCTGCGCGACCTGCGCTCCGGCATGGACGCGGTGGCCGGCGACATCCGCGAGCTCGTCTACGGCCTGCGCCCGCCCGCGCTCGACGACCTCGGCCTGGTGGAGGCGATCCGCACGCTGGCCGCCGACACCCTCGACTCCGGCACGGCCACCCACGTGAGCGCCGACGGGGCCATGGACGACCTCCCGGCGGCGGTCGAGGTGGCGGCGTACCGGATCGCGCAGGAGGCGCTCACCAACGTGCGGCGGCACGCCCACGCCAAGCGGGTGACGATCACGCTGGCGCTGCGGGACGGCCTGCTGACCGTCCGGATCGCCGACGACGGGATCGGGCTGCCCGAGGTGCGCCGGGCGGGCGTCGGCACCTCCTCGATGCGGGAGCGGGCGGCCGAACTCGGCGGTTCGTGCGCGATCACCGCGCCCGACACCGGCGGTACGATCGTGGCCGCCCGGCTGCCGTTGACCGGCACCATGTGACGTTGCTCTACGCTTACCAGAACCATGGTGATACTTCGGGCCCTGGGGCCGTTCCAGGCCATTTCCGACGGGCGGCCGCTCGACCTGGGAGGTCAGCGGCAGCAGGCCGTTCTGGCCCGCCTTCTGGTGGCGGGCGGGCGGGCCATTCCCGTCACCACGCTGATCGACGAGTTGTGGCCGGGGCGTCCGCCCGTGCAGGCGCTGTCGACGATCCAGGGCTACGTGTCCCGCCTGCGGCGGGCGCTGGAGCCCGGCCGGGCGCCGCGTGAGGAGGCCGGCGTGCTCGTCTCGGCCCCGCCCGGTTACGCCCTGCGCGCCGACGTCGGGAACGTCGACGCCTGGCACTTCGAACACCTGGTGAAACGCGACGACGGCGGCGACCTGACGGCCACGCTGACCCGGCTCGACACCGCGCTCGCGTTGTGGCGGGGCCCGGCGCTGGCCGAGTTCGGCGACCTGCCCTGGGCCCAGGCCGAGGCGCAGCGGCTCGACGACCTGCGGCTGATCGCGGTCGAGCGGCGCGCCGACGCGGCCGTCCGGCTGGGCCGCAGCGCCGCGCTCATCCCCGACCTGGAGGCGCACGCCTCCGCCCACCCGCTGCGTGAGGAGGC
Source organism: Herbidospora yilanensis (assembly GCF_001570565.1). GTDB lineage: Bacteria > Actinomycetota > Actinomycetes > Streptosporangiales > Streptosporangiaceae > Herbidospora > Herbidospora yilanensis. The sequence goes on along the minus strand of NZ_BBXE01000031.1, from coordinate 164,984 downwards.
CTGGCGGCTGCTCGCCCTGGCCCTCTACCGGGCCGGCCGCCAGGCCGACGCGCTCGGCGCGCTGCGCCGGGCCCGCGACGTGTTGCGCGACGACCTCGGGCTCGATCTGGGCCCCGCGCTCCAGCGGCTGGAGCAGGACATCCTCGGGCAGGCCGCCCACCTCGACGGGCCGGTCACCCCGCCCGCGTCGGGGTCCGCGACCCGGTCGGCCGGGGTGCTGCGGGTGGTCGTGGCCGACGACCAGGCCCTGGTGCGCACCGGGCTGAAGGTGGTGCTCGACAGCGAGCCCGGCCTGGAGCTGGTGGCCGAGGCCGAGAACGGCGAGCAGGCGATCCAGCAGGTCCACCTGACCCGGCCCGACGTCGTGCTGATGGACATCCAGATGCCGCGCCTCGACGGCCTCGCGGCGGCCCGGCGCATCCTGGCCGAGGCCGACCCGCCGAAGGTGGTCATGATGACCACCTTCGGCACCGACGACAACCTCTACTCGGCGCTGCGCGCCGGGGTCAGCGGCTTCGTGCTGAAGACCTCGGCGCCCGAGCAGCTCATCGCCGCGATCCGGGCCGCCGTGGCGGGCGACGCGCTGATCGACCCGGCCGTGACGACCCACCTCATCGCCGCCTTCGCGGGCCGGCACAACCCGGCGGCGCCCGGCGGGCTGAGCGACACCGAGGTCGACCTGGTCCGGCTCATCGCGCGCGGCTTCACCAACCGCCAGATCGCCGTCACCCTGGCCGTCGACGAGTCGGAGGTCGCGGCCGAGGTGACCGGCCTGCTCAAACGCCTCGACCTGATCGACCGCGCCCAGCTCGTCGTGCTCGCCTACGAGTCGGGGCTCGTCAGCCCCGGAACGTGACACGGGTGCTTATCGTCACATTGATGAAAATAGCGGCGTCCCCGTAGGCTGGCCCCGTGGCCCAACTCCGCATCGCACTCGCCCAGACCAATCCCGTCGTCGGCGACCTCGCCGGGAACGCCGACCGGCTCGTCGAATGGACCGGCAAGGCCCACGCGGGCGGCGCCCACCTGGTGGTCTTCACCGAGATGTTCCTGACCGGCTATCCGGTCGAGGACCTGGTGCTGCGCGCCTCCTTCGTCGACGCCTCCATCGCGACCCTGGAGAGCTGCGCCCGCCGCCTGGCCGACTCCGGTTACGGCGACCTCCCGGTCGTCGTCGGCTACGTCGACCGCGCCGACCGGGTGGCCCGGGTGGGCCAGCCGAAGGGCGCCCCCCTCGACGCCGCCGCCGTGCTCCACCGGGGCCGGGTGGTCGTGCGCACGGCCAAGCACCACCTGCCCAACTACGGCGTCTTCGACGAATACCGCTACTTCGTGCGCGGCGACCGCCTGCCGGTCTTCCGCCTCCACGGCGTCGACGTGGCCGTGGCGATCTGCGAGGACCTGTGGCAGGAGGGCGGCCCGGTGTCGGTGGCCGGCGCGGCCGGCGCGGGCCTGCTGGTGGTGCCGAACGCCTCGCCGTACGAGCGGGAGAAGGACGACGTGCGCCGGGACCTGTGCGCCCGCCGCGCCCGTGAGGCCGGCTGCGCCCTCGCCTACGCCAACCAGGTCGGCGGCCAGGACGAACTGGTCTTCGACGGCGACTCCCTCGTGGTCGGCGCCGACGGCGCGCTGATCGCCCGCGCGGCCCAGTTCACCGAGGAACTGCTGTTCGCCGACCTCGACCTCCCCCGGGGGTCGGGCGAACCCGGCGAGTCGGTGTTCGACGCCGGCGACGGCACCGTGATCACGGTCGAGCGGATCGTGCTCTCGGAGGAGCCGGTGAGCTTCGAGCCGAGGGAGCCGGTCGTCGCCGACCGCCTCGACGACGCCGCCGAGGTCTACGGCGCCCTCGTGCTCGGCGTGCGCGACTACGTGGAGAAGAACGGCTTCCGCTCGGTCATCCTGGGCCTGTCGGGCGGCATCGACTCGGCCCTGACCGCCACCATCGCCGCCGACGCCATCGGGGCCGACCGGGTCCACGTGGTCTTGATGCCCTCGCGCTACAGCTCCGGCCACTCGATCGCCGACGCCGAGGAGCTGGTGCGCCGCCAGGGCCTGCACTCCCGGATCCTGCCCATCGCCGACACGGTGGCCGCCTTCGAGAAGGAGGTCGAGCTGACGGGCCTGGCCGCCGAGAACCTCCAGGCCCGGGTCCGCGGCATGTTCCTCATGTCGTTGTCGAACCAGCACGGCCACCTGGTGCTGACGACCGGCAACAAGAGCGAGCTGGCGGCGGGCTACTCGACCCTCTACGGCGACTCGGCGGGCGGCTTCGCGCCGATCAAGGACGTGCCGAAGACCCTGGTCTGGGAGTTGTCGCGGTGGCGCAACACCCAGTCCGACCCGCCGCCGATCCCGGAGAACTCGATCACCAAGGAGCCCAGCGCCGAGTTGCGGCCCGACCAGCGCGACACCGACTCACTGCCGCCCTACGAGGTCCTCGACCGGCTGCTCGACGACTACGTCGAGAAGGACATGGGCCGCGACGCGCTGATCGCGGCCGGGCACGATCCCGAGCTGGTGCTGCGCATCATCCGGCTGGTCGACTTCGCCGAGTACAAGCGGCGGCAGTATCCGCCGGGCCCGAAGATCAGCCCGAAGAACTTCGGGCGCGACCGCCGCCTGCCGATCACCAACAAGTGGCGCGAGATGCCGTCGTGACGTCAGTTCACCGCCTTCGCCCGGGGCGGTGAGCTGACGGCCCAATGGTGGAAGCCGAGCCCGATTTCCCAGAACACGATCGAGCACATGGGCCAGAAGAAGTGATCGGAGTCATACCCGGCGAGCGTGCTAGCCAGGCCGAGCGGCCCGATCGTCGTGGCCGCCCACTCCTACGGCGGGGATCGTCGCCGCCCAACACCGCGAAGGCGCTGATGTACGTCGCCGCGTTCGCCCAGACGAGGGAGAGTCCCCGCCGCAGCTCCAGACCAGGTTCCCCGGCAGCCGGCGTGGCGGACCATCCCCTCCTACCACCTGGTCGCCGGGAACGACCAGGTGCCGCCCGCCGCGGCGCAGCGGTTCATGGCGCAGCGGGCCGGGTCGCGGATCCGCGAGACCGCCGCGACGGCCGACCTCATCAGGCGCGCCGCCGGCCGCTGACGCACCGGCTCCGATGACAGGTATCGGTACCCATAACCATCCGTGCACGGCTCACTGAGCTGGATGTTCGATGGGTACCGTTACCCAATCGAACCTTGACGCCCAACTTTGTAACGCCTACGTTAACCGCATTCGGGGAGTCGATTAAAACGATTCAATGCACCCGGGAGGGCCCCCATGAAAACCCCACCCCCCGCGCTTCGGACGGTTGTGGCCGTCCTCGCGACAGCGGCCCTGACCGCCTGCGGCGCGAGCGGCGACGAGCAGGCCGGCGAGCAGGCCGGCGGTTCCGTCACCCTCTCCTTCCTGACGGGGAGCGACCAGTCCACGGTCGACACCTCAAAGGCACTGGCCGACGCCTTCATGAAGGCCAACCCGAACATCAAGATCGAAATCGAGAACCAGCCGGGCGGCAGCGAGGGCGACAACATCATCAAGACCCGCCTGTCCACCGGCGAGATGAGCGACGTCTTCTGGTACAACTCCGGTTCGCTGCTCCAGGCGCTCAACCCCGCCCAGACCATGGTCGACCTCACCGGCGACCCGGTCCTGGCCAACGTCCAGCCCGACTACCTGCCCGTCGTCAGCCAGGACGGCAAGGCGTTCGGCGTGCCGGCGACCACGCTGGCCGGTGGCGGCATCCTCTACAACCGCAAGGTCTACGAGCGGCTCGGCCTGCAGGTGCCCAAGACCTGGGACGAGTTCATGGCCAACAACGAGAAGATCAAGGCCGCGAACATCACGCCGGTCGTCTCCACGTTCAAGGACACCTGGACCTCGCAGCTCTTCGTCCTGTCCGACTTCTACAACGTGCGGGCGGCGACGCCGAACTTCGCGGCCGACTACACGGCGGGCAAGGCGAAGTTCGCCACCACCCCGGCGGCCATCGGCGGCTTCCAGCACCTGGCCGACGTCCACGCCAAGGGCTACATGAACAAGGGCTTCGGCTCCGCCGTGCTCGACCAGGGCCTGAAGATGCTCATCGAGGGCACCGGCGCCCACTATCCGATGTTGACGACCCTGTTGCCCGCGCAGCTGGAGAACTACCCGCAGACGGCCACCGACGTCGGCTTCTTCGGCCTGCCGGGCACCGACGCGGCCAAGCACGGCGCGACCGTGTGGGAGCCCGCGGCCCTCTACATCGCCAAGACCACCGAACACCTCGACGCGGCCAAGAAGTTCCTCGCCTTCGTCGCCTCCCCCGCCGGGACCGACGCGGTCACCGCCGCGGTCCGCCCGTCGGGGCCCTACCGGGTCAAGGGTTCCAAGCTGCCGGAGGACGCGCTCCAGGTCGCCAAGGACCTGCAGGTGTACATCGACCAGAGCGCGACCTCCCCGGCGCTGGAGTTCCTGTCGCCCATCAAGGGCCCGTCGCTGGAGCAGATCACCGTCGCGGTCGGCTCGGGGCTGACGCCCCCCGCCGAGGGCGCCGCCCAGTACGACAAGGACGTCGAGAAGCAGGCCAAGCAGTTGGGCCTCGCGGGGTGGTGACCAAGCAAGCCGGGCCCCGCACGGGGCCCGGCCCGGCCCGGACCCGCCGCCGCTCCAGACCGCTGACCAGGAACAGGTCGCCCTACCCCTACTGGCTCTACCTCCCGGCCGGGGCGGTGTTCCTGCTGATCTTCCTGGTGCCGACGGGGCTGGCCTTCTACTTCTCGCTCACCCGGTGGACGCTGTTCGACAGCACGTTCGTGGGGCTGGAGAACTTCCGCGACTTCCTGGCGGAGCAGAACCTCCGCGTCGGCTTCCAGAACACCCTCGTGTACGCGGTCCTCACCAGCGGGCTGAAGGTCGTGCTCGGCCTGGGGCTGGGGGTGCTGCTCACCGGCAGGCTGCGCCTGCGCGGTTTCCTGCGCGCGGTCGTGTTCTTCCCGGTGCTGGTCTCCACGGTCGCGGTCGGCATCACCTTCAGCGCGCTGCTGCGGCCCGACACCGGGCTGGTGAACAGGGCGCTGGCGGTCGTGGGTATCTCCGGACCCGACTGGCTGGGCGACGCCACGACCGCGTTGTTGTCGGTCGGGCTGGTGGACGTATGGGCGGGCGTCGGGCTCGCCACCGTCATCTACATCGCCGGAATCCTGTCGATCCCGCAGGACTACTACCAGGCGGTCGCCGTCGACGGCGGCACCGCCTGGCACCGCTTCCGGCACGTCACCCTGCCGCTGAGCTGGCCGGCCACCTACTCGGTGATCATCCTGTCGCTGATCGGCGGGCTGCGCTCGTTCGAGTTCGTCTGGACGATGACCCGCGGCGGCCCCGGGTTCAGCAGCGACGTCATCGCGTCGATCATCTACAAGCAGTACCAGGCCGGGTTCTTCGGCCTGTCCACGGCGGGCAACGTGCTGCTGTTCCTCATCGTGACGGCGCTGGTGCTCCCGCTGAACCACTTCCTCGGCAGACGGCAGGTGACGTGATGAGATCGCTGAAGCGTGCGGGAGCCGAGGGCGTGGTGCTGCTCCTCGCGACCGTGATCTTCCTGGTGCCGTTCTCGTTCATGGTGCTCACGGCGGTCAAGGACGACGTGCAGTCGGCCGACCTCGACTTCGCCTGGCCGACGAACTGGCCGATCGTGCAGAACCTCGTCGAGGTCATCGAGGCGCGCGACTACATCCTCCTGCGTGCCTTCGTGAACAGCATCATCCTCACGGTGGCGTCCGTGACGCTCATCGTGATCGCGGGGGCGATGGCGGCCTTCGTCCTCCAGCGCAGGCCCGGGCGGGTCGGCGCGGTCGCGAACTTCCTCGTCCTGACCGGGCTGATCGTCCCCCCGGCCGTGGTGCCGACGATCTGGTTGTTGCAGGCCATCGGCCTGTTCAAGACCCTGCCCGGGTTGGTGCTGGTCGAAGTCGCCTTCGGGCTCGCCTACGCCATGCTGCTGTTCCGCGCGTTCATCGCGGCCATCCCCCGCGAGCTCGACCAGGCGGCCATGATGGACGGTTGCGGAGGGTTGTCGCTGTTCTTCCGGGTGATCTTCCCGCTGCTGCGGCCGGTGACGATCACGGTGGTCCTCACGAGTTCGGTGCGGGTCTTCAACGACTTCGTGAACCCGCTCTACTTCCTGCCCGGCGACGACAACGCGACCGTGCAGGTCACCCTCTACAACTTCCAGAGCCAGTACAGCACGCAGTGGAACCTGCTGTTCATGGACATCGTGCTGATCACGATCCCCCCGTTGCTGGCCTTCGTCTTCTTCAACCGCAAGATCGTGGCCGGCATGACCGCCGGCTCCATCAAGGGATGACATGACTTCTCTGCACGTCGGCCCGGTCACCTTCGAGCACCATCGTGATCCTCTCGGCATCGGCGAAGCCACCCCCCGGCTGTCCTGGGTGGTCCGCACCGAACTGCCCGGATGGCTGCAGCAGGCCTACGACATCGAACGCAGCGACGGCTCGACGACCCATGTGGTCTCCGGCGAATCGGTCCTGACGCCCTGGCCCGGCCGGCCGTTGCGGTCGCGCGAACGCCTGGGTGTACGTGTGCGCGTACAGGGCCGGGACGGTTCCGCGAGCGACTGGAGTCCGTGGTCGGAGGTCGAGGCCGGGCTGCTCGAACCCGCCGACTGGCGGGCCGGCGCCACCGCGCCTCCCCGGGACCTGCTCAGCGGAGCGCCTCTGCTGCGCCGCGACTTCCGGGCGCGGGCCGCCATCGCCTCCGCCCGCCTGTACGTCACCGCTCACGGCCTCTACGAGGTCGAGGTGAACGGCCGGCCGGTCGGCGACGACGTCCTGGCCCCCGGCTGGACCAGCTACCACCATCGCCTCCGCTACCGCACCCACGACGTCACCGGGTTGCTGCGGGAAGGCGACAACACCATCGGCGCCACCCTCGCCGAAGGCTGGTACACCGGCCGATACGGCTTCCACGGCGGCGTCTCGGCCATCTACGGTGACCGCACCTGCCTGATGGCCCAGCTGGAGATCACCTACGCCGACGGCACCGCCGACACCGTCACGACCGACGAACGGTGGCGAAGCGCTCCCGGGCCGGTCGTCTCGGCCGGTCTCTACGACGGGGAGCACTACGACGCCCGCCGGCTCCCTCCGGGCTGGTCGTCTCCGGGCTTCGTCGACTCGGCCTGGCGCCCGGCCGAGTCGCTGTCCCATGATCCGGCGCTGCTGGTCGCTCCCACCGGTCCGCCCGTGCGCAGAATCGAGACGATCTCCCCGGTCGCGGTCGGCACCGGCCCCGCCGGGGAGACGATCCTCGACTTCGGCCAGAACATCGCCGGCCGCCTGCGGATCCGCGTGCAGGGCCCCGCCGGGCACACCGTCTCCCTGCGCCACGCGGAGGTGCTCGACGAGACCGGCGCCCTGGCCCTGCGCCCGCTCCGGCACGCCGCCGCGCACGACGCCTACACGCTCGCAGGCGGCGTCCCGGAGGAGTGGGAGCCGCGCTTCACCATGCACGGATTCCGCTACGCCCAGGTCGACGGCTGGCCGGGTGACCTGGATCCCGCCGACGTCGTCGCCGTCGTGTGCCACACCGACATGCGCCGCACCGGGCACTTCGAGTCGTCCGACCCCCAGCTCGATCGCCTGCACGAGAACATCGTGTGGAGCATGCGCGGCAACTTCGTCGACCTGCCGACCGACTGCCCGCAACGGGACGAGCGGCTGGGCTGGACCGGCGACATCCAGGTGTTCGTGCCCACCGCGTCCTTCCTCTACGACTGCGCGGGTGCCCTTTCCTCCTGGCTGGCCGACCTCGCCGCCGAACAGCGTGAGCTCGGCACCGTTCCGCTCTACGTCCCGTGGATCTCCCTCGACCCCTTCCGGGAGATACCGCCGACCGCCGCATGGGGTGACGCGGCGGTGGTGGTGCCCTGGGTGCTCCATGAGAGAACCGGGGATCTCGGGCTGCTCCGCGCGCAGTACCCGAGCATGACGGCGTGGGTCGACCAGATCGCCGCACTGGCCGGACCGAGCCGGCTGTGGGACACCGGCCCGCAACTGGGCGACTGGCTCGATCCGACCGCCCCGCCCGAGCGGCCCTTCGAGGCGCAGACCGACCCCGGCCTGGTGGCCACCGCCTATCTCGCCCACTCGGCGCGGCTGGTGGCCAGAACCGCCGCGCTCCTCGGCGAGACCGAGGACGCCGAGCGCTATCACGAACTGGCCGGCCAGGTCGCCGCCGCGTTCGACGCCGCGTACATCACGGAAGAGGGCAAGGCCACCAGCGATTCGCAGACCGCCTACGCGCTGGCCCTGCGGTTCGGCCTGGTGAACGGCGACCGGCGGCGCGAGTACGCGGGCCGGCGGCTCGCCGAACTCGTCCAGGCGAACGGGCATCGCATCGGGACTGGTTTCGTCGGCACTCCGCTGATCTGCGACGCCCTCACCGAGGGCGGGGCCGTCCACGACGCCTACCGGCTGCTGTCGCAGACCGAATGCCCCTCATGGCTGTACGCGGTGACCATGGGCGCGACCACGATCTGGGAACGCTGGGACAGCATGCTGCCCGACGGAAGGATCAACCCCGGCGAGATGACCTCGTTCAATCACTACGCCCTGGGTGCGGTCGCCGACTGGATGCACCGCACGATCGCCGGCCTGGCCCCGGCCGAACCCGGTTACCGCCGCCTCCAGGTACGGCCGGTTCCCGGGGGCGGCCTCACTCATGCCCGCGCCCGGCACGAGACCCCCTACGGCCCTGCCGAGGTGAGCTGGGCCCTCGGCGACGACGGCTTCACGCTGGAGGTGACGGTGCCGCCCAACACCTCGGCGGACGTCCGTCTTCCCGCCGATCCGGGCCGGCCGATCGAGGTCGGATCGGGCCGGCACGTCTTCCACGTGCCCGGAGGCGGACGATGATCGACGATCTGGAGACCCGGACCCGCCTGCTCGCCGGGCAGGACACCTGGTCGCTGCCCGCCGTGCCGCAGATCGGGCTCAGGTCGCTGGTGATGTCCGACGGCCCGATCGGCGTGCGCGGCACCGAATGGCGCGGCGCGGACACCTCGATCGCGCTGCCGAGCCCGACCGCCATGGCCGCGACCTGGGACATCGGCCTGATCCGGCGGACGGGCAACCTGCTCGCCCAGGAGGCCCGGCGAAAAGGCGTGCACGTTCTGCTGGCCCCCACGGTCAACCTGCACCGCAGCCCCCTGGGCGGCCGTCACTTCGAGTGCTTCTCCGAGGACCCGCTGCTCACCGGGGAGATCGGCGCCGCGTACGTGTCCGGGGTGCAGGAGGGCGGTGTCGGGGTCACCGTCAAGCACTTCGTCGCCAACGACTCCGAGACCGACCGGATGACCGTGAACGTGCTGGTCGGCGAACGAGCGCTCCGGGAGTTGTACCTCGCGCCGTTCGAGCACATCGTCAGGAAGGCCTCGCCCTTCGGGATCATGGCGGCCTACAACGGCGTCAACGGTTCGGCGATGACCGAGCACAACCGGCTGCAGAACGACGTCCTGCGGGGCGAATGGGGCTACGACGGCGTCATCGTCTCCGACTGGTCCGCCGCCAGGGACACGGTCAGGGCCGCCCTCGGCGGCCTGGACGTGGCCATGCCCGGCCCCGTCACCGTGTTCGGGGAAGCGCTCGCGGCAGCCGTACATGACGGAGATGTTCCAGAGGAGGTGGTGGACGCCCAGGTGAGCCGGGTGCTGAGGCTCGCCGCCCGCGTCGGGGCGCTCGGCGAAGCACCGGAGATCACGGTCGGCGAGGTCGACGGCGTGGCGCTCGCCAGGGAGGTGGCGGTGAGGTCGGCGACGTTGCTGGTCAACGACGCGGTCCTGCCGCTGCGGCCCGGCGCCCGGATCGCCCTGATCGGCGGTCTCGCCACCGACGCCCGGGTCATGGGCGGCGGCAGCGCCCAGGTCTTCCCCGACCATGTCGTCTCACCGCTCGAAGGTCTGCTCCAGGCGGGCGCCGCGGTCACCTACACGCGAGGCGCCGACGCGAGCGATCGGTTCCGGGTGGCGCAGGACGGTTTCGCGCTGCGCGTCGTGGTCCGGGACGCGGCGGAATCCGTGCTCGCCGACCTGCCACTCCCGGACGGCCTGGTCATGTGGATGGGCGAGCTCCCCGCCGGGCTCGACGCGGCGTCGATCTACTCGGTGGAGGTCACCGGAACCTTCACGCCCGCGACCGCCGGCCTCCACGCCTTCGGGGTGGAGGGAGCGGGCCACCATCGCCTCACGGTCGACGGCCGGCCGCTCTTCGACGGCCGTATCCCGCCCGCCGATATGGGCGACCCCGTCGGCGACATCTTCCTGCCGCCCCAGCGCGAGGTCGCGATCGAGGTCGACGGGCCGGTCACGGTCAGCCTGCTGCACACCGAGCCGCCGCTCCTGTCCGGCGGCCTGTTCCCCGCCGTCGTCTTCGCGCTCGGACACCGCGCCCCCGAGACCATGCGCGACCCGGACCTTCTCCTGGAGGAGGCCGTGGCCGCGGCGGCGGAGGCCGAGGTGGCCGTCGTCGTGGTCGGTACCTCCAGGGAAGTCGAGAGCGAAGGATTCGACCGGACCTCGCTGCGCCTGCCCGGCCGCCAGGACGAGCTCGTCAGCCGGGTCGCGGCGGCCAACCCCCGAACGGTGGTCGTCGTCAACGCCGGAGCTCCGGTCGAGATGCCCTGGCGCGAGGAGGTGGCGGCGATCCTGCTCACCTGGTTCCCCGGTCAGGAGGGCGGCCACGCCCTCGCCGACGTGCTGCTGGGCAGGGCCGAACCGGGCGGACGGCTCCCCACCACGTGGCCGGCGACGCTCGAAGACTGCCCGGTGAGCCAGGTGAGCCCGGAGAACGGAACGTTGTCCTACGACGAGGGCGTCTTCATCGGCTACCGGGCCTGGGATCGGGCGGCGAAGGCGCCGGCGTTCTCCTTCGGTTCCGGCCAGGGTTACACCCGCTGGGATTACCAGGAGGCCTGGCGTCAGGACGAGGACGTGATCGTCCGCATTCGCAATTCCAGTGATCGGGCCGGACGCGAAGTGGTGCAGGTCTATGTGCGCCCCGCCGTCGAGAATCCCGATCTGCCCGTACGCCGTCTCGCCGGTTTCGCCGTCGTGGCCGCCGATCCCGGCGAAAGCGCCGAAGCGAGGATTCATATCCCCGAACGTTCGTATCAGAGCTGGACCTCCAATGGGTGGCGGCGCATGTCGGATGTATGGGTGATCGAGGTTTCCCACTCTTTGCACGACACCAGACTCGTGATCGAATAGGCGTTTTCGGGAGGACTTCCATGGCCACGCAGAACCGGCGGCGGCGCGTGACGATCGCCGACGTGGCCGGCCACGCCCAGGTTTCCACCACGGCCGTCTCGAAGGTGATCCGCAACGCCGACGGCGTCAGCCCCGCGACCAGGAGCCGGATCCAGGCCGCCATAGCCGAACTCGGTTATCGCCCTCAGGCGGCCGCGCGGGGAATGCGTGGCCGCACCTTCACCATCGGAGTGGTCCTCCCGCACATACGCAACCCCTTCTTCGCCGACATCCTCGACGGCCTCCACGAGCATCTGGACGGCACCGGCTATCAAGCGATCATGGTGCAGGGAGGCGCCACGCGTAAGGCCGAGAAGGCGGCGGTCGAGGCCCTGCTCGACCGTCAGGTGGACGGCATCATCAACGTCGCACCCCTCGCCTCCAAGAACCGCATGGAGGAAGTGGCGAAGGAACGGCCGTTCGTGGTGCTCGCGCGCCACGAGAAGTCGACCGCCTACGACTCGGTGTACGACGACGACCAGACGGGAGCCGAACTGGTCGTCGAACACCTCATAGAACTGGGACACCGCCGGATCGCGCACATCACGCACCAGGACAACGCGATCGCGCGACCGGCCGATCTGCTGCACATCATAAGAGCCGAGACCTACAAGCGGGTCATGCGCGAGCACGGGCTCGAAGACGAGATCGCCGTCGCGACCACCTTCTACTCCGAACAGGGTGGTTATGACGGAGCGCGTGAGTTGCTGAAGCGGTCTCCCCGTCCGACGGCGATCTTCGCGGGCGCCGACCAGGCCGCGATCGGCGCCCTCGCCGCCATCCATGAGGCCGGCCTGCGGGTTCCCGAGGACATCTCGATCTCGGGCTACGACAACACCCTGCTGGCCGCCCTTCCCAACATCAACCTGACCAGCGTCGACCAGGACGGCTTCTCGATGGGCCGCGTGGCGGGCCGGCTGCTGCTGGAGCGCATCGAGGGACGAACGGTGGCGGCACGTTTCTCGGTGGCGCCCAAGCTCGTCGCCCGCCGCTCGACGGCGCCGCCGCCCTCCGCCAAGACTTGACAGAGTCCTGTCGATCGGGCTTTCACTTGCCGCATGGCAGGATCTCAACGCACGATCCCATTCATGGACGGAATGGCCTTGGGACTGGGCCTGAACGATCTCACGGGCGCCGTCGGCTCGCTGCCCGCGCAAGCGGGGATACCGCACCCTGCTCACCTACGGCAGGGTCGCCGGCCTGTTCGGCAGTTACGCGATGTACAACTCCAACGGCGTCTTCCTGTGGTGGATGGTGGGTCAGATCGCCATCGACGTTCTCGACGATCCGGACCTCAATCCCGACGGCATCTGGTCCAACTCCGGTGACTCCGGTTCGGTCGTGGTGAACGAAGCCGACGAGATCATCGGCCTGCATCACGCGGGCGACGCCACGACAGGCTACGCAAGCGACTTCGGGCCGCTCGCGATCGCCCTCGACGTCTGGCTCTAGACGACCTGCGCCGGCCGTCCCGCTGTCGCGCGGCTGTGGTCGGCCGCGCAGCGGAGACGAGCACCGCCGCCTGACGACAACAGGGGTGCCACGTCTGTGGCACCCCTGTGCGGTTCGTCAGGCGGTCTCGGTCACGGACTTGTCAATGGTCAGGTGCTACCTGGCGACGAAGACGAAGTCCTCGCCCGAGGGGACCGTGTAGACGGCGTAGCCGCCCTCGTTCTTGACGAAGGTCGCCCGCGACGGCGCGATGACCGTCTGCTCGTCGGTCTTCGGCACCCGGATCTCCGCCGTGGTGTTGGCGGGGATCGTCACCTTGAGCTTGAACCGGCCGTCTTCCTTGGTCCAGGAGCTCTTGGTGAGGCCGTGCGGGGTCAGGTAGCTGCTTCCGGCGTTCACCAGGTCGCCCACCGGCTTGGGCTGGATGACCAGCTTGTCGTAGGCGATCGACCCGGGGGCCGCCTTGATGCCGGCGATGCCGGCGTGGAACCACTCCTCGATCTGGGCGAGGATCATGTGGTTCTTGGAGTCGCCGCGGTTCCAGCGCTCGCCGATGGTGGTCATGCCGCCGGGGTTGGCGACGGTCGACTCCATGAAGAAGCCGTAGCTGGGCTGCTCGTCCTCCTGGAGGATGTCCCACAGGACGTCGTCGCGGCCGCCGTTCATCAGGGCGCGGACGGTCGGGGCCATGCCGATGGTGCCGCCGCTGAAGTGCGGGCCGTCGCCGTTCGGGTGGAAGTTGTAGATGTTCTCGACCAGCGCGTTCAGGACGCTCTCGCGCTTGTCCTCGGGCACCAGGCCCGCGTCGAGCGCGAGGGCCTGGGCCGCCTGGGTGGCGCCGGTGGTGCCGGCGTTGCCGTTGGCGGTGTAGCGGCCCAGTGAGTCGTTGAAGAACGCCTGGTTGTAGGAGGTCTTGATGTCGGCGGCGAGCTGGGTCCACTTGGCCACGTCGGCGGCGTTGCCGAGGACCTGGGCCATCTCGGCCATCTTGGTGATCATGATGTAGTAACCCCAGGTGCCGGTGATCCGGCCCGAGGTCTGCTCGGCCGAGACCCAGTCGGCGAGGGCGGCGTTGACGATGTTGGCGTTCGCGCCGGTGCCGACCTTCTGACGCTGGATGTAGTCGACGAACTTGACCATCTGCGGGTAGTACTGCGCCATCGTCCGGGTGTCGCCGTAGTACTCGTACAGCATGCTCGGGACCAGGATGATCGCGTTGCCCCAGTTGATCTCGTCACCGAACTGGCCGGTGTAGCCCCAGTCGTAGACCGGCGTCTTCAGGGCCACGTTCCCGGCCATGGAGGTGTTCGCGACCGACTGCCCTTCGACGAGGTGGCGCATCGTCGTTCGCATGAAGGCGTCGAGCTCGAAGTTCCGGTGGATGGAGCCCATCGGCATGGTGTAGTCGGCGGGGTAGGAGAGCTTCTCCCGGCCGGGGCAGTCGGTGAAGACCGACATGATGTTCCCCGCGAAGGAGTACCTGGCCATCTTGTGGATGCGGTTGATCCGCGCGTTGGAGCTGGTGAACTCGCTCACCTGGGCGGTGTCGGCCTGCAGGCGCACGCCGGTGATGAGGTCGGCGGTGGGGGTGTAGCCCTCGGGCAGGCCGGTGACCTGGACCCACTGCATGCCGAAGTAGTTGAAGTTCGGGTGCCAGGTCTCACCGTCGGTGGAGCCGTGGGCCGTGTAGGTGTTGAAGAGGTTGGTGCCGCGTGAGCTGCCGCCGCCCATGAGGGAGGCCTGGTTGACGGTGCCGTTGGCGTTCAGCGACTCCGCGGGCTGCATCTTCACGGTGGTGCCCGCGGGGACCTGCGCCAGATTGAGCTTGGGCCATCCGACGATGTTCTGGCCGAAGTCGAAGACCCAGGTTCCCGGTACGGGGTTGGTCACCGAGATCGGCTTGAAGGTCTCCTGCTCGCGGACGGGGTCGGCGGTCCGGGCGACGAGCTTGGTCGCCAGGTTCGGCGGCGGGGCGATCCCGGCGCTGGTCCAGCCGGTGGGCGAACCGTCGCGGCGCTTGGCCGTCTCGGTCAGGTTCGCTCCGGGCTTGTCCCAGCCCACCTGCTCCCTGCGGGCGTCGTAGTCGGAGCCCGAGTACCAGGCGTCGGTGACGAGCGGGCCCAGCGCGGTCCGCCACGACCGGTCGGTGACGATCGTGTCGGAGCTGCCGTCGGTGTAGGCGATCTCGACGCGGCCGATGAGGCGCGGGGTCACCGCGGCTCCGGCGGAGGCGTCGCTGGCCGCGATGTTGTTGCCCGAGCCGGTCACCTTCGCGCCCGTGGTGTGGTCGAGCGACAGGCCCGGCGTGAAGGTGATGCCGGTCCCGGCGGCTCCGGCGGTGCCGACCGCGGTGATCGTCCGCGACTCCAGGCGGTCGCCGCCCTGGCCGGTGTCGACGTTGATCGTCCCGCCGACGTGGTAGCCCGCGACGCTGTCGACCTTGACGTTCGTCGCGCCGACCGCGACGTCGCCTGCCAGCGTGCCGTTCCCCTTGGGCTGACTCTGCCACCAGGAGTAGGGAGAGGTGCGGCCGACCGCCGGGTTGGTCACGCTACGCCGGACGTAGGCGGGACCGTTGCCCAGCTCGACACCGATGGTGTTGTCTCCGGGCCGGAGCGACTTGGTGATGTCGTACGTGCGGTATTCGCTGGACAACTGGTAGTTGGAGTTGCCCGGTGCGAGGACCTCGTCGGACACCTCCCGCCGGTTGACGGTGGCGTGGTGCAGACCGACGCCCGACAGGTACAGGCGCGCGTCGGCGACACTCTTGCCCGCCGGGATCTGGAACTGACGCGCGAAGATCGGCAGTGCCTGCGACTCGACGCGGTCGGGGTAGTCGATCCAGCGGGCCTGGCCCCAGTCGCTCTGCTCCAGCAGACCCACGGTCCACCGGGCCGGCGCCGACCACGCCGACTCCTGCTCGTCGGCGTCCCAGACCTTGACCCGCCAGAAGACCGGCTGCCGCGACTGGAGCGTTCCCCGGAAGATGACCCGCTGGTCCGCGCTCCGCACCCGGCCCGTCGTCCAGATCAGGTCACCGGCGGCCAGCTTCTCGGCCGATTCGGCCGCCTGCACCTCGTAGGCGGTCTGCTTGTCACCCGGACAGGCGACGACCGCGCCGGGCTGGTGGCAGGCGTGCGAACGAGCCTGCGGGGTCTCGGCGAACTGCCAGCTGAGGACGGGCTGCACGTCGTCCAGCCCGAGGGGGTTGTCATACCGGCCGTCCACGCCGAGTCGTTTGACTTCGACGTTTCCGGCCGACGCCGCGGCGACGGCAGCGGTGTTGGTGGCCATGAATGGCACGACCACGGCGACGGCGAGACCGATCGCCAGGGCACGCCGGGAGTTTCTGTTCACTGGCATGGCTACTCCTTTCTTTTTCAGTCGGGAATCATCGGGTCCGGCCGTTCAATGCCAGTTCGCAGATGTTTCCGTCACTGAGGGAAATCGGTGGGTCGGTCCCCGATGGGCCGTCCGCGGCCGGGCGGCCGAGACCGCCCGAGACCCGCGCCGTAGACGACCGGCGTTGCCACTACGTTAATTAAATCGTTTTAACATGTTCATCAATTAACCTAAACGTTTTATTGGCAGGCCGTCAAGACCGAAATTCCGGAGACATTCCGATGTGAATTCGGGCATGCCGAAGCGCCATTCGGCGCCCGATTTCGCCGAATGGAATTCGCTATTTCGCCGGAAAGGAGGTCAGGCCAGAAGAGGCATCGATGTGCTGAGACGGTCGGCGGCTTCGCGCCACGCGACGGCGGAACCTCGTGGTCGGTAGTGGTGCAGTGGCTGGGTCGCCGCGACGAGGGATCGCAGGGCGGACAGGCTGGGGATGAGGCCGAGGGAACGGGCCTGCACGCCGATGTTTCCGAGGGCGGTCGCCTCGACGGGGCCGGCCACGACGGGGATGCCCGTGGCGTCGGCGGTGAGCTGGCACAGCAGCGCGTTCTGGGCGCCGCCGCCGACGATGTGGATCACATCGGCCTGTTGGCCGGAAAGCGCGAGGGCCTGGCGGATGGCCTGCCGGTGACCGAGCGCGAGGCTGTCCAGCACGCAGCGCACGGTTTCGGCCTTGGTCTCGGGCACGGGCTGGCCCGTGTCCGCGCACCGCCGGGCGATGCGGGAGGGCATGTCGCCGGGAGGGAGGAAGGCCGGGTCGTTGGGGTCGACGACGCTGCGCAGCGCGGGCAGCTCGGCCGCGCGCTCGATGAGGCCGCCGAGTTCGGCGGGGGCCACTCCCCAGGCGCGCAGGGACTCCGACAACAACCAGAGGCCCATGACGTTGCGGAGATAGCGGATGGTCCCGTCGACGCCGGTCTCGTTGGTGAAGTTGGCGGCGCGTCCGGCCTCGGTGAGGATCGGCGCGGACGTCTCCACGCCGGCCAGCGACCACGTGCCGCAGGAGATGTAGGCGAAGTTCGGGCCGGTGGCGGGGACCGCCGCGATGGCGGACGCGGTGTCGTGCGAGGCCACCGTGGTGACGGGGGCTCCGCTGAAGACCCCCACGTCCGGCAGCAGCCGGCCGGCGGGTGCCCCCGGAGCGCGGAGGGCGGGGAAGACGCCGCGTGGCAGCGACAACGCCTCGATCAGTTCATCCGACCAGGTGCCGCCGCGCACGTCGTACAGGCCCGTGGTGGAGGCGTTGGTCTGTTCCGCGCCTCGCTCGCCGGTCAGCCAGAAGGAGATCAGATCGGGGATGAGGAGCAGGGTGCCGGCCCGCTCCAGGAACGTCTCGGCGGCCAGTTGGTAGAGGGTGTTGAAGGGAAGGTGCTGAAGCCCGTTGACCTGGTAGAGACGCCTCGGGGAGACGCGTTCGTGGACCTGGTCGATGACCGGGGCCGTGCGTTCGTCGCGGTAGTGGACGGGATTGCCGATCAGCCGCCCGTCGCGGTCGAGAAGTCCGTAGTCGACGGCCCAGGAGTCGATGCCCAGCGAGTCCAGGCGCGCGGCGTCGATGCGCCTCAGGCCGTCGAGCACGTCGCCGTGGAGACCGAGGACGTCCCAGTGCAGGGTGCCGGCGACGCGGACGGGCCGATTCGGGAACCGGTGGATCCCCGTGATCTCCAGCCGGTTCTCGTCGACCCGTGCGCTGATGACGCGACCGCTGGAGGCGCCGAGATCGATCGCGGCGATGGTGGCGCTCATCGGGTCGTCGACTCCCGGACGATCAGTTCGGGCTGGAACAGGATCTGCTGATGCGAGTGGTCAGCCGGGTTGTCGCACTCGTCGAGCAGCAACTCGGCGGCTATCCGGCCGAGCTTGCAGGGCGGCTGGCGGACCGAGGTCAGCGGAACCGCCGAGGCCAGGGCGTATTCGATGTCGTCGTAGCCGACGACCATGACCCGACCCGGCACCCGGACGCCCTGTTGGAGGAAGACCCGCAACACCCCCATGGCGAGCAGGTCGTTGGCGCAGAAGACCGCGTCCGGGAGCTCGGCGAGCAGCCGCTCCGCCGCCTCGTGACCGGCGCGTGAGGTCATCTCGTCGACGATCACCTCGCGCAGGCTGCCCGTCCCCGTCTCCTCCAGGGCCCGGAGCGCACCCCTGCGCCGGTCGGCGTTCTGGCGGATGGTCAGCGGGCCGCCGAGGAACACGATGTCGCGGGCGCCCTGCTCCAGCAGATGGTTGACGGCCAGCCGGCCGCCGGTGACGTCGTCGACGGTGACCGAGCACTGATCGCCGCGCGTCGCCGGGTGGTCGATCATGACCGTGGGGATGCCCCGTTCCCGCAGCAGCGCCAGACTCCCCCGGTCGTCGCTCACCGGGGTGACCAGGACACCGCGAACCTGCTGTTCGGCGAGCATCCGCATGTTGCGCTCCTCGCGCCGCGCCTGGCTAGCCGATCCGCACAGGATCACGCCGTAGTCGCGTTCGCTCATCAGGTCTTCGACGCCGCGGGCGATCTCGGCGAAGAACGGGTTTCCGAGGTCGTGCAGCATGAGGCCGACGATCCGGCCGTGGCCGGCGCGGAGGCTGGAGGCCGAACCGTTGCGGACGAAGCCCAGTTCCTCGATCACCCGCTGGACTCGGGCCCGCGTCGTGGGGGCCACCCGCTCGGGCCGGTTCAGCACGTTGGACACGGTCCCCGGAGACACCCCCGCTCGGTGCGCGACCTCTTTGATGCCGACGGTCACGTCACGCGAACCGGTTTCGGATCTTGGCATGAGTGACCTCACAAGGACGGACGGGAGCGGCGATGCTCGCCACACTGTGGCGGCCGGATTGAAACGTGTCAAGGGAATCGAACCGGCAAAACTGCACTCTTGACGGGTCGGCGATGTTACATCTACGTTCCTCCAGACACGATTTGTTAAAACGTTTTTGCACGATGGCCCACGGGCGACATTGAGAGGGCGTGAGGGACCATGGGAAGCGACCCCCCGCTCCGGGGCGATCAGGCACTGCTTGAGGTGAACGACCTCACGGTCGAGTTCCCGGGCATCCGGGCACTCGACTCCGTGCGCTTCGACATCCGGCCCGCCGAGGTGCACGCCCTCGTCGGCGAGAACGGCGCCGGCAAGTCGACGTTGCTGAAAGTCCTGGGCGGTGTGCACCGCCCCAGCTCCGGCGAGGTCCGGCTGGCCGGGGACCACTACCGCCCGCGGCGGCCCGCCGACGCGCTCGCGGCCGGCATCGCCGTCATCTACCAGGAGTTCAATCTCTACCCCGACCTGACGGTGGCGGAGAACGTCTTCTCCGGCCGGGAACCCCGCAACGGGATCTCCCGGGGCATCCGGTACGCCGAGATCAACCGCCGGACCAGCGAGTTGTTCGACGGGCTCGGGGTCCGCATCGACCCGACGGCCACGGTCGGCGACCTGACCGTCTCCGAGCAGCAGCTCGTCGAGATCTGCAAGGCGCTGTCGGTCGACGGCCGGATCATCGTCATGGACGAACCGACCGCCGCCCTGTCGGCCGACGAGGTCACCCAGCTCCTCGACGTCGTCCGGCGGCTGCGCGAAGAAGGCCGCAGCGTGGTCTACGTCAGCCACCGCCTCGACGAGGTCTTCGCCCTGGCCGACCGGGTCACCGTACTGCGCGACGGCAGGCACATCCGCACCTGCGGCATCGCCGACACCGACCCCGACGAACTGGTCCGGCACATGGTCGGCCGCGACGTCGAATCGGTCTTCCACCGAGACCGGGTGAGCGGCGGGGAGGTCGTGCTCGAACTGGCGGGCGTCGGCGCCGGACGCCGGTTGAGGGACATCTCCCTGACGGTCCGGGCCGGAGAGGTCGTCGGCATCGGGGGCATCGCCGGAGCGGGTCAGCCCGAGCTCTCCCAGTTGATCTTCGGCGCGCTGGCGATCGACTCCGGGACCATGTCGCTGAACGGCGAGCCCTTCCGCCCCCGCGACCCCGGCGACGCCATGGCCCGCGGCATCGGCTTCCTGCACGAAGACCGCAAGGCCGCCGGAAACCTGCCCGACCTGTCCATCCGCCACAACCTGACGATCTCCATCCTGGACAAGGTGCGCGACGGGCTCACCCGGCTGATCGCACCGGCCAAGGAGACCGACGTCTACGCCGGCTACCACCAGCGGCTCAACATCAGGGCGACCGGCCCCGACCAGCTCATCGGCCAGCTTTCCGGCGGGAACCAGCAGAAGGTCCTGCTCGGCCGCGCACTGGCCCCGGGCGGGAAGCTCCTGCTGCTCAACGAGCCGACCCGGGGGGTGGACATCGGCGCCAAGGCCGAGATCCACCGGCTGATCAACGTTCTCACCGCGGACGGGGCGGCGGTGCTCATGGTCTCCAGCGACCTGCCCGAGCTCCTCGGCGTCAGCGACCGCGTCTACGTCATGGCCGGCGGCGAGATCGTCGGCCATCTCACCGGCGACGACCGGACCGAGGAGAACGTCGTGGCATGTGCGACGACCGGGCGCCGCATCTTCTCCGAGGAGCTGAGCAAACGATGACCAACACGATCAAAAAGGTGCCGTTGCTGGTACCGCTCGTTCTGGTCATGGCGATCCTCGCCGTCTCCACCGACACCTTCCTGAGCACGGGAAACCTCGAGAACGTCCTGGTGGCGGCCGCGATCCTCGCGATCCCCGGCATCGCCATGACCTTCTGCCTGGCGATGGGCGAGTTCGACCTGTCGATCGGCTCGACGGTCTCCCTCGCCGGGGTCGCCTGTTGCAGCGCCCTCATCGCCGGGCAGCCGCTGGCCTTCTCACTGGTCGTGGCGCTGGGCGTCGGCGCGCTCATCGGCCTGGCCAACGGCGTGGTCATCACCAAGCTCGGCGTCACCCCGTTCATCGCGACACTGGCGACGATGGTGATCGTCCGCGGGGCCTCGCTCGCCTACACCGACGGGCACGACCAGATCGTCAGCTCTCCCGGCCTGAAGTACCTCGTCGCCGGGCGCCCGCTCGGCGTGCCCATGCCGATCGTGCTGGCCGTCGTGCTGGCGGCGCTGGGCTGGTGGACCATCAACCGGACCCGCTTCGGCCGCTGGGTCTGCGCGATCGGATCCAACCGGGAGGCGGCCCGCATGTCCGGCCTCCCGGTCGACCGCATCCGCATCGCCGTCTACGTCCTGGTCGGCCTGTCCGGAGGTCTGTGGGGGCTGCTGATCTCCAGCCAGCTCCAGAAGGGCAACGGCCAGCTCGGGCTCGGCTTCGAACTCGACGCGATCACGGTCGTCGTCCTGGGCGGCACGGCCCTTCTCGGAGGCAGGGCCTCGATCGTCGGCACCGTCCTGGGCGCCTTGATGATCGAGACGATCAGAAACGGCCTGAACCTCCTCAACACACCCCCGGCCTACCAGCGCATCAGCGTCGGGCTCCTGCTGATCGCCGCCCTGGCGCTGCTGGCCCTGCGCCGCCGCGAGAAGCGTGGCACCAAACCGAACCGGGTCCCGGCGAGGGTTCAGGAGAGTGCGGCATGAGCACCCAGACCATGACCGAGAAGCCCTCGGAGAAGGCCGTCACCGGTAGATCGTCGAAGGTCTCCCTGGGCCGGCTGTGGGACACCTGGGGAGTCACCGCGCTCCTCGTCCTTCTCCTTCTCTGTACGCCGGCCATCGCGCCCGGCTTCCTGGAGATCGAGAACCTCCAGTCCGTCCTCCGTGAGAGCGCCTACGTCGGCATCGTCGCCGTCGGCATGACCTTCGCCATCGCCAGCGGCGCCTTCGACCTGTCGGTCGGCGGCCAGCTCGCGCTCACCAGCGTCGTCACCCTCATGGCGTTCAACGGGGGCGGGACGGCGGCGGCCGTCGCGGCGGCGATCACCACGGGCCTGCTGTGCGGCCTGGTCAACGCCGGTCTGATCACCCGGCTCAGGGTTCCGCCCTTCGTGGCGACCCTGGGTTCGCTGTTCGTCTTCCGGGGGATCGCCTACCTGCTCACCCAGGACGGCCCGCAGACCCTGCCCTACGAGCACGTCGACTCGCCGTTCGCCAAGATCGGCAGCCTCAACGTCGCCGGGCTGCCGGTGCCGTTCCTCATCATGGTCGCGGTGTTCGCGGCGGGCTGGGTGCTGATGCGCCGGACCGCGATCGGCCGCCGCACCCTCGCCTACGGCTCGTCCCCGTCGGCGGCCCGGTTCTGCGGCATCTCCGACACCCGGATCAGGCTGTTCGTTTTCGTCCTGGTCGGGCTCACCGTCGGGATCGCCGCCCTGACGTACATCACCCGGGTGTGGACCGCCGACGGGTCGGCCCAGGACGGCTTCGAACTCAAGGTGATCGCCGCGGTCGTCCTCGGCGGCACCGCGCTCAAGGGCGGCAAGGGCACCCTCATCGGCACCTTCTCGGCCGTGTTCCTCGTGAGCGTCCTGAACGAAGTTCTGGTCAGCCAGGGCGTCGAGTCCGCCTACCAGCGCATCGTCCTCGGCTGCGTGCTCATCGTCGCCCTGACCATCGACGGGCTGCGTACCCGCTTCGCCAGTCCCGGCTCCTTCCGCAGGGCGTTGCGCCCAACGTCCTGACCGACCCCCCACCGAGAAAGACACGTCACATGCGCACCAAGAAGATCGTTTCGGTTGCCCTGCTCGGCATACTGGCCCTCGCCGGCTGCTCGGACTCCAGCGAGACCGCGACCACCGGTTCGGCGCCCCCCGCCGACAAGAAGATCACCGTGGGCTTCTCCGTCTACGACATGCAGTACGAGTTCTTCCAGAAGATGGCCAAGGGCACCCAGGACGCCGTCGCGGCCAAGGGCTGGGAGATCAAGCTGCACGACGAGAAGAGCGACGAGAACGAGATGGTCACCGGCGCCTCGGCGCTCATCGACCAGGGTGTCGACCTGCTGATCATCAGCCCGTTCAAGCCGACCGCTCTCGGCCCGATCATCGCCAAGGCCAAGGCCAAGAACGTTCCGGTGATCGTGAACGACATCGGCGGCGGGGGCACCCCGTACGACGCGATCGTCATCTCCGACAACGCCGGCGGCGGCAAGCTGGCCGCCGAGTTCATGGACAAGCAGATCCAGGCCAACGGCGCCGACAGCAAGAACGTGGCCTCCATCACCTGCGAGCCGTCGGCGACCTACGCCGCCCGCCGCAACGCCGGTTTCAAGGAGGAGATCGAAGCGCGCGGCTACAAGGTCGTCGCGGAGTTGTCCGGCAACTCCAAGGCCGAAGAGGGCTACAAGGTCATGAAGGACATCCTGTCGGCCAACCCCGACGTCGCCGGCGTGTTCTCGTGCAACGACCCGATGGGCGTGGCCGCCGCCAACGCCATCAAGGACGCCGGCAAGAGCCCGGTGACCGACATCGTCAGCGTGGGGTTCAACGCCGACCCCGAGGCCCTGACCGCGATCAAGGCCGACCTGCTGGCCGCCACCGTCGCCCAGGACCCCGCCGCCATGGGCGCCCTCACCGTCACCCTCGGCGAGCAGGCCCTGAACAAGCAGCCGATCCAGTTCTCCAACGCCGCCGAGCGTGAGGTCTTCAACCCCGTGACCCTGGTGGACAAGACCAACGTCGACTCCATCGGCTGACCGACGGGCGGGCGGGGCCGTGTCGCCCGGCCCCGCCCGCCCTCCCACGAACGATCGCACGCTTCTGGAATACGGGGATTTGAGAGCATGACTGACTTGCCCGCCGGGCTCGACGACCTGGCCATCGAGACGCCCTCCTGGGCGTACGCCAACTCCGGGACCCGGTTCAAGGTGTTCACCCAGAAGGGGGTGCCGCGCGACCCCTTCGAGAAGATCGCCGACGCCGCCCAGGTGCACGCCTTCACCGGCGCGGCCCCGACGGTCGCCCTGCACATCCCCTGGGACAGGGTCTCCGACTACTCCGTACTCGCCGCCTACGCGGTCGATCAGGGAGTCCGGCTCGGCGCGATCAACGCCAACGTCTTCCAGGACGACGACTACATGCTGGGCTCGGTCACCAACCCCGACCCGCGCATCCGCCGCAAGGCCGTCGACCACCTGCTCGAATGCGTCGACATCATGGACGCCACCGGCTCGCGCGACCTCAAACTGTGGTTCTCCGACGGCATCAACTACCCGGGCCAGGACGACCTCCGCACCCGCCAGGACCGGCTCGCCGAGGCCCTCGCCGAGGTGTACGCCCGGCTGGGCGACGACCAGCGCATCCTGCTGGAGTACAAGCTGTTCGAGCCCGCCTTCTACGCCACCGACGTGCCCGACTGGGGCACCTCCCTGCTGCACTGCCTCGCTCTGGGCCCCAAGGCCACCGTCTGCGTCGACACCGGCCACCACGCCCCCGGCACCAACATCGAGTTCATCGTGGCCTCCCTGCTGCGCGCGGGCCGGCTCGGCGGCTTCGACTTCAACTCCCGCTTCTACGCCGACGACGACCTCATGGTCGGCGCCGCCGACCCGTTCCAGCTCTTCCGCATCATGTACGAGGTCGTGCGGGGCGGCGGCCTGGACCCGGCGACCGGCGTCGCTTTCATGCTCGACCAGTGCCACAACATCGAGCCGAAGATCCAGGGCCAGATCCGCTCCGTCATGAACGTGCAGGAAGCCACTGCCAAGGCGCTGCTCGTGGACGCCGCGGCGCTCCGCGCCGCCCAGGACGGCGGTGACGTGCTGGGCGCGAACGCGGCGTTGATGGACGCGTACAACACCGATGTCCGGCCGCTGCTCGCCACCTGGCGGGAGAGGCGCGGCCTGAACCCCGACCCGATCGCCGCCTACCGCGCGTCGGGCTACTACGACAAGATCGTCGCCGAGCGTGTCGGCGGCACCCAGGCCGGATGGGGAGCCTGAACCACCATGAGCGTCGTCGACGACCTGCTGAACCGCTGCCACGAACTGGGCGCGGACCCGCGCAACACCAACTACGCCGGAGGCAACGCCTCCGCCAAGGGCAGCCAGACCGACCCCGTCACCGGCGAACCGGTCGACCTGATGTGGGTGAAGGGTTCGGGCGGAGACCTCGGCACCCTCACCGCGACCGGGCTGGCCGTGCTCAGGCTCGACCGCCTGCGCGCCCTGACCAAGGTCTATCCGGGCGCCGATCACGAAGACGAAATGGTCGAGGCCATCGACTTCTGCACCCACGGCAAGGGCGGCGCGGCCCCGTCCATCGACACGGCCATGCACGGCCTGGTCGACGCCGCCCACGTCGACCACCTGCACCCCGACAGCGGCATCGCGATCGCCACCGCCGTCGACGGCGAGGAACTGACCCGGAAGATCTTCGGCGATCGGGTCGCGTGGGTGCCCTGGCGGCGCCCCGGCTTCCAGCTCGGCCTCGACATCTCCGCCATCAAGGCCGCCAACCCGCAGGCGATCGGGGTCATCCTCGGCGGCCACGGCATCACCGCCTGGGGCGACACCTCCGAGCGGTGCCGGGAGAACTCGCTGGAGATCATCCGCGTGGCCGAGACCTACCTCGCCACGCACGGCAGGCCCGAACCCTTCGGTCCCGTCGTCCCCGGCCACGAGCCCCTGCCCGCAGAGCGGCGCCACGCCCGCGCGGCCGAACTGTTCCCGCTGATCCGCGGCCTGGCCTCGACGGACAAGCCGCAGGTCGGCCACTACACCGACAGCGAGGTCGTGCTCGACTTCGTCTCCCGCGCCGAACACCCGCGCCTGGCCGCCCTGGGCACCTCGTGCCCCGACCACTTCCTGCGGACCAAGGTCTCCCCGCTCGTCGTGGACCTGCCCGCCGACGCTCCGCTGGACGTCGTGGCCGATCGTCTCCGTGAGCTCCACGCCCGGTACCGCGCCGACTACGCCGCCTACTACGACCGCAACGCCGTCGCGGGCTCCCCCGCGATGCGCGGCGCCGACCCGGCGATCGTCCTGGTGCCGGGCGTCGGCATGTTCTCCTTCGGCCCGAACAAGCAGACCGCGCGGGTGGCCGGCGAGTTCTACGTCAACGCGATCAACGTCATGCGGGGCGCCGAGTCGGTGTCGCGCTACGCGCCGATCAGCGAGGCGGAGAAGTTCCGCATCGAATACTGGTCGCTGGAGGAGGCCAAGCTCCAGCGCCTGCCCAAGCCGAAGCCGCTGGCCACCCGGATCGCCTTCGTGACCGGCGGCGGCTCCGGCATCGGCGCGGCCACCGCCCGCCGCCTGGCCGCCGAGGGCGCCTGCGTCGTCGTCGCCGACCGCGACCTGGACGCCGCCCGCAAGGTCGCCGCCGAACTCGGCGCGAACGCGCTACGCGCCTCCGACGTCGCGGTCGCCGTCGAAGCCGACGTGACCAGCGAGGAGGACATCCGCGCCGGGCTGACCGCCGCCGTCCTCGCCTTCGGCGGGGTCGACCTGGTCGTCAACAACGCCGGCCTGTCGTTGTCCAAGCCGCTCCTGGAGACCACGGTCGCCGACTGGGATCTCCAGCACGACGTGATGGCACGCGGTTCGTTCCTGGTCTCGCGCGAGGCGGCCCGCGTCATGATCGGCCAGAACCTGGGCGGCGACATCGTCTACATCTCGTCCAAGAACTCCGTCTTCGCCGGGCCGAACAACATCGCCTACAGCGCGGCCAAGGCCGACCAGGCCCACCAGGTCCGCCTGCTGGCCGCCGAGCTCGGCGGCCACGGCATCCGGGTCAACGGCGTCAACCCCGACGGAGTCGTGCGCGGCTCGGGCATCTTCGCCTCGGGCTGGGGCGCGAACCGCGCCGCCGTCTACGGCGTGCCGGAGGACAGGCTCGGCGAGTTCTACGCCCAGCGCACCCTGCTCAAGCGCGAGGTGCTGCCGGGACACGTCGCCAACGCGGTGTTCGCCCTGACCGGCGGCGACCTGTCCCACACCACCGGCCTCCACATTCCGGTCGACGCGGGCGTGGCGGCGGCCTTCCTCCGTTAGGCCCCGGACGCGCCCGCGCGTTCCAGCAACTCGGTGGTGGCCTCCCACAGGCGCCGCTCCCGGGCGCGGTCGTGGGCGACCGGCCGCACCTCGGTCGGCCGGGTCTTCACCACGAACGCGCCCCCGCGCAGGTGCGCCCACGTGTCGTCCAGGGCCATCGCGGCCAGCAGCGGTCCCGAGCGGCGCGGCGTCGACACGCCGGGTACCCGGCCCAGGGCGCGGCTCATCGCCTGAACCGCCTTGGGGGCGCCGCGGCCCAGCGCGGTGCCGGGCATCCAGCCCGGTTCGAACACCGACACGTTGATCCCGGCGCCGGCGCGGCGCTGCAGCTCATGGGCGTAGTAGAGGATCGCCAGCTTGGCGTTGGAGTAGGCGAGGCCGGACGCGGCCAGGCCCGGGGCCCGCTCACCGGTGGCCGGGCGGGCGAGCTCGACGGGATCGGCCCACCTGGCCTCGGCCACGCCCAGCAGCCGGCGCCAGAAATTGGCGTGATAGGTGTTCGAGCCGAGCAGCACGACCCGCGCCGGGGCGGTGAACGAACCGAGCAGGTCGCCGACGAGCTGGGCATGGGCGAGGTAGTTGACGGCGAAGGTCGTCTCGTAGCCGTCGGGCGAGGCCCGCCGGACGTCGGCCGACATGGCGCCGGCGTTGGCGACCAGCGCGCGCAGCGGCCGTACGGCGCCGGCGGCGAGCAGGGCCCGCACGGTGGCCGCGGCGGCCCGCACGTCGGCCAGGCGCGCCAGGTCGCAGCCGATCTCGTGGACGGATGCGCCACGCGCGCGGGCCTCGTCGGCGACCGCCGTCAGGTCCCGCCCGGCGCGGCCGACCAGCAGCAGGTCGGGTCGCCGCCCGTCCGGGCGGTCGGCCATGGCCAGCACGGCGTGCCGGCCGAGGTTGCGGGTGGGGCCGGTGATCAGCACGGTTCCGGGTTCGGTCATGGCCCCAGCCTGCGGAAACGGGCGGGCCGCAACCAGTCGTCCGGTTTTCGTAGGACTGGCAGGGCCAGGACAACGCGTGCGGGCAGGCGCAGAATGGAGAGCGTGGAAGCGTGGGAGTTCGGCCCGACGGTGCGCCGCTGGCGCGACCGGGTGGCGCCCTCGGCCGTCGGTCTGCAGGCGGGCCGCCGACGCCGGGCCGGCGGGTTGCGCCGCGAGGAGCTGGCCGCGCTCGCCGGCATCTCGGCCGACTACCTGACCCGCCTTGAGCAGGGGCGCGCGACCGCGCCGTCGGCGCAGGTCGTGGAGTCGCTGGCCCGAGCGCTGCGTCTGTCCGACACCGAACGCGACCTGCTCTACCGGCTGGCCGGGCACGCCGCGCCCGGCCCGGACGTCGTGCCGTCGCGAGTCACCCCGAGTGTGCAGCGCCTGCTCGACCGGCTGTCGAACACCCCGGTCGTCGTGTACGACGCCGGGTGGACACTCGTGCTGGCCAACGAGCCCTACGACGCGCTCATGGGCGACACGACCACCTGGCGCGGTCTGGAACGCAATGCCGTGTGGCGCAACGTCGCCCGCCTGCCCTCGCGGGTCGTGCACACCCCGCGGGAGCAGGCCGAGCACGAAGCCCGGCTCGTGGCCGACCTGCGCCTGACGGCCGCGCGTTACCCCGCCGACCGCACCCTGCGACGCCTGATCGCCGACCTGGCCTCCGGCAGCCCGCGTTTCGCCGGACTCTGGGACGCCGAGGCGCTCCCGGCCCCGACCGACACGTCCCGGCGGAAGACCGTCGACCATCCGGCGGTCGGCCCGATCACCCTCGACTGCGACACGTTGTTCGTCGCCCGGGACGATCTGCGCATCACCGTCTACACCGCCGAGCCCGGCACCGAGGACGCCGACCGCCTGGCCCTCGCCGTCGTCCTCGGCACTCAGTCGCTCCAGCCGTATTCGGCGCCGGACCCCGGGGCGCAGGTGTGATTCTCGCCGGCGCGGTGCGCGTGACGCGGCTCACGTCGCGGCCGCGGACGTGCCGCCTGTCGCGCTCGACCCGATCAAGGACGGCGCGCTAGGAGGCGCGGAAGCCGCGCAGCGCCTCGTCGACCAGCCGCTCGGGGAGGTCGCCGGGCACCGGGTAGGCCGGGCCCGACATCTTCGTGTGGAAGAGCATCGCGCCGACCAGCATCGACATCGCGACCTCGACGTCGAGGTCGGGGCGCAGCTCACCCGTCGCCATGCCGCGCCGCAGGACCTGCCGGAAGGCCTCGCGGCGCGGCTCGATGACGAGTTCGCGGAACCGGCGGTAGAGGTCGGGGTAGCGGTCGGCCTCGTTGAGCGCGATGTTGGTGATGCACCGGTTCCGCAACTCGCCCGACTCCGACCGCATGACCTTGAGGAACTCGATGAGGTCGGCCCGCACGTCGGTGCCGCCGGGCTCCGGCATGGGGAGCCGGAGCGTGGCCAGTGAGTCGACCACCAGGTCTTCCTTGTTCGCCCAGCGCCGGTAGATCGTCGTCTTGCCGACCCCGGCGCGGTTCGCGACCGCCTCGATCGACAACTCCGACACCGTGACGCCCTCGCCGATCATGTCGAGGGTGGCGTCGACGATCGCCTTCTCGGCGCGCTCGCTGCGGGGACGGCCCCGCCCCGCGGATTCCTGAATGGTCGTCATGGCAGTCTTCTATCCTACGGCGCTTTCGGCTTTCACCAGGTCGGGGACGACCGTGGGCGCCGACTTCCCGGGCATCCAGCGGGCCACCACGAAGACGCCGATCAGGGTCATCAGCGCGGCCCCGCCCGACGCCCAGTGGACGCCCGTGACGAACGCCTCGTTGGCGGCGTGCAGCAGCGAGGTCCCCTGCGGGCCGAGGGCCGAGGCGACCCCGGCCGCGCCGGCGATCGACTCCTGGGCCACGTGGCCCACGTCGCCGGGCAGCGCGGCGGCCACGCCCTCCATGTCACTGCGGTAGCTGGCCGACAGGATCGCGCCCAGGACCGCGATGCCGAGGCACGAGCCGACCTGGCGGAACACGTTGCTCATCGAGGAGCCGACGCCGGCCTTCTCGCGCGGCAGCGCGTTCATGATGGCCGTCGTCGCGGGCGGCAGGATGTTGGCCATCGCGCCGCCCTGGACGAAGCCCAGCACGAGCAGGATCCAGATCGGGGTGTCGACGCCGACGAAGACGTAGGCGCCCAGCACCACCGTGATCACGCCCATCGCGATGGTGCCGACGAGCCTGGCGCCGTAATGCTCGACCATGGCGGCGCTGCGGGGGGAGAACAGGAGCTGGCCGGCGGCGAACGGCAGCACGAGCGCGCCCGACTGCAGCGGGGAGTAGCCGCGCACGATCTGCCAGTAGAAGGCCATGAAGAACATCACGCCGATGGCCGAGAAGAAGGTCAGGCCGACCGTGGTGATCGCGGTGGAGAAGGCCGGGTTGCGGAAGTGGCGGACGTCGAAGGCGGGGTGGTCGGTGCGGTACTCGTACCAGACGAACCCCGCGAGGATCGCCACGCCGACCGCGACCGGCACGATGACGGTCACGTCGGCGACGGTGCCGAGGTCGCTGATCCGGACGATGCCGTAGACGAGCGAGATCAGGCCGAGGATCGACAGGACGACGCCGATCGGGTCGAGCTTCGCCTTGTGCGGGTCCTTGGAATCGGGCACCAGGACGGCGTTGAGTACCAGCCCGATCAGCACGATCGGCACGTTGACCAGGAAGACCGAGCCCCACCAGAAGTGCTCCAGGAGCAGACCGCCGGTGATGGGGCCGATGGCGACGGCGATGCCGACCCCGGCCGCCCAGATGCCGATGGCCCGGCCGCGCTCGTGGAAGGGGAAGACGTTGGAGATGATCGCCAGGGTGGCCGGCATGATCGCCGCTCCCCCGATGCCCATGAGGGCCCTGGCGGCGATGAGCTGGTTGGGGTCCTGCGCGTAGCCGCTGGCCACCGAGGCCAGCAGGAACAGCGCCATGCCCGCCATCAGCATGCGCTTGCGGCCGAGCCGGTCGCCGAGCACGCCGAAGGTGAACAGCAGGCCGGCGAACGCCAGGGTGTAGGAGTTCATGGCCCATTCGAGCTCGCTCTGAGTGGCGCCCAGACCGTGAACGGGATCGGCGATCGTCTTGATCGCCACGTTCAGGATCGTCTGGTCGAGCACCACCGCGAGCAGCGAGAACACCATCACGCCGAGGATCTGCCAGCGGCGCGGGTGTCCCGAGTGTGCATCCACGGATGCCCCCGATAACTTTCGATACGATGTCGTTTCGTATCGAAAGGTACACCCGTCGAATAACGATACGCAACGGTCGCGTTTCGAAAACTAGGCGGGCACCTGAACGGGTTCCGCCGTCTTCACCGGCATCCGCCAGAACGGCACCGCGACCAGCACCAGCACCAGCCCGATGGCCCCCGCTCCGGCGAACGCCCAGCTCGGCCCCCACGTGTCGATGATCAGACCGGCCGCCGGACCGGCCGAGGAGACGCCGATGGTGAGGAACGTCCCGTGCAGGCCCATCGATTCCCCGCGCGCGGCGGCCGGGACCGACTTGCTGACGTAGTCGACCGTCGTCGACAACGACGGCGCGCAGAGCAGGCCCCCGGGGATCAGCGCCGGGATCAGCCACCACCAGCCGCCGCCGACCAGCCCGACCGGGATGGTCAGCGCGCACAGGCCGCCGATCATGACCAGCGGGGAGAACCCGCGCGGCAACACGCCGTACACGAACCCCCCGACGAGCGAGGCGAAGCACCAGAGGCCGATGACCAGCCCGATCCAGGCGGCGTCCCCGGCCTTCTCCAGGGTGGCCACGATGGCCAGGTCGGTCGCGGTCAGCACGAAGGTCAGCGCGGAGGTCACCCCGAAGATCGTCAGCACCCGCACGTTCAGCCAGCGCCGCGTCGGCACCTTCCGGTGCGGCCCCTCGGCCAGTTCCTCGGCCGACCGGGTCGGCGGGTTCAGCAGGAAGAACCCCAGCCCGGCCAGCGCGAAACCGATGCCGACCGCCCGCATGGCCACCGTGCTCGACAGGGTGCTCACCGCCGCCGCGCCGACCGCCGGCCCCACCATGTACGACAACTCGACGCACATCGAGTCGAGCGCGAACCCCGTCCGGTGCTGATCCCTGGGCACCATCGCCGCCACGCACTGCCGGATCAGCCCGAAGACCGGCAACATCAGCAGCCCGCCCACGAAGGCCGCCCCCACCAGCGCCTCATAGGGCAACGAGGGCGCCGTCAACCAGAACACCAACTGGACGACGGACGTCACCGCCACGACCGCCCGGGCCCCGCGGCGGTCGACCACCCGCCCGAGCAGGGGCGACCCCACCGCGATGCCGACCGTCGAGGCCGTGCCCGCGACGCCCGCCTGGGCCCACGAGAGCCCCAGCGTCTGGACGACGTGCAGGGTGATCGTCAACCCGGTCGCGGTCGCCGGGATGCGCGTGACCAGCCCGAGGGCCACCAGTGAGGGGATGCCCGGGAGCCTGAAGAGCCTCCGGTAAGGTTCAACCGCCGTTTTCATTACTTACGACCTCCGCATGGCATTGTGCCAAGCGGCGGGCTTCTGACAGAACCGGATTACGGGTAGTGGGCGGGGTGTTCTATCCGGATGTCGCATGCGATGATGCGACTGTCCGGGGACGCCACAGGGGCGCCACGAGACCAGGAGGTAGCCATGTCCTCTGCACTTTACGGTGGGGCCGCCGGCCGCCGGGTGACCGTACGCGACATCCAGGCAGCGAAGTCGAGCGGCGAGAAGTGGCCGATGGTGACGGCCTACGACGCCATGACCGCCCGCGTCTTCGACGAGGCCGGCATCCCGGTCATGCTCGTCGGCGACTCGGCCGCGATGGTCGTCTACGGCTACGACTCGACCCTGCCGGTCACGGTCGACGACCTCATCCCGCTCACCGCGGCGGTGGTCCGGGGCTCCTCCCGCGCCCTCGTCGTCGCCGACCTCCCCTTCGGCTCCTACCAGGCCGGCCCCGCGCAGGCCCTGGAGACCGCCGCCCGCTTCATGAAGGAGGCCGGCGCCCACGCGGTCAAGCTCGAAGGCGGCCACCGGGTCCTCCCCCAGGTCGAGGCCCTGGTGTCGGCCGGCATCCCGGTGATGGGCCACCTGGGCCTGACCCCCCAGTCGGTCAACGTGTTCGGCGGCTACCGCGTCCAGGGGCGCGGCCAGTCGGGCGACGAACTGATGGCCGACGCCAAGGCGCTCGAACACGCCGGGGCCTTCTCGCTGGTGCTCGAATGCGTGCCGACCGACCTGGCCGACCGCGTGACCGCCGCCCTGTCGATCCCGACGATCGGCATCGGCGCGGGCCCCGGCACCGACGCGCAGGTCCTCGTCTGGCAGGACCTCATGGGCCTGACCGAGCGCCCGGCGAAGTTCGTGAAGAAGTACTTCGACCTCCACGGCGAGATGGACCGGGCGGTCCGCGCCTTCGCCGACGAGGTGAGCTCCGGGGCCTTCCCGGCCAAGGAGCACAGCTACAGCTAACCTCACCGGTCACCCCCGTCGCGACACCGACTCCGCCGGGGGTGACCGGGAGGTCCCTTCCTCCGTTACGGCTCCGCCGACCAGGGCACCGCCCGCCGCCCGGCCCGCGCGCCGTCACCGGCGCCGACCGGCCGTGCGGCCCCACCGCCGCGACGACGGTCCGGCCTCAGGTCAGGGTCGCCGGGTCGGTGTTCGAACCGCAGACCACGATCGCCGTCGCGCTCCCCGGCCGGGGCGTCCACCGGCCCGACAGGAGCGCCGCGTAGGCCGCCGCGCCCGCGTGTTCGGCGGCCACCCGGTGGTCGCGCCACAGGGTCCGGCGGGCCTCGACGATCGCCTCGTCGGTCACCAGCACGCTCGTCACCCGGTCCTGGAGCACCTCCAGCGCGACCTGACCGGCCGTGCTGGCGCCCAGCGCGTCGGCGCCCACGCCCGAGACGTCCACCCGCACCGGCCCACGCGCCGACAGCGCCTCGTGGATCGTCGGGATGAGTTCGGGTTCGACCACCACGACCTCGCCGCCGAACGCCGCCCGCACTCCCCCGGCCAGGCCGCCGCCGCCCGCCGCCACCACGATCGTGTCCAGGCCCGGAACCTGCTCCTCCAGTTCCAGGGCCAGGGTCCCCTGACCGGCGACGACCTCGCGCTGGTCGTAGGCGTGCAGTTCCAGGGCGCCCGTCTCGGCGGCGCGCTTGCGGGAGGCGTCGAGGGCGTCGGCGTAGATGGCGCCGGTCACCACGACCTCGGCGCCGAGCGCGCGGAGCCCGGCGATCTTGACGGCCGCGCAGACCTCCGGGACGAAGATCTCCGCCCGGACGCCCAGCGCCCGCGCCGCGTGGGCCACCGCCAGCCCGTGGTTGCCGCCGCTGGCGGCGATCACCCCGGCCGCCGGGAGGTCGGCGGCGAGCATCCGGTGGAAGGCGCCCCTGACCTTGAACGAGCCCGAGTGCTGGAGGCACTCCAGCTTGAGCCAGACACCGGGGGCGGCCTCGACGACCGGCGTGCGCCTGACGCGCCCGCCGATCACCGCAGCGGCCTCGGTCACGTCGTCCCGCGTGAGCATCATCGGCCCATCATGGCGCAGCGCCGGAAGGATCACTCAGCCGAGGGCCTGGGCGAAGTCGGCCCACAGGTCCTCGGGGTGTTCGATGCCGACGGCGATCCTGACCGTGCCGGGGCTGATCCCGGCCGCCGCCAGCGCGGCGTCGGAGACCGACCGGTGGGAGGTGGACGCGGGGTGCAGGACCAGCGTCTCCACGCCGCCGAGCGAGGGCGCGAGCAGCGCCACCTTCAGCGACTTCATGAACCGCACCCCGGCCTCCCGGCCGCCCGCGAGGTCGATGGAGAAGACGCCGCCGAAGTCGGGCAGCAACTTGGCGGCCAGGGCGTGGGACTTGTGCGTGGGCAGGCCGGGCCAGTGGACCGCCGTGACGGCGGGGTGTTCGGCGAAGCGGGTGGCCATGACGCGGGCGTTCTCGTTGTGCCGGGCCATCCGCAGCGGCAGCGTCTGGAGGCCGCGCAGCGAGAGCCACGACGCGAACGGGTCGGGGGCCGCGCCGAGGCCGCAGTGGAACTTCCAGACCTTGCGGTGCAACTCGTGATCGGCGAAGACGGAGACGCCGCCGACGATGTCGGCGTGGCCGGACAGGTACTTCGTCGAGGAGTGGACGACGATCGAGGCGCCGTGCTCGATGGGCCGGCACACGATCGGCGAGGCGAAGGTGTTGTCGACGATCACCGGGATGCCCGCCTCGCGGGCGACCGCGCACATGCCGGGCAGGTCGGCGACCTGGGTCATCGGGTTGGCGATGGTCTCCAGGTAGAGGAACCTCGTCTCCGGGCGGAAGGCCGCGCGGGCCGCCTCGGGGTCGTCCTCGGGCACGTAGGTGACCGAGATCCCGAACCGGGCCTCCAGTTCCTCCAGCATGTGGCCGGTGCCCCCGTACAGGGAGTGCTGGGCGACCACGTGGTCGCCGGGGCTGAGCAGGGCCAGGAAGACGGTGTTGATCGCGCCCATGCCGGTCGCGGCGGCGACGGCGGCGACGCCGCCCTCCAGGTCGGCGACGGCCTCCTCGAACACCCGGGTGGTGGGGTTGGAGTAGCGGCCGTAGACGAAGGCTCCGTCGGGGCGGTCCATGCCGTCGGCGAACACGGCCGGGTCGTCGAACAGGAACCCGGAGGTCTGGTAGATCGGCGTCGAGATCGGCGCGCTACCTTCTGGCTGAACCTTGGGAAGGTGGACAACTCGTGTATCCGGTCGCAAATCAGTCACACAGCCAAGGATGACGGGTCACGCGGACTGGTTGCAGAGCCAATCACGGTGAATTGGCTCGCATCGCGATCCAATGTCACGATGACGGCATGACGGAGGAGGATCGCCTCGTCGGCTGGCTCGGGCGCTGGGCGTCCGGGCGGGGCCCGCTCTATCTTCTGCTGGCCGCCCGGTTACGCGGCCTCATCGACGACGGGCTGCTGGCCCCCGGCTCCCCGCTGCCGCCCGACCGGGTGCTGGCCCGCCGGCTGGCGGTCGGGCGGGGCACGGTCGTCGCGGCGTACGAGCTGCTCCAGCAGGAGGGCCGCCTGGTGCGCCGGCGGGGCAGCGGCACGCGGGTGGCCGAGGCGGAGCTGCCGATCAGCCGTTCGTCGGGCGCGGGGGCCAACCCGCTGCTGCTGCACGTGCTCGACCCGCCCGACGGGGTGACGCTGCTGACCTGCGCGGCCCCGGTCGAGCCGCCGCCGGAACTGGTCGAGGCCTACCAGGAGGCGGCGACGCGGCTGCCCCGCGACATCGGCTACCACCCGGCCGGGCTGCCGGAGTTCCGGCGCGCGGTGGCCCGCCACTTCACCCGCCTCGGCCTGCCGACCGAGCCCGGCGAGATCCTCGCCACCAACGGCGGCCAGCAGGCCATCTCGTTGCTGGCGAGCCAGTTCGTCACCCCCGGCGACACGGTCAGGCTGGAGTCGCCGACCTACACCGGGGCCTCGGAGATCCTGCTCGACGCCGGGGCCAGGATCGACGCCTGCGACCTCGACGAGCTGCACGAATGGGGCGTGTTGTCACCCCGTGGCCGGTCGGCGCCGGTACGGCCCGCGCTGGCGTACACGATCCCGACCGCCCACAACCCCACCGGGCGGGTGATGCCGCCGCCGGCCCGGCGGCGGCTGGTGGCGTGGGCCGGGGAGGCCGACGTGCCGCTGATCGACGACGCGGTGCCGGCCGAGTTGTGCTTCGACGGCGAGCGCCCGCTGCCGCTGGCCGCCTACGCCCGGGGCGAGCAGGTGCTGACGGTGGGCTCGCTGAGCAAGCTGGTCTGGGGCGGCCTGCGGGTCGGCTGGATCAGGGCGGCGGTCCCGGTGATCTCCCGCCTGGCCCGGCGGCGGGCCATCCACGAACTGGGCGGCGACGCCGTAGGCCAGCTCGCGGCGGCGATCCTGCTCGACCGGGCCGACGAGGTGCGGCGGGCCCGGCTGGAGGTGCTGAAGCGCCGCCACGACCACCTGGTGGCGCTGCTGGGCGAGCATCTGCCCGAGTGGTCGGCCCGGCCGGTCGCGGGCGGGCAGACGTTGTGGGTGCGCCTGCCCCGGGGCGACGCGGGTGCGTTCGCGCAGCTCACCGCCCGCCACGGGGTCGCCGTGCCGCCGGGAACGGCCTTCGACCCGGCCGGCACCGGCTACGAGATCATGTTGCGCCTGCCGTTCGTGCATCCCGAGCCGGAGCTGACACGCTGCGTCGAGGGCCTGAAGTCGGCCTGGCACGACTACAACGGCGCCCGCCGCCGGCCGGGGCTGCCCACGCTCGTGGTGTAGAAGATTGTTCACGGGCAGCGGACAAGCCACCCAAATTCGGCACGACGGGTGAATGCTTGTGCCCATGGACGCCACCTTCCTCCTCGTGCACAGCCCCGCGGTCGGACCGTCCACGTGGACCCCGGTGGCGGCCGAACTCCGCGCCCGCGGCCGGCGTGCCGTGGTCCCCTCGCTGACCGACGTGACGGCGGGCCCGCCGCCCTACTGGCCGCGCGTGGTCGACCAGGTGTCCGTGGCAGCCCCCGACGGCCCGGTGGTGGTCGTCGCCCACAGCAACGCCGGCCTGTACGTCCCCCTTGTGGCCGAACGTCTGCGCGGCCAGGTGACGGCGGTGCTGTTCGTGGACGCCGCCCTCCCGCCCCGGCGCGGCTCGATCCCGGCGGCCGAGTCCGACCATCTGACGTTCCTGGGCGCGATGGCCGACGAGAACGGCCTGCTGCCCCGCTGGACCGACTGGTGGCCCGAGGAGATGGTGTCGGCGCTGGTCCCCGACCGGCGCACCCGCGACGAGATCGTGGCCGAGCAGCCGCGCCTCCCGCTGCTCTACTACAGCCAGCACATCCCCGTCCCGCACACGTGGGACCACGTGCGCGGGGCCTACCTGTGGTTCAGCGACCCCTACGAGCGCCCGGCCAAGGAGGCCGACGAGCGGGGCTGGCCGGTGACCCGGATCCCGGGCGACCACCTGCACCAGGTGGTCGCGCCGGGAGCGGTGGCCGACTGGCTCGTCGCGAACGCCTGACGCGGCTCAGACGTCGGTGACGCGGATGCCGGCGTGGGCCTTGTAGCGCCGGTTGATCGACACCAGGTTGGCCGTGAACGCCTCGACCTGGTGGGCGTTGCGCAGCCGCCCGCCGTAGACGCCCCGCACCCCCGGGATCCGGGCCGCGAGGGCCTGGACGAGGTCGGTGGCCTCGCGGTCGTCGCCGAGCACCAGCACGTCGAGGTCGATCGCCTCGACGGCGGGGTCGAGCAGCAGCTTGGCCGACACGTGGTGGAAGGCCCCGACGACCCGGCTGCCGGGCAGCACCGCGGCGGCCTGCTGGACCGCGCTGCCCTCGTCGACGGGGAGGGCGTAGGCGCCCTGCTTGTCGAATCCGAGCGGGTTGACGCAGTCGACCACGATCTTGCCCGCCAGCACGCCGGCGAGGTCGGTGAGCAGCGCCTTGTGGCCGTCCCACGGGACCGCGACGATGACCAGGTCGGCCTCGGCGGCGACGTCGGCGTTGGCGCCGCCCTCGACGCGGCCCGCGTCGGCCAGCGCGTCGGCCGCCGACCGCGCGCGGTCGGCGCTGCGGGAGCCGATGAGCACGCGGTGCCCGGCCAGGGCGAACCGGCGGGCCAGGCCGTTGCCCTGGTCGCCGGTCCCGCCGAGGATCGCGATCGTCACATCTTCAAGTTGGTCGGCCATGTTCTCGATCATGCCAGGGACAACACCCGGCCCGGCGCACGTCATCCCCGGCGCGGTTCAGCAGTTGCCGAAGGCGGGCAGCCCGAGCACCCGCCCGGCCAGCCACGCGATGGCCAGCGGCCCGCCCTCGACCGCCCCGAGCACGTGGCTGGGCGCCGGGACGCTCGTCCAGGTCACCGTGGCCCCCTTGGCACACCACTCGGAGCGCAGCGTGCGGCCGACGCCGATCGGGATGATCTCGTCGCCGGTGCCGTGCCAGACGAACACGGGCACGGAGGGCCGGGTCGCGCCGAGGCGGTTCTCCTGGAGGCGGGCGGTCCAGTCGGGCCGGTTCATGACGTCCTGGGTGGTGAGGTCGGCCAGGGTGCGCCCGGCGAGCTTGCCGCGCAGCTCGTCGACGCAGTCGTCCCGGGCGTCGGCGAACAACGCGGCCCCTTCGGGGGTGAGGTGGTCGGCGAGCCGCAGCTCGGGGTAGGCCGCGTCGAACCCGAGCCCCGCCGCCGCGGCCAGCCCGAAGTCGCCGCCGCCGTCGACGTTCTCGGCGACCCTCTTCAGGTCGGCCGGCACCCCGCCCGCCGCCACCCCGCGCAGCCGCAGCTCCGGCGCGTACGACGGCTGGAGCTGGGCCGCCCACCCCGCCGAGGCTCCACCCTGCGAATACCCCATGATCACCACGGGCCCGCCGGTCGCCAGCCCCGCGCCGGGCACCCGGGTGGCCGCCCGGATCGAGTCGAGCACCGCGTGCGCCTGCGATCTCCCCGCCATGTACGTGTGGTCTCCCGGCGTGCCCAGCCCCTCGTAGTCGGTGACCGCCACGGCCCAGCCCTTGAGCAGCATCAGGCTGACGAAGGCGAGTTCGAGTTCGGTCCCGTCGGCCATGGCCGCGCTGGGAGCGCACTGGTCGCCGAGGCCGTGGGTGCCGACGGCGTACCCGACGATGGGCCGTTTACCTAAATATCCGGACTTGGGGACGAGCAACGTCCCGGAGACGACGTTCGACCCGCCGACCGCCGAGGTCGACCGATAACGCAGGTGCCAGGCGTTGACCGGCACCTCCAGCAGTCGTCCGGGGGCCAGGTAGACGGTGGTCGGGACGGCCTCGACGACGTCTCCGGGCGCGGCGGCGCGGGCGGCCGACGGGACGGCGAGCTGGAGCAGGGGGAGCAGGAGGGCCACGATCGCGAGCACGGTCGCACGAACTCGAAGACGCATGGGACATGCCGCCCTTCACGGGATCACTTCTCGGGGGACGGCGCCGTGAGCCGATGGTTACCCGCGAGTAGACGCGAGTCAAGTACCGAGTCAGGCGAATTGTCCGGAGCCGGAAAAGCCGAAGCGCCCCGTGCGCCCCCACCCCCTGAGGCACGATGGGCGCCATGGACGCCGAAGCGGTCAGCCTCCTCCGCGAGGCCCTCGACTCCACCGAATGGCCCGACCGGGCCCGTGCTCTGGGCAGGGCGATGCGCACCACCCGCTCCCCCGGAGGCCTGCTGATCGCCGGCACCCCCGACGACGAACCGTGGCACCTGACCGCCCACCTGGCCGACGAGGCCCGCCTGTCGGGCCTGACCCAGTTGACCCCGACCCTGGTCCGCTGGTCCCCCGACCTGACGGCCCCCCCGCACCTGCGGGTGGGCGTCGACCGCCTCTCGGAGGCGCGGCGGGGCGAGACGCTGGTGGTGGTGTCGGAGAGCGAGGCGCCCGTCCCGCTGCTCGAACGGGTCTCCGACGCCCGCAAGACGGGCGCGACCATCCTCGCCATCGACGGCGGCGACCCGGAACTGGAGGCCCTGGCCCACGACGCCTTCGCGGTCCCCCGGCTGACCGCCCCGCTGACCTTCGACGGTGCCCAGCACCTGGTGAGCATGGCCGCCGGGGAGGCCCCCCGGAAGGGCTTACGCGAACGCCTGGCCCGCCTGGCCGACCGCATCAGCGGCCCCCGCGTCCCCGACTGACATATGGGTCCTGGAAGGGCTTACGCGAACGCCTCGCCCGCCTGGCCGACCGGATCAGCGCTCCCCGGCTGACATCAAGCGGAGCGGGCGGCTGTCACCGCCCGAGATTTCGGCATACCGCACGGGCCGACGCCGTAGTCACAACGCGCTGGCTTCAGTGGGCCTCCAGCGACGCGCTGAGCACCGCCACCCGCTCGGTCAGCTCCTCGGCCGCCTCCCGCAGGACCTCGATCACCACCGCCTGCACCGGGTCGGGCTCCCCCGACCGGGTCCGGCTCACGCGGGTCAGGGCCTCGATCCGGCGCGACCCCACCCCGTGGATCCCGGTCACCACCACCTCGCCCCGGGGGAAGTCGAGCAGCGCCAGCGACGGCACGATCGCCACCCCGTGGCCCGCCGCGACCAGGCTGAGCACGGGCGGGAACTCCGAGATGACGTGGGTGCGCCTCGGCTCGAAGCCGTGGAGCTGGCTGAGCCGCTCCAGGGCGGCGCCGCAGGCCTGGAAGGAGACGCCCGCCACCCACGGCAGGTCGGCCAGCTCGCCGACGTCGGCGGGGACGTGGTCGAGGGTGGGCGGGGCCACGATCCGGTATTCGTCGTCGTAGAGCCGGTGCCGGGTCATCGACGGGAGCGACGGCGCGGGGGTGCTCATGTCGCGCTCGGTCACCACGAGGTCGACCGCGCCCAGCCGGAGCTCCTGGAGGGCGTCGCTGCCGTACACCTCGTGGATCACCGGGACGATCCGGGGATGCCGCTCGGCGAGCACCCGCAGCGCCGGCACCAGCAGGTGCCTGATCACGGTCGGGAAGGCCGCGATGGTCACCGGACCGGACAGGCGTTCGGTGAAGCGGTTGAGCTCGTTCCGCGCCTCGGAGAGCTGTTCCTCGATCCGCTCCGCGTACGCCGACAGCACCCGCCCCGCCGGGGTCAGGGAGATGCGGCGCTGGGAACGGTCGAGCAGGGCCAGGCCGACCTCGCGTTCGAGCTGGGCCAGTTGCTGGGAGACGGCCGACGGAGTCAGGTGGAGCGCTTCGGCCGCCTTCATCACGCCACCGCGACGGGCGACCTCATGGAGGATCCGCAACCGTCGGGGATCGATTTCCATGTAGAGAAGCTTATTGGCCGCTTAAGTTTTCTTCACTTGTCCTTCAAATGGACATACCGCGAACATGAGGGGCAAATGTCAACGTTCATCACCGCGATCGGCACACTCGGCGCGATCGCCCTCCTCATCGCCTACGGCCTCGTCTCGACGTCCAAGATGTCCGGGGACAGCCTCGCCTACCAGGCGATCAACCTCGGCGGCGCGGCCGCCCTGGCCGTCAACAGCGGGTATCACGGCGCCTGGCCGTCGGCGATCCTCAACATCGTGTGGAGCGCCATCGGCGTCCTCACCCTCAGCCGGTTCATCGCACGAAGGGCGGCACGAAAGTCATGAGCCTCATCGAACTGAGCCACCGCATCGTCGAAGGGATGATCACCTACCCCGGCATCCCCGCGCCCGTCCTGGGCGTGCACCTGAGTCGGGAGGCCTCCCGCGACCTCTACGCCGAGGGCACCGAGTTCTTCATCGGCACGATCACCATGGCCGCCAACACCGGCACCTACCTCGACAGCCCCAGCCACCGTTTCGCCGGCGGAGCCGACCTGTCGGGGCTCCCGCTGGAGAAGCTGGCCGACCTCGACGGCGTGGTCGTGAAGGGCGTCGACCTGCCGGGCGACCTGGACGTCGCGGGCAAGGCCGTGCTCTTCCACACCGGCTGGGACACCCACTGGGGCACCGACGCCTACTTCACCGGCCACCCCCACCTCACCGCCGAGACCTCGGCGGCCCTCGTGGCGGGCGGCGCGGCCCTGGTCGGCATCGACTCCTTCAACATCGACGCCACTCCCCCGAAGGGCGAGCGCCCGGCCCACACGACCCTGCTCGGCGCGGGCGTCCCGATCGTCGAGCACCTCACCAACCTGGGCTCGCTCCCGGCGTCGGGCTTCCGCTTCCACGCCGCGCCCCCGCTGGTCGCGGGCATGGGCACCTTCCCGGTGCGCGCCTACGCGGTGGTCTGAACTTCCATTCCCGGTACGCCCACACGAACGCCCCGGCCGAGCGCGACATGCCGAGATCTCGGGCGCGGAGCGCCCGACCTCCGGGCTCCCGGCCCGTGTTCACGTGCGGGATCGGCCGTCGCGGCGACGACGCGGCGCGGCCGGGGAGCGCCGGGTGCGGTGCCGCGGACGGACGGCGGTCGGGGTCGGGGTCGGCGGAGCCGTAACGGAAAGTCGGCTTCGAGAACGATCCCGGCCTGGCGCTCCCGATCTAGTCGTCGTCCCAGTCCTTGTCCTGGTCCTTCCACGCCTTGTTGCGGGCCGAGGCCGTCGCCAGCGCGTTGGCCGCCTCGGCCTCGGTGTCGTAGGGCCCCATGCGGTCCTTGTTGGGGCACCCCTGGTCGCCCTCGACGCGCATGTGCTTGAGACAGAACCACCAGTGTCCATTTCGCTCGCTCACAACGGCCATCTTGCCCCTTCCGCGCGCACATAGACTTGCGCGCATGACGACACTGCTCCGGCCCGGGCGGATCTCGCCCACCCGCAAGGTTCCCGCGCACATCGAGCGTCCGGAATACGTGGGGAAGAAGGAGCCGAAACGCGGCGCGTCAGACGTGCAGACCCCCGAGACGATCGAGAAGATGCGGGTCGCCGGGCGGATCGCCGCCCAGGCCCTGGAAGAGGTCGGCAGGCACGTCGCGCCGGGTGTGACGACCGACGAGCTCGACCGGATCGGCCACGAGTTCCTGCTCGACCACGGCGCCTACCCCTCGACGCTCGGCTACCGCGGCTACCCCAAGTCGCTCTGCACGTCGATCAACGAGGTCATCTGCCACGGCATCCCCGACGACACCGAGCTCAACGACGGCGACATCGTCAACGTCGACATCACCGCCTTCGTCGGCGGCGTCCACGGCGACACCGACGCGACCTTCCTGTGCGGCGACGTCGACGAGGAGTCGCGGCTGCTCGTCGAGCGCACCCGCGAGGCCACCAGCCGC
Source organism: Herbidospora yilanensis (assembly GCF_001570565.1). Classification (GTDB taxonomy): domain Bacteria; phylum Actinomycetota; class Actinomycetes; order Streptosporangiales; family Streptosporangiaceae; genus Herbidospora; species Herbidospora yilanensis. Next base: position 121,326 of record NZ_BBXE01000031.1, on the reverse strand, counting down.
GCGATCAAGGCCGTCGCCCCGGGCCGGCAGCTCAACATCGTCGGCCGGGTCATCGAGGCCTACGCGAAGAGGTTCGGCTACGGCGTGGTGCGCGACTTCACCGGCCACGGCATCGCCGAGTCGTTCCACAGCGGCCTGATCGTCCCCCACTACGACGACCCGTCGCTCGCGGTGACGCTCGTGCCGGGCATGACGTTCACGATCGAGCCGATGCTGACGCTCGGCACGATCGACTACGAGATCTGGTCAGACGGCTGGACGGCCGTGACCAAAGACCGCAAGCGCACCGCCCAGTTCGAGCACACGGTGCTGGTCACCGACTCGGGCGTGGAGATCCTCACGCTCCCCTGAGCGCCCGCTTCGGCACGACGCCGCTGAGCGTCGTGCCGGAGCCCAGCACGCTGTTGATCGACAGGGTGCCGCCGATCTCGACGAAGCCGGCCTTCATCGCGGCCAGCCCCCGGCCGGTGGTGCCTTCGGAGAAGCCGACGCCCTCGTCGCTGACGGTCATGCGCAGGCCCGTGTCGCCGACCGTGACGGCGATGGCGACGTGGCGGGCCCCGCTGTGGCGTTCGACGTTCGCCAGCGCCTCGGTGACCACGGCGTAGACGCCCCGTGCGACGGCGGACGGCAGCGGCGCGTCGGGCAGCGCCCACGTCTCGACCGCGATGCCGGTTCTGACCGACCAGTCGCCCAGGTATTCCTCTAGGGCGGGCTTGAGCCCGGCGCCCTCACGCAGCCGCAGTTCCTCGGACAAAGCTCTCCAACTCCCCTGATCTTCACCGGCGACGCTAACGGGTGAGGCTCAAGGAACGGTTGCCGTTTGCTTAGGGTTTGCCGAACCCAGAAGATGATGCCCGTTACCGCTTTTGGTCACGCTTGTTGAGCTTTGCCAGATAGTCGTTGTAGGCGTCGAGCTCGGTGTCACCGGTGCCGCCCGTGCGGGCCGCGACCAGGTCGGCCTTGCGGTCGAGGCGCCGGGCGACCCGCTCGTCGGCCCGCCACCACTGGATGGCCAGCGCGATCAGCACGATCAGCGTCGGGATCTCCCCGAAGCCCCAGGCGATGGCGCCGCCGGTGTTCTGGTCGGACAACGACGACGCGCCCCAGGTCCGGCCCAGTTGTTCGTACCAGTCGGCGGCCAGCACGCTGCCCATGCTCATGATCGCCATCGCGAAGAACGCGTGGAACGGCATCGTGACGAACAGCAGCAGCAGGCGGCCGAAGTAGGGAAGCTGGTTCGGCGCCGGGTCGACCCCGACGATCACCCAGAAGAACAGGGTGCCGACCAGCAGGAAGTGCAACGACATGGAGATGTGCCCGAGATGCTCCTCCATGGCCGACTCGAACAGCGGCGTGAAATAGAGCGCGTACGTCGACACGACGAACAGGGCGGTCGCGATGGCCGGGTGGGCGACGAACTTGGCGACCCGGCTGTGCAGGACGACGGTGATCCACTCACGCGGCCCCCGGTCGCCCCGCCGCGCGGCCGGCTTCAGCGCCCGCAGCGCCAGCGTGACCGGCGCGCCGAGCACCAGGAAGATCGGCACCAGCATCGAGAGGATCATGTGCTCGGTCATGTGCACGCTGAACAACACCGGTGCGTAGCGGGCCACGCCGCTCTGGGTGGTCAGCACGAGGATCACAATGGCCAGGCCCCACGCGATCGACCGCCCGACGGGCCACTTGTCGCCGCGGCGGACGAGCCGGACGACCCCGGCGGCGTACAGGCCCCCGAGGACCGCCGCGATCACGGCGAAGAAGAGGTCGAACCACCAGAGCGTGAGCAGGTTCGTGACCGAGATCTCCGGCGGCATGACGTAGCCGAGCAGGTCGAACGCCCGGTCGGTGGGCAGCGTGTCGACGGGCGGCGGCGCGGTCTGCGCGAGCGCCACGGCGATGCCGACGACGCCGGACATCAGCATGATCTCGCCCAGCACCAGCTTGACGAACGCCATCGGCCGGCCGGCGGCCAGCTCGGGCAGCGTGCGCTTGCGGTGCCACCAGCCGACGCCGCCCAGCACGGCATACAAGACGATCTTGAGGAGCAGGATCACGCCGTACGCGGAGGTGAACAGCGCCGACACCGACGCGAGCCGGGCCGCGACCGACGCCAGCCCCGACAGGCCGACCCCGACGAAACACCAGAACGCCATGCGGGAGAACCGGTCGGCGGCCAGCGGGAGCCGGTCATGGCCGCGCAGGGCGTGGTAGCAGAGCAGCCCGAGCCCGCCGACCCACAGGGCCAGGAACACCAGGTGGAAGGCGACCGACGTGGTCGCCAGCCCGTGGTTGGGCGCGCTGGAGGAGTGTCCGGTCAGCGCCGGCGGCAGCAGCGTGGCCAGCGAGAACACCAGCAGCCCGCCGGCCGCGCCGACCGTGATCGCCCCCCGCGCGAACAGCGCGATCGAGACCGAGAAGAGCACGACCAGGGTGAGGGCGATGCCCTGCGGGGTCTGCCCGGCGTAGCTGGTCAGCTGATTGCCGTCGAGCACGACGCCGACCGGCTGGCCGAGCGACTGCGACAAGCCGAAGACCAGGTTGAGCGCCGCCGCCCCGCCCCAGGCCAGGGCCGACCAGCTCGCCGCCTTGGCGTAGCCGAGGGCGGTCTTGCCGAGCAACCCCTTGTCGGAGGGCAGCAGCGCGGCGGCCATGAGGAGGAGCCCGACGGTGACCAGGCCGGCGACGTCCATGCCGAGCTTGGAGACCGGGACCATCCACCGGGTGAGCGTGCCCTCGTCGGGCAGCCCCGGGATGACCCGCGGCGTGGCCGCGCCCCCCGCCACCATGCCGACCGCCAGCGCCCCGGCGGCGGCACACCCGCCCGCGATCGCGAGCCGGACCGTACGGTTCATCCGGGCGGCCTTCCCATCGGACATTCCGGCCATCATGGCTTCTTACGCATGCTGAACGCCATGCCGATCCCGATCCCGGCGATCCCGAAGACCACGATCCAGATCCAGGCGGGGATCTGCCTGCTCTCCTCGGGCGCGACGGTGTTCCCGGTGGCGCTCGGCGTGGGCGCGGCGGCGGCCTGCACCACCGGCTGACCCGGTTCCGACGGGCTCAGGCCGCCGGACGGCTCCGGCGCGTAGGTGAACGGGATCTCCCCCTCGACGGGGTGCCCGTCACGGGAGACGACGCGATAGGCGATCGTGTAGGTCCCCGACGGCAGCGCCGAGGGAGGACCGACGTCCTGGACGACCTTGCGCCCGTCGACCCGGGGCTTCCCGTTCTCGTAACGCTCGCCGTCGGGCCCGGTCAACACGACGGCGGGGAACCGCACCGACTCGCTGAACTCGAGCGTCACCTTGGGCAACGCGGCGACCTGCGCGTTCTCGGCGGGGTCGCTGCTCCGCAGGGACGTGTGGGCGGCGGCCGGCGCGGAGGGAAGCAGAAGGGCCGCGACGACGGCCAGAACGGCGACGATCGGTGAACTCTTCATGGCGCCCTAAGGCTACCGACGCGGGGCGGTGGTCTCACCGTGAGCCCGTCGCCGGGCCACGGGGACCACCGCCCCCGCCACGGTCACAGGCCGACGCAGGCCAGGGCCTTCTGGGCGGCGAGGATGCTCTGGTCGTGGTCGTGGAGGCGGTCGTAGGCCTCGGCCACGGTCATCCAGCTCTGCGCCCGGCGGCGCATCGGGGCCGGGTCGAACGACTCGTTGGCGTTGCCCAGGGCCACCGCGGCCTCCTCGTCTTCGTGGAGGAGCAGGAGGGCCTGGCCCTGGACGAGGTTGGCGTCGGCCCAGTGTTCCCCACGGGACTCGCGCAGCGACTCGTCGGCGACGCGGGCGTACTGGACGGCCTCGCGCGGGTGGCCCAGGGCCAGCTCCGCGCGGGCCAGTTCGATGTTGCAGCGGGCCTTGTCGAGCACCGAGGCCGACGACTCGCCGAGCTCGCGCAGAGCGCGCAGCAGCAGGTCGCGGCCCGCCTCGACGTCGGTGGCGCGGGTGCGGACGATCATGGTCGCGTAGGCCACCCGGAGGCGGGCCAGGTTGCGGGGGTCGCCGCCGTTCTCGGACTGGATGGCCATGGCCCGCTCCAGCAGGCTCATGCCCTCTTCGCCCCGGCCGGTCTCCTGGGCGACGAACGCCGCGTTCCACGAAGCGGCGACGAGGGCGCGGGGGGTGCCCAGCAGCTCGGCGGCCGACAACAACTCGGAGGCGAAGTGGCGGGCGCGCAGCAGGTCGCCGCGGGTGCGGTAGACCGAGAGCAGGGTCGAGCCGAGCTCGATGAGGGCGTCGGTCCAGGCGGGGCGAGAGTTGCCGCCGAGCAGCGCCTCGCCGACCCGCACGGCCTCGCCGAGTTCGCCCTCGTCTCGGTAGCAGCGGCAGAGCGCGACCGCGACGGCCACCTGCCACTCGACGGTCATCGGCCGCTCGATGTCGGCGCGCAGCCCCTTGAGGAGCCGGATCGCCTCGGCCCGATCGCCGCACGCCTCGGTCGCCAGGGCGCAGCCGTATTCGGCCTCCTGGCGGAGCTGGGCCAGACCGGTGAGGCTGGTGTCGGTGAGGAGTTCGGTGTAGCGGCGGCGCGCCTCCTGGGCCTCGCCGTTCTCCAGCGCCAGCCGCGCGAATCGCAGGCCGACCTCGATCTCTTCCATCTGTTCGGCGGTGACGCCGTTGACGAGATAAGTGAGAGAGCAGTCGAGTTTTTGAGCCAGGAGCTCCAGAACTGCCGGAGTAGGGGTACGCTTACCGCTCTCAATTAGGGAAACATAGCTGTCGGACAGCTCAGGATGTGCGAGTTGCGCTTGAGAGAGCCCCCGCTGTCGGCGGATGGTCTTGATGCGCTGACCCACTAGATCTTGACCGGTCACCAGCACCCCCTGGAAAAATGCAAGAACCTCTAGACCCGACGGGAGCCCCACCGTGCGACGCCGCCTGATCATGCTTGCTCTTACGACCCTAGTTGCGGTTACCACCGCCGCAGGGATCAATGCTACGGCCGCCAGCGCCGCTTCGTCCCCCTTGCGCCCTTACAGCCTGGAATGCTGCTGACTCGTTACGTGAGTCAGGAAAGTCAAGGGAAATTCCCTAGCGTGAACCCCATGTGAGCCTCCCCCACCCGCCCCCAGGCACCGGGAGCGGATCCCCCGGCCACAGCAGGAACTCGGAATCGCGGCACTGGCCAGTGCCGCGATTCTTTATGTTTGACCTGCCGTTTTCACCGAACGTCTCCTCATTGTCACGTTAGGTGATCTACGGAAGACCAGAGTCCCGGCAACTACGGGAGGGTCCGGCCGCTGAAGCCACCTCAATTACTCGGGTCGCAGTCGGGCGACTCAGCACCAGGATCAGTGACCGGTGTGACGGCAGATGCACGTGCAGATGAAAGTGGCCGCCCCGTCGCGAAGAACCTCCCCCGAAGACCGTTCTGTCCCGATCCCGATCGCGCGGCCCGCCGAAAAGGGGAATGCATTCGCTTGGCGGCGCCCGGCATTGAGAACCGATATCAGCGGGAAATCGGCCCGGAAAGGCCGGTTCGCCGGTCCCGGCGATTTCGCCGAGTGGCCGGAACTCAGGTGCGCCGGCGACCTTTTCAGCAGTGGCGCACGGCGATTGTGTCATCGAGCCCGAGTTCCTCGGCACCGGGAATTCCAGCCCTCGGGACTCGAAATGGCGATCGGGTCAGGATGCGCGCAGGGCCAAATACAAATCCACCCGGTCGGCCATTGTCGTCAGATTCCGGCCGGTCAGTTCCTCCACCCGCCTGATGCGATAACGAACCGTGTTCACGTGCACGTGCAACCGTTCCGCGCAGACGTTCCACGATCCTGCACAGTCGAGAAACGTCGACAGGGTCCGCACCAGATCGGCCTGGTGCCTGCGGTCATACCCGAACAGCGGGTCGAGCAGCCGTGAAGCGAACCCCCGCCGGATGTCGTCGGGCACCGTAGCCAGCAACAATGCGTGGGTGTAGATCTCGTCGCTGGTCACCAGGCCGCCGTCGCGGGCCTCGGCCATGCGGCGGGCGTACCCGGCCTCCTCGATCCCGCCCCGGATCGCCGCCGGACCGGTCAGCGCGGCGCTGACGCCGATCGAAAGCCGGACCCCGGGGGCGGCCGATATCGAAAGCCGTGCCCTCAACCGGCCGGTCAGGTCGTCGACGGAGTCAGGCAGCGGCACCAGCGCCAGCCCGGCGTCGGCGGCGGCCACCGCGACGACCGACCGGTCGAGCATCTCCTCCAGGACCAGCCCGCCCAGGGTCGCGGCGTCCGGGCCGTCCGAGGCGCCGGCGCGCAGGGCCGTGCAGGCGACGACCGCGAACGGGGCCGCCACGTCGAGGCCGCAGGTTCTCATCCGGGCCGACAACTCCGGGAGGTCGGCGCTGCCGGCCAGGCCGATGAGCTGTTCCAGCAGCCGCCGTTCGACGCGGCGGCCCTCTTCCGTGCGAGTGCGTTCGAGGGCCACGCACGCGGCCAGCTCGTAGCCGATCTCGGGGTTGACGTCGCCGTCCAGGACCAGCGCCCAGCCGGCCACGCGGGGGCTGCGGTCGACGGTGAAGATCGTGCGGGGGTCGGCGGTGACGTGCGGGAGGCGGACGGCGCGGAGGAACTCGGCGGCCATCCGGGAGGCGTCGGGGACCTCCCCGGCGATCACGCGCCCGGCCGCCGAGACGACGCCGCCGGTGACGCCCAGTTCGTCGTGGGCCATCCGGAACAACTCCGGGAGCCCGGCGCCCTCGGCGACGGCGGCGAAGATGCGGCGGTGGCGGCCGAGGGCCAGGCGCTGTTCCCCGGCCATGCGGCGGTCGACCACGTCGATGACCGCGCCGAACGACACCTCGATCGGCACCTCGATCAGGGCCAGGCCGCGCTCGCGGCAGGCGTCCACGAGGTCGTCGGGCACGTGACCCAGCCGGGCGTCTCCGGCGGCGAGGGCGGTGACGCCGGCCTGGACGAGATGGTCGACGAAGATCTCGGAGTCGGACGGCCGGTGGCGCCACATCATGCCGGTGAGCACCAGTTCTCCGCCGCTCAGATAGCGGCCCGGCCGGGGCAGGTCGGTCACCACGACGCCAGTGATCTCGCCGACCGGCTCTCCGGCCAGCAGGATGAGCCGTAGCGTCTCGTGGGCCAGCAGCTCACTTATCTGCACAAGACCCACCTTATTTGGATGAATCTACAAGCGCCGCCCTCTGTGGCCCCGGCGTTTCATGGGTCAGCCGATAGGTCCGGAAACAAAAGGTTGGTCTACTGGGCGTCTATGAGCATCGCCACCGGACGCACCCAGGGAATCGGACAGGGAATCGGGCAGAGCCTGCTCCGCCCCGACGGCACGCTGAAGGTCACCGGGGAGTTCGCCTACTCCTCCGACCTGTGGCTCGACGGCATGCTCTGGGGCGCGACGCTGCGCAGCCCCCACCCGTCGGCGTGGATCAGGTCGATCGACGTGGGTCCCGCCCTGAAGGTCCCGGGTGTGTACGCCGTGCTCACGCACGAGGACGTCCCCGGCGAGAAGTTCTACGGCCTCGAACACAAGGACCAGCCCGTGCTGGCCATCGACCAGGTCCGCTACCAGGGCGAACCGGTCGCCCTGGTGGCCGCCGACCATCCCGAGACGGCCCGGCGGGCCGCCGATCTGATCGAGGTCGTATACGAGGTCCGCGAGGCCGTCACCGACCCGCGCAGAGCCGCCTTCGACCCCGAGTGCCCTCAGGTCAGCGTGCACGGGAACCTGGTCAGGCACCAGCCCGTCAGGGTCGGGTCGACCTTCACCGCCGACGTGGTCGTCACGGGCGAATACGAGGTCGGCATGCAGGACCAGGCCTTCCTCGGCCCCGAGTCGGGCCTCGCGGTCCCGGCCGAGGACGGCGGCGTGGACCTCTACATCGCCACCCAGTGGCTCCACGTCGACCAGGACCAGATCGCGCCCTGCCTGAACCTCCCGAAGGACAAGGTCCGCCTCACCCTGGCGGGCGTCGGCGGCGCGTTCGGCGCGCGCGAGGACCTGTCGATGCAGGTCCACGCCTCGATGCTGGCCCTCCGCACGGGCAAGCCGGTCAAGTTCGTGTACGGCCGCGAGGAGTCCTTCTTCGGGCACGTCCACCGCCACCCGGCCTGGATGCGCTACGAGCACGGCGCGACGCGCGACGGCAGGCTCGTCTACGTCAAGGCGGAGATCGTGCTCGACGGGGGCGCGTACACCTCCAGCTCGCCCGCCGTCGTCGGGAACGCCGCGTCGCTCGGCGTCGGCCCCTACGAGGTGCCGAACGTCCTCATCGACGCCTACGGGACCTACACCAACAACCCGCCCTGCGGGGCGATGCGGGGGTTCGGGGCGGTCCAGGCCTGTTACGCCTACGAGTCGCAGATGGACCGGCTGGCCGAGGCGTGCGGCGTGTCGCCGGTCGAGATCCGGATCCGCAACGCGGTCTCGCAGGGGTCGCTGCTGGCCACCGGCCAGGTGATCGACACGCCCGCGCCGCTCGCCGACATGCTGCGGGAGCTCGACGCGATGCCCCTTCCCGGGCCTTCCACGCTCGACCTGCGCGAACTGCCGGGCGGCGTGGCGCAGACCACCCACGGCGAGGGGGTCAGGCGCGGCGTCGGCTACGGCGTCGGTATCAAGAACATCTGCTTCTCCGAGGGCTTCGACGACTACTCGACCGCCCGGGTGCGGGTGGAACTGCTCGGCGGCGAGCCGCACGTGCTCGTGCACACGGCGGCGGCCGAGGTCGGGCAGGGCCTCATCATGGTCAAGACCCAGATCGCCCAGACCGAACTGGGCATCGACCGGGTCACCATCGTGCCCGCCGACACGACCGTCGGCTCGGCGGGGTCGTCGTCGGCCTCCCGGCAGTCCTACGTCACCGGGGGCGCGGTCCGCGCCGCGAGCCTGGCGGTCAAAGAACGTCTCGACGCGCTGACGGCCGACGGCCGGAGCGTGGCCGAGGTGCTGGCCGCCGAGGGGCCGATCGAGGAGACCCGCGAATACCGGCACCGCCGGACGTTCCCGATGGACCCGCTGACCGGCCAGGGCGACTCGCACACCCAGTTGGCGTTGTGCGTGCACCGGGCGGTGGTGGACGTCGACGTGGAGCTCGGCCTGGTCAAGGTGGTCGAACTGGCCGCCGTCCAGGACGTCGGGAAGATCCTCAACCCGCTCGCCCTCGAAGGCCAGATCCACGGCGGCACGGCCCAGGGTCTCGGCCTGGCGCTGATGGAGGAGATCCAGATCCGCGACGGGAAGGTGCTGAACCCGTCGTTCACCGACTACCTGATCCCGACCATCCTCGACATGCCGCCCATGAGGTTGTCGATTTTGGAGAACCCCGACCCGCACGCGCCCTACGGGCTGCGGGGAGCGGGCGAACCCCCGACGTTGTCGTCGACCCCGGCCATCGCGGCGGCGGTCCGGGCGGCGACGGGCCTGCCGCTGTCGAGGGTGCCGATTCGGCTCGATGACATCGCCCTGAGCAGCGTCCCGGCATAGAGCGAAACAGCCGGCCGAGGGGCGCCGCTCAGGTCGTACCCGACCGGAATCAGGACACGTCGTCGGGGTCGCACGCGACGCCGTCGTTGTCGACGTCGATGTACCACTCGTATTCCTCGTGGATGCCCTTGGTGTAAGGGCCGGCCGCGGCCGCGATGGCCGCCGCGCAGGTCGGGTAGCGCTGGGAGGTCGCGCCGCCCTGGTTGTTCGCGGAGGGCTGCTGGTTGGTGCCGCCCGGTTGCTGGTTCGGGTCGGTGCCGCCGGGTGGCTGGTTCGGGTCGGTCACGCCGGGCTGGCCGGTGGCCGCCGGGTCGCTCGTCGGCTGGTTGGCGGGCGGCTGGGCGGGTGGGGCGCCGGTGCCCTTCAGGCGGGCGAGGAAGGCGTCGGCCTCCTCCTTGGTGAAGCCGCCGACGATGCTCAGGCTGTCCTGGGTGATCTCCTGGGCCACGCGCGGCGTCGAGACGACCTTGTCGCCGACCACGATCGCCAGCAGGCGCTTCACGGTGTCGCGGGTCAGGTCTTCGATCTGGGCCCGGTTGTCGGGGGCCAGGACCACCCGGATCGAGTAGGTGCCGTCGGACTCGGTGAAGGTCTCGATCTTCTGCGCCGACGTCAGGGTCACACCCGGTTCGAGCTGGTAGCAGGTGGTGCCGGCGTCGTCGAGGACGGCCTCGGTCTCGGCCGGGCAGGGGGCCGCGCCGGACGCCTCGACGGGCGCGAAGTGGATGGGCACCGCGAGCTTGGTCACGACCGGCTGGGTCAGCGGCGGGGAGTCCTGGTTGTTGGTCATCAGCACCGCGACGGTGCCCAGCACGCCGGACATGATCACCACGAGGACCAGCGCGACGCTGAGGGCGATCGTGGCTCCCTTGGTCGCCTGCGGCGGCCGCGGCGGACCCGGCTCCTCCGCAACGGGGGTGTTCTGCATCCCGGCCTCAATCCCTGACATCGCCCGCAGAGCCTATCGACATGGGACGGCCCGTGGCCAAACTGGCGCACGGGCCGTCCTGAATCTCAAACCGGTTGTTACTGGGCGGGCGCGTCCGTCGACATGGACGGCGCGCCCGACGGCTGCGGGGCCGGCTGGGAGCCGGCCGGCGGCAGCGGGGCGTCGGCCGCGGAGCGGGTCTCGCCGCCGTCGCAGCTCGCGCCGAGCTCGGGGGTGTCCTCGCCCTGGCGGAACTTGAGGACGAAGGCGCTCAGGTCGGGGGACGAGGCGCTGTCGAGCTGGATCTGGTGGTTCCACGACGAGGCGACGATCTTCGACGGCAGGCCGGGGTAGGGGCTGAGCAGCATGTAGGGCTCGCCCGCCAGCGCCTTCAGCTTGTCGACCTCGGCGGCCGGCAGGTCGGGCTGGTAGGTGATCCAGACCGCGCCGTGCTCCATCGAGTGGACCGCGTTCTCGTTGTTGATCGGCTGGTCGTAGATGCCGCACGTCTGCCAGGCCGGGTTGTGCTCGCCGCCGGCCGGCGGGGTCTCCTTGTAGGCGACCTTCGTGTTGACGTGGCCGGCGCCCTTGTACTCGAAGTTCTTGACCTTCGGCAGCATCGCCTCTTGAGCGGCGGTCGCGGCCTTCTCGGCCTCCGACTTGTCCATCTCCTGACGGATGATGTAGAAGGCGACGCTTCCGACGAGAAGCAGGATGACCAGGCCGCCGATGCCCCACATGAGGACAGCGGCCCGCCGTTCCTTGGCCCGCTGCTGCGCCCTCATCTGGGCGATACGGTCACGCCGTGCCTGCGCTTTCTCCTTGGTCATCGACCCTCCATCACGCGGTCACATATGGACAAGGAGAATAGTGGGTATAGATAGCCGTTTGGCCCATCGCGTCCCGGCGGGAAGTAATCTGGGGGCGATGAAGAACCCCCGTTCGCTTCTGCTCCCGGTCGCCGCGGCCGTCGTCGTGGTCGTCGCGATCGTCCTGCTGCTGGTCAACCTGGCCCGGCCGGGCACCCCCGGCGACCTGTCCCCCGAGGCCGGTTTCGCCCGTGACATGGGGGTTCACCACGCGCAGGCGGTCGAGATGTCGTTCGCGGTGCGCGACGAGAGCACCGACGACGGGGTGCGCACGCTGGCCTACGACATCATCACGACGCAGTCGGCGCAGCGTGGAATGTTCATCGGCTGGCTGCAGCAGTGGGACCTGTCGCAGGCCTCCAGCGTGAAGCCGATGACCTGGATGGCGGGCCACGGCCACGCGGCGGCGGCCGGGGTGACAGCGGGCGTGACACCGGGTGTGATGCCCGGAATGGCCACCGCCGACGAGATGAGGCAACTCGCCGACGCGAAGGGGCAGGCGGCCGAGGTGCTGTTCCTGCAATTGATGATCCGCCACCACGAGGGCGGCGTCGAGATGGCCAAGGGCGCGCTTGAGCTGGCCGAACGTCCGGAAGTGCGGAACCTCGCCCAGCACATCGTCGACGGTCAGACCGCCGAGATCGACCTGATGAAAGAGATGCTGGCGACGCGCGGCGCGCAGCCGCTCCCGTCGATCCTCAAATGAACAGGACGTGTCGGACGCGGGAACGCTCCCCCGACAGGGCACCATGGAGGCGACCCGGAGGGATGAGGATTTGACCAACGAGCCCGAGAGCCGCCTGGAAGTGAGCATCACCCCCGAAGTGGAGGCCGGCCAGTACGCCAACTTCGCCTCCGTCTGGCATACCCAGGACGGGTTCGTGCTCGACTTCGCGGTGATCACCCGCCCGCCCGGCCTGGCCGACAACGGCGACGGCCAGCAGTACATCAGCGTGCCCACGCGGATCGTGAGCCGGGTGCGCATTCCCCCGGCGCAGGTCTTCGAGCTGATGAAGGCGCTGGAGCAGCAGCTCACCGCCTACGAGAACGAGGTCGGCCACAAGATCTAGACGGTCACGACGTCGCCTTCGCGGGCGAACCGCACGTCGGGCCACTCCTTGGCGACGGCGTCGAGCTGGTCGTCGGTGCGGCCCGGCGCGTGGTGGGTCAGCAGCAGGCTCCGCGCGCCGCAGCGTTCGGCGAAGGCCAGCGCGTCGGTGACGGTGGCGTGCCCGTAGTCGTCGGCCAGCGCCTGCTCCTCGGGCCGGAACTGGCCGTCGTGCACGATCAGGTCGGCGTCCCGGCACAACTCCTCGGCCGCCGCCGAGCCGAGCTGGGGTGCGTGGTCGGGCAGGTAGACGACGGCCACGCCGTCGCACTCGACCCGGGTCCCGACCGTGATCCCGCCCTTGTGGGTCACCTCCGCCTGGATCAGGTCGAATCCCTTGAATTCGCGGCTCCCGCCGGAAGAGCTCACCGACACGGCTCCTCGCAGACCTCCCGGCTCGATCGGGAAGTGCGGCGGTGAGAACGCCCGGGTGAGCAGCGCGAGAGGCTCCGCACCGGGCACGATCAGCTCCACCGACGCCTCCGGATGGTCGACCGCCCGGCTGAACGGCAACCCCTGCACGTGGTCCCAGTGCAGGTGCGACAGCGCGATCACCCCCCGGAAGGGGACCGGCGCGAGGTTCCTGATCCCGGTCCCCGCGTCGAGGACCAGCGGCGGCGCCGCGCACCCGTCGGGCAGCACGGCCACACACGAGGTGTGGCCGCCCCACCGGGTGAACTCGGCGCCGGGGGCGGGCGTCGACCCGCGTACCCCCAGGAAGTGCAGTCTCACGCGAACTCCTCGCGGCGGTGGCCCTGGGCCAGGTGTTCCAGGGCGGCCCGGTCGATGCTGTCGGCGCCGGCCTCGGCCACCCTGATCGGGGTGAGCGCGGTCAGCGTGGCGGTGCGGCGGCCGTTCTCCAGCAGGGCCCGCTCCCCCAGCACCGCGCCCGGGCCGACGCGCCCGAGTTCGCGGCCGTCGACGTCGACCGTGACGACGCCGTCGAGGAGCAGGAACAGCGACTCCCCGGGCTCGCCCTGGCGGACCAGGGCGGCGCCCTGCTTCAGTTCCCGGATGACCGGCTTGCGGGTCCCGCGCATGATCAGCCGGGACAGTTCGCGTTCCAGGGCGGTCTCGGCGGCCGTGACGACGACCGGGGAGTCCTCGGCGCCCCACGGGGTGCCGCGCTGGGCGGCCCACGCCCTGAAGTCGGTGACGCCGGCCTTGAGGACGAGCCGCCCGGCGTCGTCGTAGACCCAGTGGCGCGGGAACGGGCTGGCGCCCGACAGCGTGACGTCCGAGGCGCCGCCGGGCCACAACGTGATCGAGATCGTGGTCCAGACGAGCGGGGAGCGCCAGCGGGGGATCCCGGCGGTGGCGCGCGGGAACGGCACCGAGGTGCGGCCGCCGGCCGACTGGGTGACGGTGACGAAGCCGTCGCCGACCGTCTCGGTACGGAGGTCGGGCAGGCTCACGGCGGCCAGGGTGAGGCCGAGGGGGCCCAGGCGGACCGTGGTGGAGCCCATCACCCCGCCTCCTTCGGCGCCGTGGGCGATCACCCGGCCATCGTCGCCGAATTCGGCCCATACGCGCAGCACATTGGCGAACCGGAACCGGTCGGCGCGGCGCAGCGCCTCCAGGTCGTCGACGTGTCCGGGGGGTGGGTCGTCGTAGTGGGAGATCCCGGCGTCGAACATCGGGCGGGTGTACCCCTTGACCGCCTCCGACGGGATCCAGGACAGGGACGTGGCCTGCGATTCGACGCGCATTCCGGCCTCCTCTGGTCGTCTCCGACGGTAGGAGGCGACGGGCCGGCGACACAGGGTGGTGTCCATCCGGGCGCAGGAGGGCTAACCCTCTGTTCCCGGCCACGCGCGGGAGGGACATTTGGCGCGTGGACCGGATCACCGTGCTGCTCGCCGACGACAACCTGATCGTCCGCGAGGGCGTGCGCGCGCTGCTGGCCAGGGACCAGGCCCTTGAGGTGGTCGGCGTGGCCGCCGACTACGACGAGCTGGTCGCCCGCGCCGAGGAGCTGCGTCCCCAGGTGCTGGTGACCGACATCAGGATGCCGCCGACCTTCCAGGACGAGGGCATCGACGCCGCCCGGGAGGTACGGGGGCGCCTCCCGGGCACCGGCGTCGTGGTGCTGAGCCAGTACGACGACCCCGACTACGCCGTGAAGCTCCTGTCGGAGGGGGCCGACGGGTACGCCTACCTGCTCAAGGACCGGATCGCCGACGCGGGCCTGCTGGGCCGGGCGATCCGCGAGGTGGCGGCGGGCGGGTCGATGGTCGACCCCCAGATCGTCCACGACCTGTTCTCCCCCGCGCGGTCGCCGGAGCTGAGCGCGGCCGAGGAGGCGCTGCTGCGGCAGGTCGCCGAGGGGCGGTCGGTGAAGGCCATCGCGGCGGCGGCCGGCGACAGCCCCGAGAAGGTGAACGCCCTGGTCGAGCAGCTCTTCCTCAAGCTGGCGCGGGGCGCCTCGGCCGGGCGGCAGGGCGCGCTGAAGCGCCTGCGGATGCTGCACACCGCGATCCTGCGCCGCGACGAGCAGGGCGAACGCCTCTCGCGCCTGTTACCCGGCGGGCTGGCCGACAAGCTGCTGGCCGACGGGCTCGACCGCACCGAACGGCTCACGGTGACCGTGCTGATGAGCGACGTGCGCGGCTACTCGGCCATCGCCGAGCACACCGACCCGGCCGTGCTGGCCGGGCGGCTCAACGCCCACCGCCGGGCCATGAACGCGGCCATCCTCCGCGAGGGCGGCACCGTCATGCAGTACGTCGGCGACGCCGTCATGGCCGTCTTCGGCGCCCCCGACCCGCGCCCCGGCCACGCCGCCTCGGCGGTCGCCGCGGCCCGGCAGATGCACGTGCGCCAGCGGCGCCTCAACGACGAGTGGGAGACCCCGTTCCGGCTCGGCATCGGCCTCTGCACGGGCGAGGTGGCCGCCGCGCTGCTCGGCAGCGAGGAACGCGTCGAGTACACGCTCGTCGGCGACACGGTCAACCTGGCGGCCCGGATGCAGGACCTGGCCCGCCCGGCCGGGACGGTCGCCGCCGCCAGCACCGTCGGCGCGCTGCCCGAAGGGCTGCCGTGGATCCCCCTCGGACCCCGCGCCGTCAAGGGCCGGTCCACCCCCGTCACGGCCTTCCACCTCCCGGAGGAACACTGATGTCCGACACCGCCGTCCGGGTGCGGGGCGCCCGCCGCACCTTCGAGGCCGAACTCGCCCCGGTACGCGCCCTGCGGGGCGTCGACTTCGACGTCGCCGATGGCGAGTTCGTCGCCGTGATGGGCCCCTCCGGGTGCGGCAAGTCGACCCTGCTGAACGTCATCGCCGGGCTCGACGGCGTCGACGACGGCACGATCGAGGTCGCCGGGGAGCGCGTTGACGGCCGCGACGAAGACTGGCTGGCCCGGTTCCGCCGCCACCACATCGGGTTCGTGTTCCAGTTCTTCAACCTGCTCGACGGGGTCTCCGCGCTCGACAACCTCGTGCTGCCCGGCGTGCTGGGCGGCATGAAGCGGCGGGCCGCCGAGGCGCGCGCCCGGGACCTGCTCGACCTGCTGGGACTGGGTGACCGGTTGCAGCAGGTGCCGGCCGTGCTCTCCGGAGGCCAGCGGCAGCGCCTCGCCATCGCGCGGGCGCTGGTCAACCAGCCGAGCCTGCTGCTGGCCGACGAGCCGACCGGCGCGCTCGACAGCGAGGGCGGGCTGGAGGTGCTGGAGCTGTTCCGCCGGCTGCACGAAGACGGGCAGACGATCATCATGGTGACGCACGCCGCCGAGGTGGCGGCCGGGGCGTCGCGGTCGATCCGGATGCGCGACGGCCGGATCGAGCCATGACCTTGACCGGGGTGTGGCTGCGTCTGGAGTGGCGCCGCCGGGGCCGCTCGGCGGTGGTGCTGGCGCTGCTGATCGCGTTCGCGCTGGCGACGGTCCTGACGGCGGTCGCGGGGGCGCGCCGGGGGTTGTCGGCCTACGACCGGCTGTCGGAGGCGACCCGGCCGTCGACGATCACGGTGCTGCCCAACGAGCCGGGCTTCGACTGGGACCGGGTCAGGGCGCTGCCCCGCGTCGAGGCGGTGACCACCTTCGTGGTGGGCGGGTTCTCCCTGGACGACCCCGTCGCCTCGGGAGAGGTGTCGGCGTTCCCGCCGGGCGACGACCACATCTTCGAGGGCACCGAGGAGCCGGTCGTGCTGGCCGGGCGCCTCTACGACAAGACCAGGGTCGACGAGGTGGTGGTCACCCCCGCGTTCGCCCGGAGCTTCGGCCGCGGCGTCGGCGACCGGGTCACCCTGCGGCTGCCGACCCCCGAGGAGGCCCGGCCCGACGCGGGCGCGGTGCCCTTCACCGGCCCGCGGATCCGGGCCACCGTGGTGGGCGTCATCCGGTCGCCCTGGTACGTCGACCCGGCCGGTTCGGGCCGGGGCGGCCTGATCGTCACCCCCGCCCTGTTCGCGGCGTACGAGACGAACTTCCTCGGGGCGGGCCGCGAGGGCTACGTCAACGCGCTGGTGCGGCTGCGCGGCGGCACCGGGGACATCGGGCCGTTCAAGCGGGACCTGGCCGCGCTCACCGGGCGGCCGGACATCGACGTGTGGAACAACGTGGCGGAGGGCGACCGGCTCCGGCGGCTGATCGCCTTCGAGTCGGTCTGCCTGCTGCTGTTCGGGCTGGCCGCCCTCGTGGCGGCGGTGGTGCTCATCGGCCAGTCGGTGGCCCGCTACACGGCCGCCGCGGCGGGCTCGCTGAAGACCCTGCGGGCGCTGGGCCTGACGCCGCGACAGGCGCTGCGGACGCTGCCGGTCCTGCCGGTGTTGTCGGCGGTCGCGGGGGCGGTCGCCGCCGTGGCGGCGGCGCTGGCGGCCTCGTCGTGGACGCCGATCGGCACGGCCTCCCTGGTCGAGCCCGCCCCCGGGTTCGACGCCGACTGGCCGGTGCTGGGCGCGGGGGCCGCGCTGGCGGTGCTGCTGGTCGGGGCCGGGTCGGCGGTCACGGGATGGCTGGCGCTGCGGCGCACCCGGGGACCGGCGGCCCGCTCGTCGCTGGTGGCCGCGGCGGCCCGGCTCGGGTTGCCGGTGCCGGTCGTGGTGGGCGCCCGGTTCGCCCTGGAGCGCGGCCGGGGGCCCGACGCGCTGCCGGTGCGGCCCGCGCTGGCCAGCGCGGTCGTGGGGGTGCTGGGTGTGGTCGCCGCGTTCACGTTCGTGAACGGCGTCCAGGACGCCGGGTCCCATCCCGAGCGTTACGGCCAGAACTTCCAGCTCGTCGGCTTCCTCGGCTTCTCCGGGCAGGTCCTCGCCGACCCGGCGGCCACGCTCCGGACGGTCACCGCCGACCCCGCCGTGACGGCCGGGACCACGGCGACCGTCGGCGTGGCGCAGGCGGGCGCCACCTCGATCACCCTGTTCGGCCTGCACGACAGCGACCGGCCCTGGCAGCCTGTGGTGACCGAGGGCAGGGCGCCCGAGGGGCCCGGCGAGGTCATGCTGGCCGTCAGCAGCGCCCGCCGCGTCGGCGTGGGCGTGGGCGACGCCCTCACCCTGGCCGGGCCGCGCGGCGACCAGGGGTTCCGGGTCGTCGGGCTGGGCTTCGTCCCGTCCGGGCCGCACAACGACTACGACGAGGGCGGGATCGTCACCGCCGCCGGATACGAGCGGCTCCTCCCGCCCGGCGGTTTCAAGTTCCTGTTCGTGTTCGCCACCGTGACCGGCGACCCCGCGGCCGTGATGGCCCGCGTCAACGCCGGCTTCCCCGAGGGCATGGGCCTCTTCCCGCCCGAGCCGCCCGTCCAGCTCGCGCAGATGGTCGGCGTCGAACCGCTGCCGCTCGCGCTGGCCGTCTTCCTCGGCCTGCTCGCGATCGGCGCCGTCGCGCACGCCCTGGTCACCGCCGTCCGGCGGCGCCGGAACGAGATGGCGGTGCTGCGCGCCTGCGGCATGACACCCGGTCAGGCGCGGGGGGTGGTGCTCACCCAGGCGACCATCGTGGCGCTGACCGGGATCGCGGCCGGGGTGCCGCTCGGCTTCCTCGCCGGCCGGGCCCTGTGGGGCGTGGTGGCCGACACGATGCCGTTCTTCCACCGTCCGCCGCTGGCGCTGCTCGCGCTGCTGCTGATCGGCCCGGTCACGCTGCTGGCCGCGAACCTGCTGGCCGTGTGGCCGGGCCGGGCGCTGACCCGGCTGCGGGTCGCCGACATCCTGAGAGCGGAGTGATCGGCATGAACCGCGTCCTCACCGTCACCGCCGGGGGCGTCGCCGCGCTGGTGACGCTCGGCGCCGGGTTCAACGACGCCGCCGACACCGCCAGCGCCGTGGTCGCCGCCGGGTGGGTGATCGCCGCCGCCGGGTGCCTGGCCTCCGGGCGGCCCGCCGTCGCCCGCTGGGCGGGCCTGGTGGCGGTGCTCCAGGGCGCGGCGGCGATCTGGCCGCAGGCGGTGCCGCTGGCCATCGCCGGGTGGCTCGGGTTCGCGCTCGCCCTCCCCGACGGCGACCTGCGCAGCCTCCCGCGCCGGATCGTCACGGGCCTGGGCGCGCTGGGCGGGCTGGCGCTGACGCTGCTCGTCGAGGTCTCGCCCGGCGGCTACGCCACCGCCGCCGTCGTCGCGGCCGGGACCGGCACCATCGCGATCGTGGCCCGCTGCGGCCCGGCCTCGCCCCGGCAGCGGGCGGCCCTGCAGTGGACCGGCGCCGCGCTGCTGCTGTCCGCCGCCGCGGGCGCCGTCATCATCGGGCTCTACCTGCTGCTGGGCGTGCCGGAGACGCCGATGGCGTGGCTCGTCGGGGCGCTGGTGATCGTGCCGGTGGGGGCCCTGTTCGGGCACCTGCCGCCGACCGCGCACGTCGGCGAGAAGGCGCTGCTGGAGGCCGTGGTGGTGGCCGGGTTCGCGGTGCTGATCGCCGGCGTCTACCTGGTGGTGGTGCTGGGCCTGGGCCGGCTCCCGGCCGAGAGCGAGCGCGACCTGCTGGTCTCGTCGATGGCGGCGGCGCTGGTGGTGGCGGTCCTGGCGATTCCGTTTCGCAACCGCCTGCTCCACACCGCCCGCGCCGTCACCGGGCGGGGCGGGGTGCCGCCGGAGGAGATCCTGGCCACCTTCGGCGCCCGCATGAGCCGTGCCGTCCCCTTCGACGAGCTGCTGCTGCAGCTCGCCGAGTCGCTGAAGGCGGCGATGGCCCCGGCGGGCGCGGAGATCTGGGTCGGCTCCGACGGCGTGCTCCAGCGCACGGTCGGCGTGCCCGACCTGCCGCCGGAACGCATCACCCTGAACGACCGGGAACGCGTCATCGTCGGCCGCACCCGGATCGGCGGCCCGTCGTGGCTGGCCATCTGGTTGCCGGGCATGCTGCCGGAGAGCGGCGGCCTGGTGCGCGTCGCGCCCGCCGCCCACCTGGGCGAGCTGCTCGGCATGATCGTGGTGCGCCGCCCGCCCGACGCCCCGCCGTTCTCCGAGAACGACGACCAGGTGCTCGTTCAGCTCGCCCGCCAGGTCGGCCTGGCCCTGCACAACATGCGGCTCGACTCCGCGCTCCAGGCCAGCCTCGACGAGCTGCGCCGCCGCAACGAGGAGCTCCAGGCCTCCCGCCTGCGCATCGTGACCTCGGCCGACGCCGCCCGCCGCGCCATCGAACGGGACCTGCACGACGGCGCCCAGCAGCACCTGGTCGCCCTGTCGGTCAAGCTCAGCCTGGCCGGGGAGATCATCGCCGACGACCCCGACACCGCCCGCGCGATGATGTCCGAGCTCCGCGACGACGTGCAGGGCACCATCGCGGCCGTGCGGGAGCTGGCCCACGGCGTCTATCCGCCGCTGCTGCGCAACCACGGCCTCGACCAGGCGATGCGGTCGGCGGCGCGGCGGTCGGCGCTGCCGTGCGCGGTCGACGTCGACCTGCCGAGACGCTTCTCCGAGGAGACCGAGGCCGCCGTCTACTTCTGCTGCCTGGAGGCGATCCAGAACGCGGGCAAGCACGCCGGGGCCGACGCGGCCGTCGAGGTGGAGATCACCGCCGACGACAAGGTGTTGCGGTTCACCGTGGCCGACGACGGCGCCGGGTTCGAATCCGCTGGTGAGGGGCACGGCTTCGTCAACATGCGCGACCGGCTCGGCGCGATCGGCGGCACCCTGACCGTCGAGTCGGCGCTCGGCGCCGGCACCACGATCCGCGGGGAGATCCCACATGCCTGAGTTCGATGCCGTCGTCGTCGGTTCGGGCCCGAACGGCCTGACCGGCGCGCTGGAGCTGGCCGAGTCGGGCCGCCGGGTCCTGCTGCTGGAGGCGGCCGGGACCTTCGGCGGCGGCCTGCGCAGCAGCGCCGCGCTCACCCTGCCGGGCTTCACCCACGACGTCTGCGCGACCGTGATCGCGACCGCGCTGGCCTCGCCCGCGCTCCGCGACCGGCTGCCCGGCCTGGGCGTGCGGCCCCTGCACCCGGAGATCCCGGCCGCCCACCCGCTCGACGACGGCCCGGCCGTGTTGTTCCACCGCTCGGCCGAGCGGACGGCCGCGGGCCTGGGCCGCGACGGCGCCGCCTACCTGGCCACCGTCGGCGCCGCCGCCAAGGCGGGCTTCCCGCTGATCGACAGCCTGCTCGCGCCCATCGGCGTGCCGAAGGCCCCCTTCTCCCTGGTCCGGTACGGTCTCACCGGCGCCCTCCCCGCCACGACCGCGGCGAGGCTGCTGTTCCGCGAACCCCGCACCCGCGCGGCGCTGGCCGGGATGGCCGCCCACTCGATGCTCGACCTGAGCGCCCCCGTCTCCGCCGGATACGGCGTGCTGCTGGCCGCGACGGCCCACCTGGTCGGCTGGCCGGTGGTGCAGGGCGGCTCCCAGGTGATGGCCGACGCGATGGTGGCCCGGCTGCGCGAGCTCGGCGGCGAGGCCGTCACCGGCCACCGGGTGACCGCGCTGAAGGAGCTCCCCGACGCCGGGACGATCCTGCTGGACGTCACCCCGCGCCAGTTCCTGGAGATGGCCGACCTGCCCGACGGCTACGCCCGCAGGATGGCGCGCTTCCGGTACGGGCCGGGCGTGTTCAAGGTCGACTGGGCGCTCGCCGGCCCGGTCCCGTGGCGTGACCCGGCGGTGGCGGCGGCCGGGACCGTCCACCTCGGCGGCACCCTGGAGGAGATCGCCGCCGGCGAGCGGGCGGCCGTGCGCGGACGGGTCTGCGACCGCCCCTACGTCCTCCTGGTGCAGCCTCCCGACCCGTCGCGGGCCCCCGAGGGACACCGCACCCTGTGGGCCTACTGTCACGTCCCGAACGGCTACGACGGCGACATGACCGACGCGATCGAGGCCCAGATCGAACGGTTCGCCCCCGGCTTCCGGGACGTGGTCCTGGCCCGCCACACCATGGGCCCGCGCGCCATGGAGGACCACGACGCCAACTACGTCGGCGGGGACATCGGCGGCGGCGCGGCCGACCTGCGCCAGTTCGTCGCCCGGCCGGTGGTGTCGCTCCAGCCGTGGCGCACCCCTCTGGAGGGCGTCTACCTCTGCTCGTCGTCGACGCCGCCGGGAGCGGGCGTGCACGGCATGGGCGGGTTGATGGCGGCCAGGTGCGCCCTCAGGCGGGCGGGCGTCAGGTCCTCCTTGCGGATGTAGCCGGCCGCGCCGCAACTGTAGGCGTCGGGCGGCAGGTCCTCGGCCGCGTACGTCGACACCAGCACCACCGTGACGCCGGGCTGCCCCGCCAGGATGCGCCGGGTGGCCTCGATGCCGCTGATGCCGGGCAGGTTGATGTCCATCACGATCACGCGGGGACGCAGGCGGGCGGCCGCGGTGACGGCGTCCTCCCCCGACTCGGCCTCGCCGGCCACGCGCCAGCCGGCGACCAGGGCGACCAGCCGCCGTGCGACGGCCCGGAACGGCGCCTGGTCGTCGACGATGAGAACTTCGACGGACCCCATGGCACTCCATGGTGCCGGGTGGGACGCCCGTCGCTAAGGGTGTTACCCCTCCTGTTCCGACAGGTAGAGGAGCACGGCCAGCACCCGCCGGTTCACCTCGGGGGCGGCCTCCAGCCCGAGCTTGGCGAACACCACGCTGATGTGCTTCTCCACCGATTTCTCGCTCAGGTAGAGGGTCTCGCCGACGGCCGCGTTGCTCTTGCCCTGGGCGATCTGGGCCAGCACGTCCCGCTCACGGGGAGTGAGCGCGGCGAGCGGAGAGGCCCGCCGCCGCAGCGAGTCGGCCAGGATGCCCTCGACCACGACCGGGTCGATGACCGACCCGCCGCGCGCCACCGCGCGCACCGCCTCGACGAGCTGGCCGGGCTCGCCCACCCGCTCCTTGAGCAGGTAGGCCCGCCCGGCGCTGCCGCCCGCCAGCAACATCGTGGCGTAGGACGGCTCGGCGTACTGCGAGAGGACCACGACGCCCGTCGAGGGCGACCCGGCGCGCAGCTTCGTGGCGGCCTGGATGCCCTCGTCGGTCGACGTCGGCGGCATGCGGACGTCGGTGACCACGACGTCGGGCCGGTGCTCCTCGACGGCGGCGAGCAGCCCTCCGAGGTCGGCGCACGCGGCCACGACCGTCATCTCGGGATCGCGGGAGAGCACACGTTCCACGCCCTCGCGCATCAGCAGGTTGTCTTCGGCGATCACGACCCGTAACGGCACGGGGACAAGGTTATCTACCCCTCGGCGAGGGCCGCGACGAAAGCGTCCACATCCTCCTCGGTGGTGTCGAACGAGCACATCCACCGCACCTCGCCCGTCTCCTGGTTCCACGTGTAGAACGGGAAGTCCTTGCGGACCCGGTCGGCGACCTCGCCGGGCAGGGTGGCGAAGACCGCGTTGGCCTGGGGCCGCCGCGTCAGCGTGACGTGAGGGAGGCCGCCCGCCTTCTCCGCCAGCCGCGCGGCCATCGTGTTGGCGTTGCGGGCGTTGCGCAGCCACAGGTCGCCGCCGAGCAGCGCCTCGAACTGCGCCGACACGAACCGCATCTTGGAGGCGAGCTGCATGCTCGTCTTCCTGATGTACGGCAGCCCGCGCACCGCGTCGGGGTTGAGCACGACCACGGCCTCCCCCAGCATGAGGCCGAGCTTGGTGCCGCCGAACGACACCACGTCGACCCCCACGTCGGTGGTCAGCGCCCGCAGCGGCACGTCGAGCGCGGCGGCGGCGTTGCAGAGCCGCGCGCCGTCGACGTGGACGACCATGCCGCGCGCGTGGGCGTGCCCGGTCAGCGCGGCGATCTCGGCGGGGGTGTAGACCGTGCCGAGCTCGGTGGCGTTGGTGATCGACACCACCCGGGGCTGGGCCCGGTGGACGTCGCCGAACCCCCACGCCTGCGTGCCGACCAGGTCGGGGGTGAGCTTCCCGTCGGGCGTCCGGACGGTGTGCAGCTTGAGCGAGCCGACGACCTCGGGCGCGCCGCCCTCGTCGACGTGGACGTGGGCGGTGTCGGCGCAGACGACCGACTCCCACGGCTGGCACATCGCGCGCAGCGAGACCACGTTGGCGCCGGTGCCGTTGAAGACGGGGTAAGCCTCGGCCCGCTCGCCGAAGTGGCGGCGGAACACGTTCCGCAGCGCGGAGGTGTAGACGTCGTCGCCGTAGGCGACCTGGTGGCCGCCGTTGGCGAGGGCGATCGCCTCCAGGATCTCGGGGTGGACTCCGGCGTAGTTGTCGCTGGCGAAGCCCTTCAGCGCCGGATCGTGGCGCCGGACCGCGTCAGTTCCCATGGGCCGTCAGGTCCAGTCTGAGGCCGTTGGCCTCGGTCACCGGCAGGTCCCACAGACCGGCCAGGGCGTCGGCGAGGTCGGCGACGTCGGTGAAGTTCCGGAACGGCTTCTCCGGCGCGGCCTTGCGCATCGCGTCGTGCACCAGCGCCATGACCACGACGATCGAGGCGGCGGCGCCGCTGCCCTTGAGCGCGTCGGCGAAGGCCAGCGTCCACGCCTCGGCGGCGGCCTTGGCAGCGGCGTAGCAGGCGTTGCCCTGCGTGGGGGCCTCGGCGGCCTTGGCCGACACGATCGCGAACCGGCCGTCGTCACCGGCCTTCAGCAGCGGCTCGAAGGCGAGCGTGACGTGCTGGAGGGTGCGGACCAGCAGGTCGCTGAGGTCGGCCCAGTCGTCGAGGCGCGTCTCGGCGAACGTCTTGGCCCCGCGCCAGCCGCCGACCAGGTGGAAGATCCCGTCGACGCGGCCGTGCTCGGCGCGGACGCGGGCCTCCAGGTCGCGTACCTGGGCGATGTCGAGGAGATCGACCTTCAGGCAGCCCTCGGCGCCCGAGCGGTCGACCCCGATGACGGTGTCGCCGAGGCCGGTGAACTTCCGCACCACGGCCCGCCCGGCGGGTCCGCCCGCGCCCAGCACCAGAATGACGCGGCTCATCGTCAGCGCACACCCTTCGTCGATTCGATCACGTCGGCGAGCTTACGGCGCAGCGCCTCGTAGAACATGCTCAGGGGGAACTCGTCCGGCAGCACGGCGTCGACCATGGCCTTCTGCTCCTCCGGCAGGTCCCGCACGGCCCACTTCGAGGCCGGGTGGGGCGCGACGTAGGCGGCGACGAGGTCGTGGGCGGCCATCCAGTGGGCCAGCTTCGACCGGTCGATGCCGTCGCGGTAGAGCTTCTCCACCTCGGCCCGCAGGTCGGCGACGCCGCCCGCGACCCGGTCCCAGGCGATCGACAGGCGGTTGTCGGTCCACCGGACGATGTCGTTGCGGTGCAGGTAGGCGAACAGGAGCTGGCCGCCGAGCCCGTCGTAGTTGCGCACCCGCGCGCCGGTGACCGGGAACCGGAACAGCCGGTCGAACAGGATCGCGAGCTGCACGTAGCGGGCGTGCGGCACGCCGTCGGCCTCCAGCTTCACGGCCTCGCCGAACGCGGTCAGGTCGCAGCGCAGCTCCTCCAGGCTGTAGAGCCAGTAGGGCATCCGCTGCTTGATCATGAACGGGTCGAACGGCAGGTCGCCGTGGGAGTGGGTGCGGTCGTGCACCAGGTCCCACATCGTGAAGGTCTCCCGGGCGAGCTCCTGCGAGGCGACCAGGCGGGCGGCGTCCGGCGGCAGGTCGAGCTTGAGGGTCTTGGCGGCGGCATCGGTCACCATGCGGAAGCGCGCGGCCTCGCGGTCGCAGAAGATGCCGCCCCAGGTGAAGCGCGGCGGGGTCTCCCTGACCACGACGGTCTCCGGGAACAACACGGCGGAGTCGGTGTCGTACCCGGCGGTGAAGTCGACGAAGGCGATCGGCACGAACATCGGGTTGTCGTAGCCCCCGGCCTCCAGGTCGGCCAGCCACCGCGGCCAGACGGTCGTGATCCAGACCGCCTCCAGGTTGCGATTGGGATTGCCGTTCTGGGTGTACATGGGGAACACCACGAGGTGCTCCAGCCCGTCGACGCGCTGCTCGTCGGGGTGGAAGACGTTCAGCGAGTCGAGGAAGTCGGGTCTGCCGCCGGTCTCGGCCCACTTCGCCAGGTCGCTCCGCACGGCCTGGAGGTAGACCTCGTCGTGCGGGAACCGGGGGGCCAGCACGCCGACCTCCGCGGCGACCCGGGTGATCAGCGCGGGGTCGCCGGTGAAGGTGCCGTCCTTCTCCGTGTACGGCCTGAGCGCCTCGACGGCCTCCTTGAGCGCGGCGAACTCGGGCCGTCCGCCCGCGGCGGTCGCGCCGGCCTCGGGCGAGCGCGCGGCCCAGGTCACCAGGTTGCCCCACAGGCGCGCGTGGTCGAGGTCGCCGATCGAGTCGTCGCCGAACAGGTCGGAGTCGGCGACCACGACGACCCGGCCCTTCTTGAACGGCAGCGCGACGGCGAGCGGCGCGTTCGCCGGGGTGGCGCTCCCCGAGGTCCGGAACAGGGTGGCCGCCTCGGGGGCGGCCAGCACGCCGGCCCGGTAGAAGCAGGCCCGCCGCACCCCGGCCAGCACGTCGGCCCCGTCGATCGAGGCGTGCGCCGGCTCGCCGAGCACCCAGGAGGCCACGTTGTTGAACCGGTTCGCCGGGTCCTGGACGGTGGTGTGCACGACGCTCACGCCGAAGCGGGACAGCAGGTCACCCAGATTGCTGCCGTACTTCTCCTGCTCCTCCTCCGCGAGGACGACGAGCCCTCCCCCGCCGGCCACGAAGGCCTCGACGGCGTCGATCTCCTCCGGTGTGAACACGGGGCTGCCCAGACCGGTGGTGCGTTCCCAGCGCTGTGCCGAGGGGTGGGCGATGACCAGCACGTCCTGCCCGTCGAGGACGAGTGTCCCGTCCGTGTGGGCGGAAACCTGGTGCCCCAGCCGGCGGAGAAGATCGGCCGCACGGGCGTAGGAGTTGTCGTCGGGGTGGCCGGGGTTCATCGCCTCGGCGACGTCGCGCCGGATCGTCCATGCCTCGCTGTGACCCTCGTCGAACAGCACCTTAGGGAACGCAGTCATGAAGATTCTCCTGCTATCGATACCTCTTGACGAAAAATATATGTCAATGTCCCGATGTAACCGCAAGTCACTCTCCGGAGTGACGGCGAATCACCCTCCTGGCGGACGAAGCCCCCGCCCCCGCGTCCGTAACGTCCGCTCCGTTGAGAGATACCCGAGGGGGAGACGAGAGATGTTCACGAGTTCCACCGGCTACCGGCGCTGGGTCACCGGCCTGCTGCTGATCGTTTCGCCGTTGCTGCAGTTCGTCGCCGTCGTGGTCGACCCCGGCACCTGGGGCGACATCCGCGAGTCGGTCAGCTACCAGGACAACCCGGCCATGGCGCAGCTCCAGTCGGCGCTCTACCACTGGTCGTGGATGCTGCTCCCGGTCGCGCTGATCGGCGTGCTGCACTTCGCCCGCAGGCGCGGCGCGGTGCTCGCCCACATCGGCGGCACGATGGCCGTGATCGGCTTCCTGTCGTTGTCGGCGCTGCTGATGGTCGACCCGGTCGAGTGGTACCTGGGGCAGCACAACACCCCCGAGCAGGCCGCGAAGATCTTCGACGAGATGCTCAACCTGCCCGGCGTGGTCTTCGGCTTCCAGATGCCGTGGTTGTTCTTCGGCCCCATCGGAGCCGGCCTGGTCGCCATCGCCCTGTGGCGGGCCGGGTTCGCCCCGCTGTGGACGACCATCCTGATCCTGGTCGGCTGGTGGGTCGGCTTCGTGCTGGAGTACGGCCCGGTCACGCTGGTCACCTGGGGCGTCCCGGTGATCGCCTTCGGCTACTGGGGCGTCAAGGTCCTGCGCATGTCGGAGGCGGAGTGGATCTCCTACTACCCGACGGCCCCGGGCGTCACCACGCCCGACTCGTACGCGAACACGACCGCCTGAGCACGGTCGCGCAGATTGAGCTTCATCAGCACCCGCGCCACATGGGTCTTGACCGTGGCCTCACCGACGAAGAGCGCGCCGGCGATCTCGGCGTTGGTGAGGCCCTTGGCGAGCATGCGGAGCACTTCCAGCTCACGCGGAGTCAGCTCGGCGAGCTGCGGCGGCCGGACCGGCTCGTGACGGCCGGCGAAGGAGGCGATCACCCGCGTGGTGACCGCCGGGTCGAGCAGCCCGTCACCGGCGGCGACCACCCTGATGGCCTCCACGAGTTGCTCGGGCGGCGACACCTTGAGCAGGAAGCCGCTGGTGCCGGCCCGGAGGGCGGCGTAGAGGTTCTCGTCGGTGTCGAAGGTGGTCAGCATGATGACCTTGGGCGGGCCGGGCGTGTCGAGCAGTTGCCGGGCGGCGGTCAGGCCGTCCATGCGCGGCATCGAGATGTCCATCAGGACGACGTCGGGCCGCACCCGGCGGGCCACCGCGACGGCCTCCACGCCGTCGGCGGCCTCGCCCACGACCTCCATGCCCGGCTCGCTCTCCACCACCATGCGGAGGCCGGCCCGGATCATGGCCTGGTCGTCGGCCAGGACGATCCTGATGCTCTCGCTCATACCAGGACGACCCCGGGAGACGTCGGCAGCACCGCGCAGACGCGGAACCCGCCCTCTTCCCTCGGCCCCGCGTCGAGCGTGCCGCCGAACAGCTCGGCCCGCTCGCGCATGCCGATGAGGCCGTTGCCGGTCGACAACCCGCCGACCCCGGCGGCCTTCCCGTTGTCGGTCACCTCCAGCGTGACCGAGAGCGGGTGATAGGTGATCTTGATCTGGACGTCGGCCTCGCCGGCGTACTTCACCGCGTTGGTGAGCGCCTCCTGCACGATCCGGTAGGCCGAGAGGTCGAGGCCCGGGGCCAGCCGGACCGGCTCGCCGGTGATCGTCAGGGTGACCCGCAGGGCGGTGTTGCCGACCGTGGAGATCAGGTTCCGCACCATGTCGAGGCCGGGCTGGGGCAGCGCCTCGTCCTGCGGCATGCGCAGCGCGCCCAGCATCACCCGCAGCTCGTTGACGGCGTCGCGGCCGGCCTGCTCGATGCCGACCAGCACGGGGTTCTCGCCACCCTGCGCGCGGCGCAGCCCGGCGGCCTGCATGACCATCATGCTGACGCTGTGGGCGACCACGTCGTGCAGTTCGCGGGCGATCCGGCTGCGCTCGGCGGCGACCGCCTCGGCGGCCCGGCGCTCCCGCTCGACCTCGGCCAGCGCGGCCTCCTTCGCGGCCCGCTGCGCGCGCACCAGCCACGCCCGCACGGCCACGCCCGTCAGATACGCGAAGCCGAACATCACCGTGAGGTAGATGGCCTCGGAGATCGGCAGCACCCGCATGTCGACCGCGCCCACGTCGAAGATCAGGATCCCGCCTCCGGCCCAGGGGCCGCCTCGGCGGAAGCTCAACCGCGCGCCAAGGCCGTGAAAACCGATGAGGAGGGCGAACAGCTGATGGACCTGGCAGGCCTCGTATCCCTGCCGGTGCCAGAGGAATTGGAGCAGCACCGTGCCGACGAACACCAGGATCGGCGCTCCGCGCATGAAGCAGAGCAGACCGCCGGCGATCAGGGCCTGCGGGATCCACCAGAGCTCGGGATTCTGGGCGGCGCCGTAGGAGGTCGCGGAGGTGAAGGCCTCAAGTATGCCGACGGCCGCGACGGCGGCGCCGATGAGGAGGTCGCTCCGTGAGGGCGCGGGGATGCGGAGGGCCATGGTGGCAGATTAGTGTGTCGTGGTCGCCCCGCGAAGCGGCAGGTCGCCACCTTCGATCCGATTGCAAGTGAAATGCAAGCCTTGGCGTGATCCTTGGCCGGTATCAGATGAGTTTCGGTGACCGTGTGAACCCTTGCCGGGGTTTCCGGCCACTGAGACGCTGGAATTCGTCGTCATCGGTTAAGGAGGCGGACATGCCCCGCCTGGTTGTCATCGCGGGGCTCGGTGCCCTCGGTGTCCTGGGCATGCCCTTGTTGCATCCCCACCCCAGCGGATCGACCGACCGGGTCACACCGGGAGCCGTCCGGGTGGAGTCCGAGTCCACGGTCTCCGTCACCCTCATCGACGACCGCGCCCGTCTTCAGCGCTTCGAGCGCGAATACGAGGTGGAGCTGGCGACCGGCAGCGGATTCACGGTGACGCCCGACGGCGTGATCGTGACGGCGACCCAGGTCGTGCGCCCCGACAAGGACCTGCAGGTGTACGCCGCCAACAAGGTCTTCGCCGAATACTTCAAGGTCGACGTCCCGGCCGACTTCGAGCGTCACACGGTCGACGACCCCGACCTCAACATCCGCCTCCAGGCCTGTTATCCGCCGCGCACCCAGAACTCGACCTGCAACGCCACCGTCGAGACGAAGGTGACCGCCTTCCCCTACCTCGACCCGGCGCTGCCCGAGGGCCTGGCGGCCGAGGTGCTGTCCGCGGGCGACGCGCCGTCGGCCCCGGCGGTGCTGAAGGTCAACGCGGGCCCGAAGAACAACCTGCCGACCGTGCCGATGGGCACCACGATCACCGCCCAGGTCGAGTCGGTCGACGTCATGACGCTGGCCGTCCGCCCGTCGGCGAAGGCGCCACCGAAGATGGACACGGCCCACTTCGACCCGCCGGGCAGCCGCAACTTCAAAGCGGCGGAACGTGACAAAATCGACAAACTCATCGAAGCGGGTGCGATCGGCGCCGCGGTGATCGACGACGGCAAGAGCGAGGTGGTCGGGGTGTTGTCGGGGGGCGGCAGCCTGCCCGCGACCGTGACGCCCGTCGACGAGATCCGCACCGCCCTGGTGGCGGCCGGGGTGACGCCCCGCCGGGGGCCCGTCGACGTCGTCTACGAACAGGCGCTCGCCGCCTACCACAACAAGCTCTACGGCAACGCGGCGCCGGTGCTGCAGCAGGTGCTGACCCTGCGGCAGGACCACGCCGTGGCGCTCGAATACCTCCGCGTCTCGAAGGCCAAGGCGGGCACGGCCGAAGACGCGGCGACGAAGAAGTCCACGCCCGTCGCCGTCCCGGCGCCCGCGTCGGGGGTGGCGCCGTGGATCTGGATCACCGGGGGTGTCGTGCTCGTGGGGGCCGTCATGGCCGGGTCGGTGCCGTTCCTGCTGCGGCGCCGGCGCAACGGGGCGGACGGGCAGGACACGTCGGGGGAGAACCACGCGCTGGTCACGTCATGGTCGGCCCAGACGGAGGTCTACCGCACTCCGAATCCGGGTCAGCCCGTCACGGACGTCTCGCCGCCGGGAGGTCAGCCGCACGTCTCGAATCCCGGCTCGAACCCGGGCGGGGCGTCGAAGAAGTTCTGCACCCAGTGCGGCATGCGGCTGGGCCACGCCCACCGGTTCTGCGGGTTCTGCGGTCATCCGTCGGACGCGCCATGAGCGCTGAACTGCCGGCGCTGGTGGGGCAGCGGATCGGCGACTACACGATCGAGGCGGTGGTCGGCCGGGGCGGCATGGCCACCGTCTACCGCGCGCGCGACCAGCGGCTCGGCCGCGCGGTCGCGCTCAAGGTGCTGGCCCCGCAGCTCGCCGAGGACAGCCGGTTCCGCGACCGGTTCGTGCGCGAGTCGCGGCTGGTCGCCTCGATCGACCACCCGCACATCATCCCGATCTACGAGGCCGGCGAGCACGACGGGATGTTGTTCATCGCCATGCGCTACGTCGACGGCGGCAGCGACCTGCGCAAGCTGGTGCAGTCGAACGGCCCGCTGCCGGTGGCGCGGGCCAACCACCTGTTCTCGCAGATCGCCTCGGCGCTCGACGAGGCCCACGCCAACGGGCTGGTGCACCGCGACGTGAAGCCGGCCAACATCCTGGTCACCGGCAACGACCACGTCTACCTGACCGACTTCGGCCTGACCAAGAGCTCCTCGGTCGACACCGGCCTGACCAGCCACGGCCACTTCATGGGCACGCCCCGCTACGTCGCGCCCGAGCAGATCCGGGGCCTGCCGGTCGACGGCCGCGCCGACGGCTACGCCTTCGCGTGCGTCGTCTACGAGGCCCTGGCGGGGCTGCCGCCGTTCCAGCGCGACACCGAGCTGGCGCTGCTCTACGCGCACGTCTCCCACGACCCGCCGCCGCTGACCCCCTACCGGCCCGACCTGCCCCACACGGTCAACCAGGTGCTGTCGCGGGCGTTGTCGAAGTCGCCGCTCGACCGCTACCCGACGTGCACGGCGTTCGTGACGGCCCTGCGCGACGCGATCAGCGGCACCGAGGGCGACCTGCCGAGCCCGATCTCGGGCCCCCGGCAGTCATGGCCGTCGCAGCCTCCGGGCACCGTCTACCAGAACCCGGTCTACCAGAACCCGGCGTCCAACCCGCCCTACACGCATCCGTCGCACCCGTCGTATCCCTCGCGGGTGTCGCAGGTGGCGACGGCCCCGGCCGGGGTGCCGCAGAACAAGAGGTTCCCCGTCGTCCCGGTGATCGGCGGGGTGCTGGCGCTGGGGCTGATCGCGGCGGGCGCGGTCTACGTGGTGAGCCAGAGCGGCGGCGACGGCCAGGCGTCGTGGGACACCTTCCCCGGCAACGTCGCGGCCCCCTACAGCTTCGACTACCCGTCGACCTGGACCCGCAAGGACTACTCCGACCAGCACGTCACGATCGCGGCCTCGGCCGACGCGTTCGACGCGCTGTTCAGCGTGCCCGGCAACCCCGACTGGTCGGGGGTCAACCCGGTCATCACCGGCTCCCCCGACAAGTCGAGCGGCGTGGTCGCCCAGACCACCGACACCATCTCGGCCAGCGACGCGCTGGAGTCGGTCCAGGCGGGCCTCCAGGCGACCCTGCCGGGGGTGGTGTCGATCCCGGCGCCGCCGTCGTCGACCTCGGTGGGCGGGCAGCCCGGGTTCAAGGTCAGCGGCTTCCTGAGCGACGCGTCCGGGGTGGGGCGGCTCGACTTCCGCAGCTATCTGGTGACCCGTCCCGGCCAGCCGTCGGCGCTGATGACCTTCTTCTGCCCGACGGCCAAGTGCGACGACACGACGATCACCACGATCATCAACAGCGTGAAGTTCACGTCGTAGGGCGGCGCAGGTGCACGACCGGCCGCCCGGCCGGTCCGGCGCCGATGGTCACGCGGGCGCCGAAGTGGCGGGTGACGAGGTCCTCGGTCAGCACCTCGGCGGGGCGGCCGGCCGCGACGGCCGTGCCGCCGCTCATCAGGAGCAGGTCGTCGGCGTACTGGGCGGCCACGGTGAGGTCGTGGAGGGTGCTGACGACGGTGAGGCCGTCGTCGCGGCGCAGCCGGTCGACCAGTTCCAGCACCTGCTGCTGGTGGCCGAGGTCGAGCGCGGTGGTCGGCTCGTCGAGGAGCAGCACGGGCGCCTGCTGGGTGAGCGCGCGGGCCAGCACCACCCGCTGGCGCTCGCCGCCGCTGAGCCGTTCCAGGGGCCGCGCGGCCAGGCCGGCGAGGTCGAGGCGGTCGAGCACCGCGCGGGTCGTCTCGGTGTCACGGGCGCCCTCGCGCCCCCAATAGGAGATGTACGGCGTGCGCCCCAGCAGGGCGTACTCGTGGACGGTCATGTCGGGCGGCAGGAGCGGGCTCTGCGGCGCGTAGGCCAGCAGGCGGGCCCGGTCGCGGGGGGCGAGGCCGCGTACCGGACGGCCTCCGACGGTGATCAGCCCGGTGTGGGGCAGCAGGCCCATGACGGCCTTGAGCAGGGTCGACTTCCCGGCCCCGTTGGGCCCGATGACGGCCAGCCAGCGGCCCTCCCGGGCGGTGGCGGTCACGCCGCGCAGGACCGGCCGCCCGCCGAGGTCCACGCCCACGCCGGTGATCTCGACGGTCACGTCTCCACCTTCCGGGTGGCCCGCAGGATGGTGACGAAGAACGGCGCCCCGACGAACGCGGTGACCACCCCGATGGGCAGTTCCGCGGGGGCCAGCACGGTCCGGGCGATCAGGTCGGCCGTCACCAGGAACGCGCCGCCCGCCAGCAGCGACAGTGGCAGCACCAGGCGGTAGGAA
Organism: Herbidospora yilanensis; assembly: GCF_001570565.1. GTDB lineage: Bacteria > Actinomycetota > Actinomycetes > Streptosporangiales > Streptosporangiaceae > Herbidospora > Herbidospora yilanensis. Next base: position 87,783 of record NZ_BBXE01000031.1, on the reverse strand, counting down.
CCTCCGGCCAGCCGCCGGACGGCATGGGGCACCACGACGCCGACGAACCCGATCAGCCCGCCCGCCGACACGGCGGCGGCGGTCGCCAGCGAGGCCGCGACGAGCACGACCAGCCGCACCCGTCCGGCCCGCACGCCCAGCGCCGAGGCCTCGTCGTCGCCGACCGAGAGCACGTCGAGCAGCCGCCCGTGCAGCAGCAGGATCGCGGCGGCCACCACGGCGTAGGGCGCGCACATGACGACCTGGTCCCAGCCGCCGCCGACGTCGCCGAGGATCCACGCGTAGACGCGCTGCAACTCGTCGACCTTGAGCTGCTGGAGGAACGTCTGGACGGCGGTCAGGAACGACGTCACCGCCACCCCCGCGAGCACCAGGGTCGCGGTGCCGCCGCCCCGGGTGGCGGTGTGCCCCAGCCCGTACGCGAGCAGCACCCCGCCGGCCGCCCCGCAGAACGCCGCGAGCGGCACCGCCGCCCCGTCGCCCACGGCCACGATGACCAGCGTGACGGTCAGCCCGGCCCCGGCGGCGGCCCCCAGCAGGTAGGGGTCGGCCAGCGGGTTGCGGAACACGCCCTGGTACCCGGCGCCCGCGACGGCGAGCAGCCCGCCGACCATCGCGCCGAGCAGCACCCGGGGCAGCCGGAGCTCGAACAGCACCCCGGTCTCCAGCGGCGTCAGCCCGGAGTGCGCCTCGACGAAGGGCAACCGGTCGGCCAGCGCGAGCACCACCCCCTTGAGGGGCAGCCCGGCCGCGCCGACCATGAGCCCGGCGGTCATGCACGCGGCCAGCACCACGGCGGCACCGGCGAACACGACTCCCCTACGCATCGGTGCGCCGCCTCGGATCCGGCCGGGAAGAGGCCCAGGAGGAGATCCGCCCGGCCCTGAAGAAGCTCCGGGTCATCAGCCCGCGGCCTTGGCCACCCCGGCGCCGATGGCCTCGGCCAGGTCGACCACGCGGGGGCCCCAGCGGGAGGCGACGTCGTCGTCGAGTTCGACCACGTCGCCGTTCTCGACGGCCTTCAGGCCGCCCCAGCCGGGACGTTCGGCGATGGCCCGGGCGTTCTGCGCGCAGCACTTCACGTCGGCCAGGAAGATCAGGTCGGGGTCGGCCTTCGCGACGAACTCGGCCGACAGCTTGGGGTAGCCGCCCGCCGCGTCGGGGGCCTCGTCGGCGATGTTGACCAGGCCGAACAGGGCGTAGACCTGGCCGATGAAGGTGGTCGAGGTCGCGGCGTAGGGGGTGACGTCGAGCTCGTGGTAGTAGGTCAGCCCGGCCTTGGGCGCGGCGGCGGCCAGCGCGGCGAGGTCGCGCTTCATGCCGGCCACGACCTCGTCGGCCTTCGCACGGTTGCCGGTGGCGGTGCCGAGCTTCTCGATCTCGGCGTACGCGTCGTCGATCTTGGTGGCGGCGGTCAGCACCAGCACCGGCACGCCGACCTTGCCGAGCCCGGCGACCACGCCTTCGAGGTCGTTGGAGACGATCACCAGGTCGGGCTCGCGGGCGGTGATGGCCTCGACGTTGGGCTTGAAGCCCGACAGGTCGGTCTTGGGGGCCTCGGCGGGGAAGTTCGACTGGTCGTCGACGGCGGTGACCTGCGGCCCGGCGCCGATGGCGAACAGCGACTCGGTGGCCGTGGGCGACAACGAGACGATCCGCTGCGGCCTGGCGGCGATCGTGACCGGGCCGTTGGCGGCCTGGACGGTCACGGGGAAGGGGCCGCTCGGGGCGGCGGAAGCGGTGGGGGCGGGGGTGGCGGTGTCGGAGCTGCCGCAGCCGGACAGCAGGGCGACACCCAGCAACACGCCCGCGAGGGCCGTACGCAGGGGCCTCACGAGTTTCCTCCGAAGAGAGTTGCCGGAACGAGAGACCCGAGGGACGGATCACCCTTTCCACGAGGGCGGATGGCGTCGGCGACGGCGCAGGCGACCTGGCTGACCCTCCGAGGAGGGATCACAGTTGCGGGAACAGCGCCGGGTTCGCACCGGACTTCGCTGCGGCGTCACGCGTCCCATACGTTACCAACAGCCTTTTCGCCGGGAACGTGAGGCTATGCTGGCCGCATGGTGCGGCGGACCGTCACGGCGACCGGGCGGCTTCTGCTGGGACTCCTCCTGGTCCCCCTGTGCCTGCTGGCCATCGCCGTCACCCTCTTCACCCTCGTCGTCTCCGCGACCTACCTCGGGCTGCTCCTGCTCCCCTACGCGATCCGGCTCAACCGGGGCGTCGCCTCACTGGCCCGGCGGAACGCGGGGGCGTGGCTCGGCCGGCCGGTGACGGCGTCGTACCACCCGATCAGGGGCGGTGTCCTCACGCGGGTGCGCGTGGTCATGGGCGACCCGCAGACCTGGCGGGACCTCGCCTTCCTCGCCCAGCACGTGTTCACCGCGCCGTTCGGCGCGATCACGGCGGCGGCGTTGTGGGGCGCGCTCGGCTGGGCGTTGTCGCTCCCGCTGTGGTGGGACGCGTTCGCGCCCGACCACCACATCTACCTGCCGTGGGCGCTCGACTCGTGGGCTGCGGTGGCGGTCACCGTCCCGTTGTTCATGGCGGTGGTCGCGGCGATCGGGTTCCGGGTGGTGCCGCTGGTCGCCGAGGGACTGTCGCGGCTCGCCAGGTCGCTGCTCGCGACGCCGCAGCACGTGCGGCTGGCCGAGCGGGTGGCCGAGGCGCTCGACGCGCACGGTTACGAGCTGCGCCGCATCGAACGCGACCTGCACGACGGCGCGCAGGCCCGGCTCGTCTCCGTCGCCATGCGGCTCGGCATCGCCGAACGTGTCCTGGCCACCGACCCCGGCAAGGCCGCCGCGCTGATCACCGAGGCCCGGCTGAGCACCGAGGAGACCATGACCGAGCTGCGCGGGATCATCCGCGGCATGTACCCGCCGATCCTGGCCGACCGGGGCCTGCCGGGCGCGGTCGCGGCGCTGGCGGCCCGCTCGCCGGTGCCGGTCGAGACCGAGACGGCCGACGTCGGGCGGCTCCCCGCGGCGGTCGAGGCGGCGGCCTACTTCGTGATCGCCGAGGCGCTGACGAACGTCGCCCGGCACAGTTCCGCGGGCAAGGCGACGGTCCGCGTCCGGCGTACCGGGAACAGGCTGACCGCCGAGGTCACCGACGACGGCCGCGGCGGCGCCGACGAGAACGGCGGGTCCGGCCTGGCCGGGATCCGCCGCCGGGTCAGCGCCTTCGACGGGGAGACCACACTGACCAGCCCGCCCGGCGGGCCGACGACACTGCGGGTGGAGCTGCCGTGCGAGTGATCATCGTGGAGGACAGCGTGCTGCTGGCCGAGGGCCTCACGCTGCTGCTCACCACCGAGGGCCACGAGGTGGCCGCCACCGTGGGCACCGCCGAGGAGTTCCACCGGGCGGTCGACGAGCACCGCCCCGACATCGCCGTGGTCGACATCCGGCTGCCGCCCACCTTCCGCGACGAGGGGGTGCGCGCCGCCGTCGAGGTCCGCCGCGTCCACCCCGGCCAGCCGATCCTCGTGTTGTCCCAGTACGTCGAGCAGACCTACGCGACCGAGCTGCTGGCCGGCGGCGGCGGGGGCATCGGCTACCTGCTGAAGGACCGCGTGGCCCGGGTGTCGGAGTTCGTCGACGCGCTGGAGCGCGTGGCCAAGGGCGGCACCGCCATGGACCCGGAGGTCATCGCCCAGCTCCTGGTCCGCCGGCACGCGCACCCGATCGACTCGCTCACCCCGCGCGAGCGCGAGGTCCTGTCGCTGATGGCCGAGGGCCACTCCAACACCGACATCGCGGCCTCGCTCGTGGTCACCGAACGGGCCGTGCACAAGCACGTGGGCAACATCTTCGCCAAGCTCGGCCTGCCGCCGAGCGACAGCGGCCACCGGAGGGTGCTGGCGGTTCTGGCCTACCTGAGCGGGGTCTGACCCGCCCGGCGGGCGAGGCGCGCCGGTCGCTCGGGGGTGTAGCCAGCACCACCACCCGGGGTAGCGGACACCCGTCGATCAAGTCGGGTGCCCGCGGGACCGACTTCCGCGCCCGTTCCCGGGAGGCTCAAGGGGAACCGATTCCCCCCGAAGGCGGCCCCCCATGTCGATGACGCATCCTCATCCCGTCCCTCCCGTGGCCTCGCCGCGCGACCCGTTCGTCGACGTGCTGCGGGTGCTGGGAATGGTGCTCGTGGTGGTGCAGCACTGGTCGATGCCGGTGCTGCTCGACCGCGGGGGCGACCTGGTCACCGGCAACGCGCTGGCGTCGGCGCCGCTCGTCACGTGGGTCAGCCAGGTCATGCCGCTGGTGTTCTTCGCCGGAGGCGCGGCCAACCATCTGAGCTGGACGTCCCGGCCGCAGAGCGCCGAGAAGTGGATCGGCGGGCGGGTGGTGCGGCTCGGCTGGCCGGTGCTGCCGCTGATCGCGGTGTGGCTGCCGCTGCCCTACCTGCTCGGCGCGCTGGGGGTCCCGGCGCAGCCGCTGGAGGTGGCCTCGCGGCTGGTCGGCCAGCTCCTCTGGTTCCTCGCCGTCTACCTGCTCGCGGTCGTCACGACGCCGCTGCTGGCGCGGGTGCGCGCGGGGGTGCTGGTCCCGGCGTTCGCCGCCGGGGCGCTCGCCGTCGACGTGCTGCGCTTCTCCGGGTTCGAGGCCGCCGGATATCTGAACGTCGTGTTCGTCTGGCTCGCCGTCCACCAGATCGGGTTCCTGTACGCCCAGGGCAGGCTCGCCCACCTGACCGGCCGCAGGGCGCTGTGGCTGGCGGTCGCCGGGTTCGGCATGACGGCGGTCATGGTGATCGCCGGTCCCTACCCGGCCAGCATGATCGGGATGCCCGGCATGCCGTCGAACATGGCCCCGCCCAGCGCCGTGATGCTCGTGGTCTTCGCCGGTCAGCTCGGCCTGGCGCTGTGGGCGCGCGAGCGGCTGAACCGGGCGCTGCCCGCGCCGGCGCTGGCCTGGCTGGCGCCCCGCATGATGACCTTCTACCTCTGGCACATGACCGCGCTCATCATCGTCGGCGGCGTCGCGTTCCTCGGCTTCGGCGCGCGGACCCCCGAGCCGTGGTCGCCGGCGTGGTGGCTGCTGCTGCCCATCTGGCTGGGCTGGTTGTCGCTGGTGCTGGCCGTGCTGACGGCGCTGCTGGCCCGGTTCGAGGCGGCGCCGCCGGCCGCCCCGACCCGCGCCAGAACCGTCGCGGCGGTCGGGTTGTCGGCGGCCGGGCTGCTCACCCTGACCGTCACCGGGTTCGCGCCGGGCACCTTCGTCCCGGCCGCCGGCAGCGCGGCGCTCGCGCTGGGGCTGGCCCTGCTGCTCAGGCGGAGAGCTGCCGCTCCGCTTCCGCGATGACACGCTGGAGGCGCAGCCCGTGGGCGGCGTCGAGCGGGTGGCCGCCGCCGTTCCTGACCGTCCGGGCGAACTGGGCGACCATCCGCTCGAAGGCGTCGTCGCCCAGCATCGCCCCGAACAGGGTGGCCGAGCCCTTGCGGCCGAACACCTCGACGCGGGCGTCGGGCAGGTCGCCGGTGGCGGCCATGGTCAGCGACGCCTCGCTGACCGCGCCGGTCTCGTGCTCCAGCAGCAGCCCGACCCAGCCGAGGGAGTTGCCGTGGGCGCGCACCCCGGCGATCGGGCCGAGCGCGGCGTCGAGCAGGTCGAGCATGTGGGGGCCGACGTCGAGGATCGCGCCGCGCTCCAGCCGCCACGGCGTCGCGAACGGGCCGCCGTGCAGCGCGCCGCCGATGTTGGCGGCGTATCCGCCGAACGGCTCGATCCCGGCGACCTTCTCCAGGAAGGCGGTGGTCGCGGTGGCGTACCGGAAGGAGAAGACCATCTGCGTCGCCACGCCGGCCTCGGCGACGGCCTCGGCCAGCCGCCGGGCCCCGTCGAGGCTGTCGGCCAGGGGCTTCTCCAGCAGCAGGGCCTTGCCGGCCTGGGCGGCCAGCACCCCGAGTTCGGCCTGCACGCCCGGGGGCACGCAGAACGCCACCGCGTCGCAGTGGTCGAAGAACTCGTCGAGCAGCTCGAAAGCGCGGGTGCCGTGTCTGGCGGCGAGCTCGCGCGCGGCCTCGGGGCGGCGGGCCCAGATGCCGGCCAGCCGGGTGTCCGGCCCGGCGGCGAGCTTCGGCGCGTGGATCATGCCGGCCCACGGCCCGGCTCCGACCAGCCCCACAGATACCGGTTCCATCGGCCAGCTCCCCTTTGTCGCGACACGTCGGCGATCAGAGACTATCGACCGGTGGCGCGCCATCATGGGGCTGGTGAACATCATCCTGCTGCGCCACGGCGAGACCGAATGGAGCAGAGCCGGTCGCCACACCGGGCGGACCGACATCCCGCTGACCCCCCGTGGCGAGGCGCAGGCCCGTGCCCTGAACACCCTGGTCGGAGACCGCGACTTCGCGCTGGTGCTGGTCAGCCCGGCCCAGCGGGCCGAGAAGACGGCCGGGCTGGCCGGGCTCACCCACTGGGAGACCGATCCCGACCTGTGGGAGTGGGACTACGGCGGCTACGAGGGCGTCACCACGGCCACCATCAGGGAGTCGATCCCCGGCTGGTACATCTGGCGCGATGGCGTCATCCCGGGCGACTCTGCCCACCCGGGTGAGAGCGTCGACCACGTCGGCGAGCGCGCCGACCGGGCGATCACCCGGGCCGTCGACGCGCTCACCGGTGCGGACAGCTCGGTGCTGCTCGTGGCGCACGGCCATTTCCTGCGGGTGCTGGCGGCCCGCTGGCTCGGCCTGCCCGCCTCCGAGGGGAGGCTGCTCCGGCTCGACACCGGCACCTACTGCTCGCTGGGATACGAGCACGGCGAACGGGTCGTGCTGAGCTGGAACTGCCCGGTCTAGGAGTTGACGGGCGCGGGCTGCGGTCCGCGCCCGGTGAGCCATTCGAGGACCTTGCGGTGTCCCCGGCGGGCGTCTTCGAAGTGTCCCCAGCGCCAGTAGCGGGGCTGGTCGCGGACCCCGGTGACCCAGGTCCGGTACGCCACCGGCCGCGGCTTGCCGTCATGGGGATCGGCCGCCGAGGCGACACCGTACGTCCTGATCACGACCCGGCCGCCGGGTGCGAAGAGCACGTCGTCGGCGACGGGATACAAGGTCATCTGGTCCAGCATGGGATCCATGCTGCCGGACCCGTGTTACACACCTGGCCCAAAGCCGTTAAGTGCGTGAACCTCGTGTTAAAAGTCGGGCTGAAACGGCGTCACGCGACCAGGCCGTCGAACTCCCCGTCCTTGACGCCCAGCACCAGCGCGCGGATCTCGTCCCGCGTGTAGATGAGCGCCGGCCCCTCCGGGAACCGGGAGTTGCGGACGGCGACCCCGCCGTCGGGCAGCTCCGCGAGCTCCACGCAGTTGCCCGTGGAGTTGCTGTGCAGGCTCTTCCGCCACTGAACCCCGGCGAGGGCGGTGGCGGGCATCCCGTTATAAGTCTGCATACACTTTCTCTCTCAGAAGATCATCGAGCAGGTCCCTGGTCCCGCCCGGCGTGGTGCTCTCCACGCAGAGCTGTTCCATGGCCGTGAGGTAGGGGTCGATGTCCTCGCGTTTGTCGAGGTACAGAGCCCCCCAGAGTTGCTCGACGTAGACCACGTCCGAAAGGTCGGACTCCGGAAACCGCAAAATGGTGAAGGCCCCGCCCTCGGCGGCGTGCATGCCGAAGCGGAACGGCATCACCTGCAGGGTGATGTTGGGCAGCCGGGCCACGTCGAGCAGATGCTCGATCTGCTCGCGCATGATCTTGGGCCCCCCGATGGGCCGGCGAAGCGCCGCCTCGTCGATGACCGCCCACAGGCGCGGGCCGCCCGCGTGGGCCAGCCGCTCCTGCCGCTGCATCCGCACATGCACGCGGCGTTCGATCTCGTCATCGGTGGCGTCGGGGAACCCGAGCCGGATGACCGCGCGGGCGTATGCCGACGTCTGGAGCAGGCCGGGCACGAACTGCACCTCGTAGGTGCGGATCACGCTGGCCGCCTCCTCCAGGCCGATGAAGGTGACGAACCAGCCCGGCAGCACTTCGCCGAACTTGTGCCACCAACCGGGCGTGTTGGCCTCCCGGACCATCTCCAGGAGTTGCCGTCGCTCCGCGTCGTCGACGACGCCGTACAGGGTGAGCAGGTCTTCGACGTCTCGTGTCTTGAATCCGACCCGGCCGAGTTCCATCCGGCTGATCTTGGATTCGGAGGCCCGGATGTGGAATCCGGCCTCTTCGCGGGTGAGGTCCCGCTCCTCGCGCAGCCTCCGGAGACTGGCGCCGAGCATGATGCGCCGGACGGTGGAGCCGGAACCTGGCGGGTCGATGGACACGAGTCATTCCTCCGGTATGTGGACTGAACTACAGTCTGTCAAAGATCGCCCCTTTCGTCCCAGGGTCGTTTTGGGTAACCGTAGCGCCTGCAACGACCATCTGCACGTGCATCCGCTGTTGCACATGCACGAGACCGTGCCCCATCATGATCTCGTGCACTCGGTCCTCGAATGGTCGGCACTCGATTGGTGGCCCCCGGTCGGTTGGTGGCCCGAACCCGCGCGCGACCTTCCGCCTGCCGTCTCCCCCTCGCAGGCCGCCACGTTCGTCCTCCCGCCCAAAGCCGATTCGGTCCACAGCGCCCGCAGCTTCGCGACCGGCACACTGACCGGCTGGGAGCTCGGCGACCTGTGCGACGGCATGGAACTGGTCGTCTCCGAACTGGCCACCAACGCCCTGCGCCACGGCCTGGAGATCGGCGGCCGGCACCGGCGCGAGGTGATCAGGCTGGCCCTCATCCGGCGCGGAGGCTTCGTCACCTGCGCGCTCACCGACCCCGGTTCGGCCACCCCGGTCATGCGCGAGGCCAACCCCTTCGAGCCCGGCGGGCTCGGGCTCCACATCGTCGAGTCGATCAGCGTGCGGTGGGGCTGGTCGCCCCTCTCCCCCCACGGCAAGGCCGTCTGGGCCGTCCTGAACTAGTGCCCCGCCCGATGCCTCGCCGGCCGAGGGGTGCTCCCGTGTAGCCCGGACTGCGCGGGGGCACCCCTTGGCCGACGATCTCCTGAGTCCGCTGGGACCTCTGTTAACGCCGGGCCAGGAATTCCCCATCGAGTATCCGGGATCGCCTTCCGATCGCGTGATCCTGTGCTGAGGTGGAGTCCAGCACTCTTCGCGGGGAGGAGGGAGAACAGGAGAATGACCTTTTCGTCGCCCAGGGTGCCGAATATCTTGATCTCACGTGCGTCTCCACCACCGCGGCTTCCCGAGGCCCTGAGAGATCTGTGATGGACGATCACCTAATCGCCTGGCTGACAACTCTCGACGAAGACCGGCTCGCGCGTCTGCTGGCCAACCGGCCGGACGCCATCGCCCCGCCCTGGCCCCGGCGGATCGATGCGCTCGCGCAGCGGCTCGGCAACACGTTCGCGGTCATGGAGGTCATGCGTGGCCTTCCGCTGCCCCCTCTGGAACTCCTGCAGGCGTGCCTGGTCATCGGCGGCCGCCCGACGGAGGACGAACTGGCCCGGTTCCTCGGCGTGTCCACCTCCGAGGTCATCCCGTGGCTCGACCGGCTCTACGACTGCGCGCTGGCCTGGCCCGGCCCCGACGGCCGCATCAACCTGGCCGAGGCGGTGGCCCGCTGGTGGACCGCGCCGTGCGGCCTGGGCGAGCCGCTGGCCCAATACCTGGAGTCGTGGGCGCTGAACGCCGAAGGGCTGCGGCGCATGTGCCGGACGCTGGGCATCCCCCCGGCGGGCGGCAAACGCCAGATGACGGCGCGGGTGACCGCGCTGCTCGGCGACCCCGACAAACTCGGCGACCTGCTCTCCTCGGCCCCCGAGGGCACCGTCGGCCTGCTCGACGACTTCGCCTGGGACGGCCCGGTCCGCAGCGTCGACGGCAACCGCTTCGTCAACCCCGGCACCCCCGAGAAGTGGGCCCAGGACCGGGGCCTGCTGTTCCGCACCCAATGGGACGTCGCCGAGATGCCCCGCGAGGTCGCCCTCGGCCTGCGCGGCCCCGAATATCACGGCCCCTTCACCCCCTATCCGCCCGACCTGGCGACCATCCCGGTCGATCGCGAGGCCGTCGACCTGGCGATGGCGCTGGCCGCGCCCCACCTGCTCGACCGCGCCACGGCGCTGCTGGAGAACACCGACAAGACCACCCTGCCGCTGCTGAAGAACGGCGGCGTGGGCGTGCGCGAGATCCGCCGCGTGGCCAAGGAGACGGGCACCCCGGAAGAGGAGACCCGGCTGCTGATCGAGGTCTGCGCGGTGGCCCGGCTGCTCGCCCTCGACGAGAAGGCGGGCGGCCTGGTGCCGACCGAGCGTTTCGACGCCTGGCGGCTCGAAGACGCCCCCCACCGGCTGCGGGTGCTGCTGGCCGCCTGGTGGCGGATGGAACGCTCGTCGCTGCGCCGCGTCGACGGCCGCTATCCGGTGGTGCTCGGCGACGACCCGGCCGGCGAGACCCTCGCCCGCATCCGCCGGGCCGTGCTCGGCGCCCTGACCGACGTCGAGCCCGGCCAGGGCTTCGCCACCCTCCAGGAGCTCGTGCAGTCGGTGCACTGGCGGGCGCCGCTGCTCGACCGCGAACTGCTCGCCGAGTCGGCGCCCGGTCTCCTGGAGGAGGCGCGGCTGCTCGGCCTGATCGCCTGCGACTCCCTCACCGACCTCGGCCGCGCGCTGGCCTCCCTGGGGGCGGTCGCCGGCGACGAGCACGACGACTCCGCCCCCGAGGTCGAACACGACCCGGCGCTGGCCGAGTGCTCCACCCGGGCGCTGGCCAGCGCGCAGCGCACCGCCCTGTTCGGGGCCGACCTGACCGCGGTGGTCACCGGCCCCCCGGCGGTCGAACTGACCTCGCTGCTCGACCGGGTCGCCACCCGCGAGGCCAAGGGCGCGGCGTCGATCTGGCGGTTCAGCCCCGCGACCGTGCGCCGCGCGCTCGACGCCGGGTCGACCGCCGACGAACTGCTCGACGAGCTCGCCCAGGTCGGCACCCTCCCCCAGCCGCTCGTCTACCTCATCAACGACGTCGCCCGCCGCCACGGCGAGGTGACCGTCACCTCGGTCGGCTGCATCGTGCAGGGCTCCGACCCGGGGCTGCTGGCCGAGATCGCCGGCCACCGCAAGCTGGCCAAACTCGGCCTGCGCCAGCTCGCCCCGACCGTGCTGGCCAGCAACGCCCCCGCCGACCGCACCCTCCGGGCGCTGCGTGAGGCCGGCTACGCCCCCGTCCCGGTGAACGACACCGGCGACATCGAGATCCGCCGCGAACCGCAGGGCGGCCGGCTGATCCTGCTGCCGGGCGGCCGGGTCGCCGAGCTCGAACCGCCGCCCCTGCTGACCGAGCCCCCGCCCGACCCCCACGAACACGCCAAGCGCCTGATCAAGAGCCGCGACGAGGGCCGCCAGAGCGGCCACACGTGGGCACTGATCGGCCGCCTGGCCAGCCGCCTGCCGACGGCCCAGCAGTCGCTCCTGGGCTTCGTCGTCGACCGCGGCGTCCGCGCGCTGATCACCCTGTCCGACGGGGTGACGGCCACCGTCAGCCACGGCGAACTCCACAGCGGCGTCCTCGACGCCTGGTGCGAGGAGGCCGGCGACTACCTGGAGTTCCCCCTCAACGAGATCGCGTCGGTAACAGCTTCTTAGTCACGGCTCCGCCCACCCCGGCCGCGCACGGCTGCGGCCGTCACGACAGAGCGGCGACCGCCTTGGCGGAAGGACGCAGCGTGGCGTCCTGACTGGGCGGTGCGCCGAACTGGCGGCGATACTCCCTGCTGAACTGCGACGGGCTGTCGTAGCCGACCCGATGCCCCACCCCGGCGATGTCGCCGGGGCTGGTGGCCAGCAGGAGCCGGGCCTCCTGGAGCCGGATCTGCTTCTGGAACTGGATCGGGCTCATCGCGGTCACCGCCTGGAAGTTGCGGTGGAACGCCGACACGCTCATCCCGGACAACCGCGCCACCTCCTCCACCCGGAACGGCTGCGCGTAGTGCTCCCGGATCCACCGCACCGCCCGCGCGACGTGGCTGAGCCCGCTGTCGGCCAGCCCGAGCTGCCGCACCGCCCCGCCCTGCGGCCCGCTCGCGACCAGCCAGAGGATCTCCTTGACGCCCAGCGGCGCGAGCACCGCCCGGTCGCGCGGCCGCTCGATGAGCCGCAGCAGCCGGACGACCGCGTCGAGCAACTCGGCGGAGACGTCGCTGACCGCCAGCCCCGACACCGCGCCGCCGGGCTCCCGGGGCACGTCGCCGGCCCCGGCCGCCAGGAGCACCTCGGCCACCGCCTCGGGCCGCAGCACCAGCCCGAACCCGAGCGCGGGCTCCTCACGGGTCGCGCCGACGAAGTGGCCGGTGACCGGCAGGTCGACGGAGGCGACGAGATACTGCCCGGCGCGGTAGTCGTAGACGCGGTCGCCGAGCGCGAGCCGCTTCTCGCCCTGTGCGATGACCGCCAGCACCGTGCCGGACATGGAGGTCTCCGGCGGATCGGACCGCTCGACCCTGGAGACGAGCACCCCGTCGATGGGGGTGGTCATGTCGGGACGGGCGTGCCGGTTCAGCAGCCCGCGCAGCTCTTCCATGCTCATCGCCCGATTACACCGCTCACGAGAGGATCAGGCAAGAGGCGGCGACCATCGTTCTACCCCTGGACTGGACGAGGCCGTGTAATTGAAGCAACGGGAACACCGCCGATGAGAAGGAATGAGCATGACCGCCACCTACGGTTTCACCGCCACCATGACCGCGCTCCCCGGCCGCGGAGACGATCTGGTCGCGCTCCTGCTGACCGGCCTCGACGCGGGTTCCCCCGCCGCGAGCGAACACTGCCTGGTCTACCTGGTCAGCCGCTCGGCCGCCGACCCCGACGTCGTGCAGGTCACGGAGGGCTGGACCACCGAGGACGACCACCACCGCCTGTTCGCCGGCGAGGCGGCCCAGGCGATGGTCGCGAGGATCGCCCCGCTGCTGGCCGGGGAGTCGGTCTACACCGACCTCACCCCGGTATGCGGCAAGGCCGCCCTCTGACCCCCACGCCCCACCCACAGAAAGGACCTGCGATGACCCCCGTCCGGCCCGCCGTCGACGCCGAACTCCGCGCCCTGTCCGCCGACCTGCCGACCATGCCCGAACTCACCCCCGAGGTGGTCGCGATGGTGCGCGGCATGCCGTCCACGCCCCTCGACACCCTGCTCGGCGGCCGGGCCGTCGAGCGGCGGGAGGTCACCGTGACCGCCGAGGACGGCGCGCAGATCCCGCTGACCGTGCTCATCCCGCCCGGGGCCGTGAACGCGCCGTGCGTCGTCTGGATCCACGGCGGCGGCATGATCATGGGCGACCGGTTCGCCAACCTCGACATCCCGCTGGAGTGGCTCGACCGGTTCGGCGCGGTCGTCGTCACCGTCGACTACCGGCTCGCCCCCGACGTCACCGGCACGACCCTCGCCGAGGACTGCTACCGGGCGCTGGCCTGGACCGCCGAGAACGCCGCCGGCCTGGGCGCCGACCCGGCGAGGATCGTCGTCGCGGGCATCAGCGCCGGCGGCGGGCTGGCCGCCGGGGTCGCCCTGATGGCCCGCGACCGGCGCGGTCCGGCGCTCGCCGCCCAGGTGCTGATCTGCCCCATGCTCGACCACCGCGACGCGACCACGTCCACCCTCCAGTTCACCGGCCCGGGGGTGTGGAGCCGCGAGATGAACACCTACGGCTGGCGGGCCGTGCTCGGCGGCCTGACCGGCGACGACGTCCCGGCCTACGTCTCCCCCGCCGTCGCCGCCGACCTGTCCGGCCTGCCGCCGGCCTACGTCGACGCCGGCTCCGCCGAGGTCTTCCGGGACGAGGACGTCGCCTACGCCACCCGCATCTGGGCCGCCGGAGGCCGCGCGGACCTGCACGTGTGGGACGGCGGCTTCCACGGCTTCGACGCCCTCTACCCCACCGCGGCCCTCTCGGCGGAGGCCCGCCGCACCCGGACCGAGTGGCTGAACCGGCTCCTCTAGTCCCGGAGAACGGCCACCGTGTCGATCTCGACGAGCGTGCCCCTACGGGGTGAGCGTCAGTTCGTCGGCCGTGGCCCTGCCGACCGCCTCCTCGGTGAAGGGCCAGGGGGTCGTCCGCCCCTCGGCCCACAGGCCGGCCTGGTCGGCGTAGTTGCCGGCGAAGGCGTGGCCCGAGGCGCCCGTCAGGTTGACCCAGGTCGAGGCGTCGAGGTCGGCCAGGTCGACGACCATGCGCATCGACGGCACCCAGTTCACCTCGTAGTTCCCCGACGCGGCGTCCCAGCCGGTGGCGTCGACGGCGTCCTTGCCGCCGGACAGGCGGTAGGGGCCCCGGTTGAACAACCACTCGATGGGGCCGATGCCGCTGGTGCCGAAGGTCTCGTTGGTGAGTTCCAGGGTGTGCAGGTCGCCCCACGTCCACGCCTTCGGGTCGTCGCCGAGCGTGCCGCGCAGTTCCTCCGAGGCCGCCGCGAGGGCCGCGCGCAGGATGTCGTCGCGCTGTTCGGCGGCGGGGGTCCTCACGTCGTCCCACCACGTGTCGGAGGGGTCGTCGAGCAGCCGCCGGACCACCTCCCACCAGCGGTCGTTGCCGCCGGGGCGCAGGTCTTCGGCGATCTCGTCGTGGAAGGTCAGCGCGAGGAGGTTGCGCCAGACGGCGTTGAAGTAGGCGGCCGGGGCGCTGTCCTTGTCCTGGGTGAAGTCCCAGCCGGCGAACAGGGCGGTGTCGGCGCCGCCGACCCTCCTCAGGTGCGGGACGAGGACGGGGGCCAGGCCGTTGTGGGAGTCCTGGTGGATCGCCGACATGACGTCTTTGGTGATCTTGCCGGTGGACACGGCCTGGGTGATGCGGTCGGCGATGCGCTGCGAGCGGTAGCCGTAGGCCCAGTCGTCGGTGAGGAAGTGGGTGTAGCCGGGGCCGACGGCCGCGTTGTTGGCGGTCGCGATGAACCCCTCGTCGGGGTTGAACGCCGTCGGGAGCTCGTCGAACGGGATGAAGCCGGTCCACTCCTGTTCGCCGGTCCAGCCCTCGGCGGGCCACTTGCCGTCGCCGCCCGATCTGACGGGGATCTTCCCGGGGGCCTGGTAGCCGATGTTGCCGGAGGTGTCGGCGTACACGAGATTCTGCGACGGGACCTCGAACTGGGCCGCGGCCTTCCGGAACTCCGCCCAGTTCCCGGCCCTGCCGAGCATGAAGATGGCGTTGCCGGTGTGGCCGGGGTCGAGGGCGGTCCAGCGCAGGGCGACCTCGACGCCCTCGGTCTTCAGCGGGGCGACCGGCGCGAAGACGTCGGAGACGATCGGGCCGTGCCGGGTGGTGCGCACGGTCAGGTCGACCGGCGTCCCGCCCGCGACCTCGATGCGCTCGGTGCGGGTCTCCAGCGGCGCCCAGGTGCCGGAGATCTCGTACGTGTTCTCGCGCACCCGCTCCAGATAGAGGTCGGCCACGTCGGGGGCGAGGTTGGTGAAGCCCCACGCGATCGTGCGGTTGTGGCCGATGACGACGCCCGGCAGGCCGGAGAAGGTGAAGCCGGAGACGTCGTAGGGGCACGCGGGCGACAGGGTGCGGCAGTGCAGGCCGGCCTGGTACCAGATCGAGGGCATCCTCGGCCCGAGGTGCGGGTCGTTGGCCAGCAGCGGCTCGCCGGTGTCGGTGTGCTCGCCGGACACCACCCACGAGTTGGAGCCGATGCCCTTGGGGTCGCTCCCGCCGCCCAGCAGCGAGGGCACGGCGTTCAGCGTGGCCGAGACGCGCCGGAGGGCGTCGGCCGCCGCGGTCGCCGTCGTCGCCCGGTCGCCCGAGGTGAACGCGCCGTCGCGGACGCCGCCGGTGGTGACGATGGGCTGGTGCCGGTCGTAGGGGTAGGGCGGGAACAACTCCTCGACCCGCTCCCTCGGGATCGTCGCGGCGTCGACGGCGCGCTCGATCTCGTCGTCCATGTTCGACCGCAGGTCCCAGGCCATCGCCTTCAGCCACGCCAGGGAGTCGGCCGGCGTCCACGGCTCGGGTTCGTAGTCGGCGTTGGTGAGCTTCAGGACCGCGTATTCGAGGCTTCTGGCCGTGGGGCCCTCGTTGTCCTTCATCCAGGCGTTCACCCCGGCGGCGTAGGCGTCGAGACCCGCCTTCGCCTCCGGGGTGAGGAGGTTGATCTCCTGCTCGGCCACCCGGCGCCAGCCGAGCGTCCGGACCACCTTGTCGATCTCCAGGGTGGAGTCGCCGAACAGCTCCGACAACCGCCCGGCCGTGGTCTTGCGCCGGAAGTCCATCTCCCAGAACCGGTCCTGGGCGTGGACGTAGCCCTGCGCCCGGAACAGGTCGGCGGCGGTGTCGGCGTAGATCTGCGGCACGCCGAACCCGTCGCGGCGCACGGTGACCGCCTTGGTGAGCCCCGGCAGCCGCAGCTCACCGTCGGTCTGCGGGAACGACGCGCGGACCACCCAGACGATCCCGCCGACCGCGACGAGCACGAGTACGAGAAGCGTCGTGAGGATCCGCAACGACCAGCGGAGCGGCCACGAGAACCTCTTGTACGGAGCGAATCTCACCATTCCCGGACCTTCCCGCTCATGTGCGCATCACAGTATGCGGGTCCGGAAGGGTGTTCTGGTACCTAGCCGGTGATCACGACTTCGGAGAAGTCGACCTGGAACCCCTTGCCGACGGGAGCGGCCGCCATCGCCCCGGCGAGGGCGGGCACACCCGGCGGGAAGTAGGCCAGCCGGAGCAGCGTGACGGGCTCGCCGCCGTCGGCGCCCCAGTTGATGTGCACGGCGTCGCCCTCGCGGATGAGCTCGAAGGTGACCGAGGTGGTGCCCTCGGGGGCACTCATCACCGACCAGTCGGAGAAGTCGCGGGTGACGACGGCGCTGATCTGGAGGGCGCCGTCGACGAACTCCACCCCTGCCTTGATCCAGTTGCTCTCGTCGGCGCGCAGGATGACCCCGGCCTGGTCGTACTGCTCGGCGTAGTCGGCCGTGAAGGTGACCCGCACCTTGGCGTCGCCCTCGACGGTGCGCCCGTACATCGGCGCGGTGTCGTAGGTGTAGCCGTAGTGCGTCTGCCGCCACAGGTCGGTCTCGCCGGGGACGGAGAAGGTCAGGGTGTCTCCGTCGGCGGCCCAGCTCGCGGGCTCATTGATCCACGTCATACACGGTATATACGCTATTTTGCGGCTTCCCGGGCTCGCCGGGCGTCCCTTCGTTCCTCGAATCGCTTCGCGGTGACCTCAAGGTTGTCGAGGAACTCGGCGAGCTCCTGCCGGGCCTTCTCGCCCTCGGGGTCGAGGCCCTCCTTCTCGAAGACCTTCCACTGCCGCAGGACCGGCATCAGCACCTCGTCCTTGTGCGAGCGCAGGTCGTAGATGCCGGCGTGGGCGATCTGCATGGACATGCGGGCGAACCCGGCCATGCCGGCGCCCGGCATCTGGAAGCTCTTCACCACGTCGGTGATGGCGCGCATCGTCTGGTTGGGGTCGAGGTCGAGGGCCGCGCCGAGGAGATTGCGGTAGAAGAGCATGTGCAGGTTCTCGTCGGCCGCGACGCGGGCCAGGATGCGCTCACACGTCTCGTCGCCCGACGCCCTGCCGGTGTTGCGGTGGGCGATGCGGGTCGCCAGCTCCTGGAAGGAGACGTAGGCGAGCTGGCCGAGCATGGTGCCGTATTCGGTCTGGAACCCGGCCTCCATGTGCGCCATGCGGGCCCGCTCCAGCGCCTTGGGGTCGAGGGCGCGCGAGGCGATGAGGTAGTCGCGGATGACGATCGAGTGGCGGCCCTCCTCGGCCGTCCAGCGCCCGACCCAGGTGCCCCACGCGCCGTCGCGCCCGAAGGTCGTGGCGATCTCGTGGTGGTAGCTCGGCAGGTTGTCTTCGGTCAGCAGGTTGACCAGCAGCGAGGTGCGCGCGATCTCGGGGATCGTGGAGTCTTCCGGCCGCCACGCGGTGCCGCCCAGGATGCCGTCGAAGGTCCGCGCGTCGTCCCAGGGGACGTACTCGTGCGGGAACCATTCCTTGGCCACCCCCAGGTGCCGGTTGAGATTCTCCTCGACGACGGGTTCCAGCTCGATGAGGAATTCCGTCTGCGTCAGTGCGCGCGCCATCTCAGCTCCCCACATACTTACGTTTTCGTAACCTACGCTACCGTAGCTTTATGCGGAAAGGCTGGACCCCGCGCACAAGCCGACGCCACAGTTCTTGTAGATACCGATGCTTGCCGAGGTAATGTGCGGCTCATGCCCAAAGGTGCACGCGTCTGGATCGGTCTGTCGGTCGGCCTCCAGCTGATCTGGAGCCTGCCGCTGGCGGTCTTCATGTACGTCCTGTGGACGAACGGCGGAGCCCGGGCCAACCTGACCATGTCCGTCGTCTTCGGCACGGTCTCGCTCGCCGTGGTCGTGGCGCTGGCTCTGACGATCGCGGCGTGGCGCCGCACCGACGCCCGCGAACGCGCGCTGCGCGAGACCGGCCTGCGCGCCGAGGCCGTCGTGACCGACGTGGTCCCGACCGGGGTGCGGGTCAACAACCAGCTCATGTACCGGCTGATCGGGCACGTGCCCGACGTGCCCGGCATGGAGCTGCGGCAGTCGACCATGTGGCCGGTCCCGCCGGGCACCCGCCTGACCGTCGCCTACAACCCCGACCGCCCGGGGAGGCCGCTCGTCCTCGACGACCTCAGGTCGCTGGCCCACCGCATGCGCGTCGGCCCGGTGCCGCCCCTGGCGACGGGCGCCGACGCGGTCATCCAGCGGCTCACCCAACTCGACCTGCTGCGGCAGTCGGGCGCCATCTCCGGCGAGGAGTTCGACCGGCTGAAGTCCGATGTCATGGACGGCCGCTAGGTTCCCCCGTCACGGTCCTGTCCGGCCGGCACCACGACCGTGCCGGTCGCCGTGGTGACCACGAGGGGCGGGTCGAGCACCTCGCTCGCCGACGGCGACAGGTCCGGCCGGGCGCGGCAGACCACCCGCGCCTCGAAGGCCAGCGTCCTGCTGCGGTTGCCCACCCGGGTCACCTCCGCCGTCACCTCGATCACGTCGCCCGCGACGACCGGGGCCCGGAACCGCACCTCCTGGTAGGAGGCGAACAGCCCCTCGTCGCCGTCCATCCGGATGCAGACCTCGGTCGCGACGTCGCCGAACAGGCCCAGCACGTAGGCGCCGTCGACCAGCGAGCCGCCGTAGTGGGCGTGGGAGGCCGGCACGTAACGCCGGTGGGTGACCTTCATTCGCGCACCAGCGCGTGGACGAGGTAGCTCGCCACCTCGCCCGGTGTGGTGCCCCTGCCGAAGATGCGGTCGACGCCCAGGTCCGACGGGGTCACCGTGTCGAAGCGGGGGCCGCCCACGATCAGCAGGGGGCGGCCGAGGCCGCCCGTCAGGGAGGTCGGGTAGGCCTCGGTGAAGGCGGCGGCCATCTGCTTGGTGTTGTGGATGTGGGCGCTCTTCTGGGTCACCACCTGGGAGACCAGCACCGCGTCGGCGTTCACGGCCTTCGCCCGCGCCACGAGGTCGCCGACGGCCACCTGCGCGCCCAGGTTGTGGACCTCGATCTCCCGGTAGTACTCCAGGCCCTTCTCCCCCGCGAACCCCTTCACGTTGAGGATCGCGTCGATGCCGACCGTGTGGGCGTCGGTGCCGATGCAGGCGCCGACCACGACCAGCCGCCGGCCGAGACGGGCCTTGATCGCACCGTTGACCTGGGCCGGGGTCAGCAGCTCGAACTCCCGGCCCTCGGGGACCTCGATGCCCGCGTAGTCGATCAGGTGGGTCGCCTTCCCGTACACGATGAAGAAGGTGAAGTCGGGGCCCATCGCCTTGCTGTGCACCACGCTCGCCGGGTCGAGGCCCATCTTCCCGGCCAGCCGCAGCGCGGCCAGCTCGGCCCGGGGGCCGTGCGGCACCGGCAGGGTGAAGCTGACCTGGATCATCGCGTCGCCCGTCGTGTCGCCGTACGGGCGGATGATCTGTTTCATCGTCTCGACGGTCATGGGGCCGCCTCCAGGATCTCGGTCGCGGGGTTCACGTAGTCGCCGGCCTTCTCCACGACGCCGTCGAGGCCCCTGCCGCCGTCGGCGGGCCGTCTGGTCACCCCGAAGACGCCGTCGGCGATGGCGTCGAGCAGGCCGTCGTCGGCGACCCGGTGCAGCAGGTCGACGGTCTCCGACAACACCCGCGCGGCGCGCTCGCGGATGAAGGGGCCGGGGGTGAAGTCCTCCGACAGGTCCCCGGCCGCCCGGCGGACGTACCGGACGTTCTCCAGCGCGAGGTCGCGGTCGGAGAGCCAGGGGGTGTGGATGCCCTCGGTCATCATGCCGATCAGGATGATCGACTGGCCGGTCATCACCCCGGCCAGGTTGAAGAACGCGTCGAGCAGGTAGCCGGCGAAGATGTTGCCGGTCATGTGCTTGGTCGGCGGCATGTACTTGAGCGGCGCGTCCGGGAAGAGCTCCCGCACGAGCTGCGCGTGCGCCAACTCCAGGCGGAACGAGTCGGGGATCTGGGGGTTGATCTCGAACGCGTGGCCGAGGCCGAGCTGCCCGTCGGCGAGGCCGGCCTCGTGGCCGAAGCGCTCGTTCAGCAGTTGCGAGGCGACGACGGTGTGCGCGGCGTCGATCGCGTCGGCCGTGGTCAGGTAGTTGTCCTCGCCGGTGTTGATGACGATCCCCGCGCGGGCGTGGATCTGGCGGGAGAAGCGCTGGTCGACGAAGGTGCGGCGGGGGTTGATGTCGCGGAAGATGATGCCGTACATGCAGTCGTTCAGCATCATGTCGAGCCGTTCGAGCCCGGCCAGCGTGGCGATCTCGGGCATGCACAGGCCGCTGGCGTAGTTCGTCAGCCTCACGTAGCGGCCCAGTTCCGCCGACACCTCGTCGAGGGCGGCCCGCATGAGGCGGAAGTTCTCCTGGGTGGCGTACGTCCCGGCGTACCCCTGGCGGGTCGCGCCCTCGGGCACGTAGTCGAGCAGCGACTGCCCGGTCGAGCGGATGACCGCGATGACGTCGGCGCCCTCGCGGGCGGCGGCCTGGGCCTGCGGGATGTCCTCGTGGATGTCGCCGGTCGCGACGATGAGGTAGATCCAGGGTTTGTCCGGGTCGCCGTGCCGGGCGAGCAGCCGGTCGCGGTCGGCGCGGTTGCGGTCGATCCGGGCTACGCCCGCGCCGACCGCCTCGCGGGCCCGCGCCAGGGCCCGGTCCCGCTCGGCCCCCGTCGGCAGGCCGAATCTCATGGAGCGCCAGTTCCCGGCCGCGAAGAACGGCAGCGCGACACCGTGTTCCAGCCCCACCTGGTCGCGTACGGCGTCCACGATCCGGTTGACCCACGGGATCCCGTCGGCGTCGGCGCCGGTGACGCCCGCCAGCCGGAGCACGGCCCGTTCGACCGAGACCGTCGTGTGGGTCCTGGCCATCTCGATGACCGGCTCGGCGGCGCGGGCGGCCAGGTCGCGGGCCCTGCGCACCACGGCGGGGTCGAGGCCGAGCTTCATCGCAGCCGCTCCTCGAACGCGGCCCGCACACCCGGTTCCTCGCGCAGGAGCCTCAGCGCCAGTTCCGCGTGACCGGGGGCGTAGCCGTTGCCGATCAGCATCGTGACGTCGGCGCCGAGCCCCTCCGCGCCGAGCGCGGCGGCGGAGAAGGAGGTCGCCATCGAGAAGAAGACCACGGTCCCGCCGTCGCGGGTGGCGAGGATGGCGGCGTGCTCGCAACCGGGCACGTCCACGCAGACGATGGTGACGTCGGCCCTCAGGTCCGACAGCGCCACGGCGTCCCGGGCGTCGGCGACCAGCACCTCGTCGGCGAGCCCCTTGACCGTCGCGGCCTCCCGCTCGTTCACCACCACCCCGATGGTCCGGCCCCCGGCCCGGCGGGCGGCGGCCAGCGAGAGCGACCCGCTCTTCCCCGCCGCACCCAGGACCGCCACCACCGGATCGTGATGGTTCCGGACAACACGTTCTGCCTGGGCAGGCTCGGCAGCGCGCCCTGCCCGATATTTCTGGACAACGCGCTCGGTCAGCGCGGGGGCGCCGCAGACGTCCATGACCGCCAGCGCCAGCGGGACCGGCAGGTCGCCGGGCAGTTGCGCCGCGACCGACCGTTCGAAGAGGATCGCGTGCCCGTCGCACGGGATCTGCTCCGACAGGCCGTCCCAGGTCGTCGAGGTGAGCACCAGCGGGGTCAGGGTGAGGGAGACGAGCGTGGCCACCCGCGTCCCGGCCGGGAAGGCCGGGCCCTCCTCGACCACGCCGACCAGCATGCCGCCCGACCCGGTGACCGGGTTGTGCATCTTGCCGCGGGTACGGATGATCTCCAGCACCTCGCCGCGCACCGCCGCGCCGTCGCCGTGGTGTTTCCCGTGCAGTTGGCGGTACGACGCCGCGTCGAGGTTCAGCCGTTCGACCCGGAGCCGGGTCTCCCCCGGCCACAGGCCCGGCGAGGCGTCGAGCCGCAGGGCCGCCTGAGGGAGCGCGCCCGGTGGCGACAACACCCGGTGCAGCCCGATCGGAGAGGCCGTCGGCAATGGTCCCACCACCCTTCCCTGAGTCTCGACTCAGGAAAGCATCTTGTCCCGCCCCGGAACAAGGGGGCAATATCCGGATATGTCCAGCACCCTCATCACCGTCGCCCCGACCGGCGCCGAATCGGCCAAGGCCGACGTGCCCGCCCTGCCGGTGACCCTCGGCGAACTGGTCGCCACGGCCAGGGCCTGCGAGGCGGCGGGGGCGGCGGTGGTCCACGTCCACATCCGGGACGCCGCGGCGCGACCCACGCTCGACCTCGGGCTGCTCAGGGAGACGGTCGCCGCGCTGCGGGAGACCGACCTGGTCGTCCAGCTCTCCACCGGCGGGTCGGTGCACGACCCGTACACCGACCGGCTCAAGGTGCTGGACGCCGCCCCCGACGCCTGCTCCCTCACCTGCGGCACCGTGAACTTCGGCGACGACGTCTTCATGAACCCGTGGGGGTTCGTGGCCGAGCTCTACCAGGAGACCCAGGCCCGGGGCATCGTGCCGGAGTTCGAGCTGTTCGACCTCGGCCACGTCGCCACCATGAACCGGCTGCTCGACCGCCACGGCCCGCCCGCCGGCGGGCGGGTGCACTGCGACCTGGTCATGGGCGTGCCCGGCGGGTTCGCCGGCGACCTGCGCACGGTCGCCGCGGCGGTCGGCCGGCTCCCGGCGGAGGCCACCTGGTCGGCGACCGGGATCGGCCGCGCCTCGCTCCCCGTCATGTTCGCCGCCCTCGCCGGCGGCGGCCACCTGCGGGTCGGCATGGAGGACACCCTCACCTACGCCAAGGGCCGCCCGGTGCGCGGCAACGAGGAACTCGTCGCCCGCGCGGCCGAGGCGGCCCGGCTGGCCCAGCGGCCCCCGATGACCACGACCGAGGCGCGCGCCTTCCTGGGGATCAGACCCGCTCCGGCTCCCGGTCGGACGGCGCGGCCAGTTCCGTGACGGTACGCCGCGTCCGCATCAGCAGGTAGGCCGCGCCACCGGCCCCGGTCAGCGCCATCAGCAGCGCCACCACGCCGAGCAGGCTCCAGTCGCCCCTGACCCCGATCATGTCGATGTCGCTGGCGCACACCTCGGGCCGGGTCGGGTTCTCCAGGTAGACGCACGCCGTCGCGGCGACGGCGTCGGACGGCCGGCCGCCCTCGGCCCGGCCGCTCAGCCGGAACGTGCTGGTCCCGGTCGGCAGCAGCGCCTCCCAGCCGGCGTAGTTCGCCGACAGGGTCGCACCCTCGGCCCGCAGGTGGGTCAGGCCCGGCGGGAACGCGATCCGCACGTCGGCCTGGACCGGCCGGGGCTCCCGGTTGACCACCTGGACCGCGTATTCCACCCGGCCCGAGAGCTCGGTCACGCCGTTCTCGATGGTGATGGAGACCCCGCCGGAGAGCAATGCGGTGAGGGCGAGCGGAACGAGCATGATTCCTCCCGGCGACAGTGACAGGACGTCACTTCAGAATCGCAGCCGGTGACGGATCGCGGGCGAAAAGGCGCGCCGCGTTGAAGACGATCCGCGACCCGGTCGAGGATGAGGCATGACCTTTCAGGACGAGCTGGAAAAACTGCGGCGAGCCATCCACCGGGAACCCGAGATCGGCCTCCATCTGCCTCGGACGCAGGACAAGGTGCTGGCCGCCCTCGACGGCCTGCCCCTGGAGGTCACCACCGGCGACAGGCTCACCTCGGTCACCGCCGTGCTGCGCGGCGGCCGGAGCGGCGGCCAGAGCGTGCTGCTGCGCGCCGACATGGACGCCCTCCCGATCCAGGAGCGCGTCCCGGTCGACTACCGGTCGGCGATCGACGGCGCGATGCACGCCTGCGGCCACGACCTGCACACCGCCATGCTCGTCGGCGCCGCCCGGCTGCTGTCGGAACGCCGCGAGCACCTGGCCGGCGACGTCGTCTTCATGTTCCAGCCCGGCGAGGAGGGCCACGAGGGCGCCAAGCTGATGATCGACGAGGGGGTCCTGGACGCCGCCGGCAACCGCGTCGCCGCCGCCTACGGCCTGCACGTGTTCTCGGCCATCGTGCCGAGCGGCTGGTTCGTCACCAGGCCCGGCCCGATCCTGGCCGCCGCCGACACCTTCGACGTGACCGTGCGCGGGCGGGGCGGCCACGGGTCCACGCCGCACCGGGCGCTCGATCCCGTCCAGGTGGGCTGCGAGATCGTGAGCCAGTTGCAGACGTACACGACCCGGGCCTTCGACGTGTTCGACCCGGTCGTGATCACCGTCGGGCAGTTCCACGCCGGCACCGCCGACAACGTGATCCCCGAAGAGGCCTGGTTCCAGGCGACGATCCGGGCGTTCTCCGCCGAGACCCGGGCCAAGGTCAAGGAAGGGGTGGTCCGGCTGGCGACCGGCATCGCGGAGGCCCACGGGCTGCGCGCCGAGTGCACGTTCGGGATCGGCTACCCGGTGACGGTCAACGACGCCGCGGAGGCGGCGTTCGCGGCGGAGGTCGTGCCGGAGATCGTGGGGGCCGACCGCTATCTGACGATGCCGCGCCCGGCCACCGGGTCGGAGGACTTCTCGTTCGTCCTCGACGAGGTGCCGGGCGCGTTCCTCGTGCTGGGTGCCCACGCGAAGGGGGCCGACCCGGCGACCTGTGCGACCAACCACTCCCCCGAGACCGAGTTCGACGACTCGGTCATGGCCGACGGGTCACGCGTGCTGGCCGCCCTCGCGGAGCGGCGCCTGCTCAACGGCTGATGAAGTTCAGCCCGAATTCGACCATGTCGAAGCCGAGCGTGAGCTTCAGGCACCCCCACACGATCGCGAAGGCCACCGCGAACGTCAGGATCCCGGCGATGATGCGCACCGCCCAGTTCTGCCGCTTCAGCCAGTCGGTCGCGATGGTGACGTAACGCTTGGCGAACTCCAGCACCCGGTGGGCCCAGCTGAACTCGGTCGCCAGCAGGGCCAGCCCGGCGAACACGACCAGCCAGCCCGGCCCCGGGAACGGCACCATGATGAGCCCGCCGATCACCATGGCCCCGCCGATCGTGCCGATCACGATCTTCAGGGTCAGGGCGCCCGTGCGGGTCGCGCGGAAACGGTCGAGCCGTCCCTTGATTCCACTGTTGTCCACCGCGACCGGCGTCTTCGGATCGACGTCGGGATCGGTGGGCCCGGCCATAGCCATATAGGTGTCACCCCCACGGCCAGCATAGTCACGGCCCTTGCAGCGGACTTTCCCCCAGATGGACCATTTCGCCTGATCCCTGGGTCGTAGACGACGTCTCGTCCTCCGACCCGGGGACAGGCGGCTCATGCGTTCTCGTGGCCGGGTTTTTACGCGGGGGTGCAGGTGACGGCGGGGATCGGGTTGGTCCCCGACTGACTGGCGTTGAAGCCGAACGTGGTCGTGCCGTTCGGGTTCAGGTTGCCGTTGTAGCCCATGTTCACGACCGTCTGCTGCGCGCCGCTCGCCGAGTGGACGCCGTTCCAGACCTGGCTGACGGTCTGCCCGTTGGCCCAGGTCCAGCGGACGGTCCAGCCGGTGATCGCGACGGTCCCGCTGTTCCTGACGGTCACGCTCGCGCCGAACCCGCCGGGCCAGGAGTTCGTGATCGTGTACGTCGCCGCGCACGCCTTACCGGGGTTGGGAGACGGCGACGGGCTCGGACTCGGGGAGGGCGACGGCGACGGACTGGGGCTGGGACTCGGGCTCGGGCTCGGGCTCGGGCTCGGGCTCGGGCTGGGACTCGGGCTGGGGCTGGGACTCGGGCTCGGCGACGGGGAGGGGGACGGCGACGGGTTGGAGCCGGTGCGGTCGGCGTACAGGATGCCTCTGCCGTTGGTGCCCAGGTAGACGCGGCCGTAGATCCTCGGGTCGCCGGTGATGGCCTCGCCGATGTTGCCGTACTGGTGCTGGTCGTCGTTGATGCGGACCCACGTCGCGCCCGCGTCGTCGGAGCGGAAGACGCCGCGCACGCCGTCGATCTTCGCGATGAGGAAGATCGCCTGGTACGACTGCCCGGGGGCCGCCTTGCCGAAGCCGACGTTGTCCGACTCCTCCACGTTGGAGAGCTTCGTGAACGACGTGCCGGAGTTGGTCGACCGCCACAGTCCCGCGCCGCCGGCCAGCCAGATGTCGCCTTCGCGCCCAGGGACCGCCTTGAACCGCGCCGTCGTCGGCAGGCCGGTGGCCGCCGAGGCGGTGAAGGTCTGGCCGCCGTTGGTGGAGACGTAGAAACGCCCGTCGGCGAAGGCGTAGAACTTCTGCGGGTTCACCCGGTCGGACTCGACCCGCGCGCCCGACGGCACGCCGGAGGAGGTCTGCCACGTGTTGCCGTACCCGACCGAGTAGACGACCGAGGCCCCGGCGTCGCCGGGCGCCCACACGAAGCGGCTGCCGTCGGCCGCCGCCGCGACCGTGCCGCCGTTGTTGATCCCGCCGGGCTCTTGGCCCTGGAACCAGTTGGCGCCGCCGTCGGTCGAGAAGGCCACGTGGTTGTCGCCCGGCCGGTCGGCCTCGGTGAAGCTGCCGGCCCTGACCATCGTCGAGGGGTTGAGCTCGGCGTAGTCGAGCGAGGTCGTCGAGGTGAAGTTGGGCTGCAGGAACATCATCGGCGGCACGGCGTCGAGGTTGGTGTGCCGGAACCCGCCGATGTCGCCCAGGCCCGAGATCAGCGGCGCGGTGCCGGTGGGCGGGCTGACGAGGTCGAGGACGGCGGTCTCCTCCAGGCCCTTGACCATCGGCTTGATGGTGAGCTGGCCGCCGGTGTCCCACAGTTTCAGGTCGGTCGACCCGTAGATGGTGGCGCCGGTGCCGTACATGAAACGGTTGCCGTCGAAGGGGTCGATCTCCATCGACTCGGTCATCCAGCCCAGCTTGGGCGTGACCTCGGGCGGCTGCGGGTTGGCTCCCCAGCTCAGCCAGGGCGAGGAGCTGATGTCCATCTTGTAGCGGAAACTACGGTTCGGGTACGAGGTGAAGTCCCAGATCCGCGTCCAGGTGGCCCCGGAGTCGGTCGACCGCCAGAAGATCACGTCGGGCCACCAGGAGATCTGCGTGGCCACCATGATCGTGCTCGGGTTGGTCCGGTCGATGGTCAGGCCCGAGTAGCCGAAGTAGGCGTCGCCGCTGCTCGACGGGATCGGCGAGATCTGCGTCCAGGTCCCGGTCGCGGTGGCGTAGCGCCAGACGTCGCCCTTGGCCCCGGAGTAGGGCCCGGCGGTGTCGGAGGTGGCGAGGTACAGGTAGCCGTTGACGTGGTCGAGCACGCCCTTGTGGGCGATGTAGCCGGTGGGCGTGCCGGGCAGCCGCTCCCAGGTGGTGCCGCCGTTGGTCGTCCGGTAGACGGTGTTGGCCTTGTCGGCCACGCCGACGTAGATCGTCTGGGTGGCGTTGCCGGACGTGCCGGTGCGCTTGTCGAAGGTCACCCACACGACGCCGGGCTGGTGGCTGGTGTAGCCGTTGGGGTCGCTCGGGTCGTCGCTGTAGTTCCCGGCGTTCGGGAAACCGGTCACCTTGGCCCAGGTCGCGCCGTAGTCGGTGCTCCGCCACAGGCCGTTGCCCATCGGCGCGCCCAGGTAGAGGGTGGAGTTGCGGTTGGGGTCGACGGCCAGCCGCTCACCCATGCCCCGGCCGGGCATGTTGCCGCCCATCTTGAACGGCAGCGGGGTGACCGACCAGGAGTCCCCCTTGTTCGTCGACCGCAGGATGGCCCCGTTGTTCGGGTCCCACGAGTTGGTGTACATGCCCACGGCCGCGTAGACGCGGTTGGTCTGCACCGGGTCGGTCGCGATGCTGTCGACCCCGTTGTAGCCCCAGTTCGTGAACCCGACCCAGTCGAGCAGCGGCTTCCACGAGGTGGTGGACTGCTCCCAGCGGTACATGCCGCCGATGTCGGTCCGGGCGTAGATCAGGTTCCGCTCGGCCGGGTTGAACACGATGCCCGGCACGAACCCGCCGCCGTCGATCCGCACGTTCTTGTACGTGTACGGATCGGAGGCGACCGCCCCCGCCGGCGCCATCCGCACCACCGCCGCGACCAGCGCCAGGGCGACGATCGCGAGCATGCTGACGATCTTTCTTCGCATGGACGGTTTCTCCTCCGTGAATGGATAACCGGCCATGCACGATCAGGTGGGGACCCTGACCGTCCGCCCAGCGCGTGCATGGAACTTGGTTTGATTACCAAACCAACTATCTCAGGTGGAGACCGCTGCGACAATGGAGCACATGAGACCCATCACGATCGTCGGGACGCCGGTCCTGCACACCCCGTGCCGCCCGGTGGAGAAGTTCGACGACGAACTCGCCGCCCTGGCCGACGACATGTTCGAGAGCATGTACGCCGCCGAGGGCGTCGGCCTGGCCGCCAACCAGATCGGCGTCGACCTGCGCGTCTTCGTCTACGACTGCCCCGACGCCGACGAGGTCTTCCAGAAGGGCGTGGTCGTCAACCCGACCCTGGAGCTGCCCCCCGCCGACGAGCAGGAGTTCGACGTCGGCGGCGAGGGCTGCCTGTCGGTCCCCGGCCCGCGCGCCGCCCTGGGCCGCCCCAACGTGGCGACGGTCCACGGCTTCGACCTGCGCGGCGAGCCCATCACCGTGGTCGGCACGGGCGTCCTGGCCCGCTGCTTCCAGCACGAGACCGACCACCTGAACGGCATCCTCTACATCGACCACCTGACACCCGAGGCCCGCGAGGTCGTCCTGACCGAGTTCCGCGAGCTGCGCCAGTCGTGAACTGGGACGACCAGGCGGCCACCTTCGACGAACAGCCCGACCATGGCCTGCGCGACCCCGTCGTGCGGGCGGCCTGGTCGGCCCGGCTGGCCGCGTGGCTCCCCGGCCCGCCCGCCGACGTCTTCGACGCGGGCTGCGGCACGGGCTCTCTGACCCTCCTGCTGGCCGAGCAGGGCCACCGGCCCGTCGGCGTCGACCGGTCGCCCGAGATGGTGAAGCGGGCCAGGCGCAAACTCGCCGGCGCGGGCCATCGGCCCGAGATCACCGTCGGCGACGCCGCCGAGCCCCCGGGCCACTTCGACGTGGTGCTCTGCCGCCACCTGCTGTGGATCTTCCCCGATCCGGCCGCGACCCTGCGCGGGTGGATCGCGAGCCTGCGTCCCGGCGGACGGCTCGTGCTGGTCGAGGGCCGCTGGGGCGGCGCGGGCCTGACGGCCGGGGAAGTGGCCGGAACACTTCGTCCCATGGTCCGGGAGATCGTCGTGGAACCCCTCCCCGATCCGGCGTTGTGGGGCCGCCCGATCGACGACGAGAGATACGCCGTGGTCGCCCTCCCGTAGAGGGCACCGATAGAACATAATTCGGTATATGACGAGAGCATTGGTCCTGGGTGGCGGCGGCATCGCCGGCATCGCCTGGGAAGCAGGGATCGTGACCGGTCTGCGCCGTGAGGGCATCGACCTGGGCGACGCCGACACGATCATCGGCACGTCCGCCGGTTCCGTCGTCGGCGCCCTCATCGCGACCGGCGCCGACCTGGAACAGGCCGTCGCGCGGCAGAGCACGAGCGACCACGGACCCCGCCCGGCCGTCGACATGGAGCCGGTCATGCAGGCGTTCGGGATCCTCTTCGACCCGGACATCGACCCGAAGGAGGCCCGCCGGAGGGTCGGCGAGCTGGCCCTGGCCCTCCCCGTGGTCGACGGCATGGCCCGGATCGAGTCGGTCGGCGACCGGCTGCCGGTGAAGGTGTGGCCCGAGCGCGACCTCCAGATCACCGCCGTCGACGCCGCCACCGGCCAGTTCGTCGTCTGGACCCGCGAATCGGGGGTCGAGCTCGCCCTCGCCGTCGCCTCCAGTTGCGCCGTGCCGTGCGTCTACCCGCCGGTCGAGATCAACGGCGCCCGCTACATGGACGGCGGCGTGCGCAGCGGCACCAACGCCGACCTGGCCAGGGGCGCCGGCGCGGTCGTCGTGCTCGAACCGCTCACCGGCATGGTGCCGCCCCAGCGGCTGGCCCGCGAACTGGAGAAGACCGGCGCGCCGAAGACCGTGTCGGTCGGCCCCGACGAGGCGGCCAAGGCCGTGTTCGGCGGCAACGTCCTCGACCCCGGCCTGTGGGCCCCCGCCTTCAAGGCCGGCCTCGCCCAGGCGCCGTCGGTCGCCGCGCGGGTCGCCGGGATCTGGGACTGAGAACGTCTTTTCCGGCAAGTATGGGGCGCATGAGCAACCCGACCGACGGCGACGTCCGCGAGATCAACCGCAGGACGATCGAGGAGTTCCGCGCCCACGGGGGCGGCGGCCCCTTCGAGGGCCGCGCCCTGCTGATCCTCACCACCCGCGGCCGCGTCACCGGCCGCCCCCACACGACCCCGATGATGTACGTCATCGAGGGCGACCACCTGCTGGTCATGGCCTCGGCCGCGGGCGCGCCCGAAGACCCGGAGTGGTTCCGCAACCTCCTGAAGACCCCCGAGGTCACGGTGGAGGTCGGCGACCAGGTCTACATCGCCATGGCCCGGCCGACGGAGGGCGCCGAGTACGACGCGTTGTGGTCGCAGATCAAGAAGAACTACCCGTTCTTCTCGGAACACGAGAAGGCGGCCGGGCGCAAGATCCCGGTCGTCGCACTGGAACGCACGTGATGCCATGAGGTCGAGGGGTAGCGGGGGTCCGTGCTCGCTCTCGCTCCCCAGGACCTCCGCCTGGACGTCAACGCGCTGGACCATCTGATCCTGGCGCTCTACTTCGCCGTCGTGGTGGGCATCGGATTCGCCGCCCGCCGCGCCATCCGCTCCTCCAGCGACTTCTTCCTCGCCGGGCGTGCCCTGCCCGCGTGGATCACGGGTCTCGCGTTCGTCTCCGCCAACCTCGGGGCGATCGAGATCCTCGGCATGGCCGCCAACGGAGCCCAGTACGGCCTCATGACCGTGCACTACTACTGGATCGGCGCCATTCCGGCCATGGTGTTCCTCGGCGTCGTGATGATGCCGTTCTACTACCGGTCGAAGGTGCACAGCGTGCCGGAGTTCCTCCGGCGGCGGTTCAATCCGGCCACCCAGCTCTTCAACGCCATCGCGTTCGCCGTCGCGCAGGTGCTGATCGCGGGGATCAACCTCTACGCCCTGGCCCTCGTGATGGAGGCGCTGCTCGGCTGGCCCCTCTGGGTGTCGGTGATCGTCTCGGCGGCGATCGTGCTGGCGTACATCACCCTGGGCGGGTTGTCGTCGGCCATCTACAACGAGGTCATGCAGTTCTTCGTGATCATCGCGGGCCTGGTGCCCGTGGTGGTCCTGGGGCTGATCCGGGTCGGGGGGTTCGAGGGGCTCGGGCGGAAGGTCCGCGAGAGCGTGCTCGGCGAGGGCGGGCTGCACACGTGGTCGACGACCGCGTCCACGGACAATCCGCTGGGGGCGAGCTGGATCGGGATCGTGTTCGGGCTCGGGTTCGTGTTGTCGTTCGGTTACTGGACGACCAATTTCGCCGAGGTGCAGCGCGGGTTGTCGGCCCGCAACACCAACGCGGCGCGGCTGACGCCGATCGTGGCGGCCTACCCGAAGCTGCTGATCCCGGTCGTGACGGTGATCCCGGGCCTCGTCGCGCTCGTGTTGTTCTCGAACCTGGGGAAGGAAGGCGGGCCCGCGTACAACTACGCGATCCCGCTGCTCATGAACGAGTTCCTGCCCAACGGGGTGCTCGGGGTCGCGGTGACCGGCCTGCTCGCGTCGTTCATGGCGGGCATGGCGGCGAACGTCTCGGGGTTCAACACCGTGTTCACGTACGACATCTGGAAGGGTCACGTGGACGGCGGCAGACCCGACGAGTTCTATGTACGGCTCGGGCGCCTCGCCACCATCGGCGGTGTGGTGGCCGGGATCGGGACGGCGTTCATCGCGGCCGGCTTCTCGAACATCATGAACTACCTCCAGGCGCTGTTCGCGTTCTTCAACGCGCCCCTGTTCGCGACGTTCATCATCGGCCTGTTCTGGAAGCGGATGACCCCCTGGGCCGGCTTCTGGGGCATCATCGCGGGCACCCTGGCGGCGTTCGCGGTCTACATCCCCTATCGGGCGGGGGTCTTCGACCTCGGCACCGACCTGAACGCCTCGTTCGTCGCGGCGGGGGCGGCGTTCGCGGTCGACGCGGTCGTGTCGGTCGTGATCACGCTGGTGACCACACCCAAGCCGGAGGAGGAGCTGCGCGGTCTGGTGTACGGGCTGACCGACGTCGACCTCAAGGACGACTCCCTGGCCGGGGACCGGGCGTGGTACCGCTCCCCCGTGATCCTCGGCTCCGGCGCGCTGGTCCTGGCCGCCGGCCTCTACCTGCCGTTCCTGTAAGGAGGACCCGATGTTGTTCGACATCCGCCGCATCCTGGGCGGCCTGTTCGCCGTCTACGGCGTGATCCTGGTCGTCGCCGGCCTCCTCGACGGGGCCGAGGAGATCGCGAAGGCCGAGGGGGTGCGCATCAACCTGTGGACCGGGGCCGGGATGCTGGTGCTGGCGGCGGTGTTCCTGCTGTGGGAGCGGCTGCGGCCCAAGGACGTGCCCGATCCCTCCGACGAGTCGTCAGGTGATGCCTAGCTCCTGGCACATCGACTTCATGGTGGCCGGGTTGCAGACCTCGTTGACCGTCCAGAAGCCGTCTCTGACCACGGTGTCCTTGATCGTCGTCCGGGTCACCACGATCGCCTTGGTGATCATGGCGGGGATGTCCCGCCTGCTGCCGTTGCTCACCGTGCTGGTGCCCGAGATCGGCCGTCCGGCGCCCAGGTCGACGGCCAGTTGGGCGGCGTTCTGGGCCTCGGGCTGGATCGGCTTGTAGATGGTCATGGTCTGGGTGCCGAGCATGATGCGATGGATGGCCTCCAGGTCGGCGTCCATGCCGGTCAGCGGGGTGTCCGGGGGCAGGCCCGAGTCGCGGATCGACGACGCGGCGCCGCCGGCCAGGCCGTCGTTGGCGGCGTACACGCCGGCGATGTCGTCCAGGCCGAGGCGGTCGATGGCCATCTCCGACTCGCGTTCGGCGTCCTCGGCGCTCCAGGCGGGGGTGTCGTACTCGGCGCCGATGCGGACCCGGCCGTCCATGGCCATGTGGGCGCCGGCCTTGAACTCGGCGGAGTTGGGGTCGGTGGTCGGGCCGTTGAGCATGATGACCTCGCCCTTGCGGCCGCGTGCCCTGATGGCGTCGACCAGGGCCTGGCCCTGCAGCCGGCCCACCTCGACGTTGTCGAAGGAGGTGTAGGCGTCGATGGGGCCCTCCGCGAGACGGTCGTAGGAGACGATCCGGACGGCCCGCGCGACGGCGTTGTCGACCGACGGCCGGATGCCGCGGGCGTCCACCGGGGTCAGGATGACGGTCTTGATCCCCTGGGCGGTGAGCTGGTCGAGCTGGCGGCGCTGCGCGACGGGGTCGCCCTCGGCGTTGACCGGGACGATCTCGCAGTTGGGGCAGAGCTGGGCGATCGACGAGGTGATGTACGGACGGTCGAACTTCTCCCACCGGGGGGTCGTCAGGTCGGGGAGCATCAGCCCGATCTTGAAGCCGCGAGCGATGATCTCGGCCGGACCCATCCGCCTCGGCTTCTGGGCGCCACAGGCGACCACGCCGACAACCAGCGCCAGCGCGAGAAAGGTCCTCACTCATGCCCCCCGTTCGTCTGGGGAGGCCTACCCTGCCCCTTGCCGGGGGGTAACGGCGGTGACGGAGTCTTGATGGACCTTTTCCGACATGACTAGTCAGAATGTGTGACAAATCATCATTGCTGGAGTTATTCGGGGGTCATACCTTCACGTTATGGACCTCGAGCTCCGCCATCTGAGAATCGTGCGTATGGTCGCCGAGACCGGCAGCGTCACCAAGGCGGCCAGTGCGCTCGGGCTCGCCCAGCCCGCGCTCACCGCACAGTTGAAGCGGATCGAACGGGCACTCGGGGGCAGCCTGTTCGAGCGGGACCACACCGGTTCCCGCCCGACCGCGCTCGGGGAGCTGGTGCTCGCCCGCGCGCAGGTGCTGCTGCCCGCCGTGCAGCAACTGCAGGAGGAGGCCGCCCGGCTCGCCAACGGCGAACCCGACGGCCGCCGCTACCGGATCGGCGCCGCCAACGGGCCGATCCTGGGCGGCCTGGTCGACCGGCTGGCCGCCGCCGAGCCCGGCGCCGTGATCACCACCGCCACGTCGTGGTCGACCGGGGAGCTGGCCACCAAGGTGATGCTCGGCCGGCTCGACTTCGCCCTCATCGGGGTCTGCGGCGACTCCCGGCCGCCCGGCGACGAGGCGCTGTCGTGGGCCCTGGTCGCCAACGACCCGGTGTTCGTGCTGGTCGCCGAGTCGCATCCGCTGGCCGGGGAACGGGAGGTCGAGCTCGGCGACTTCGCCAGGGAGCAGTGGGCGGTCACCCCCGGCGACGGCTGCTTCGGCGAGTGCTTCGCCGTGGCCGCGTCGCGGTCGGGGTTCGCCCCCGAGGCGATCTACGAGACCGACGTCGCGACCTGTGTCCACCTGGTGCGGGTCGGCCGTGCCGTGGCGTTGTGCCAGGCCACCTTCCGCCGGAGCGAGGGGATGGTGGCCTTACCCGTGCGCGGGGCGCCGCTGCGCTGGCGGCAACTGCTCGGATGGCATCCGGAGACCCCGGCCGCCCAGTCGGCGCCGGCCGTGGTCAGCCACGCCAAGTTCTCCCACCTCGACGCGGTCAGGCAGAGCACACCCTATTCGAACTGGCTGGCCCGGAACCCGGGCTACGGAACCATGCCGTAGGCGGGCCATAACACGGTGATAGGGGGCAAACGACGGCTCCTCTGGGACGCACCTGGAGTTTACGTTCAGGGCACTCCCAGCCCCCAAGGAGAATCGATGCGCAGCAGGCACATCCTGAGCGCGGCGAGCGCCCTCACCATGGGCGTCGCCCTCGTCCTGTCCTCCGCCCCGGCCGCCGTCGCGGCGCCGGCGAAACCGGCACCCTCGATGTTGGAGGCCCTCCAGCGCGACCTCAACCTCTCCGCCGAGCAGGCCCAGCTCCGCCTCGTCAACGAGGCCAGGCTCGGCAAGCTCGAAGGCAAGGTCCGCACCGACCTCGGCGCCGCCTTCGGCGGGTCGTGGCTCAGCGGCGACACCGCGAACTCGCTGACGATCGCGACCTCGGACGCGTCCAAGGTCGGCGCCATCGAGGCCGGCGGCGCCAAGGCACAGGTCGTGACCCGGTCGTTGGGCGACCTGACCACGCTCAAGGACAAGCTCGACGCCGCCACCGCCCCGCAGACCGTGCCCGTCTACTACGTCGACGTGAAGTCGAACTCGGTCGTCGTCGAGACCCGCGACCAGGCCGCCGCCGAGGCGTTCGTGGCCTCGGCCGGGGTCGACAAGGCGGCCGTGACCTTCGTCGCGTCCAGCGAGCAGCCGATCCCCTACTACGACCTGCGCGGCGGCGACGCCTACTACATCAACAACTCGGGCCGCTGCTCCATCGGCTTCTCGGTCACCCGCGGCAGCACCCCCGGGTTCGTCACCGCGGGCCACTGCGGCACGACCGGCAGCTCGACCCAGGGCTACAACCGGGTCGCGCAGGGCACCTTCCAGGGCTCCTCGTTCCCCGGCAACGACTACGCCTGGGTCGCGGTGAACTCCAACTGGGTGCCGACGCCGACCGTGGCCGGCACCTCCGCCACCGTCTCGGGCTCCACGGCGCAGGTCGTCGGCGGCTCCATCTGCCGCTCCGGCTCCACCACCGGCTGGCACTGCGGCACCGTCCAGCAGATTGGCACCTCGGTCACCTACGCGCAGGGCACCGTCTCAGGCGTGACCCGCACCAACGTCTGCGCCGAGCCCGGCGACTCGGGCGGCTCGTGGATCTCCGGCACCCAGGCCCAGGGCGTCACCTCCGGCGGTAGCGGCAACTGCTCCGTCGGCGGCACCACCTACTTCCAGCCGGTCAACGAGATCCTGTCGGCGTACGGCCTGACCCTGACCACCACGGGCGCCCCGCCCGGCGGCACCTGCACCGGCTACGCCAGCACCACCACCGGCTCGGTCAGCAGCGGCGGCAACGCCTACAGCACCCAGTTCACCGCCAACGCGGGCACTCACCGCCTGTGCCTCGACGGCCCGAACGGGGTCGACTTCGACCTCTACCTCCAGCGCCTGAGCGGCTCGACCTGGACCAACGTGGCCAGCGGCACCAGCTCCGGCCCCGACGAGACCGTCACCTACAGCGGAACCGCGGGCACCTACCGGTACCGCGTCCACGGCTACAGCGGCTCGGGCAGCTTCACCCTCGCCTACACCCGCCCATAGAACGTAAAACTTTCGGTCGATCGTGCACCGTCGGGCTTTATTTGCGGCCCGGCGGTGTTGACCATTTTGAGACCATTTAGCAGAACGGGTATGGGGGACTTCAATGTCGGGCACCAGTCGCCACCTCAGGGCGCTGGCGGGCTGCGTCGTCGCGGCGCTCGCGGGCCTGTTGCTGATCGGCACGGGCCTCCATCTCTCCGGTGCCGGCTGGCACATCGCCCGCTGCCTGTCGGGCGCCGAATCCCCCTTCGACGCGGCCGTCCTCCCCGTGGGCTACCCGGGGGTCGGGACGATTCCCTCCCTGCCCGAGACGGCCGTCACGCAGATACGGGCGGTGCCCGGCGTGGCCGACGCCGTCCCCGTCCAGGGGGGCGAGGTCGGCCTGGTCGGCTTCGGCACCCTGGTCCCGCTGGAGGCGGTCGCCGTCGACCTGGCGCTGCTGTCGTCGTCGGGAGTCGAGGGCGACGTCCCCCGCAGCGCCTCCGAGGCGGTCCTCGACCGGCGCACCGCCGACCAGCTCCACCTGGAGGTCGGCGAGACGATCATGGTGCACGGCAACGGCGCCGACCGCGCCTTCGAGATCACCGGCGTCACCGAGTCCCGCGGCAACCCGGCCTACGACGTGCGGGGCACGCTGGGCGTGTTGCCGATGTCGGCGGCCGACCTGGTCGGATCGCTGGAGACCGAGGTGGTGCACGTGCGCGCCGACGGCGACGTCGACCCCGGCGAGCTGCGGAACCGCCTGCAGGCCACCCTCGGCGGCGAGTACGACGTCCTGACCCACGCCGAGATGCTCTCCACCGGCGACGTGACGACCGAGACGCTGCCGCCCGTGCTCGGCGTGGTGGGCTCGCTGCTGGTCGTGGGGGCGGCGCTGACGGCGTACATGGGCCGGCAGACGACGACCACCACGAGCCTGCTGATGGCGACGACCGTGCTGAGCGTGACGGCGACGGCCGCGGTGATCGTGGCCTCGGCGGGCGTGGAGATCTCCACCCCGACGATCCTGGCGGTGGCGGGCACGACCGCCCTGGCCGCACTGGCGGCCATGGCACTGCGCCCGAAGATCGTCAGCCACATCGGCTGACGCCCTCCGAGACCTTCGGCCCGACACGGCGGTGCGGCTCGACGGAACTTGGGAACACGACCCGCTGACGGCCTGATCGGGCCGCCGGCCCGGAGTGGAGACGGCCCGGCGTCACACCGGGCCGCTCTCCGGCACGGTCCAATGATCATCTTGCGTCGATCACCGGATATCCTGTGGAGGGCCGTCCGCTCTCGGCGGGTTGGCCTGGGGTTTTGAGTAGGGCGGGTGGGACTTGAACCCACGACCCACGGATTATGAGTCCGATGCTCTGACCGGCTGAGCTACCGCCCCGCAATGCTGGAGTCTCTCACAGTTCTCCTTCAGGGGGACCCACCGAAGTGCACTTGTGATCAGCTCGTTCGTTAGGGTCCGCTTACCTGCCGTTGATGAGCTCTTGGTGCTTGGACGATTGCTCACCGTTAGAGCAGATTCGTCCCGCGAAGTCGAGTATGTTCTCGCGCATGCCGCTGCACCCGCAGTCCCAATTCTTCCTCGACCGTTTCCCGCCCGTGTCCGGCGCCGACCTCGACGCGCTCACCGACGACGACGTGGCCGTGCTCCGCGGCCTCGACAACAAGACCGCCGAGCGCGGGGCCCCCGTCGAGGTCTTCTCGGCCGTCGACACGACGGCCGCCGGCGTTCCCGTACGCATCTATCGCCCCACCGGCGAACAATCGCTTCCCGTCGTGGTCTACCTCCACGGCGGCGGCTGGGTCTACGGTACCCTCTCCCAGCTCGATCCCCTGGGCCGTGACCTGGCGGTCCGCACCGGAGCGGTGGTCGTGATGGCCGACTACCGGCTGGCGCCCCAGCACGTCTTCCCGGCCGCCGTCGACGACGCCTGGGCGGTCGTCCGCGACGTCTTCGACCGGCCGGCCCTCTACGGCGGGGAACCGGGACCGGTCGCGGTCGCGGGCGACAGCGCCGGGGGCAACCTGGCCGCCGTGACCGCCTGGCTGGCCCGCGACGCCGGGCTGCCGCTCGCCCACCAGGCGCTCGTCTACCCGGTGACCGACGTGGCCATGGACACCCCGAGCTACACCGAGTTCGCCCACGGCTTCGGCCTCAGCGTGACCGACATGGCCTGGGTCGTCCGCAAGTACGCCCCGGGCGCCGACCCCCGCGACCCCCGCCTGTCCCCCCTCCACCTGGCCGACAAGTCGGGCCTGGCCCCCGCGACCGTCGTCACCGCCGAATACGACGTGCTGCGGGACGAGGGGCGGGCGTACGCGAAGGCGCTGGCGGACGCCGGGGTGCCGGTCGACCATCACGACTACGCGGGCACGCTGCACGGGTTCTTCTCCTTCCCGGGCTTCTTCGACGCCGCCGACGAGGCCAGGGAGCACGTCGCACGGAACCTGCGGGCGGCCTTCAGACGTCCCTGAGCTCCCCGAGTTCCTCCGCCGTCACCGGCCTGGTCTGGGCGAAGCCGCCTACCAGAACGTCTTCGGGCACGTCGCGGGCGGTCATCTGGATGGTCACGCCACCCGCCCGGCCGACCGCGCGGGTGAAGCCCCCGGCGGTCCTGACCCACACCCCCGGCGCGGCCTGGCGGCAGTCGGCGCGCGCGTCGATCGGGTATCGGGGGACCGGGTCGAGACACATCTCCCGGGGATCGCTGGTCTCGTGATGGAGGTAGACCTCGATCTCGGTCTCGCCGTCGGGCGACGCGTAGGTCAGTTCTATCTCCCCGTTCAACGGGAGGCTGCTCGACGAGACCAGGGTGTGGCCGGGGATGACCGGCACGACCAGCGGCACACCCGCGGCGGTGATCATCTCCTGGAACTCGGTGTCGGATCTGAGCTCCTCCAGCGGTCCGGTCACCGCGAACAACGCGACGAGGAGGGCGCTCAGGCCGATCTTCGGCCGGCGGAACCCGGGTGAGAACAACCACGAGACGAGCAGATATCCGAGCGCCGGAAAGGCCAGGCCGACCGGCGTCGGCGGAGTTCGCGCCTCCAGCAGGTCGTGCCATGCCGACGCGGTGACCAGCACGAAATAGGCGCCGGGAAAGGCCAGCAGGCCCGTGGGCAACCACCAGGGCAGCCGCGCCAGCCAGCCGAGGACCAGGCCCAGGGTGAGGGGCGCCATGAAGATCAGCACGAAGTCGCCGAGGTCGTCCGCCGGCGACCAGTGCTCGAACGCGAGCGCGGCCGCCCAGATCGCCAGGACGACCAGCAGGCGTCTCCCCCATAACGGCATGCGTCTAGTCTGGCAGCGCCGCCCAATCCCGCCATAGATGTACATCGATCACGATGAACGGCCCGACAGGCGGAATTTCCCGATATTGCGGATATTTTGCCGTCAACGAATCGACCGGCCATTCGTCGACGACCCGGGCGGTGCCGTCCGCCCGTACCCACCACAACCTCTCCCAGTCCTCCTCGTAATGGTCGGCGAGCACGCTCACGCGGGGATCGGCCGCGATGTTCTCCAGGCGGCGCAGCCGCCGGGTCGTCTTGGGCTTGTGGTCGACCGCGGTCACGATCACGTCGCCCTCCAGGGCGAACGTCACCGGCACCACGTGCGGACCCGCGGTGGCCAGCCGGGCCACCCGGGCCGCCGCGAACCGCTCACGCGGTGATGACGATCTTGCCTCGTGCGTGCCCGTTCTCGACCTCCCTCAGCGCCCGGTCGGCCTGGTCGAGCGGATAGGTCGCGGTCACGTGCGGGTCGAGCACGCCGTCTGCCACCAGATCGGCGACCGCGCCCAGCACCTCCTTGGTGCGGGCCCGCGCGACCGGCTTGCCGCCCAGGTCCCTGGCCGTGGTCTGGTCTCCGGCGGAGATCAGCTTCGAGTGGTCCTTCAGGAGCGGCGCGACCTCGCGGAGCGCGTCGCCGCCGACCAGGTCGTAGATCCCGTCGACGCCCTGCGGGGCCACCGCGCGCACCCGCTCGGCGACGCCGGGGCCCGGTTCCACGTACGCCGCCCCGAGCGACTCGACGAACCGCCGCTTCTCCGGGTCGGCGGTGCCGATCACGCGCACTCCGGCGTGCCGGGCGATCTGCGCGGCGGCCGTGCCCACGCCCCCGCCGACACCGGTGATCAGCAGGGTGCCGCCGCGCGGCAGTCCGAGCTGGCGGATGCCGTCGTAGGCCGTGGCGGCGGCGACGGGCAGGGTGGCGGCGTCCTCGAACGACACCACGTCGGGCTTGCGGGCCAGGCCGGACGCCGGGAGGACGGCGTACTCGGCGTACCCGCCCTTCAGCGGGCTGCCGAAGACGGCCTCCCCCGGCTTGAGCCCGGTGACGCCGGGCCCGATCTCGGCGATCACCCCGGCGACCTCGTTGCCGAAGACGGCCGGGAAGTGGTCGGGGTTGACGCCCGGCCCGCGCCAGCCGGTGCGGCGCTTCCAGTCGGCCGGGTTGACCCCGGCGGCCCTGACCCTGACGACGACCTGACCCGGTCCGGCGGTGGGTTTGGGCAGGTCGGCGAACTCCTCGACCTCGGGGCCACCGTATTCCCGGTACACGTAGGCTTTCGGCATCTCGCCCTCCTCGGCTTACCGTTCCTGCTCCGTCGGCCGGATGAGCACCTCGTTGATCGCGACGTGCCGGGGCCGGGTCACGACGTAGGCGATCGCGTCGGCGATGTCCTCCGGCTGCATGCGCTCCATGTCGCCGAAGGTGCTCCTGAGTCCCTCCAGCACCTCGGGCCGGTTGTGCCCGGCGAGCTCGGTCTCCACCGCGCCCGGCTCGACCAGCGAGATCCGCACGTGCTTCCTGGCGACCTCCTGCCGCAGCGCCTCGCTGAACGCGCCGACGCCGTGCTTGGTGAGGTTGTAGACGCCGCTCCCGCTCCGGGCGATCCGCCCCGCGACCGAGGAGATGTTGACCATGTCGGCGACGTAGCGGGGCCCGTCGTCGGCGGCCCTGATCAGGTGCGGCAGCGCGGCGTGCGCGCAGTAGAGCAGGCCCAGGACGTTGACCTCGACCATCCGCTGCCATTCGGCGACGGGCGCGTCCTGGGCGGGCCCGAGGAGCATGACGCCGGCGTTGTTGACCAGGGTGTCGATCCGGCCGAGCTCGGAGGCGGTGCGCTCGACGGCCGCGCGGGCCTGCGCCTCGTCGGTCACGTCGGCCTCGATCACCAGGACCCGTCCGCCGTCCTTGCCGATCCGGGCGGCCAGGTCCTCCAGGCGTTCCCGCCGCCGGGCCACCACCGCGACCGCGGCGCCCTGGTGGGCGAGCGCCACAGCGGCGGCCTCCCCGATTCCGCTCGACGCCCCGGTGACCAGGGCGACCGTGCCGTCAAGGCGCATGACTTACCCCTTTCGTCCGTTCCCCAGTCTACGGACAGGGTGTTTTCCGCCCCCGCGAGCCCGGGCAGAGAACGATCATGAAGCTGAGTGCACGGAACGCGATCCCGGCCGAGGTCACCGGGGTCACGCGGGGCGAGGCCACCGCCAACGTCGAGTTGTCGGCGGGCGGCCTCCGGCTGGTCGCGTCGATCACCGCCGAGGCGGCCGAGGAGCTCGGACTGGGCGTCGGCAGCCGGGTCACGGCGATCGTGAAGGCCTCCGACGTGATCCTGGCGACCGACTGACCACCCGTGGGCGGTCAGCCTCGTGACGAGATCTGCTGCACCGCCCACCCGTTCCCGTCGGGGTCGTCGAAGAACACGAACCCGACGTTGTCGAGGGGGTCGGGCACCGGCCGGGGGTTCTCCCCGATCTTCTGTACGTCGGTCACGTCGACCCCCCGCTCCACGAGCAGCGCGTGCGCCTTCCGGATGTCCGGCACCACAAGCTGGAGCCCCCGGAGCGACCCCGGCGGCATCTCCGGCACCGCCCCCTTCCCGATCACGATCGAGCAGCCCGACCCGGGCGGGGTGAGCTGCACGATCCTGACGTCGTCGCCGAGCGCCGTGTCATGGTCGACGGCGAAGCCCAGCCGGTCGGCGTAGAAGGCCTTGGCCCGGTCGACGTCCGACACGGGCACGACGACCACTTCGAGCGTCCAGTTCATGCCTGTCCTTCCAACAGCAGATCGATTCTCGTGTACGCCTCCGCCATGCCCCTGGCCATCGGATACCGCAGCGCGGTCGCCCGGCCGCCGGGGGTGGCGTAGCGGATCGTGGTGGTGAGGAGGGTGCCGGCCCCCTCCTCGGCGAGCTCGTGGGTGATCACGGTGACCCCGGGATACGACTGCTCGTCGAAGACCTCGCTGATCGTGATCGACACGGGCGGCTCGACCACCCGCACCTCCCCGCGCTGCACCATCCGCGCCCCGCCCGGCCCCTCGGAGACGAACCGGTAGGCGGCCCCCACGACGGCCTCGAACGAACACTCCGTCAACCGCCACCCTCGCGCGCCGTACCACTGGACGAGCAGGCCGGGCACGGTGAGCGCGGCGAACACCCGCTCGCGGGGAGCGGCGAACCGGCGGCTGACGACGATCT
The DNA here is from genome assembly GCF_001570565.1 of Herbidospora yilanensis. Taxonomy (GTDB): domain Bacteria; phylum Actinomycetota; class Actinomycetes; order Streptosporangiales; family Streptosporangiaceae; genus Herbidospora; species Herbidospora yilanensis. The sequence goes on along the minus strand of NZ_BBXE01000031.1, from coordinate 44,650 downwards.
CCCGTTCGCCCCGGGTGACGACGTCGGTCATTCCATGCCCCGCAGCAGGGAGTCGAGCCGCTGGAAGCTCTCCTCCCAGTAGTCGCGGTAACCGGCCAGCCACTCGGTCGCCTCGCGCAGCGGCTCGGCGGCGAGGCGGCAGGGCCGGCGCTGGGCGTCTCTCCCCCGGGTGATCAGGCCCGCCTTCTCCAGGACCTTGAGGTGCTTGGAGACGGCGGGCTGGCTCATCGCGAACGGGGCGGCCAGTTCGGAGACCGTGGCCTCGCCCTGGGCGAGCCGGGCCAGGATCGCCCGGCGGGTGGGGTCGGCCAGGGCGGCGAACGTGGCGTCCAGCATAGGCGGATAACCTTTCAGTTATTTAACTTGATGGTTTTATATCACTCTGTCGGCGGGAGTCGCCAGGGTTGCCGCCCATGCCCCGGAGATCATCGATGTCGCCGACCCTCGTCTACGGGCCGGCGCCGACCGGTGTGCGGATGCGGGCGTTCCCCGGCTTCGGCGACTTCCTGTTCGTGCGCCACCTGTCACGACTCGGCGAGGCCGCGTTCCTGTGCGGCGTGCGCGGAGGCGGGCGTTTCGCCGGCATTCCCGACCGCGACCTGGTCGCCTACGGGCGGCCTGCGCGCGTCATCCCCTCAAGGCGAAGTCGGTCTACGACCTCGCCCCGATCGGACCTACGATCTGGCCGCCGCGGCCTCCGAGGTCTTCTGCGACCTCAACCGCCATCGCCCGCCGATCGGCCCGGCCCATGTGGCGAGCGACCGGACAGGGGCCGCTTCCGGTCGACCGACGGCTACCAGCCGCAGATCATGTTCCTGATGGTCTTCCCGGGGAAGGGCGACCACCGCCGGGAGTTCGTTGTCGGCCGCCACCGCTAGATTGTGCGCCCGTGTCCTGGAGATCCCTGATCTACTTCGCCCTGGCGTTCTGCGTGTCGATGGCCAACCTGGTCGCGGGCGGGGGCGCGCCGATGGGGCCGATCGCCTACGTCGACCCCGACGGCGAGTGCGCCTACACACCGGAGGAGACGGATGCCGGGCCTTCCGTCGATCAGGTGGTGTCCGTCTCCGCCGCCCCCGCGATCGTGGTGGCCGGGCTCCTCGTCCTGGCCGTGGCCACCATCCGCGGCCGGCCCCGGCTCGGCCGGGTGACGGTCCGGATGCTCGCGGGGGCGCTGCTGCTGACCGGCGGCCACGGCACCGTGACCTTCCTCTTCACTTTGATCGCCTACTCCGACTGCCACTACGGCTTGGGCGGCGACGTGAGCGAACTGGTCTACTTCGTGGCCCCGGCAGTGCCCCCGGCGGTCGCCGCGACTGCCATGTTCCTGGCCGCCGCCCGCGACGACCGGCCGTGATGGTCGTTCCGCCGGCTCTCGCGGCTAGATCTGTTTCGCTGGCGTTCGTCGTGCCGGAACCTTAGTTCAACCCTTTGACATAAGCATCAACTGGCGGCGTGCAACCGCAGTGGAGCGCTCGCGTCGAGGAACTCCTCCAGCACCAGCGTGGCCGCCCCCATGGCGACCGCGTCGGGCCCCAGCTCTCCCAGCACGATCGAGGTCGCGTTGTAGGGCTGGGTGAGGGAGTTCTCCCCCACCACGACGCGGATCTGGTCGAGGTGCCGTTCGCCGATCATCAGGCCGGCCCAGCCGCCGATCAGTATGCGCTCCGGGTTCAGCATGTTGATCAGGTTCGCCAGGCCGGTCCCCAGGTAGGTGAGCGTCTCGTCGACGACCGGCCCGCCGTCGGCGAGCACCCGGCCGAGCGCCGACGGCCAGTCGGTCGTCTGGGCCGGCACCCCGGCCCTGGCCAGCAGTCCTTCGGCCCCGATGTAGGCCTCCAGGCAACCACGAGAGCCGCAGCGGCACGGCCGGCCGTTCATCTCGATCTTGGTGTGGCCCCATTCGCCGGCCGAGTTCGAGGTTCCCCGCACGGCCTGGCCGTCGGCGACCACCGTGGCCCCGACCCCCGACCCGATCAGCACGATCACCGCGTGGTCGGCCCCCCGGCCGGCCCCGAACCACAACTCGGCCTGCCCCATCGTCTTGGCGCCGTTGTCGATGAAGACGGGCAGGGAGGTGCCGGCCCGCATCAGCGCCCCCAGCGGGACGCCGTCCCAGCCGAAGGTCTTGGCGTGGATGAGCGCGTCGGAGGCGCCGCGCTCGACGATCCCGGGCACCCCGATGCCGACGCCGAGCACCTGGGCCGCGGTGACCTGGCCGTCGGCCAGCACGACGTCGATCCCGGCCAGGATCCGCCGCGCCACCAGCTCGATGTCGTGGTGGGAGGGCCGGAGGGTGTAGTCGACCCGGGCCTTCTCGGTCATCTCGAGGTCGAAGAGCTCGACCCGCACGTGGGTCTCGGCGACGTCGACGCCGATGAGGTAGGCGTACACCGGATTGACCCGCAGCAGCACCCTCGGCCGGCCGCCGTCGCTGTCGACCTGGCCGGCCTCCATGAGGATCTTCTCGGTCAGGAGGTCGCCGGTCATGGTGCTGATGGTCGCCGCGCTCAGGCCGGTGAGCCCGGTCAGCTCATGTCGGCTGCGGGGACCGCCGAAGTACAACGTCCGCAGCAGCATGCCGCGGTTCCCCTTCCGGACGTCCCTGACCGTCTTGCGCTCCGGCCTTGCCATGGGCCTGTCCTCCCGTTTTATGCCGACATGTTAGTTCAATGCGTGAACGAAACGGCTACCAGGCAAGTGCCGCCGCACAGGGTAGCGGGTGTCGCGTTACCAAAGCGTTTCCGACGAGGGACTGATCTTTTTTTGCGTCTTACATTATCGTCTGTTCAACCCCCCCGAGAAGGAGATGGAAATGATCAGGAGAGTCACTGGGGCGGCTGCCGCAGCGGTGCTGCTCGCCGGGCTCGCCGCCTGCGGCGGCGGCTCCGAAGAGGGCGGCGCGGGGTCTGCCACGGAGTTGACCTACTGGATGTTCCAGGACCGCACCCCGCAGGCCGGCGAAGTGGTCGAGAAGATCCGCACGGACTTCGAGAAGGCCAACCCCGGGGTCAAGGTGAACATCGTCAAGATCCCCAAGGACGACTACAACACCAAGCTCGGTTCCGCCCTTGCCGGGAACACCGTCCCCGACGTCGGCATCCTCGACCAGCCCCTGGTCTCCCGCTTCGCGCTGGAGGGCACCATCAAGGAGGTCCCGGCCGGCACGCTCAACGAGGCCGACTTCTGGGAGGGCGCGCTCAACACCAACAAGGTGGGCGGCAAACTCTACGGCTTCCCGATCGACCACACCGCGGTCGCCCTCTTCTACAACAAGGCCCTCGTCCCGACCCCGCCGAAGACCTGGGACGAGCTCAAGTCGATGAGCGCCGCGATCCACCAGAAGGACCCGAAGGTGGCCGGCATCGTGGTGCCGAAGGGCGACGGCTACGGCGCCTGGATGTGGCCGGGCGTGGTCGGCGGAGCCGGCGGCCAGATGGTCGACGAGGCGAACAAGAAGATCCTGTTCGACCAGCCGCCGGCCGTGGAGGCCCTCCAGCTCTGGGTCGACCTGCTGCCGTCGTCGCCCCGTGAGATCACCGACTCCGACCAGGCGTTCGCCAACGGCCTCGCGGGCATGATGATCTCCGGCCCGTGGGACGTCGCCACGATCAAGGACCAGTTCCCCGACCTCGACTTCAACGTCGCCCCGCTGCCGTACAAGACGACTCCCGCCGGCAACATCGGCGGCGAGAACGCGGTCGTGTTCACCAAGGGCAAGAACGAGCAGCTCGCGTGGAAGTGGCTGCAGCACCTGACCAACGCCACGAACAACACGGTGCTGGCCCAGGCCCTGGGCGGCTTCCCGGTCAACAAGGAGGCCGCCGAGCGCGACGCCGCCACCTTCGGCGAGCAGCAGCAGGCCTTCCTGGAGCAGCTCAAGGTGGCGCAGGCGCGTCCGGCCGTCCCGCAGTGGATCCAGATCAACGACGAGATCATCGCCCCGGCCCTGGAGTCGGCGCTGAGCGGCAAGATGACCGCCCAGGAGTCGCTCACCGACGCGGCGAACAAGACCCGCGCCCTGCTCGGCTGGAACGGCTAGCCCAGTCATTCACGGAAGCGAGGCAACCGTGGCATCTCCGGTCGTGGCCCAGCGGCCCGCCGAGACGCCGGCCAGGCCCGGACGGCGCCGCCGTCCGGGCATCGGCAGGCGTGACCATCTGATCGGGTGGCTGCTCATCGCCCCCGCGATGGTGTACTTCATCATCTTCCTGCTCTATCCGGCCCTGGCGGCCCTGTACTACAGCTTCACCGAGTGGGACCTGCACTCCGCGCCGATCTGGGTCGGCCTGCAGAACTACACCGACCTGTTCTTCGACGACGTGAAGTATCCCCACTTCTGGAAGTCGATCCAGGTCACCCTGCAGTACACGCTGGTCGCGGTGCCGCTGACGCTGGTGACCGCGCTGGGCCAGGCGCTGCTGATCAACGCCGTCAGGCGCGGCTCGAACCTGTTCCGGCTGCTGCTGTTCCTGCCCGTCGTGACGGCCGAGGCGGCGGTCGGCGCCATCTGGCGCTGGCTCTACGACCCGCAGTACGGCCTGGTCAACGCGGTGCTCGGGCTGGTCGGCATCCCCCGGCAGAACTGGCTGAACACCCCGGAACTGGTCATCCCGGCGCTGGCGTTCATCGCCGCGTGGCAGTGCGGCATCTCGATGATCATCTACCTGGCGGGCCTGAAGAGCATCCCCGAGTCGATCAGGGAGGCGGCGGTCATCGACGGCGCGGGCCCGGTGCAGCGCTTCTTCAAGGTGACGGTCCCGATGCTCCGCCCGACCACGTTCTACCTCGTCGTGACCGGCATCATCGCCGCGCTCCAGGTCTTCGGGCTCGTGTACGTCATCTTCAGCGGCGGCGGCAACCGGAGCGTCACCGGCGGCCCCGAGCAGTCGGGCCTGGCCTACGTGCTGCACATCTACCTGTACGCCTTCCGCTACAACGCGATGGGCGCCGCCTGCGCGATGTCGTTCATCCTCCTGGTCTTCATCATGATCATCACGTTCGTGCAGTTCAAGTTCATGAAGCAGGAGGCGTCGTGAACCAGAAGACGGTACGCCGCCTGCCCATCTACATCGCGCTGATCCTGCTGGCGCTGGTGTCGGTGGTCCCGTTCGTGTGGATGCTGGCGACGTCGTTCAAGAACGGCCCCGACGTCTACACCCAGGTGCCGCAGCTCCTCCCGCTGGACAAGAAGACCGGCGAGTGGAACCCCACGCTGGGGAACTACGAGTACGTCTTCACCATCAGCGGCCTGGGCACGGCGTTCTGGAACAGCGTGTGGATCACCTGTGTGCTGGTCCCGCTGAAGCTGCTGATCGACGCCCTGGCGGCCTACGCGTTCGCGCGCATCCCGTTCCCGGGCCGGGACAAGATCTTCGTCCTGATGCTGGCCGGCATGATGGTGCCGACGATCACCCTGCTGGTCCCCCGGCTGCACGTCACCCAGATGCTCGGCGTCTACGACTCCCCGTGGGGCATCATCCTGCCCAACGTCGCCTCGGTGCTGGACATCTTCCTCATGCGGCAGTTCTTCCGCACACTTCCGGTCGAACTGGAGGAAGCCGCCCGGATCGACGGCGCGGGCCGGATGGCGATCTTCTGGCGGGTGATCCTGCCGCTGTCGAAGCCGGTGCTGGCCGTCGTGACCATCACCAGTTTCATCTTCCACTGGAACGACCTGGTGTGGCCGCTGATCGTGCTCAACAGCCCCGACCTCTACACGCTGCCGCTGGCGTTGCAGCAGCTCGCGAGCACGGAGTCGGGCCGGGCCTACTACATCATGGCGGGCGCGGCGCTCGCGGTGGTCCCGGTCATGATCGTGCTGCTGATCTTCCAGCGGCGCATCATGCAGGGCATCGCGTTCTCGGGCCTGAAGAGCTAGACGAGCAGCTCCAAAGGCAGGGTTCTCAGACGTGGGGAGGGTGTCCGGCATCGGGTTGCGGCGACCGGAACAGACACCCTCTCAACGGCACCGCACGTGCACATCGAAGACCGGTTGAAGACCCGCCGGCGTCGTGCACGGCCGCCCTGGCTGACCGACGCCGGCCTGCTCACCCTGGCCGTGGCCCCAGACGTCTTGGCTGCCCTCCGTCCCATCATGACCAGAAAGCGGTCGAACGTTTCGGCGTCCGTCAACTCCCCCACGAGTTCGAGCCCGCGCCCGTGGGCCGCGAACTCCGCGACCCCGTCCAGCCTCCCGGCCTCTAATGCGAGCCCCCGTGCCGCGTTCTGGCCACCGTCGACCACTCTCACGGAGAAGTGCGGAGTCCCCTTCCCGTCCCACTTGGAAGGTCGAGGCGAAAGGATGTCGTCCCAGAATTAGTACTTGCGGTAATTGGTGCCGAAGGACCTGGAACCGACATCCATGTGCGTCTCGGGGTACCGAGAACGCCGCTGTCCCTCCGACCTGACCGACGCGCGGTGGGTGCTGATCGAGCCGCTGTTACCCGCGCCGAAGACGGGCGCACGCCCGCCGTGATGTGGTGGACATGATCCTGTACGTGGTGCGCACCGGTTGCTCCTGGCGGCGACTGCCCGTCGACTTCCCGCCCCGGCAGACCGTGTACTGGCACTTCGCCCGTGGGGAGGAAGCCAAGGTCACCGAGCAGATCCTCGCGGTGCTGCGGCTGCGCCTGCGCACCGGGCAGGGCCGCCGGCCCGAGCCGTCAGCGGGGATCATCGACTCCCAGAGCGTGAAAGGCGCCGACACGGATGAGATTCGGCTGGGCCGTCGCTCCCGACAGGGAAGACCTGCTTCGTCAGCCCTTGAGCAGGCAGAACGGATGACCTGCCGGGTCTGCGAAGATCCTCCAGCCGCGAGCGTCGACATGAAGCAGTGTGGCGCTGAGACCGAGGACCTGGTTCTGGGCCTGCTCGAGGTCAGGGACATCGATATCCAGGTGAAATTGTTGCGGGTGCGCGGTGTCCGGCCACTGTGGCGCTCGGTAGTCCTTCACACGCTGAAACGCGAGCACGAGGCCGGAGCCGGTATGAAGAGTCGAAAAGTCGTCGCTGACCGCCCACCGGGGATCGGGCTGATTGACCATGCCACCCAGAAGCGATTGGTAAAACTGCGCGAGTTCCAGAACATCCTGGCAGTCCAGAACCACGCACTGCAGCCTGCCGATCACCGAGAATCCTTCCTCTGGCAGCGGTTTCCGGCTTCGGCGATCGCACGGCACGAAGCGTCACCGAAGACCTTAGCCGCAGCTTCAGCGCTCGTTCGCCACATCCCGATCTACGGCTGGATGTGCACCACGAACGCCACCCGGCCACATCTGAGGCCATGATCCGCTAGGGCCGCCATCACCGGTATCGCGCGCCGTATCACCCGCGCGGACACGCCGCCAGGCGTCAGCGGAACTGACACTTGACTCGTCGACGTGACGTTCTCAAACCCGCACTGAGCCACTCGGAACTACTCGTCTAGGCCTGACGCGACAGGACGCGCGGGTCCACCTCGTACCTCAGGGGGACACCGCGCGTCAGCCGTGCCACCTCCTCCAGCGCCGTCTGCCCCAGCCGCCCGACCTCCGACCCCAGCGCCCCCGCGACGTGCGGGGTGAGCACCACGTTGGGCAGCTCCCAGAGCGGCGAGTCGGGCGCGGGCGGCTCAGGGTCGGTGACGTCCAGGATCGCGGAGATCCGGCCGGTGCGGAGCTCCTCGACGAGCGCGGTCTCGTCCACGAGGGAACCCCGGGCGGTGTTGATGAGGGTCGCGCCGTCCTTGAGCGCCCGCAGGCGCTCCGCGCCGATGAGCCGGTACGTCTCCGGCGTGGCCGGGGCGTGGATCGACACCACGTCGCTGCGGCCGATCACGACGTCGAGGTCGCAGGTGACCAGGTCGTCGGCGTAGGGGTCGGCGACCAGCACGTCCAGGTCGAAGGGCCGGAGCAGCTCGATGACCCGCCTGCCGACCCGGGAGGCGCCGACGACGCCGACGGTCTTGCGGTAGTTGCCGAGGTCGTCGTCCCGCGTCAGCAGGCCCAGGTCGCTCCTGGCCGCGCGGTATTCGCGGGCCAGCCTCGGCACGGCCTTGTTGGCCAGCAGGATCATCGCCAGTGTGAACTCCGCGACCGGGATCGCGTTGGCGTCGGCGGCCGAGCTGACCACGACGCCCCGTGCGAACACCTCGGGGGTGACGTGCCCCTTGATGCTCCCGGCGGCGTGCACGACGGCCTTCAGGTTGGGCGCGGCGTCGAGCGCCCCGCCGTCGAGGACGGGGCAGCCCCAGCCGGTCACCAGGATCTCCGTGCGGGCCAGCCTCGCCCGCGCGGCCGGGCTGCGGAACTCGGTCAGCGGCGCGTCGGGCCGGCCGAACAGCCGGACGGTGAGCTCCGGGAACATCGCGTAGTCGACGATCACCGCCGGGTCCATTCGGGCAGGTCGAGCGGCCCGCGCTGCACCCCGATCCACTGGCGGCGGGTGAACCCGGGCAACTGGTTCTCGGCTCCGTGCCGGGCGTGCGCGTCGTTGACGTGCACCTCCCCCGCGTTCAGCCGTTCCGCGACGGCCATGCCTCGCATCAGATCCCGGCTGAAGACGGAGTTCATCAACATCGGATAGCCGTTGACCAGCCCGATCGCCTCCTCCTCACTCGCCGCGACGGTGACCGGCAGCACCGGCCCGAAGATCTCCTCGGCGAACGCCGGCATGTCCGGGGTGACCCCGGTGAGCACGGTCGGCCGGTAGAACAGCCCGTCGTAGGTCGCGCCGGCGGCGACGACGGCCCCCTTCTCGACGGACGGCGACACGATGCGCTCGTGCACGCGGTCGCGTTGCGCCTCGCTGATCAGCGGCCCGAGGTCGACGCCGGGGTCGAACGGGTTCCCGACGGTCAGCGCGGCGACCTTGCGGGTGAGCGCGGCGACGTACGCCTCGGCGACCGGTTCGAGCACGATGTGACGGCTCGCGCTGATGCACGTCTGCCCCTGGAACTCCAGCGACGCGATCATCGCGCAGGAGGCGGCCAGTTCGACGTCGGCGTCGTCGAGCACCACGAACGCGTTGCTCCCGCCGAGTTCCAGCCGCACCGGCCGCAGGTCCCGGGCGGCCGACGACGCGATGGCCGTGCCGACCTCCCGCGACCCCGTGAAGTCGAGCAGGTCGAGCCCCCGGTGCTCGGCCAGCGCGTGCCCCGCCTCGGGCCCGTCGCCCTCGACGACGTTGAAGACGCCCGGCGGCAGCCCGGCCGCGTCGGCCGCCTCGGCCAGCACCCGCCCGCCGATGATCGGCGTCAGCTCGGCCGGCTTGAGCACGATGGTGTTCCCGAACGCCAGCCCCGGCGCGACCGCCCGCATGGCCAGATTCATCGGATAGTTCCAGGGCGTGATGATCCCGAGCACCCCGAGCGGCACCGCCCGCGACAACGACAACTTCCCGGCCTTGTACGGCTGCAGGACGTCCCCCGCCGTCCCGCACGCCTCCACCGCGGAGATGGCGAGCTGCTTCAGCCCCGCCGACACCTCGTCGACGGCCTTGGCCCGCACTCCGCCGGTCTCCCGCATGGACGACTCGACGAGCTCGTCGTGGCGCGACCGCAGGTGGTCGGCGAACGCCGTCAGGTAGGCGGCCCTCTCGGGCGCCCCGAGGGCGGCCCATCCCGGCTGGGCCCGGCGGGCGGCCTCGACGGCCCGGTCGACGTCGGCGGGGGTGCCGAGGGCGTACCGGCCGATCTCGGCCCCGGTGGCCTTCTCGTGCACGGGAGCGGTGTGGACGGCCGGGACGAAAGCCCCATCGATGTAGTGCATAGGCTATATTCTATACTTAAACGTATATATAAAAATAAGTATTGACAGGAGCGAGATGGCAGCGGATCGTGCGTCGATGGCCCAGCTCGTCCGGGATCTCGTCACCCCGCTCCACCCGTTCTTCAGCCCCGGCCGCGCCCGCCTGAGACTCGGCGTGAACACCGCCCACTACGACGACGCCGCCGCCGAGCTGGAAGCCTTCGCCCGCCCTCTGTGGGGCCTCGCGCCGCTGGGCGAGGGCCTGGACCCGTGGCGCGAGGGCCTGGCGAACGGCACCGACCCCGGTCACCCCGAATACTGGGGCGACATCGCCGACGTCGACCAGCGCCTGGTGGAGACCGCCGCGCTCGGCTTCGCCCTCGCCCTGGCGCCCGACCGATTGTGGGACGGTCTGAGCGGAATCGAGCGCGACCGGGTGGCGGCGTGGCTCTCCCAGTCCCTCGCCCGGCCGGGCGTCGACAACAACTGGCAGTTCTTCCCCGTCCTGGTGAGCCTGGGGCTGCGCCGCGTGGGCGTGCCCTTCGACGAGCCGTCGGTCGAGGCCCGGCTCGACCGCCTGGAGTCGTTCGACCTGGGCCGCGGCTGGTATTCCGACGGCCGGACCGCCCAGCGCGACTACTACGTGCCGTTCGCGATGCACTACTACGGCCTGATCTACGCCGGTCTGAGCGAGAACGCCCGAGCCGAGCGCTTCCGCACCCGGGCGGGCGAGTTCGCCCTCGACTTCCGCCACTGGTTCGCCGCCGACGGCGCGGCCGTCCCCTTCGGCCGGTCGATGACCTACCGGCACGCCCAGGCCGCGTTCTGGGGCGCGCTGGCGTTCGCCGGGGTCGACGCGCTGCCGTGGGGCGAGACCAAGGGCTACCTGCTCCGGCACCTGCGCTGGTGGCGGAGCCGCGACGTGGCCGGCCGCGACGGCGTCCTTACCATCGGCTACGCCTACCCGCAGCCGCTCCTCGCGGAGCAGTACAACGCGCCCGGTTCGCCCTACTGGGCCATGAAGGCGTTCCTCCCGCTGGCCCTGCCGGAAGACCACCCCTTCTGGACCACCCCGGAGACCCCCGCGGCGTTGCCCGACGGGGTCGTCCACCAGCCCGAGGCCGGGACGGCCGTGATCCGGTCGGACGGAGGCCGCCACGTGGTCCTGCTGAGCACGGCGCAGCACAACATGTGGGCCAGAGGCGGCGCGGCGAAATACGCCAAGTTCGCCTACTCGACGGTCTTCGGCTTCAGCGTCCCGGCCGGCGGTCACGGCCTCGAACAGGGCGCCTTCGACAACACCCTGGCGCTGAGCGACGACGGCCGGCACTGGCGCTGCTGCGAGGTCCCGGAGGCCGTCGGAGACCTCCACCTGCGCTGGTCACCGTGGGACGACGTCGAGATCGAGACGTGGCTGGTCCCCCGCGACTCCGGCCACCTGCGCGTCCACCGCATCAAGTCGGCCCGCCGCCTGTTCACCGCCGAGGCGGCCTTCGCCGTCGACCGCGACACCGAGACCGGCCGCGACAGCGGCGACGGGTTCGCGTGGGCGAGCTCGGGCCAAGGCTTGTCCCGCATCGAGGACGCGACCGATCCCGGCCGGCCGGCGGGGGTCCGGCGGGAGGGGGAGGTCGTGCAGCCGCACCCCGGGACCAACGTCCTGGTGCCGCGCACGATCCTCCCCACCCTGCGAGGTGAGCACGACCCCGGCGAATTCTGGCTGACCGCCAGGGTCACCGGCTCGCCCGGTCGATGACCTCCTCGGTGGTCAGCGGCGCCCGGGGGTGGTGGCTCAGGCAGAGGGGCGTACGCACCTTCGCGAACCCCGCCCCCTCGGGCGCGACGTAGAACTGACCGCTCTTGAGCGACCCGATGTCGTCGGCCCTGCCGCCCTTCACCCGGGCCATCTCCTTGGCCGCCTCGATCTGCACCTGCGCGTTGAGCAGCCCGTAGAACTGCGTCGCCGCGTTGCCGGGGATCCGGTTGTGCAGCCCCTTCGGCGCCTGCGTCGCGAACACCAGCCCCAGCCCGTACTTCCGGGCCTGGGAGGCGAGCGCGAGCGTGCTCTGCGTGCACACGGTCGACGCGCCGGAAGGGGCGAAGTTCTGCGCCTCGTCCATGACGAACAGCCCGCCCAGCGGCCGGTCACCCGCCGGGTTCTTCTTGATCCAGGCGAACAGGGCCATCTGGAGCTGGTTCACGAACGACTGCCGCTCGGAGTCGCTCTGCAGCCCCACGAACGAGATGACCGAGACCCGCGCCCGCTTGCCGGCGGCCGGGGTGAGCAACCGGCCGGGATCGACCGGCTGGCCCTCGCCGCCGAACAGCGGATCGTTGACCATCGCGGCCCGGAGCACCTGCGCGAGCCCGTCGGCGATCTTGACCGCGCCGCTGATCCGGCTGACCTCCTCGGGAAAGTCGGCGAGCAGCCCGATGAGCCCGTTGAGCCCCCCGCTCCCGTACCTGCCGAAGTGGACGACGGCCTCCTTGAGCACCGCCCGCGCCACTTCGGCCTTGCTGGTGTTCCCCTCGGCCTTGGCCCTCGGGATCAGCGCGGCGACGGCGGCGTCGACGGCCTCGTTGAACTCGTCGACGTCGTCCCGGACCCCGGCGAAGTCGGGCAGCGGCCGGAACGCCAGCGGCCGCCCCTTCTCCCTGCGCGGCGTCCAGACGACGACGTCGGTGTCGGCGATGTAGCGCGCCGCCCGGGCCGCGTCACCGGGCCCCCAGGCGGACGGCTCCGCCGGCCACGCGTCACCGAGACGAGCGAGGTCGTTGTTGGTGTCGAGCACGATCGACGAGACGCCCTGCAATGCGCACTCTTCGACGATCCGCCTGATCAGGACGGTCTTGCCCGAACCGGAGCCGGCGAAGATCGCGGTGTGCTTCCGCAGCGCCTCCAGCTCGACGGAGACCGGCAGCCCCCGCTCGTAGGAACGGCCGACGACCAGCGTGGGCGGCTTGGGGGGCAGCACGACCTGGCCGGCCAACGTCACGGGCGAATGCCCGGAGGTGCCCGCCTCACGGGTCGGCAACGCGGGCGGCTCCTCAAGGATGTCGCCCTCAGGTGCTTTTGGGATGTCGACCCGCGGAGCCGTGGGGTCCGGCCAGTCGCTCAGGGCGTCCTTGAGGAGCTTGATCTCAGCGGTGGGCTTCCGGCTGCCGATCCACTCGTCGAGGTGCGGGATGTTCTCGGCGTAGAGGTCGCGTAAAGCGCACAGGACCTTGAGGTCCTCTTCATCGGCCCTGATCACCCGGCCGCCCCTGGCGTGGAAGGCGGCGACCACTTCCTGGGTGCGGGGACCGGAGTTCCACGGGATGTTCCGCACGATGATCAACCGCCGCTTGGGCGCGTCATCGGTAAGACCGGCCTTGTAGACAGCCTTGCGGAGCCGGGTCAGCGCGGCCACATGATGCGTGGCGGCGATTCCCCGGAAGGCCCAGTGGATCTCATCCTCGATCGCCTCGTTCAGAACCTGCTTGAGACCGGCGTGCAGAGAGGTCTTCTGTCCCATCGAGGGATCGACCCGGTAGTGCGACGCCATCTCGCCCTGCTCCGCGATCCAGGCCCGAAGCCCGGCGGAAAGCAGGTCGGGAAGCACGGCGTCCTCCTGCTTGGCCTCCATCGCCCCGGTCGGGTCGGCCGAATCGACAAGGATCGCGAACTTCGTGTCGATCGCCTTGAGCGCCTCCTTGCTCGGCCCGGGCTTGATGACCGGACCGACCGGGATCGAGGTGTCGAGAGTGCCCAATTCGGTGATCTCGCCCTGGATCAGGCACTTCTGGATGTGCCTCGACAGACATCCCAAGACCTCACGGGGAGTGTAGAAGGGCGCCTGAACGAAGGCCTCGGATTTGATTGGCCAGGTCGGATAGGGCCTATCGAAGCCGATTTCCTTGAAATGTCCCTCAAGCCGCTTGGTGACCAGCTCGGCCCCGACTTCGGGAGACGGGATGCGCCGCAGAAAGGCGGCCTTCTGAAAGCGGTCCTGGAAGCTCTTGACCGCCAGCCCTTGGATCAACTCCCACGACTCCGGCAGGCAGGAGAGGACCGTCAGAGATCGGCTGGTCACCTCCCGAAGGTTGGTCAGCCCATGAGCGAACTGAAGCACGGTCGACGTCGCCGAGTCCTGCGCTCCGCCCTCGACGAAGACACTGCTCTGCGCGATGAAGGCGTCGAGCTGGTCGAAGGCCATCACGCTCGGACCGGTCAACGCCAGAAGCCGGGAGATGTCCCGCACGATCTCCTGGGGGGACTTGCGAATCTGCCGGAACCCCCACTTGAGGCGGTCGCTCTCGCCATCCTCGATGGAGCAGAGGTAGGACTCGCCGATGTCCGCCAAGGCATCGTTGCCGGCCGCAAGGAGCACCAGCGCCCTGGCGACGTCCTGAGCCTCTCTTCCGACCCGCCGATCGATCTTGCTGAGGGCCTCGATGAACAGATCAAGGTCGTCACGGCTGACCGGCTGATTACCTATGATCGCCTGCTGGTGTTTCCGAGGCAGCTTCATGAGGCCTGTCAGACTGCGCAGAAACCGCTTGAGCTGGCTCTCCTCATCAGAGCCCACACGGGCCAGCCCATCCTGCATGGACACGACGGCGCTTTCCCAGAAGCTCCGCGCGTCAAGGACTCCCATCAGGAAGAAGTAACCGTCGCGATGGATGACCTGCTCACGTAGCCAGCTCATCAAATGGGTCTTCCCGCTTCCGGGGCCCCCCTCGAGAACCACCCCGATCGGGCTCGTCTCGGCCGAATCGGTGGCGGCGTCCAACCCAGCGGTCAGCGCATAAGTAGCCGCCGGGTGCATCTCCGGGACATGGAAGGGAACCGGCCGCCAGACGTCTCCGGCGGCATTGACGGTAGAGAAGATCTTGAGGCTCTCCAGCGCATACCATTCGGTGACCATCGTCACGCTCCGATGCGGAACTGATGGTTGGGCGTGCTGCCGATGATGATCGCGGCGTCGCGGTCTTCGGGCTTGAGGTCGCCCAGAATCGCGACCGGCTCGATGTCGACCCGGCCTGCGAGCATCATGGTGCGCAGGACCGCGTCCTGCAGATCCCGGTCGATGCCAGTCAACTCGGCCCGCAACTTGGTGATCGACGCCCACCGGCCGGCACCCGGCGCGACCTTCACGTAGGCCTCACGGATGCGGGTCTCGACTTCTTCCGCGGACAGGGCCGCCGACGCCTCGGCAACGAGGGGTGGCGTCTCGATCCGCGGAGCCCGCGTGTTCTGCAAGTAGGTGACGAAAGCCAGCCCGAGCACCCTCGAAGAGGGAACGTCGACGCCGAGCAGAATCTCCTCCATCACCCGGTCGCGTCCCGCGTCCGTAAGGCTCCAGGTCATCGGCTTGCGCGTCTTGTCACACTCGATCAACTTGCCCTCGACGAGAGCCTCTCGGTCTTTGTTGTTCGTGAACTTCAGCTTGTAGAAGTCCGTCAGCTTCGTGTTGGGGACGTCGGGCACGCCCTCCGCCATCAGGACGAGCAGCATCGCGATCTGGTGGTACTTCAGTCTTTCGCCGGACACCGGGTATCTCCTTCGCTCATTCCGGGCGTCGCGCCCGAAGGCATTTCTCGATGTGGTGCAAAACCGCCTGCATGTCGCCCAGCACCTGCTGGTTGGTGAACCGCAGCACCGTGAACCCGTCACGTTCCAAATGCTCGTCACGAACTCGGTCGCGCTCCATCTGGGCGAGCGTC
This sequence comes from Herbidospora yilanensis, assembly GCF_001570565.1. GTDB lineage: Bacteria > Actinomycetota > Actinomycetes > Streptosporangiales > Streptosporangiaceae > Herbidospora > Herbidospora yilanensis. The sequence continues at coordinate 29,216 of NZ_BBXE01000031.1, read as the reverse complement.
TCGTGTTCCGGCCCGTCGAGCTCCACGACGCACTTCTCCGCGACCCACATCAGGTCGGTGCGGATCACCACGAACAGCGGGTCCTGGGACTGGTAAGTCTGGTTCCAGGTCCGCCCATGAGCCCACGCGCACTCCGCCAGCGCCGCCTCCATGGCCTTCTCCACCGCACTTCCGGCATGGGGCTTCCCCGCGACCGGCGGCACCCCGACCTTCGCGGGCGCGGGCGGAGCCTTCATCTCCGTCGCCAGTCGCCTGACGGCGGGCGGCACCTCCACGTGCACAGTGTCGACGCGACGCAGATCCGGCCCGACGAGCCAGACGCCCATCCCGCTCCGGTGCGCCAGCCACTCGCATCCGGCGACGAGCACGGTCTCCCCATGAGGGCTCAGCGTCTCCGGCACATAGAGCACGAGTGCGGCGGTGTCGCGGCCGAAGGTGGAGGCGATGACCCGCGCCAGTCCGGCCGCCCGCGACTCTGCGGGGAATGACCGCCGCTCGGACATCGCCTGTCCGTGGTTGATCGGTCCGCGGGCCTGGACGGCTCTCTCCGCCAGGTCGGCCAGGAACGGTCCGAAATGGCGGGTGCCGGATGCGAGGCGAAGGGCAAGTGCCCGTGCCGCCGCCACTCCGGCGCCACCCGGCCCGGAGAGCTTCTCCGCCTCGGGCAACCAGACGGGAAAGAGCCCGACGGCCAGTGTCTCCAGTTCCCGCAGGATGGATCCGACCAGCTCAGGAACCGAGTCGCACTCCGCGGCCGCATACGTGACGACGGCCGGCCCGGTCTCCGGCAAAGGGTCCAGCAACAATTCCATGACATTGGCGTCAATGCTGGAATCGACTCCGGCAATGCGGAGCACCCTCCCCACCGGGAGATCGCCCCACGAGAATGGCATGCCGGTTCCCTCTGGACAGTCATCTGAAAACGTGACGCCGCAGAGGGTATAGGGCACACCGCGTGATGCGCAGGAATTCTAGAGATATCGCTGTTTCCGGGGTAACAAAACCACCGAAACAGCCATCCTGACAATCCATCAAATCCCGCTATATCCGAACATATCCGGGTCACTCCGTCCAGGAAAAGACCGCGCCATCCCAGCCGCTACCAGATCCGACCCATGTCCGATTTCGAACCACTCGAATCACACGACCCGTCAAGTTCTCATGCCAAGACATCCGACCTATCCGTTGACGACAAGGACCTGTCAGCTCAATCTCGGCCTGATCACGAATGAGGTCTCGTATCGGCGGAACGACACAATGCGCCGCTTGATCCGGGCTCCGGCCCCCGCCGCGGCCTCGCCCCAGAGCAGGAGCCGACGTGGTGAACGCCTGACCCAGTGGGCACAATGCGGCCATGCGGATCATCGTGGTCAAGGGTGACATCACCGATCAGCGGGCCGACGCGATCGTCAACGCCGCCAACTCCTCGTTGCTGGGAGGGAGCGGCGTCGACGGCGCGATCCACCGGAAGGGCGGCAGCGAGATCCTGGAGGCGTGCCGCAGGTTGCGGGCCTCCGCCTACGGCAAGGGGGTGCCCGCGGGCCAGGCGGTGGCCACCACGGCGGGGCGGCTGGCGGCGAAGTGGGTGATCCACACCGTCGGGCCGGTGCACAGCAGGAGCGATGACCGGTCGAAGACGCTGGCGTCGTGTTATCGCGAGGCGCTGCGGGTGGCCGACGAACTGGGGGCCACGTCGGTCGCGTTCCCGGCGGTGTCGACGGGGATCTACGGCTGGCCGTTGGACGACGCGGCGCGGATCGCGGTCGAGACCGTCAGGGCCACGCCCACCAAGGTGGAGGAGGTGCGCTTCGTGCTGTTCACCGACGAGGCGTACGAGCACTTCCGGGCTCAGATGTGAGGGGCGATCCCGTCGACGATGGCCCGCTTGGGGCGGGCGCCCCTGATCTGGTGGACGACCTCGCCGTCGCGGTAGAGGTTCAGGGTGGGCAGGCCGATGACGTCGTAGCGCAGCGCGATCGACGGGTTCTCGTCGACGTTGATCTTGGCGATGACGACCTTGTCGCCGTATTCGCGGTCGAGCTCCTCCAGCATGGGGGAGATCATCTTGCACGGCGGGCACCACTCGGCCCAGAAGTCGAGCAGCACCGGGCGGTCGCTGGCCAGCACGTCGCGCTCGAACGTCTCCGCGGTGACCTCGATCATGTGTTCCTCCGTAGCATCTCGTCGCGGCGGGCCATCAGGTCCCGGATCTCGGTGTCGATCTCGGCGAGCTTGCGGCGGACGACGTCGACCGACTCGGGGCAGACGCCGCCCGACTCGTTGCCGGCGCGCAGGCAGGCGACGAACGGGCGCGCGTCCTCCAGGGTGAAGCCGACCGCCATCAGCGCCCGGATCTCCTGGACGAGCCGCACGTCGGCCTCGTCGTACTCGCGGTATCCGTTGGCGCCCCGGCGGGCGGCCAGCAGGCCCTTCTCCTCGTAATGGCGCAGCGAGCGGGTGCTCACACCCGAGCGCCGTGCCAGCTCACCGATCCGCATGTCCGCAGGTTAAACCTTCACATTGGCGTCAGGGTCAAGCCCGGCAGAGGACTTCGCCGTGGACGATCGTCAGGAACCCGTCGGGGTCGGCGGCCCAGGTGAGCCAGCCGTCGGCGATGCGCCGCAGATCCTCCGGCGTGGCCAGCCCCGCGTCCACGGCCTGGCGGCCCAGCGACGACCTCACGACGCGGTCGGCCCACATGCCGCCCCAGAACGCCCGGTCGCCGGGGGTGGCGAAGGTCCAGGTGGAGGTGGACACCTCGATGTCGGTGAACCCGGCCGCACGGGCCCACGAGAGCATGCGCCGGCCGGCGTCGGGTTCTCCGTCGTTGCGCCGGGCCACGGCGTAGTAGAGCGCGAGCCACTCGTCGAGTTCCGGCAGGGCCGGATACCAGGTGAAGGCGCCGTAGTCGCTGTCGCGGGCGGCGACCAGCCGGGCGACGCGCCCCATCTCCCGGAGCGCCCGCACCGGGTCGGCGAGGTGCTGCAGGACCTGGTGGGCGTGCGCGACGTCGAAGGCCTTGTCCCCGTACGGCAGCGCGTGCGCGTCGGCCACCTCGAAGGCGATGTTGGGCGTCCCCCGGCGCTCCGCCTCGGCGCGGGCGAGGCCGAGCTCGTCGGGGCCGATCTCGGTGGCGGTGACGCGGGCGACCCGGGCCGCCAGGTCGGCGGTGATCGTGCCGGGGCCGCAGCCCACGTCGAGCAGGGTGGTGGCGGGGGTCAGGTGCGGCAGCAGGTGGGCCGCGGAGTTCTCGGCGGTGCGCCAGCGGTGGGACCGCAGCACGCTCTCATGGTGCCCATGCGTGTAGTGCATGGGCACGAGAGTAGTACCGTCTCGCGATACGAGAAGATGTGTATCGAATAGTGAGATTAGAACGTCCTGCCGAGGTGGAACCCGCCGGGCAGCCGCACGGTCACGTGGCGGCGCCCGTCAGGGGTGCGATAGACGTGGAGACGACGGCCCCCGTAGCTGCGGGAGACGCCGTGACGTGAGAGGTGAAAGCGCAGCGGTCCGACTTTTACCGACTTCCGGTAGTCCCATCCCATGCCCGGAGAACGAGCGGGATCGGGGGGAAAGTTCCTAGCCGAGCCAGATATAGGCCCCGAAGCGCCCCGTCTGCCCTTCACGGCGATATGAGTAGAGATCGCCGGATTCGATGGTGCACCGGGCGTCGTGCCGGACGTCGCCCACCCCGGCCCGGGAGAGCTGCGCCGAGATGGCCGCCCGCAGGTCGACCGACGGGGTGCCGCGCGACGTGGTCGCCCAGGCTTCGGGCACGACGGCGGCGACCTCGTCGCGCATCCCGGCGGGCACCTCGTAGCACCGCCCGCAGGCGGCCGGCCCGACCAGCGCGACCATCCGGCCCGGGTCGGCTCCGCGCCCGGCCATGGCCTCGACCAGCGCGGGCACCACCCCGGCGAGCGTGCCGGGCCGGCCCGAGTGGGCGGCGCCGACGAGCCGGGCGACCGGATCGGCCACCAGCACCTGGGCGCAGTCGGCGGCCAGCGAGACCAGCGCCAGCCCCTCTTCGGCCGTGAAGACCGCGTCGAGGCCGGGCGGGTCGTCGCCGAACGGCCGGTCGACGTAGGCGACGTCGCGCCCGTGGACCTGCCGCATGAGCACCACGCGGGCGGGGTCGACGCCGAGCTCCAGAGCGGTCATCCGCCGGTTGGCCGCGACGTTCGCGGGGTCGTCGCCGACGGCCCCGCCGAGGTTCCGGCCGCCGAAGGGCGCCGGGCTCACGCCGCCACGGCGATCGGTGATCACGGCGTGTACGCCCTCGGCCAGCAGCACCCTCACACCCTACCGGTGATCACCGCGACGACCGTGGGACCCAGCGCGAGCGCGCGGATGCCGTACATCATCTTGGCCGTGTAGACGTGGTCGAGCCGGAGCCCGTGCCGCGTCTCGAAGTCGTCGATGAACGCGCCCAGTTCCGGAGTGGTGCGGGCGTAGCCCCCGAAATGGAACCGGGTCTCGATGCGCCAGTTGGGCGTGACGCGGCCGAGCGCCTCGGTCTGGAGGCGGGCGACCTCGTCGGACAGGAACGAACCGCCCTTGAGCACGGAGAACCCGACGGCGGTGAACCCCGGCGGCAACCCGGCCGCGAGGCCGGCCAGCGTGCCGCCGGTCCCGACGGGGCAGCACACGACCGCCTCACCGAGATGGGCCAGCTCGGGCCCGATCTCCATGCACCCGCGCACCGCCTCGGCGTTCGACCCGCCCTCGGGCACCACCCGGTGGCCGGGGAACCGCTCCCGGACGAGCCGCAGCACCTCGGGCGAGGTCTTCGCCCGGTAGCGCGTGCGGTCGAGGAACATCAGCCGCATCCCGCAGGCCACCGCGAAGTCGAGCACCTCGTTCCTGACCGGCTCGCCCCGGATCACCCCGCCGGTCGGGAACCCGAACTCGCGCCCGGCCGCCGCGACGGCCCTGATGTGGTTCGAGTAGGCCCCTCCGAAGGTGACGATCGGCTCGCCCGTGACGTTGTATTTGAGCTTGCGCCACTTGTTGCCGGGGATGTCGGGATGGAGAAGGTCGTCACGCTTCAGCAGGACACCGTCGGCGCGGGTGAGAGGCGAGACCACAACGATAACCTAACGGCCATGCGGGTCGTTTCCTCCTTTGAGACCGCCTTCGGCGGCACACCCGAGGGCGTCTGGCACGCCCCGGGCCGGGTCAACCTGATCGGCGAACACACCGACTACAACGACGGCCTGGTGCTTCCCTTCGCGGTGCCCTGGGGCGTCACGGCGGCGGTCGCGAGGCGCTCCGACGACCGGGTGCGGGTCGTGTCGGTCCAGGCGGGCGGCGGCCCGGTCGAGGAGGTCGCCGGGTGGGCGGCCTACCCGATCGGCGTGGCCCTGACCATGCGGAAGGCCGGTCTCCCCGTCGGCGGCGCCGACATCGCGATCGACGGCGACATCCCCCGGGGCGCGGGCCTGTCGTCGAGCGCCGCCCTGGAGGTCTCGGTCGCGCTGGCGCTGAACGACCTCTACGACCTCGGCCAGAGCCCGCTCGACCTGGCCAGGCTCGGTCAGCGGGCCGAGAACGAGGTCGTCGGCATGCCGTGCGGCATCATGGACCAGGCCGCCTCGGCCCTGTCGAAGGAGGGCCACGCCCTCCTCCTCGACTGCCGCACCCTCGGCAGCCGCGCGATCCCCTTCGACCTGCCCTCCCACGGCCTCGACCTGGTCATCATCGACACCGGCGTCCACCACGAACTGGCCGACGGCCAGTACGCCCGGCGCCGGGCCGACTGCGAGAACGCCGCCCGCACCCTGGGCGTCGAGACGCTGCGCGACGTCACCGACCTCGCCGCCGCCCTGTCCGTGCTGAGCGGAGACGAGCGGAAACGCACCCAGCACGTCGTGACCGAGAACCACCGCGTCGAAGCCGTCGTCGGCCTCCTGCGGGCCGGCGCGGTGGCCGAGATCGGCGCGCTCCTGAACGCCTCCCACCTGTCGCTGCGCGACCAGTTCGAGGTGAGCTGTCCCGAACTCGACGTCGCCGTCGAGTCGGCCGTCAGGGGCGGCGCGCGGGGCGCCCGCATGACCGGCGGCGGCTTCGGCGGCTCGGCCATCGCCCTGGTCGCGGCCGACCGCGCCGACACGATGCGCCAGACGGTGACGGAGGCCTACGAGGCGAAGGGCTGGCAGCCCCCGGTCTTCCGCACCGCCGCCCCCTCGGCCGGGGCGCGCAGGCTCAGCTAGCGTCCTGACGTGCCGGAACCGCGCGCCGGTAGCGGTCGGCCAGCGCGCGGATCGCCGCGACGAGCTCGGGCGGCCCGGTGACCTCGAAGTCGGCGTCGAGCATGCCGAGATGGCAGGCCAGCATCTGCGGCGAGTCCGAGCCGACCTCGGCCACGCAGGCGTCGTCGCCCACGGGCTCCACCGGCACGCCGGGCGGCAGCCGCTCGCGCACGTGCTCGGCCGGCGCGCGGACCGTCACCCGCGCCCGGCACTTCCAGGTCGCGGTGGCCAGGCCGCTGGCGACATGGCCGGCGAGGTCGCCGCCGGGGTCCTCGCGCGGGGTGAACCGGGGGCCGTTCGGGGTGCGCAACCGCAGCCGGTCGACCCGGAAGGTGCGCCAGCCGGACCTCGCGACGTCCCATCCGACCAGATACCAGCGGCCCCGGCTGTGCGCGAGCCGGTGCGGCTCGACCTCACGGCGGCCGGCCGACCCGTCATGGCCGACGTAGTCGAAGCGGAGCCGCTCGTGGTCGCGTGCGGCCGCCGCGATCGCGGTGAGCGTGTCGGCGTCCACGCGGGGGCCCGCCTGCGGAAGCGGGAGGAGGTGGGCGCGCAGCCCGGTGACCCGCCGGCGGAGCCGGGCGGGCAACATCTGCTCCAGCTTGGTCAGGGCACGCAGCGCCGCCTCCTCGATGCCGGTGACCGCGCCCTGGGTGGCGCCCACCCGCAGCCCGACCGCGACGGCGACCGCCTCGTCGTCGTCGAGCAGCAGCGGCGGCATCCGCGCGCCCGCCCCGAGGCGGTAGCCGCCGGTGACGCCCCTGATGCCCTGCACCGGATAGCCGAGGCCGCGCAGGCGCTCCACGTCGTTGCGCACGGTGCGCACGGTGACGCCGAGACGCTCGGCCAGTTCGGGCCCGCTCCAGTCACGCGGCGTCTGCAACAGGGAGAGCAGCCGCAGCAGTCGTTGTGCCGTGTCCGACATGAGGCAAGTCTGCCGCGATACAGGAACGGAAGGTTCCGGTATCGACCATAGATTTCCGGCATGGACGACAACACCGACATCCGCCCGTTCCGCGTCGACATCCCGCAGACCGAGCTGGACGACCTGCGCGACCGCCTCACCCGCGCCCGCTGGCCCCGGCAGATCGGCGGCGCCGGCTGGGAGCGCGGCGTTCCGGTGGACTACCTCAGGGAGCTGGCGGCCTACTGGGCCGACGGCTTCGACTGGCGTGCGCAGGAGAAGGCGCTGAACGGGCACCCGCAGTTCGTGACCACGATCGACGGCCAGGACGTGCACTTCCTGCACGTGCGCTCCCCCGAGCCCGGCGCGCTGCCGCTGATCCTCAGCCACGGCTGGCCGGGCTCGTTCGCCGACTTCCTGGACGTGATCGGCCCGCTCACCGATCCCCGCGCGCACGGCGGCGACCCGGCGGACGCCTTCCACGTCGTGATCCCGTCGCTGCCCGGCTTCGGGTTCTCCACCCCGGTGCACGAACCGGGCTGGGGCGACCTGTTCCGGGTGGCCGCCGCGTTCGGAGAGCTGATGAGCCGTCTCGGCTACGAGCGGTTCGCCGCGCAGGGCGGCGACCTCGGCGGCGGCGTCACCGCGCTGCTGCCCATGGCCGCCCCGGGCCGCGTGGTCGCCACCCACGTCAACGGCCCCGCGCCCTACCCGTTCGGCCCGCCCGTCGAGCTCGACGGCCTGTCCGGCGCCGACCGGGCCCGCGCCGGGCGGTTCAACACCTTCCGGCAGGACGGCCTCGGCTATCTGCACCTGCAGTCGACCCGCCCCCGGACGCCGGCGTACGGGCTGAACGACTCGCCGATCGGCCAGTTGGCCTGGATCGTGGAGAAGTTCAAGGAGTGGACCGACCCCGCCGCCGAGTTGCCCGAGGACGCGGTGGACCGCGACCGGCTGCTCACCGGCGTGAGCCTGTACTGGTTCACCGGTTCCGGCGCGTCGTCGGCCGACATCCTCTACGACGGCATGCGCGCCTACCGCGAGATGGCCGGGTCGGACGGCGACCAGGCCGGGTGGCCGTCGGCGCCGGCCCCGCCGCAGGGCGTCGCGGTGTTCGCGGCGGACATGACGATCCGCGCCCTCGCCGACCCGGCGAACACGGTCGGCCACTGGTCGGAGTTCGACCGGGGCGGCCACTTCCCGGCGATGGAGACCCCCGGCCTGCTGGTCGGCGACCTGCGCGCGTTCTTCCGCGTCGCGCGGTGAGCGGCAGGCCGCGGCTCTCCCGGCGCCTCGATCGGCTCACCTGGGGCTGACCGTCTTCCACGTGCGGTCGAGGAAGTTCGCGATCAGCGGGGCGATCTCCGGCAGGTACTCCTCCAGGGCGAAGTGGCCCGTCGGGTAGACGTGCAGCTCGGCGTCCGGGACGTCGCGCAGGTAGGCGTGGGCGCCCGGTTCGGGGAAGAACATGTCGTTCGCCCCCCAGGTGATCAGCGTCGGCGGGCGGCGGGTCCGGAGCCACTCCTGCCACTCCGGGTAGTGGCCGAGGTTGGCGTGGTAGTTCAGCAGCAGGTCGAGTTGCGGCCGGGCCCGTTCGGGCTGGTCGAGGAAGTACTGGTCGAGCACCCAGCTGTCCGGCGACACCGACCGGACGTCGCCCGTGCCCGACTCGTACTGCCTGCGGGTGACCGGGAGGGTCAGCATCTCCCGGGCCGCCTTCTCCCCCTCGGGGCCGGGCCGCAGGGCGACCAGGCCGCGCATGGCCTCGCCGAGGCCCTCCTCGTAGGCGTTGCCGTTCTGGACCACCAGGCCGGCGATCCGTTCCGGGTGACGCAGGGCCAGGCGGAAGCCGACCGGGGCGCCGTAGTCGAAGACGTACATGACGAAGTCGTCGAGGCGGAGCCGCTCGACGAAGCCCGCCATGACCTCGCCCAGCCGGTCGAAGGTCAGCGGGCCGACCGGGACGTCGCTGTGGCCGAAGCCCGGCAGGTCGGGCGCGATCAGCCGGTAGTGGGCGCCGAGGGCGTCGATGAGCCGGCGATATTGGTGCGAGGCCGACGGGAAGCCGTGCAGCAGGAGCAGCACGGGCGCCGGGCCGGTCTCGGGTGCGGATTCGCGGTAGAAGACCCGGAGGCCGTCGATGTCGACGTGACGGTGCAGGGTCCGTGTGACGATCGGGAACGCCATTTCGCATCACCTCACCACGGGCCCTACCCACTGAACGGCGGGAACTCCGGCGGGCGTCTCTCCAGGAAGCTGGCCACGCCCTCGGCGAAGTCGGCCCGGCCGAACGACTCGGCCATCAGCTTCTCGGCCTTGGTGCGGGAGGCGTCCGGGGTCAGGTCCCAGTCGCCCCAGACCTGCTGCTTGATCACCGCCATCGAGGTGGGCGAGCTCATGACGGCCAGCTCCCGGGCGTAGGCGGCGACCTCGCCGGGAAGCGCCTCGCCCGGCACCGCGCGCAGCGCCAGTCCCATGCCGGCCGCCTCCTCCCCCGTGAAGGTGCGGCCGGACAGCAGCAGGTCGAGGGCGCGGGCCTGGCCGACGAGTCTCGGCAGCACCCACGCGAGGCCGTATTCGGCGATGAGGCCCCGCCGGGAGAAGGCGGTCGTCCACTTCGCCTCGGCGGCCGTGAAGACCAGATCGCAGACGAGGGCGTGCACCATGCCCAGCCCGGCGCACGCCCCGTTCACGGCCGCGATGACCGGCTTCCCGATCGTCGTGGGCAGGGTGTTCGGCCGGGTGTCGGCGGCCCGTTCGAGCGTGCCCTCCCGGAGGGCCGTGAGCGTCTGGAAGTCGGCCCCGGCGCAGAAGCCCTTCCCGGCCCCCGTCACCACGATCACCCGCACCGCCGGGTCGGCCTCGGCCTGGGTGAGCAGGTCGAAGTAGCGGGTGCCGAGCGCCTCGGTCCAGGCGTTGAGCCGCTCGGGGCGGTTGAAGGTCAGCGTCAGGACGCCGTCGGCGAGGTCGCTCAGCACCAAGTCACTCACGAATATTGTTCTACTACAGCTCCCGGTGGTGGGTGAAGGACGGCCGCAGCGCCACGTCGTCGTAGTAGCGGTGGAACACCGGCGTCAGCGCCCCCGACAGCGGCGGGACGATCCACGACCAGTCGGCCGGGCAGACCCGGCCCGAGCGCTCCTCCTTCTCCAGGTGGGTCATGAACCGCTTCGCCTCGGTGTGGTGGTCGGTCATGGTCACCCCGGCCTCGGCGAAGGAGTGCAGCACGGCCACGTTGAGCTCGACGAGCGTGTGGTCGCGCCACAGGGTGCGGTCGCTGGAGGTGTCCATGCCGAGCCGCCGGGCGATCACCGGGAGCTGGTCGTAGCGGCCGGTGTCGGCGAGGTTGCGGGCGCCGATCTCGGTCCCCATGTACCACCCGTTGAACGGCGCCGCCGGGTAGCGGACGCCGCCGATCTCCAGGCACATGCCGGAGATCGCCGGGACGGCGTGCCAGCGCAGCCCCAGCTCCCCGAACCACGGGTAGTGGGGATGGGTGATCGGCACCTCCAGGATCACGTCCGGCGGCAGCTCGCGCATCTCCACGCGGTCCTTCACGTCGATCAGCAGCGGCAGCACGTCGAACCGGCCGCCACGCCCCTCCCACCCGAGCGCCAGGGCCTCCCGCGTCAGCCCCAGATGCGACGGATCGCCCACGATCTCGCCGTCGCGCTCGTATCCGGCGTACCGGATGAGCTGGTCGTTGCGGATCCGGGCGGCGCGCTGGCCGGGACGGTCGGGGGCGAACACGGTGATCGTCGGCCGGATGCGGCCGCCGTTGGTCGCCTCACGCAGGTGGGCGACGCACTCGTCGGCGATCGCGTCGGCCGTGTCGACCCCGCGCCGGTCGCGGACGCGCAGCGACTGCCAGTAGAGCCGCCCGATGCACCGGCCGCTGTTACGCCAGGCCACCCGCGCGCCGAATGTCAGTTCGTCGAGCGTGTGGGTGTAGGTGCCGGTCTGCTCGATCTCGGCCGCGATCTCCCGCAGCCGTTCCTCCACCGGCCCGGCCGAGGGCACCTCGGCCTGGTGCAGCCGGACGAATTCCTCCGCCTCCCGCCAGTCGACCTCCTCACCGCTTCTCGCCTCGTCGGTTCTCTTCCACCACGTCCGCATCGCGAATTCCCCTCGCGGATCGCCGATGGCCGTTCCGGGCGGCGACGACGACCCTCGTGGCGGTGGCCCTCTCCCCACCGCCGGTGCGTAGTTTGGTCCGCGGCGACCACGCCTCCGGGCGCGGATCACATTTTCTGCGCTTGCACCGGATTTGTCATCTATTTCTGTGCATCCATCGCCACAGAGCGTCAGGGGACCGGGGTGGGCGCGCACACGAAGAAGCCCCGGTCTGATCTCTCAGACCGGGGCTTCTGGCAGCTCCCGCGATAGGACTCGAACCTATAACCTGCCGGTTAACAGCCGGCTGCTCTGCCGATTGAGCTACACGGGATCGTGCGGTGCTCCGCTGCCTTGCGGCTTTCCTTGCGGCGCGGAACTAGATTAGCGCACTCGGGGGGTGCTCTGTCACATCCATTGGCGCGCCCTTTGGCGGAGCCCGGTTTGGATAGATGCACACCCATTGGGTAGGGGCCGGAGTAGCGAAGCGCGGAGGTGGAAGATGCGGTACAAGGTGATGTTCGCCGCCGGGCTGGGTCTTGGATACGTCCTGGGCACCCGCGCCGGGCGTGAGCGCTACGAGCAGATCGTGCGGGCCACGAAGAGGGTGTCCGACAGCCCCGCCGTGCAGGAGGCGGCCGGGCTGGTGGGGGCCCGCGTGTCGAAGATGACCGTGGCGGCCAAGGACAGGGTCCCGTTCCTGCGTAAGGATGACGCCTGGGACGGGGAGACCACAGCCGGCCCGACAGGCTGGCCGGACCCAGAGGTCAACCGGATCACCTGACGAAGAGACGGAGAAGGCCCGTCTCCCGTACGAGGGAGACGGGCCTTCTGTCATGGTCAGACACCCAGGCTTCTGCGGACCTGCTCCAACGCCTGCTCCGCCGCGGCCAGCACGCCGGGATCGCCGCCGTCGAGTCCGTCGTCGAACGCCAGTTCCCATTCGATGGTGTCGGTTCCGGCGAGCCGCCGGGCGATGAAGCGCACGCCCGCGTTTGTGGTGAGTTTCACATAGCGGTTGGCGACGATGGAGTTCTGCACCCTTTCCCGGATGGTTTCCGGCAAGAAGCCGGGCTCCTCGATATCCACCCGATAAACGCCGCCCGTAACAGTTGTGATGTTCATCCCGGTTTCGTCCCAGGAGGCCTTGTCGACGGTGTGCCAGGGCACCCGTTCCCCGCCGGGAAGGTGCAGCGCCACGAACGTCGCGACGGCGTAGCCGCCGGTCGGCGTGGGGGCGAAACTCAGCACCCGCTCCCCCGCGAGGCGGGCGCGGACGTCGGCGGGCAGGCGGTTCCCGAACAGAGGCATACCTGGGAATCTACAAGCGGACGGCCCGTGCCCCGGGTGCGGGGCACGGGCCGTTTCCGATGACGGTCAGTCCAGGTAGTCGCGGAGCATCTGGGCGCGCGTCGGGTGACGCAGCTTGGCGAGCGTCTTGGACTCGATCTGGCGGATGCGCTCCCGGGTCACCCCGAACTCCCGCCCGACCTCCTCCAGCGTGCGCGGATGCCCGTCGGCCAGGCCGAACCTGAGCTGGATGATGCGCTGTTCCCGCTCCGACAACGTGGCCAGGATGTCGTCGAGCTGGTCTTGCAGCATGATGAACGCGGCGGCCTCGATCGGCACCACGGCGTCGGCGTCCTCGATGAAGTCGCCGAGGTCGGAGTCCTCCTCGCCGATGGGCGACTGGAGGGAGACGGGCTCCTGGGCGATCCGCTGGATCTCGATGACCCGGTCGATCGGCAGGTCCATCTCGGCGGCGATCTCCTCGGGCGCGGGCTCGCGGCCGAGGTCCTGGTGCAACTGACGCTGCACGCGCACCAGTTTGTTGATCGTCTCGACCATGTGGACCGGAATTCGAATGGTCCGCGCCTGATCGGCGATGGCCCTCGTGATCGCCTGCCGAATCCACCACGTGGCATAAGTCGAGAACTTGTAGCCCTTGGTGTAGTCGAATTTCTCGACCGCGCGAATCAATCCGAGATTGCCCTCTTGAATGAGGTCGAGAAATAACATTCCGCGGCCGACGTATCTTTTCGCGATGGAGACGACGAGCCGCAGATTCGCCTCGATGAGGCGCTGCTTGGCGCGCACGCCCTCCCACACGAGATCTTCGAACTCGGGCCGGGCCACCCGGATCGCGGGGCTCTCACAGAGCTTGTCCTCCGCGAAGAGGCCGGCCTCGATGGCCTTGGCGAGTTCCACCTCCTCCTCGGCGGTGAGCAGCGGAACCCGGCCGATCTCCCGCAGGTAGATCCTTACCAGGTCGCTGGTCGGCGCCCTCTTACCGACGTCTTCCTCGTCTGGCTTGGACGTCTCCTCGTCGCCTTGCGGCTCGAGGACCTCCACTCCGTTCTCGGCGAGCATGCGCACGACGCGCTCCAGCGCGTCGGCCTCAAGCCCGGATCGGTCGAGCGCGGCGGCCACGTCGTCAACCGTGACGCTCCCGCGCTCCCTTCCCTTCACGACGAGCTCGGCCACCTGGTCTACCGATGGCGGCCCGCTTGGCAGCACCGATGCACCCACGGAACACAGTCTGCGGTATAACCACAACAAAACGGCAGGCCTATTTTTGTCACCGAAGGTTAGATCCGCGTCATTACCGAATCGATATCAAACCCGTGTTTCGCCTCTGTGAGGGGCGGAAAGGAATTGATATTCACGCCCCGGCCAGACGTTCTCGCAACATGCGTCGCTGTGCTTCGAGCGCGGCCAGTTCGCCGAACATCCGGTTGTAGTCCTGAGCTTCGTCGACGGGGTTCAGGCGCTGCATCCGGGACTTCAGGGCGTCGAGCTGACGACTCACCGTGACCTCCTGGAGCCGGGCGAGCAGCCCGACGCCATGGCGCTCCTCGCCGTTCGTCTCCACTCTCAGCGGGTCGACCGCAAGACGGGTCACCAACGGCCTGAGTTCGTCGGAGGCTCCCGCGAGCAGCCGTTCGACCCATTCCCGCCCGCCGGCGCCGCCGGCCGCCGTGCCGCCGCAGGAGACGATCAGCTCGTAGAGGGCGGCGTGTTCCGCGCGGGTGAAGGCCGCGGCGCCCAGGACGTCGAACTCGGGGCCCAGCAGCGCCGGCCGCTGGACCGCCAGTTGCAGCGCCTCGAACTCGTAGCGCTGGTGCGGGTCGAGCGGGGCCTGGGCGGGCTTCTTCTCCGGCCGGGCCTCGGCCGGCCGGGCGGCGATCTCGGTGACCCGCTCGACGACCAGGCGCTCGTTCATGAAGCCGAGCCAGCGGTCGAGGTCGACGGCGTACATGTGGCGCAGGGCCTTGTCCTTGATCGAGGCGACCACGGGGGCGGCGGCGTCGAGCGCCGACAGGCGGCCCTCGTTGGTGCTGGTGTCGTAGCGGCCGATGACGCTGCGGATGGCGAAGGCGAACAGCGGCTCGCGGCTGGCCACCAGGTCGCGGACGGCCGCGTCGCCCTTCTGGACCCGCAGGTCGCAGGGGTCGAGCCCGTCGGGCTGCACGGCCACGAAGGTCTGGGTGACGAACTTCTGCTCGTCCTGGAAGGCCCGCAGGGCGGCCTTCTGCCCGGCCGAGTCGCCGTCGAAGGTGAAGATGACCTCGCCCTGCCCCTGGTCGAACAGGATGCGGCGCAGCACCTTGATGTGGTCTTCGCCGAAGGCGGTGCCGCAGGTCGCCACGGCGGTCGGCACCCCGGCCAGGTGGAGGGCCATCACGTCGGTGTAGCCCTCGACCACGACCGCCTGCGACCGCTTGGAGATCTCGCGTTTGGCCAGGTCGATGCCGTAGAGCACGGAGCTCTTGTGGTAGATCGGGCTCTCGGGGGTGTTCAGGTATTTCGGGCCGTCGTCGGCCTCGATGAGCTTGCGGGCGCCGAAGCCGATGACGTCGCCGGTGATGTCGCGGATCGGCCAGATCAGCCGGCCCCGGAACCGGTCGATCGGCCCCCGGCGGCCCTCCCGCGCCAGCCCGCCCTTGATCAGCTCCTGGACGCTGAACCCGCGCCCCATCAGGTGGCGCGACAGCGCCTCCCACTCGTTGGGGGCGTATCCCACCCCGAAGTGGTCGGCGTCGGCCCGCTCGAACCCGCGCTCCGACAGGAACCGCCGGGCGACCGCGGCCTCGGGCGAGATCAGGTTGGAGACGTAGAACTCGGCGGCGGCCCGGTGGGCCTCGATCAGCCGCGACCGCTCCCCCTGCTGCCGGCCCGGCACGTAGCCGCCCTGCTCGTAGCGGAGCTGGACGCCCGCCCGCCCCGCCAGCCGCTCGACCGACTCGGCGAAGGTCAGCGCGTCGATCTTCTGGAGGAAGGAGATGACGTCGCCGCCCTCGGAGCAGCCGAAGCAGTAGTACATCCCCCGCGCGGGGGTCACGTTGAACGAGGGCGACTTCTCGTCGTGGAACGGGCACAGGCCCTTGAGATTGCCGCCTCCGGCGTTGCGGAGCTGGACGTATTCGCCGATCACGTCGGCGATCGGGGAACGTTCCCTGACGAGGGCGATGTCGTCATCGCTGATCCGGCCTGCCACGCCGTGAGTCTAGTCACCCACGCCGGGCACCTCGACGCCCAGCGGCCCCACCTCGACGGGCTGCACGGGCTTGCGGGTCGGCGTCGGCCGCTGCGGCCGTTCGACGCCCTTCACCTCGGGCTTGGACGAGCAGGCGACCGAGCAGGCGGGAAGCGGCCCGGTCTTCTTCCGGACCTCCTTCATCTCCTGCGCCGGCGAGTAGGTGCGGTTGCCGTTGCGCCAGGCGTCGAGGTAGTCCCACGGCTCGACCATGCCGCGCCTGATCCACCACTCGTTGGCGTCGGTCTTCCAGGTCACCGCGAAGTAGAGGTTGCTGGCGGTGTCGCGGGCGTTGCCGGTGTTCCCGACCGTCCCGAGCGGCTGCCCCGCCTTCACCTTCCGCCCCGGCACGATCCCCTCGGCCACGGTGTCGAGATGCCCGCCCAGGTAGAGCACGCCGTCGTCGCCCAGCAGCGTGACGTAACGCCCCTCGCGGTCGCCTCCCCGGTCGGTCGAGGGCACCCACCGGTTCTGCACGTTCACCTCGCGGACCGTGCCGGAGACGGGCGCCACGAACGCGCACCCCTTCTCGGCCCAGATCGTCGTCTTGGGCAGCACGAGCAGCTTGCGCGCGTAGGAGACCCGGCACCCCTTCACGGGGAAGGTGTACTCGAACTTCGACAACTTCGGCGGCGGCAGCAGCACCGGCTCGTCGCCCGTGGGCGGCACCGCCGCCGAGATGAACGCCGGCTCGGGCGTCGAGGTCCCGTCGTCGAGCGGCGTGCCCGTCCTGGGCGGGGCGGGTGGATGGGTGCTGACGCCCGCGACCCCCGCCGGACCGCTGCAGGCGGCGGTCAGAAAGGCCAGCACGAGGAGGGTCGAGGTCCCCGGTCGCATGATCTCCACCCTGGTGACGTTATCTGACGTGACATGACCCAACGGCCGGTTTGGACCGAAGGTGAGGTCATCCTGCCAAAGGCGTCTCAGGGTCGGCCAGTCGCTTGGGGTCGACGGTCTCGCCGTTTCTGATCAGTTTCTGGATGTCGCCGACCACGTCCCACACGTTGACGTTCATGCCCGCGACGACCCGGCCCTCGCGGAGCCAGAAGGCGATGAACTCCAGGCCGGAGCCGCGGATGACCAGGTCGTCGGCGCCGGTGAGGTCGCCGGAGAACTCCATGCCGATCTCGAACTGGTCGGTGTAGAAGTAGGGGACGCGGTCGTAGACGACGTCCCGGCCGAGCATCGCCCTGGCGGCGGCCGGGCCCTGGTTGAGGGCGTTGGCCCAGTGTTCGACCCTGATCCGGCGGTTCAGCAGGGGGTTGAAGGCCTCGGCCACGTCCCCCGCGGCGTGGATGTCGGGGTCGCTCGACCGCAGGGCGGCGTCCACGAGGATGCCCGTGCCGATCTCCAGGCCGGCGTCGCGGGCCAGTTCGACGTTGGGGGCGGCGCCGATGCCGCCGACGACGTCGTCGGCGGGGATGGCCTCGCCGCTCTCCAGGACCACCTCGCGCACGTGCCCGTCGCCGGTCAGCCGGGCGACCTTCGCGCCGAGGCGCAGGTCGACGCCGTTGCGGCGGTGGACGCCGGCGAAGACCTCGCCCATCTCGGCGCCCAGCGCCCGGTGGAGGGGGGCCGGCCCGGGTTCGATCACGGTGACGTCGCAGCCGGCCTTGCGGGCCGCCGCGGCGGTCTCCAGGCCGATCCAGCCGCCGCCGATCACGACGACGTTGCCGCCGTGGGCGAAGGCGGCCCGGAGGGCCTGGCTGTCGGCCACGGTGCGCAGGTAGTGGACGCCGTCGAGGTCGGCGCCCTCGAAGGGCAGCGGGCGCGGGGTGGCGCCCGTCGCGATCAGGAGCTTCTCGTACGCCACCCGCTCGCCCGTGCCCAGCGCCACCTCGCGCGACGACCGGTCGATCGCGGTGGCCGCCGTGCCGAGCCGCAGGTCGACGTCGTTCTCGCGGTACCACCCCTCGGGGTGGACGTACACCTTCTCGAGTTCCGCGGCGCCCTGGAGGTAGCCCTTCGAGAGCGGCGGGCGTTCGTAGGGGCGTTCGTGCTCGGCGCCGATGAGCGTGACGCCGCCCTCGTAGCCCTCCTCGCGGAGGGTGGCGGCGGCTTTGGCCCCGGCCAGGCCGGCTCCGATGATGACGAACATGGGGTGCTCCTTCACGCGCTCCGGGCGGACAACATCCGGTGCATCGCCGTGGCGGACGCGTCGGTCAGCGACGCGATCTGGTCGATGACCGCCCGCAGCCGTCCGGCGTCGTCCCTGGCGTTCTCGAAGGCCGGGCGCAGGGCGGGCTGGAGCGTGTGGGGGGCGCCCAGCATGGTGAGCGAGGTCAGCTCGGCCAGGAGTTCACGCTGCCGGGCCCGGACCGTCTGGTTGTCGGCCTCCCCGATCACGAACCGGACGGTGACGCCCTTGAGCAGGGCGCACTCCAGCCGGGTCACGTGCGGGACGACGAGGTCGGCGTCGTGGCGGCCGGCCTCGTCGAGGACGTAGGCCTCCCGGGTGGCGTCCTGGGCGCGGCGGCAGAAGCGGCCGATGAGCGTGCTGGTGAGCTGCTTCAGCGCGGCCAGGTCGGGGAAGCCGCCGTCGAAGCGGCCGGGCCACAGGGGCTCGCCGATCAACCGGGTGAAGGTCTCCTCCAGCTCGCCCAGATCGGCGTCGGGCAGGTACCACTCCTGGGTGAGCTTGCACACCTCCAGGCGCTCGGCCGGGTCGCGGAGCATGCCGGGGGTGACGTAGCCGCTGTGCAGGGCGTCTTCGAGGTCGTGGACGGAGTAGGCGACGTCGTCGGCCCAGTCCATGATCTGGGCCTCGAAGCTCACCGAGCCGGGCGGGGCGCCCTGGCGGGCCCAGGCGAAGACCTCCATGTCGTCGGGGTAGACGCAGAATTTCTCCCCGCACGAGCGGTCCCACGGGTATTTGATCGCGGCGTCGAGGGTGGCCCTGGTCAGGTTGAGGCCGGCGTTGATCCCGTCCTCGGTGATGACCTTGGCCTCCAGCCGCGACAGCAGCCGGAGGCTCTGGGCGTTGCCCTCGAAGCCGCCCGCGCGTTCGGCGATCTGGTTCAGCGCGAACTCGCCGTTGTGGCCGAACGGCGGGTGGCCCAGGTCGTGGGCGAGGCAGGCGGTCTCGACCAGGTCGGGGTCGCGGTTCAGGGCCTTGCCCATCTCGCGGCCGATCTGGGCGCACTCCAGGGAGTGGGTCAGGCGGGTGCGCGGGCTGTGCATCATCTGGTCGACCGGCGCGACCACCTGCGTCTTGCTGGCGAGCCTGCGCAGGGCGTCGCTGTGGAGCACCCGGGCGCGGTCGCGTTCGAACGGGCTGCGTTCCGGATTCCCCGGCGGCTCGGGAACCCAGCGTGCCTCGTCGTGCTGGTCATATGGCCTCACGGCTCCCCCTTTCGTCGCGGCGAGGGAGCTAGAAGGTACCCGCAAATATCGGCCTTCACGACAAACGCGCTGGAAACATCTGATTGCCTGAGTCGCCGGGGTCTGTTACAGAACCGCGGCTCGTCCCGCTTCCAGGCGGGCCACCGGGACCCGGAACGGAGAGCACGAGACGTAGTCGAGGCCGATCTCGTCGCAGAACCGGACCGAGGCGGGGTCGCCGCCGTGCTCGCCGCAGATGCCCAGCTTGAGACCGGGCCGGGCCCTGCGGCCCTCCTCGACGGCGACCTTCATGAGGCGGCCGACGCCGTCGCGGTCGAGCGACTCGAACGGCGAGACCCCGAAGATGCCCTTGTCGAGGTAGGTGCCGAAGAACGCCGCCTCGACGTCGTCGCGCGAGAAGCCCCAGGTCATCTGGGTCAGGTCGTTGGTGCCGAAGGAGAAGAACTCGGCCGCCTCGGCGATCTGCCCGGCGGTCAGGGCCGCGCGCGGCACCTCGATCATGGTGCCGATGAGGGCGTCCACCCCGACCTCGGCGAGGATCCGCCGGGCCTCCTCGCGCACGCTCTCCAGTTCCTGCACGGCCCCCACGAGCGGGATCATGATCTCGGGCCGGGCGTCGTCGGCGGCCTTGGCGGCCTCGGCGATGGCCCTCACCTGCATCGCGAACAGGCCGGGCACGACGAGCCCGAGGCGGACCCCGCGCAGGCCGAGCATCGGGTTCTGCTCGTGCAGGCGCTGCACGGCCTCCAGCAGGCGGCGGTCCTTCTTGGTGCCCTTGCCGGTGGCGACCTTGACCGACAGGTCGATGATGTCGGGCAGGAACTCGTGCAGCGGCGGGTCGATGAGCCGGATCGTCACCGGCAGGCCCTTCATGGCGGTGAACAACCCGGCGAAGTCGGCCTTCTGGAGGGGCTCCAGCGCGTCGAGGGCGGCCTGCCGCTCCTCGGCGGTGTGCGCGAGGATCAGGTCCTCGATCAGCACCCGGCGGTCGCCGAGGAACATGTGCTCGGTGCGGCACAGGCCGATGCCGCTGGCGCCGAACCGGCGGGCCCGCGCGGCGTCGTCGGGGGTGTCGGCGTTGGCGCGGACGGCCAGGCGGCGGCGCTCGTCGGCGTGCCTCATGATCATGTCGACGGCCGTGACGAGCTCGTCGCCGGAGGGGTTCCCCTCGAAGTACTCCACCACCGGAGAGGCCACCACGGGCACCTCGCCCAGGTAGACGCAGCCGGTGCCGCCGTCGATCGAGATGACGTCGCCCTCCTCGACGACGACGTCGCCGACGGTGAACCGGCCGGCCTTCGCGTCGACCTCGATCTCCTCGGCGCCGCACACGCACGTCTTGCCCATGCCGCGGGCGACCACGGCCGCGTGGGAGGTCTTGCCGCCGCGCGAGGTCAGCACGCCGCGGGCGGCGATCATGCCGGCCAGGTCGTCGGGGTTGGTCTCGCGGCGGACCAGGATGACGTCCTGCCCCTCGGCGGCCAGCTCGGCGGCGCGGGCCGAGGAGAACACGGCCCGGCCGACGGCCGCGCCCGGGGAGGCGTTCATGCCCCGGGTCAGCACGGTGTTGGCGTGGTCGGCCGCGAAGCGGGGGAACATGAGCTGGGCGAGCTGGTCGCCGGTGACCCTTCTCAACGCCTCGTCGAGGTCGATGAGGCCCTCCTCGACGAGCTGGGTGGCGATGCAGAAGGCGGCCCCGGCGGTGCGCTTGCCCACCCGGGTCTGCAACATCCAGAGCTTGCCGCGCTCGATGGTGAACTCGATGTCGCACAGGTCGCGGTAGTGGCCTTCGAGCTTGGCCATGATCTCCATGAGCTCGGCGTAGGAGTGCGCGTCGATCTCCCGGAGGCGCTGGAGCGGGACGGTGTTGCGGATGCCCGCCACGACGTCCTCGCCCTGGGCGTTCTGCAGGTAGTCGCCGTAGACGCCCTGGTGGCCGGTGGCGGGGTCGCGGGTGAAGGCGACGCCGGTGCCCGAGTCCATGCCGAGGTTGCCGAAGACCATCGCGACGACGTTGACGGCCGTGCCGAGGTCGGCCGGGATGCGCTCCTGGCGGCGGTAGAGGATCGCGCGGGGGGCGTTCCACGAGTCGAAGACGGCCTTGATGGCCAGCTCCATCTGCTCCTTGGGGTCTTCGGGGAAGTCGCGGCCCTTCTCCCTGCGCACGATCTCCTTGTAGGTGCCCACCAGCTCCTTGAAGTCGGCGGCGGTCAGGTCGAGGTCGGTGCGGCCGTCCTTGAGCCGGTCGATGGCCTCCTCGAAGAGGTCGCCGTCGATGTCCATGACCGTCTTGCCGAACATCTGGATCAGCCGCCGGTAGGAGTCCCAGGCGAAGCGCTCGTCGCCGGCCTGGCGGACGAGACCGAGCACGGAGCGGTCGTTCAGGCCGATGTTGAGAACGGTCTCCATCATGCCGGGCATGGAGAACTTGGCGCCCGAGCGGACCGAGACGAGCAGCGGGTCGTCGGGGTCGCCGAGCGTCTTGCCCATCGCCGCCTCAAGCTTCTCCAGGTGGGCGCCGATCTCGTCGGCGGGCACCGAGCCGTCGGCCATGTACACCCGGCACGCGTCGGTGGTGATCGTGAAGCCGGGCGGTACCGGCAACCCGAGGTTGGTCATTTCCGCGAGATTGGCGCCCTTGCCCCCGAGGAGGTCCTTCAGGTCTTTGTTTCCTTCGGTGAAGTCATAGACAAGCTTCGGCACGGCAGTCTCCTCCAGGGGCCCAATTAATCGCGGAACCACCCCGCGAGCGGGACTCTACCGATTAAGCAGAGCATGAAACCTCACGGCTGTCACACATAAGTGTTCCCGCAGGTGGGACGGGTAGAACCGGTCTAATCCAATTCCCTCGAACGTAAAGAACGGCCGTTTTTTCACAAGACCATGATTGGTCTGAACCAATTCGTCTGCGCGCATTCTTCCGACCCCCGCCAATTGGTAGAGACCAATGCCCTGTTATCGTGGAAACACCCTCCGACAAGATCCCAACTCGGAGGGTGACGAATGAGCCGAGCGAAGTTGGTCGCGATCGCCCTGGTGGCGATGACCGGGGTCGGCGGAGGCGGCGGCCCGGCCGACCCGTCCGGGCTGAGGTGGGCGACGTGCCCCGAGGCGCCGACGGCGCCCTTCGAGTGCGCGACGCTCACGGTGCCCCTCGACTACGCCGACACGGGCAAGGGCACCCTCGATCTGGCCCTGGTCCGCAGCAAGGCGACCGGGCCGCGGATCGGATCGCTGGTCCTCAACTTCGGCGGCCCCGGCGGCTCGGGGGTGACCACCCTGCTCGCCTCGGGCACCGCGTTCGCCTCACTCAACCGGAGCTACGACCTGGTCAGCTTCGACCCGCGCGGGGTCGACCGCAGCAGCGGCATCCAGTGCCTGCCGCCCAAGGAGTTCGAGCAGTTCCTGGAGGCCGAGCCGTCGCTCGACGAGACCACCGAGCGGGACCTGTCGGTCGAGTTCGCGCAGGGCTGCCAGAAGAACGCCGGTCGGGTGCTCCCGTACGTGGGCACGGTGAACGCCGCCAAGGACATGGAGATGCTCCGGCAGGCCCTCGGCGACCCGAAGCTCAACTATCTGGGCTTCTCCTACGGCACTCACCTGGGCGCCACCTATGCCACGCTCTATCCGGGGAAGACCGGCCGGATGGTGCTCGACGCGGCCCTCGACCCGACGGTCGGCCTGCTCGAACAGTCGCGGACGCAGGTGCTGGGCTTCCAGAAGGCCTACGAGAACTACCTGGCCGACTGCCAGAAGATGGGCTGCCCGTTCGGCGGCGACGCGGCGGTGGTGCGCCTGCTCGACCAGCTCGACAAGAAGCCGCTGGTGGTCAACGGCCGGAAGGTGACCGACGACACCGTCCGGGCGGCCATCGGCGAGGCCCTCTACAGCAAACTGAGCTGGCCCCTGCTGACCGAGGCGCTGACCTCCGCGATCAAGGGCGACGGCGCGGGCGTGCAGGCGCTGGCCGACCAGTACGCCGGCCGCCAGCCCGACGGCACCTACAACACCCTGTTGTCGTCGCTGAACGCGGTGCTCTGCGCCGACACCACCGAACGGCCGACCTTCGCGCAGGCGGAGGCGCTGGCCAGGGAGCTGACGAAGGTCTCCCCGATCTTCGGCCCGGACGCCGCCAGCGCCGGCATCTGCAGCGTGTGGCCGACGCCGGGCGAGGACTCCAACAAGCGGGTGAGCTCCCGGGGCACCGAACTGCCGGTGCTGGTCGTCGGGGCGGTCAACGACCCGGCCACCCCGTATGTGTGGGCCCCGCGCCTCACCTCGGAACTGGGCAACGCGGTGTTGCTGACGTTCCAGGGCGAGGGCCACGGGGCCTACGGCCAGACGCTCTGCGTGACCGGGATCGTGGACGCCTACCTGCTCAACGGGACGGTGCCCGCGAAGGGCACCGTCTGTCCGGCGGCCTAGTCGTTGAGGTGCTGACGCAGGTAGGACTCGACCTGGTCGAGCGCGATGCGCTGCTGGGCCATCGTGTCGCGCTCGCGGATGGTCACCGCCTGGTCGTCGAGGGTGTCGAAGTCGACGGTGACGCAGAACGGGGTGCCGATCTCGTCCTGCCGCCGGTAGCGGCGGCCGATCGCGGCGGCGTCGTCGAAGTCGACGTTCCAGCGGCGGCGGAGCTGGGCGGCCAGGTCTTTGGCCTTGGGGGTGAGGTCGGCGTTGCGCGACAGCGGGAGCACCGCGATCTTGACCGGCGCGAGCCGGTGGTCGAGGCGCATGACCGTGCGCTCCTCCATCACGCCCTTGGCGTTGGGGGCCTGGTCGACCGTGTAGGCGTCGAGCAGGAACGTCAGCGTGGCGCGGTCGACGCCGGCCGCCGGCTCGATGACGTAGGGGATGTAGCGCTCACCGCTGTCCTGCTCGAAGAACGACAGGTCGGTGCCGGAGGCCTTGCCGTGGCTCGACAGGTCGAAGTCGGTGCGGTTGGCGATGCCCTCCAGCTCGCCCCACTCGGCGCCGGTGAAGTTGAAGCGGTATTCGATGTCGACGGTCCGCTTCGAGTAGTGGGACAACTTCTCCTTGGGGTGCTCGTAGAGACGCAGGTTGTCTTTGGAGATGCCGAGGTCGACGTACCAGCGCAGGCGCTCGTCGATCCAGTACTGGTGCCACTCCTCGTCGGTGCCGGGCTTGACGAAGAACTCCATCTCCATCTGCTCGAACTCGCGGGTGCGGAAGATGAAGTTGCCCGGGGTGATCTCGTTGCGGAACGACTTGCCCTGCTGGCCGATGCCGAACGGGATCTTCTTGCGGGCCGACTGCTGCACGTTCAGGTAGTTGATGAAGATGCCCTGCGCGGTCTCGGGGCGCAGGTAGGCCAGGCCCGACTCGTCTTCGACCGGGCCGAGGTAGGTCTTCAGCAGGCCGCTGAACTGCTTGGGCTGGGTGAAGGCGCCCTTGTTGCCGCAGTTGGGGCAGGTGATGTCGGCCAGGCTCGTGGGCGGGTTGCCGTGCTTCTCGGCGTAGGCCTCTTCGAGGTGGTCGGCGCGGTAGCGCTTGTGGCAGGCCTGGCACTCGGTCAGCGGGTCGGTGAAGGTCTCGACGTGGCCGCTGGCCTGCCAGACCTCGCGGGCCAGGATGACGCACGAGTCGAGGCCGACGACGTCGTCGCGGCCCTGCACCATGGCCTTCCACCACTCGCGCTTGACGTTGTTCTTGAGCTCGACACCCAGCGGTCCGTAGTCCCAGGACGCCCGCAGACCGCCGTAGATCTCGCTGGACGGGTAGACGAGCCCGCGGCGTTTGGCGAGACTGACGATGGTGTCCATGACGTCGGCGCGACGTGCCATGAGTAGTGCTCCATCCGGCTGGGTGTCGGCGATGGGAAAACGGGAATGGCGCAAGCTTAGTGGCCTCAGCCCTTGGGATAGACCTGCTCGAACGCCCCGGGTTCGTTGATCATCAGGGTCATCAGCGGATACATGGTCATGCGGGCCGCCGACAGGGCGCGGCGGTAGAAACCGGCGCCCTCCCACTCGCTGACCAGCGCCCACAGGTTGGGCTCGTCGACCGAACGGCCGACCTGGCCGCGCAGGAAACCGCTCTGGGCCGAGAAGAGGTCGATCACCTCGCGGGCGTGCAGTTCGAACTCCTCGGCCCTGGCTTCGGGCACGGAATAGCGGATCACGGCCAGCATGAGCCCAGCATGCCACCAGCCGGGGTCTTCCACCTGCGAGTAACCTCGACGGGTGGCCAACAGACGTCCTCCTCAGCGCAAGAAGGCTCCCCGGCCGCTGCCGCCCGGCGAGCAGTTCTTCACGCCCGGCGCGACCGGGCCGCGCAAGACCGTCGAGACCCGCAGCGCGCCGCTGCTCGTCTACCTCTACCAGATGCCGAAGTGGCTGCTGCCGGTCGCCCTGGTGGCCTTCTTCATCGGCGGCTTCGCCCTGCCCGACTGGCGCGGCGGGTTGTGCATGCTGCCGGTGATCGCCTTCACGGGCTGGCTCGCCTATCTGTCGTGGCCGTCGCTGCGGGTCGGCGCGCGGGTGCTGCGCCTGGCGCTCCTCGTGTTCCTGCTGGCAGTGGCGGTGACACGGTTCGGAGGCTTCTGAACCGTTTTGACAATCATTTTCATTTTCTGGCACACTCTGTGAGGTGATGCCCGGAAATGTTGTGCGTTTCATCGCCGGTTCCACCCTTGTCCTCACCGCCGCCTGTGGAGGCACCACGGCGGCCGAAACAGGCAAACCGGTGGTCGACGCGGCCTTCTTCCCCCTCCAGTGGCTCGCCGAGAAGGTCGGCGGCCCCGACGTGACCGTCGAGGGCCTGACCAAGCCCGGGGTCGAACCCCACGACCTCGAACTCACCCCGCAGCAGGTGGCCGGGGTGGCCAAGGCCTCTCTGGTCGTGTACGTCAAGGGCGTGCAGCCCGCCGTCGACGAGGCGGTGGCCCAGCACGCGGGTGACCGCGGGTTCGACGCGGCGACGGCGGTGCCCACCCTTGAGGCCGTCCACTCCGAGGAAGAGGAGGCGCACGGCCACGAGGAGGAGGTCGCCTACGACCCCCACCTTTGGCTCGACCCCTCCCGCATGGCCACGCTCGCGACCGCGCTCGGCGGGCGCCTCGCGGAGGCCGATCCGGCCCACGGGGCGGCGTACAAGGAACGGGCGAAGCAGACCGCGGCGGCGCTGACCACCCTCGACGCCGAGTTCGCCAAGGGCCTGGAGACCTGCGCGAGCCGGACGATCGTCACCGCCCACACCGCCTTCGGCTACCTCGCGAACCGCTACAAGCTCGAACAGGTCGGCATCGGCGGCATCGACCCCGACGCCGAACCGTCTCCTGCCCGTTTGGCCGAAGCCGCCCGGATCGCGAAGGAGAAGAAGGTGACTACCATTTTCACCGAGGAGCTCGTCAGCCCGAAGGTCGCCGAGGTCCTCGCGAGCGAGGTCGGGGCCAAGACGGCGGTTCTCAACCCGCTGGAGAGCCCTCCCCAGGGTGGTGACTACATCTCCGGCATGACCGCCAACCTCACCGAGCTTCGCACCGCACTCGGCTGCCAGTGACCGGAAGGCGACCCATGAGCACGGCTTTCGACATGACCGGCGGTCAGGTGACGATCGACGGCCGGAAGATCCTGCGCGGCATCGACCTGACCGTCGACGACGGCGAGGTCGTGGCCGTGCTCGGCGCCAACGGCTCCGGCAAGTCGACCCTGGTCCGCTCCCTGCTCGGGGTCCAGCCGCTCTCCGGCGGCACCACCCTTCTCTACGGCCGCCCGCCCGCTCGCTTCCGGGAGTGGTGGCGGATCGGCTACGTGCCCCAGCGCCTGTCGGTCGGCGGCGGCGTCCCGGCGACGGTCCGCGAGGTGGTCGCCTCGGGCCGGATCGCCCGGCAGCGGCGCGGCCGTCTCACCAGCTCCGCCGACCGCCGGGCGGTCGCCGCGGCGCTGGAGGAGGTCGGCCTGTCCGACCGCGCGGGCGACCCGGTGTCGTCGTTGTCCGGCGGCCAGCAGCAGCGGGTGCTGATCGCCCGCGCGCTGGCCGGCGAGCCCGACGTGTTCGTCCTCGACGAGCCGACGGCCGGCGTCGACGCCGGCAGCCAGCGGATGCTCGCCGAGACCCTGTCGGGCCTGGTCGAACGCGGCCGGACGGTGGTTCTGGTGGCCCACGAGCTGGGCCCGCTCGAACCCCTGATCAGCAGGGCGGTCGTGCTCAACCAGGGCTGCAAGGTCCACGACGGCGCCCCGCCGACGGCCGTCGGAACCCACGCGCTGCCGGGCCACGACCACGTCCACCCCCACGAGCCGGCCCCGGCGGAGAGCCCCGTGCCGAGCTGGGTCCTGGCGCAGGAGAAGGCATGACCATCTTCGACCTCGACTTCATGCGGTACGCCCTCGTCGCCGCCGTCATGGTCGGGCTGACCGCCCCGGCCGTCGGCACGTTCATCGTGCAGCGGCGGCTGGCGCTGCTCGGCGACGGCATCGGCCACGTGGCGCTGACGGGTGTGGCGCTCGGCTTCCTGACCGGCGCCGCCCCCGTCGCGACGGCCGTGGTGGTGGCCGCGCTGGGCGCGGTGGCGATCGAGATGGTCCGGGCACGGGGCAAGACGAGCGGCGACGTCGCGCTGGCCCTGCTGTTCTACGGCGGCCTGGCCGGCGGCGTGATGATCATCTACCTGACGCCGGGCGAGAGCACCGCGTCCCTGAACTCCTACCTGTTCGGCGCGATCACCAGCGTCGACTCGACCGACCTGTGGGTCATCGCGGGCCTCGCGGTGGCCGTGCTGGCGTTGCTGGCGGTCTTCGGCCGGGAGTTGTTCGTGCTCTGCCAGGACGAGGAGGTGGCCAGGGCCAGCGGCCTGCCGGTCAGGTTCCTCGGCCTGCTCATCGCGGTGATCGCCTCGGTGACCGTGGTCGTCGCCATGCGGGCCGTCGGGCTTCTGCTCGTCAGCGCGCTTATGGTTGTGCCGGTGGCCACCTCACAGCAGCTCACCCGGAGCTTCCGGACCACCATGGCGTCGTCGATGGTCTTCGGTGTGCTCGCCACCGTGGGCGGTCTGACGTCGTCGTTCTACCTCGACGTCCCCTCGGGGGCGACGATCGTGCTGCTCGCCCTCGCCGGGTTCGCGGTCGCGCTCGGGATCGGTAGATTCGTGAGGCGGAGCCGTACAGGGGAGTCGACAGCATGAGCAGAAGCCGCGACGCGGTGCACGAGATCCTTCGGCAGAGCGCCGCGTTCCGCAGCGCGCAGGACATCTTCACCGAGATGCGCGCCGACGGCTCGAAGATCGGCCTGACCACCATCTACCGCGCGCTCCAGGCGCTCAACGACGACGGCCGGGTCGACGTCCTCCGCACCGACGACGGCGAGGCCGTCTACCGCGCCTGCGCCACCTCCGCCCACCACCACCACCTGGTCTGCCGGAGCTGCGGGCGCACCGTCGAGGTCGACGGCCCCGACGTGGAGGTGTGGGCCGACCGGGTCGGCGCCGAACACGGTTTCACCGCCATCACCCACACCGTCGAGGTGTTCGGCACCTGCGGAGCGTGCGCGAAGGGTTAGAGTTCCTGGACACGCGACACAGGAGCTGCGATGCCGTTCAGTCACGACATGGTGCACTCTCTGGCCACTGTGGTCGATCTGGTCAACTCCCCGCCCGGCGACCTCGACGAACTGGGGGCGCTGGTGCTCCGCCGCCAGGTGAGCGGCGTCGAGTTCGTCAACGTCACCGACCTGGCCGAGGTCCAGGCCCTCTCCGCCGCCTTCCACCAGGTCTTCACCGCCCCCGACGAGGACACGGCGGTCACCCTCCTGAACACCCTGCTGGGCCGCACCCGCATCACCCCCAGTCTGACCAGGCACGACGGCTTCGCCCTCCACGTCCACTACTTCGCGCCGGGGGCGTCGCTGGCCGAACACCTGGCGGCCGACTGCGGCGTGGCGCTGGCCCACGTGCTGGTCGAGGGCGAGTGGGAGCGCCTGCGCACCTGCTCGGCCCCCGACTGCGCCAACGTCTTCGTCGACGAGTCGCGGAACCGGTCGCGGGTCTACTGCGACTCGCGCACCTGCGGCAACCGCATGCACGTGGCCGCCTACCGGGCCCGCAGACGCG
>NZ_BBXE01000030.1 GCF_001570565.1 Herbidospora yilanensis | reverse complement strand
CCCCCGAACGTCCGGAGAGCCGCGCCCCTGTGACAGGGTCGCGGCTCTCCGCGTTCTCACAGGTCCAGCCGCCGCGTGATGCCGATCGAGTCGAGGAACGGCAGGTCGTGGCTGGCCACGATCAGCGCTCCCCGGTAGCCCGACAGCGCGCCCGCGAGCTGGCGCACGCTCGCCAGGTCGAGGTTGTTCGTCGGCTCGTCGAGCAGCAGCAGTTGCGGCTGGGCGAACAGCAGCCGGGCCAGCGCGGCCCGGAACCTCTCCCCGCCCGACAACGTGCCGGCGATCTGCTCGGCGCGGTCGCCGCGGAACAGGAACCGCGCGAGGCCCGCGCGGATCTCGTTCTCCGACGCCTCGGGCGCGACGGCGCGCACGTTGGCCGCGACGCTGACCGTCTCGTCGAGCACGTCGAGCCGCTGCGGCAGATAGCGCGTCGGCACGAGCGCGGGCCACCGGGTGACGGCCTCCAGCAGCGTCGTCTTGCCCGACCCGTTCGGGCCGAGCAGCGCGATGCGTTCGGGGCCCCTGACGACGAGCTCCGACGGTTCCCGGCCGCGCCGTTCCGGCACCACCTCCAGCGGCCCCGACACGTCGCGGTCGGTGACGAACGTGCCGCCGAGCGGGAACGACAGGACCATCCGGGTCTGCGGCACTGCCGTGCCCGGCAGGTCGACGCGGATCCCGGCCTCGTCGCGGACCGCCTCCTCGGCCTCGGTCAGGCGGTCGCGGGCGTCGGCGAGGCGTTGTTCGTGCATGATGCGGTGCTTGCCGGCGCTCTCCTGCTGGGCACGTTTGCGCGCGCCCATGACGATCTTCGGCTCACGCTTCCGCTCCTCCATCTTCCTGCCGTAGCGCACCCGCTTCGCGAGCTTCTCGTGGGCCTCGACGAGTTCCCGCTTCTCGCGCCGCACCTCGCCCTCGGCCGCGCGGACCATGCGCTCGGCCGCCTCCTGCTCCACTTCGAGCACCTCTTCGTACGCCGTCAGCCCGCCCCCGAACACCCGCCCGTCGGGCAGTTCGGCGAGCCGGTCGACGAGGTCGAGCAGCACCCGGTCGTGGCTGACCACGACGATCGTGCCCGGCCAGGAGGTGACGGCGTCGTAGAGCCGGTGGCGGGCGGCCAGGTCGAGGTTGTTGGTCGGTTCGTCGAGGAGCAGCACGTCGGGGGCGCGCAGGAACTCGGCGGCGAGGCCGACCATGACCGTCTCGCCGCCCGACAGCGTGGCGACGGTCCGGTCGAGTCCGACGTCGTCGAGGCCGAGCCGGTCGAGTTCGGCGCGGGCGCGTTCCTCGACGTCCCACACGACGTTCTCGAAGTGCTCCTCGGAGGTGTCGCCGGCCTCGATGGCGTGCAGGGCGTGCCTGGCCACGGTGATGCCCATGAGGTCGGAGACGGTGCGTCCCACGCCGAGCGGCAGGTTCTGCCGGAGATGGCCGACCGAGCCCGACACCTGGATCGAGCCCCGGATGGGCACCAGCTCGCCCGCGGCCAGCTTGAGAAGGGTGGACTTGCCGGAACCGTTGACCCCGATCAGCCCGGTCACGCCGGGGCCGATCACGAGGTCGAGGCCTTCGAAGACGGGGGTGCCGTCGGCCCAATAGAAGAAGAGATCGTCGCAGCGCAACATGGCGCACCAGCTCCAGAGGTCATGTGTCAGAGAGAAACGGACATGATCTCTAGAGCTCCAACGGATCTCCCCCGGGCAGGCGATGTGACGTCGTCAACGCTAGGCGGCCGGGTCGCCGGCCCGCAAACCAATTTCCGTCAGAGGCGCGAGCGGTAGATCTGGGCGGCCTTCTCGATCAGGTCGAGGTGGTCGGCGAGCTGGCTCGGGGAGTCGAGGCGGGCGTGCGTCCGGACGGTCTGGTCGAGCAGGGCCAGCCATTCGAGGCACCACCGCACGTCCTCCACGCGGGCGACCGGGCGGCCGGCGACGTCGACGTAGATGGGGCTGGTGTGGGCGTACACCCGGCGGTGCAGGCTGCG
This sequence comes from Herbidospora yilanensis, assembly GCF_001570565.1. Taxonomy (GTDB): domain Bacteria; phylum Actinomycetota; class Actinomycetes; order Streptosporangiales; family Streptosporangiaceae; genus Herbidospora; species Herbidospora yilanensis. The sequence continues at coordinate 172,365 of NZ_BBXE01000030.1, read as the reverse complement.
GCGGTGGGGGCCGCCGCTCGCGGTGGCGACGATGTAGGTGGGTTCGGTGACGGTCAGGGTGGCCCGGAGTTCGCCGCCCGGACCGGCGGCGGCCACGCCGTCGGCGGTGACGATCTCCAGGCGTTCCACCTCGGGACCGACGCTGCGGGCGACGACCTCGATCTCGTCGCCGGCCGCCAGGCACCAGGTGTCGCCGATCTCGGCTCCCCCGGCGGTCAGCTCCAGCCACGGGCCGGTGGTGGCGAAGGTGCGGCCCTGCCGCACGGCGTGCGCGTAGGCCTCGGCGGAGAGGGGGCCGCCGAGACGGGCGTACACGCGTTCCCAGCCGGGCGGGCTGGAGACGGTGTCCTGCCGGGTGTACGACAACATCGAGTCGGTGCCCGCCAGCGCGGCCAGCCGGTTGCCCGCGCCGAGCAGGCGGCGGTAGACCTCGACGGTGCCGGAGAACTCGGAGAAGTGCAGCAGTTCGACGCCGTCGACCAGGCCGAGCGCGGCGTCGACGACCAGGGCGCGGGCGTTGCAGTCGCGCCTGGCCGCGCCGATGACGTCGCCCGGTGTGGCGACCGGGCCGTGGAACGGGTGGGCGTAGCCGAGCACCGCCTGGAGTTCGCGCAGTTCACCGCAGGCGGCGCCGTTCGGGGGCCAGTCGGCGTCGTCGAGGAAGCCGGTGTGGTAGATCGACGGCGGGGCGGCCAGGCCGAAGGCGTGCACGTGGCCGAGCAGGTCGTTGCGGTATTCGACGCCCATCCGGGCGACGTGCCCGGCGTCCGACCACGGCAGGTCGCGGCCGGCCCAGTGGTGCAGCGCCTCCTGGTCGTAGACGCGGCGGCCGGCCACGTTGCCCGCCACCAGGTTGAGCACGTGCAGGTCCTCGCCGTGCTGCATGACGGCGGCCTCGGCCGGGGCGGCCACCACGTCGCCCGCCCAGTTGAGGTGGACGTGCAGGTCGGCGCCGTACCATCCCCTCGCGGCGGCGTCGTAGACGCGGGCCGGGGTGAGCTCGACCGTGGTCTCGCGCCAGGGCGACGGCACGACCTGGGTCTCCGCCAGTTCGTACTCCATGCCGCGGGTCACCCGCACGACCAGCGGTTCGGCCGGCACGGCCACCGTCAGGTCGTCGCCGTGGAAGTAGGGCACGCCGTGGTAGTCGCGCCGGTGCGGGACGCCGTCGGGCCACCAGCCCTGGCCGTCGGTCGACGTCACGCTCCAGCGGCAGGGGAAGCCGGCCCGCAGGCGCAGCCGCGCGGGCACCGCCGCCCGGGTGAGCACCGACAGGTCGACCGGCTCGCCGTCGCAGCGCAGGTCGCTGTCGCTGGCGAACTCGGCCAGGCGGGCGCCGCCCGGGGCGATGACGTGCTCGGTCCCGTCGAGGGTGACCGTGGCGGTGGTCGTACGGGCCGAGTCGACCAGGAGCACGCCCGGCACGGGGGTCGCCGAGAGCACCGCGCACGAACGGGCCTCCAGGATGTAGCCGCGGGGGGTGAGCCGCAGCACGGTCAGCCCGTCGGGGGCCTCCCGGCCGCTGACGGCGTCGCGGAAGGCCCGGTCGAGGTCGGTGTCGCCGGACATCTGATACGCCTCGTCCGGAAACCGGAGGAAGCTCAGCATGCGCACATAGCCGATCGGCGGTTCACCCCAGGTGATGCCGTGCTCGGCCAGCAGGGCGCGGTAGTCGTCGAGGGCCCGTGCCACCACCGGTGGCAACAACGGGTCATGATGCATGATCGCCTCCCCGATATCCGAAAGCGACAGCATCGTCACACCGGATCACCGGACATGGGGTGCAATCGTGCGTCGGGGTGCAGCGAGGTCGAACACGGGAGGAGAAAACCCGAACCGGGAGGGAAAACCGTCACCCGTGAAATCGTGGTGAACGAGCTCTGAATTCTTTTTGTGACTCGCGTCGATTTTCGCAGCATCTCACATAATTCGAGATGAGATGAGGAGAAGATTACTCGGCGTGGCGCTGGCCGTCCTCCTGGCGGGAGGGGTCGTCGCGGCCCTCGTCCTGGGGAACCTGGGATCAGGCGTCACCGTCGTCCGCGGCGTCATCGGGTCGGAGAAGAAGCCGTTCTTCGACGACCCGCAGGTCAAGGCCGCCTTCGCGAAGCACGGCCTCCAGGTGGAGGTCGACACCGCCGGGTCCCGCGAGATCGCCGCCGGCGTGGACCTGGACACCTATTCGTTCGCCTTCCCGTCGAGCGCGCCGGCCGCCGAGAAGATCAAGAAGGACCGCGGGGTCGCCGCGACCTACGCGCCGTTCTTCTCGCCCATGGCGGTGGCGACCTTCGAGCCGATCGTGGCCACGCTGACGCGGGCGGGGGTCGTGAGCGGCTCGACATTCGACATCAAGAAATATCTGGAAATAGTCGATAAAGGCACTCGGTGGGATGCACTGCCCGGTTCGGCGTACAAAGCCAGGAAACGGGTGCTGCTCACCACGACCGACATCCGCACCTCGAACTCGGCGGCCATGTACCTGGCGCTGACCAGCTACGTCGCCAACGGCGACGACGTCGTCCGGGGGGCCGACGCGCGGGTCGCCGAGCGGGTCGCGCCCCTGTTCCTCGACCAGGGCTACTCCGAGTCGACCTCCGAGGCGCCGTTCGAGGACTACCTGGCCATGGGCATGGGCAAAACCCCGATGATCATGGTGTACGAGGCCCAGTACGCCGCCCGCCTGTTCGCGAACGACGGCACCATCAGCCCGCAGATGCGGCTGCTCTACCCGTCGCCGACGGTGCTCAGCAAGCACACCCTGGTGCCCTTCGACGAGAACGCGAACGAGGTCGGCCGCCTGCTGACCGAGGACCCCGAGTTCGCCAAGCTCGCCGCCCGGCACGGCTTCCGCACCGCCGACCCCGGCGTCTTCGCCGGCCTCGCCCAGGGCACCCCGCTCACCCGCGACCTGGTCGACGTGGTCGAGCCGCCCACCTACGACCATCTCGACCAGCTCGTCGCCCTGATCGAAGAACGTTACCTCTGAGGGACAACCTGATGGACCTGGTACTCACGCCACCGGAGCCGGTCCCCCCGGTGCCCGCGGAGAAGGCGTCACGGATGATGCCGATCTCCGGCGAGCGGGACGCCGAGCTGGCCGGACGGGCCCGCGTGTTCGCCGGCGAACTCGCCGCGCTCGACCCGCGCTCCCCCGACTTCACCAAGAAGGTCGCCGACATCACCGCGATGGGCGCGACCGAGATCGGCTCGTCGTCGCAGGTGTCCAACCGCATGCTCCGCCGCCCGCTCAGGGCGGCGGAGGGACCGGTCGCCGGCGACCTGGTCGCGCTGCGCCGCACCATCGTCGACCTCGACCCGAAGAACGCCACCACCGGCCGCCGCCTGATGGGCCTGCTGCCGGGCAGGCTGCGCGACTACTTCGCCCGATACCAGAGCGCGCAGAAGCACCTCGACGACATCGTGCGCTCGCTCAAGTCGGGCCAGGACGAACTGCGCAAGGACAACGCCGCCATCGAGGGCGAGCGCCGCCTGCTCTGGGACGCGATGCTCAAACTCCAGGAGTACGTCGTCGTCGCCACCGCCCTCGACGCCGAGATCGAGGAGCTGATTCTGCGCGAGCACGACGAGGAGCGGGCCACCGCGCTGCGCAGCGACGCCCTGTTCGCGGTGCGGCAGCGCCACCAGGACCTGCTCACCCAGCTCGCCGTGTCGGCCCAGGGCTACCTGGCGCTCGACCTGGTGCGCAAGAACAACCTGGAGCTCATCAAGGGCGTCGACCGCGCCACCACGACCACGATGGCCGCGCTGCGCACGGCGGTCGTGGTCGCCCAGGCGCTCGCCGGGCAGAAGCTGGTGCTCGACCAGATCACCGCCCTCAACACGACGACCTCCGACCTCATCGTGTCGACGAGTGAGCTGCTGCGCGGCCAGGCCGCCGACATCCAGGCGCAGGCCGCCGCGACGACCGTCGACCTCGACTCGCTGCGCAAGGCGTTCGACAACATCTACGCCACCATCGACACCGTCGACGAGTTCCGCGCGCGGGCAGTGGAGACCATGGCCACCACCGTGAGCAGCCTGACGGTGGAGCTGGCGAACGCGCAGAAGCACCTGGAGCGGAGCGAGCGATGAGTCGGGCCCTCCTGGCGCTGCTGCTGGTCGCGGCGTCGCTGACCGCGTGCTCGGCCGGCGAGCCGTTCCGCATCCTGGCCGGCAGCGAGGTCGCCGACCTCGAACCGCTGCTGAAGGAGTCGGGCCTGGACGTCGAGCTCACCTACACCGGCACCCTCGACGGGGCCGAGCGGGTGGCGCGGGGCGACGCCGCGGACTACGACGCGATCTGGTTCTCCTCCAACCGCTACCTGTCGCTGATCGACGGCGCGCGCGAGAGGTTGTCGACCCAGACGAAGATCATGAACTCGCCGGTCGTGCTGGGCCTCAAGCCCGCCAAGGCGGCCGAACTCGGCTGGAACGGCACGCCGGTGACCTGGTCGGACATCGCGGCCGCGGCCGCCGCGCACCGGTTCACGTTCGGGATGACGAACCCGGCCTCGTCGAACTCGGGGTTCTCGGCCCTGGTCGGGGTGGCGGCGGCGCTCTCCGACGCCGGCGACGCCCTCGACGCGCGCCGGATCGGCGCGGTTACGCCCCGGCTGAAGGAGTTCTTCTCCGCGCAGCGGCTCACCTCGGGCTCGTCGGGCTGGCTGGCCGACGCCTACACCGCCCGGCCCGACGTCGACGGGCTGGTCAACTACGAGTCGGTGCTGCTCGGCATGCGCGACCGGCTGACGCTGGTCTACCCGTCGGACGGGGTGGTGTCGGCCGACTACCCGCTGACCCTGCTCGCCTCCTCGGAACGGAAGGAGCAGTACGACGAGCTGGCCTCGTGGTTGCGTACCCCCGAGACCCAGCGGAAGATCATGATGGCCACGCACCGGCGGCCGATCGTGCCCGGGGTCGCGCTCGCGCCGGAGTTCGGGTCGGCCGCGCTCGTCGAGCTGCCGTTCCCGAACCGGCGGTCCGCGGCCGACGAGCTCATCGGGGCCTACCTGAACGAGGTGCGGGTGCCCGCGCGGGCGGTGTTCGTGCTCGACACCTCCGGTTCGATGGAGGGCGACCGCATCGACAGCCTGCGCACCGCGCTCGTGACGCTGACCGGCGCCGACACCTCCGCCTACGGCACCTTCTCCCGGTTCCGCAACCGCGAGCAGGTCACGCTGCTGCCGTTCGCCGACCGGCTGAAGGGGCAGCAGGATTACCAGGTGCCCGCCTCGAACCCCGAAGCGGTGCTCGGGCGGATCAGGGGGTACGCCGAAGGGTTGTCGGCCGAGGGCGGCACCGCCATCTACGACGCGCTGCGCGCCGCCTACGAGCAACCCGTCGACGCGGCGCGCTACTCGTCGATCGTGCTGATGACCGACGGCGAGAACACCGACGGCTCGGAGTACCTCGACTTCCAGCACTACCACCAGGCGCTGCCCCCCGAGAAGAAGGCGGTCAGGACCTTCGTGGTGCTGTTCGGCGACAGCGACGCCGAGGAGATGAACCAGGTCGCGAAGCTGACCGGCGGCGCCGTCTTCGACGCCAGGAACGGCTCGCTGGCCGAGGCGTTCAAGGAGATCCGTGGCTACCAGTGACCGGGTCCTGACCTACCTGGGCTCGACGAAGAACATCGTCGGCTCGGTCTGCGGGCTCATCGGCGTGGGCCTGGTCTTCCTCGGCGTCGCGGGCGCGTTCTGGCCCGTGGTGGTCGTCGGCCTGTACGGCCTGGGCGCGCTCCTGGCCCCCTCGGACAAGACCAGGGTCGTGGTGTCCCTCGCCAAGGCGGAGACCGCCGCCCTGCGGGCCGAACTCGACACCCTCGTCGGGCGGCTGCGCGGCCTCCCGCCCGACGTGATCGACCGCGTGGTCGACCTGGCCGGGACGCTGCGCGGCGTCCTCGCCCGGGTCGGGTCGCCCGACCACCTCCACGTGGTCTCGCAGACCATCCGCGACTACCTGCCGACCAGCCTGGACGCTTACGGGCGGCTCCCCCCGGCCCGCAGGGAGGCCGCCCACGCCGAGTTGCTCGGCCAGCTCGACCTGCTGAAAACGGGCCTGGGCCGGGTCGCGGACGCGGTCCACGCGGGCGACGAACAGGCGCTGCGGGACCAGGGCCGCTTCCTCCAGGACCGATTCGGCGGATCCTCACTGGACCTGTGAACCGGCTCCGCCGAACCGGTCCTGAAGTGTTCAGCCCGCACCGGCCCGGTACAGCAGATCGGCCGCCTGGGCCGGGGTCAGGTCTCCGTCGAGGACCCGCTGTTCAACCCCGGGGGCGATCGAGCGTGTTCTCTCGCGAAGTTCGCCGAGCACCCGTTCGCGGACCATCGCCCACGTCCAGTCGACCGCCTGCCTCTGCCGTTTGGCCGTCAGGTCCGTCGTCGCCTGGTGCCTGAGGATGTGCGCCCACAACTCGGGCAGCCCCGCCCCGGTCATTCCGCTGCAGGTCAGCACGGGGGTGTGCGAGTTGAGCAGGCGCAGCGCCCCCGACAGTTCCCGGGCCGCCCTCCTGGCCGCCGGCTCGAACTCGCCGTCGGCCTTGTTGACCGCGATCACGTCGGCCAGCTCCAGGACGCCCTTCTTGATGCCCTGGAGCTGGTCGCCGGTCCGCGCGAGGGAGAGCACCAGGAAGGTGTCGACCATCTCGGCCACCGCCGTCTCGGACTGCCCGACCCCGACGGTCTCGACGAGCACCACGTCGTAGCCGGCCGCCTCGACGACGACCATCGCCTCCCGCGTCGCCTTCGCCACCCCGCCGAGCGTCCCGGCGGTCGGCGACGGGCGGATGAACGCGTCCGGGTCGACCGCCAGGCGGCTCATCCGGGTCTTGTCGCCCAGGATGCTGCCGCCCGACCTGCTGGACGACGGGTCGACGGCCAGCACCGCCACCTTGTGGCCCGAGCCGGTGAGCATCGTGCCGAGCGCCTCGATGAACGTCGACTTCCCCACGCCCGGCACCCCGCTGACCCCCACCCGGCGGGCCTTCCCGGCCGCCGGGGCGAGCTCCGCGAGCAGGACCTGGGCCTGCTCGCGATGGTCGGCGCGGGTCGACTCGACCAGAGTGATGGCCCGCGCGATCGACCGGCGGTCGCCCTTCCTCACCCCTTCGGCGATCATCGGTTCCGCAGGTCGGCGATGAGGCCGAGGGCGGCGTCGGCGATGACCGTGCCGGGCGGGAAGATGGCGTCGGCGCCCGCCGCGCGCAGCGCGTCGAAGTCGCCGGGCGGGATCACCCCGCCGACCACGATCATGATGTCGCCCGCGCCCTGGTCCTCCAGCGCCTTCTTCAGCGCCGGGACGAGCGTCAGGTGCCCCGCCGCCAGCGACGACACCCCGACGACGTGGACGTCGGCCTCGACCGCCTGGCGGGCGACCTCCTCGGGCGTCTGGAACAGCGGGCCGACGTCGACGTCGAACCCGAGGTCGGCGAAACCGGTCGCGATCACCTTCTGGCCCCGGTCGTGGCCGTCCTGGCCCATCTTCGCCACCAGGATCCGGGGCCGGCGGCCCTCCTCCTCGGCGAACTCCGCGCAGGCCTTGCGCACCTCGTCGATCCTGCTCATGCCGGCGCCGGCCTCCTGGCGGTAGACCCCGGTGATGGTCCGGATGCGGGCCTCGTGGCGGCCGAACACCTTCTCCAGCGCGTCGGAGATCTCCCCGACGGTCGCCTTCGCGCGGGCCGCGTCGACCGCGAGGGCCAGCAGGTTGCCGGTCCCGGCGGCGGCCTCGGTCAGCGCCTCCAGCGCCCGCTCCACCTGGGCCGCGTCGCGTTCCGCGCGCAGCCGCTCCAGCTTGGCGAGCTGCCGGCGGCGTACCGCGCTGTTGTCGACCTTCAGCACCTCGATCGGCTCGTCGGCCTCCGGACGGTACTTGTTCACGCCGATCACCGGCTGGCGGCCCGAGTCGATGCGCGCCTGGGTGCGGGCCGCGGCCTCCTCGATACGGAGCTTGGGCAGGCCGAGGTCGATGGCGCGGGCCATGCCGCCGGCCTCCTCGACCTCCTGGATGTGCGCCCACGCCTGCTGCGCCAGCTCCTCGGTGAGCCGCTCGACGTAGTAGGAGCCGCCCCACGGGTCGATCACCCGTGTCGTGCCCGACTCCTGCTGGAGGACCAACTGGGTGTTGCGGGCGATCCGGGCCGAGAAGTCGCTCGGCAGCGCGAGCGCCTCGTCGAGCGCGTTGGTGTGCAGCGACTGCGTGTGGCCCTGGGTGGCCGCCATCGCCTCGACGCAGGTGCGGGCGACGTTGTTGTAGACGTCCTGCGCGGTCAGCGACCAGCCGGAGGTCTGCGAGTGGGTGCGCAGCGACAACGACTTGGGGTTCTTCGCGCCGAAGTCGCGCACCAGCCGCGCCCACAACAACCGGGCCGCGCGCAGCTTGGCGACCTCCATGAAGAAGTTCATGCCGATGCACCAGAAGAACGACAACCTCGGCGCGAACGCGTCGACGTCGAGCCCCGCCTTCGTGCCCGCCCGCAGGTATTCGACGCCGTCGGCCAGCGTGTACGCCAGCTCCAGGTCGAGCGTGGCCCCCGCCTCCTGGATGTGGTAGCCGGAGATCGAGATCGAGTTGAACTTCGGCATCTGCCGCGAGGTGAACTCGAAGATGTCGGAGATGATCCGCATCGACGGTTCCGGCGGGTAGATGTAGGTGTTGCGGACCATGAACTCCTTGAGGATGTCGTTCTGGATCGTCCCCTGGAGCTGCTCGGGCGCCACCCCCTGCTCCTCGGCCGCCACGATGTAGAGCGCGAGGATCGGCAGGACGGCGCCGTTCATGGTCATCGACACGCTCATGCGGTCGAGCGGGATGCCCTCGAAGAGCTGCCGCATGTCGTAGATCGAGTCGATCGCCACCCCGGCCATGCCGACGTCGCCCGCCACACGCGGATGGTCGGAGTCGTAACCCCGGTGGGTGGCCAGGTCGAAGGCGACCGACAGGCCCTTCTGCCCGGCCGCCAGGTTGCGGCGGTAGAACGCGTTGGACTCCTCGGCGGTGGAGAACCCGGCGTACTGGCGGATCGTCCACGGCTGGTTGACGTACATCGTCGGGTAGGGGCCGCGCAGGAACGGCGCCCTGCCGGGGTAGGTCGGCAGGTAGCCGGGCAGGTCGGCGGGGTCGTAGACGGGCTTGACCGCGATGCCCTCCGGGGTCTCCCACACCTCGCCGCCGACCTTGGCCGGCTCGGGGTGACCGGTCCCGAGCGGGATCTCGCTGAAGTCGGGGATCATCGGTCCACTCCCAGGTCGTCGAACGTGGTCTCCAGGACCTTCAGGGCGTCACACCCCGCGAAGAGGGTGGCGTCGACACCCTCATACTCCCCCTTCCCGGCCAGCCACACCTTCCGGGCCCCCGCCTCCCTGAGCGCGGCGGCGACCTGCGCGGCCTGGTCGGCGTACAGGCGGTCGCTGGAGCAGATGCACGCGACCGGGGTGCCCGCGTCCGCGAACTCCTCCGGCGCTCCGGCCACGGTAGCGATGCCGCCGGCCGCGAAGAGGTTGGCGGCGAACGTGGCGCGGGCGGTGTGCACGGCGATCGGGCCGAGCGTGGCCAGGAAGACCACCGGCCTGTTCTCCTGCCGGTCGGCGACGTCACGGAGGTGCTCATAGGGCTCGGCGTGGCGCACGGGCTCGCCGGCCAGGCCCCGGCCGGGCTCGCGGACCGGCGGCCTCTCGGCCAGGTTCGGGAACTCGCTCACACCGGTGATCGGGTGCCTGCGGCGGGCGACGTCGCCGGCCCGCCTCGCGCGCGTGGCGGCGACCGCCTCCTCGATGACCCGCTCGCCCTGCCTCTCGGCCTGCCGGAACAGCTCCCACGCCCGGTTCGCCAGGTCGTCGGTCAGGTGCTCCACATACCAGGAACCGCCCGCCGGATCGGCGACCCGGGCCACCCCCGCCTCCTCGACCAGCAGCGACTGGGTGTTGCGCGCGATCCGGCGGGCGAACGCGTCGGGCAGCCCGAGCGCCGCGTCGAACGGCTGGACCGTCACCGCGTCGGCGCCACCGGCCCCCGCCGCGAAACACGCCAGCGTGGTGCGCAGCAGGTTCACCCACGGGTCACGCGCCGTCATCATCGCGCCCGAGGTCACGGCGTGCTGAAGCTGCGCGGGCGGGCCACCGGCCACCTCGGCGACCCGGGCCCACAACCTGCGGGCCGCCCGGAGCTTGGCGATGGTGAGGAACTGGTCGGCGGTGGCGGCGTACCGGAACTCGATCAGCTCGAAGGCCCGCTCGACCGGCAGACCGGCCTCGGTGAGCCGCCGCAGCGCCTGGACACCCTGCGTGATCGACGCGGCGAGCTCCTGCGCGTCGGCGGCGCCTCTGTCGTGGTAGGCCAGCGCGTCGACCACGACCAGCCGGAGCCTCCCGCGGGCCCTGCCCGCGAAGTCGGCGAGATCGGGATCGCCGGGCGCGAAGCCCAGATTGCCGCCCGGGAACTCACCGGCTTCGTTCAACTGGAGAAGGGCGTGCGCGGCCCGCGCGGCACGGTTCCCCGCGTCGAGGACGACCGGCGCCAGATCGAGCAGCACCCCGTCGAGCACCACCGGCAGCGCGGCCGGATCGATCGAGGTCAGATCGAGCCAGATCGACGAGACGCCGTTCTCCAGGTCGGCCAGGATCGCCTCCCGGGTCACCCGCGGATCGGGGTGGGCGTGCCGCTGCCGCACGTCCCACGGCCCGGCGTGCCCCACCAGACGCGGCAGCTCAGGGGCCTCGTCGTAGAGCGGCGCGATCGTCACGTCGTCGTAGGTGCGCGTCGCGAGCCGGCCCTCCGGGTCGTCGCCCTCATATCCCGACTTGCGCAGCACCGACAGCGCGAGCGCCCGCCATTCCTCCCGCGAACCGGGATCGAATCCGGCCGCCAGCTCCACTCTCATGCTCCGGATGATAGGCCGAAGCCCTGAAGCGGGTCTCAACCGGTCGCCCAGCGATTCACGACGTGTAGCGGAACGACTCCTCCCACGTGAGCCGCCCCACGATCCCGTCGTCGGCCAGGTCGACCCGCCGCTGGAACGTCTTGCACACGTCGCGTGACCGCTGCCCGTACACGCCGTCGGCGTCGAGCTCGAAGCCGATCTTCTTCATCTGCTGCTGCCACCGCTTCACGTCGTCACCGACCGTGACCGGCGGGAAGGTGAACAACCGCCCCGGCCACGCCGGGATCTGCCCGCCCGGCGGGTTGCCGGGATTCCCGCCCCCGGGCCGGGGCGCGCCCCGCTCCACCCACGCGTACAGCGCCGCGCCGGGGCAGTCGGTGGAGAAACCGTCGCGGTGCCCCTTGATCTCGGTCCCGGCGCCGCCCTCCTGGCGGAGGTACTCGATGGCGTCGAGGATGCCGTGCAGCAGGTCGTTGTTGGGCTTCACGAACCCGGCGTTGCCGACCAGGCCGAGCACGGCGTAGTGGTCGGAGTTCAGGCCGGAGCCGTTGGCGGCGGGAAGCCGGTCGGGGCCACGTCCGACGAACACCTTCCGGTGCGGACACGCGATCATCGAGTTGCCGGTGAAGTAGACCGAGCCGTTCCGGCGGGCCAGCCAGGTCTGGTTCTCGGTACGGGGACACCAGATCTCCCCGTCGTAGGTCTCCTCGGAGATCTGGAAGGCGCCCAGGCTCTGTTTGGCCGCTCGGGGGCCGAAGAACTCCTGGCGGCGGACGGTCACCAGCCACATGTCGGTCGGGCAGGAGGCGGTGGGCGGCCTGCGGCGCAGCGAAGCGCCGCGGCCGTACAGCAGGACCGCGAACATGAAGGCCTCGGAGGCCGCCCGGTTCTTCTGCGCGAGCTTGTCCTCTCCGGCGTTGTCGGCGGCCATGGAGGTCTCGATGAACAACCCGAGCTGGGCCCTGGTCAGCGACAGCAGGAACTCGAACGTGGGCACCCGGTCGGGCGCGACGTCGAGGAGATGCGGACCGGCATCGGCGGACAGGTGGAACTCCACCAGGTCGTCGTTGAGCGCCTCACGCCATCGCGGCACTCCGTCGGAGGTCGGGCCGAGTCGGGGGAAGCCGCCCGAGTCGGGGCCGAAGACCTCCGTGAGCGCCATCCGCAGGCGGCTGACGTTCACCGCGTTCTTCACGGCCTGGTAGATCGCCACGGAGGTGCTGGGGGTCTTGTCCCTGTTGCGCTTGACGGTGCCCTCGGTCCAGAACCAGGCGACCAATTCGACGAAGGCGTCCGACCACTTGGCCTCGGTCGGCAGGTCGGCACACGGAGCGGCGATCGGGATCCGATCCCAGTAGGTGAGCGTCTCCGTGGTGGCCCACAGGCGTTCCCTGGAGGTGACCTCGCGTCGGCCGCTGCCGGTCGCCACCCACCTGCCCCGGTCGTCCTTGACTCTGACCGTGCCGGTCCGACGCCGGTAGCGCTCCACCGGCCAGCGGTGCTGAGGCGTGGTGAGCGAGGAGTGCCGGTCGCCCTCCATGCGGATCATGGTGCGGGGCTGGGCGGGGAAGACGTGCACGTCGAGAAGCGGCTGCCACTCCGACAGGCCGGTCTCGTGGTTGAGCGTCAGGGTCAGGTCGCCCGGCTGGATCTCGCGATACGTCTTCCAGCCTTCACGGGTGAGGATCTCCGTCTGCTCGTCGACGCAGTAGCCGATGTCTATCCAGCCGTTGCCGTCCATGTGGAAGTTCTGGATCGACTTGACCTGGGCGACGCACAGGTTGTGGTCGTTGACGATCTCCGGCGGGACGCGGCCCCCCGTGTAGTGGACCTTGACACCCTTCGTGGACGTCAGCGGGGAGTAGGACCCCTTGGGAGCGCGGGCCCCCCATTGCGAGCGGGTCACCAGCGAGATCGCCACGAGGAAACTCCCGAACAGGTTGGACAGGACGCCGAGCATATTGGCCGCCGGATGGCACGAGTGGCGCTTTGCCCATATCGGCGGCCGATATGCCCAACGCTCATGCCCCGCTAGCCCCAGACCTCCCGCGCCGTCTCCACGATGAGGCGCAACTTGGCGAGCTGCTCCTCCTGGGTGAGGGAATTGCCCTCGACGGTGGAAGAGAACCCGCACTGCGGGGACAGGCAGAGCTGGTCGACGTCGATGTACTTCGAGGCGGCCTCGATGCGCCGCTTGAGGTCGTCCTTCGACTCCAGGACGCCCGACTTGGTGGTGACGAGGCCGAGGACGACGTACTTGCCCTTGGGGACGTAACGGAGGGGTTCGAAGCCGCCGGAGCGCTCGTCGTCGAACTCCAGGAAGAAGCCGTCGACGCCGAGTTCGCCGAACAGGGCCTCGGCGACGAAGTCGTAGGAGCCTTCGGCGGCCCAGGAGGAGCGGAAGTTGCCGCGGCACATGTGGGTGGTGACGCGCATGCCCTCGGGCCGGCCGGCGATGGCGGCGTTGATCTGCTGGATGTAGCGCAGGTGGAGGTGGTCGGCGTCGTCGCCGCGGGCGGCGATCTCGGCGCGCTGCGCGGGGTCGTTGAGGTAGGCGAGGGAGGTGTCGTCGAACTGCAGGTAGGTGCAGCCCTGCGCGCCGATCCGGGCCACCTCGTTCTGGTACGCCGCCGCGAGGTCGGCCCAGAACTCCTCGATGTCGGGGTAGACGCCGGGGTCGATGGCGGCCTGGCCGCCTCGGTAGTGGACCATGTTCGGCGACGGGATGGTCAGCTTGGGGGTCTGGCCCTCGCCGGCGACGCTCTGGAGGTAGGCGAAGTCGTCGCCGAAGATCGTCTCATCGAGGGTGATCCGGCCGTCGACCTTCATCCCCTTGGGGGTGAACTCGATCTTCTCGTTCTCGTTGCGGAACTTGACGACGATCTGCTCGTCGGCGGCCACGCTGATGCCGCCGAGGCGGTAGATGAAGTCCATGTGCCAGGAGGCGCGGCGGAACTCGCCGTCGGTGGCCGTCTGGAGGCCGGCCTCGGCCTGGAGGGCGACGACGTCGCGGATGGCGGCGTCTTCGACGGCGCGCAGGCCGGCGGCGTCGAGGGCGCCCCTGGCGTGGTCGTCACGAGCCTGGAGCAGGGTTGCCGGGCGCAGGAGGCTGCCGACGTGATCCGCGCGGAAGGGGGGCTCTGTGCGCATCTGCGAATCATCTCCATTGATGTCTCAAAACATGACGGAAGTCGTCAAGACGCTAGCGCCACCACGGTCTGCGTGCGAGGGTTTCTTGATCACGGAACGAGTGTTTCGCCCCGCGATGGGCGGACCACTCTGCGCTCCGTGACGATGGCGGTGATGAGGTCCGCGGGGGTCACGTCGAAGGCGGGATTGAGGGTGGCGACGCCCGGCAGCGCGGTGACCTCGGCGCTCCCCCGGTCTTCGATCTCGATGTCGCCCCCGCCGGGTGTGCGCGGGTCGACGGTGGTCTCGGGCGCGACCACGACGAACGGCACGCCGGCCCGGTGGGCGCCGAGGGCGAGCATGTAGGAGCCGATCTTGTTGGCGGTGTCGCCGTTGGCGGCGATGCGGTCGGCGCCGATGACGACGGCGTCGGCTGCGCCGCGCGCCAGCAGGAACGGCCCGGCCGAGTCGACGACGAGCCGGAACGGCGCGCCCATGTTCTGGAGCTCCCAGGTGGTGAGCCGGGCGCCCTGGAGCAGCGGCCGGGTCTCCAGCGCGATGGCCTCGGCGAGCGCGCCGCGTTCGTGCATGGTCTGGATCACCCCGAGCGCGGTGCCGCGCTCGACGGTGGCCAGCGCGCCGGTGTTGCAGATGGTCATGACGCGGGTCGCGCCGTAGCCGGCGAGCAGGTCGGCGCCGCGCTCCCCCATCGCGCGGCAGGCCTCGACGTCCTCGGCGCGGATCTCCAGCGCCCGCTTCAGCGGATCGGCCGCCCGGGCGGCCTCCCGCACCCCCCACGCCAGGTTCACCGCGGTCGGGCGGGCCGCCGCCAGGGGTTCGATCGGCTCTCCCGTACGGGCGGCGAGCGCGACCCCCAGCGCCCCGGCGACCCCGAGGGCGGGCGCCCCCCGAACGGACAGCCGCTTGATCGCGTCGACGAGCCCGGCGACCGTGGTGATGCGGAGGTGCACGACCTCACCGGGCAGCCGGGTCTGGTCGATGAGGACGATCGCGTCGCCGTCCCAGCCAATCGTCGTCATGCCCCCGACGCTAGCGCGAACAGGTTCTCGTCGCCTCCGGGAGCGGCCGTCAGCGACAACCCCAGGGGCAGCCCGTCGACCCGCGTCACCGGAAGCGCCAGGACGGGCGCCCCGGCGATCGGCGCCAGGCACGTCAGCCGCAGCGTGGCCGCCCGGGTGCGGGCCGGCCGCCCGAGCGCGGGGGCCGTGACGGGCGCGCTCGGCAGCGCCATGACGGCCCCCTCCAGCAGGTCGAGCAGCCGCTGCCGCGCCTCGGCGACGGTCTTGCGGGCGAGGCTGACCTCTTCTGCGGTGAGCCGCTCGGCCCGCTCGAAGCGGGCGGCGACCCCCGGGCCGAAGGCGGGCCGCTTCTCGCGGACCCACGCGCCGTGGCAGGCCCAGACCTCGGCGGCCTGGGTGATCGCGAACGCGTCGGTGACGTCGAGCCCGAGCGGGGTGCGGTCGACGGGCAGCCCGAGGTCGCGGATGCCCGTCGCCAGCGCGGCTCCCACCCGCGGGGACAGTTCGCTCCAGAGGTCGGCCGGGACCCAGACCCGCTCCGGCGCCGGCGGCCGGGGCGCGGGATCGATGAGCGCGTCGGCCGCCCATTCGAGCAGCGGCAACTCCCGGGCCAGCAGCCCCGGCACGTCGTAGGAGGGCGCCACCGGCACGATGCCCTCGCGGGGAGCGCGGGAATGGGTGGGGCGATAGCCGTACAGACCGCAGAAAGAGGCCGGGACGCGGACCGAACCGGCCGTGTCGGTGCCCAGCCCGAGATCGGCGCGGCCGCCGGCGACGGCCGCGGCGGACCCGCTCGACGACCCGCCGCAGACGTGACCGGGCGCGGCCGGGTTCTCGGGTGCGCCGTAGTGCCGGTTGGTGCCCCCCAGGCTCCAGGCGAGCTCGTCGGTGTGGGTCTTGCCGGCGAACACGCTCATGGAGCGGAGCCGCGCCACGGCCTCCGCGTCACGCTCGGCCGGTTCCTTCAGCAGATCGGGATGGCCCGCCCCGGTGGGCAGCCCCTCGACGTCGACGACATCCTTGACGGCCAGGCGAGGCCCCTCGGCCTCAGGCGTCACGGAACCCCACGGTACGAACGGATCGATCGCCATGCCTCACCTTCCTACGCGAGGCCGATTTCGCCCCCGTGTCCCACGCGTAAACGGATAATGCGTCGACACCTCCCCCGACAGATCGGGATCATTGCCCCCATGACTCCACTCGAGATGAAGGTGTGGGTCGACGACAGCGACAGCCCCGCCGACATCATCGACGCCCTCGCCCTGTCCCCCTTCGCGACCGGGGCGCAGCCGTGGGCGCAGACCGCCGGCGTGGAAAGGGTACGCAAGGACGCGCCGCTGACCGCCTCCGGCGGCGTCCTGGTGCGCGCCGCGACCTCCGACGACGGCCCCGACTCCCGCCTGTACGAGGGCGAGGGCTGGACCATGCGCGTCGTCCGCTACAAGGGCGGCAACGCGATGGTCGCGGTGACGGCCGTGACCGAGGACCTGGCCGCCGCCGTCGTGGCCGAAGCCGTCAAGGACGCCGCCGAACCCCGCCCGACCGACGACGACAACGTGACGATGGGCTTCTTCTGGAAGTCCGAACACGGCCGGAGGCGGTCGACGAAGACGATCGGCGCGTCGGCGTGGGCGGACATCCGGCGCAACTACCCGCGCCTGGCCCAGGGGAAGCTCGACTCCCTGATGACCCTGCGGGCCGGGTCCGCGCCCGGCCGCCTGCTGCTCCTGCACGGCCCGCCCGGAACGGGGAAGACGACGCTGCTGCGGACCCTCGCCCGGGAGTGGCGGTCGTGGTGCCAGGTCGACTGCGTGCTCGACCCGGAGCGGCTGTTCAACGACCCGGGGTACCTGATGGAGGTGGCGGTCGGCTGCGACTGCCCCGACCACGACGAGAAGAAGTGGCGTCTCCTCGTCCTGGAAGACTGCGACGAACTCATCCGCGCGGAGGCGAAGGTGTCCGCCGGGCAGGGGCTATCCCGGCTCCTGAACCTGACCGACGGCCTGCTGGGGCAGGGGCGGGACGTCCTGGTGGCCGTGACGACCAATGAGGATCTGCAGCGGTTGCATCCCGCGGTGGTGCGGCCGGGGCGGTGCCTGGCGCAGATCGAGGTCGGGCGGATGCAGCCCGACGAGGCTTCGGCGTGGCTGGGGGACACGGCCGGGGTCGGGCCCGGCGGGTTGACGCTGGCGGAGATGTTCGCGCTCAAGGCGGGGGTGGCGCCCGAGGAGACTCCGGTCGAGACCGGGCTGTATCTGTAGTGTCCCACCTGGACGAGGCTTTCCTATGTGCAGGTGACGTGGCCCGCCTGTTCCCGCTCGACGACCCGCTGCCAGGGAAAGTCCGGTGAGAGGGTCGAGCGCTCCAGGCGGACCGTGTCGAACCTCAGGGTGGGCACCCGGCTCAGCGCCTTCGCCAGGGTTCTGGCCCCGCCTTCGACCGCGGTGACGGTGAGCCCGGCATGGCGGTGCAGGGCGTAGGCCTGCGCGTACACGTCGAGGAAGGTGCTCAGTCTCGTGTACGGGGTGAGCCGGAACTCCGTCGGCCGGGGAGCCGGCCGCGACGGGGGTGTGGTCGGCTGGAAACGGCCGGCGACCGCGTCGAGGATGACCCGGTTGTCGAAGACCTCGGGCGTGGTGACGAGCCGGGCGTTGGGGAACTGCTCGACGTCCACGCAGTCGTCGCGGTTGGCCGACGGCCCGTTGACCTGGACGACCTTGACCGGGTCGGTGGTGCGGTCGAAGTGGTCGACCCAGCGGATGCGCAGGTCGGTGACGTAGGGGCCGCCCCTGCGGAAGCGCCCGACGCCCGCGCCCCTGTTGGGGGCGGCCAGGAGGACCATGCGGGAGACGTGCCCGGCCCACGGGCGGTGTTCGCGGGAGTCGTCGTCGCCGTTGGCGACCAGGTAGGCGTGCCGGAAGACCAGCCCGGCCGCGCCGTGGGCGACCAGGGCTATGCGGCCGCCGTCCCAGTTGACGTCGATCCAGCGGCAGAGGCTTCTCGGGTCGTGGTGCGACACCTTGGCGGCGTGCCAGCCCTCCGGTGCCGGGGCCGCGCCCGGCCCCTGATAGATCAGCAGATTCCTCCGCATATCCGGAGCTTGGCCCGCCTCCGGCGGGGTGGCGTGAGTAGGGGCATGCTCAATCAGGAAGGCTTGGATCATGAGTGAGGCCGCCAAGATCTGTTCCGAGCTGATCCGCATCGACACCACCAACCCCGGCCCCGGAGAACGGGAGGCCGCGGAATACGTGGCCGGGCTGCTGTCCGAGGTGGGGCTCTCCCCCGTCGTGGTGGAGAGCGCGCCGCGCCGGGCCAGCGTCGTCTGCCGGGTCCCCGGGGACTCCCCGGACGCCCTGCTGATCCACGGGCACCTCGACGTGGTGCCGGCCGACCCGGCCGACTGGGCCTTCCACCCGTTCGGCGGGGAGATCGCCGACGGGTACGTGCACGGGCGCGGGGCCGTCGACATGAAGGGGTCGCTGGCGATGACGCTGGCGTGGGTGCGGCAGGGGATCCGGCCCCGGCGGGACCTGGTCCTGGCGTTCCTGGCCGACGAGGAGGGCACCGGCGAGTTCGGGTCGCGGTACGTGGTGGAGCGGCACGCCGACCTCTTCGAGGGGTGCGGCGAGGCCATCTCCGAGTCGGGCGGGTTCTCGGTGACGATGCCGTCGGGGGTGCGGGTCTATCCCATCGGGGTCGGGGAGCGGGGGACGGCGTGGATGAAGGTCACGGCGCGGGGGGTGGCGGGGCACGGGTCGAAGCCGCCGGTGGACAATCCGGTGGCGGAGCTGGCACGGGCGCTGGCGCGGGTGGCCGACCACGAGTGGCCGATCCGCCTCACGCCGGCGGTGTCGGCGATGATCGCGGAACTGTCCGAGATCGTCGGGATGGAGATCGACCCCGCGAACCTGTCGGAGGTGCCGCCGAAGGCCGCCGCTCTGTTCAAGGGCACGATCAGGAATTCCACCAACCCGACCATGATGAACGCCGGATACAAGATCAATGTCATTCCCGGGACCGCCGAGGCGGGCATCGACGGGAGATTCGTGCCGGGATTCAAAGAGGAATTCCTCGACACTCTCGACCGGTTGCTGGGCCCGCGGATCACCAGGGAGTTCATCAACTTCGAGGACGCCCCGTCCGCGCCGACCAGCGGCCTGTTCCACGAACTGGGCGCGGCCCTGACGGCCATGGACCCCACCGCCCGGCCGGTGCCATATGTCATGACAGGGGGCACGGACGCCAAATCCTTCGCCCGCCTGGGCATCAAAGGCTACGGTTTCGCCCCGCTATTGCTTCCGCCCGATCTCGACTACTTCGGGCTGTTTCACGGGATCGATGAGCGGGTGCCGGTCGAAGGGCTCGAATTCGGCGTTCAGACATTGGACAGGCTGCTCGCGCCCGCCCATTGATCACGCGCCGGCCGGCCGTACAACCGAGCTCGGACACCCGATCGCCACGCGAGACCAACGGGGAAACCGATGCCGCGAGAATATTTCCCTCGGAATTGATTCTCCGGGCGCGAACCGACTGCAATCGCCTGTCCCCGTGTGCCACCATGGATGGCGACGATCCGGCGCCTACGCTCCGCGACCGGAACCGCCCGCACAGGCCCGATCGAGTCGCCAGGCCACGGCGCTTCGCCCTTCCGGGCATGGCCGAATCCGAGTGGCGCATGTCTCGGTTCAGTCGAGGTGTCTTACGACGGTCACTCTGTGTGGTAGAAAATCCGTGCTGCCTCCTTGCCGATTGCGGCCGAGGAGCACGATCGCCCGGAGACCCTGAGCCCACACCGCCTTGACGTGGGCTTATCCGTCAACCGGGCATACAGAACCAAGATAGATCCCGCTCCAAAGGCATGCCGTATTTCATCCATGACATGACCTTTATGAGGGTATGTCTGGATTACTTCAGTCAGGGGTGGCGCCCTGACCCGAACGTGTGCACATCGAAACGACGCGGTGACCCCCTCCACCGCAGTCCTATCTAGGGGCCTGAAATGAACCACTACGGGACCGAAATCCCTTCGGCAATCATGGACATCTGCGACGAGCCGCTGTCGTCCGTGGCCAAATACAACGGCCGCGAACTGGCCTCGATGCTCGGGCGGATCATGCCGGAAACCTCCCGGGTGGGCGTGGCCGCCTTCCAGGCCTCCATCTGATCCGACTCGACCCGGACGGGCTGAATGAAAGGGCACCATCTCGCCCTTCGCCAATTCGTGGTGAAGGTGCACACTCGCTGCGATCTCGCGTGCGATCACTGTTATGTGTACGAGCATGCCGACCAGTCGTGGCAGGCGAAACCCAAGGTGGTCCCCTCCGAAACCGTCATTCGCATCGCGGAGCGAATCGCCGAGCACGCGAGAAGCCGCGAACTGAGCGAGGTGTCGGTCATTCTCCATGGCGGCGAGCCGCTTCTGGCGGGTCCAGAGCGGCTCGACGAGATCCTCACCACGCTGAATCTCCACATAAGCCAGGCAGCCGAACTCCGTGTGAAAGTCCACACGAATGCCGTGCTGCTGAGCAGGCGATATCTCGACGTATTCGACAAGCACGCCGTCGAGATCGGCGTCTCCCTCGACGGTGACCGCGAGGCCAACGACCGCCATCGGCGCTACGCGAACGGGCGCAGCAGCTACGACCGCGTCGTGGCCGGCATCGAACTGCTGCGGCGATACCGCCCCCATTTGTTCAGCGGTATCCTTTGCACGATCGACACCATGAACGATCCGATCCGGGTCTACGAATCGCTGCTCCGCCTCGAACCCCCGAAGATCGATTTCCTGCTCCCCCACGCCACGTGGCACGAGCCCCCGCCACGCCGGTCGGAGACCGACTACGCCGACTGGCTGGGCGCGATCTACGACCGCTGGGAGAAGGACGCGCGCCCGGTGCGGATCCGGCTGTTCGACTCGATCATCCGCACGACCTACGGGCAGTCCAGCCTCAGCGAGGCCATCGGGGTGGAGCCCAGCAGTCTGGTGGTCATCGACACCGACGGCTCCTACGAGCAGGTCGACTCCTTGAAGGTGGCCTTCGACGGCGCCCCGGCCACCGGGCTCGACGTCTTCCGCGCCGGCCTCGACGAGGTGGCGGCCCACCCGGGCATCACCGCCCGGCAGAAGGGGATCGAGGGGCTCTCGGCGACGTGCCGGGCGTGTCCGGTGGTGTCCAGTTGCGGGGGCGGCCTCTATCCCCACCGCTTCCGTGACGACTCCTTCGACAACCCCAGCGTCTACTGCGCAGACCTCTTCAAACTGATCAGCCACGTCCGTGAGGCGACTCCGATGCAAGCCCACCAGGTCTCCCCCCAGACCATCGAGACGCTCGCCGCCGGTTACGGCGGCGAGGCGGAGATCCGGGCGCTCATCGGATCGCAGATCAGCATCCGCCGGGCGTTGCTCACAGACGAGCGGATGGGCGCCGCCGAACCCGGCGCGGCCGAGACCCTGGTCGACCTCGACGAGGCCTTCCGCGGCGTGGTGAACGGCGTCATCGCCCACCCCTACGTCCGCGTGTGGGCGGTCGGCTTCCTGCGGGGCAGGGCGTCCGCCGGGCATCTGCGCAACATCACCGCGGCCGTCGCGGCCCGGGCGGGCACCCATCTGAAGATCCGCGCCGACGTGAGGGCGGGTGCGGTGCACCTGCCGACGGTCGGCACCCTCGTCGACGTCGAGGGCGACGACGTCTGGATCGAGGTCGACGAAGGCCGCGTCAGGGCCATCGGCGGAAGCGGCCGATGGCGGCCGGTCCGCACCCTCGTCGCGGCGGGCCACTCCGTCGTCGTCGAGGACGCCGACCCCTACCGCGACTGTCACCAGTGGCCCGCGGCCGGTCGGCTGAGCGATGCGGAACTGGCCCGGTGGCAGGAGGGTTTCGCGGCGGCCTGGGAGCTGATCGCCTCCGACCACGCCGAATATCTCCCGGGGCTGCAGGCCGGGCTGACGACGCTGATGCCGCTGCGGCCCGACCCCACCGGCCGTGACGTCAGTTCGGCCGCCCGCCACGCGTTCGGCGCGGTCGCGGCCGCGCCGCCCGCCGACCCGGCCACCCTCGCCCTCCTCCTGATCCACGAGTTCCAGCACGTCAAGCTGGGCGCGATCCTCGACATGTTCGACCTCTACGACGAGACCGTCGAGAAGACCTTCTACGCGCCCTGGCGCCCCGACCCCCGGCCGCTCGAAGGGCTGCTGCAGGGCACCTACGCGCACATCGCGGTGGCCGACTTCTGGCGCCGGCGACGGCACGTCGCCCCCGATCCGGCCGCCCACGAGTTCGCGCGGTGGCGGGCGCAGACAGCCGAGGCGATCGAGACGCTCGCGACCAGCGAGGCGCTCACCGAGCTGGGCGAGACCTTCGTGGCCCGGATGCGAGACACCCTGGCCCCCTGGCTTCTCGAGGAACTGCCCCACGAGGTCGAAGAACAGGCCCGGGCCGCCTCCGCCGCCCACCTGAAGGCCTTCCAGTCGCAGTCGTGACGGCCGTCACCGCCGACGGGCTGGGCGAGGACCTCCGCGCCCTGGGCGTCGCCCCCGGCCAGACGCTGATGGTGCACTCCTCCATGCGGAGCATCGGCTGGGTCGAGGGCGGCGCCCCCAGTGTGGTCGCGGCGCTGACCGGCGTGCTCGGCCCGGAGGGAACCCTGGTCGCGCCGGTCTTCACCACCGCCAACTCCGACACCTCGCCCTGGTTCCGCGCGGCGACCGAGGGCATGTCCGAGGAGGAGGTCCGGG
Organism: Herbidospora yilanensis; assembly: GCF_001570565.1. Taxonomy (GTDB): domain Bacteria; phylum Actinomycetota; class Actinomycetes; order Streptosporangiales; family Streptosporangiaceae; genus Herbidospora; species Herbidospora yilanensis. Next base: position 149,582 of record NZ_BBXE01000030.1, on the reverse strand, counting down.
CGTTCCGCGACGAGATGCCGCCGTTCGATCCCGCCACGACCCCGTCCACGGCCATGGGGGCCGTCGCCGAGGCGGTCCGGCTCTCCCCGGGCGCGGTGCGAAGCGTCCACCCGCAGACCTCCTACGCCGCCGTCGGCCCCCTGGCCGGCAAACTGACCGCCGGGCACGGCCGGGAATGCCACCACGGGGAGGATTCACCACTCGCCCGCCTTTATGACATCGGCGGGCATGTTCTGCTGATGGGCGTCGGGTTCGACCGTTGCACCGTTTTCCACCTGGCCGAATATCGCTACCTCCATCCGCGCACTCCGACCAGGCTCTACCGTTGCGTTGTGCGGGACGGCGATGGCCGGAAATGGTGGGAGTTCACCGACGTGAGCCTCGACGACAGCGACTTCGCGCAGCTCGGGGCCGATTTCGCGGCGACGGGAAACGTGCGCCGGGGGATGGTCGGCGGGGCGCACTGCCATTTCTTTCCGGTCCGCCAGGCGGTGGATTTCGCCGTGGCCTGGATGAGGCGGGAAAGAAAGCCGGGAAATTAGGCCCCTTCAGGGCCTCTCGCCCCGGGAGGCGCATTCCTATAGTGAGCAGGTGGAGGGAGGGGGGATGGCACTGCAGCCGGCTCCACGGCCACCCGGCCCCTATTTTTTCCTCAGCTACGCTCACACCCCCAACGAGGATCCCAAGGCGAACCGGTGGGTCGCCAAGCTCTTCAAAGACCTGTGCGACCACGTCCTGGAGATGACCGATCTGCCCGACCCCTCGATGGCGGGCTTCATGGACACCGGTCTGCTCACCGGGCACCTGTGGCACCGGCGATTAGCCGAGGCCCTGGCCACCTGCCGGGTCTTCGTCCCGCTCTACTCCCGGCGTTACTTCGTCAGCCAGAACTGCGGTCGTGAGTGGACGGCCTTCGTCCAGCGGCTCAACAGCCAGCCCGGGTTCGAAGGCCGCCGCCCTGAGGCGATCATCCCGGCGTTGTGGACGCCGATGCAGCCCGAAGCGCTCCCCCTGGTCGCCCGATCGATCCAGTTCGCCCACGAGAAACTCGGGCCCCGCTACCGCGACGAGGGCTTCTACGGCCTGACCAAACTGGCCGTCCGCCGCCCGTCCTACCAGGTGGCCACCCACGCGCTGGCCAACCGCATCGTCGAGGTGGGCGAGAGCACCCGGCTGGAGCCGATCGAGCCGCTCGACTTCCCCTCGCTCACCAGCGCGTTCGAAGACTTCGACGCGGCCCAGTCGCTGACCCTCACCGTGGTCGTGCCCGACCGCGACCGGCTGCCCGCCAGCCGCGACCCCTACTTCTACGGGCGCCTGCCGGAAGAGTGGAACCCGTTCCGCAGCGAGGAGCAACCGCGGTCGCTGTTCTACTACGCGCTCGAACTGGCCACCGCCAACGGTTTCCGCACGGAGATCGGATCGTTGTCGGACTTCCGTCCCGACCTGCTCGCCGGCAAACAGCCCACCGGGCCGGGTGTGATGATCATCGATCCGTGGGCGGTGACAGATCCGGTCTGCCTGGCCGCGCTGGCCGCCTTCGACCAGGCGGAGCTCCCGTGGGTCAGCGTGATCATCCCCTGGAACCGGGACGACGCCGAGACCGCTTCGCGCGAGACCCAGTTGCGGTCGGCGCTGCGGGCGACGCTGCACAAACGATGGTCCGATCTGTCCACGGAGTCCATCGACCACTACTCCCAATTCCGGCGGGCCTTCCCCGACGCGCTGAACCGGGCGGGCAACCAGTTCCTGCGCAAGGCCACGCCGTACCCCCCGAAGGGCAGCAAGACCGATGGACGCGGAGGACCCGATGGATGACGGCGAAGGCCGGATCATCACGTTCTACTCGTACAAGGGCGGGACGGGACGCACGATGGCGCTGGCCAACACGGCCTGGGTGCTGGCCGCGAACGGCAAGCGCGTCCTCGTCGTCGACTGGGACCTGGAGTCGCCCGGCCTGCACAAGTTCTTCCACCCCTTCCTCGAGGACGAGGTGATCGCCTCGACCCCCGGGGTGATCGACATCATCAACGAGTACGTCTGGGCCGCCATCCGGCCGCAGCAGCGGGCCACCGACTGGCACCTCGACTACGCGAAGGTGATGCCGCACGCCGTGTCGCTCGAATGGGAGTTCCCCGGCGAGGGCACCCTCGACTTCGTCTCGGCCGGGCAGCAGAACCGCGACTACTCGTCGCTGGTGTCCACCTTCGACTGGGACAACCTGTACGACCGGCTCGGCGGCGGGTTGTTCTTCGACGCGATGCGCGCCGACATGAAGGCCAACTACGACTTCACGCTGATCGACAGCCGGACCGGCCGCAGCGACATCGCCGACATCTGCACGCTGCACCTGCCCGACATGCTGGTCGACTGCTTCACGATGGCCGACCAGAGCATCGAGGGGGCCGCCAAGGTGGCCCGGTACATCGAGGAACGCATCCGCACCAAACCCATCCGCATCCTGCCGGTGCCGATGCGCATCGACGACGGGGAGAAGGAGAAGCTCGACGCCGGACGCCAGCTCGCCCGCAGCCGGTTCGACAACCTGCCCTCGGGCATGACCGCCGACGAGCGCAACCGCTATTGGGGCGCCGTTGAGATCCCGTACAAGCGCTTCTACGCCTTCGAGGAGACGCTCGCCACCTTCGGCGACGGCTCCGGGTCGCCGAACTCGCTGCTGGCCGCGTATGAACGGCTGACCGGGGCGATCACCGACGGCGAGGTGACCGCGCTGCCTCCGATGGACGGCGCGCTCCGCACCCGCTGGCTCGACGCCTTCACCCGCCGTCGCGTGGCCGACCAGGCCGACGTCCTGCTCAGCTACGTGCCGGAAGACCGGATGTGGACCGACTGGATCAGGTCGGTGCTGGAACGCGCGGGCGCCCGGGTCGTGCCGAAGGCGCTCTCGCCCGGCGGGAACGAACCGGCCTTCGACCCGCACATGCAGGTCATGGCGGTCGTGTCACCGGCGTACATGCGGGTGGTCACGGAGCTCGACGGCCTGCGGCAGACGTCCGACCTGCTGAACCCCCGGTCGCTGATCGCGCTGCGGGTGGCCGACGTGCGGCTGACCGCGCCGTTCGCCGACCAGCCGCCCGTCGACCTGCTCCGGCTGACGGCCGAGCAGGCGACCGAGGCCCTTTTGCACGCCATCGGGCGCGACCCCCGCGGCTACCCCGCCGACCTGCAGCTCGGCTCGCGCTTCCCCGGCTCGGTGCCGCCGATCTGGAACGTCGGCCCCCGGAACAACACCTTCACCGGCCGCAGCACCGCGATGGAGACCCTTCGCGACCAGCTCATGGGCGTCAACCGCACCATCGCCCAGCCGGAGCAGACCATCGCGCTGCACGGCCTGGGCGGCGTGGGCAAGACCCAGGTCGCCCTGGAGTACGCCCACCGCTTCCGGGCCGACTACGACCTGGTCTGGTGGATCTCCGCCGAACAGCCCGACCTGATCAACACCGCCCTCGCCGAGCTGGCCACCAAGCTCAACATCCGGTACGGCGACAGCGTCGTGGCCGGCGCCGAGGCGGCCAGGGAGGCGCTCCGGATCGGGCAGATGCGCTGGCTGCTGATCTTCGACAACGCCCGCGACCCCGAGCAGGTCCAGAAGTACCTGCCCGGAGGCGCCGGCCACATCCTGGTGACCTCCAGGAACCGCTCCTGGGCCGACGTCGCGGCCCCGCTGGAGGTGGACGTCTTCAGCGAGGACGAGAGCCTGGAGCACTTCAGGCGCAGGGTCCCGTCGCTCGAACGCGACGGCGCGCTCGCCGTCGCCGAGGAGCTCGGCCATCTGCCGCTGGCGATCGAGCAGGCCGCCGCCTGGCTCGCGGAGACCGCCATCCCGGCCGCCGACTACCTGGCCCAGCTCAAGCAGAGCGCCGAGCTCCTGCTGACCGAACCGCCCCGCGGCTACCCGCTGCCGGTGGCGCAGACCTGGAACATCTCGCTGGCGCAGTTGAAGGAACGCTCGCCTGCGGCGGTCCGGCTGCTGCAACTGTGCGCCTTCTTCGCGCCCGAGCCGATCTCCCAGGAGCTCATCTACAGCGACGAGATGATGCGCTCGCTGCTCAAGTACGACCCCAACCTCCGCGGCGAGAAGGTCATGATCGCCCGGCTGATCCGCGAGGTGACCCGCTTCGCCCTCGCGAAGGTCGACCCGGCCACCAACACGATCCAGTTGCACCGGCTGGTGCAGACCGTCATCCGCAACCAGATGACCACCGAGGAGGCCGAGTCCACCTCGCACGAGGTGCACGACATCCTGGTCGGGGCGCGCCCCAGGAAGGGCGAGGTCGACGACCCGTCGAACTGGCCCCGGTACGACATCATCTGGCCCCACCTGCTGCCCTCCGAGGCGGAGAACTGCATGGAGGAGGACACCCGCAAACTGCTCACCGACCGCGTGCGCTACTACAACCGGCGCGGCGAATACGTCAACGCCCTCGACCTGGGCCAGCGGCTGGCCGACTTCTGGGAGACCAAGTTCGGCCAGGTGGAACGGCAGCGGCTGCTGCTGCTGCACAACATCAGCAACGCGCACCGCTGGCTCGGCAAGACGCAGACCTCGCTGCGGCTCAACGAGTGGACGCTGCGGCAGCAGCGGGCCCTGCTGGGCGAGGACCACCCCCACACCCTGCTCACCCGCGGCACCCTGGGCGCCGACCTGCGCGCCAACGGCGAGTTCGAGAAGGCCCTGGCGCTGGCCCGCGAGACCTACGAGCTCTGGAGAGACCTCTACGGCGAGGACTACGACAAGACGCTCAACGCCGCCAACAACCTCGCGGTCTCCTATCGGCTGGTCGGCGACTGCTTCAGCGCCCGCGACCTCGACCAGGACACCTACGACCGGATGAACCAGGTCTTCGGCCCCCTCCACCCCGACACGCTGAGCAGTGCCCAGAACCTCGGCCGCGACCTGAGGGAGGCGGGCTACTACCGGGAGTCGGCGGAGTGGCTGGCCACGACGATCGGCAAGTACCGGGAGGCCGTCGACGACGACCACATCGAACCGCTCCGGGCGGAGAAGAGCCTGTCGGTGTCCCTCCGCAAGGCGGGCCGCCACGAAGAGGCGTTCGTCATCGCCAAACGGGTCGCCGACATGTTCCTCCAGCGTTACCCCTCCCACCCGGAGACCCCCGCCGCGCTCCTGGAGCTCGCCTCCTGCCGGTCGGCCCTCGAAGACAAGCAGGGCGCCTACGAACTGGCGGAGTCGACGCGCGAGAAGTACGTGGAGCTGTTCTGGCCCGGCCACCCCTATGCCCGGGTCGCCGCCAACAACGTGGCCATCTACCTGCGCGCGCTCGGCCGCGCCGAAGAGGCGATCGCGCTGGGCGACGAGACCCTCGACGCCTTCCGCGACCATCTCGGCGCGGCCCACCCGTTCACCCTCACCTGCATGATCAATCTCGGCAACGCGCTGTCGGACCTGGGCGACCACCCGCGGGCCGAGGCGCTGTTCCGCGAGTCCCGCGACGGCCTCGTCAAGACGCTCGGCGGACGCCACCCCGACACCATCGTCTGCCAGGCCAACCTGGCGATCACCCTGCTCGAATCGGGCCGCACGGCTCAGGCGGGCGAACTCCAGGCCGAGACCCTCGACGCCATGGCCGACCGGCTGGGCGACACCCATCCGCTGATCGCGTCGCTGAAGAGCTGGCGCCGCATCAACCGGGACCTGGAGCCTCAGCCGACCTGATCCTGCGTGAGCCACACGAGCACGTCGGGCAGGACGTCGAGGGCGCCGAAGTGGGCGACGCCCCGCCCGATGCGCAACATCGCCCCGGGGATGCGCCGGCCGAGCCACCGGGCGTGGCTGACCGGGGAGAACACGTCGTTCTCGCCGTGCCACAACAACGTCGGCACCCGGATCGCGGCCGGGTCGAAGGTCCAGTCGGAGCAGAAGGCGAGCACGTCGTCGACCCAGCCGTCACTGGAGTCGCGCAGGCCCTCGGCGAAGTTGCGCAGCAGCATGCGGCGGATGCCGATGTCGGCGACGGTGCGCCGGTCGGACTCGGGCGCCTCCAGCGCGAGCCCGGAGATCTTGCCGGCGGGGTCGGCCCGGATCTGCGCGGCGGCCGCCCCGAGGCTGGCCGCCACCGCCGGGAGGCCGACCCCCGCGACCGTGAACTCGCGCACGTTGGAGGCCGTCATGCCGTCGAACCAGTCGAGCCCGTCGGCTCCCTTGGGCGCCAGGCCGACCAGCGCCGCCGCCCGCACGACCCGGCCCGGCAGGAGCGCGGCGCACGCCAGGGCGTGGGGGGCGCCGCCCGACCGCCCCACGACGGCGAACCGCTCCAGGCCCAGCCGGTCGGCGATGGCCGCGACGTCGGCGGCGCCGCTGGCGATGGTCCGGCCGGGATGCCGGTCGGACTCGCCGTAGCCGGGCCGGTCGAAGGTGATGAGCCGGATGCCGAGGCGGTAGAGCACCGACGGCCGGGGCGCGGGGCCGACCCGGCTGCCCGGGGTGCCGTGGAGGAGGAAGACCGGCCGGCCACCGGCCGCCCCCTTCTCCTCGACTGCGAGCCTCCGGCCGTCCGGCGTCTCCACCTTCACGGTCAAGGTTCCTCCCCCGCCTTCGGCCGTCGTCGAATCCCCCGCTTACCGTACTTTGTACTTCCTCATCGCAAATGTTCCAAGAAGGGAAGAGTGACCAGTCCTCCCGCACCGCATGACCGCTCCCCGGACGCACATCTTTGCCGAATCGAAATCAAATAAGCAGACATCTGGGCCAATCAGCGCTTTACTAGCAGGTTGGCCTTGACCGCCCGCATGCACACGCCCCGACGCCACCCCGTGATTCGTCAAAAGACGACCAGAACATCGAATCACCAGTATGCTTCGAAACCTCGGGTGTTTCCCGGCCTGCTTCGGCATGGCCTGACCCCGTATCGGCACCAGCCCACGAGGCAATAGGTGTGTTTCCGGCTGCCCATTGTCCGTACGGCTGCAAAGGAGAGTTTTTTGAACTCTCCCGCGTCCGGCCCGCCGATCACCAAAAGGCAGCGGGCCAAACTGCGAAAACACACCATCCGGCTGCGCCGTCAGCGGTCGAATTTCCGGCGGGCCGTCGCGAGCATCGCGACCTCGTCGATCGGGTCACGGACACTGGGCATAATCTATCCGTTGCTCGCCGTGGCCGAGGGCGCGTCACCCATCCAGGTCGGCCTGGTGACCTTCGCGCTGACCGTGCCCGGCCTGCTGTTCTACATGCCCGCCGGGGTGCTGGCCGATCGGCTGAACCCTCGTTCGATCATGCTCTTCACCGAATTCATGCGCGGAATCGCGGTCTTCTCCGTCCTCCTCCTCGCCTGTGTGCACACGGTCGCCATATATCACCTCGTTCTGGTCGCATTTCTCGAAGGAGCACTCGGAGTCGTCTATTCTCTCGCGGACACGGCGCTCCTTTCGAAATTGATCCCCGACGAGAACATGACCAAAAGAGTGGCCGCGAGCGAGACGGGCGTGCATTTCGCGGTGCTGACGGGACGGCCTCTGGGCGGCCTGCTCTTCCAATTGGGCGCGCCGGTGGCGCTCTTCGCGAACGCCGTGTTGTTCGTCTGTTCGGGGCTGTTCCTGTCGGCCATCGCCGACTTCAGGAAACGCCGCCGCCGGGCCGACTCCGCCCGCCATCGACAGCGAGAAGACGTCCGATGGAGCGCCCGCCGGCTCCTCGCGGAGACGCGCACCGGCGTGACGGAGCTGAACCGCCACCAATTCATGCGGAACGCGGTCTTCGCCACGACGACCACGAATTTGGCCATCAACACCGTCATCGTCATTTTCCTCGCCGGATCGGCCGACGTGCCGCCGTGGCTGGTGGGAATCGTCCTGGCGGGAGGCGGAATCGGGGGGGCCGTCGGCTCGAATCTGGCCCGGTTGAAGGTCGTGCAGAAATACACGAGACCAAGCACCGGCGCGCTGCTCGCCCAGATGTGGATCTGGGTGTTCGCCCTGGGCATCACCACTCTCACCGAGCCGATGTACTACGGGCTCGCCACCCTGGTGACGGGCTGCGCCGGCTCGCTGATGAACGTGTCGATCCGGACCTACGAGCTGCGCAACGTCGACCGCGCCAAACTCGCGCGGGTGGTGAGCGTGCACCGGCTGGCCTCGCACGCGGCGGTCTGCCTGGCGGCGCCGCTGGGCGGCTGGCTGGCCATGATCGGGTCGGGGCACAACGCGACCGGCTTCATCCTCGCATTCACCCTCGTCATGGCGATCGGCGCGTCCGCCGTGATGCCGCGGTGGCGCGGCGTGCCCGAAGTGCTCAGCTCTCCCCGCTGAGGGCTCTCGCCTCGTTCTTCAGGTGCCGGGGCAGGCTCGGCGAGCGGGCCTTGAGCGCCCGCCTGGCGTGTTCCCGCGCCGTGTCCCTGGCCGTCTCGTCAGCCGGGTCGCGCTCGGCCTGCGCCAGGTTGATCCACGCCGAGTAGAGCCACACCGGGCCGCTGTCGGGAGCGTCGTCGAGCGCCTCGCGGATCTCCTTCTTGATCGCCGGCGCGGACTCCTGCGCGTCGGCCAGCCTGGCCGACGCCAGCGCGTGGGCGGCCTTGGTGGACGGCCACTGCAGAGGGCTGGCCCGTTCGAGGTCGGCGAGCGCGGCCTCGGACCGCCCCATGCTCGCCAGGATCTCGCCGCGGGCCTGGAGCGCGTCGAGCGCGTCGCCGTCCTGCTCCAGCACGCCGGTGACCGTGTCGCGGGCGAGCGCGGGGGCGCCGTCGTGCCACAGGGCCCAGGCGAAGGCGGTCTTGATGCTCAGGTCGTGGCGATATCGGCCCTGCGCGATGTTGAGCTCCTCGACGGCGAGGTCGGGGCGCCCCTGCGCGAGCCGCAGCCAGCCCATGCCGACCAGCAGGCGGCCCACCGCGTCGAAGGCGCTGATCGACTCGAACAACTCCGCCGCCCTGAGGTAGTGGTCGATGGAGGCGGCGTACTCCTGCTCCTGATGGGCGATGTTGCCGAGGAAGGTGTGGATCTCCGCCTCCAGCCGCCGGTCGCCCCTGACCCGGTCGAGCGCGGCCCGCGCCTGCGCCTTGGCCTGTTCGAGGTCGCGGTCGCGGAGCGCGAGCTCGGCCGAGCCCAGCAGGTCGCCGGGGTCGGTGCCCGATGCGGACAGGTCGACCGGCCCGGCCGCCTGGAGGATGGGCTGGATGAGCCGGTCGTGCGACAACTCGCACCATTCGGCGTCGCGCAGCAGGATGTCGCGCCGGGCGAGCGCCTGGATGACCGTGTTGTCCATGCCCGCGGTGACGTTCTCCCTGACCCGGACCCTGCGCCGGGTGACCAGCTGGGTGACGAACGTGCGGGCCAGCCACGACAGCAGCCGCCCGGTGTCGCCGTCGAGGTGGGCGGCGGCGACCTCCCGGACCATGAGCTCGCAGTAGGTGGTGACCTGCTTGTCGGTGGCCGCGACGTCGCCGACGTGGGCCTCGGTGATGGTGCGCACGCCGGGCGGCAGCGAGCGCCACAACATCGAGCAGGCGGCCTGGAGCCGCACCGGCTCGGCTCTGGGGTCACCCGGGGGCGAGTCGGCGGTCAGGTCGCGGAGCAGCCGGTCGACCGCGGGCCGGTCGTAGATGCGGCCGGTGCCGCGGACCGGCCCGGTGACGGCCTCGCGCGCCTCGTCGGGTTCGAGGGCGTCGAGCCGGACCCGGCGATGGTCGTTGGCGACCAGCTTGCGGCCGTACGGCATGATCGAGGCGAGGTGGTCGTCGCGGACGCACATGAGCAGCCGGAGGTTCTTGTCGGCGTCGAGAGCCCGTTTGAGCTGGTCGAGGAACCACTCCCGGTAGACGTGGCGCTGGGCGAAGTCGTCGAAGAGCTCCTCGGCCTGGTCGATCGCCAGCAGCACCAGCATCGGATCGCCGTACGGGTCCTGCCGGGCGGGACGGCTGCGCAGGTAACTCTCCAGCGTCAGGCCGGCGAGCCGGGCCGGGGACTCCCGGGGCGCCCACGCCGACAGGAGCGCGAAGACGTGGGGGTTGTGCTGCGGGGGCAGGGCCGCGGTCGGGTAGGTCGCGCCGTCGACGACCGGGAACGCCGAGCCGTAGGACACGCGGCCGACCGGCAGGGTGTCGGTGGTCTCGGGATCGAGCAGCGGCAGCACGCCGGCCTGGAGCAGCGAGGTCTTACCGGAGCCGGAGGGGCCGTGGAGGATGGTGAGACGGTTGGCCTGCCAGTGGGCGGCCAGGTCGTGAGCCGCCCGCTCCCGGCCGAAGAACCGGTAGGCGTCGTCGGCGCGGAACGCCCGCAGGCCGACGTAGGGCTGGTGTGCCGCCGGACCTCCACTGCCCCAATTCACGTCGTCATCCGCCCTAGAAGTTGCTTGCTGAACTCTTCGGCCGTCCCCCAGAAAATCGAGACCTTCCACTCCCCATAGTGCTGCTCCATCTGCCGTTGCAACACTTTCACCGCGGCGTCGTCGCCTTCCGGTGACAACTGAACGCTCAGATGCCGGCGGCGGTTGATTCCCGGCACCGCGCGGTTGAGGCTGTTGAACAGCAGCCGGAAGGTCCAGTCTTGCAGGCTGTAGCCGATGAACAACAGCGACCGGGTGGTGAGGGCGCCGAGAATCACCGGTGGGAGCATGGTAGGTTCATCCGACGCCCGATCAAAGGCCAGATTGGTGAGGAATTCGAGATAGTCGTCTTCGGTCACCACGATCGACTCGGGCATTCCCAGGCGGCCGTGCAGGTGATAGACGAGCGGCGCGTCGGGCCGGGGATTCCAGCCGATCCTGCGCCGGAACATTTCCTCGTCGAAGGTGATGCCCGGATTCCACGGGCAGAGCATCACGTTGGGATCCTTGCCGACGGCGCGTAACGACCTGACGATGAAGTCGTCGTAATTGGTGGTCAGATAGACCGGCAACGGAAAACGCGCGAGCATGGCGTGGGGTTCGGCCGGGTCGCCGAAATCGGGGATGGCGCCGGTCGACAGCACCTGGCAGATCTTCTCCTTGACGTACACTGCCTCACCGAACTTCACCGTGCCGTATTGGGCGACCCGGGTCAGATTTCCCCTGTCGGAATAGGGATATTCCCACTGGTCGGCCAGGGTCCCACTGAGTTCGGAGCCCGATGGGAGCACTCCGGCGCAGGCTCCGGCCCCCAGAAACGGCGTACAGGCGCCTTTGGTCAACTGGAAGATCAAACGTTCCCAGTCACGCTCGTCCATCTCGTGCAAAGAAACACCTCGCGGTCGAACCGGCCCACGGCCACTCTCCGGCACGATATATCGGTTCTGATCGCTTGTGGGCCGGTCCGTCGCACCCGCACGGCCGCGGGCGGCGTCCGTTAATAGCTGCTCTGGAACCTCGCGACGGGCTCGCCCTCGGCGAGCACCCAGTCCAGAGCCGGACGCTGCACGCTCATCGCCATGAGATCCCCGAGCGACAACGACCCGTAATTGGGGATCCCACCGTTCTGATTTTCCTGCATGTGCTCTCCTCGCACCCTGAGGGCGGGTTACGGGCGTCCTTTTTCCGGTATCAGGACCGGCTCCTCCCCAGGAGGTCTCCCCGCAACGTCACCATGCTTCCTTACGATTCTGTGATGACCGGGGCGGTGAATCAAGCTTTAGTATTGCGGCATAATCCAAGGTTCCCGTGGTGGGACAGTGGCGGAGGTTTCCCGTGGAGTCTTCCCATGCAGCGCACTCGACGTCCGATCGGGTCCCACTGGTCTGGGAGCGGGTTCCGCCGAAGAACCCCCACTTCACCGGACGTGAAGATCTCCTGCTCGCCCTCCGCGACAACATCACCCAGGTGAGTTCGGTGGTGCTCGAACCGAAGGCGAACGCCCTGCAGGGGCAGGGCGGTGTCGGGAAGACCCAGCTCGCGATCGAATACGCCTGGCGTTATCGGCGGCATTACGACGTCGTCTACTGGATTCCCTCCGAGAAACGCGAACTCGTGCCGGCCTCGCTCGCCGCGCTGGCCTCCCACCTCGGCCTGCCGCCCAGTGCCGGCCTGGGCATCGAAGAGACGGCCCGCACGGTGAAACGCGCGCTGGAGCGGGGTGAGCCCTACCGCAAGTGGCTGCTCATCTTCGACAACGCCGTCGACCCGGCCTCGCTGAGCGACTACATCCCCGGCGGCCCGGGGCACGCCCTCATCACCTCGCGCAACCCGCAGTGGGGCAGCAGGGTGCAGAGCCTGCGCGTCGACGTGTTCGACCGTGCGGAGAGCAAGACCTTCCTGGCCAACCGCATCCGCCGGGAGATGCCCGACGAGAAGCTCGACCTCCTGGCCGAGAAGCTCGGCGACCTGCCGATCGCGCTGGAGCAGGCGGGCGCCCTGATGTACGAGACCGCGATGGACATCGACGAGTACATCACCCTGCTCGAGTCGCAGACCACCGGGCTGATGGGCATGGGCAAGTCCGACGACTACCCGCAGTCGATGGCGGCGGCCTGGCAGTTGTCGGTGCACCAGCTCCGCACCCGGTTGCCCCAGGCGATCGACATCCTGCGCTGTTGCGCGTTCTTCGGCCCCGAACCGATCCCGCGCGACGTCTTCCGCCGCGGCACCGAGGCCGAGACCCCGCGCATCGCCCCGATCCTCGACGACCCGCTGCTGCTCACGAAGGCGCTGAGCGGCCTCGGCCGGTTCGCCCTGGCGAAGATCGACTCGACCACCCGCACGATCCAGGTCCACCGGCTGATCCAGACCCTGCTCCGCGAGGAGCTCGACCCGGGGCAGCAGCACGACATCCGGCACGAGGTGCATCTCCTGCTCGCGCACTCCGCGCCGAAAGACCCGGAGGACAACGCGAACTGGAAGGCGTTCGAGGAACTGGTGCCGCACATCGGCTACTCCAACCTGGCCGAGTGCGCGATGCCCAACGTCCGGGAGTTCGCGCTCAACACCGTGCGATACCTCTACCGCGCCGGGAACTACGAACTGGCCCGCGCCCAGGTCGAGGAGCTGATCCAGAAGTGGACCGAGCGCGCGGGGCGCGACGACCACCCCGACGTGCTGGTGGCACGGAAGCACCTCGGCAACATCCTGCGCGGCATGGGCGAATACACGCTGGCCTACCAGACCGACCACGACACGCTGGAGGCGATGCGCAAGGAGCTGGGGCCCGACCACTCCGAGACGTTGTGGGCGACCAACAGCTACGGCAGCACGCTGCGTGTCGCCGGGGAGTTCCAGCGGGCCCGCGAGCAGGACGGCGAACTGCTGCGCAGCTACCGCAAGGCCACCACCGCCCCCGACACCACCGGCATGTTCCGCGTACGCCACAACCTGGCGATCGACCACTCCCTGACGGGCGACTACGCCACCGCCCGCGACATGTTCCAGGTCCTGCTGCGCGACCTCAGCACGGCCCGGACCGGCGTGGGGCCGTCGATGGTGCTGAGCACCTGGAGCGCGCTGTCGAGGGCGGTGCGCCTCTGCGGCGACTACGACATGGCCGTCTACCTCGGGCAGGACGCCTTCGACTACGGCCGTCAGCAGTTGTCGCTCGACAACCACGGCACCCTGCTGGCCGCCAAGGACCTGTCGATCGCGTTGCGGCGCCGCGGCGACCTCGACGAGGCGCTCGACCTGGCCGACACCACCTACACCGGGCTGCGGCGCCTGCTCGGCGCCCTCCACTCCGACACCCTGGCCGCCGGGGTGAACCTGTCCAACGCCCACCGGGCGAAGGGCGACCTCGACAAGGCCTACGCCCTGGCGCTGGAGATGACCCCCCTCTACGCCCGGGTCTTCGACGCCGACCACCCCTTCGCCCACACCACCCGGAGCAACCTCGCGGTGCTGCTGCGCCTGCGCGGAGACGCCGCGGAGGCCAGGAGGGTCAACCAGGAGGCGGCCGAGGCGCTGGCCGTCCGGCTCGGCTGGGATCACGACTATCCGCTGACCTGCCTGATCAACATGCAGTCCGACCTCGCGGCGCTCGGCGAGATCGAGCAGGCCGTCAAGGGCGGCCGGGAGCTGCACCAACGGCTGCGCGACGCCTTCGGCGACGACCACTTCATGACGTTGTCGGCGGCCGCCAACCTCGCGCTCGACCTGCGCGCGTCCGGCGCCGCCGCCGAGGCCGACGCGCTGAAGGCCGAGGTGCTGCGGCGCTACCAGGACCTCGACGGCATCAACCAGCCCGACGCCGTCTCCACCGCGCAGGACCGCCGGATCAATACCGACTTCGACCCTCAGCCGCTCTAGACGCCGTCTCGTTGCGCTGCTCCCAGGCCCGCCGTCGCGCCGACTGCGCGCGGCGGGCCTCGTCGAGCGCCCCGGCGCCGACCGGCTCTCCGGTCCAGGCGCCGAGCGTGCGGGCCATGCCTTCGGTGAACCGCACCCCCTCGGCGGTGAGCCCCCGGCCGGCCAGCAGCGTCTGCGTCGCCTCGTAGGCGGCCGCGCGCCACTGCGCGAACTCGAACTCGGCGCGGGGATGCCCGGTCGCCCGTTCACGGCGCCAGAAGCCGGTCACCCCGAGGTAGGCGTAGGTGCCGTTGAGCAGGCCGCCGGCCGGGCGGGGGTCGGGCCGCCAGGGCGCGTAGTAGAGGTCGCCGGTGTCGGGGAGCGTCAGGGGGACGACGTCCATGAGGGCGTAGAGCTTGACGTGCTGGGTCTCGTGGGCGAAGGTCTCGGCGAGTGACACGCCGTCGGGCGGGGCCGACAGGGCGATGGCGCCGAACGCCTCCCGCGACGACTCGCTCTGCGGCCGGTCGGAGGGTGCGCCGAGGGGAGTGAGCACGCCGACGGCGGTGGCGACCTCGTCGCGCACCGTCCAGTGGCGTTCGGACAGGACGTCCCAGGCCTCGCGGAGGCGGGACTGCCAGACTTCCCGTTCCGGCGCGTCGAGGCGGGGCAGGTCGACGCCGCCGCCGGGCCAGCGGTGGGGATCGAGGTCGTCGACGGTGACGGTGTAGGCGCCCGCGCTGATCCGGGCGAGGGGGCGCCAGCCGTCGACGGGGTGTCCGCCGACCCGGACGCCTCCGGGGCCGACGCTCAGGTCGAACACGCCGGTGGCGGGGAAGCCGCCGACGGAGGGCAGGGTGACCCAGCCGTGCCGGGAGCTCACCGGGAGGCGGCATTCGCGGCCGGCGAGGTGGGCGGCGGCGAGCGCGACCGCGGCGAGCCTGGCCGGGTCGGCCGTGCCGCGCAGGCACTGGGCCGCCCAGGCTCCGACCGCCGGGTAGCGGAGCACCGTCTCGACCGCGCCGCTCGCGCCGCGCTGCAGGTCGGCGAGCACGGCGAAGGCCTCTTCCGCCACCTTCACCTCGGGGAACGCCTCGACGACGCCGCGCAGCAGCATGAGGTGCCGGCTGAACTGGGCCGAGCGCAGCTCCTCCATGGCTGCGGCTCCCCCGCCGCCCGACGCCAGCGCCGAGAAGGCCGTGTCGGAGATGCGGTGCGGGAGGATGCTCATCGGTTTCCCCTCATCCGGGCCACGTCTTCGGCGAAAACCCGGTGAATATGGCTGACCAGCGCGTAGAGGTCGGGGCAGTAGACGCTCGGATTCCGGAATCCGGAATTCTCGTCGTAGCGGTGGGCATAGAGGCCGCCGCCGCACGCGCTGACGACGTCGCATTCACGGCACACCGGCGAGAGCGCCTCCACGCCGATCTGCCGGGCCACCAGTGAAGGAAGTCGCAACGCCGCGTCGAAGGGGTCGCGCAACACGTGGAGCGGAGTGGCCGCCGCCCCGTGATATGCGGATTTCAGAATATCGGACTGTTCTATGGAACCATCGGTCTCCACCACTGCCAGGAGCGCCGGGGAAAGCCCGATCGATTCGCTGCGGGACGGTCGTCCGGTTATCAGGCGGAGAATCTCGGTGAAAAGCCGGACCTCGGTTTCGGCGGTGCGATACCAGCGGTCGAAGATCGGGATGAGCCAGTCGGCGTAGGGGGTCGACGACGACCCGGCGTCGCGGAACGGCGGCGGGGTCGACCAGTTGCCGTGCGGCAGCAGGAAGTCGACGGCCGGCGGGTCGAAGGCCAGCAGCGCCTCGTAGGTCTTCAGCGGGTCGTTGCGGACGTCGATCGTGCACAGCAGGCCGCTGAACAGGCCGTGGTAGCGGCTGCGGGACAACCGCCTGATGGCCTCGCTGACCAGCGCGTGGCTGCCCCGGCCGTCGCGGAAGAGGCGGTGGCGGTCGTGGGCGGCGGCGTCGCCGTCGAGGGAGATGCCGACCCGGATGCCGAGCCGCTCGAAGAGTTTCAGGAACTCCTCGTCGAGGCGCATCCCGTTGGTCTGGACGCTGACGTTGACGACGCTGCCGGTGTCCATCTCCCGGCGGATGGCGCGGACGAGGTAGGCGATGAACTCGGGGCCGGCCAGCAGCGGCTCGCCGCCGTGGAGGATGACGTCGACCTCGGTGAGGCCGTGGGTCATCGCGTGTTCGCCGATGCGCAGGGCCACTTTTCCCGCGATGGCCTCGGACATGCGCCGGGGCTGGTTGCGCCAGTTCTGGTCGGCCATTTCGTACACGTAGCAATGGCGGCAGGCGAGGTCGCAACGGCTGTGAATCTTCAGAATGAACTGGCGGAAGGCATGCGGTTTCCACCCCGACGCCAGGAGGGCCTCGACGTCGAGGGATGCCGGAAATGGCGGGCGTCCCAATTCAGGTAATGTGATCGCGGTCCCCTTCGCCCTGTCGGCGCCGACCTGACGTACCTCCGCGATTACTGTCTCTCACGGCTTTTCCCGTCGCGTCAAGATTTCCGGCGCGGACGCCTCTTCCCACACCCGGTCGAACTGCTGGATCCAGTACCGATACCAGCGCTCATTACGCCCCGCCACCAACTCCAGATGCATGCGCGACGACGTCGACGGATTATGGAACCCGTGAAACTCGACGATCACCCGCCCGTGTGGCGTGTCGGGGTCGACGAGCACCAGTGAGAATCCGGGGTTGTACGGAAACAACCGATAGGAGAACGCCCCCTCGGTCCGCCACCCGGCGATCAGTTTCAGCCGTTCGAGGGTCGAGGCGAGGGACTGCGGCAGCCGCTGGATGGGGAACTCCAGGGAGTCGTCGAGCTGCCGGGCGGCGATGGCGATGGCCGCGGTTTCCGCGGGGTCGAGCACGACCACCCGGACCGCCCCGTTGCGCCGGGTCAGGACGGTCTTGCGCAGCAGCTCGCACGTCTGCGGTGACAGGAGGTTGACCGCCGAGGGGGCGAAGATCCGGACGTCGCGGGCGTCGCGCAGCAGCACCGGCAGCGGGAGCTCCTCGAAGACGGTCCGGTCGTGCAGCAGGTCGGCGGGGGCGGGCGCGGCGCCGACGAGCGTGAGGCGATAGATGAGCAGGCCGACGCCGGAGAGCAGAACGGCCCATCGCAGGTCGTCGTCGAGGGCGTCGCTCACCAGCGACAGGATGGCGAACGTGAACACGACCACCGTCAGGGCATACGTGTCGAGGTGGTTGCGGGCCTTGAGGTCGCCGACCAGGCGACGCCACCACGTCACGACCCTTCATATGCCCGTTTATGGAGTTAAATCCACCCGCTGGAGTCTCGCCACTGCGTGTGTCGCCGTGATGACGTATGGGTGGCGCGGCAGGTCGGCGGGATCGTCGGGTGTGACGCGCCGGTGTGCGCGCTGCTCGCCGACCAGGAGGTGGAGCCCTCGCGATTGTTGCCGTTCCGCGGCCAGGAGGAGGTCCTGAACGCCGACGTCGTCGTGCTCACCACGACCGCACAGGCCGGCACGCTCGATCGGAAGGCCGCCGAGGCGGCGGGATGGGGGCCGGTGGAGAACCAGGTCGCGCGGGTCAGGCCGCAGCGGCGGCACGCCGAGCCCGTCGAGGTGGTCATCCCGGCGATCGGGCTGCGGTCCCGGCTGGAGCGGCTGACGCTCGACTCGCCGACCGGTCCGGGGGTGTTCGCGGAACTCGGCGCGCTCAAGCCGGGCCACCGGATCCTCGTCCGGCTCAAGGACCGGCGAACCCTGACGTTCCGGGTTGAAGAGGTGCGTACCCACGAGAAGAAGGATTTCCCCACCCGTGACGTCTACGGCGCCTCCCCCCGACGCCCGGCTCCGCCTCATCACCTGCGGGGGCACGTTCGACACCGGCGCGGGCCACTACGCCGGCAACGTCATCGTCTTCGCCGCGCTGGAACGTCAGAGCCGCCAGGTCCGGACCGTGGCCGTGGAAGACGGTGCCCTGGCCGCCCTCGCCGATCAAGCCGGTCAGCGTGTGGCTTCCGACCTGCCGCGGGTCGCCCGGCCGCAGAGGTCGGGGAACCGGCATGACCACACGATAACCGCACGAACAACGCGTGAACTATTCTTTCGCCGTGCCGGTTAGAAAGGGGCTGCTGCCGCCCGAGCTCCGCGAGCTGTTCGCCGACGACGGCGTGCGGCGCGAGCTCACCGTGGAGTTGCCTCCCGGCGTGACCGTGTGGCCCGACCCGACGTTCGAACGCGGGCGCCCGCACCGGCGGCCGGCGTTCTGGCTGAGCGACGACCCCGTGTCCGGCGAGTTGTGGTCGCGGTTACGGGCCGAACATCCCGCCTCGGGCCTGTGGCCGCTGCTGCTGGAGGAGTCGGTGCAGCCGTGGTCGGTCGGGCAGATCGCCCCCGACGACGCCGACCGCATCGACCTGTTCCACGCCCAGGCGTTCATGGACGAGGTGTGGGCCGACTGGGTGGAGACGGCCTCCCACGACCAGATCGGCAACCTGGAGCCCTTCGGGCCGGTCTCCCCCGGCCTGGCCGAGCCCGGCGTCCCGGTGGCCCACCCCGACGTGGTCGCCGACTGGTACGCGCGCGAACTGGCCCGCAACGGCACCCCCCTGGGCCTGGTCGCGGCCGACCGCGGCGCCGACGCGCTGGCGGTCATGGGCTGGCAGGGCGCGGTCAACCACAACGAGTGGGCGGTGCCCATGGCGGCGGTCGTGCGCTCGTGGGAGGAGCGGTTCGGCGCGCGGGTGGTCGGGGTCGGGTTCAACACCCTCGACCTGAGCGTGGCCGCGCCGCCGACGACCTCGCTGCACGCCGTCCACGTGGCCGCCGAGCACTGGACGTTCTGCCCCGACACGATCGTGCAGGGCCCCGGCACGCTGGAGGACTACGCCGAGCTGATCAAGGGGCGCAACGCCTGGTCGTTCTGGTGGGACTGAGTCTTCCCGTACACGACGAAAAGGCGCTGCCGCCGGAGGTTGGCCTTCCGGCGGCAGCGCCCGATCGGTGATGGACTAGTTGATGTTGAGGGTGAACGTCGAGGTCGTGTTCTTGATGTTCTGGAAGTTGTTGCTGAAGGTCAGGTTGTTGAAGGTCGCGGAGCCGACCGCCGGGCCCTGACCCTGTTCCGGCATCTCGTTGACCCAGATCCCGAAGCCCGACTTGGCGTCGAAGGCGTCGCCGCTCTTCTGCGCCCCCGAGATCGAGACGTTGGTGAAGACGGTGTCGGTGTGGGGGTACTCGGCGGCGCCGTTGTACTTCGTCTGGAACATGATTCCGGAGTACGTCGGGTCGACGATGTCCACGTTGTTGATCCGGATGCCGCGGAACTCCTTGGAGGCCGAGAACATCCAGATGCCCGGGAAGGTCTGGGCACCCCAGAAGTGGCCGCCCGAGCGGATGATCGACACGTTCTCGATGGTCGTCGGCTGGGTGCCGAAGCCCTTGAACTGGTAGCCGAAGTCGAGCGACGAGACCGTGATGCCCGAGTAGCAGAGCGTGTCGGCGATGTAGATGTTGCGGAAGATGTTGTTCTGGCCGCCGTAGACCGCCAGGCCCGCCGCGCGCCACGGGGTGGTCACCGAGAGGTTCTCGAAGAGGTTGCCCGTGTTGTCGCCCTGGACGATGTCGATCGCGTTGAACAGGGCGAAGGCGTCGTCACCCGTGGAGCGGGCGTCGATGTTCCGCACCGTGTTGTTGCGGCTGTTGTTGGTGAAGTTCAGGCCGTCGGCGTACATGTTGCGGATGCGGCTGTTGGTCAGGTTGATGCCGCTGATGTTGGTGCCCCACACCATGACCATCTGGTGTTCGATCCACATGTTGTCGATCGAGATGTCGCTCACGCCGGTCAGGTTCCAGACCTTGCCGGGGCCGTCGTTGCGCGAGGTGTAGTTGCCGAACACCGCGAAGCCGCTGAAGGAGGCGCCGTTGGCCGACGACTGGACGTCGAAGCCGATGTCGGAGTTCTCCTGGCTGGTCGGGGCGTAGAACCTGGTGTACCAGGGGCCGGCGCCGACGACCTTGACGGGCTTGCCGTAGACGTTGAACTTGCTGGCCACCGAGTAGTCGCCGGCGGGCAGGTAGACGCCCTCCCAGCCGGTCTCCATGCGGGCCTTGTCGAGCGCGGCGGTGACGGCCTGCTGGGTGAAGCCGGTCGGCACGACGTACTTCGCCGGGTCGGGGTTGGCGATCGGGGCGACCTGCTCGGTGTTGATGAAGTCGATCGCGTAGTTGGTCGCGTTGGCCGCGTCCTTCTGCAGCTTGATCTTCGTGCCGGGCGGGAACGAGGCGTCGAGGAAGATGTTGGCCTCGTCGTAGATGTGGCGCGGGCCGCCGGAGCCGGGCGAGTTGTTGGGGCTCGCCTCGTTGCCGTACTGCCACATGTACTTCGACGTCATGTTGATCGCCTTGTGGAAGGCGCCGTTGACGTAGACGTTGAGCTCCTCGTTGATGCCGCCGCCGCCGGGGGCGTCGGGGATCGAGAAGCGGGTGACCAGGGTGTTGGTCTGGGCCCGGGTGGTGAACTCGACGAACGCGCCGGTGGTGTTGAGGGTGACGGCGCGGCGGCCGCTGGCCTCACCGCCCAGGTCGCCGATGGTGCGGTTCGGGCCGACGACGCCGGCGCCGCCGCCGCGCACGGCGTCCTCGGCCTCCAGGTGGTCGTACGGCATGTTGGCGCCGCGGCCCACGAAGAGCCCGTTGCCGGTGGTGTTGTTGGCCTGCTTGACCGGCAGCTCGTTGGCGTCGTTGGCGAGCACGACGCGGACCGTGTAGCGGCCGTTGGCGGCCGTCCAGGTGCCGAGGTTCACCGGCGAGGTGGTCGCGCCGGCGGCGATGACGCCGCTGTAGGAGCCGGTCAGGGTGCGGACCACGGTGCCCTGGTCGTTCAGGACGGTCAGGGTGATGCCGTGGGCGCCGCCCGCCGAGGCGACGGTGCCCTGGTTCCTGATGCCGACGCTGAAGGTGACGGTCTGGCCGCCCGACGGGTTGGTCGGGGTCCAGGCCACCGGCGAGGCGACCAGGTCGGAGCTGTCGACCGGGCGGACCACGAGGGCCGTGGTGTTGACGAAGGCGTTGTTGCCGTCGTTCTGCTCGATGATCGTGTTGTTCTCGTCGACCTTGGCGTTCACCGAGTAGGAGGCGGCGTCACGCGGGCCGATGGTGCTCGTCACGGTGGTCTGCGCGCCTGCGGCCAGGGCCGGGACGTTCACCGTGGCGACGCGCGTGGTGTCGAGGTAGAGGTTGACCGACGACGCCGGGGCGTTGGCGTTGCCGTTGTTGCGGACGACCGCCGACAGCGTGATGGAGTCGGTCTCGACCGGCGAGGCGGGCGACCAGGTGGCCGAGGTGACGACCAGGTCGGGGTTGGGGGCCGGGGTGCCGAACACCTGGAACTCGGCGATCTGGCCGGCCGGGGCGCCGGTGTTGCTGGTGATGCGGAGCTGCACGTCGGCCGTGGTCGCGGTCATTGGGATGGTGACGGTGTTCTGCGAGCTCGGGTTGAAGGTGTAGTTGGCCGCCGACACCAGGTTGGTGTAGGTGCTGCCGCTCTGCTCACGGCCCAGGACCTGGATGTTCTGGGTGCGCGTGCCCCACGCCGACGACGGGTTGAGCTTCAGCACGACCGAGGTGACGTTGGCGTTGGCGCCGAGCTTGACGGTCAGGGTGCTCGGCCAGGTGCCCGACGCGCCCTCCCAGTAGGTGTCCAGGTTGTCGTCGTTGGCGTTGGCCGCGACGAACGTGTGGACGTGGCCCGACTCGACCATCTCCTTGCCGGTGGCGAGGTTGGTGCCGGGCTGGCTGGTGCCGGTGCGGGTGACCGAGTTGCTGTCGCCGGAGACGTTGCCGGCGGCGTCGCGGGCCCGGACCAGGTAGGTCACCGTGGCGGTGGCCGGCTGGGTGTCGGTGAAGACCAGCGTGGTGCCGGAGACGCTGCCCGCGGCCGAGCCGTTGCGGATGATGTCGTAGCCGGTCACGCCGACGTTGTCGGTCGAGGCCGTCCAGGTGAGGCGGATCTGGCCGGAGCCGGGCTCGGTGTAGGCCAGGTTGCCGGGGGTGGTGGGCGCCTGGGTGTCGCCGCCCGACTGGCCCTGGCGGGTGACCGAGTTGGAGTTGCCCGAGACGTTGCTCGCGGCGTCCTTCGCGCGGACGAAGTAGGTCACCGTGGCGGTGGCCGGCTGGTTGTCGGTGTAGGTCAGCACGTTGCCCGCGACGCTCGCGATGAGCTGGCCGCCGCGGTAGACGTCGTAGCCGGTGACGCCGACGTTGTCGGTGGAGGCGTTCCACGCGAGCCGGATCTGGGTGCCGCCGGGCTCGGTGTAGGTCAGGTTGCCCGGGGCGCTGGGCGCCTGCGTGTCGACCGGGCCGCTGGGGCCGTACACCTCGAACTCGGAGACCTGACCGGCCGCCCAGCCCGTGTTGGCGGTGATGTTCAGCCGCACGTAGCGGGTGGTCGCGGCCGAGGTGAAGTTGATCGTCACCGTGTTGCCGGTGGCCGGGTCGAACGTGTACCCGGCGGAGGGCACCAGCGTGGAGAAGCTGGAGCCGTTGGCGCTGCCCTGGACCTCCAGGGTCTGGGTGCGGGTCTGCCAGGCGGTGGCCGGGGGCAGCTTCAGCACGACCCGGTTGACCGCGACCGAGGCGCCGAGGTCGACCTGGAGCCACTCGGGGAAGACGTTGTTGTTGCTCTCCCAGTAGGTGCTCGCGTTCCCGTCGTTGGCGTTGGGGGCGACGTAGTTCTGCGAGACGCTGCTGGCGGTCATCGTGCGGCCCGAGGCGAGGTTGCCCGAGGAGCTCGTGACGCCGTAGACCTCAAGGGCCGAGAGCTGCGCGGCGGCCCAGCCGGTGTTCGCGGTGATGTTCACGCGGACGTACCGGGTGTTGGTGGCGCCGAAGTTCAGGGTGACGGTGTTGGCGTTGCCGGGGGCGAAGCTCTGTCCGGCCGAGCCGACGATCGTCGACCAGCCGTTGTTGTCGAGGCTGCCCTGGACCGAGAGGGTCTGGGTGCGGGCGCCCCACCCGGCCGGGAGCTTCAGGACGACCTGGTCGACGTTCTGGGCGCTGCCCAGGTCGACCTGGACCCACTGCGGGAAGGTGCTGCCGGCGCTCTCCCAGTAGGTCTCCTGGTTGCCGTCGGCGACGTTGGATGAGGGGTAGGGGGAGTTCGTGCTGCTCGCGGCGGTGGCCTTACCGGCCGCGAGGTTGGGCCCGCCGGCCGCGGAGACCGGCTGCAGCGGCCCCACGGTCACGACGAGAACTGCCGCGACAAATGCCGCCAGCAGCCGTAACGGTCCGTGCTTTCTCGTCATCGCCTTCTTCTATCTCTCGGCATGGCACTACAGGGGTCGGGGGGTACAGGAGCACGGACGCTGTGCATCCCTGAAGTTGCGAGGAAAAGATAGGAATCAAACATCAGCTTGCAAGATTCTTGCGCAGTGATGGCTGAATGTTACAAGTGTGCTAAGAGGGCGTCAACGGTCAGAAAAACCTGCCCTGATGAGGCGTTACGGGCCGCCCCACTGGATCTTCAGTAACCCACAAGTCGCCCACAAGGCGACCTGAGCATCGTGTGACCCGTGACGACGGTGAGGGTGAGCTGGCGGTTCTCCGCCGACGGCCGGTACGCCGCCTGCCTGGCGGCCGGCGCGGGCGACACGCTGCGCCCGGAGGTGTGGGACTTCACCGGTCCCGACCCGCTGGTGCGCCCGCTGGCCTCGGCCTGCGACGCCGCCACCCAGATCAGCCCGCTCGACGGCGAGCGGGCGCTGCTGTGCCGCAACGACGACGGCCGCCACCGGATCTCGCTGGTCACCCAGTCGGCCGAGACGACGATCACGGCCGGGCGCGGGCCGTACATGCATCTGACGGACGACCTGGTGACGGGCGACGCGGTCCACCGCGTGACCACCCGCGGGCTGGAGCGGCTGGCCGGCCTGCCGCCGGGCGCGAGCGGGCCCGGGGTCGTCCTCGCGCCCCGGCTGATCGGGCTGACCCGGCCGGAGGCGCCCGGCCCGGTGGTGCTCGACCTCTCCGACGGGAGCTGGGAGCTGATGCCCGGCGCGGTCACCGGTGCCCGGGTGCTGCCCGGCGGGCTCGTCGGGATGCCGCCCGGCGGGCCGCCGGGCTTCCGGTGGCGCGGCCGTCCGGTGCTGGACGGGTTGTCCGGGCGGGTCACCGCGCTCGGGGGCGACGGCGCCCGGATCCTGTTGCGGGTGGATCGGGGGGCCCGCTCGCGGCTGGTGGTCTTCACGCCGTCGACGGGCGAGGTGGCCGAGCCCGCGATCCCCGACGGCGTGCTCGGCTCGGCGGCCGCCTTCGACGGAGGCGCGGTGCGGGTGCCGTTCTGCTCCCCCGGGGCGCCCGGGTCGGTGTTGTCGGTGGGTCCCGGCCGGGTGCGGCTCGACCCGCCGGACCGGCCCGTGAACGCGCGGGTGGAGACGCTGTCGGGGATCGAGGCGGTCACGTACGGGACGTGGCAGGACGGGGGGCGGGTCGTGGTGGCGCTGGGCGGGGAGTGGCGGTTCGCCCACGACCCGGTGTTCGCCGCCATGGCCGCCGCCGGGATCGCCGTGGTGGCCCCGGACCCGGCCGACACCGACCTCGACGGCCTGCGCCGGATCGCCCGCGCGATCGGCGGGCGGCCCGCGCTCTACGGCGTCGGCCAGGGCGGCCACCTGGCGCTGCTCGCCTACGCCGCCGAGCCGGCGCGGTGGGCGAGGTGCGCGGTGGTGGCCCCCGACGTGGCGTCCGACCTGTCGCAGCTCGTGCCCCGGCTGCGGCCCCCGCTGATGGTGATCCACGGGTCCGACGACCCGGTGATCCCGGTGGCCCGGTCGCGGCGGCTGCGGGAGCTCGTCCCGGCCCCCGTCGACTACCTGGAGGTGCCCGGCGCCGGGCACACCCCGCTGGCCGAGGCGGGACCGGCGCTGACCCGGCGGCTCACCGGCTTCCTGGCCGCCTGACCCCCGTCCACGGAAGGAGGTGGTCGACAGGACGCAGGAAGCGCCATTCTGAGATCTTCACCGGACGGGGCACAGGCGAGGCCTGTGCCCCGCCTCCGACTCTTCGTGACGGCTTTCGGCCGGTCCGAATCGCAGGCGGTGATCGCCGGACTGTAGTCCGACGTCCGTCGGACTACCATCGAGGCATGACGGCGAGAGTCCTGGAGCACCCCCCGGCCGAGGAGATCCGGCTCGAAGAGGTGCTGCACGCGCTGGCCGATCCGGCGCGGCTGGAGATCGTGCGTTTCCTGGCCGCGGCGGGCGCCGAGGTGCCGTGCTCGGC
Source organism: Herbidospora yilanensis (assembly GCF_001570565.1). GTDB lineage: Bacteria > Actinomycetota > Actinomycetes > Streptosporangiales > Streptosporangiaceae > Herbidospora > Herbidospora yilanensis. The sequence goes on along the minus strand of NZ_BBXE01000030.1, from coordinate 124,156 downwards.
GATCGACCTGGCCGTCAGCAAGTCGACGACCACCCACCACTACCGGGTGCTGCGCGAGGCGGGGGTGATCACTCAGGTCTACCGCGGCACCTCGAAGCTCAACGGCCTGCGCCGCGCCGACCTCGACCGGCTGTTCCCCGGCCTGCTCGACAGCGTGGTCAACGCGGCTGAGGGGCAGCGCGCCGATACTGGGCCGGCCACTGCCCCGACGCCCTGACGGGCCAGTAGGGGTCGCGCAGCAACGCGCGGCCGAGGAACACCGCGTCGGCCTGCCCGGTGGCCACGATCCGCTCGGCCTGCTCCGGCTCGGTGATCAGGCCGACGGCCGACACCGGCACCCCGGCCTCGGCCCTGATCTGGCGCGCGAAGGGCACCTGGTAGCCGGGCCCGAGCGGGATCCGCTGCGTGGAGGCGTTGCCGCCGCTCGACACGTCGATCAGGTCGACGCCGCGGGCGGCCAGTTCGGCGGCGAGCATCACCGTCTGGCCGGGCGTCCAGGCCGGCTCGCCCTCGGGCAGCCAGTCGGTGGCCGACACACGGAAGAACAGCGGGAGCTCCCGGGGCCAGACCGCGCGCACCGCGTCGACGACCTCCAGGCCGAACCGGGCCCGGTTCTCGAACGTGCCGCCGTAGGCGTCGGCGCGGTGGTTGCTGTGCGGGGACAGGAACTCGTGGATGAGGTAGCCGTGCGCGCCGTGGATTTCGACGACCCGGAACCCCGCCCGCAGTGCCCGCTCGGCCGCCGTGGCGAACGCCTCGACGAGCTTGCCGATCTCGGCCGTGGTCAGTTCGTCCGGTACGGGGTGCGACTCCGAGAACGGGATCGGGCTCGGCGCGACCGGGGTCCAGCCGTGTTCGGCCCCGACCGGGCCGCCGCCGAGCCAGGGCCGGTCGGTCGACGCCTTGCGCCCGGCGTGGGCGAGCTGGATGCCGGGGATCACGCCCTGGGCGTGCACGAACCGGGCGATGCGCTCCCAGGCCGCCTCCTGCGCGTCGTTCCACAGGCCGGTGTCGGCCGGGCTGATGCGGCCCTCGGGTGAGACGGCGGTCGCCTCGGCCATGACGAGCCCGGCGCCCCCGACGGCGCGGGCGGCCAGGTGGGCGAAGTGCCAGTCATGGGGAACCCCGGTGTCCGGCCCGTCGACGGCGGCCGAATACTGGCACATTGGCGACATCCAGACCCGGTTGGGGAAGGTCAGCGACCGCAGGGTGAGGGGCTCGAACAGCACGTCGTCTCCTTATTTCGATATTTATCGTACTATTCAGCCTATGACTGGCTGGACGCGGCACAGCACCCCCGAGTTCGCGGCCATCGCGGCGGAGCACTCGATCCTGCGCTGCGAGATCGGCTCCCGCCTCCACGGCACCACCGTCGGCGACACCGGCGACCGCGACGAGCTCGGCATCTGCGTCGAACCGCCGGAATACGTGATCGGGCTGCGGGCCTTCGAGCAGTACATCCACCGCTCGGTGCCCGAAGGGGTGAGGTCGCGGCCGGGCGACCTCGACCTGACCGTCTACAGCCTGCGCAAATGGATGCGGCTGGCGCTCGACGGCAACCCGACCGTGCTGCTGGCCCTGTTCGCGCCCGACGCGACGGTCACTCCGCTCGGTGAGGAGCTGCTGGCCGAGGGGCCGTCGTTCATCCTGTCCCGGCGGGCCGCCGGCCGGTTCATCGGCTACCTGCGCGCCCAGCGCGGCCGCGGCCTCACCCCGAAGGCGGCCGGGCACATGGTCCGGCTCGGCCTCCAGGGCGCCGAACTGCTGGAGACGGGCCGGATCACGCTGCCGATGCCGCGGCGCGACGTGATCGTGGCCATCCGGACCGGCGAGATCGGGCGCGAGGAGGCCCTCGCGATGGCGGCGCGGCTGGAGCGGCGGCTGGCCGAACTGGCGCCGGTGAGCGTGCTGCCGGAGCATCCGGACGAGGCGCGGGCCGACGCGTGGCTGGTGGACGCGTACCGGAGAACCTGGGCCTCCACCCAGGTGGATGCCCGGACGCTCCGGGCTGTTCGATAGGGCCGGTGCGCCGGCATCACCCGAGGCGGTGCCGACGCAGTTCGGCCACCAGGATGAGCTGATCGGCGTTCATGACGCCCCTTCACCCTGGAGGAGTTCGTCCATGGTGGCGGTGAGTTCCCGCCATGAGCCGGCCAGCCGGGCGCGCAGGACCCGGCCCTCGTCGCTGAGCGTGTAGTAGCGGCGGGGCGAACCGCCGTCGGTCCGCCACTCGCTGACCAGCGCGCCCTGGTTCTCCAGGCGGCGCAGCAGCGGGTAGAGGGTGCCCTCTTCGATCGCCATGCCCTGCTCGGCGAGGGCCTGGCGCAGCTCATAGCCGTAGCGGAAGGTGCCGAGCTGGGAGAGGACCGCCAGCACGATCACACCACGCCGGAGTTCGGCCTCCATGATGTTCCACACAGTACTGTGCGCCGCACAGTACAACAAGTCCGCTGATTTCATGATCATTACGGCGACCTGAGCGGTAACCTAGATCGAAATTTCCCACCCGATCAGGAGAACTCCGCGATGGTCACCGACGTGCCGGACCCGGCGGCGCCGGAATCGCTCCGCAAGGACCAGCGGGAACGCCGCGCCCGCATCGTCAGGACCGGCCTGCGCGCCCTGTCGGGCAGCGACTACGACAAGATCAAGGTCTCCGACGTGGCCCGCGACGCCGAGGTCGCGCTCGGCACCCTCTACCGGTACTTCTCCTCGAAGGAACACCTCTTCGCGGCCGTCTTCGCCGAATGGCAGGACGACCTGCGGCGCGGACTCGGCCGCGCCGCCCCGGCGGGCGGCACCGAGGGCGAGCGCCTGCGGTCCGTCCTGCACGCCACCGTCCGCGCGTTCCAGACGCAGCCGCAGTTCTACCGGCTGATGATCGTCCTGCAGACCACCGACGACCCCCGCGCCGCCGAAATCTACACCCCGCTCGACACGCTGTTCGCCGACGTCATGCGCGCGGCCGCCGACGACGTGGACGAGACCGTCGTCTCGACCCTGCGCGCCGTCGCCGACCAGGGCTTACGCGCCTGGATCAGGGGACGGCTGCCGATCGAGGCCGTCTACCAGGGCATCGACGACACCCTCGGACTGATCCTCCCCCGCTGACTACTTCGTCGTCTTCCGGCTCCGCCTCTTCGGATCGCCCTTCGGGGTGATCTGGTTCTTCGCCTTGCGCTTGGCGAAGCGCACCACGGGCGGATCGCCGACGTCCTGGACCTCGGGGAGCCGGAGACCACTCGACCGGGTCACCCGGGTCGTCTGACGGGGCGTCTGGCGAGGCGTCTGGCGGGGTGTCTCACGAGGCCCCGCGCCGGCGCGGGCCGGTCGCTCGCCGGGTCGCCGAAGATGGCCGTGCCGCCCTGCCGGGCCAGTTCGAGGTCGTAGACGTCGAGGTCTTCCCCGATGGCGCCGAAGAACTCCTCGATCTCGTCGCGGACGCCCTTGTCGGCGTCCATGACGTGCTTGACGACCGTCCCGGCCAGGATCTTCTCGGCCGAGGCGGTGTCAGGGGGGAAGCCGAGGAGCCGGGCGAGAGCCGTCCAGACGATGCCGTCGTCCTTGTGGGGCACGCTGTCGAGGGCCATCAGGAGCTCGCCGGGGGTGGTCGCCTCGCTGACGCCGTGGACCTTGCCGAACCAGGCCTCGTAGCCCTTCTCGGTGTAGAGGTCGTCGACACCCCATTCGTCCAGCAGCTCCTGGGCCACCGTGTCGCCCTGGTCGATCCGGTCGGCGAAGACCTCCAGCCCTCGGTCCTGGCCAGGTCGAGGATCGGGATGGAATCCTCCTCGTCGACCTCCATCTCGGCGTGCTTGTCCTTGAACACCTGCGGATTGTCTCCGATCCGGGCGCGCGCCTGAACCGTCCGGAAGGATAGAGGCGTATCCACGCCGGCCGGACGTTTCACGAGGGGGTGGGCCCCGCCCATGCGCCACGAATACTGCCTGCACTGCGACGCCGAGACGGTCGAACCGGTCACCGAGTCGGGCCGCGTCCGCCGCCGCTGCACCACCTGCGGCCAGACCGCCGACCGTTCGCTCGTCGTCGACACGGCCCTGCGGATGTGGCACGAGACGGCGGGCGTCTTCGTCCGCGACCCGTCGGGCCGTTTCCTGTTCTTCAACCGGATCGCCTTCCCCTACGCGCTGACCATCCCGGCCGGCCACGTCGAACACGGCGAGTCGCCCGAGGTCAGCGCGGCCCGCGAACTCCAGGAGGAGACCGGCCTGCGCGCGGTGTCCCTGTCGCTGATCGCCACCGAGCCCATCGACGGCGACCAGTGCCGCCGGGGAGCCGACGGGCACGTGTGGCACACCTTCCTGACGACGGTCGGCGCGGAACCACCGGTGGCGCTCGACGAGGGCGAGGGCGACGCCTACACGTGGCTGACCCTGGCAGAGGCGGCGGAACACGACCTGACGTTCGCGGCCCGCCACCTGATCGAACACCACGCCGACCGGCTCATGGCGTGAGGCCGCCGCCTAGACCTGGATCGACTGCCGCCATTCCAGAGCTTCGGGCAGGTCACGATATTCGAGCAGGTGCTGACCGGCGATCTTGCCAAGCAGGTCCTTCACCTCGGCCGGTGTGACCCGGAAGAACTCCCGCCGGGTGTTCACCTTGTTGACCCGCCGGTCGCTCAGGGCATCGTGCAGACGACCCTCCAGGCCGACAGCGTCGTCGCTGAAGATGAGGGCGTGGGTGTCGAACTTGAACGGCACCGAGGCGTCCCCGAGTTCGCGCACACGGTCCGCGGGTTCCAGGCGACGGGTCATGCCGATCTTGACGACGTCCTCGCCGAAGGCGCCGATGTTCGAGATCACGTAGACGTATCCGGCCCTGATGTTGGCCTCACGGGCCTCGACGTCGGTGACCGCGGCGCCGATCTCCTCCAGTTTCGCCTTCACCTCCTCGGCGGCCGCGGCGTCGCCGTTGGCAAGGAGTTTCGCGAGTGCCGATCGGTAGTGGGCCTCCTCCTTGCGGAGCCTGGCCTTCTCGCGTTCGAACTCCCGCCGCGCCGCCTCCTCCTCACGCTGACGCTCTCGCTGCGCCCGGACCAGTTCCTTCTCCTCCTCCTGTTTGGCGAGGTGGTCGGCGGTGAGTTCGAGTTCGTGCACGCGAAGGCGGTGGTAGTCGGCGCTGACGTGAATGCTCATCGTCTTGCCCAGCTTGACGATCATCTCGACGGCCTTCTCCAGCCGATCGATCGCCGACTGGAGCTTGTACGGGCGCATCGTGCGCACACAGTTGTCGGCTTCGGCGTTGTAGGCGCGGAGCATCAGCTTCGAGAAGTCGCGGACCATCCGGCGCCCTTCGACGGCCGATCCGTTGACGGTCCAGTTGGTCGACCCGAGTACGGCGCGGTTCTCCTTGGTCATCTCCTTGATGCGGGTCTTCACCTGGGCCAGCCGGTCTTTGTAGGCCACCGCGTCCGACAGGGGGTGATGGTATTCGTACACTCCAGCCTCTTGGAGCAGCGCGACCTCTTCGGTCCGCACGGTCCGCTGTTCGATCTCGGACAGCCGCCGGGTCGCCTGGTCGAGCGCCGAACGCATCGCCTCGTACTGCTGGCGGAGCTGCTCGGTCATCGCGGCGATGTTCACGGCGTCCAGGCCGTTCATGCGCTCGACCCATGCGCGCAGTTCGGCGTTCTCGGCTTCGAGTTGTTTCTTCCCGCCGCCGAAGAGGCCGCCGGACGCCGGGCGGGGAGGCGGCGGGGCTTCCTGCACCGGCACCCAGAAGTCCCACCCGGCCGGAGCCGGGGCCCAGGTGGGATCGGGCTGCCAACCGTGCGGGGGAACCCATCCGGCGGGGGGCACGGGCCAGCCTGGCGGTGTATTGAACCGGTATTCCACGATGATGCCCCTTGCGCACGACGCGAGACGTTTCTCACAAGACCCGCATACATCAGAGCTGGTTTACCGAATCACCGAGGTCGGCCCTTCCTCCACTTCCACAATTCGCCAAATGGGGCAAATCGCATTTCAGTCGGCTGCCTGAAAATTGGCGTTCAGGCCGACCGAACCAGTTCACGAGCAGCGGCGCCGCCACGTCCTGTCACGGGGTCGGTGCCGGAACGCTCACCGCGCCGGAGTACGCACCACCTGCACTCCGTCGAGCGCGCACACCGCGTTGGGGATCAGCACGGCCACGCCGTAGTACTCGCTCACCAGGTATTCGGTGACGGCCTGCCGCGTGGTGCCGAGTTCGCGCACGACCGGGGTCCGCGACGGGCGCAGTCCGACCACGCCCTGGCGCTTCTCCCCCGGCCGGACCACCAGGATGCTCGTCGTGTGGTCGGCCGCGATCGGCAGTTTGTCGCACGGCAGGAACGGCAGCCCGCGCCAGCCGAGCACCCGCCGGCCCCCGAACTCGACCTCGTCGGGCCGCACGCCGAACCGGTTGCACTCGCGGCCGAAGGCCGCGATGGCGCGCGGGTGGGCCAGGAGGTAGCGCGGCGAGGTCTGCTTGCAGATCAGGCCGTCCAGGTCGAGCGGGGTCGGCGGGCCCTGCGCCGTGACGCGGTGGCGGGCGGGCGGGGCCTGGAGGAGCTCGCGGGCGAGGTCGTGTTCCCTGCGTTCGGCCAGGGCGTCGAGGGTCAGCCGGAGCTGCTCCTCGTACTGGTCGTGCGGGTCGTTGTAGAGGTCGCCCACCCGGCGGTGCACGCGCATGATCGTCTGGGCGGCGGTCAGCTCGTATTCGCGCGGGGGGTGGCCGTATTCCACGTACATGCCGGGGATCTCCGGCTCGCCCATGTGGCCCGCCGTGACCCGCACTCCCGGTTGGGAGCTGCCGCGGCGGGCGATCGTGCGGCGCAGGGTGCCGGTGCGCCGGTAGGTTCCGCCGGGGAGGTCGCGCCACTCCAGGATCTCCAGCAGCCATCGCGGGGTCGTCGACGCCGTCTGCGGCCGGGTCTTGGTGGTCGTGGCCAGGGTGCGGGCCGCGTCCGTGGTCAGGCTGGTCGCCACGCGTGTGCTCCTCTCGTGCCCAAGCCCGACAGGCCCAGCCGGGTGTGTTCGCCGAGGTCGCCGCCCAGCCACGTCCGCAGCGCGCTGACATAGGCGTCGGGGGCGTCGGCGGCGAGGCGGTCGAACTGGGCTCGGCGGGCGCTCAGCAGGTCGCCGACCACGTCGGCGGCCTGTTGCAGGTCGCATCCGAGCAGCCGCCCCAGGGCCAGCACCCCGTTGCTGACCTCGGTGGGCACCCCGATCCTGTCCCGGTACGTCACCAGGTCGCGCCGCGCCGTCGCCACGTCGGCGAAACACTCCTCCAGCGCGCCTCGGCGGGGAGCCGGGAGGCCCAGGCCGTACACGACCAGATCCACCATCAGCCCGGCGTGCTCGGCCCGGCGGGTCTGCAGGAGGTCGACCGGGTCGGGGACCCGCTCCCGGGCGCTGTTGCCCAGTTCCCACTCACGGACCGCGACCAGACGCTCGAAGTGGGCCGCGTCGAGCGGGGCCCTCCCCCACAGGTCGCGCAGGCCGCGTTCGACCGGGTTGGCCGGCGCGGGCGGGGTGCCGGTGAGGAACAGCGGCAGCCGCCGGAGGAACGCCCTCCCTCCGGCCGGGTCGCGCCGCGCCTTGAACAGCCGGTCGACGGCGGTGTCGAGGGCGGCGAGGAAGACGTACCACTGCGAGAGCACCTCAAGCCGGTCACGTGGCACGCCGCCGTGCGCGGTGACCGCCCACGACACCGCCTGCGGCGAATAGGGCAGGCCCATGCGCCGCGCCCAGTCGGCCGCCGCGGTCCGGGCCGCGCCGGCGAACGGGCTCGGGGCGGACCTCTCCTGCGGCGGCGGCCGGAAGAAGACGCGCCGGTCGACCGGGCGGTGGCCCGCCCACAACCGGGCCGCCGACGTGCCGAGCCCCATCGGATTACGCCACACCGGGACCCTCGGGTCGGCGCCCCTGGTCGCCTCGTTCATGTACCGCGAGGAGCGCAGATGCCACTCGTGGGAGCCCGCGTTGGCGTCCTGCAGCGACCGGGCGACGGTCACCACGGCCAGACGCTCGGCCGGGGTCAGCGGCAGGTCCGGCAACTCGGTCAGCAGCGTGCTCTCGAACTGCAGCAGCCGCGACGTGATCAGGTCGTTGGTCGTGTCGGCGGCCTCCTGCGGGGTCATCCCGAGGAACTCCCGCAGCACCAGGACGAAGTTGTTGAGCTCACCCTCCTGCTCGGTCTCCCGCTGGTAGGAGAACACGTCGTTGAGCAGCACCTGCGCGTCGGTGAAGGTGTCGCGCATCACCTGGACCGGCCGCGACGCCCACACGTGATCGGGCAGCGGGGTGCCGTTGACCAGCTCGACCAGGTCGGCCACCCACCGTCCCGCGCCCGCGCCGCGCCGCCGTTCGAGGTAGTCGATCGGGTTCGGCACCCGCCCTTCGGCCAGGTTGCCGAGTTCCCAGAAGGCGTCGTCCATCTGCGCGAACGTGTTGTCGCCGAACCGCCGCCGCCACTCCTCGGTGCTGCCCGGCACGGTCCGCGCCCACAACTCCCGCAGAGTCGCCTGTACGGGGTCCGCGGCGGCCGGCACCGGCTGCGACAGGTCCACCGGCATGAAGGCGCGCACGCCTTCCAGCCACGCCGCCGCGCCAGCGACGTCGCCGGTCGCCTTGTAGTGACGCAGGAACCAGTCGTCGAAGTAGAACCCCCAGACGTACCAGTCGGTCAGCAGGTCGAGCCGGTCCGGGCTCGCGTCCGGGAAGCAGTACGCGGCGAACAGGGCAAGATCGATGGAGTCGGCCCAGGCCGCGTCCCAGACGCTCTCGTCGACGAGCCCGTGCCGGGCGGCCCAGGCGCGGTTGTGCGCGCGGGCCTCCTCGACGTGCGGGTTCAGCCTCGGCGGCCAGGGGCGGTAGAAGTCGGGCAGTTCGAAGGGCCGCATTCTTAGTCCCGGTGCCCGAGTTCGACGTTCTCCAGCACGCCCAGCGCGTCGGGCACCAGCACGGCGGCGCTGTAGTAGGCGCTCACCAGGTAGGAGATGATCGCCTGCTCGTTGACGCCCATGAACCGCACGTTGAGGCCGGGCTCGTACTCGTCCGGCAACCCCGTCTGGTGCAGCCCCACGACCCCCTGGACCTCCTCGCCGCAGCGCATCAGCAACATCGACGAGATCCCCGTGTCGCTGATCGGGATCTTGTTGCAGGTGAGGATCGGCACACCGCGCCAGGCCGGCACCTCACGTCCCAGGATGTTCACCGTGTTCGGATAGAGGCCCAGCTTGGAGCACTCGCGGCCGAACGCGGCGATGGCGTGCGGGTGGGCCAGGAAGACCGTCGGCTCCTTCCAGACGACGGCGAGCAGGTCGTCGAGGTCGTCCGGGGTGGGCGGCCCCGACCGGGTGGAGATCCGGTGGCCGTGGTCGGCGTTGTGCAGCAGCCCGAAGTCGCGGTTGTTGACGATCTCGTGCTCCTGCCGTTCCCGGAGCGCCTCGACGGTCAGGCGGAGCTGCTGCTCCACCTGGTTCATCGGCTCGTTGTAGAGGTCGGCCACCCGGGAGTGCACCCGCAGGACGGTCTGCGCGACCGACAGCTCGTACTCGCGCGGATGCGTCTCGTAGGCGACGTAGGTGTGCGGGAGGGCCGGCTCGCCGGAGTGCCCCGACGACAACTCGATCGCGGCCTCGCCGTCGGCGTCGGTGTGCGGCGTGTCGGCGTGCAGCCGCGCGTCCAGATGCGCCCGCAGCCCCGCCGCCCGGTCGGCGACCTCGGCGAACGCCTCCTTCGTCAACGACAACAGCACACACGGGGTGACCGCGCGGAACCCGAACTCCCAGACGCCGTGGTCGTCGATGAGGGCCTGCTCCCCGAAGTAGGCCCCGTCGGACAACACGCCCAGCGACACGGCGTGGCCGTACTTCCCGGCGCCGAGCCGGTCGACCTTGCCGTGGGCCAGGATGTGGAACCGGTCGACCTCCTGCTCCGGAGACACGATCATGTCGCCGGGGGCGTACTCGGCCTGCGTGAACCGGCTCGCCAGCGCGGCCAGCACCTCACCGTCGCCGTACCCTCGCAGCAGCGGAAGCTCCCCGAGCTCCTGCGGGATGACCTGCACCCGCGCCCCCGTCTTCAGGCACTGGATGCGGCCGTCGCCGATCGTGTACGACAACCTGCGGTTGACCCGATAGGTGCCGCCCGCCACCTCCACCCACGGCAGCACCTTCAGCAGCCAGCGGGAGGAGATGCCCTGCATCTGCGGGACGGACTTGGTGGTGGTGGCGAGGTTGCGGGCGGCCGCGGTGCCGAGGCTGGAGGCGTGCTCGGCGGCAGCGGCGGCGGTGAGTCCGGCGTTGATCTCGGTGGTCATCGGACGCCCTTCACGCGGGAGGGGCGGGCCCCCTCCGACGTGGATCACGTTGACGAAACGAGGGCGGTGGGCTCGGGCACATGGGCAAGCCTTTGCCGCTTGCGTGCGCCAGAATGCCGATCACGACCCAGCGGTCGACCGGCTCCGCGGAACGCGTCCGGGCCTGCCTGCCCGCCGGACGATCCGCCTCACGCACACGACCGACGGCGAGCCCTGCTGCCGCCGGACGTTGGCCGTGCCCCGAGACAGCCGGGCGATGAAGGTACGGGGGCTGCCGATCGGGCAGTTCCGATCTGAGCACACCAGATCTCTACTCCAATACAGACGACCACTGCACCTATGTATCCATGGGTGAGGTAAAGTTCCCGGCATGACACGCAGCGACCAGCAGGTGACCGCACCCGAATCCGACTTCTCCGCCCAGCTCACCGGCATGCGGGGCGACACGTCCATAATCAAGGACGACATCAGCATCCTCAGGTCGGGTCAGGGAGAGATCGAACGCGCCATGAGGGGCATCGACCTGACCGTGGGCCTCATCCGGCGTGACGACATGGCCGTCGCGCGGGGCGGCATCAGCATGATCCGAGAGCAGATCTCCGAACTCAAGACGGGCCAGACCGAGATCCGTGACCTGCTGGCCGATCTCGTCCGCCGCCTCGGCGCCGGACGCGACAACACAGATCGCGAATAGACCAGCACCGACCTCTGATGGAGCCAGTCACTACCATGAGCACCATGCCCGAACGCTCCACCGATGACCGGATGGCCTGGTTCGAGACCAACATCCCCGACATCCGCTACGACATCGGTGTGGTTCGCGACCGCGTCATCGACACGCGCAGGGATGTCATAGCACTCCGCGACGACGTCAAGGTTCTGGACGGCCGAGTCGCCGTCCTGCAGAACGACATGACCGTCGTCAAGGCCGACATCGCCGAGATCAGAGAGGACACAGCGAACCTGTGCCTCGGACAGATCCGGCTCGAGAACAAAATGGAGGAAATGCGCGGCGACATCACCCAACTACGCGGCGACATCACCGAAATCCGTGGCGACATCACCGAGCTACGCGGCGACATAACGGAAATCCGCGGCGACATCACCGAGCTACGCGGCGACATAACGGAAATCCGTGGCGATATCACCGAGATGCGGGGTGACATCGCCGGCCTGCAGGACGGGCAGAAGCAGTTGATGGCCGGGCAGACGGAGATCCGTGAACTGCTCGTCGCCTTCATGCAGCGCAGCGCCTGATCCTCCCGCGCATGCGTGAAAGGCCCTGACCGGGGTCCGCCAGGGCCTCCCTCGCCGGTCAGGGGCTATGCCAGGTTCGCGTCCCCGCAGATGTGCACCTTCACCCCGAGCTCTTCGAACAGCGCCGCCTTGGCCACCAGCGCCTTGTCCGCCGTCTCCCCGTCAGGTGCGTACGCCACGTTCAGGTGGTTCGCCTTGTGCCGGGCCATGAACTGGTCGCGGCTGACCCCGTGGAAGACCGCGTGCATGATCGGCCATGCCGGGGTCGTCGCGTTCGACCGTCGTTCCGTCTCCTCCGCCGGCAGGGAGATCGCCGAGGCGCGGCCCAGGTCGAGGTGGAGCCGGCCGTCCTGGATGAAGACGCGGCTCCACACGATCTCGCCCGGCTTGCAGACGCCCTTGATGGTCGAGCCGCCCAGCGGGAAGTAGACCGGGTCCTGCCGCCAGCCGACCGCGTCCGCGTAGCCGTTCTCGAAGTGCGACGGCGGGACCGAGCCGGAGATCTCGAAGACCCACACGAACTGCCCCTCGTACTCCTCGCCCCAGCGCACGTCGTGCAGGGTCGTGGCCGGGTCGAGGCCCATGGCGGTCCAGATGCGGTTGGTGACCAGCGCGTCCACGGCGACGCCTTCGTCGGCCTCGTTGAAGTGCGGGAGCGGGGCGTTCTCCCACAACACGCGGGCGCCGTCGCGGGAGGTCACGGGTGGGCGGGCGGCGTTGTTCAGCAGGCCTTCGGCCAGGTCGGAGGCGGGTGAGAGGTCTTTGAGGCCCTGCTGGTACTGGATGCCGACGGCGTCCAGGCCGTAGTCGTCGCTGATGCGGAGCGCGGCGACGTACATCTTGTACTGCCATCTGAGCTGCGCCTCGGTGAGCTCGGTCGCCTCGTCGGTGCCCAGTTTGAAGGTCATGCCCTGGGCGCGGAGCCACTCGCCGACGGCGTCGGCCTCCTCGTCGGAGGTGCGCAGCATCTCGGCCCACAACGCGCTCTGTGACAGGCGTTCCTTGTAGACGCCGATCGGGTTCAGCAGTTCGTCGTCGATGATCGCGTTGTACATGCCCATGCAGCCCTCGTCGAAGACGCCGATGATCGCCTTGTCGGTGAGGAGCTGCCGGGCCAGGGCGACGCCGAGGTCGCGTTCCGCGCTTTCGGCCAGTTTCGGCAGGTCGTGGACGTGGGAGGCGTCGTGGGAGATCGTCCCGGTCTCCACCCAGCTCTTGATGCCCGCCTTGAACCAGTCGTCCTGGAAGTCGACGCTCCAGATCGTCGAGTACGCCACTCCCATCTTCGTCATGCCGGAGTTCAGGCCGAGCAGGCCGACCAGGCCCGGCCAGGTGCCTTCGAAGTTGGCGACCGTGAGGATGGGGCCGCGGTGGGTGCGGAGCCCGGCCAGCACGTGGTGGCTGTACTGCCAGACCGCCTCGGCGACGATCAGCGGGGCGTCCGGCGGGATGGTCTTGAAGACCTCCAGGCCCATCCGCTGGCTGGAGATGAAGCCGTGCCCGGTCGCCGGGTCGACGTCGTTGGCGCGCACGACCGTCCAGCCGAGTTCGGCGAAGGCGGCGGTCACGTCGGCTTCCATCTGGACCTGGGTGGGCCAGCCCGCCAGGTTGGCCGACAGGCGCAGGTCGCCGCTGGCGATCAGGTAGGCGGTCTTCGGCGGGGCGGCGGGGCGTTCCGGCGCCGAGGGGAAGGTGTACATCATGCTCCTCCGGTGGAAAGGCGGCGTTCCCGGGCCGCGAGGACGTGGGAGACCTCGCGGGTGGCGGGATAGAGGTCGCGGTAGAGGGTGTAGAGCTCGTCGTAGGCCGGGTCCGGCACGGGGGCGACGGTCGCGGCCGGGGGGTTCCAGTCGGTGATGGCGGCGCCGGTGGTCGCGCGGGCCGCCAGGTGGGCGGCGCCGTAGGAGGCGCCGATGGTGGTGGTCGGGATGACCTGCGGCAGGCCGGTGACGTCGCTGACGATGCGGGTCCACAGGCCGCCCTGGACGCCGCCGCCGACGGCGATCACCCGCGCGACGTCGGCGCCGGCGGCTCGCAGCGCCTCGACGTTGTGCCGGACACCGAGCGCGGTCGCCTCAAGGGCGGCGCGGTAGAGGTCGCCCCGGGTGTGGCTGAGGGTGAGGCCCGCGATGACGCCGCGGGCGTCGGGATCCTGGACGGGGGTGCGCTCCCCCGCGAAGTAGGGCAACATCAGCAGGCCGTGCGCGCCGGGTCCGGCGGCCTCCGCCTCGGCCAGCAGCGCCGGGTAACCGGTTCCGGTCAGGTCGCTCAGCCACGAGGTGATCGCGCCGGAGGTGGCCATCCCACCGGCCAGGTTGTGGGAGCCGGCGTACGCGCCGACCGTGCCCCACATCGAGGGGGTGCGCAGCGGCCGGTCGACGGTGGCGATGAGGAACATCGTGGTGCCGTACATCAGCATGAGGTCGCCGGGGTTGCAGGCGTCCACGCTGACGGCTTCGGTCCAGGCGTCGATCGAGCCGGTGATCACGGGGGTTCCGGCGGAAATGCCCGCCAGATTCGATTTCACCGTCCCGGCGATCTCGTCGGACCAGCGCAGGCGGGGCAGGTCGAGGCCGGGGGCGACGAGCGGGGCCCATTCGGGGTCCCAGCCGGTCCCGTCGTACATCGGGGTGCACTGGCTGGCCGAGTGGTGGTCGAGGGTGTATTCGCCGGTCAGCCGGTGGAGCAGCCACGACGCGGGCATGAACAGGCGCCGGGCGCGGGCCCAGACGTCCGGTTCGTGGTCGGCGACCCAGCGCAGTTTCGGGCCGACCGCCTGGGACGACAACACCGAGCCGCACCGTTCCAGGATGGCCGGGGGGCCGCCCAACTGCTCGTTGAGTGCGCTGATCTCCCCGGACGCGCGGGTGTCGACGCCGTAGAGGATCGCGGGGCGCAGCGGGGCGCCGTCGGCGTCGGTCAGCAGGGCGCAGGGGCCCATGCCGCTCACGCCGACCGCGGTGATCTCACGGCCGGTGGTCAGTTCCTCGGCCAGGGAGACGAATTCGGCCCACCAGATCTGGCCGTCCATCTCCACGTGGCCGGGGTGGGGGCGGGTGACCCGGTGTTCTCGTACAGAGGAGGCGAGAACGGTTCCCGAACCGTCGACCAGGACGCCTTTGCTCGACGAGGTGCCGATGTCGACGCCGAAGAACAACGTCACAATCTCTCCCGGGTGTTCGTGTCGCGCAGGATGACCGTGCGCGCGGGTCCGTCGTCGCCGGCGATGCGGGCCAGCAGCAGGGCCGCCGCGGCTTCGCCGAGGTTGCGGGCGGGCAGGTCGACGACCCGCACGCCCTCGCGTTCGAGCGACGTGAAAGGAAGATCACCGAATACGGCCAGGCCGAACCGGGGCGGTTCGAGCCCGCGTTCGCGCAGGACGTCGAGTGCTCCGGCGGCCATCAGGTTGTTGGCGACCACCACGGCGTCCGGCGGCTCGTGCAGCGACAGCAGGTCACGCATGGCGGCCCGGCCGCCGTCGACGCGGTAGTCGGCGTAGCGGAGCAGCCGGTCGCCGGACCAGGAGGTGGCCTGCCGCCAGCCCTCCATCCGGAGTTGCGCCGTCTCGACCGACTGCGGACCGGTGATGCAGGCGACCCGGGAGAACCCGGCCGCCAGCAGCGCCTCGGCCGCGACGCGGCCGCCGGCCCGGTTGTCGACGGTGACCGCGTCCACGTCGGGGCGGTGCAGGCTGCGGTCGACGGCCACCACCGGAACGCCGTGCTCGATGAGTTTCTGCACGTCACTGGCCCCGTCTGCGGGCGCGATCAAGACTCCGGCCATGTGCTCGGCGAGGGCGATGTCCATGTACGTCTGCTCGCGGCCGGGATCGTCGTCGGTGTTGCACAACACGACCGAGTAGCCCCCGGCGCGGGCCCGGTTCTCCACGCCGCGTGCCAGCGCGGTGAAGAACGGGTTCTCGACGTCGGGAATGATCAGGGCGATGACCTCGGAATACTGTCCGCGCAGGCGGCGCGCGGCCCGGCTGGGGGTGAAGTTCAGTTCCGCCATCGCCGCCCGGACCTTGCGTTCGGTCTCGGGCGAGACGCGGGCGCCGTTGATGACCCGGCTCACGGTGGCCGCCGACACCCCGGCATGGGCGGCCACCTGGTAGATCGTCACCTTCGGGCCGGCCACGTCCGGCCCTGGAGGGTGTCGATCTCGTCGAGCAGGCCGATCGTCTGCGTGGCCGTCACGACCAGCAGCAACGGCACGACGACCACCGCGAGGACGCCGGTGGACGCGGCGGCGGCGAACCCGCCCAGCCAGTGGAGGGCCACGATCGTGAGCGCCCAGAGGGGCTTGAACGCGACCAGGATCGCGCCGCCCCGCAACGCCGCCAGCCCCGGTTTCCCGCGCAGGGCGCCGTAGGCGAGGGCGTACGGCAGCACGACCATCGCCAGCGCGCCCGCGACCACGGTGACACCGGTCAGCACCGCGCATCCGGCGACGAACAGCGCGAGAACCGGATCACATCGCCGCAACTCGGCGAGGCGCGGCGCCTCACCACGAGCGACGAGGGCGCAGAACCTCGCGACGGAGGTGAGGGCGAGCGAGGGCGGCAGGGTGGCCAGTGCGGTCATCCACGCAGGGGCGTCGACCATCCACGAGGTGATCAGCGGCACCAGCGTGGCCAGGAAGAACAGTCCGGCCACGATCGCCCGGGGCAGCTCGCGCCAGAAGAGCAGAAACGCGGGTTTCAGAAACGCGATCATCAGAGCCTCAGCCCGTCTAGATCGAAACCGATGGAGTTCGGGAAGGTGGACATCAGAGCTTCAGTCCGCTCGACGCGATCGACTGGACGATGTAGCGCTGGGCCGCGATGAAGACGATCAGGACCGGCACGATCGCCATCGCGATGCCGGCCGCGATCGTGCCGAGCGAACCGGTCGAGAAGCGCCCGGCCAGCAGCACGAGCCCGACGGGGAGCGTCTGCTTCTCCGTGTCGGAGATCATGACCAGCGGGAGCAGCAGGTCGTTCCACCAGTACGTGAAACACAGGATGCCCAGGGTCGCGATCGACGGCCCCGACAGCGGGATGATGACCCGCGCGAACGTGTGGAACCGCGAGGCGCCGTCGATCTTGGCGGCCTCTTCGAGTTCGTAGGGCAGCGCCATGAAGTGCTGGCGCAGCAGGAAGATGCCGAACGCGGAGAAGATGCCGGGGAAGATCAGCGCCCACAACGAGTTCGTCATGCCGATCTTCGACATGACCAGGAACAGCGGCACGATCGTCACCTGGATCGGGATCATCAGCGACCCGATCACCACGGCGAACAGCACGCCCTTGCCCCGGAACCGCAGCCGGGCGAACGCGTAGGCGGCGGTGGAACAGGTGATGAGCTGCGCGATCGTCACGGTTCCCGACACGATGATCGAGTTCAGGAAGAACCGGAAGTACGGCACCTGCTCGGTCACCTTGCCGAAGTTGCCGAGTGTCAGGTTCTCGGCGTGGAAGGTCGGCGGGAGGCGGTAGAGCTCCGCGTCGGAGCCCGAGAGGGCTCCCCGGAAGATCCACAGGAAGGGCGCGGTGATGGCGACGGCCGCGACCACGAGGATCACGAACGTCAGGACGCGCGCGGCGACGTGCCCAACGGTCAGTCGGCTGGTCATTGGTAGTGGGTCCATCTGCGCGAGAACCAGAACTGGATGGCGGTCAGCACGACCAGGACCAGCGCGAACGTGATGCCGATCGCGGAGGCGTAGCCGAGGTCGAAGTCGCCGAAGGCGCGGTCGTAGAGGTATTCGACGATCGTGCGGCTGGAGTCACCCGGGCCGCCCTGGGTCAGCACCCGAGGTTCGGCGAAGATCTGGAAGGAGTTGATGGTGTTGATCACGACGAGGAAGAAGATGGTCGGCGAGAGCAGCGGGAAGGTGATGCGCCAGAATCTCGTCCAGGCGCCCGCGCCGTCGACGATCGCGGCCTCGCGGAGCTGCTTCGGGATCGATTGCAGGCCCGCGATGTAGACGAGGATCGAGAACCCGATCGTCTTCCACGAGTTGACCATGATCACCGAGATCGGCGCCCAGGTGGAGCTGCCGAGCCAGTCGATCCGGTCGAGGCCGGTCAGCCCGAGCAGGTAGTTGACCAGGCCGAGGTCCTTGTTGAGCAGGAACCGCCAGATCAGCGCGACCGCCGAGGCCGACACGACGAACGGGAACAGGAACGAGAGCCGGAAGAACGCCCTGATCCAGCGGGGCATCCCGGTCTCCAGCAGCACCGCGAGCAGCAGCCCGAGCACGACGTTGACGGCCAGGATCACCAGGGCCATGTAGGTCGTCGACCCGTAGACCCCGAGCAGCCGCTCGTCGGTGAACAGGCGCTGGAAGTTGTCCAGCCCGGCGAAGGTGCCGTCGCTGAGCAGGTTCCAGTCGAAGAAGCTCAGGATCAGGACGCCGACCGTCGGAGCCAGCACGAACACGAGGAACGTGAGGATCGACGGGGTGAGGAAGGCCAGCGCCGCGGCCCCGTCTCCCCGGGGCCGGGTCGCTGTTGGTTTGGTGGTCAAAATGGTCCGCCTTGGGAGGGGAACCGGGTCCGGGTTCAGGGGCCGGACCCGGTCGCTCAGCAGGTGACGATGCCCGTCAGCTCACCCTGCATGGCCTTCAGGCCGTCGGGGACCGTGGTCTCGCCGGCGAAGATCTGCTGCAGGTGGCGCAGGACGGTCGACTCGAACGTGCTGTACTTGGCCGGGGCCGGGTAGGGCACGAGGGTCTCGAACTTGTCGATGCTGTCGTAGTAGAGGTCGCTGTTGGCGGGCGGCACGCCGACCTGGGAGATCGTGTGGGCCACCGAGCGCCGTGACGGGATGGAGTCGCCGGGCTTGTCGGGGGTGCCGACGTAGCCCTTCTCGATCTCGTCGCTGACCGTGAACTTCTGGTATTCCCAGGCCAGGTCGGGGTTCTGCGACGACTTCAGGATCGGGTATCCGGCGCCGCCGAAGACGGTCTTGTACGTGTCGCCCTTCGGGTAGAGCTGGATGTCGAAGCTCTTGAACCCGGCGGGCAGGAAGGTGGCGATCGGCCACCGGCCCGCGCCGAACATGGCGATCTGCCCGTTCTGGAAGCGGGTGAAGACGTCGCTCATCGGCATGGGAGCCGGGGCGACGCCCTCCTTGATGAGGTCGTCGAGGAACGTCACGGCCTTGCTGACCTGGGCTGAGTCGGCGGTGGCCTGGCACACGTCGTCGCTGGTCAGGTTGCCGCCGGCGTTGGCGACCCACGGCATGATGCCGGGGAAGATCTCGTTGCTGGCCCAGGTGAAGCCGTATTGGTCGTTGGTGCCGTCGCCGTTGGTGTCGGCGCTCAGCTTCTTGGCGACGGCCTTGAAGTCGTCCCAGGTCCAGTCGGCCTTGGGGGGTTCGACGCCGGCCTTCTCGAACACGTCGGTGTTGTAGTAGACGACCATGTCGTTCCAGCCGTAGCTGAGGGTGAGCACGTCGCCCTTGACGGTGAAGCCGTCGATGAGGCCCTGGGCGATGTCGTCGGTGATGGCCTTGGCCCCGGCGTCCTTCTCCAGGTATTCGTTGATGGGTTTCACGAGGTTGTTGCTGTGGACGAACTGGGCGCCCTCACCGGAGATCACCATGAGGTCGGGCTTCTTGCCCGAGGCGATCAGCGTGGCGACGTTCGCGTAGTAGGTTCCCCAGTTCTCCCCGGTCACGGGGGTGAGGGTGACCTTGACGTCGGGGTGGGTCTTCGTGAAGGCGTCGGCGGTGGCCTTGTTGCCGCTCTCGGCGGCCGGGCCGTAGTTCCAGTAGACGACTTCCAGGGCTTTTGCACCGGTCGACGTCGTTTCCGAGTCGCTTCCGCAACCCGCAAGAGCCGTCGCCGCCAGGGCGGCGGTCGCGCAGGCCAGCGCGACCTTGCGGCGGGGGATGTTCATAGGCCTGCGTCCTTCTTCTTTGGGGCAGATTCACGCGAGCCACAGCCGGCCTGCGGCCGTCCGCCGCTCGCTCCCATACGGCAGGTGTGGTGTGCGCCACATGAAAGTGCAAGAAATCGATTTCGTCAAGCACTCCGCGAAACGTACCTCATGAAGCCCCTGATCAGGCAAGTAACGGGATGGTATCGATTACAGCGGTAACGGCGGCCGGGCGATCTCCGCCCGCAGCACGACCGTGCGGAGCGGCTGGGTGTCGCCGCCGATGCGCTCCAGCAGCATGGACGCGGCCGTTCGCCCCAGGTGGCGGGCCGGAAGCCGGACCTGCACGACGCTGGACGGCGGCGGCAGCAGGTAGGGCAGCTCGCCGAGCACGGCGACGCCGAAGTCCTCGGGGTCGATGCCGGCCTCATGGAGGGCCTGAAGTGCGCCGATGGCCATCAGGTTGTTGGTCGTGACCACGGCGTCGGGCGGCTGGACCAGCCCGAGCAGCGTGTTCATCGCGGCCCGGCCGCCGTCGACGCGGAAGTTGGCGTGCTGCAGGAAACCGTCGCGGACGAGCGTCTTGCGGGCGGTGACGACCTGCTTCCAGCCCAGGTAACGGTCTTCGGTCTCCTCGATCCCGGCCGGGCCCGCGATGCAGGCGATGCGCCGGAAACCGGCGTCCACCAGGGCGGTCGTGGCGGCGATGCCGGCCGCCCGGTTGTCGATCTTCACCGCGTCGACCGGGTAGGGCGTGGTGCGGTCGACGGCCACGACGGGCCGGCCGAGGGAGGCGATGGCGCCCAGGTCGACCTCGTCGGAGGCGGGCGAGAGGATCACGCCGGCCATGTGCTCGGAGGCGGCGATCTGCAGGTAGCGCAGCTCTTTGGCCGGGTCGTCGTCGGTGTTGCAGAGCACGACGGAGAACCCCGACTCCTGGGCGCGGTCTTCGACGCCGCGGGCCAGGGCGGTGAAGAACGGGTTCTCGATGTCGGGGACGAGCAGGCAGATGATCTCGGAGCTCTGCTTGCGCAACCGGCGGGCGGTCTTGTTGGGGGTGAAGCCGAGTTGCTGGGCGGCGTCGCGGACGAGGCGCTGCTTCTCCTCGGAGACGGTGTTGCCGTTGAAAACCCGGGAAACCGTCGCGGGAGAGACCCCGGCGAGCGCCGCAACCTCGTAAATCGTCGCCATAGCGCCACACCATACCCGCGCTTGACACCCCTGATGAGCTCGTCTAGCGTGCCTGAAATCGATTTCAAGACCTGTGAAATCCAACCTGGAAAGGCGGGGGCCGTGAAGCGGTACTCCGGGGAGGCCCGGCGCGCGGTCGCGTTCCCTCTCGGCGGCTTCGGCACCGGACACGTGGCGCTGGCCGGCGACGGGGCGTTGCGGCAGTGGCAACTCGGCGGGGTGCCCAACCATCGGGGCTTCCTGCCCGACAGCTTCTTCGCGCTGCGGGTCTCCTCGACCGAGCCGCCGGACGACGTGGTGCGCCTGCTGCGCGCCGACCCGGTGCCGCCCGGCCCCGACCCGGCGCCCAACGTGTCCGACGCCGAGGTGCCCGACCTGGGACGACTCCCGTCGTGGCCGACCGTGGCGGCGACCGAGTTCCAGGCCGCCTACCCCTTCGCCGAGGTCGCCTACCTCGACGACGCGCTGCCGGTGGCGGTGTCGATGTCGGCGTTCACCCCGTTCGTGCCGCTCGACGCCGACGCGAGCTCGTTGCCGCTGGTGCGCTACCGGTTCACGGTGACCAACACGAGCGCCGAGTTCCGGCACGGCTTCCTGCTCGGCACCCTGCAGAACGCGGTCGGCTGGGACGGGGTCACCCCCATCGACGGCACCCGCGGCGCCGGCTACGGCGGGAACGTGAACCGGCTGCTCAGACGGCCCGGCCAGACCGGCGTGCTGATGGACAACCCATCGCTCGGCGAGACCGACGAGGGCTATGGCGAGATGTTGTTGTGGACCGACGCCCCGGCCGTCGCCTTCCCCCGGGCGGTCGGCGCCGAGGCGCTGCTGCGGTTCGCCGAGACGGTCAAGCTGGTGACGCCGGTGCAACTGGGCGACTTCTCCGACGCCGCGCTGCGGGCCGCGCTGGCCGACGGGGCCTCTCCCCTGCGAGCGCCCGCGGGGCCCAGCCCGGCCGGTTTCACCTGGGACGCCGCCGTGGCCGCCGCCTTCGCGCTGGCGCCGGGCGAGACCGCGACGATCGATTTCGTGCACGCCTGGTGGTTCCCCAACCGGTTCGCCGACTTCGACCGCTTCGGTCCGACCCCGTCCTATGCCGGGAGCCGGTTCTGGGTGGGCAACCACTACGCGACCCGGTTCGGGGGCGCGGTCGACGTGCTCGACGCCTACCTGGCCGACCGCGACCACCTCGACGCGGCGTCCCGGGCGTGGGCCTCGGCGGTCGCCGACAGCGATCTCCCGGAGGTCCTGAAGGACGTGATCTCGGCACAGGGCACGCTGGTGCGCTCGCCCTCGTTGTTCCGGACCGCCGACGGGCGGGCCTACGGGTTCGAAGGGGCGCTGGGGGCGTCCACCCGGAACTGGAACGGGGACGTGGGCGGGTCGTGCCCGCTGAACTGCAACCACGTCTTCAACTACGAGCAGGCGCTGGCCCGGCTGTTCCCGTCGCTCGGGCGGGACATGCGGGAGACCGAGTTCGCGGTCCAGGCCCCCGACGGATCGATCCCGCATCGGGTCGCGTTGCCGCTCTACCTGCCGCAATACCACGACGTCGCCATCGGGGGGCCGGTCCGGCCGGCGCTCGACGGGATGCTGGGGGCGGTGCTCAAGACGTACAGATCGGTTCTGGACGGATCGGGCCTCGGCTGGCTCCGCGAGCAGTGGCCCGCGCTGCGGCGGCTGATGGAGCACGTCACCCGCACCTGGGATCCGGACGGAACCGGCATCCTGCGCGGCGACCAGCCCTGCACCTACGACATCAGCCTGCACGGCCCGAACATGTTCGTCGGCGGGCTCTGGCTGGCGGCGCTGCGGGCGATGGAGGAGATGGCCCGGCTCGTGGAACCCGAGCGGGCCGCCGGTTTCGCGAAACTGTTCACGCTCGGGCGGGACGGTTACGACGAGTTGTTGTGGACGGGCGAGTACTACGGCCAGCCCGACACCGGCGAGGAGCACGACTTCGGCCGGGGCTGCCTGTCCGACCAGCTCCTCGGCCAATGGTGGGCGCACCAGCTCGACCTGGGCTACATCCTGCCCGCCGACCGGGTCAGGACCGCTCTGTCGTCGATCGTCCGCTACAACCTGCGGACCGGTTTCGAGCCCCACGGCTACCGCTCGTTCGCCGACGGAACCGAGACGGGACTGGTCGTGTGCACGTGGCCGCACGGCGGCCGCCCCACCGTGCCCCTGCGCTACTGCGACGAGGTCTGGACCGGCGTGGAGTATCAGGTCGCGGCGAGCTGCCTGTACGAAGGCCTGACCGACGAGGCGTTCCGCATCCTCGACGGCCTGCGCGAACGGTACGACGGGACGCGGCGCAACCCGTTCAACGAGATCGAGTGCGGCGACCACTACGTGCGCGCGATGGCCGGATGGTCGCTGCTCGACGCCTACACGGGCTTCCGGCACGACCCCGCGACCGGGCAGGTCACGGCCGCGCGGCCGGGCCGGTTCCCGGTGGTCGCGGGGACGGCGTGGGGGGTGCTGAACGCCTCTCCGGACGGGGAGGCGTCGATCGACGTGCTCGGCACGGCGGATCAACGCCGATAGAGCGGCTCGACGAGCGCGGGCCAGCGCGGATCGGGCCCGGCCGGGGTCAGGAGCGTGCGGCTCGGGGTGAAGGCGAACGCGAAGCCCTCGTCGGGGTCGGCGAAGGCCAGCGCTCCCCCGGACCCGCTGTGGCCGAAGGCGCGCGGGTTCGGGGAGAAGGGCCGGGTCGGGTTGGCGAGCATGAATCCCAGCCCGAACCGGGTCTCCGAGCCGAGCACCTCGTCGTGCCCCGCGCTCCGGGGTTCGATCATCTCGGCCAGCTTCGGCCAGGTCAGCAGCTCGCCATAGAGCGTGGCGAGGGCGCGTGCGTGGGCGTGCACGTTGGCGGCCGGGATCTCCGCCGCCCGCCACCTGGCGGTGTTGGGCAGCCCAGGGGTGAGCTGCTCGGCCGGGTTCGCGAACGCCTTCACGGTGAGCCCGGTCGCCGGCATCCGCGGCAGCGGCCCGTGCGGCTCGGGCGGCAGCACATCCCTGACCGGCCCGTTTCCGATCAGCCCGACGCTGAGCCCGGCAATGCCGAGATCCTGTACGAGCTCCCTGACGGTCCGCCCCGTGGCCCGCCGCAGCACCTCACCGACCAGCCAGCCGAACGTGACGGCGTGGTAACCGTGCCGCTCCCCCGGCGGCCACCACGGGTGTTCGGCGGCCAGTGCCCGCGTCATGACGGACCAGTCGAACAACGACCCGTCGGGGAGCTCGCGGCGGATCGCCGGCAGGCCCGCACGGTGGGAGAGCAGGTCGGCGACGGTGCAGTTCGCCTGCGACGAACGGGTCCGGGCCCTGATGGCCGAGGCGGGACATCCGGAGGTGCGCTCGGTGCACGGTTACGTCTTCCAGCACCTCTTGACGGGCCCGGTCCGGATCACCGACCTGGCCGGGCTGCTGGGGATGACGCCGCAGGGGGCGTCCAAGGTCGCGGCCGAGATGGAGCGGATCGGATATGTCACCCGGAAGGTGTCAGGCGAGGACCAGCGGGTCCGCGCGATCGAACTGACCCAACGCGGGCACGAGGCCATCGAGGCGGGGCGCACGGCTCGCCGGTCGGTGACCGAGGAACTGCTCGCCGGGCTTCCCGAGCCGGAGCCGTTCCTCGACGCGCTGGACACGCTGTCGGACCGGACGGGCGCTCTGCGCGACCTCATGGCCCGGCGCCTGCGCCCCTGAGGTCCGCTTCCCGGGCCTTCTTCGGTCGTGCCCGCAGGTGCATACGCTCGCCCTGGGTGCCGAACAGGCTCAGGAACTCGACCGGTTCGTCACCGGCGACCCCGAACCAGTGGGGCACCCGCGTGTCGAACTCCGCCGCCTCGCCCGGCTCCATGATCACGTCGTGTTCGCCGAGGATGACGCGCATCCGCCCGTTGAGGATGTAGAGCCATTCGTACCCTTCGTGCGTCTTCAGCTCGGGTTCGGAGCTGCGGTCGCCAGGGGCCAGAATGATCTTGTACGCCTGGATTCCACCCGCCCGCCTGGTCAGCGGCAACATGGTCAGGCCGTTGCGGAACGTCGGGCGCAGATGGACTCGGGGGTCGCCGGTCGCCGGGGCGTCGACGAGTTCGTCGAGCGTGACCCCGTGGGCGCGGGCCAGCGGCAGCAGTTGTTCGAGCGTGGGCCGCCGCGCGCCCGATTCCAGGCGCGACAGGGTGCTGACCGAGATCCCGGTCGCCTCCGCGAGCGCCGCCAGGGTGGTCTCCCGCTCCTTGCGCAGCGCCCGCAGCCGGGGGCCGACCGCGTCGAGGGCCTGGCCGATGTCGTCCGTCATGGCTACGAGTTTGCCATATCGGCAAACAAGTTTGCGCATCCGCCGTACCGTCCCGCACAGTGGCGGCATGAGAGAAACCTACGACGTCGTTGTGGTCGGCGGCGGCCCGGCCGGGCTCAACGGGGCCCTCATGCTGGCCCGCTCCCGCCGATCGGTCCTGGTCATCGACGCCGGGCAACCGCGCAACGCGCCCGCCGAGGCGGTGCACGGGCTGTTCGCCCTCGACGGCACGCCGCCGAGCGAACTCCTGGCCAGAGGAAGAGCCGAAGTCGGGCGGTACGGAGGCCACATCACCACCGGCACGGTCGTCGGCGTGGCACCCGGGTTCACGGTGACCCTGGCCGACGGGCGGCAGGTCGGCGCGCGCCGCCTGCTGGTCACCACCGGCCTGACCGACGTGCTGCCCGAGATCGACGGCCTGCGGGAGCGGTGGGGCCGGGACGCCGTGCACTGCCCCTACTGCCACGGGTGGGAGATCCGGGACCGCGCGATCGGCGTGCTGGCCACCAGCCCCATGGGCATCCACCAGGCGATGATGTTCAGCCAGCTCAGCGATGACGTGACGCTCTTCACCGCCGAGCCTCCCACGGAGGAGCAGGCGGTGGAGCTGAGCGCCCGGGGCATCCCGGTCGTGCTCGGCGAGGTCGGAGGGCTGGAGATCACCGACGACCGGATCACCGGCGTCCGCCTGAAGGACGGCACGGTCGTGCCGCGCGACGCCGTGGTGGTCGGGACCCGGCTGAAGGCCCGGCTGGGCTTCCTGGAACCGCTCGGCCTCACGCCCGTGCCGCACCCCGGAGGCTTCGGCGAGCACATCCCGGCCGCCCCCGACGGCCAGACCGAGGTGCCCGGCGTGTGGGTGGCGGGCAACGCCACCGACCTGATGGCCCAGGTGGGGGCGTCGGCGGCGGCGGGGGCGCTGGCAGGCGCCCGCATCAACGGCGACCTGATCGCGGAGGAGACGCGACAGGCGGTACTGGCGGCGACGGCATGAAAAATCCGGACACACACCGACCCGAGGCGAACATGAGCACAACGGAACACCACGACGGAACGGACCACGAGCACAGCCGCGCGCCTGGCCACGGGGCCGGCCGCACGCACGACCAGGAACACGGCCAGGAACACGGCCAGGAACACAGCCACGGGCACGGCCAGGAGCAGCACCACGAGCAGCACCACGAGCAGCACCAGGAACATGGCGAGCAGCAGGACCACGATGACGACATCGGCCACGCCCACGGGGTCGGCCATGGGCACGGGCATGGTGCGCATCCCGACCATGACGAGGTGTTCGACCGGGAGTTCTGGGAGGACAAGTACCGGACCTCCGACCCCGCCGCCCTGCGCCACGCGCCCAACCCCTACCTGCTCGACGTCGCCGAGACGCTCACCCCGGGCCGGGTTCTCGACGCCGGATGCGGGCCGGGCGCCGAGGCCATCTGGCTGGCCCGCCGGGGATGGGAGGTGACGGCGCTCGACATCTCCTCGGTGGCCCTCGACCACGCCCGCGCCCTCGCGGCGGAGGAAGGTCCCGACGTCGCGGGAAGGATCACCTGGCAGCAGGCCGACCTCACCGCCTGGACCGCCCCCGCCGAAGGCTACGACCTGGTCTGCACCAACTACGTCCACGCTCTGGAGGACGTCGTCCCCCAGTTGGCCGCGGCTGTCCGGCCGGGTGGCACGCTGCTGGTCGTCGACCACTTCGACATCCTGGCCGTGCTCGATCCGGCCGAGTGGCGTGCCATCCCGCTCGTGGCGAGCTCGCGGGTGGTCGCCGCTTTCGACGGCACGGAACGAGTCCTCGACGACCGCGTGATGGCGGCTGTGAGGATCGCCCCCGCCACCACCTGACGTTGCCGTGGCGCAAGCCCTCGCCGGGGTCGCCGCGCCATGGCGTCAGTTCCCGTCGAGCACATCCCGGCCAGCCGTGCGAGCGTCTCCCCTGGTCGCCGTTCACGGCGACGAACTCACCGGAAGGTGGCCTTCCCGGGCGCGGTGTCGTGGTGGTGTAGAACGGAACGATGGCAGCCTTGAGAAGTCTGGCGGCGACCGTCTGGCGGGCGATCGGGGGCGCGGTGCAGTGGCGCCTGCTCTGGTTGTCGCAGGCGACGTTCATGGTCGGGGTGGTGGGCGTCATCCGTGACGACGACGGCCGGGTCCTGCTGCTGAAACACCGTTTCTGGCCCGAGGGTCGCCAGTGGGGTCTTCCGACGGGTTACGCCAAACGCGGCGAGACCTTCGAGGAAACCGTCGTCCGGGAGGTCATGGAGGAGACCGGGCTCAAGGCCCGGGTCAACCGGCTGGTGCGGGTCGAGAGCGGGTTCCGGCTGCGGGTCGAGATCGCCTACGAGGGCGAACTGCTCGGCGGGACCCTGGCGCTCGACCCGACCGAGATCCTCGAAGCGGGCTGGTTCCCCGCCGAGGCCCTGCCCGGCGAACTGATGCCGGGCCACCGTGTTCTGGTCGCCGCGGCCTCCGCCGGAAGTCGGTAACGCCGGTTGACCTTCCGCGCTGACGCCGAACGGCGGCGGCGCGGAAGCCGGCCGTCGGACGCCTCGACGAGACAATGACCTTCGTCGAGGTCACGACCGATGGGCACGTCGACGCCCAGAGACGCGAGATTTGCGGGTGCCCTGGTGATGGCCGGGGTTCGTCGGCTGTCTGATCCTGCGGGTGGCTTTCTTTCCCGCTATCGGACAGCGACGAACCGGATCACGTTCAGTCGAGCGTGGTCAGGAGTTCCGGACCATCCGCTCTCCGCCGAGCGACAGCAGCAGGAACATGTCGAACGCCTGGACCTTCCCCCTGTCCATCCGCCGGATCGCCTCGACCGCCGTCTTCGCCCTGGTCACGTGCCCCAGAGTGTCGGCCCGGATGGCGTTGTACTCGGGGTCGTAGTCCGCGGCGTGCCGGGCCTGCTGGAGTTCGCTGAACGATTCGGAGAGTGCGGCGAGGTCGGGGTCGACGTGGTCGTTGGGACCGAGTAGTCGCCGCACCCCCTCGGGCACACTCTTCTTCGTCGTGATCGCCTCCACCCATCGGGCGGTCTGCCGGAAGTTGCCGTGGGCGTACCACCGGCTGATGGTGTGCCGGTGATCCTCCTGACCCGTCCCGGCGACCCGGCGCGCGCCCTGGCCGACGAGTTCGTGGAACACCGCGTAATACGCCGTCGAGGTCGCCCGGCGCAGGTGCGCGGTCCGGGGACGGCCCGGCCCGGCGGCTCGGCCCGCGATCAGGTCGGCGAGGTGCAGGTACTCCTCCGCCTTGAACACGTGCTTCACGCGTCCTCCGTCCCGGACAGCAGCCGACCGAGGTGTTCGGTGAACGCTGCTCCCTCCGCGTCGTCGTCCTCGACGAGATCCTTCTCGGACCAGTCCTGCGGACTGTAGACCCGGGTGTAGACGTAGTGGTCGAGGTCGTGTTCGGCGGCCAGCCGGTTGCAGTTCCGGTGCAGGGCGTTGCACAACTCGGCGGACCAGCCGTTCTCGTCGGCGCCGTCCATGACGATGTGGGCCCACAGGCCGTCGTCGCCCTCGGAGTCCACCATGGGCTCCAGCGTGACCTGGGTGATCCCCAGGTCGCCGGGGATCTCCGACGTGCGGATGGCCTCCGCGAGGTGGGTCAGGGTCTCCGTCCACTTGTCTGCGCTCATGAAGCGCATTGTTCTCATCTGCATACGTCTAGTAGACCAGCGGCATGGCCTCCCTGTCCTCTGTATACGCTTAATTGGTCGGGACGAGATCGACGACGCTCGACCGGCTCCTCGCCTGATCGATGTCGGCACAAGTCGCACTACGCTCATCCCGTGCGTGGTACCCGGCTGAGCGCGGCCGACAGCCTGGCGGCCGTGGCGGTCGGGCTGTTCGCCGTCATCGAGGAAGTGACCGGCGGAACCGACCTGTCGGAGCGGCCGGTCCCGGCGTTGTGGGTGGCCGGGGGGATCGCCACCGCGGTCCTGGTGCTGTTCCGCCGCGTCGCCCCCGTCTGGACGATGACCGTCTACACCGTCGCGTCGAGCGCGCTCTTCGTGTTCACCCTGGAGGACGCCGCCGCCTGGCAGTGGCTGACCGAGCTGGTCTTCCTGTTCACGGTGCTCAGCCAGGCGCGGCTGCGCAGCACGCGGGCCCTGTTCGGGGTGGTGGCCACGGTCGTCTTCGTGGCCACCATGGGCCTGACCTACGGCGGGGCCGAGTTCGCCGAGTACGCCATCGCGGCGGGCATGTCGGCCATCGCGGGCGGCGCCGGGGTCGGCGTCCGCCGCTACCAGGTGCTGGCCCGCCGCGCCGACGAGCGCACCGACGCCGTGGTGGCGCGCAGTGAGCAACTGGTGCGGGAGGCGGTCGCCGAGGAGCAGGCCCGGCTGGCCCGCGAGCTGCACGACATCGTCGCCAGCAGCGTCAGCATGATGACGATGCAGGCGGGCGGCCTGCGCCGCCGGCTCCCCGCCGACCTGGGCCGGGAGCGCGAGGCGCTGAGCCAGATCGAGGCGACCGGCCGGGGCGCGGTCGAGGAGCTCCAGCGTATGCTCCACCTGCTGCGCGGCCCGGCCACCGACAGCCGTCTGCCGCAGCCGGGCCTGGCCCGCGTCGGCGAGCTGGTGGAGCAGTCACGCACGGCCGGGCTCGACGTGACGGTCGAGGTGATCGGCGAGCCCCGGCCGTTGCCGGCGGGCCTCGACCTGTCGGCCTATCGGATCGTCCAGGAGGCGCTGACCAACACCGTGAAACACGCCGGGCCGACCCGGGTGACGGTCACGATCGACCACGGGCCGGGCGAACTGCGTATCGACGTCACCGACGACGGCCCCCGCGACGGCTTCCGGGCCGGGCCCCACACGCCCGGCGGCCACGGCCTGATCGGGATGCGCGAGCGGGCCGCGCTGTTCCACGGCTCCCTCGACGCCGGGCCCGCGGTGAACGGCGGCTTCCGGGTGCGGGCGGCGCTGCCGCTGAAGTGAACCGGCCCGGACGGCAAGTGATCCGTCCGGGCCGGCGTCGATCTCGGTCAGGCGCTCTGGCGGAGCGCCGTCTCCGGGAACAGGTCGTCGAAGACGGCCGCGCGGTCGAACTGCATGGCCCACTCGCGGGCCCGGAGTTCCATCTCACGGCGTTCGGTCCCGTTCATGTCGAGGACCACCCGGTCGATCGCCGCCGCGATGCCCGTGACGTCGCCCTGGTCGACGATGATCGCCGCGTCGCCGACCGCTTCGAGGGTTCCGCCGGTGTCGGTGGTGATGATCGGGCCGCCGCCCGCCAGCATCTTCTCGGCCAGGGCGATGCCGAACGTCTCGACGAAGTCGGGTTCGGGTTTGGTCGGCAGCACGTAGGCCGCGCTCCCCCGCATGAGCAGCGGCTTCTCGTTGTCGTCGACGTCGGTGAGGACGACGACGTGTTCGTCGGCCGCCGCGATCGCCTGGACCTGGGCGAGCGCGGTGCCCGTGCCTGCCACCACGAGTTTGACCTTCTCCCGGCTGCGGGCCTGCCGGTAGGCGGCCAGCAGGTCGAAGATGCCCTTCGCCGGGGTGACCCGGGACAGGAACAGCAGGTAGCCGTCGCGTTCCAGGCCGCGGCGCGCGAGGGCGGCGTCGACCAGGGCCGGGTCGGGGTCGAGGAACGCCGAGGAGTCGATCGGCGGGTAGCTGACCGTCACCCGGCGGCGGCACTGTTCGGCGAACGTGGTGCCGACGTGGGCGTCGACCTGCTCCGCCGCCTCGATGATCTCGTCGCGGGTGTAGTCGGAGACCGCCACGACCTCGTCGTTGGCCAGGAACGTGGTGAACAGCGCCGTCGCGGCGCCGAAGTGGTTGTCGCGCAGGCAGTTGCGGATGACGTTGGTGACGTCGGAGCCGACGGCCTTCACGAGGGTGCGGACGTCGGGATCGAAGCCCGCCGCCCTGGCCGCGTTGACGGCGTCGAGCACGACGTTGGCATGGGGGACGATGTACATCGACAGGCACGTCGTCGGCACCGGCTCGGCCAGCAGTTCGACCAGACGCCCGGTCAGGCCGGCCAGGTGGCGGCCGTCGGGCACCCGGTAGTCACCGACCGGTTCGGGACGTTCGACGGTGATGCCGGGGCTGTACGGCAGCAGCCGGTCGAGCGGCTTCAACGGCAGCCCGGCGGCCTGGAGGGCCGGGATGGGCCAGGTCAGCAGCCTGACGTCGTCATATCCACGGGTGAGCGCCACCTCGGCGAGGTTGCGGGCCTCGCCGGAATGGCCGCAGATGACCGGGTCGGCCCTGACCACGATCACAAGGCGGCGACGGGGGTGGGTCATCGAGTCTCCTCCGATAGCGCAGGGGAATCGGACAGGGACGGCGGGCGGACACCCCGCCCCCATCCCGATGGCTCGGGGCCGAGTCGCAGGTGCAGTCTGCCGCCCCGATGGACGGTCGCGGCAGTCAGGTGGGCCGCATCCAGTGGACGGCCGTTGAGGGTGGCCGACTGGACGTATTGGACCGGGGGCTCACGCTCGGCGCCGTCGGAGCTGATCGGCGCCTCTTTGAGGCCGCTGGTCTCGATGACGAACTCGCCTTCTCTTACCCGCAGCGCGGCCCGTTCGAACGCGGGCGCGTTGACGAGGAAGAGGTTCTGCCCGGCCACCGGGAAGAGCCCGAGCGAGGCCCAGATGTACCAGGAGCTCAGGCCGCCGGAGTCGTCGTTGCCGGGCAGGCCGCCGGGGCCGGTTCCGAACTGCCACGTGAGCGCGGAGTGGACGACCTCGGCGGTGCGGTCGGGTCGGCCCGCGTAGTGGTAGGCCCAGGGGGCCTCCATGTCGGGCTCGTTGTTGAGGCCCTCGAAGCGGTTGAGGGCGTATCCGGCGGCCATCTCGGCCTGCTGCGGGCGCCGGCCGGCCTGTTTGACCGGGGCGGCGCCGTAGCCGAAGAACTGGTCGAGCTTGCCGATGAAGCCGGCGTCGCCGCCCGCGAGCGCGATGCGGGCGGCCATGTCGTGCAGCAGCCGGAACGAGTAGTTCCACTTGCCGCCCTCGTAGAACTCGGAGTCGCGCAGCAGGCCGGTGCCGGGGTCGAAGGCGTTGACCCAGCCGTGGGCGCGGCGGGCCAGGTCGTCGGCGAGCCGGGTGTCGTTCAGCGCGCGGGCGAGCTGGGCGGTCAGGTGGTGGCCGTAGGCCAGGTCGAGGGTGTGGGTGATCGGGTGGACGACGCCGTGCTCGAAGAAGTCCTCGCCGTACATGCGGCGCAGGTCATCGGTCATGTGGACGAGCGCCCAGCTCCACTCGATGCCGTCGAGGTCGAGGGCGTGGGCGTCGGCGAGCGCGGTGTGGGCCAGCGCGCTGCCCTGGCGGAAGAACCGGTCGGCGCCGCGGGCCATGCGGTAGCCGATCGGGAAGTTGCCCTCTTCCTCGCACACCCGGATCAGCGATTCGAGCAGGCCGGAGGCCCGGTCGGGGGCGATGGCCATGAGCAGCGGGAGCTGGGTCTTGTAGATGTCCCACATCGTGCAGACGTCGAAGGCGTAGGGCCCGTTGCTCGGCCAGAACGGGCTCTCGTCGTCGACGATGCACGGCTTGATCAGCGAGTGGTAGAGCGCGGTGGAGTAGACCGTCTGCCGGGCCGGGGTGCCGCCGTCGACCTTGACCCGGTCGAGGTGGTCGCCCCAGCGGGCGCGGGTGCGCAGCTTGACGATGTCGAACGAGGGCTGGCCGAGGCCGCACTCGCGCTCCAGGTTCCGTTTGGCCTGGTCGCAGCCGCGCAGCGAGAAGCCCATGCGGACCTCGATCGTCTGCCCGGCCCGCGTCGGGCCCATGTAGAGCATGCCGAAGGGGCGCAGCGTGGTGTGCCGGATGCTGTCGAAGTCGAGGCGGGTGCCGCCGTCGATGAGCCGGCGGTCGTACCAGAGCATCTGCCGCCAGCCGGGGGCGTCGACGTCGACGTACACCGAGAGCGGCACGCCCTCCATGACGACGGTGCCCTGCACCTGGCCGTGGCCGATGTTCTCGACCTGCGCGCGCAGCGGGACGGTGCGGCCGAGGTCGATGGCGAGCCCGCCGCAGGACAGGTCGACGACGACACGGGCGCTGCTGTGCCGCGGGAAGGTGTAGCGGTGGACGGCCACCTTCTGGCCGACCGTGACCTCGCACCGGATGCCGGTGTCGAGGGTGGCGGCGTAGTAGCCGGGCGAGGCCTCCTCGTCGGCCAGCGACCACGACTGGCCGAGGTCGTCGAGGGGCTGCACCATCGGGGTGACCCGCACGTAGTTGTAGTACTTGCGGATCGCGCCGGTGCCCGACTGCTGGAAGTGGGTGAACCCGCTGGCCTGGAGACGGTCGAACATCTCCTCGGGCACGCCTTCGGTGTTCTTGGCGTAACGACCGTAACCGGTCGGGTAGGCGCCGGAGTAGGCACAGGCCGAGACCATGCCGAGGGGTGAGGTGGCCCCGGGGTGGGTGTTGCCCACCTGCGGTTTCGGCCACCACCATGTGGCGGCCAGGCCGCCTGCCGGGGGCAGGTCGGTGGCCGCGGTGCCGATGAAGGGATCAACGTTGTCGAGAATGGGGAGACACTATCCGGACCCGGACCGGGCTTAGGTTTCGGCGAGGTGAAATCCTTCGTTCACCTCCGCAAAAAGTCCCTGTGACCTGCGCGGGATCACAGATCGCGGCGTCTGAGCACCAGGGCGGCGAGGCCCAGCACCAGGGCGGTCCACACGACGGACCACGCGAGGTAGGTCCATGTGAGCGGCGTGTCGCTCAGGAAGGGGAAGCCTCCCCTGACCGCGGGGCCGCCGAATCCCAGCAGCGCGGCGGGGTCCTGGAACGCGTACATCGCGCTGCGCCACAACCCGTCGGTCGGGAGGAGTATCTGGGAGACCGTCCCGACGGCCGCGACGTTGTCGTTGCCGAGGCCGCGGCCCACTCCCCCGACCACCCCGGCGATCCAGGTCGCGCCGAACAGGCCGACGGCGACCACGCCCGAGGCCATCGGCGAGATCAGCGTGGAGAACAGCAGGCCCAGGGTGAGCAGCACGGCCGTCTGGAAGGCGAGCAGCGCCAGGCCGGTGACCGGGCCGGAGGGCCAGTAGCCGGTGGTGACGTAGACGATCACGAACTGGGCCAGCCCGGCCAGGGCGACGAAGCCACCGCCGAAGGCGACCAGGCCGAGCCACTTGCCGACCAGGACGGTCGAGCGCCGGATCGGGCGGGCCAGGATCGCCAGGGCGGTGCCCGACTCGACCTCGCCGGCGACGGTCGGGCCGGCCAGGAAGGCGGTGCCGAGGGCGGCGATCAGGCTGAGGCCGAACATGACCAGGTTGAGGAGCTGGGAGGCGATCAGCCGCAGTTCGCCGCTGGTCAGCTGGGCGCCGTCGAACTCCCTGGTCACGAGGGTGTGGAAGCCCCACGCCGACAGGGCGAGCAGCACGACCGTCAACACGGCCAGCGCCCGCAGCACCTTGCGGCGCGCGGCCTCGCGCAGGGTGAGGCCGGCGAAGGTGAGCACGATCATCGTTCACTTCCCAGGATGTCGAGCAGCCGGTCTTCCAGGCTGACGCGGCCGGGTTCGACCGAATGGACCCGCACGCCGAGCGCGACCAGGTCGGCCACCAGTTCGGGGATCAGGGCGGCGTCCAGGTCGACGACGGTGAACAGGTCGCCGTCGCGGTTCACCGGCCCGGCTCGCCGCAGGCGTTCCTCCGCCTCGGAGGTGACCTTCTCCAGCCGGAGCCGCAACTCCCGGCCGCCCAGCAGTTCGGCGAGGGTGCCCGAGGCGGCGACGCGGCCGCGGTCGAGGATGACCACGCGGTCGCAGACCCGCTCGACCTCGCCGATCAGGTGGGAGTTGAGCAGCACGGCCACGCCGCGCTCCTTCAGCGAGAGCAGGATGTCGCGCACGTCGGCCCGGCCCACCGGGTCGAGCGCGCTGGTCGGCTCGTCGAGCACCACGAACTCGGGCCGGGCCACGAGCGCGACGGCCAGGCCGAGGCGCTGCTGCATGCCCTTGGAGAACCCGCCGACGCGGTCGCGGGCCCGGTCGGCGAGGCCGACCAGCCCGAGGGTGTCGCGGCGTTCCCCGTCGGGCACGTCGGCCCCGGCGAGCCGGACGTGCAGGTCGAGGACCTCCTTCGCGCTGAGCCAGGGCTGGTAGCGGAAGAGTTCCGGCAGGTAGCCGACCTTGGCGCGGGCCCGGGGGTCGCCGACCGGCCGGCCGAGGAGCATGACCTCGCCCGCGTCGGGGCGGACCAGCCCGAGCATCATCTTGATGACGGTGGTCTTGCCGGCGCCGTTCGGGCCGAGCAGGCCCAGCACCTCGCCCCGGGCGACGGAGCAGGAGACCCCGTCGACGGCGGTCCGCTTCCGGTAGCGTTTGCGCAGGCCGGAGGTCCAGACGGCGTTCATCGCAGCTCCCGGGCGACGGTCAGGACCTCGTCGGCGGTGAGTGTGCCGGCGACCGCGTTGACCACGCCGTTCTCCACCCAGACGACCGCGGCCATGGAGCCGCTCCCGACGAGCGTGGCGGGGCGTCCGCCGACGTCGGTGACGGACGTCTGTTTCTCCTCGACCGCGGAGAACAGCGGCAGCGTGCCCTCGCCGGAGAAGCCGCGCAACTGGGCCGCGACGTCGTCGGGGATGAAGGTCAGCGACGTCAGGTAGTCGCGGACGGTGGTGAAGGGGACGCCCGCCGAGTGGACCGACGGCGCGGTGATCCGCGCGACGACCAGGGCGGGGATCTCCTGGTCCGAGGCCCACACCGCCGCCAGGCCCGGCCCGGCCGACAACCTGAACCGGCTGCCGTCGAGGCCCGGCGGCACCGGCGGGGCGGTCGCCCCGGCCTTCGCGGCGGTCCGCGCGGTCGTGGCGGCGGAGAAGGTGAACGTGCCGCCGGCCTTGCCGACGACGTAGTAGCCGGGTGCGCCGCTCACCCCGCGCGGGAGTTCGGCCACCACCGGAAGCGTCAGGCCCGAGGCCTCCTGGGCGGCGGTGACGTCCCGCGCACGGCGTACCGAGATCTCGTCGGTGACGACGAGGTCGCCGAACTCGTCGAGTTCGGGGATCTTGGCCAGCTCGGCCTGCGGCGCGGTCACCGGGGCGACCCGCTCGGTCTGGAAGATCTGGAGCCAGTCGGCGGCGGCGGCCGCTCCCGCGCCGGTGACCAGGACGGCCGCTCCGGCGACGGCGACGACGGGACTGCGCAGGCGGGAGCGCCAGCGGCCCAGGACGGTCGCCTCCTTCACCGGCGGGCGGGTGGAGAAGCGGGTCCAGGCCCGGTCGACGTCCACGTCGACCTCGGTTCCGAGCACGGTGGCGGCGAAGGCGGCGTCGTCCCGGGCCACGTTCACTCCTTCCTGGCAGGCGGGGCAGTGGGCGATGTGGTCGCGGTCGGCGTCGGCGACCCCGTCCGGCTCGTCGAGGAGCCGGCGCAGCGTGCCGTCAGTCGGATGGCGCATGACGGTTCAACTCCTTGCGCAGAGCGGACTCGGCCCGTCGCACGATCGTGCCGACGCTGCCGGGAGAGAGGTCGAGGGCGGCGGCGACCTCGGCGTAGCTGAGGCCGCTGTGCCGCAGGACCAGGGCGACGGCCTGGCGGCGCGGCAGCCGCGCGAGGGCCTCGCGCACACGGCGGCGTTCGTCCCTGGTGACGACGGCGTCGGCGACGTCGGGGGCGACGGTCTCGCCGGTGGCGTTCTCCTCCCGGGCGCTTCTCCTGCGGCCCGACCGGAGGTGGTTCAGCGCGGTGTGCGCGGCGGCGACCGACAACCAGCCGGTGGCCTCCCCGGCGGGCACCGCGGAGCGGCCGAACGCGAGGAAGACCTCTTGGGCGACGTCCTCGGCCTCGTCGCGCGACCCGAGCACGCGGGCGGCCACCGCGACGACGCGCGGGTAGGCGGCCCGGAACACCTGCTCCAGGTCGGCCCGGACCGGCGGATCGGACCCCACGGCGACGCCCCTCCCGACCAGCACGTTCTCCTGTACGACGTTCACATTGGTAGAGCACCGCCCGGAG
Source organism: Herbidospora yilanensis (assembly GCF_001570565.1). GTDB lineage: Bacteria > Actinomycetota > Actinomycetes > Streptosporangiales > Streptosporangiaceae > Herbidospora > Herbidospora yilanensis. The sequence goes on along the minus strand of NZ_BBXE01000030.1, from coordinate 87,265 downwards.
CTCACTTGTGACACGCGACAAGCGGTTCCCTGGAACGTCTCCCACGCAAGAGTTCCCGTCATCGCCGCGAACGGCTGAGCCCGCGACCCCCGCGAAGGGGGCCACGGGCTCGTGGGGGGGAACCGGTCAGAAGGTCTCGCAGCGGCCCTCGACGTTGACGTTCGCGCCGCGCAGCGGACGCGCCACGTCGGCGCCCGCGCCGCAGTCGACGGTGTCGGCGTCGTTGCCGCCCTGGATCCAGTCGTCGCCGCCGCCCGCGTTCACCACGTTGTCGCCGTTGCCGGCGTCGACGCGGTCGTCGCCGTCGGCGGTGGTGATCGTGTCGGCGCCGCCCTGGCCGACGACGCAGTCGTCGCCGCCGTTGCCGGTGATGACGTCGTCGGCCGAGCGGCCGATGATCAGGTCGTTGGCGCTCGTGCCGGACACCGACGCCGCGCCGGCGGTGGCCACGACGACGTTGCGGACCACGATGTCGCCGCAGGTCCCGGCCGGGAGGCCGGACGCCCTGAGAGTGACGTCACCGGTGTGCTCGATGCCGGCGATCCCGGCGACGGTGCCGTTGCCGGGAACCTCGGTCAGGGTGACCGAGCCGCCCGCGCCGGCGGTCAGCGTGACGGGGGTGCCGTTGACGGTCACCTTCACAACGGACTCGCCGGTCAGGGTGGAGACCGTGTAGGTCTTGCCGGTGCCGGTGATCCGGTAGGCGCCCTCGGTCAGCGCGACCGAGCCGAACACGCCGGTGAGCCGCACCTGCGCCGGCTGGTCGCCCGCGCCGACGGTGACCAGGACGCCGGCCGGGGCGGCGGTGTCCGAGACGGTCACGGCACGGCCCTCGCGGGCGAGGATCCGGCCCGAGGTGCGGCCGTCGGAGAAGGTCTCGTTGGCGGGGTCGTCCTTCTTCGGGTCGATCCCGTCGTCGATGCCGTCGTCGTCGGCGTCCAGGTCGAGGGCGGTGCAGTCGATCGTGCCGGTGCGCAGCGCGTGGCCGCCGGTGTTGCCGTCGTCGGTCCAGAAGACCGGCTTGCGGCCGGCGGCGCACTCGGCGCGCGCGGCCGGGGTGAAGCCCTCGTTGTTGAGGTTCGGCATGCCGGACGGGCGGTCGTACACGACCGTGGCGGCGAACCTCCCGGTGGCGTTCACGTCGAACAGCGCGGTGCGGCCCTGGCAGGTGTCGTCGCAGACGACCCAGAGCTTCTGGAGTTCGGGGTCGTAGGAGAGCTCCATGACGCCGGGGAAGCCGCTGGCGACGGTGGCGACCCGCGTGAACGCGGCCCCGTTCTGGTCGAGGGCGTAGGCGTACACGCCGCCGGTGCCCTCGACGCCGACGAGGAACAGCCCGTCGCCGTGGTTCGGATAGTCACCCGGCCGGTACGCCGCCCCGGTGCGCTCGTCGACGAAGCCCTCGGCGGTCAGGTAGGAGTCGGGCACCCACGTGATGGCCTCGAGCCCGGCGTTGGCGCCGACCACGGGGAGGTCGGCGGTGAGCACCCACTCCTTGGTGGCGGTCAGGGTGGTGTCCCCGCCGGCCGGGTCGAACCGGAGGACGGCGGGGCGGCTGACGCCGCTGACGCCGTTGTCCCGCTCGGTCGAGACGAACACCCCGGCCGGGGTCACCGTGACGCCCTCGGCGTCGGGGTCGCCGAGGCCGGTCGGGAACTTCAGCGGGTGGGTCTCGGCGGGCGTCCAGACCGCGCCCTTCTTCTCCAGCCGGTAGAGGGTGCCGGGCCCGTTCTTGACCGCCCACAACGAGCCGGGACCGGCGTCGCCGGAGGGCTGGTAGTACAGGCCGCTCATGTTGCCGCCGAGCACGCCCGCGGCGTCGGCCGTCGCGACGTCGACGCCGCCGGGCCACGGGGTGCCGGTCGGCGTGGTGGGGCCGCACGCGTTGGCCGCGCCCTTGGTGGCGGCGGTGGTGTCGGTGAACACGCCGGTGCCGTCGGGGCAGCGGCCGTAGGTGGCGGTGGCGTGCGCGGTCCAGGTGTGGGAGTCGAGGAGGGTCAGGCCGTCGGCCGAGTAGAGCCGCGCGGAGTCGGCGGCGCCCAGGCCGTAGGAGAGCTCGACGTCCACGGGCAGGAAGCCGCCCGGGGCGATCGTGCTGCCCGCCGGGATCGTGTGGATGTGGGTGTCGTCGTTGTCCTTGACGATCCAGCCCGACACGTCGACCGGCGCGGCGCCGGTGTTGGCCAGCTCGACCCAGTCGCCCGGGGTGCCGCCGTTCGACTCGACCTCGTTGAGCTTGACCGTGGAGGCCGGCGTGCCGCAGGTGTTGGCGGCGCCCTTGGTCGCCGCCGTGCTGTCGGTGAACACGCCGGTGCCGTTGGGGCAGCGGGCGTAGGTGACCGCGGCGTGGGCGGTCCAGGTGTGGGAGTCGACGAGCGTGGTGCCGTCGGGCAGGAAGACGCGCACCGAGTCGGCGCCGCCGAGGCCGTAGGCCACCTCGGTGTCGATCGCCAGGAACGCGCCCGGGGCGATGGTGGTGCCGGCCGGGACGGTGAGCACGTGCGTGTCGTCGTTGTCCTTGACGAGCCAGCCGCCGATGTTCACCGGGATCGGGCCGACGTTGACGAGCTCGACCCAGTCGCCCGGGGTGCCGCCGTTGGACTCGATCTCGTTGATCTTCACGAACGCCGAGGGGGTGCCGCAGTCGTTGGCCGCGCCCTTGGTCGGGGCGACCGTCGCGGCGAACGCGCCGGTGCCGTCGGGGCAGCGGCCCCAGGTGATGGGCGCGTGCGCGGCCCAGGTGTAGGTGTCGACCAGGGTGACGCCGTCGGCCAGGAACACCCGCACGGAGTCGCCGCCGCCGAGGCCGTACGCCGGCTCGGTCTCCAGCGCGACGAAGCCGCCCGGGGCGACCGTGGTGCCGGCGGGGACGGTGAGGACGTGGTCGTCCTCGCTGTCCTTGATCTTCCAGCCGCCGATGTCGACCGGGGTGGCGCCCGTGTTGGTCAGCTCGATCCAGTCGCCGGGGACGCCGCCGTTCGACTCGACCTCGTTCACCGTGATCGAGGGGACCGGGTCGGCCGCCCACGCCTGGGTCACCGGCAAGGGGACCGCGGTCAGGAACGGGATGACTAATGCGACGGTCCGCCGCCAGCTCTTACGCAATGTGTGCTCACTTCCGAGGGGAACGTGCCAAGAGCCTGGTGGACCTTCCTGACGGGAAGGCGAATGTCCGGCGAACAGTGAGCGAGCAGGCGAGACGAGGAACGGCCCGGCGGCGCGGAGCCGCCGGGCCGTCCCCGGTTCGGTGCGGTTTACCAAAAGTGCGGTTTACCAGAAGCGGTACTCCGGAGCCGGCCACTCGGGCTCGGCGGGGGCGACCCACGGAGCGGCGCGGCGGGCGCGGACGTCGGTCTCGGTGATGGTCTCACCGGGAGCCAGGACGAGCGGGATGCGGACGCGGCTGCGCTGGAGGTCCACGGTGACCTTGGCGCCGGTGGCCGGTTCGCCGCTGTAGGTGGAGTCGGTGCCGGCGAGGACCAGGCCGATGCGGTGCCCGGCCTTGAAGGTGTAGTCCTGCGGCAGGGTCAGCCACTTGACCTCGCCGTACGAGCCCACGGCGAGCGGGTTCGAGGCGCTGATCGAGTCGCGGTTCTGCACGTCGATCCAGCCGCGGGCGACGATCTCCAGGGCGGCGGTCGTCATGTTGGTCTCGACGTCGAAGTAGCAGCCGTCGTCGGCGGCGGTCGACTCGCCGTAGCAGCTCTGCGTGGTCAGGTTCCTGATGCCCTGGTTGCTGCGCCAGTTGATGCGGGTGTCGGTGCCGAAGTCGACGAGGAGCGCGGTCAGGTTGCTGGTCGGCTTGTCGAGCTTCACCTGGAGGCTGATCTCGGGCGTGCCGGACATCCGGATGTCCTTGGACAACTCGCTGGTGGTGAAGGCGACGCGGCCGGCGGCCGGGGTGGTGATGTTGGCGACCATGGTGTTCTCCGACTGGCGGACGTCGGTGAAGGTCGCGGTCTCGCCGTTCTGCGCCTGGACCAGGCCGAGGGTGCCGTCGGCGGCGGGGCGGAACAGGTGGTTCTGGGCGGCGGGCTCGGGCCAGTCGCGCAGCTTGATCCAGTCGGTCCGGCCGGTCTGCACGTCGGCGCGCGGCTGCTTCATGACGTCGTTGCTGACGCCGACGAGCCAGTAGTCGAACCAGGCGTGCAGGGTGTCGACCCAGCGGTCGCGCTGGCCCTCGAAGTCGAACGGGTCGACGTGCTGGGTCTGGCCGACCCAGATCTTGCGCGGCACGCCGTTCTTGGCCAGCGCGTCCCACCAGACGGAGAAGTTGTCCGGCTTGACGTTCAGGTCGTTGACGGTGTGCACGACGAAGACCGAGGCCTTGACCTTGGAGACGTCGGCGAGGCTGCCCGCGATGTAGTCGCGCTCGGCCCAGTAGGCGTTGTAGTTGCCGGTGTCGTCGCCGTCGTTGGCGTCGGCGTAGGCGCGCACCGCGGCGCACTTGGCGTCCGGGTCGGTGTCGACGACGTTGGCCAGGTACGACTGGTAGTTGAAGTTGTAGATCACGCCGTTCATGCGCTGGTACTTGTACCAGGAGCTGATCGCCGAGATCGGGACGATGGTCTCCAGGCCCTCGACACCGGTCGCGGCGACGCCGTTGGCCAGCGTGCCGTCGTAGGACTTGCCGATCATGCCGGCCTTGCCGGTGCTCCAGTCGGCGACGGCCGGGGTGACGCCGTCGAGCTTCGTGGCGGTGGCGCGGCCGTTCAGCCAGTCGATGACGGCCTTGCCGCCCAGGATGTCGGCCTTGCCGCCGACGTCGGGGCAGCCGGTCGACTTGGTGGTGCCGATCATGTCGACGGCGAGGAAGGCGTAGCCGCGCGGCACGAAGTAGTTGTCGTACCAGAGCGGGAACTTCACGATGTTCCCGTTCGCGTCGTAGACCTTGCGCTCCGCCTCGTTGCCGCGGCCGGAGTTGTCGTAGTAGGGGCTCTCGTCGATGATCGAGGCGACCTTGAGGCCGGGGCCCGACTCCTTGGGACGGATGATGTCGACCCGCACGCGGTCGAGCACCCCGTCCGAGTCGCTGTCGACGGTCGACTCGACGAGGACCGATTCGCGGATGGCGTCGGCGTAGGAGAAGGCGGGCTGGGTGCGCCCGTTCTCCACGGAAATGGCGGGGGCGGCACTCGCCTGGACGGGGGTGGCGATGGCCACGACCAGTCCGACGGCGACGAGGGCGGCTCGCAACGGTGGCACGAAGAGCCTCCAGAGACAGGGGAATTACCCCAAATCTCTTTGAAAACCCTCATAACAGACAAGATCAGGTTACGGCTTTGACATCACCTCGTACTGGATGTGTGACATGGCACTCCGATTCCCCAGCCGACCCATCCGAATCAAGCTGAAGACCTTTGTCCGTATCGTTCCCATGCCAGGCAGCTTCCTCTTCACCAGCGTCAATACACGCCCGCGCGAATTGGACCTGAGAGACCCGCTCAACCTCGACGTTCAAGGGCGCATCGAGCTGTGCGGACGAGCGTTTCGCCTCTACCACCATGGTCTGCCGACGGCCGGCAAGCTCGGCCCGGCGCCGATGAGCAGGCCGGTGCCGGGCCGGGCGACGGCGAATCACACCGCCGGCTCACCACATGAGTCACCGTCCGAGGGGCGCGGGCATTCCGTCGGCGAAGAGCTGGGCGTCGATCTGGTCGAGCGCGATGCGCAGCGCCCCGAGCGCCACGCTGTCGGCGCCCAGGTTCGACGCCCTCACCTCGGGGACACGCAGGCACAACCGTTCCAGTTCGTGCAGGAGCGGGTCGATGATCAGGTCGGCCGACCGCGAGTAGCCGCCGCCGAGCACCACGACCTGCGGGTCGAGCGTCAGCACCAGCGCCGCCGCGCCGACCGCGAGGTCCTTCACGTAGCGGCGCAGCGCGGTCCGGGCCTCGCGGTCGCCTTCGCGGGCGCGTTCGAAGACCCAGGCCGCCTTGTCGTTCGGGTGGACGTCGGCGGGCATGCCGGGGCAGTTCTCCAGGCGGGAGGGGGCCGACAACCAGCGGAGCGTCTTCAGCGCGCCGATCTCGCCGGCCGCGCCCCCGAAGCCCCGCCGCAGGGTGCCGTCGATGATGAGGCCGGCGCCGATGCGCATGCCCGCCTGCAGGTAGACGATGTCGTCGGCGTCCTGCGCGGCGCCCTGCCAGCGTTCGGCCACGGCGGCCAGCTTGCAGTCGTTCTCGACCGAGATCGGGCAGCCGAACCGGGCCGCCAGGTGGTCGGCCGGGGAGACGCTCGCCCAGCCGGGCAGCGGGGTGAACAGGGAGGTCCGGCCCGACGCGTCGACCGGGCCCGTCACCCCCACCGTGATCGCCCAGATCTGGTCGGGCTCCAGCCCGGCCTCGGTCAGGCAGTCGGTGAGGGCGGCGTCGACGGCCGCGAGCCGCTCGGACGGCCCGGCGTCGGGGTCAACCGGCAGGCGGCGGCTGCGCAGCACCTCCCCTTCGAGGTTCGACAGCAGCACGAGTATCTTGTGCGCGCCGATGTCGACCCCGAAGACGTGCCCGGCGTCGGCGTTGAAGCGGTAGCGGCGGGCCGGGCGGCCGACGGTGCTGCCGTCGGGCTCGACCACCTTCACCCATCCGTCGGTCACCAGGCCGCGCACGACGACGTCGGTGCCCGGACGCGACAGGCCGGTGCGGCCCGCCAGTTCGGTGACGGTGGCGGGTGGCTGGCCCCGCATCGCCCGGACGATGCTGAGCGAGTTGAGCTCGCGGAGCCTGCTGACATCGGCTCCGGCCGCGTCCACCACCACTGCCCCCTAATTATGCTTTGAGAAAGCGTAATTCTACCGGTCGCCTCACGAGATCGGGTACTGCTGGCCGGGGCTCAGCGCGCCGGTGAAGTCGACCTCGCGGCCGTCGACGGTGAACCGGTAGCGGCCGGTCTGGACGATCTCCGGCCGGTCGGTCAGATAGGCGCGGAGGCGTTCCAGCTCGGCGGGGTTGAGCCACGAGGGCGGGTCGGAGACCGCGCGGAAGCCGCAGATCGCGGCGAGGTCCTGCAACCACGCCATCTGGGTGTCGGTCAGCAGGTTCAGGCGGCTGCGGAAGTAGACGACGTCGGGGTCGACCTGGAGCAGCGGCGCGTGCCACAGGCGGTGGAGGGTGTTCACGACGGCGTTGTAGGCCATCGCGTCGGAAGGGTCGTCGGTGGCGTAGTTGGCCCACATGGGGGCGACGTCGGGGCCGCTGCGCATGCCGTCGACGAGGCCGAGCGAGGGCAGCAGCAGGCCACCGCTGCCGAGCAGGTAGACGTCCGGCCCGGCCGCCTCCCGGATCAGCCGCAGCCCGTCGCGGTAGGCCCGCTCCCGCGCCGCCCCCGAGTGCCGGACCCCGGGGACCGCGCCCGCGTTGATGAAGTCGAGCTTGAGATAGGTGAAGCCCCACTCGTGCACCACCCGGTGGATCAGGGCCCGCAGGTGCTCCTGGACACCGGGATGGGTGAGGTCGAGCGCCCAGTAGGCGGCCCCCCAGTTGTGCCCTGCCTCGACCGGGTTCCCCGCGGCGTCGCGCAGCAGGAAGCCGGGGTCCGGCTCGGCCCCGGGCAGCACGATGAAGGGCGCCAGCCACAACCCCGGCCGCATCCCCGCCGCGCTGATCCGCCCGGCCAGCGCGGCCATGCCCGAGGGGAACTTGTCGTTGGGCTCCCAGTCCCCCACGACGCGCTGCCACCCGTCGTCGACCTGCACGACGTCGTAGGGCAGCCCGGCCAGCCCGGCGATGTCCTTGCCGAGCTGCTCCTCGGTGATGCCCTCGTAGTAGGCGTACCAGGTGCACCAGACGTTCCCCGCCCGCCGGTCGCTGCCGCCCAGCCGCCCGGCCAGCTCCCGGGTGTAGGAGGCGAAGACCTCCCTCTCTGGCCCGTACGCCAGGAACCACGGCGCGCCGTCCTCCTCGCACCACCCGGCGAGGGTGTCGTGGTCGGCGGCCAGCCGGGGGGTGCCCAGTCCGAGCGAGCCCAGCAGGAGCACGTTCCCGTCGGGCCCCTGGAGGGCGGCCACGGCCGAGGAGTGGTGGCGGGCCGGGTCGTCCCAGACGGTGTCGTCGGCGGTCAGGCGGCGTTCGGGGTTGGCGATCCGCAGCGGGGGCTCGCTGAGGCGGCGCCAGCCGCAGGGGCTCCACGAGTTCTGGCCGTGCCGGTAGAACAGGGCGTCGGCGAGGCCGTGCAGGACCGCCACCCGGCCCGGCGGCAGGACCAGCCCGCCGGGCACGGGCTCGACGGGCATCGAACCGGTCAGGTTGACCGCGAAGACGTGGCCCGCCAGGTCGACGAGTTGGGGCATGGCTCTCCTCACTGGAAGCGGGACGCGCCGGCCGGAGGCCGGCCGCGTCCCGCACTCGGAATCTGCCTTCGAGACGGGGCCCGGCAGGGCACGAGTCCGGCCGGGCAGGTGACACGGCGGCGGCTGTCAGCCGGACCGATCAGACGAACCGATCAGACGAACAGGGCGTTGACCTGCTGGTTGGCCTTCGTGAGCGCGTCGGCGGGGCTGATCTGGCCGAGGATCACCGACTGCAGGGCGTCCTGCACGATCTGGCTGATCTCGGTGCCGTGGTCGGTGATCGGCAGCAGGAAGGTGCCGCCGGGGGTCTTGGTGTAGTCGACGTAGACCTGCACGTCGCGGCCCTTGGCCCGGTGGGCGGCCAGCGCGCGTTCGGTGGCGCTCCTGATGGCGGGGAAGACCACGGCGTTGTCGCCGACCAGGTTCTGGCAGTCCGCCGAGCCGAGGTACTTCACCCACTTCCAGGCGGCGTCCTTGTTCTCGGTGCCGGCCCAGATCGCGTCGGACAGTCCGTTGATGGCGCTCTTGCGGGTGCCCGACGGGCCGACGGGGAGCGGGGCGAGCGCGAACTTCTGCTGCGCGCCCTCGCCGAGGTAGGTGTTGATGGTCCAGGAGCCGGCGATGGTCAGCGCGGCCTTGCCGGAGTTCATCACGGCGTCGATGCCGAGCGTCGACTGCTTGTCGAACTTGGGCGCGAAGCCCTTGTCGGTCAGCGCCTTGTACCAGGCGATGGTCTCGATCAGCTTGGGGTCGTCGTACTTGTACCGGGTGCCCCACGGGTTCTTGTCGAGGTAGACGAACCCGTTGGCGGCGGCGAGCTCGCCCCAGCCGTTCTGGCCCTGGGAGCCGTCGTTCCACTCGGGCAGGTAGCCGTAGACGGCGACGTCGTCCTTGTCGAAGGCGGGGTCGAGGCCGTCACGCCCCTTGGAGTCGACGGTGAGCTTGGCGATGACCTGCTCGAATGTGCCGCCGTCCTGGGGGTTCCACGTGAGGTTCGCCAGTTCGGCGGGGTCGACGCCGGCCTTGGCGAGCAGGTCGCCGTTGTAGACGACCGCCTCGGTGTCCCAGTCCTTGGGCAGGCCGTAACGTTTGCCGTCCTTGGTCCACAGGTCGGCCAGGCCGTCCTGGTACTGGCTCAGGTCGACCTTGTCGGCGTCAACGTAGGGCTGGATGTCGAGGATCTGCCGGCTGGTGACGAACTGCGGGTAGTAGGAGACCTGGTTGGTCCAGACGTCGGGGGCGTCGCCGGCGGCGAGCTGGGTGGTCAGGTTCTGCCAGTACTGCGCCCAGGCCGTCTGGGTGATCTTGACGGTGATGCCGGGGTTGGCGGCGGCGAAGGCGTCGGCGCAGGCCTGGTAGCCGGCCTGCTGGTTGTCGTCCCAGAGCCAGTAGTCGAGGGTGACCTGGCCGCCACCGCTCCCCGGCTCCTCGCCCGCGCCGCCGCAGCCGGTGAGCGCCAGTAACCCGCACAGCAGGGCCGCGCCGACCCGCTTCCTGTCGATCATCGAGGTACCTCTTCCTGGGGGATGCGGCCGAGGGGCCAGAAAAGTTCCCTCTTGCCTTGGTGGCTCTCCCGAATAATGATGTGGCTCATCGAAAATTTGTCAAGGCTGACTCATAAGTCACTCGCTGGAGGCCCGATGGTCCCCCGACCTGCCCGGATGCTCTTGGCCGCCCTGATCACGGCAGTCCTGCTGGTCACACCGGTGGTCACACCGGCCCAGGCGCACCCCGGATGGCGGCCACTCGCCGCCGGACCGGAACCCGCCGCCAACCCCCTGAAGGGCTTCATCCCGTACGCCGACGCCCACACGACGTTCCCGCACTCGATGGAGTGGTTCTATCTGCCGCTCAACGCGGTCATGACCGGTCCCCGCCGGTTCGACTGGCGGGCCCTCGACGAAGGGCTCGACGCCATCGCGGCCCGGGGACACCAGACCGCGTTCCGCTTCTACCTCGACTATCCGGCCAAGCCGAGCGGCATCCCGCGGTTCCTGCTCGACCAGGGGCTGGTCACCCGGCCGTACGACGACTTCGGCAACGACGGCCTGAGCGTGTCCCCCGACTACGACGACCCTGATCTGGTCGCCGCGCTCGACACCTTCATCGCCGCGCTCGGCCGCCGCTACGACGGCGACCCCCGGATCGGCTTCGTCCAGCTCGGCCTGCTGGGCTTCTGGGGCGAGTGGCACACCTGGCCGCACAACGGCGACCCGGGCACGGAGAACTGGTTCGCCTCCCCGGCGCTCCAGCAGCGGGTGCTGCGCGCCTACGACGCGGCCTTCGACGAGACGCGGCTGATGGTGCGCTATCCGGGCGCCGACAACGCGGCCCTCGACATGGGCTACCACGACGACTCGTTCGCCTTCTCGACGCTGCCCGGTCCGGGCTGGCACTTCATGGACCTGATGAACCAGGCCGGGACGGCCGACAAGTGGAAGACCAACACGGTCGCCGGGGAACTGCGGCCCGAGCTGCAGGGCTGCCTGTTCTCCGGCGGCTGCGCGGGCGACTTCGCGGGCAGCGTCGCGCAGACCCACGCGACGTGGCTGCTCAACCACTACGCCTTCAGCCCGGGATACACGGGCGCCGCCTACGACGCCGCGCTGGCCGCCGCCAGGTCGCTCGGCTACTCGTTGCGGGTCGCCAATGTGCGGATCGGGGGCTCGGAGGTGGCCGTACAGATCCAGAACGACGGCGTCGCCCCGTTCGCCTACGACTGGCCGGTCGAGGTGGCCGCCGTCAGGAACGGCCGGATCGCCCGGACGTGGACCACGCCCTGGAAGCTGACCGGCGTGCCGCCCGGCGCCCCGGTCGAGCTGAGCACCCGGCTCCACGGCCTGAAGAAGGGTGAGTACACGCTGGTCATGCGGGCCGCCAACCCGCTCAGGAACGGCGTGCCACTACGCTTCGCCAACGCCGGACAGGACACCACACTGACCGGGTGGCTCACCCTCGGCCGAACGCACTGAAGGACGCGACATGCATGACCTCCGCCTGGGCGTGATCGGCGCCGGACAACGATCCACCCTCGCCGCGACCGCCCACCGCCCGGGCCGGGGGTGCCGGATCACCGCCGTGTGCGACACCGACCCGGCCGCCCTGACCCGGCTCCCCGCGGACGAGACCTTCACCGACTACCGCGACCTGCTGGCGAGCGACGTCGACGCGGTCCTCATCGCCACCCCCGACGACACCCACGCCGAGATCGCCGTCGCCGCGCTGCGCGCCGGCAAGACCGTCTACCTGGAGAAGCCGCTCGCCATCACGATCGGCGACTGCGACGAGGTGCTCCGCACGGCGGCCGAGACGGGAACCCGTCTCTACCTGGGCCACAACATGCGGCACATGGGCGTGGTCCGGCTGATGCGCGACGTCATCGCGCGCGGGGAGATCGGCGTGCCGAAGACGATCTGGGTGCGGCACTTCGTCGGGCGCGGCGGCGAGTACTACTTCAAGGACTGGCACGCCGACCGCCGCCGCACCACGGGCCTGCTCCTGCAGAAGGCCGCCCACGACATCGACGTGATCCACTGGCTGGCCGGCGGCTACACCGAACGGGTCAGCGCCTTCGGCGATCTCATGGTGTACGGAGCCCTCGACCGCCGCCCGCCGGGCACGCCCCCGGCCGAGGGCTGGCTGCGCGACTGGCCCTGGCCGCCGGAGTCCTCCACCGGCCTGCACCACCTGATCGACGTCGAGGACGTGTCGGTCATGAACATGCGCCTCGACAACGGCGTCATCGCCGCCTACCAGCAGTGCCACTTCAGCCCCGACTACTGGCGCAACTACACCGTCATCGGCACCCGCGGCCGCCTGGAGAACTTCGGCGACGGGCCCGGCTCGGTCGTGCGGGTCTGGAACAGCGGGCAGTCGGCCTACCGCGACCCGGACGCGACGTACACGGTGCCCGGGGCCGAGGGCGGCCACGGCGGCGCGGACGAGGCGATCGTCGAGGAGTTCCTCCGGTTCGCCCGCCACGGCGGGCCCACCGACACCTCACCGGTGGCGGCCCGGATGAGCGTCGCGGCCGGCTACCTCGCCACCCTGTCGCTGCGCGAGGGCGGCACGCCGTTCGACGTGCCGCCCCTCGACGCCGCGACGCTGCGCTACTTCATGCCGGAGAAGTTGAGCGACTGAACCAGCCGCCGGCCGAGGAAGACGAGCAGCAGCAGGACCGGGACGACCGACAACACCGACCCCGCCATGAGTCCGGTCCAGTCGGGCGCCCGGTTCGGCGACTGCTGGAGGAACACCCCGAGGCCGACGGTGAGCACGCGGGTCTCCTCGGCCTTGCCGACGAGCAGCGGCCAGAGGTAGTCCTTCCAGCTCCACACGATCGTGGTCAGCCCGATCGTGATGAGCGGCCCCCGGCTCATCGGCACCACGATCCGCCAGAACATGCCCCACCGGCCGATGCCCTCCAGCGTCGCGGCCTCCTCGACGTCGCGGGGGATCGACAGGAAGAACTGCCGCAGGAAGAACACCGCGAACGGCGTCATGAGCAGGCTCGGCAGCACCAGCCCGGGGAGGGTGTTGACCAGGTCGAGCTGCTTGACCAGCACGAAGTTGGGCAGCAGCGTGAAGATCGGCGGCACCATCAGCGCCGCGACGATGACGCCGAACACCAGGTCGCGCCCCGGGAACCGGAGCCGCGCGAAGGCGTAGCCGGCCATCGCGCAGCAGAGCGTCTGCACGACCGCGATCAGGCCGCTGTAGAGGAGCGAGTTCGCCGTGTAGAGCAGGAAGTCGATCTCGGCGCCCGACCCGCCCGCCGCCCTGGCCTCCTCGGGGGAGACCAGTCCCAGCACGCGGGTGAAGTTGATCAGGGTCGGGTTCGACGGCCACAACGCGGTCGAGTCGCGGAACAGATCGGCGGCCGGGGTGAGCGCCGTCCGGATCATCCAGTAGAAGGGGAAGACGGTCACGACGAGCGCCGCGACCAGGGCGAGCCAGGAGGCGCGCTTCAGCATGAGGTGACTCCTTAGCCCAGGTCCGACCGGGACGCGCGCAACATCCGCATCTGCACGGCGGTCAGCACGCCGAGGACGACCACGAGGACCATCGCCACGGCGGCGGCGTAGCCCATGTGGAAGTAGGTGAAGGCCTGCTGGAAGATGTAGTAGTAGATGACGCGGGTCTCCGGGATGGGCGCCTTGCCTCCGTAGACGACCGCGACCGTGTCGAAGATCTGGAACGAGCCGATCAGCGACACGACCAGCACCAGCGCGATGATCGGCCGCAGCAGCGGCAGCGTGATCGACCGGAACATGCGCACCTCCCCCGCGCCGTCGATCGACGCGCTCTCGTAGAGGCCCTGCGGGATCTGCAGCATCCCGGCGTACAGCAGCAGCGCCGTGTATCCCGTGTAGGCCCAGCTGTTGACGAGCGCGACCAGCGGCATCGCCCAGGTGGGGGAGTTGAACGACAGGGTCGTGTCGAGGCCGGCCAGGCCGAGCAGGTGGTTGACGAAACCCAGGTCGGGGTCGAGCAGCCAGGCCCACAACAGGCCGATGGTCACGTTCGGCACCAGCCACGGCACGAGCAGCGCCGCGCGCAGCACGACCGACCGGGTCAGCCGGTGCATCAGCGCGGCCAGCCCCAGCGCGATCAGGGTCTGGGAGCCGATGTTCACCACGACGTAGTAGGCGGTGACCTTGAGCGCGTTCCAGAACTGCTCGTCGCCGACCAGCTCACGGTAGTTGTCGGCGCCGACATAGGCGGGGTCGTTGAGCAGGCTGTAGTCGGTGAACGAGTACCAGACGCCGCGGACGGTCGGATAGGCGTAGAAGACCAGGAAACCGACCAGCACCGGCAGCAGGAACAACCAGCCGGCCACCCGGTCGTCACGCTTCCTCAGAACCGCCTGCATGCGCGCCCCTTTCCGGAAGTAATGATGTAGGCTAGCGAAAATTTGTCAAGAGCTAATCATAAGTACCTCACAGAGGGTTGCGATATCGAAGATTCCTGTTTGTAATTCGTTACGTCCAGGTTTCGATGCGAAAACCGAGGCCCCCATGAAGCGTTGGCTCGCCGCCCTGACCGCCCTCACGACCCTGCTCCTGGGCCAGGCCCTCCCCGCCGAGGCCGCCGCCGGCCCGCCGCCCCGGCCGCCCGCCGGTCCGGCCCCCGACACCTCGCTGACCACGCACACCTACGCCTACGCCAACACGCCGGTCGGCCAGCCCCTCAAGGGGTTCGCGCCCTACCTGTTCCCCGGCGACGACTACGGAGCGAAGTTCCCGGGCGGCGTCCTGTGGAGCTACTTCGCGCTCAACGAGGTCATGAAGGACCCGTCGAACTGCTCGGTCTTCGACTGGACGGTCTTCGAGAAGGCCCTCGACGAGGCCGCCGTCTGGGGCCGCCAGCTGGCCTTCCGCTTCTACGTCGAATATCCCGGCGGCACCGGCTCCCACCCGGGCAACGGCATCCCGCCCTGCCTCAACGGCAAGACGGCCCTGCGCACCAACGGGTTCTGGGGCACGGTCAGCCCCGACTACGACGACCCCGACGTCATCGCGGCGTTCGTCGGCTTCATCAACGCCTTCGCGGCCCGCTACGACGACGACCCCCGGGCCGGCTTCATGTCCCTGGGCCTGGTCGGCCTGTGGGGTGAGTGGCACACCTGGCCGTACGACCGCGACACCGCCGACGGCCACCCCGACCTGATGCCGAGCGACACCACGATCCGGACGCTCATCAACGCCTACGACGCCGCCTTCGACAACCTCCAGCTCGAAGTGCGCTACCCCGGCCTGGCGGGCGCGGAGTCGGCCGACATCGGGTTCCACGACGACTCGTGGCCCTACAAGGAGTGGCGCGGCAACCAGCTCAAGAGCATGACCCTGCCCCGGTCGATGAACGGCTGGGACGACGCGTTCACCCAGATCATGCTGGACACCGGCACCGAGAACCGGTGGACCGAGCAGTCGATCGGCGGCGAGGCCCGGCCCGAGATCCAGGGCTCGCTCTACGCCAACTACCCGGCCGGCGGCGGGCAGGTCGACGACGTGCTGGCCGCCACCGAGCTCACCCACATCTCGTGGATGATCAACCAGACCGGGGCGGGCGGCTACAGCCCGACCGACCCGAAGGTGGCCGCCGGGGTCCGCAAGATGGGCTACAACCTGCACATCCCGCAGGCGAACTTCAACACCTCGGCCGGGAGCACGTTCAAGGTCGGGGTGACCGTCCAGAACGACGGGGTGGCCCCGTTCTACTATCCGTGGACGTTCGTGCTCGGGCTGCGCGACGCCTCGGGCACCGTGGTGAAGACGTGGGACACCGACTGGGACATCCGGACGGTCCAGCCGCTCCGGATCCGCGCGTTCCCCGACTGGAACACCGCGGACTACCTCGACTTCGGCCGCCCGGTGAACTTCTCCGCCAACCTGAGCACGGCGGGGGTGCCCGCCGGGTCGTACTCGCTGGTGCTGCGGGTGCGCAACCCGCTGGAGGCGGTCACCCAGACCGTGCTGCGCAACCGGCCGGCCTCGGTGCGGCTGTCCGACTACACCATCGACCGCTGGCGGCCTCCTCATCCCCTGTCGTTCGCCAACGCCAACCAGGGCTCCGACGGCTGGGTGAACCTGGGTCCGGTCAGCACCGGCGGCGGCCCCTGCACCGGCGACTGCACGGCGCCGACCGCGCCCACGCTGACCTCGACCGGCAAGACCTCCTCGTCGGTGTCGCTGGCATGGAGCGGGGCGACCGACAACGTCGGGGTCACCGGCTACCAGGTGTACCGGGGCGGCACGCAGGTCGCCGCCGTCACCGGGACGACGTACACCGACGGCGGGCTGTCCGCCTCGACGAGCCACGCGTACACGGTCCGGGCGCGGGACGCGGCGGGCAACCTGTCGCCGGTGAGCAACACGGTCACCGTCGTCACGGACGCGGGCGCGTCCCCGGGCCTGGTCCTCGACGACTTCGACGGGACCCCGGCATATCCCTCCCAGAACGACCTGGGCAAGTGGACCGGCGCGAACTGCTTCCTCGACGGCGGCGGCTCCGGCGTCGTCACCGGCGGCGCGCTCAGCCTGCGATACGACAACTGCGGCTGGTTCGGCAGCGACGTCGGCGTCGACCTGACGTCCAAGACCCACCTGGTCCTCCGCGTCAGGGGCGCCTCCGGCGGCGAGCAGAACCACTTCAACCTCGGCCTCGGCGGTTCCACCAAGCTCCTCGCCGACTACACCCTCGACGGCGGCGGGCACCCGGTCATCACCACCGCCTACCAGGACATCCGCATCCCGATGGCCGCCAACGGGATCAGCAGGAACTCCCCCGGCCAGCTCGCCATGGGCTTCTGGTACGGCGGCGCCTCCACCGTCACCATCGACGAGATCCGGTTCGAATGATGCCGAGAAGACTGAGCGCCGTGGCCGCGGCGACCGCACTGGTCGTGACGGGGCTGGTCATCGGCACCGCCGAGGCGCAGACCCGCACCTACCAGGCCGACCTCGCCACCGTCATCGCCAACCCCGAGCGCGGCTACCACAACCGTTACGAGATCATCGACGACCCGGCCGTCAACGACTACGTCAACGCGGCCACCATCCCCGGCTTCAACCCCGACCTGCTCGACCGCACCTTCACCCGGGCGAAGCAGAACGCCAACACCCTCGTCCACAGCTACCTGCACCTCGACAAGTACAGCGGGACCGACACCCTCCCGCAGGCCCTGCTCGACAACCTGGCGAGCGGCCTCGCGGCGGTCCGCGCGGCCGGCCTGAAGATCGTGTTGCGCCCGGCCTACACCTGGGACGGCTGGGCCTCCGTGCCCGAGGCGCGGATCCTCGGCCACGTCACGCAGGTCGGCGCGGTGCTGACCGCCAACGCCGACGTGGTGGCGCACCTGGAGACCGGATATCTGGGCGCGTGGGGCGAATGGCACACGGGCAGCTACTCCGACCCGTTCAACCAGGACCAGTACGTGACCCGACTCCGCGTCGTCACGAGGATCCTGGAGACGACTCCGGCCACGATCCCGCTGGCCATGCGCTACCCGATCTTCATCAAGGAGATGCTGGACACGCCCACGCTCACCCAGGCGCAGAAGGACCGGATCGGCTTCCACAACGACTGCTTCCTGGCCGACTACAACGACATGGGGACCTACGACAACAACTCGTGGATGGGCTGGTTCGACATCGAAGTGAAGAAGCAGTGGATGTACGACCGCATGACGTCCACCGGCTTCAACACCATCACGGGCGGGGAGACCTGCAACTCCGACGGCTACAACGACGCGGCCGGGGTCAACGTCCAGACCGAGATGTCCAAGCTGAACTTCACCGAGATCAACGAGGACTACGCGGCCGTCAACACGAACAAGTGGAAGGCCACCAACCTGGCGGCGTCGGGCGATGATCCGGCCGAGACGGCGTTCGTCCGGCTCAAGCGCAAGATGGGCTACCGGCTGCGGCTGGTCGACGCGAACTTCTCCGACTGGGTCCAGCCCGGCGGCCAGCTCACCTTCTCGGCCGACCTGAGCAACGACGGGTGGGCCGGGCCGGTCAAGCAGCGCCCGGTGTTCCTGGTGCTCGACGACGGCACGCGCCGGTACGACCTCGCCGTGCCGGGCCTCGACCCACGACGCTGGACGCCGGGCTCGCACGCGCTGCCCGCCCAGACGGTGACCGTGCCGTCGAACGTGGTGCCGGGAACATACCGGCTCGGCCTGTGGCTGCCCGACCAGGCCACCGGGCTGCGGTCGCGGGCCGACTACTCGATCAGGTTCGCCAACACGGGAACCTGGCACGCGGCGGGCGGCTACAACGTGCTGGCGACGAGCTTCACCGTCGGCCAGTGCGCCCCCAACTGCCCGTCACCCTCCCCGTCACCCTCCCCTTCGCCCAGTCCGTCTCCCTCACCCTCACCCTCACCCTCGCCGTCGCCCAGTCCGACGGGGCTCCTGCTGGACGACTTCAACGGATCACCGGCCTGGCCGTCCCAGAACGATCTGGGCAAGTGGACCGGCGCGAACTGCTTCCTCGACGGCGGCGGCTCCGGCGTCGTCACCGGCGGCGCGCTCGCTCTCCGGTACGACAACTGCGGCTGGTTCGGCAGCGACGTGGGCGTCGACCTGACGTCCAGGACCCACCTGGTCGTGCGCGTCAAGGGGGCTGCGGGCGGCGAGCAGAACCACTTCAACCTCGGCCTCGGCGGTTCCACCAAACTCTTCGCCGACTACACCCTCGACGGCGGCGGGCACCCGGTCATCACCACCGCCTACCAGGACATCCGCATCCCGATGGCCGCCAACGGGATCAGCAGGAACTCCCCCGGCCAGCTCGCCATGGGCTTCTGGTACGGCGGCGCCTCCACCATCACCATCGACGAGATCCGCTTCGAATAGGAGCGGGCGGCCACCGTCCCCGGGCGGTGGCCGCCCCTCCCGGGAGGTTTCGGATGACAAAGATCGTCATCACCGGAGCCGGCAACGTCGAACTCACCCGCAAGATCCTCTCGGATCTGTTCTCCTGTACGGACCTCGCCGGCGCCCTCCACATCGCCCTGCACGACGTCGACCCCGCCCGTCTCGCCACCGCCGAGGCGCTGGCCTGCCGGCTCGACGCCGAGAGCGGCGCGAAGGCCCGCGTCGACGCCGCGCGAACCCGGCCCGCCCTGCTCGACGGCGCCGACTTCGTGATCTGCCAGTTCGACGTCGGCGGCTACGACGCCCTCCTCCGCGACCTGGAGATCCCCCGCCGGTACGGCCTCCGCCAGACCCTCGGCGACACGATCGGCGTCGGCGGCCTCTTCCGCGCGCTGCGCACCATCCCCGAGATGCTCGCCCTGGCCGCCGACATGGCCGGACGGTGCCCGGACGCCTGGCTGCTCAACTACACCGACCCGATGGCCGCGCTCTGCTGGGCCGTCCGCGCGGGCAGCCCGCTGCGGAACGTGGCGGGCCTGTGCTACTCCGTCCGCGACACCCACGCCCTGCTGGCCGACCTCGTCGGCCGCGAACTCGACGAGATCGTCTTCCGCACG
The DNA here is from genome assembly GCF_001570565.1 of Herbidospora yilanensis. GTDB lineage: Bacteria > Actinomycetota > Actinomycetes > Streptosporangiales > Streptosporangiaceae > Herbidospora > Herbidospora yilanensis. The sequence goes on along the minus strand of NZ_BBXE01000030.1, from coordinate 67,980 downwards.
GCCGGGGTCACCCACCAGGCCTTCGTGTTGCGTTTCGAGAGCGGAGGCCGCTCGCTCTATCCCGACCTCGACCCCCTGATCGCGGGCGACCACGACGTCCGGAGCGAGATCTACCGGCGCTTCGGTTACTACCCGACCGAGTCGAGCGAGCACGCCGCGGAGTACGTGCCCTGGTTCCTCCCGCACGAGAGCGAGGTGAGGCGGCTCGGCCTGCCCGTCGACGAGGCGCTGCGGCGCAGCGCCCGCAAACTCGACTCCTACGAGCGGCTGCGCGGCTCGCTGGCGTCGGGCGAGCCGCTGCTGGCACGGTGGAAGCACTTCGAGATGGCCTCCGAGGTCATCCACTCGATGGTCACCGGCGTGCCGCGCGAGGTCTACCTGACCCTGCCGAACCACGGCCTGATCGACAACCTGCCGGCGGAGGCCTGTGTGGAGGTGCCGGCGCGGGTGGACGGTTCGGGCGTCCACCCGGTCGCGATCGGCGCGCTGCCGGTCCCGCTGGCGGCGTTGAACCGGACCTACCTCAATGTGGTTGAGTTGACCGTGACCGCGGCCCTGGAGGAGAGACGATCGGCGGTGTACCAAGCGGCGATGATCGATCCCAGCACCTCCGCCACCCTGCCCCTGGCGGCCATCGAAGCCTTGTGCGACGAGCTGATCGACGCCCACGGCGCGCTGCTGCCGCCGGGCATCCGGGGCGGGCGCCGATGACCGACGTGGCCGACGTCGCCGCGGACACGCGCCGGGAACGCATCGTCTCGATGGTGCTGGAACACGAGTTCGTCCGGGTGACCGACCTCGCCGGCCTCTTCGGCGTCACCAGCGTGACCATCCGCGCCGACCTGGAACTGCTCGACCGGCAGGGCTCCCTGCGCCGCGTGCGGGGCGGCGCGATCCCGGCCAAGCCCCTGCGCGCCGCCGAACCGTCGTTCGAGGTCTCGCTGGGCAGCGCCGCGGTCGAGAAGACCCGCCTGGCCCGCCACGCCGCCGGCCTGGTCGTCAGCGGCGAGAGCCTGGTCATCGACGCCGGCACCACCACGACGTTCCTGGCCAGGGCCCTGGTCGCCCGTCCCGAACTGACCGACGTCGTCGTCTTCACCAACAGCCTGCGCGTGGCGGTCGAACTGGAGCCCGCGATCCCCCGCATCACCGTGCTGCTGACCGGTGGAACGCTACGACCGGCGACCCACGCCCTGGTCGACCCGCTGGGGGCGCTGATGCTCGAACGCATCAACGCCGACACGCTGTTCCTGACCTGCCACGGCGTCGACGCGGCGGCCGGGATCACCGGCGTGAACCTGCTGGAGGCCGAGATGAAGCGCAAGATGCTCGGGGCCGCACGCCGCCACCTGGTGGTGGCCGACTCGTCGAAACTGGGCCGCACGGGCCTGGCCCCGGTCTGCGCCCTGCCGGAGGTGGACCTTCTGATCACCGGCGGGGAGGCCGACCCGGCGACGGTCGAGACGCTGCGCGACGAGGGGATCGCGGTCGAACTGGTCGATTAGGTCCTCGGCGCACCGCTCGCGTCGGGGCGTCACCACCTCGATCCGGCCGCGCGGCACGGCTGATCACGTGAGCAGGGCGCGGGCCAGCCCGACGGCCGCCCCGGCGGCGATGTACCAGGCGTTGTTGAGCCGGGTCGTCCACAGCAGGACCAGCGTGACCACGGCGATGGCGGCCGTCAGCGGGTCGACGATCGCCGTGACGCCGAGCTGCCAGGAGACCCCGGCCATGAGCGCCAGGGCGGCGGCGTTCAGGCCGTCGAGCAGGGCGGAGGTCCAGTCGGCGGAGCGAAGCCTGTCGGTGAGCCGGGTGAGGAGGCCGACGAACAGGAACGACGGCAGGAAGATGGCCACGGTGGCCAGGAACGCGCCGATCGGACCGGCGACGAGGTAGCCGACGAAGGTCGCGGTGGTGAAGACCGGGCCGGGGGTGACCTGGCCGATGGAGACGGCGTCGGCCAGTTGCGGCCCGGTGATCCAGCCGAGCCGTTCCACGAAGTCGCCGCGCAGGAAGGCGAGCAGGACGTAGCCGCTGCCGTACAGGACCGAACCGATCTTCAGCATGGTAAGGAAGAGCTGCGCGAGCTGCCCTCCGGTGGGGTCGGGGAAGACCGGCAGGCCGCCGGCCAGCGGGCCGGCCAGGGGAACGGCGAGCAGGCCCCGGCGGGCCGAGCGGACGGCGGCGGCCACCAGCGCGCCCGAGGCCAGGATCAGCAGCTCGTTGACGCCGAGGAAGTAGGCGGCCAGGGCCGCGACCGCCAGGACGGCGAACCAGGCGTTCTTGACCACGGTGCGCAGCAGGCCGGACAGGGCGTGGGCGATGATCGCGATCACGGCGGGCACCACCCCGTACAGGAGGCCCTCGACCTCGGGGGTACTGCCGTAGGTGACGTACGCCCAGGCCAGGGCGGTCACCATGAGCGCGGCCGGGACGATGAAACAGACCCCGGCGATGATCAGGCCGCGCCACCGGCCCCGGTCGTAGCCGAGATGGATGGCCAGTTCGGTGGAGTTGGGGCCCGGGATGAGGTTGGTCGCGCCCATCAGGTCGACGAACCGCTGGTCGGTCACCCAGCCCCGGCGGCGGACCAGCTCGTCGCGCATCATCGCGATGTGCGCCGCCGGGCCGCCGAAGGCGATGACGCCCAGCTTGAGGAAGACGACCATCACCTCGCGCAGCACGCCGGTCCTTTCGGGTTACCCGCTCCGGTGACGGGAAGTAGTTGAATCGTCACAGTATGGGGGTTTCGGTGGAGTTGACCAGAAGACAGTTCGCCCAGGTCGCGCTGGGCACGGGAGCGGCCTTCACCGGCCTGCACGCGCTGGAGCGGCTCGGCGGCGGGACCACCCTGGCCAAGTATGTCGACCCGGTGCCCCGGTTGCCGACGCCGACCCCTCAGCGGTCGGTGTTCCCCGGTTCCGACTACCACGAGCTGACGATGCGGCAGGCCGCCTGGCGCTTCCACCGCGATCTGCCCGCCACGGAGGTGTGGGGTTACCAGGCCCCAGGCGGGGTCGGGCTGGGCTATCTCGGCCCGGCGCTGGTCACCCGCCGGGGCAGGCCCGTGGTGGTCCGCTACCGCAACGACCTGCCGAAGACCCACCTGCTGCGGTCGGCGGTCGACGTCACCCTCTGGCGCGAGGTCCCGGGTGTGCCGCCCGACCCGCCCGGGGGCCGGAACCCGCGGGACTTCCCCGCGCCGCCGAACGTCTGGACCGTCCCCCACCTGCACGGCGGCTTCGACCCGCCGCAGTTCGACGGCCACCCCGAGGCGTGGTTCACTCCCGACGGGCTCCACGGGCCGGCGTACACGTCCATGCCGGGCGCCGCCCCGAACGAGGTCGTCTACGCCTACCCGAGCGAGCAGCGGGCCACGATGCTCTGGTACCACGACCACGCCATGGCGATCACGCGGCTGAACATCTACGCGGGCCTGGCCGGGCTGTACCTGATCCGCGACGACTTCGAGGAGAGCCTGGCCCTGCCGGAGGGCGACTTCGAGGTGCCGCTGATCCTGCAGGACCGCGACCTGACGCCCGACGGGGCGCTGTCCTACCCCGACACCGGGCCGACGCCCTACCACCCGAAGTGGAACCCGAACTTCTTCGGCGCGATCCCGGTGGTCAACGGCAAGGCCCATCCCTATCTGGACGTCGAACCGCGCCGCTACCGGCTGCGCCTGCTCAACGGCTCGAACCAGCGCTACTTCCACCTCTGGTTCCAGGACGGCGGGTCGCGGCGGCCCTTCTGGCTCATCGGCACCGACGGCGGCTTCCGCGCCGCCCCGCTGCGGCTGACCGACGTCCTGATCCCGCCGGCCGGTCGCCTGGACGTCATCCTCGACCTCACCGACGCCGCCCGCGGCAGCCGGATCACGATGATGAACGACGCCGCCACCCCCTACCCGCAGGGTGGCAAGGACGTCCCGATGCCGGAGATCATGCGGTTCCACGTCACCCTGCCCCGGTCGGCCCCCGACACCAGCACCCCGCCCGACCGGCTGCGCCTGCGCCCACTCCCCCCGCCGACCCCCACGCCGGGGCTGCCGCGGCGGCAGTTCGTCCTGATCGCCAACCGGGACGCGAAGGGCGAGTCAACCCATTTGGCGATCAACCAGCGCTTCTTCGACGACCCGGTGGAGGACTTCCCCACGGTGGGCACCACCGAGGTCTGGGAGTACGTCAACCTGTCCGGCGACGGGCACGCCATGCACGTCCACCTGGTGCAGTTCCACGTGCTCGACCGCCAGCGCCTCGACACGAAGGGCTACCGGGCGGCGTACGACCAGTGGATCGCGGGGGGACGGCGGCCGGAGGCCAGGCCGGTCCTGGAGCGCTACCTGCGGGGAGAGGCGATCGCACCCGAGGACCAGGAGCGGGGCCGGCTGGACACGACGGTGGCCCAGCCGGGCATGGTCACCCGGATCGTCCTGCGCTTCGACCTGCCCACCGGCGCGGCGGTGCCCGCGACCTACATCCAGCACTGCCACATGCTGGAACACGAGGACAACGAGATGATGCGCCCGTGGCAGCTCCTGGAGGGCCGATGACGATCACCCACCGCCTGGTCGAGAGCGCCGCCGGCCGCGTCCACCTGGTCGAACAGGGGTCGGGGCCGCTGGTGCTGCTCGTGCACGGGTTCCCCGAGTCCTGGTATTCGTGGCGGCACCAGCTCCCGGCGCTGGCCGGGGCGGGCTGTCGCGCCGTCGCGATCGACGTCCGCGGCTACGGACGTTCGTCCAAGCCCGGCGACGTGGCGGCCTACCGGATGCGGGAGCTGGTCGACGACAACGTCGCCGTGGTGCGCGCCCTGGGCGAACGGACGGCGGTGATCGTCGGGCACGACTGGGGCTCGGTCATCGCCGCCGACTCCGCGCTGCTCAGGCCCGACGTCTTCCGCGCGGTCGGGCTGCTGAGCGTGCCCTACGCCCCGCGCGGCGGCCCCCGGCCCAGCGAGGTCTTCGCGGCGATGGGCGGCGGCGACGAGTTCTACGTCAGCTACTTCCAGGAGCCCGGCCGGGCCGAGGCCGAGATCGAGCCGGACGTCCGAGGCTGGCTCGCCGGTTTGTACGCCGCCCTGTCGGCCGACACCATGCCGCGCGGCGACGCCCCCGACCCCCACTTCGTCTCCCCGGGCGGCACCCTGCGCGAGCGTTTCCCCGCCGGACGGTTGCCGGCCTGGCTGAGCGAGCACGACCTGGACGTCTACGCGGCCGAGTTCGAGCGCACCGGAATGCGCGGGGCGCTCAACCGCTACCGGAACATGGACCGCGACTGGGAGGACCTGGCCGACTTCGACGGCGCGGCCATCACCCAGCCGTCCCTGTTCGCCGGCGGCTCCCTCGACGCGTCCACCATGTGGATGGCCGACGCCATCGAGGCCTACCCGGTCACCCTGCCGGGCCTGGTGTCCTCGCACCTGCTCGACGGCTGCGGCCACTGGATCCAGCAGGAACGCCCGGAGGAGGTCAACGAGATCCTGACCGGCTGGCTCGCCTCCCTGTCCTAGGTGGATGTGTCGCCCACGCCCCGGTCACTGTTTCGGCTGCTGCTTCTTGACCGGCACGCTCTTCGTCTTCGTCTTCGTCAGCGGCTCGGCGCGGCTGAGGTACTCCTGGTAGGCGGCGGCGTGGACGTCGGCGTCGGCGCCCTCGGCCTCGTCCCCGCTGGACAGGTAGTCCATCTTCGCGTTGCCCATCTTGAGGTAGTGGTAGGCGTTCACCAGGGCGCTCGTCGCGTTCTGCTCGATGGCCTCCTTGAGCAGGGCGAGGTCGCCGGCGCTGCTGTAGGGCACCGCGGAGTCCAGGTCGAACAGCCTCCGCAGCACCTCGGGGTCGTTGACGAACGCCGGCGGCGGCCACCGGTAGGAGTTCTGGTGGGTGGCCAGCGGGCGGTCGAACAGGTTCGGGTCTCCCAGGGTGAGCGCCAGATAGCACTGCATGCAGCACAACTTGGAGACGCCCAGTGAGCCGCCGCCGTCGGGCATGGCCTTGGCGACGGTGGCGGCCTGCATCTCGGCGTGCATGCCCTCGACCTCGGTGGGGATCGCCCTGACCCGGATCCGGCCGTGGGCGGCCTCCGTCTCGGCCAGATGGTCGAGCGTCTTGATCAGGCGGCGGCGCGTCTTGACGAACTTGGCCTCGTCCTTGGTCTTCTGGACGAGCCGGGGCATGAGTTCGGCGATCGCCTCCTCGCGGGCCTGGCCCGACAGGCGGGAGGCGGCCAGGAGCCGGTCCATGCTCACGGCGAGCCCCTCGTCGCCGACGTTGGCGAAGACGGCGATGTCACGGCCCTTCTGGAGCACGGCGACGCAGAACCTCGCCGGGTCGAGGCAGTAGAGCAGGTCTGCCAGCCGGTCGCGGGACCGGTCGTCCTTCAGGTCGGCCCTCTTGGCCATCGTGCCGAGGGCCGACTGGTAGGTCGGTCCCAGTTCGGTCTTCCGCCGCGCGAAGACCTCCGTGATGCGGCGCTTGGCCGCGTCCCGGTAGTCCTTCCACTTGCCGTGTTTGGTGTCGTTGTTGACGGGCGCCTCGCCGACGTGCACGGTCTTGGCGTAGGCGCCCCGCGCGACGTGTTCGGCGACCATCTTCTGGAAGTCGGTCGCGAACCAGTTGGCGCCCTCGGCGGCGATCACCGCCGCGTTGATCGCCTCGATGGGCGCCGGTCGTCCGTCCCTGGCCGGGACGTCCTGCACGCAGGAGGCCATCTCGGCGTACATCTCGACGGGATGCGTCGACTTCAGGTTCAGCGCCCGGCCGATGACCTCCCAGAGAAGCCGGTCGCCCTCCCCGGAGACGAACAGGTCATGGGGAAGGTCGGTCACCACCAGGCGGGCCGCCGCGATCAGGGCCCTGGCCCCTTCGCCGTCGGGAGGGTTCAGCAGGGTGGCGACGGCCTGGGAGTTCTGCGTCACGAAGGCCCGGATGTCGGCCAGGGACCCGAACGGCGTGTGCTGCGTGAGCGCCTGGCGGGCCAGGTCGGCCGCCGAGGGACCCGCCTGCACCGGGAGGACCTGCACGGGGATCTGGACCGGAATCTGCACCGGGAGCTGCACCGGGAGCTGCACCGGGAGCTGCGGGGCGATTGGAGGGGCGGCGGGTTCGTCGTCCGTCAGGTCGATGACCACGGGCGCCTGCTGGGTGTTGAGCTGGGCGAACACCTTGTCGATCAAAGGCTGCTTCGGGTCGGCCTTCTTCTGCTTCTTGTTCTGGAGGTCCGCGGATTTTGTACGTTTCTTCTTCACGAGGACCTCCGGATCGCCTGGCGTCGGCCCATGATGCATCGCGGGCGGCTGCCCATGGGGTGACATTTACCGACGCATGGTGATCGCCAGCGATTGGGCCCGGTGGTCGGACAGGCCGCGCGGGTCCGCCAGTTCGCTCGTGTGCACGGTCACCCCCGTGGTGAAGGTCCAGTCGAGCTGCCACAGCGGCAACACGCCCGCATACCACGACGTGGGGTAGATCGCGCGGTTCGCCGTGTTCGCGCTCGTCAGCCGGTCGAACAGCGGGCGCAGCTCCCCCATCGCGCCGGTGCTGTTGAAGTCGCCGCTGACCAGGGCTGCGGCCGGGTTGGCGGCGAGGTCGGCCAGCAGGCCGCCGAACTGGGCGGCGCGGCGCTCGCCCCGGCCGCGCAGCTCCGTGTAGAAGCGCGCGGTGAAGGGGTTCTCGTTCAGCACGTACTGGGCCGGGACGTGGACGTTGTAGACCGACAGGGTCGAGGCGCCGATCCGCAGGTCGGTGCGGAGGATCTTGGCGAGGTCGAAGGCCGCCCGCCACGAGGGGCGGGGTCCCAGATCGGCCGCCGGGCCGACCCGGCGGACGGCCGTGACGGGGAAACGCGACAGCGTGACGAGCTCCCCCTCGGCCGCGAGGTGGTAGCCGGGGAACTCGCGCCGCAGCGCCGCCAGGTCGCCGGCCTCGCGGGGCTGGTCGCCGACCCAGTTGAGGTACTCCTGCAGGACGTAGACGTCGGCGTGCTGGTCGGTGAGGAACCGGTAGAAGGCGCGGGGGTCGTCGTCCTGGTGCCAGTATTCGGTGTTCCACGAGAACACCCGCACCGCCCCGGGCGGAGGCGGCCCGTCCGGGGCGGTCAGCGCGGCGGGGTTGAGGCCGGCGTGCGCGGCGCCGAGCAGCAACGATCCGGCCGCCAGCAGCGCCGCCCGGCCGCGGCACCGGGCGGCCGCCAGGATGGTCACCGGCACGGCCAGATAGAGGGCGGGCGGGATCATGTCGGGGATCAGCCATACCCAGAACCGGCCCGTGAGCAGGTGGTGCAGGATCACGAAACCCAGCCAGCCGGCCGCCGCGAACCCCGCCGCCTTCCTCAACGGGCCGGCTCGGGGGTGCGGGCGTCGTACAGGCGCCGGAAGGAGGGGGAGGCCAGCCACTGGAGGGCGCCGGCCGCGACGCCCGCGAGGATGACGAGCCCGACCACGAAGTGGACGGCGACGAAGTAGGCGCCGAACAGCGGGCACTTGCGGCCGAACACGAACCGGAACATCCCGGCGTCGCCGAGCGCCCACGCGGCCAGCGCCAGCGCCGGCGGCGCGGCCCACCACGGGCCGAGCAGGAACGGCGCGGGGAGGGTGAGCACGGCCAGCGCCGCCGCCAGGGACGCGAGCGCCCGCGCGGGCGTCTCGTAGCCCTGGGCGAAGCGGCGTTGCCGCACCCCCGGAGTGACCGTGCCACCGGCGGGCGGCCCGGCATCCGGTCACGGGGCCTCGTGGCCCGGCCGGGGGCCGGTCAGATAGTTCTGCAGGGTGGGACCGAGCCAGGCGACGACCGCGTCCCTGTCCATGGCGGTGACCGGCGGCAGGCGCAGCACGTACCGGGTCAGGGCGAGGCCGAGGACCTGGGTGGCGACCAGACCGGCGCGGGTGACGGCCTCGTCGGGAGCGATGGCCAGGACCGCGGGGCGGAGCTGGGTGGCGAAGATCTCCCGCATGCGGTCGGCGGCGGCCTGGTGGGTGACCGCGGCCCGCAGCAGCGCCATGAGGGTCTCGTCGCCGTCCCAGCGGTCGATGACGTGGCCGGCGATCCTCGCGCCGATCTGCTCGCGGGGGGTGCCCGCGAGATCGGGGATGCGCAGGTCGAACTCGGCGGCGGCGGCGAAGAGCTTCTCCTTGTTCTCGAAGTAGCGCATGACCATGGCCGGGTCGATTCCCGCGCTCGCGGCGATGGCCCGGATGGTGGCGCGTTCGTATCCGTCGCTGGCGAACAGTTCGCGCGCGGCGGCGAGTATCGCCTCCTTGGTGGCGTCCGAGCGTCGCCCCTTGATCGTCGATGCCATGTCAACAAGTGTAGGCCAACACTTGTTGACATGCCAGGCGCGCCGGGTTCTACTGATGCCAACAAACGTTGACTCCTCAAGGAGGGGCGTCATGACCGACGTGATCGTGGTGGGCGCGGGACCCACCGGGCTGTTGCTGGCGGGCGACCTGGCCGAGGCCGGCGTCTCCGTCACGATCCTGGAGCGCCGCGACGGCGGGATCTCCAACCTCTCGCGCGCATTCGGCGTGCACGCCAGGACTCTGGAGCAACTGGACGCACGAGGCCTGGCCGACCGCCTGGTGTCCACCGGCGCGACGCTCAGTGAGCTGAGGCTGTTCGACCGGGTGACCGTCGACCTCGGCGGGCTGCCCAGCCGCTTTCCCTACCTGCTGATCACCCCGCAGTACAACGTGGAGAAGCTGCTCCTGGAGCGGGCGCTCGCGGCCGGCGTCGAGATCGTGCACAACGCCGAGGTCGTCCGCCTGCGGCAGGACGACACCGGGGTCACCGTCACCACCACCGGCCAGACCCGCCGCGCCGCCTACGTCGTGGGCGCCGACGGCTTCCGGAGCGCGGTGCGCCAGGCCGTCGGCCAGCCCTTCCCCGGCAGGTCGGTGCTGAAGTCCATCATGCTCGCGGACGTGCGGGTCGCCGAGCGGCCCGCGGAGATGCTGACCGTCAACGGGGTCGGCGACGCGTTCGCCTTCGTCGCGCCCTTCGGCGACGGCTACTACCGGGTCTTCGCCTGGGACCGCCGCCGCGCCGTTCCCGACGACGAGCCGCTCACCCTGGAAGAGGTCCAGGACGTCACCAGACGCGCGCTGGGCACCGACTTCGGCATGCACGACCCGCGCTGGTTGTCGCGTTTCCACAGCGACGAACGGCAGGTGCCCGACTACCGCGTGGGCCGCGTCTTCCTGGCCGGAGACGCCGCCCACGCCCACTCCCCCGCCGGCGGCCAGGGCATGAACACCGGGCTGCAGGACGCGGCCAACCTGAGCTGGAAGCTGGCGGCGGTGTTGCGCGGCGCGCCCGACCGCCTGCTCGACACCTACCAGACCGAACGCCACCCGGTCGGCCGTTCGGTGCTGCGCAGCAGCGGCGCCATCATCAGGGGCGCCATGCTCAAGTCGCCGGTCGGCCGCGCGATCCGCGGCTTCGCGGTACGCCGCGCGTTGTCCGTCGCCCGGATCCGCACGAAGGTCATGGGGCAGGTCAGCGGCGTCGGCTACACCTACCCCGCGCCCCGCGGCGCGCACGCCCTGGTCGGCACCCGGGCCCCGGACGTCGCACTCGCCGGCGGCGGCCGGCTGTACGAAGCGCTGCGCGGCGGCCACTTCGTCCTCATCCGCGCCGCCGGCGTCGCCGCCCGGCACGACCGGGTCCGCGTGGCGGCGCCCGCCACGACCGGCGGCCCGTCGATGCTCGTCCGCCCAGACGGATACGTGGGCTGGGCGGGCACCGACACCACCCACCTCGACCAGGTCGTGACCGACCTGGCGGGCGCCTCCCCCCGTCGCGCGGGGACCTGAACCCGGCCGCCTGCCGTCAGGCGTTGATGTTCAGCACCTGCAGAGTGATGTCGGTGGCGTCGCCGCCGCTCCATTCGACGCGCCCCGTGGCCACCCGGGCCTGGGTGTCGGGCTGGACGACCTGGTTGAAGCTTCTGCGCACCCGGATCGTGTCGTCCTGGCAGCCGCACCGCCCCTCACGAAGCACGACTTCGCCGTGGTAGCGGATGGCGTCACCCGGCAGAAGATCGACGAAGCCGTGCAGCTCGGTGAGGACCTCCCCGCCGCAGGACCAGCTCTGGTCGATCACCATCTGCTGGCTGTTGTAGACGAGGTCGTTGTCCAGCAGCGAGTAGGTGCAACGTTCGTTGGTTCCGAAGTTCTCGTCGTCCATGATGTAGACGGTCCCGGAGACGACCACCCGGCGTTTCGCCTCGTCCCCCGGTTTCGAGGGGAGGGCGGCGCCGAGCGTGCCCAGCGTCATGATCCCGGCGACGCTCAACGCCGCGAATTTGGCAAGCATGGTTCTCTCCCGCGTCCTGGCCCGAATGAGGCGCAGTCGATCTTCCCGGGAGAAGTCCTGCGTAGGACCCCGACTCCACCAAGATCATGCCACCCCTGGCCACTGAGCCGGGGTCCCTTCAGGAACGCACGCTCCGCCGGGAGGCGGTGACGGCGTAGCTGACGGCGAGCAGGGCCAGGCCCGGCGGGATGATGACCCACATCGGCCAGAAGTAGAGGAGTTCGCCCTCGGTGAAGCTGAGCAGGACCCAGATGACCAGGTTGAGGGCGACCTTGGCGACCCAGGCGATCCAGACGACCTTGAGCCAGCGGGGTAACGCGGCCGTCGCCACGGCCGTGGTTCTGGTCTGGGTGGCGGTCACGGTGGGCGACACGGCCGGGGCGCTGGGGAGGTCGAGGAAGAGGTTGTCGAGGTCGCCAAAGGTCACCGAGGTGTAGGCGCGGCTCATGCGGTCGTTGTATTCGTCGAGGCTGAGGCGGCCCTCGTCCACGGCGGCCAGCAGGCGGGCGACGGCGGCCTCACGATCATTGTCAGAAACCCGGACTTCACGTCGATCTGCCATTGACTGCCTCCTCGGGGGTCAGGTGTTCGCGGGCGAGGAGGCGGTCGATGGCGGCCGTCTCCGCGTGGTCGGCGTTTCGGTCGGTACGGCGGCGTTCCGCCATCACGGTCAGGTAGGGGCGGGCCGCCTCGCGGTCGACGCGGTCGAGGAAGGCCGCCAGCATGAGATCCCGGCTCCGGCGCAGCGTGGGGTCGACGTAGCCCGACGCGAGGGCCAGCCAGGTGGCGGCGATGTCGGCGGCGGAGGCGCCCCGGCCGGCGGTGGCCCAGTCGATGACGCGGGGGCCGTCGCCGGTGAGCAGGACGTTGTGCGGGTGCAGGTCGAGGTGGAGCAGGTGGTTGCCGACGCAGACGGCGGGGAGCCAGCCGGGTGAGCGTACGGCGGACAACTTCTTGAGCAGGTCGGCGAGGAGGCTGCCGTGGTCGGAGACCCGGCGCGGGTGGGCGGCGGCGTCCTGGTAGAGGCTCGGGCCGTCGAGGCGCTCCATCAGGATGTCGGGGCCGTCGGCGTCGTAGACCTGCGGCGCGGGGAAGCCGCCACGGCTGGCGTGGCGCATGACGGACGCCTCGCGTTCCAGGCTCCGGCCGTCTTTGGCCCGCCGGATGACCTTGCCCGCTCCGGCCTCGTAGATGTCGCAGTCGCGCCCCGACCCGATCAGGCAACCTACGCGCATGGTAGCCAGGCTAAGGGTTTCGGCGCCGCGATAGGCGGGCGTCCCGGTGACATCTTCTCACCGCTGATCGGTGTCGGCATCAGGTGGTCCGCAGGCTCGGCCAGAGGGCGGACCAGGGGACGGGAGCGGGGCCGCAGATCTGGATGACGTTCTCGCTGACCTGATTGTCGATGTCGTGGCCGATGTCGACCGGGCCGGCGAGGCGGCAGTCGGTGAACCGCGCGGGGATGCGGCGGTTCGCGGCGACGTGGACCAGGATGACGGGGCCGTCGGCGCTGTCGGGGGGCGGGCCCCAGTCGGCGTAACTCATGTGTCCCGAATAGGCGTCGGGGAGGCCGTGATCGGGGCCGTACCGCGCGATCGCGGCGGCTTCGCCGTAGTTCTGGGCGAAGATGACGGCGCGGGCGCGGTCGGCTTCGGGGATCTGGTTCCAGGCGTCCGCGACCGACCTGACGAGCTCCGGCCAGCCGATCTGCTCGCCCACCTCGGCGTTCAACGCGTTCGGGAACCGCGCGGCGGCGGGCGGCAGGACCGGGAGCCCGACGATGACGTTGACGGTCGCCGCGACCGCGATGCCCGCGACGAGCACACGCGGACGGACCCGGCCGACGACGGGCGCCACGCCTGCCGCCAGCGAGACCATCAACAGAGGCAGCACGTAGTAGGCCTTGCCGCCCGCGAACTGCACGACGGTGAACAGCAGCAGGGTCGCCACGGGGATCAGCCGGGCCCAGCGGACCGACCGGTCCCGCCACAGGCGGACCAGGCCGGCCACCCAGATCGGGAAGAACAGCGGGGAGAGCTGCGCGATCAGAAGCGGGAAGAGCATCATGCGGTCGTCCGCGCCGTCTTCGCTGATCCCGGCCGCGACCGCGAACTGCGGCCAGCCGTTCGCGGCGCTCCAGATCAGGTTGGGCGCGGCGATGACCACGGCGATGAGCGCGCCGATCGGCAACCAGCGGGTGCGCAGCACGTCTCTCGGCCCGACCAGCAGGAGCGCCAGGAACAGGGTCACCACCAGCAGCCCCAGCAGTTGCTTGTTCTCCATGCCGACGCCGACCGCGACGCCGATCGCCAGGAACCAGCGGCCGTCGCCGGTGCGGAGCAGTCGCAGCACCAGCAGGCTGATCACCAGCCAGGCGAGCATGTCGAAGGTCGCGGTGGCGAGCAGGTGGCCCAGGCCCAGGACGATCCCGGAGGTGGCCGCGCAGCAGGCGGCGACGAACTGCACCCGGCGGTCGCCGCCGAGTTCGCGGGCGATCAGGGCGACGGTCACGACCGAGGCCACGCAGAGGATCGTCGCGACGACGCGGAGCGCGGCCGGGGTGTCGCCGAGCAGGGCGGTGCTCGCGCGGGCGAGCAGAGGGGTCAGCGGTGGCTGGTCGACATAGCCCCAGTCGGGGTGATCGCCGGCGACCATGAAGTAGAGCTCGTCCCGATGGAATCCGTACCGGTCGGACAGAGCGGTCAGCAGGACCGCGAGCGACGCCGCGACCGCGGCGATCGGGCCCACCGCGAGGGATGGCAGCCCCCTGAGGCGACTGTCGCCTTCCTCCGGCAACCTCGTGTCAGAGCGTTCGATAGCCACCCGGAGAGTCTGACAGCAACGGGTCAATATGAACAGCTCGCCGGTGTCAGGCGAGAATGGCCGTTTTCGCAGGTCAGCCTGCCAGGAATCGGTTGAACGCGCCGCCGGGCGCAACCCCTGTCTTCGTGGCGCCGCCGAGTAGGGGGAAACCCCTGCCGGCAACGGCCGCCCGCCGTTGGCCTGTTGTATCCGGCCACTTCCTGCCAATAGCGGCCGGGCCGCCCGCCGCTACTGTAGCGGTAACTCGATTTCGTCAGTCGAATTACCACCTGAATTATCAATTCGCGGGCACGCGAAAAGCACCGTCTTTTCGAGGTGAATACTCAAGGAGGTGACACGTTGCTGCAAGCCATCGATCTTGTCAAGCGATACGGCTCGGTCCTGGCGCTGGACGGATTCAGCCTGAGTGTGGCGGCCGGTGAGATCGTCGGCCTGGTCGGCCACAACGGCGCGGGCAAGACGACCTTCGTGGAGATCGTGTCGTACCTGATCCGTCAGGACGGCGGTCACGTGACCATCGACGGACGTCCGCCGTCGGCGAGCAGGGGGCGGGTGGGCGTCGCGCCGCAGCACATCGCGCTCTATCCGTCCGTCACCGTGCGCGAGCACCTCAACCTGTTCGGGAGGCTCGCGGGGCTGCGCCGGGCCGCGCTCGACAGCGCCGTCGAGGAGCTGACCGTCGCGCTGAGGCTCGGCTCGTTCATCGACCGCAGGACGGCGGGGTTGTCCGGCGGGCAGCAGCGGCGGGTCCAGGCGGCCACCGCGCTGATCAACCGGCCCGGTCTGCTGCTGCTCGACGAGCCGACCGCGGGCGCCGACCTGGAGACCCGCGAGGCGATGCTCGACGTCGTCAAGCAGCGCGCCGGCGACGGCGCGGCCATCGTCTACACCACGCACTACCTGCCCGAACTGGTCGAGTTGCAGGCCACCATCGCGGTGGCCCGCAACGGGAAGATCATCGCGCGGGGCACCTACGACGAGCTGGTGGACGGACTGCCCGGGGAGGTGCGGCTGATCCACGACAACGAGGAGGAGGTCCGCGTCTCCACCACGCAGCCGGCGGCCACCCTGATCGACCTGCTGGGCCGCGCCGAGCGGCCGATCAGCACGATCGAGGTGCACAACCCCTCCTTGGACGACCTCTACCGATCCCTGGCGGTCAGCGATGCTCCTTGAGACCGACTACCGTCCCGGGCCGGCCGCCGCCCTGCGCGAGTCCCTTTACCGGATCCGCGCGATGGCCGGCAACAACACGCTCATCCGGCTCCGCGACCCCGGCCAGACGATCAGCTACGTGGTCATGCCGATGGTCCTGATGCTGGTCCTGGAGCCGCTTTACGTGCGGGCGGTCGACGGCGGCACCACCAAGGTGGTGACCGGGCTGCTGGTCATGTTCTCGGTGTTCGCGATCTCCATCGCGGGCAACGCGATCCTGGCCGAGCGCACCTGGAAGACCTGGGACCGGCTCCGGGTGAGCCGGGCGCCGGCCGCCGAGCTGCTGATCGGCAAGACGCTGCCGATCTACGTGGTGATGATCGCCCAGCAGACCATCCTGCTGGTGTACGGCTGCCTGGTCATCGGCCTGCCCATCCCGGGCAACGTCCCGCTGGTCCTGGGGGCCATCCTGCTCTGGGCGTTCACGTTGCTGGCGATCGGCGCGCTGCTGGCCGCGATCGTGCGCAGCCACGGCGAGCTCAGCGTGATCACGGACGTGGGCGCGCTGACGCTCAGCTCGCTCGGCGGGGCGCTGGTGCCGCTGAGCCTGATGCCGGAGTGGGCGCAGGTCGCCGCGCAGGCGTCCCCCGGCTACTGGGCCCTGGAGATGTTGCAGGCCGCGGTCGCCGGTGACACCGCCGGAGTCCTGCGGCCCGCGGCGATCCTGCTGGGGATCGCGCTGGTCTGCGGCGTGTTCGCGATTCGCCGGCTCACCCGCGGCTGGGGCCGCGGCGGGCTCCTCTAAAAGAATTTCCACCTAAAAATTCGGTGAATAGGGGCATGTTGATGACTCAGCAACATCCACCTGGTGACTCGCAATACCCCGCGGACGAGTCCGATATTGCGATCATCGGCATGGCCGGTCGATTCCCGGGAGCCAATGACGTCGAAACGTTCTGGCGGAACATCAGCACCGGCGTCGAATCCTTCACGCGTTTCTCCGATGAGGAACTGATCGAGGCGGGCGTGCCGGCGGCGACGTTCTCGAAACCGAACTACGTCCGGAGCCGGCCGATTCTCGATGACATCCGCGGCTTCGACGCGGCGTTCTTCGGCTACAACCCGCGCGAGGCCACGCTGGCCGATCCGCAGCAGCGGCTCTTCCTCGAATGCGTGTGGGAGGTCCTGGAGTCGGCCGGGTACGGCTCGCCGGAGAGCCGCGGCTCGGTCGGCGTGTTCGCCGGCATGAACATCAGCGGCTACCTGCTGACCCGCCTCCAGGCGTTCGCCATGGGCATCGACACGTCGGCGCTGATGATCGGCAACGACAAGGACTCGCTGGCCACGAACGTGTCGTTCCGGCTGGACCTGTCCGGGCCGAGCGTGACCGTGCAGACGTTCTGCTCGACCTCGCTGGTCGCGGTGCACCTGGCGAGCGAGGCGCTGCGCCGGGACGAGTGCGACATGGCGCTCGCGGGCGGCGTTTCGGTCCGGATCCCGGACCGGACCGGCTACCTCTGGGAGGAGGGCGGCCAGGAGTCGCCCGACGGCCATGTGCGGACCTTCGACGCGCAGGGCCGGGGCAGCATGTTCGGCGACGGCGCGGCCGTGGTCGCGCTGAAGCGCCTGGGCAAGGCGATCGAGGACCGGGACACCGTGCTCGCGGTGATCCGCGCATCGACGATCAACAACGACGGCGCGATGAAGTTCAGCTACCTGGCCCCCAGCATCGACGGCCAGCGCCGCTGCGTCGCCAAGGCGATCGAGAAGGCGGGCGTGGACCCGTCGCAGATCTCCTACGTCGAGGCGCACGGCACCGCCACCGAGGTCGGCGACCCGATGGAGGTCGCGGCCCTGACCAGGGCGTTCGGCCAGACCGAGAAGAAGCAGTACTGCATCCTCGGCTCGATCAAGCCGAACGTCGGCCACCTCGACCGCGCCTCCGGCGCGACCGGCCTGATCAAGGTCGTCCAGTCGCTGCGGCACGAGCTGATCCCCGGGACGCTGCACTACACCTCGCCGAACCCCGAGATCGACTTCGAGACCAGCCCGTTCTACGTCACGTCCCAGCCCACCCCCTGGCCGCGCGGCGCCGACCGGCCGCGCATCGCCGGGATCAGCTCGCTCGGCATGGGCGGCACCAACGCGCACGCGATCATCGTCGAGGCCCCCGTCCCGGCCGCGCGCCCGGAGCGGCCCCGCCGCTGGCAGATCCTCCCGGTGTCGGCCCGCTCGGCCGCCTCCGCCGAGCGGATGGCGGCCCGCCTGGGCGAGAGCATCGCCGCCGACCCCGGCCTGGACCTGGGCGACATCGCCTACACCCTCCAGAAGGGCCGCAAGGTCTTCAACCACCGCAAGGTCGTCATCGCCGACGACAACACCAAGGCCGCCGCGCTGCTCGCGGACCCCGCCGGGCCGCTGGGCCGTACCGACACGGCGGTCGGCCGCAAGACCGGGTTCCTGATCGCCGGCGTCGGCGAGCAGTATCCGGGCATGGTCGCCGCCCTGTACGAGGCCGAGCCCGGCTTCCGGGCGGACGTGGACGAGTGCGTCAGCCTGCTGGGCCTCACCGAGGCGTCCCAGCTGTCCGACGTCTTCGTCCCGGCCGGACCCGCGAACGCCCCCGACCTGGCCGCGCTGCTCGGGCGGACCGGGGACGCCTCCCCGCGGTCGGCCCCGAACGCGCATCTCATCCAGCCCGCCGTGTTCGTCGCCGAGTACGCGCTGGCCCGGCTGCTGATGAGCTGGGGCGTCAAGCCGGAGATCATGGTCGGCTACAGCCTCGGCGAGTACGTCGCGGCCTGCCTGTCCGGGGTGTTGTCGCTGGCCGACGCGCTCAAGCTGGTCGCCTACCGGGCCAAGCTGATCACCTCCCAGCCGGAGGGCGGCATGCTGGCCGTGGCCGCCGACGAGAAGCGGCTGAAGGCGGTGCTGGGCGACCTCGACCTCGACGTCGCGGTCCGCACCGGCTCGCAACTCGTGCTGGCCGGGCCCGAGGAGAGCGTCGAGGCCGCCGCGGCGCGGCTCAGAGCGGCCGAGATCGGCTGCCGCCGCCTCCAGACCACCCACGCGTTCCACTCCCGGATGCTCCAGCCGGTCGCGGCCGAGCTGACCTCCTGGATCAGCGCCAACGTGACGCTGAACCCGCCGGCCATCCCCTACGTCAGCAACGTCACCGGCGAGATCGCCACCGCCGAGCTCATCACCGACCCCGGCTACTGGGCCCGCCACATGTGCGAGACGGTCGAGTTCGGCGCCGGGCTCGCGCACGTGCTGCGCGGCGGCGACATGACCCTGACCGAGATCGGCCCCGGGCAGTCGCTCGGCGCGCTGACCCGCGGCCACCCCGGCTGCGACCGCGACCAGTGGCCGCTGATCGTCACCACCCTGCCCGGCCAGGGCGACCAGGTGGAGACGCTCGCCGCCACCGCGACCGCCGTCGCCAAGCTCTGGCTGGCCGGGGTTCCGATCGACTGGGACGCCCTGCACACCGGCTGGACGCCCGGCCGGGTGCCGTTGCCGACCTACCCGTTCGACCGCCAGGACTACTGGCTGGAGATCGACCAGTCGGCGCTGACCACCGGCGTGCCCATGCTGGACGAGAGCGACCCCACCAGCATCGCGACCGCGCTGCCGCGCCTGCCCGACGAGCGGTGGATCAACGTCCCGGTGTGGCGGCAGACCGCGCCCCAGCTCGTACGCGAGGAGGAGCAGACCAAGTGGCTGCTCTTCACCGACGCGGGCCTGGCCGACACGCTGACCGGATCGGTCCGCGCCGCGCTGGACGCGCTCGGCCACGAGGTCGTCCTGGTCCGGCCCGGCGACGCCTACGCCGACACCCCCGACGGCTTCGTCGTCCGCCCCGGCTCGCAGGACGACATCGTCGCCGCTCTGCGGACGCTCGGCGGCCGTGACTTCACGCCGGAGCGGGTCGTGCACCTGTGGACCGCCGACCCGGCCCCCGCCGAGGGCGACGCCACCCAGGAGTGCCTGAAGCGCGGCCTCTACACGCTGGTCTCGTTCGCCAGGGCCGCGGTCGACCTGGGCCTGCCGGCCTGGGCGCTGGACATCGTCACGGTCGGCAGCCAGAAGGTGCTGACCGGCGACGACATCCTCCCCGAGCGCAACACGCTGCTCGGCCCGACCCGGCTCATCCCCGTCGAGTACCCGAGGGTCAAGACCCGCCTGATCGACATCGACGCGGGCACCGGACCGGCCGCCCTGCGGGGGCTGCTGGCCGAGCTGCGGGCCGACCCCGCCGACCAGGTCGTCGCGCTGCGCGAAGGCCGCCGCTGGACGCCCGGCTACGAGGTGCTGGACGCCGCCAACATCGACAGAACCGCCCCGGTCGTGGATGTGCGGCGCGGCGGGACGTACCTGGTGACCGGCGGTCTGGGCGGCATCGGCCTGGGCATGGCCGAGCTGCTGGCCACGAAGTACCAGGCCAACCTGGTCCTCATGGGGCGCACCGCGGTCCCGCCGAAGGACCAGTGGAACCAGATCCTGGCCGCCCCCGCCACCGCCGACGAGGTGCGGCGGCGCGTCGAGGGGCTGCGCCGGCTGGAGGCGGGCGGCGCCGGGGTCGTCACCGTGGCCGGCGACGTGTCCAAGGTCGCGGACGTGCGGCGGGCGGTCGACGCGGCGATCGAGCGGTTCGGCGAGCTCAACGGCGTGCTGCACTGCGCGGGCGTGCCGGCGGTCGGCCTGATGCAGTTCAAGACCGTGGCCGACATCGAGCGCACGCTCGCGCCGAAGGTGGCCGGTTCGCTGGCCCTGGCCGAGGTGCTGAAGGACGTGCCGGTCGACTTCCTCGCCCTCTACTCCTCCACCACCTCCGCCACCGGCGGCGGCGCCGGCCAGGTCGACTACTGCGCGGCCAACGCGTTCCTGGACTCCTTCGCGCTCAGCGACCCGCTGCCCGGCGCGCTGGTCACCTCGGTCGACTGGTGCGAGTGGACCTGGAACGGCTGGACGGAGGGCCTGGAGAACTACGACGAGGGCTCCAAGCAGTACTTCACCTGGTACCGGGGCCTGTTCGGGCTCAGCTTCGAGGACGGCTTCGAGACCCTCGTACGGGTGCTGAACAGCGGCGAACGCCATGTCGTCGCCTCCACGCAGGACTTCGCGCCGCTGGTCGCGATGAGCCGCAAGTCGTCGATCGAGAGCCACCAGGCGACGGTCAAGAAGCTCAGGGACGCCTTCGGCCGGCACCCCAGGCCGGACCTGTCGACCGCGTTCGTGGAGCCGCAGAACGAGGCCGAGGAGAAGATCGCCGAGGTGTGGACCGAGGCGCTCGGCCTGGAGTCGGTCGGGGTCCACGACAACTTCTTCGAGCTGGGCGGCAACTCGCTGCTGGGCATGGAGATCATCGCGGAGGTCCGGAAGGCGCTCGGCCTGACCTACCTCCCACCGCACATCCTCTACCAGTCGCCCACGATCTCATCGCTCGCCGAAGCGGCCACCGCGGGCGAGGCCAACGAAGAGCAGACGGCCGACGTGCGCGAACAGCAGCGCACCTCGCGCATCGAACAGCGGCGGAACATGCTCCGGAGCGGAAGGACGTCATGACAGAAACCGACTACGCCTCGGCGGTGGCGCTGATCGGCATGTCCGGTCGTTTCCCGGGCGCCGACAGCGTCGCCGACCTGTGGCGGAACGTACTGTCCGGGATCAAGGGCCTGCGCGAGATCACCGACGAGGAGCTGCGCGAGACCGGCGTCGAGCCGGGGCAGATCGCCGACCCGCGCTACGTGCGGATCGGCGGCCCGCTGAACGGCCTGGAGCACTTCGACGCGGGGGTCTTCGGGATCAACCCGCGCGAGGCCGAGATGATGGACCCGCAGCACCGGCTGTTCCTGGAGTGCTCGTGGGAGGCGCTGGAGGGCGCCGGCTACTGCCCCACCGACGTGCCTGGGCAGGTCGCGGTGTTCGGCGGGTGCGGGTTCCCCGACTACGTGGTGAAGAACATCTTCCACCTGACCAACGCGCCGGGCGGCGCGATGCTGATGGCGATCGGCAACGAGCGCGACTCGCTGGCGTCGCTGGTGTCGTACAAGCTGGGGCTGCGCGGACCGGCGGTGTCGGTGCAGACGTTCTGCTCCACGTCGCTGGTGGCGGTGCATCTGGCCTGCCAGAGCCTGCTGACGTACGAGTGCGACATGGCGCTGGCCGGCGGCGCGTTCACGCCGCTCCCCCAGCCGGCCGGCTACCTGTACGAGCAGGGCGGCATCATGTCGCCGGACGGGAAGGTCCGCAGCTTCGACGCCGAGGCGGGCGGCACCGTGATGGGCAGCGGCGTCGGCACGGTCGCGCTCAAGCGCATGTCGGACGCGCTCGCCGACGGCGACGTGATCCACGCAGTCATCCTCGGCTCGGCCTCCAACAACGACGGCCGGATGCGGGCCGGTTACACCGCGCCGGGCGTGGACGGCCAGGCCGACGTGATCGAGTCGGCGCTCGGCGTGGCCGGGGTCAAACCCGACACCATCGGCTACGTCGAGTGCCACGCCACCGGCACCATGCTGGGCGACTCGATCGAGCTGGCCGCGATGAACCGGGTGTTCACCCAGCCGCGGGAGACCCCGGCCGTGCTCGGTTCGCTGAAGCCGAGCCTGGGTCACCTCGACCGGGCCTCCGGTGTGACCGGGCTGATGCGGGCCGCGCTGAGCCTCAAGCACGAGTTGCTCCAGGGTGTGCCGGACTACGTCCAGCCGAACCCGGCGCTGGCCACCGCGCAGGACCGGTTCACCGTGCTGACCGAGCACCGGCCGTGGCCGGAGGGCCCGCATCCGCGCCGGGCCGGGGTCAGCTCGTTCGGCCTCGGCGGGACCAACGCGCACGTCGTGCTGGAGCAGGCGCCGCCGCGCGAGGCCCGCCCGCACCGGCCGGGCCCGCACCTGCTGACGTTCTCGGCGGGCGACGAGAACGCGCTGAACGAGCTCGGCGAGCGGCTGGCCGCCCACCTGGCCGGCGACTCCGGCGAGGACGTCGCGGACGTGGCGTTCACCCTGCAGATGTCGCGCGGCGGGTTCGCGCTGCGGCGCGCGGTCGTGGTCGCCGACCGCGACGACGCGGTCGTGGCGCTGACCGACCCCTCCCGCTGGATCAACGCCAAGACCCAGCGCCGTAACCCGAAGGTGCGCCTGGTCACGCCGGAGGGCGTGCCGGCGGCCTGGTGGCCGGAGCTGCTCGCGGCGGTCGACGCCGTGATCGGCATCGAGGACGGCACCGACCGGCACGACGCGGTCGGCGCGCTGGCCGACGGGCTGCGGCGGCTCGGCGTGCAGGTGTCGCGTGAGGACGCCGGTCAGGCGTCGGAGGAGATCGCCGTCGCCCCCGTCGACGGGGTGCCCGCGGCCGAGTGGCTGCTGGCCACGCTGGCCCGGTTGTGGCAGGCCGGCAGCACGATCGACTGGACCGCGCTGCACCGGGGGGCCGGCCGCAGGGTCGAGCTGCCCACCTACCCGTGGCAGAAGCGCCGCTACTGGGTGAAGGCCAACCCGGACATGCAGGCCGCCCCGGTGAGCGACGACAAGACGTTCGACCGGTCGAAGTGGACGTACCTGCCGACCTGGCGGCAGCGGCCGTTCGCGGTCGCCGACCTGGACGAGCGGCTGCGGGCGGCCGGTCCCTGGCTGGTCTTCGCCGACGACGCCCGGGGCGAGGCTCTGATCGACCGGCTGAACGCGGCGGGCGCCGAGGTCACGGCGGTACGGAGCGGCGAGAGCTTCGGCCAGGACGACGCGGGAGACTTCACCATCCGGCTGGACCAGCCCGATGACATGGCCGAACTGCTGTACTCGCTGCTGGTCGCGCCCCGCGCGATCGTCCACGGGTTCAGCCTGGCCGCGGCCGAGCCGGGACCGGGTCAGGACCCGTCCGCGCACTTCGACGCCGAACAGCGCCGCGGCTTCTACTCCGTGCTGGCGCTGGCCAGGGAACTGGTCGACAACAGCGGCTCCGCGCCGCGCGCCGAACTCGCCCTGCTCACCTCGGGGGCGGTCGGTGTGCTCGGCTCGGACCTGCGTCACCCGGAGCACGCCACGCTGGCGGCGCTGGCCCCCAGCCTGGCCCAGGAGAACCCCCGGATCCGGGCCCGCACGATCGACACCGACGCCGTCGGCGACGCCGTCCAGATCCTGGCCGCGATCCTGGCCCCGCACGAGGGCCCGGTCGCGGTCCGCGCCGGCGAGACCTGGGTGCGGGCCTACGAGCAGTTCCCGATCGACGAGCCGACCGACGACACCCGCCCGATCAGGGACGGCGAGACCGTGCTGATCACCGGCGGCCTCGGCGATGTCGGGCTCGTGCTCTCCCGGCACCTGGCCGCCGCCTACGGCTGCAACCTGGTCCTCACCGCCCGCTCCCCGCTGCCGCCCCGCGAGGAGTGGGAGGCGTTCCTGGCCGAGACGCCCCCCGGCGGCGAGCGCACCGCCCGGCACGTCCGCAACATCCTGGACCTGGAGAGCCGGGGCGCGACCGTGCTCTGCCTGTCCGCCGACGTGGCGGACGAGGAGCGGATGGCGGCCGTGGTCGAGGCCGCGGTCGAGCGGTTCGGCGGGATCGACGTGGTGGTGCACGGCGCGGGCGTGCAGGACGGGGCGTACTTCAACTTCGCCCACCTGATGGACCGCGCGCAGTGCGACGCCCACCTGTCCACCAAGGTCAAGGGCTTCCACGTGCTGGAGAAGGTGCTCGGCGGGCACGC
This sequence comes from Herbidospora yilanensis, assembly GCF_001570565.1. Lineage (GTDB taxonomy): Bacteria > Actinomycetota > Actinomycetes > Streptosporangiales > Streptosporangiaceae > Herbidospora > Herbidospora yilanensis. The sequence goes on along the minus strand of NZ_BBXE01000030.1, from coordinate 43,987 downwards.
CGCCGACCGGCGGATCACGTTGTCGTCCATCGCGGCGGTGCTGGGCGGCATGACGCTCGCGCCGTACGCGGCGGCCAACGCGGCGCTGGACGCCTACATCCGGCAGTCCCGGGTGGCGGGCGCGAGCCGCTGGGTGACCGTCGACTGGGACACCTGGAGCATCGACGCCAGCCGTCTGGAAGGCCACAGCGAGGCCGTGGTCGGCTTCGCGATGGCCCCGGTCGAAGGCGTCGACGTCTTCGAGCGGGCCCTGTCGGCCACCGACCGGGTCGGCCATCTGGTCATCTCGACCGGTCCGCTGGAGGGCCGGCTGGCGCAGTGGGTCGTCGGCGACATCCACAACACCGACGACACCCTCGACGACCAGGAACGCCATCCGAGGCCGGATCTCAACAACCCCTACGTGGAGCCGAGGGAGGGCACCGAGGCGGCGCTGGCCGACATCTGGTCGCGGGTGCTGGGCATCGAGCCGATCGGCGCCACCGACAACTTCTTCGAGCTGGGCGGCCACTCGCTTCTCGCGATCGAGCTGACCACCAGGATCCGCAAGTCGCTGAACGCGTCGGTGCCGGTGACGGGACTGCTGGAGTGCCCGACGGTGCGCATGCTGGCCGAGCTGCTGGACGAACGGGAGACCGGATGAGGCAGCCGGAGCACGTGCGTTCGGTCCAGGCGTTCGCGCGCAGGGAGCTCATCGGCAAGGACGCCTACCTCGACTCGCTGGCCGAGGCGCCGCTCCCGCTGTACGAGCGGTTCGCGGACACCGGCCTGGCGAACTGGTGGGTGCCGAAGGAGCACGGCGGCCCCGGCCTCAGCCTGGAGGACGGCGTGCGGATCGTCGCCGAACTCGCCTACGCCGACGCCGGCGCCGCGTTCACCCTGTTCATCCCGATTCTGACGACCAGCATGGTCTCCTGGTACGGCTCCCCCGAACTGCGGGACCACTACCTGGGCAAGCTGGTGGCCGGGAGCGGGTTCTGCGCGACGCTCGGCAGCGAGCACGCGGCGGGCAGCGAGCTGGCCAGGATCACCACGACGGCCCGCCGCGACGGGAACGACGTCGTGCTGAACGGGGAGAAGGCGTTCTCCACGAACGCCGACTTCGCCGAGTTCCTGGTGGTGGTCGCCCGCGCCGAACACGACCCGGCCGGCTACCTCGCGGTGCTGGTCCCCCGGGACACGCCGGGCATCCGGATCGACAAACGCTGGGACGTGCTGGGGCTGCGCTCCTCGGCGACCTATCAGGTGACGCTGACCGACTGCCGGGTGCCGGCCGCCAACGTGCTGCGCGGCAACGGGCTGCGGCTGCTGGAGGTGGGGCTGAACGCCAGCCGCATCCTGATCGCCACGACGGCGCTCGGCATCGCCCGCCGGATCCGGGACGTGTGCCTGGAGTACGGGAGGTCCAAGCAGGTCAAGGGCGCCGTCCTGGCCGGCAACGCGGTGTTCGCGGCCAAGCTGGGCCAGTTCGAGATGCAGATCGACGTGATGGCGAACCAGTGCCTGGCGGCGGCCCGCCGGTACGACGAGATCGCGGCCCGGCCGGACGCGGCCGCGGAGTTCCTCCGGGTGGGCACGCTGAAGGCGGCGCTGACCACGAAGATGTTCTGCGGCCAGACCGGCTGGCAGATCGCCTCGGCCGCGTCGGAGATGTTCGGCGGCGTGGGCTACACCCACGACGCGGTGATCGGCAAGCTGCTGCGGGACGTGCGGTACGTGTCGATCGTGGAGGGCGGTGACGACGTGCTGCGGGACCTGGTGTTCAACCGGTACGTGGTGCCGGTGTCGCAACGGTCGTGACAGCGGTCGTGACGACGGCGCCCGCGTAGCCGGGCGCCACCTCAAGCCAGCGAAGGGAACGCGACGAACCCACCGTCGCGTTCCCTTCCGGCGTTACCAGCGCGTCCCGCAGGCCGGCCAGGCCGGCCCCGGTCGCCTTGATGTACGCCTCCTTGGCGCACCAGAGCCGGAAGTACTCCTCCCGGGGCGAGGCGGCCCGGGTCAGGTGGTCGACCTCGGCGGGCCGGTACAGATGCCGGGCCATGGCCAGATGGTCCAGGTCGTCGCGGACGCGCTCGACGTCGACGCCGACCCGCAGGCCCGGCGGGGCCACCCCGATCAGCGCCCACTCCTCGGAGTGCGACAGGTTGAAGTCGATCGGCCGGCCGGCCAGGTACGGCCGGCCGCCGGGCTCCGCGCCGAAGACGAGACCGGCCGGCGGCAGGCCGGTGAGCCCGCCGAGGACGGCCCGCAGGACGCCGTGCGCGACCGTGAAGCGGCGGCGCTCGGCCGGTGTCGCCAGCGCCGCCGCGCGGGCCCGTTCGTCCCCGGAAAGCAGCGGGGCCCACCTCGCGCCATCCGGCTGATCGAGGTGGACCCGCCACACGAAGGAGTCCGTCACATCCATTTGAGCAGGGCCTTGGAGATGAGCTTGTGGGCCAGCGCGGCCTGCTCGAACACCGCGAAGTGTCCGCCGACGAACGGCTGGAGCTCGTACTCCCGGGTGGTCTGCTCTCCCCACGGCGTCACGGTCTCGGCCTTGATCCGGGGGTCGTCGGTGCTGGGCATGGCCGTGATGGGCAGGTCCAGCGGCTTCTCGTCGCGGTACTCGTAGGTCTCCTTGATCGTGAAGTCGGCGACCACGGCCGGGAGGATCATGTCCAGCACGCCGGGATCGGTCAGCAGCCACTCCGGCGTGCCGCCCAGCTCGCGGAGCATCGAGACGACCTCCGGCCGGGACATCTGCCCGACCGGCTTGCCGTCCTCGTAGGCGAGCTGCGGAGCGACCGAACCGGAGACGAACAGGTGCACCGGCGGCGGGCCGCCGCGACGGCGGATCTCCCGGGCCAGCTCGAACACGACGAGCGCGCCGAGGCTGTGGCCGTACAGGGCGTATCTGCGGTCGATCGAGCCGAGCGAGACGTCCGCCTGGATGATCTCGGCGAGGTCGGCCACCAGCGGGCCCATCCGGTCGTAGGCGGGCTCCCTGAGCCTGCTGTCCCGGCCCGGGAGCTGGATGGGCTGGACGGCCACCCCCGGCAGGACTCGCTGCCAGCTCCGGTAGGTGGAGGCGGCGCCACCTGCGTGCGGCAGGCAGTACAGCGCGAGCGCGCCGGGGCCGGCGCCGGTCTGGCCCGCGAACGGCATCCACCGGCCGGCGTCGTCAAAGCTCATCGACGATCTCCAAGTGGACGTAGGGCGGCGGCGGCTGGACGGTGGTCAGGTCGGCCTCCAGCACCACGTGGACGCCGTCCCTGCTGACCTCGCGGAATCCGGCGAAGGCGTAGGTGACCTGCATCATCCGGTTCCGGCCGGTCTCCACGAAGTCGGCGCGCACGCTCACGCCGGCCGCCTGGGCCAGCCGCAGGATGTGGTTGAGCAGCACCATGCCGACGCCGCGGGACATCACCCGGCAGGACATCAGCATCATGTTGAGCCGCCACTCCCGCTCACCCTTCTCCACCAGGGCGAGACCGATCTTGCCGTAGCTGCCGAACCGGTCGGTCAGGGAGGCGACCAGCAGCAGGTGGTCGGGCGACTCGCGCAGCTCGTCCAGTTCCTCGTAGGAGTAGGTGCGGCCGGTCGAGTTGAGCTGGTTGGTGCGGACCGTCAGCTCCTCGGCCCGCTGGAGGTCGTCCCGCACGGCCGGAGCGATGGTGAACCGCATCTCCAGCCCGGCCAGGAACTCCTCGTTGGTGCCGACGAAACCGGACTCCAGATCGTCCCGCGCGGCCTGCGCCTGGTACATGGGGCGGCGCTGGGCGGACTCGTCGGTGACGAACCGGGGGATGAACTCCGGCCGGGCCAGCGCCTCCTCCAGGTCCACGATGTCGACCAGGGTGACGGCGGGCAGGCCGTGCCCGACCTCGCCGCGCTCGAACTCCTGGTCGTCGACGAAGGCGAAGGCGTCCAGCCCGAGGTTGAGCGCCTTCGCGATGCGCGCGATGGAGTCGGATTTGGCGTTCCAGTTGATCTGCGGGTGCAGGAACATCTCGTCGAGGCCGAACTCGCGCAGTTTCTCCAGCGCGGCCTCGCGGTCGTTCTTGCTGGCGATCGAGTGCAGCACTCCCATCTGGTCGAGCCGGTGGATGTGCGCCGCCACCGCGGGCCGCAGGGTGACCTCGCCGTCCTCCAGCAGCACGCCGTCCCAGAGCGTGTTGTCCAGGTCCCAGACCACGCACTTGATCCGGCCCTGGACCGGCTTCTCCGGGACGACAAGGGGGCTTTCGTCGACCACGGTCATCAGATGATCTCCCGTTCTGCCTGGCTGGCGATGGTGACGCGCTGGATCTCGTTGCTGCCTTCGATGATCTCCATGACCTTGGCGTCCCGGTACAGCCGCGCCACCGGGTAGTCGTGGCCGCAGCCGTTCGCGCCGTGGATCTGGACCGCCTCGGACGCGTGCCGGGCGGCGGCGGTGGAGGCGAAGTACTTCGCCACCCAGGTCGCCATGATCGTGGACGCCTCGCCGGCGTCCTTGAGCCGACCGGCCTCCGCGACGAGCAGGCGGGCCGCCCGCGCGTCGGTGACCATGTCGGAGAGTTTCGCCTGGATCAGCGGCAGATCCTTGAGGAGCGACCCGCCGACCGTGCGCCGGGAGGCGTACGCGGCGCAGGCCTCCAGCGCGGCCTGGATGATGCCGACCGAGCCGGTCGCCACGCTGTAGCGGCCGAGGTCCAGGGTGCCGGTCAGCACCATGCCGGCGGTGAAGCCGCTCGGGCCGAGCAGCGCGTCCGGGCCGAGCGCGACGTCGCGGAAGGAGATCTCCGCGATCATCGACGCCCGGGTGCCGAGCATGTCCTCGATCGGCGTCACCTCGACGCCGGGGCTGTCCCTGGGGACCAGGAACGCCCCGATGCTGGTGGCCGTGCGGGCGAAGACCAGGAAGAGGTCGGCGCGCTGGCCGTTGGTGATCCACTTCTTGACGCCGTTGAGCACCCAGCCGCCGTTCTTCTCCACGACGTTGCTGGCGATCCCGGAGGCGTCGCTGCCGGCGCCGGGCTCGGACAGGCAGAACGCGGCGAGCACGTCTCCCCGGCCGAGCGCCGGCACCCACTGCTCGCGCTGGGCCGGGCTGCCCCACCGCTGCACCGCCCACGACACCATCGTGTGCACGGTGAGCAGGCTGCGCACCGAGGAGCAGCCCCGGCCCACCTCCTCGTGGACCTCGCCGAGGGTGACCAGGTCCATCCCCCCGTCCATTTCCCCGCCGCCGGTGTCCCGGGGGAGGAAGGGGGCCCAGAGCCCGGCGGCGGTCATCCGCTCCAGCAGCTCCTCGGGGACCCGGCCCTGCCGGTCGTACGCGTCGGCGTACGGGACGATGTGGGTGTCGACGAACGCGCGGGCGGACTTCCTGTCGGTGACCTGAAGCGTGCCCGGCGCGGTCTCAGCCAGGGTCGTCATCTCAGACCCGCGCGGGGGAAAGCCGGTCCACCAGCTCCGCCATGGTGTTGGCGGTCCGGAAGTTGTCGATCTTCAGTTCGTCGTTGGGGATGGTGACCTCGAAGGTCTTCTCGATGAACATCACCAGCTCCATGGCGAACAGCGAGTTCACGAAGCCCAGGGCGAAGATGTCCTGGGTCTCGTCGATGTCCGCCTGCGGGTAGCGGGCGCGCACGAAGTCGAGGATCTGTTCCTTGGCGTTGCCGGACATATCTGGCTCCTTCGGGGATCGCTTACTTGGCGTCGTAGGTGTAGAAACCGCGGCCCGACTTGCGGCCGTGCAGGCCCGCGTCGGTCATCTGCTTGAGCAGCGGGCAAGGGCGGTACTTGCTGTCGGCGTAGTGCTCGTAGAGCACCTCCACGCTGTAGAGGATGGTGTCGACCCCGATCAGGTCGGCCGTCTCCAGCGGGCCCATCGGGTGGCCGAAACAGCTCCGGAACACCTCGTCGACCGACTCGGCGGTGGCGACGCCCTCGTGGACGAGGAACGCGGCCTCGTTCACGGTGAGCATCAGGACCCGGTTGGAGACGAACCCGCAGGCGTCCTTGACGTCGATGGCCTTCTTGCCCATCGCCGACAGCAGGTCGCGGACCCGCTCGACGGTCTCGGCGGTCGTGTGGAAGCCGGGGATCAGCTCGCACGCCGGCTTGGCCGGGACCGGGTTCATGAAGTGCACCCCGACCACCTTGTCGGGGCGGCCGGTGACGGCGGCGACCTTGGTGATCGGGATCGCGGAGGTGTTGACGACGAAGATGGTGTCCGGCCCGCAGACCGCGTCCATCGTCTCGTAGACCGACCGCTTGACGTCCCAGTTCTCCGTCACGTTCTCGATGACGACGTCGGCCTTGGCGACCGCCTCGGCGCCCACCGCGGTGGTGATCCGGGACAACACGTCATCGGGGTCCAGGGCCGGGCCGCCCATCAGGCGGCTCATCCTGGCGTTGCGCCAGATGGTGGCGCGGGCGGCGGCGAGGATCTCCTCGTCCTTGTCCACCAGGACCACATCGTGGCCGGTCTGGGCCAGGTTCTGGGCCACGCCGACGCCCATCACGCCGGCGCCCACCACACCGATAACTGTCATGACCTCTCCGTTTCTCTGGTTGTCGTGCTGACGGATGGCGCTCATCGGCGCCGGCGGGAGGCCGACGACTCCAGGCCCGAACGGCGGAGCTGAGCGCGGACGTGGCTGCCCCCGTTCTCGGCCGCCGTCCCCGACGCCGGTGCGGGTCCCGAGGTGAGGGCCTCGATGGTCACGGCGAGCGCGGCCACGGTCGGCGCCTCGTACAAGATGTGTGGCGGGAGCTCGGCGAGGGCGAACTCGCGGCGCAGGGCGGCCACGATGCTGACGCCCAGCAGCGAGTTGCCGCCCAGTTCGAAGAAGTTGTCGAGCACCCCGATCTGGTCGAGGCGGAGCGCGTCGCCCCAGATGACCGCGATGGCCTCCTCCCTCGGCCCGGACGGCTCCTGGTAGGGCGTGACCAGCTCGGGCCGGGGATGCCGGTCCCCGGCGGCGCCGGCCCCGGCGGGCGCGGTCACCGCCTCCAGGTTGAACAGCGCGCTGCCGGTGACGACGGTCTCGAAGTCCTGGGTGGAGACGATCACCCGGGGTTCGCCGCCGGCCAGGGCGCGCAGCAACGAGCGGTACCCCTCCTCGAAGCCGATGCCGACCCTGGCCCGGTTCTCCCTGAAGAAGGTCTGGAGACCTTCGTCGTAGCCGGCCAGGCCGGCCTCCCAGGCGTTCCAGGTCCACTCGCCCCAGTCGATCGAGACGACGTTGCGGCCGGTCGCGGCCAGTCGCAGCGCGTAGCCGTCCAGGTAGGCGTTGGCGGCGCAGTAGTCCACCTGGCCGGGGCCGCCGCCGGTGGCGGAGGTGATCGAGGAGAACAGCGCCAGGAAGTCCAGCTCGATCTCGCCGGGCTCGCCGACGCGGAGGGCTTCGGCCAGCGCCCGCGTTCCGGCGATCTTGGGGGCGAGCACGGCGTCCAGCTCCTTCGGGCGCTTGAACTGCATCAGGCCCATGGCCGGGAGCCCGGCCGCGTGCAGGACGCCGTGGAGCGCGCCGAACCGCTCGATCGCCGTGTCCACCGCCCGCTTCACCGCGGCCGGATCCGACACGTCGCCGACCACGATCTCGACCTCGCCGCCGAGGTCTCGGATGGCCTGGACCTGGGCGCTGCGGCGACGGGCGGCCTCGTCCCGGTCCGACAGGCCGGACCGGCCGAGCAGGACGAGCCGGGCCTTGACGTCGCGGGCCAGACGTTCGGCCAGGCCGAGCGCGATGCCGCCGAGGCCACCGGTGATCAGGTAGACGCCGCCGTCGCGCAGCCGGGCGGCCTCGGGGGACGCCTCGGGGGTGGCCATGATCTCGTAGCCGGGAAGGTGGCGGCGTCCCCGGCGGAGCGCCACGATCCGGTCCGTCTGCGGGCGGGCCAGCTCGGCGACCAGGCCGGAGGGGGTGTCGACGTCGATGAAACGGGTGGTGACCCTCGGGTACTCCAGCGGGATCACCAGCGACGGGCCGATCAACGTCGAGCCGTCGGGGTTGCGGACCTCGCCGGGGAGGACCTCCTGGGTGCCGGAGACCGCGATGTCCAGCGACCAGCCGTCGACGCCGGACTCGCCCGCCGCCCTCGCCAGGGCGACCAGGGTGTGCAGGCCGTACTCGACGGTGTCGTCGCCGGGCTCCAGGGTCCACAGGTGCAGGACCCGGTCGAGCCCGTGGCCGGCGGCGCGCAGCTCGCGCAGGAGGGCGAGTGCGTCGGCCACGCTTCCCGGGCGGACCGTGTGGCCGCCGCCGGTGGCGGCGTAGCCCCCGCCGGGGCGGACCGGGATGACGGTCGCGCCGGTCGCGGCGAGTTCGGCCGTCACCTCGTCGGCCGCCCCCTCGCGGGTGAAGACGAGCCACGAGCGGGGCTGGTCCACGCTGGGCGCGGGGGCCGCCGTCTGCCGCCAGACCGGCAGGTGGAGCCACTGTTCCTCGGGCAGCTTGGGCAGCCCGGCGATCGCGTCGAACAGGTTGCCGCCGTCCAGGGCCGCCGGCTTGGCCTGCTGGCCCGCCTTCGGCCCGGCCACAGCCGGTGTGCCCTCGATCCAGTAGCGGCGCCGCTGGAACGGGTAGGTCGGCAGCGGGATCCGGCCCGGCAGGCCGGCGGTCCCGGCCTCGGGCAACCGCCCGTGGTAGGCGTTCCAGTCCAGCTCCGCGCCGACCAGCCAGAGGCGGGCCAGGCACCCGGCCAGCACCTCGTCGTCCGGCCGCCGGTCGCTCGCGCCGGGCAGCGCGTGCAGGATCAGCGGCCACCGCCGCGGCGGGCAGCCCGCCCCGCGGACCAGCGCGCCGAGCGACTGACCGGGCCCGATCTCGACCACGGCCAGCTCGGGGTCGGCCAGCAGCGTCTCGACGCCCGCCCCGAACCGCACCGTCCCGCACATGTGCTCGGCCCAGTAACCCGGGTCGCAGACCTGGTCGGCGTCGGCGAGCTCGCCCGTCAGATTGGAGATGTAGGGAAGCTCCGGCGGGTTCAGCCGGATGTTGGCCTTCACCCAGTCGGTCAGCTCGCCGGCGACCGGCTGGAGCATCCGGGAGTGGAACGCGTGCGTGGTGTCCAGCGCCCGGCACGGGATCTCGGCCCGGCGCAGTTCGGCGACGAGCCGCGCCATCTCCTCCGGCGGCCCGGCCACGACCGAGGCCTGCGGGCCGTTGACGGCGGCGACGTCCAGGCCGCGCCGCTCCAGCCGGAACCTGCGGCGCACGTCCTCGGCGGACATCGAGACGGCCACCATGGACCCGGCGGGCATCGCCCCGATCAGCTTGGCCCGGTGCGCGACCAGGGCGATCGCGTCCGGCAGCGAGAACACACCCGCCAGGCAGGCCGCGACGTACTCGCCGAGGCTGTAGCCGAGCATCAGCCGGGGCTGGACACCCCAGGCCATCAGGGTGCGGGCCAGGGCGTACTCGACGGCGAAGAGGGCCGGCTGGGCGATCTCGGTGCGCCGCAGCGTGCCAGCCCGGCCGTCCCCCGCCCCGGCCTCGGCCCGGCCGAGCAGGACGGCCAGGTCGTCGCCCGCGCCGCGCCCGCCGGCGACCAGGCCGGGCAGGTCGACGCCGTCGAGCGGTCCGGCCAGCACCTCAAGGCATTCGTCCAGGGCCGCGCGGAACGCGGGTTCGCGCCGGTAGATCTCGGTGACCATGCCCGGGTACTGCTCGCCGACGCCCGCGAACAGGAACGCCGCCTGACGGCCCTGCACGGTGTCGACCCGGGAGAGCAGTCCGTCCTGGGCCGCTTCGCCGGTGAGGATCCGGGCGGCGTCGGCGGTGGTGGTGGCGACGATGACCTTGCGGTGCTCGAACGTCTTGCGGCCCACCTGGAGCGTGTACGCGGCGTCCGCCAGCCGGGTGCCGGAGGCGGCGGCCAGGTGCTCGCCGAGCCGCCGGGCGGCCTGCTCGGCGGCGACGGCGTTGCGGGCCGAGACCGGCAGGATCTGGTGGCGGCGGCCCTTCTCGTCCTCGACGCGCGCGGGCCGCGCCGGGGCCTCCTCGATGACCATGTGCACGTTGGTGCCGCCCATCCCGAGCGAGTTGAGCCCGGCGATCCTCGGCCGGCCGTCGCGGGTCCGCCACGGGGAGAGCTCGGCGTTCACGTAGAAGGGGCTGTTGTCGAAGTCGATCTCGGGGTTGGGGGCCGTGTAGTGCAGGCTCGCCGGAATGAGCTGGTTCGTCAGGGCGTACGAGGTCTTGATCAGGCCGCTCGCGCCGGCCGCGCGGTCCAGGTGGCCGACGTTGGTCTTGACCGAGCCGATCGGGCAGTAGCGCGTCTCCTCGGTCGGGCCGAACGCGCGGGTCAGCGCGGCCACCTCGATCGGGTCGCCCAGTTCGGTGGCGGTGCCGTGCGCCTCGATGTAGCTGATGTCCTCACCGGTGACCCCGGCGTCGGCCATCGCGTCGGCGATCACCCTGGCCTGGCCGACCACGCTGGGCGCGGTGTAGCCGACCTTGAGCGCGCCGTCGTTGTTCATCGCGGAGCCGCGGATCACGGCCCAGACGTGGTCGCCGTCCCTGATCGCGTCCGACAGGCGCTTGAGCAGGACCACGGCGGCCCCGTCGCCGAACATGCTCCCTCTGGCCTGCGCGTCGAAGGTGCGGACGTGGCCGTCGGGCGACTCCATGCCGCCGGGGCCGAAGACGTGGCCGACCTTGTCCGGGACGCGGATCGAGACCCCTCCGGCCAGGGCCATCTCGCAGTCTCCCGCGCGCAGGCTCTGCACCGCGAGGTGGGTGGCGACCAGGGAGGTGGAGCAGAACGTCTGGACGGCGACGCTCGGGCCGTGCAGGTCGAAGAGGTAGGAGACGGTGGTGGTGAGGGCGTCCTTGTCGTTGCCCATGATGATCTCGTAGTGGCTGACGTCCTCGTCCTCGCGCAGCAGGCGGTCGCCCATGTGGAGGAGGTAGGTGCTGATGTTGGCGCCGCCGTAGACGCCGACCCGGCCGCGGTGGCCGGGGGCGCCGTAGCCGGCGTGCTCCAGGGCCTCCCAGCAGACTTCGAGGAACAGGCGCTGCTGCGGGTCGGTGAGGGCGGCCATGCGGGGGCTGATGCCGAAGAACTGGGCGTCGAAGCCGGCGACGTCGTCCAGGACCGGGCGGGCGGGCACGTACGCGGGGTCGTGGACGAGGGCCTCGTCGACGCCGGCCGCCCTGAGCTCCTCCGGGGTGAAGAAGCTGATCGACTCGACGCCGTCGCGGAGGTTGCGCCAGAAGGCGTCCACGTCGCCGGCGCCGGGGAACCGGCCGGCCATGCCGACGATGGCGATCCGCCGGTCGTCGTCGTCCCGGGTCGCCGCGACGGGGACGGCGGGCCTGGCGGGCGGCTTGGCGGCGGGCTTGACCGGGGAGGCCGTGGCGCCGCGTTCGTCGAGGATGGCCGCCAGCCGGTTGACGGTCGGGGCCTCGAAGAGCAGCACCGTCGGGACGGCGACCCCGAAGCGTTTCTTGACCAGCGCCAGCATCTGGAGCGCGACCAGCGAGTTCCCGCCGAGGTCGAAGAAGTTGTCGCGGGTGCCGACGGGCTCGACGCCCAGCACCTCCGACCACAACTCGGCCAGCGCGCGCTCGGTGCCGGTCAGCGGCGGGCTGTAGGGCTGCGGCAGCTCGGGCCGGGGGAAACGCTCGGCGGCGTGCGCCGGGGCGGGCCCGGCGGCGACCTTCGGCAGCCGGTCGGCCAGGCCGCCCGCGGCCACCACGACGGCCGGCCTCCCGATCGCGATCACCTGGTCGAGCGCGGCCAGGGACTCGGCCGCGGTCATCGAGTGGGCGGCCATGCCGGCGCCCATCCCGCCGTCGAGGCGCTCCAGCGTGACCGACCAGGTGTCCCAGCTCGCGGCCAGCCATCCCGGCCGCCGGGCCAGGGCGGTGAGCGCGGCGTTGGCGGCCGAGTAGCTGCCGAACGCGATGCCGCCCAGGATGGCGGAGGTGGACGAGAACAACACGCAGAAGTCCGGCTCGTGCCCCTCAAGCACTGCCGCCAGCACGCGGGCGCCGGTGACCTTCGCGCCGAAGTGGCGCGCGACGGCGGCCTCGGTGACGTCCCGGAGCGGGAGGAACGTGTCGGGCCCGGTCTCGGCGGCGGCGTGCACCACCCCGTCGACCCGGCCCACGCCGGCGAGCATCGCGCGCATCGCGCCGGCGTCGGTGACGTCGACGCGGGGGGTGAGCACCTCCGCGCCGAGCGCGCGCAGCCGCTCCGCGGCGTCGCCGCGCGGGCCGCTCCGGCTGGTCAGGACCAGCCGGCCCGCGCCGGCCCGGATCAGGTGCTCCCCGACGAGCAGGCCGACGTCGCCGAGGCCGCCGGTGATCAGGTACGTGCCGCCGGGGCGCACGCCGGTGTGGGCCTTGGCCGCGGCGGCCGGGACGAACTCCCGCACGTGGCGGCGGCCGTTCCGGTAGGCGACGAGGACGTCGGCCGACGTGCCCCGCAGCTCGGCGGCCAGGGCGTCGGCGTGACCGGCGGCGCTCGCGCGCGGATCCAGGTCCACACCCCGGCAGTCGAGGGCCAGGTACTCCTGGTTGCCGGTGATCGGCAACGTCGCCGCGGCCGCCTGGGCCGGGTCGGCGTGCTCCCCCGGCGCGACCGCCTGGCCGCCCAGCGTGGCGACGACGACCCGGGTGCTCTCGCCGCCTTCGTCGCCGAAGGCGTCCAGCAGGCGGGCCAGCGGCACCACGGCCCGGCCGTCCGGGCCGTCGTGAGGGTCGAGGAGACGGAGGTCGGCCACGACGACGGGGCCGCCCTCGGCCAGCCGCCGGGCCAGCGCGACGTGGTCGGCGGCCGAGGCGGGGTCGACGGTGAAACCGCCGGGGATCTCGGCGAACGAGGCGCCCGCCCGTACGGTCACCACCTCGCCGCCGTCGGCGCGGAGCGACCGGGCCAGCGCGTCGGCGACCCCGGTGCCGTCGGCGAACAGGACGTGACGGCCGATGGTGTGCGTTTCCGCGGGCAGCGCCTCGGCGGCCCAGCGGGACTCCAGAAGCTGAACGTGGTCATGGTCGGGTTCGGCCGCCAGGCGCGGCGCCTCGGCGGGACGCCCGGCCGGGGCGTCGATCCAGTAGCGCTCCCGCTGGAAGGGGTAGGTGGGCAGCCCGACCTTGGCGGCCGGCCGGTCCTGCCGGTAGCCGGGCCAGTCGATCGGGGCGCCGGCCAGCCAGAGCCGCCCGACGGCCTCGGCGAGCACGGACCCGGCCGGGCGCGGGTCGGCGGCGGCCGGGAGGGTGGAGACGACCAGCGGCCAGCGCTCGCGCGGGCAGTCACGGTGCGCCCGGACCATCGCGCCCAGCGACTGGCCGGGGCCCAGCTCCACCAGGGCGTGGTCGCCCTGGGCCAGCAGCGTGCCCAGCATGGCGTCGAACCTGACCGGCGCGCACATGTGCTCGGCCCAGTAGCCGGGGTCGGTGGCCTGCGCCTCGGTGATCAGCTCGCCGGTGACGTTCGACACGTACGGGATGCGCGGCCCGGACAACTCGATGTTGGCGGCGATCCAGGCCGTCAGCCCGGCGCGGACCGGCTCCATCATCCGGGAGTGGAAGGCGTGCCCGGTGGCGAGCGGGCGGCACGGGATCCCGTCGGCCGCCAGCAGCGCCCGGACCGCCTCCATGGCGGCGGGCTCGCCCGCGAGCACGGTCAGGTCGGGGCCGTTCTCGGCGGCCACGTCGATCCCCGCGACGCCGGCGCGCGTGATCCTGGCGGCCAGGTCGGCCGCGCCGAGCGGGACCGCGCTCATCGCGCCCTCGGGCAGCGTGTCGATCAGCGTGGCCCGGTGCGCGACCAGCGCGAGCGCGGACTCCAGCGAGAGCACCCCGGCCAGGCAGGCGGCGACGTATTCGCCGAGGCTGTACCCGGCCAGCACGGCCGGTGTGACACCCCAGCCGATGAGGGTCCTGGCCAGGGCGTACTCGACGGAGAACAGCGCGGGGTGCAGCAGCGTGGTCGGCATCGGACCGGAGGCGGCGGCGTCGCGGCCGAGAAGGGCGCCGAGGCCGCCTCCCGAACGGGTGTCGCGGGGGCGGAGCATCTCCTCCAGCGGGTCGGCGCCGTTCATCCGGGCGCGCAGGATCGCGCGGCACTCGTCCAGAGCGGCCCGGAACGCGGGTTCGGTGGTGTAGAGGTCTTCGGCCAGGCCGGGGTACTGCTCGCCGGTGCCCGGGATCAGGAAGCCGACCGGGCGGTCGCCGCGGCTCTCCGCGCGCCCCTGCACGCCGGTGTCCCGCATCCCGGCGACGGCCTCCCCGGCCGTGGCGGCGACCAGGAACCGGCGGTGCTCGAAGACGCGGCGGCCGGCCCGCAGGGTGTGGGCGACGTCGCCGAGCCGCAGGTCGGGCGTGTCGGCGAGGTGGTCGGCGAGACGGGCGGTCAGCTCGTCGGCGGCCTTCGCCGAGCGGGCCGACCAGATGAGGAGCTGCGGCCGGGACGTGTCCGCCGGCCGGGAGAGCGGCGGGGCCTCCTCCAGCACGACGTGGGCGTTGGTGCCGCCGATGCCGAAGGCGCTGACCCCGGCCCGCCGGGTCCGGCCCGCCCCGTGCGGCCACGCGCGCAGGGCGGTGACCACGTCGAGCCGGGCCTCTCCCGCGCTGAGCTGCGCGTTCGGCGTGGACAGGTTGCGGGTCGGCGGGATCTCGCCGTGCCGGAGCGCGAGCGCCGCCTTGATCAGGTTGGTGACGCCGGCGGCCCGGTCGAGGTGGCCGACGTTGGGCTTGACCGAGCCGATCAGCAGGTTCTGGCCCTGGAACACCTGCTGGAGCGCGGCCAGTTCGGCGGCGTCGCCGAGCGCGGTGCCGGTGCCGTGCGCCTCCACGTAGTCGATGTCGGCCGGGGCCAGACCGGCGGCGGCCAGCGCCTCGGCCATGACGGCCGCCTGGCCCTGCACGCCCGGCGCGGTGAAGCCGACCTTGCGACCGGCGTCGTTGTTGACCGCCCAGCCCCGGATGACCGCGTAGATCTGGTCGCCGTCGGCGAGCGCGTCCTCCAGGCGGCGGAGCGCGACCACGCCGACGCCGCTGCCGAGCGGCGCGCCGAGGCCGCCCGCGTCGAAGGCGCGGCATTCGCCGTCCGGCGGGGCGATGCCGCCCTGCTGGTAGAGGTAGCCGACCCGCTGCGGCACGCCAACCGCCACGCCGCCGGCCAGCGCGAGATCACTCTCGAAGGCGGCCAGGCTGCTGGCGGCGGCGCAGATCGCGACCAGCGACGTGGAGCAGTAGCTCTGCACGGAGTAGCTGGGACCGGACAGGCCGAGCGTGTGCGAGACCCGGGTGGTGAGGGAGTCCTTGTCGTTGGCCAGCCCCACCGCGAGCTCGCCCATGACGGCGCCGATCTCGCTGGGCACCAGGTTGTTCTGCAGGTAGGAGCTCCAGGCCGAGCCGCCGAAGACGCCGATCGCGCCGTCGAAGCGGGTGGGATCGCAGCCCGCGTCCTCCAGCGCCTCCCAGCTGTGCTCCAGGAAGAGCCGGTGCTGCGGGTCGAGGATCTGCGCCTCCTTCGGGCTGAACCCGAAGAAGCCCGCGTCGAACAGCTCCACTCCGTCGATCACGGCCCCGGCCTTCACGTAACCGGGGTCGGCGAGCAGTTCCCCGGGCACGCCGGCGGCCCTGAGCTCCTCGTCGGTGAAGCGGGTCACCCCGGATCGGCCGGCCCGGATGGCGGCCCACAGTTCGGCCACTCCGGAGGCGCCGGGGAACCGGCCCGACATCCCGACGATCGCGATGTCGGTGCCGGCACCCTCGTCATCAATCACGTCGTCAGCCACGTCGTCAGCCACGTCGTCAGCTCTCATGTCGGGCGTCCTCACTTCCGCGTCCCCGAGCGGGCGCGGCGACGCCGCGACCCCCGCGCCGCGCTGGTGTCCAATGCCTGGCGGGCGCCTTCCGCGGCGTCTCCGGCCACCGCCGCGGCGAACTCCGCCACGGTCGGGTGTTCGAACAGCACGGCGGGCGCGATCGGCACGCCGAGTTCCTTCTCGATGGCGATCACCATGGCCATCCCGACCAGGGAGTTGCCGCCGAGGTCGAAGAACGGGTCGTGCACGCCGACCCGGTCGATGCCGAGGTAGGCGCCCCACACTTCGGCGATGGCGGTCTCCGCCTCGGTCCGGGGGGCCGCGTAGTCGGTGCGGAGCTCGGGGCGCGGGAAACGCTCGCTGAGCGAGACGGCCGTGGTCGCGCCGACCAGCGCGTCGATGTCGACCATCGCCGACCAGTCGCGGAGCACCTCGGCGAGCGGCTGCCGGACCGCCAGGACGCTGCCGTGCCCACCGGCCACGATCCGGTCCAGCAGGGCGCAGCCGGCGTCGTCGGCGAAGCCGTACCGCTCGCGGTAGGCGCGCACGCGTTCGGCCAGGCCGGTGGCGGATTTGAGGCTCTCCACCTGCCAGTCGTCGTGCTGCCAGGGGCCCCAGGCGATCGACACGACCCGGGTGGAGGGGGCGGAGGCGGCGAGCGCCTCGCCGTAGGCGTCCAGGACGGTGTTGGCGGCGCAGTAGTCGCTTTCGCCGATGCCGCCGAACGCGGTGACGGCGGAGGAGTACAGGACGAGCAGCTCGGGCCGCCGGTCGGCGGGGGTGCCCGGGCCGACCAGTTCGGCCAGCGGGCCCATCGCGAGGACCTTGGGGGCGAGCACCGCTCCCGCGTCCGCGAGCGCCCTGCGCCGCGCCATCCCGCCGGCGGGGAGCCCGGCGGCGTGGACGACGCCGGTGAGCGTGCCGAAGTGGTCGCGGCAACGCTCCAGCGCGGCCCGCAGCTCGGCGGGAACGCCGACGTCGGCGGTGAGCAGCAGCACCTCGGCCCCGGCGGCCTCCAGTTCCGCGACGTCCCGCAGGCTGCGCCCGGCCTTGGAGCCGGGGTCGGCGCCAGGGCCGACACCGCGGGAGAGCGCGGTCCGGCCGACCAGCGCGAGCCTGCGCACCCCGGCCCGGACCAGGTGCCTGGCCAGTGCCATGCCCAGGCCCCGGGCGCCGCCGGTGATCAGGTAGACGCCGTCCTCCCGCCACGGCGACGGTGGATCGGCGACCGTGGGCACCTCGGCCCAGCCGCGCAGCCAGCGCCGGTCGCGCCGCCAGCCGGAGACCCGGTCGTGCACGGTGTCGTCGCGGCCGGCGTCCAGCAGCAGTTCGCAGCCGATCTGACCGGCTTCGGCGTCGGCGTCCGGCGCGGCGGGGTCGAGGTCGACGCCGGTCCAGTCGAGGCCCGCGTATTCGTGCCGGATCGCGCGTCCCAGACCGTGGGTCACGGCCCGGTACGGGGCCGTCGCGTCCGCCCCGAGGATCTCGGTGGCTCCCCGGGTGACGGTCAGCAGCCGTACGTCCCGGTCGCCGAAGGCCTGGGCGGCGAGCAGCAGGCTGTCGAAGCCGTACCCGACGGCGGTGTGCGGGTCGTCGGCGAGGAGGCTCCACAGGTGGGCCACCCGGACCGGCCCGTCACCCTCGGGGAGAGCGAACACCTCGGCGTAGTGGCCGGGCTCGCGGGGGTCGATGACCAGGCGGCGGCCCTCGCGGCGCAGCTCGGTCCCGGCGACCACCTCCAGGACCCGCGTGCCCGACGCGGCGGCGCGGTCGGCGAGTGCCGCGCCGACGCCGGCGGAGTCGGCGAACACGATCAGCGATCCGTCCAGCCGCAGGTCGGCGGGGACGGCCCGGCGTGCCGGGTCCCGCTGCCAGGAGGGGGCGAAGCAGAGGTCCGCCGGTTCGGCCGGCCGGCCGGACGGCACCGGCGAGCCGCTGCCCTCGACGATCTCGGGCCAGTAGCGGGTGCGCTGGAACGGGTACGCCGGCAGGCTGACGACGCGGCCCGGTCCCGGCTGGACCCGCTCCCAGGTCACACTCGCGCCGAGTTCCCACAACCGGGAACAGGTCTCCAGGAGTTCGGCCCGGGAGTCGCGCGGTTCTCCCCCGGTCCAGGAGGCCGGCAGGGTGCCGAGGACCGCGGCCATGGATCCGCCCGCGAGGTTCTGCCGGACCAGGCCGCCGAGCGTCTGCCCCGCGCCGAGTTCGACGAACACGTCGATGTCCCGCTCGACGCAGTGCCGTACCGCGTCCGCGAACCTGACCGTGCTGACGAGCTGGTCGGCCCAGTACACGCTGCTGGTGGCCTGTTCCGCGGTCATCGGCAGGCCGGTGAGGTTGCACAGGATCGTGGTGGCCGGCGCCCGCCGGGGCACCGATTCGATCAGCGCGGCCAGTTTCTCCCGCGCGGGTTCGAGCAGCGCGGAGTGGAAGGCGTGCGCGGAGCGCAGCGGGCGGCAGGCGATGCCCCCGGCGAGCAGCCGGTGGGTGATGGCGTCGATCTCGTCGGGCGGGCCGCTGAGGACGGTCATCGACGGGCCGTTCAGCGCGGCGATGTCGGTGCCGGTCCCGGCGCCGAAGGCGCGGACCTGGTCCTCGCCGGCCGCGACCGCGACCATCTTGCCGGCCGGGATGGCGCTGATCAGGCGGGCGCGTTCGGTGACGACGCGCAGCGCGTCCTCCAGGGTGAAGACCCCCGCGAGGGTGGCGGCGACGTATTCGCCGAGGCTGTAGCCGAGCAGCGCGTCCGGGCGGACGCCCCGGTGCGCGAGCAACCGGGCCAGCGCGTACTCGACGGTGAACAGGAACGGGTGGGCGACCTCGGCGTGCGCCAGCCGGTCGTCGGCCTCCGAGGGGGCGTGCGCGCGGCCGAGCAGGACGGCCAGATCGCCGGAGGCCGACTCGGGCCGCCCAGCGGGGTGCTCAGTGGCGTGGAACAGGGGGCGCAGGTCGACGTCCCCGACGAGTTCGACGCAGCGGTCGACCGCTTCGGCGTAGACGGGTTCGGCCTGGTAGAGCTCCCGGCCGAGGCCGGCGTACTGATCGCCGACGCCGGGGAGGAGGAAGGCGACGCGTGGCCGCCCCTTGACGCGCGCGGCGGCCCCGGACGAGGCGGCGCCCCGGAGTGCCCGGACGGCCCCGGCCACGTCGTCGCAGACCACGACGCGGCGGTGGTCGTGCTCGGCGCGGCCGGCCCGCAGCGTGTGCGCGACGTCGGCCAGGTCGGCGTCGGGGCGGTCCTCCAGCCAGGAGGCGAGGCGGGCCGCGTGCGCGCGGAACGCCGCGTCGCCGGCGGCCGAGAGGGGCAGCGCGTGCGGCCCCCCGACCGCCGTCGCCGGCTCGGGTGAGGGCGCGGATTCGAGCACCAGGTGGGCGTTGGTGCCGGACAGGCCGAACGAGCTGACTCCGACCAGGCGCGGCGTGCCCTCGCCGGGCAGCGGCACCGCGTCGGCGGCCGGCTGGATCGAGCCGTCCGCGGGGACGGCCGGGGACGGCCGGGTCAGGTTGAGGGTCTTGGGGATGAGCCGGTTCTCCAGGATCAGCACCGACTTGATCAGCCCGGCGACACCGGCGGCGGCCTGGGTGTGGCCGATGTTGGTCTTGACCGAGCCGACCCGCAGGGGGCGTTCGGCGGGCCGGTCGCCGAAGACGTCGTGCAGGGCGCCGAGCTCGATCGCGTCGCCGAGGTGGGTGCCGGAGCCGTGCGCCTCGACGTGGTCGATGTCGTCGGGCGACACACCGGCGGCGGCCAGCGCGCTGGTGATCACCGCGACCTGGGCGCCGCGGCTGGGGGCGGTGAGGCCGTTGCTGCGGCCGTCCTGGTTGACGGCGGAGCCGCGCAGCACGGCCCGGATGCGGCGGCCGTTGGCGATCGCCTTGGAGAGCGGTTCGAGCACGACCAGGCCGGCGCCCTCCCCCATCACGTAGCCGTCGGCGTCGGCGTCGAACGTCTTGCACCTGCCGTCCGGGCAGAGCATCCCGCCGGCGCAGGCCTGGATGAAGTTGGTGGGGTGGATGGTCAGCGACGCTCCGGCCGCGATGGCCAGGTCGCAGTCGCCGCGCCGCAGACTCTCCGCGGCCAGGTGCACCGCGATCAGCGACGACGAGCAGGCGGTGTCGACCGTGAGCGTCGGGCCCGACAGGTTGAACTGGTAGGCGATCCGCCCGGCGGCGACGCTGGCGGACACCCCTGAGGCCAGGTACGGGTCGGCCAGCGCGTCCCGGCCCTGGCGTTCGAGCTGGAGACGGCCGTACTGGAGGGTGTCCATCAGCCCGATGATCACGGCGGTGCGGCTGCCCGCCACCCGGGCCGGGGAGGCGCCGGCGTCCTCCAGGCCCTCCCAGGTCAGCTCAAGCAGGAGCCGATGGTGGGGGTCGACGCGGAGCGCCTCACGCGGGGACAGGCCGAAGAACTCGGCGTCCCAGGTGGTGATCTCCGGCAGGAACGCGCCGTGCCGGGTGTACATGGCGGCCGGGGTGCGCGGGTCGGGGTCGTAGTAGTCGTCGATGTTCCAGCGCGCGGCCGGCACCTCGGTGACCCCGCTACGGCCCTGCGACAACATGTCCCAGTACCCCTCGACCGTCTCGCCGCCGGGATAGCGGCAGGCCATGCCGATGATCGCGACCGGTTCGTGGGTGCGGTCCTCGGCGGCGGCGAGCAGGCGGCGCGTCTGGGTCAGTTCGACGGTCACACGCTTGAGGTAGGCGCGGAGTTTTTCCTCGTTCCCCATTTGTCGAGCCTTTCCAGTGGCGAGGGGGTGGGACGGTGGTCAGAATTCGTTGTCGATCAGCGCGAAGATCTCCTCGTCGGACGCCGAACCGATCTTCGCCACCACTTCGGTCGCGGTGACCGGGCCGGGCGCGAGCCTGGTCAGGCCGGTCTGGAGGATGGCGACGAGCTTGTTCCTGACCGCGTCCGCCTCACCGTTGAGGGTGCCGAGCGCGGCCTCGACCCGCTCCAGCGCGCCGCGCAGCGTCTCCTCGGGCGAGGGCGCGGCGGGGGCCAGGTTCCTGAACAGGTAGCCGGTCAGCGCGGTGACGGTCGGGTGGTCGAAGACGAGCGTCGCGGGCAGCCGCAGGCCGGTCTCCGCGTTGAGCCGGTTGCGGAGTTCGACGGCGGTCAGGGAGTCGAAGCCCAGCTCGTTGAAGGCCCGGTCCACGTCGATCCCGGCGGCGCTGCCGTGCGCGAGCACGGCGGCGACGTGGGCGCGGACGAGGTCGGTGAGCAGCCGCCTGGCCTCGGCCTCGGGCACTCCGGCCAGACGTCCCCGCAGGTCGCCGCCGACGGGCGCGAGCGAGGCGCCGCCCGATGCGGCCTGCCGGCGCGGGGCGCGGACCAGGCCGAGCAACATCGGCGGCAGGTCGCCCAGTTCGGCGCGGGCGTGCAGCCCGCCGGCGTCCCAGCCGGTGGCGATGACCAGCGGTTCGGCGCTGCCGAGGGCGGCGTCGAACAGGTCCAGGCCGGCGTCGGCGGTGAGCGGGGCGACGCCGGAGCGGGCCATCCTGGCCACGTCGCCGTGGGTGAGAGCGCCGGTCATGCCGCTGCCGGCGTCCCACAGGCCCCAGGCGATCGACACGCCCGGCAGGCCGGCCTCGCGGCGGTGCGCGGCCAGGGCGTCCAGGAACACGTTCGCGGCGGCGTAGTTGCACTGCCCGGCGTTGCCGAGCGTCCCGGCGAGTGAGGAGAACAACACGAAGGCCGACAGGGGCAGGTCGCGGGTGAGCTCGTGCAGGTGCCAGGCCGCGTCGGCCTTGGGCGCGAACACGGTGCCGAGGCGGTCGCCGTTCATGTGCTCGACGGTCGCGTCGTCCAGGACGCCGGCGGTGTGCACGACGCCGGTCAGCGGCCGGTCGGGCGGGACGAGGGCGAGCGCGGCGGCCAGCGTGTCCCGGTCGGCGACGTCGCCCGCGACGACCGTGACCCGCGCGCCGAGCGCGCCCAGGTCGCCGGCCAGCTCGCCCGCGCCGGGCGCGTCCAGGCCGCGCCGGGAGACGAGCAGCAGATCCTGCACGCCGTGCCGCTCCACCAGCCGCCGGGCGACCAGGCTGCCGAGGCCGCCGGTGCCGCCCGTGACCAGCACCGTGCCGTCACCGAACCCACCTGCGGGTCCGGCGGTCCTGCGGGCCAGCCGGGGGGCCAGCAGCACGCCGTCCACGGCCATGAGCTGCGTCTCCCCCGCCGCGACCGCGCCGGCCACGGCGGACCAGTCGGCGAAGCCCTCCTCGGCCTCCAGGAGCACGAACCGGCCGGGATGCTCCGACATCGCGCTGCGGACCAGCCCGCGCACCGCCGCGCCGACCAGATCCCCCGGCCGGATCACGAACACCAGGCGGGAGCCGGAGAACCGCTCGTCGCCCGCCCACATCCGGACCAGGTCGAGCGCCCGGCCGGACTCCTCCCTCAGCGCGACCGGCAACTCGCTCGACGGGTCGGCGCCGACGGTGGTGACGACGAACCCCGGCACGTCCGCGGGGAGCGGACCGGCGCCGAGGAAGACGAACCCGCTCTCGTCTCCGGCCGGTGCGGCGGGTTTCACCCAGTCCATACCGTGGAGGACGGGCCCCCGCGCGACGGACGTGCGCGCCGGCGCGGTCCGCACCCGCAGGTTGTCGATGGAGAACACCGGCCGGCCGGACGCGTCCGCCGCCTCGACCGTCGCGTCGTCCCCCGACGGGACCAGCCGGACCCGCAGCAGGGTCGCCCCCGACGCGTGCAGGCCGACGCCCCGGAACGCGAACGGCAGGCGCGGCCCGCCGGGCCCGGCGGCCAGCACCATCGGCTGGAAGGCCGCGTCCAGCACGGCGGGGTGGATGCCGAAGCCGGTCACCTCCACGTCCGCGTCCACGGCGATCTCCGCGAACAGTTCGGCGCCCCGGGTCCACATGGCGCGGACGCCCTGGAAGGCCGGGCCGTACTCGTAGCCGAGGTCGGCCAGCCGCTCGTAGCCGCCCTCGATCGGGAACGGCTCGGCGTCGGCGGGCGGCCAGGAGGTCGCCCAGGGCAGGTCCGCCGCGGCGGACGAGCCGGTGACGAGGAACCCGGTCACGTGCCGCGTCCAGGTCACGCCGGTGCGGGAGAAGACCCCGACGGAGCGGCGGCCGCCGGCGTCGGGCGAGCCGACGATGACCTGGATGGGGACGGCGTCTCCCTCGGACAGGAAGAGCGGCACCTCGATGACCAGTTCCTCCAGGTGGTCGCAGCCCGCGAGCGCGCCGCCCTCAAGGGCCAGCTCGACGAAGGCCGCGCCCGGCAGCAACACGCCGCCGTCCACGGCGTGGTCGGCCAGCCAGGGCGCGGTCGCCGCGCTCAGCTCCCCGGTGAGCAGGAATCCGTCGTCGGCCGCCGGCACCACGGCGGTGAGCAGGGGGTGGCCGGAGGCGTCGATCCCGGCGGGCGCGATCCCGGCCGGCCCGGCGGCGCCCAGCCAGTAGCGGCGGCGCTCGAAGGCGTACGTCGGCAGGTCCACGTTGCGGTCGGGCCCGGGGGTGACGGCCGCGGTCCAGTCGACCTCCGCGCCGAGGACGTACGCGTCGGCCAGCGCGGTCAGGAAGCGACGCCAGTCGCCCGCCCCCCGGCGCAGGGTCGCGGCGACGCCCGCCGTGATCCCGGCCGACTCGCAGATCTCCCGCAGGTCGTGGCCGAGGACCGGATGCGGGCTGGCCTCGATGAACAGCGGCGTGCCCGCGCCCGCGAAGGCGGTCACCGCCGACTCGATCAGGACCGGGTTGCGCAGGCTCTCGTACCAGTAGGCGGTGGTCAGCTCGGCCGTGTCGATGAACTCGCCCCGGTGGGCGGAGCTGAACACGATGTCGGTCGCGCGGGGCTCGACGCCGTCCAGGGTGGCCAGCAGCTCCTCGCGGAGCACTTCGACGTGCGGGGTGTGGGAGGCGTAGTCGACCACGATCCGGCGGATCTGGACGCCGCCGCCGTGGGCGGCGGTGAACGCGTCCAGCGCGTCCGCGTCGCCGGCGACGACGCAGCCGGCGGGGCTGCTGTGCACCGCGATCCAGATCCGGTCCCGCCACGGCTCCAGCAGGTCGCGCAGTTGCCCGGCGGGGAGCGACACGGCGAGCATGCCGCCGGTGCCGCTCAGCTTGAGCAGGGCCCGGCTGCGCAGCGCGACGATCTTCGCGGCGTCCTCCAGGGAGAGCGCGCCCGCCACGCAGGCGGCGGCGATCTCGCCCTGGGAGTGGCCGACCACGGCCGAGGGTTCGACGCCGAGCGAGCGCCACAACGCGGCCAGGGAGACCATCACCGCGAACAGGACCGGCTGGATGACGTCGGTGCCCGAAAGCGGCGGCGCTCCCTCGTCGGCGCGGAGCACACCGGTGACCGACCAGCCCGTGTGCACACGCAGGGCCTTCTCGCAGCGCTGCATCTGCGCGCGGAACGCCTCGTTGGAGTCGAGCAGGTCGACCGCCATGCCGGCCCACTGGGAGCCCTGACCGGGGAAGACGAAGACCGGCCGCGGGTCGGCGGGGGCGACGCCGGTCACGGCGGCGGGGTGCTGCGCGCCTTCGGCGAGGGCGGTCAGCGCGGCGACCAGTTCCGCGCGGTCCGCGGCGACGACGACGGCGCGGTGGGCGAAGCCGGAGCGGCGGGCCAGGAGCCGGCCGGCGGCGAACAGGTCGGCCTCGGGGGCGCCGCCGGCGAACACGCTCAGCCGGGAGGCCTGGCCGCGCAGGGAGGCGGCGGACTTCGCGCAGAGGACCCAGACGAGGGGACCGACGGCCGGCGCCTCGGTCCCGGCCTCGGTCTCGGTCTCGGTCTCGGCGGCGGGCGCCTCCTCCAGGATGAGGTGCGCGTTCGTGCCGCTGATGCCGAAACTCGACACGGCGGTCCGCACCACCCGGCCGGCGGGGAGCGGGACCGGCTCGGTGAGCAGCCGCACCCCTCCCGACGACCAGTCCACGTGCGGCGTCGGTTCGGCCACGTGCAGGGTCGCCGGCAGGGTCCGGTGCTCCATCGCCTTGATCATCTTGATCACGCCGGCCACCCCGGCGGCGGCCTGGGTGTGCCCGATGTTCGACTTCACCGAGCCGAGCCAGAGCGGCCGGTCGGCTCCTCGTTTGCGTCCGTAGGTGGCGAGCAGGGCCTGGGCCTCGATCGGATCGCCGAGCCGGGTGCCGGTGCCGTGCGCCTCGACGGCGTCGACGTCGCGGGTGTCGAGCCGCGCGTCGGCCAGCGCCTGCCGCACGACCCGCTCCTGGGCGGGGCCGTTGGGCGCGGTCATGCCGTTGCTGGCGCCGTCCTGGTTGACGGCCGAGCCGCGCACCACCGCGAGGATCTTCCGTTTGTTGCGCCGCGCGTCCGACAGGCGCTCCAGCAGCAGGATGCCGACGCCCTCGGCCCAGGCCGCGCCGTCGGCGGTCGAGCTGAAGGACTTGCAGCGGCCGTCGGCGGAGATGGCCCGCTGCCGGGAGAACTCGATGAACGGCTCCGCCGAGGCCATCACGGTGGCGCCCCCGGCGAGCGCGAGCTCGCACTCACCCCGCCGCAGCGCCTGCACCGCCAGGTGGATCGCCACCAGCGAGGAGGAGCAGGCGGTGTCCACCGAGATCGACGGGCCCTCCAGCCCGAAGGTGTACGACACCCGCCCCGACAACACACTCGACGCGCTTGAGGTGAACAGCGTCCCCTCGACCGTGGCCGGGACCGTGCCGATGAAGCGGCCGGCGTAGTGCTCGTACATGTTGCCGACGTAGACCCCGGTCAGGCTGCCGCGCAGCGTGGCCGGGTCGATGCCGGCCCGCTCGAACGCCTCCCAGGACGACTCCAGCACGAGCCGGTGCTGCGGGTCGGTGGCCAGCGCGGTACGCGGGCTCATCCCGAAGAACGCGGCGTCGAAGTCGCCCGCGTCGTACACGAAACCGCCGTGGCGGGTGTACGACTTGCCCACCGCCTCCGGGTCCGGGTCGTACAGGTCGGTGGCCCAGCCCCGGTCGGTGGGGAACTCGCCGATCGCGTCCACGCCGCCGGCCACCAGCTCCCACAGTTCTTCCGGGCTGGTCACCCCGCCGGGGTAGCGGCAGGCCATGCCGACGACCGCGATGGGCTCGTGCCGGCGTTCCTCCAGCTCCGCGAGGTGCTCGCGGGTGTCCTCCAGCTCGATGATCGCGCGCTTGAGGTAGTCGCGAAGTCTGTCCTCAGTGGTCACGGGTCACCCCTCGTTGTCGATGAGCGCGAAGATCTCCTCGTCGGAGGCCGAGTCGATCCGGCCGGCCACGTCGTCCACGTCGTCTGCGTCGCGTGCGGCATCGGCGGCGGTGAAACGGTTGAGACCGTTCTGCAGGATCGCGACGACCTTGTTCCTGATCGCGTCTCCGGCCGCCGCCGTGATCATCGATTCGACGTGTTCCAGCGCGCCGCGCAGGATCTCCACGGGCGAGTGGGTGGCCGGCGCGAGGCTCTTGAACAGGTAGTCGGTCAGCGCGTTCACGGTCGGGTGGTCGAAGACCAGCGTGGCCGGGAGCAGCAGGCCGGTCTCGGCGTTGAGCCGGTTGCGGAGTTCGACCGCGGTGAGCGAGTCGAAGCCGAGTTCGCTGAAGGCCCGGTCGACGCCGACGCTGGCGGCGTTCCCGTGCGCCAGGACGGCCGCGACGTGGTGGCGGACGGTGTCGGTGAGCAGGCGCAGCGCGTCGGGCTCGGACAGACCGGCCAGCCGTTCCCCGAGCCCGCCGGACGCGCCCGGTCCCGCCGCCGGTCCTCCGGCGGCGACCCGGCGCGGGAGGCGGACCAGGCCGTGCGCGATCGGGGGCAGGTCTCCCGCCTCGGCCCTGGCCCGCAGCCCGGCGGTGTCCCATCTGGCCGCCACGACGAGCGGTTCCGGGCTGCCGAGTGCCGCGTCCAGGAGGTCGAGGCCCTGTTCGACGGTGAGCGGGGCGATGCCGGCGCGGGCCAGCCGGGCCGTGTCGGCCTCGGTCAGCGTGCCGGACATGCCCGATTCGGTCTCCCAGAGCCCCCACGCGATCGACACGCCGGGCAGGCCCGCCTCGCGGCGGTGCGCGGCCAGCGCGTCCAGGAACACGTTCGCGCCGGCGTAGTTGCCCTGCCCCGGGTTGCCGAGCACGCCGGCCAGCGAGGAGAAGAGCACGAAGGCCGACAGCGGCAGGTCGCGGGTGAGCTCGTGCAGGTACCAGGCGGCGTCGGCCTTGGGCGCGAACACGGTGCCGAGGCGGGCGGGGGTGAGTCCCTCGACGGTGGCGTCGTCGAGCACACCGGCCGTGTGCACGACCGCGGTGAGCCGCCGGTCGGGCGGGACGAGCGCGAGCGCGGCGGCCAGCGCGTCCGGGTCGGACACGTCGCACGCGGCGACCACCACCCGGGCGCCGTAACCGCCCAGGTGCGAGACGAGCAGCCCCGCGCCGGGCGCGTCCAGGCCGCGCCGGGAGACGAGCAGCAGATCCCGCACGCCGTGCCGCTCCACCAGCCGCCGGGCGACCAGGCTGCCGAGGCCGCCGGTGCCGCCCGTGACCAGCACCGTGCCGTCGCCGAACCCACCTGCGGGTCCGGCGGTCCTGCGGGCCAGCCGGGGGGCCAGCAGCACGCCGTCGCGGGCCACGAGCTGCGTCTCCCCCGCCTCCACCGCCGCGGCGACCGAACCCCAGTCGGTGAAGTCGGGCCCCGCGTCCAGCAGGACGAACCTGCCGGGGTGCTCGGACTGCGCCGACCGCACCAGGCCCGGCACGGCGGCGCCGGCCAGATCGCCGGGGCGGGTGCGGAACACCAGGCGGGAACCGGCGAAACGGTCGCCCGACACCCAGGTCTGGATCAGGTCGAGCGCCTGACCGGACAGTTCGCGCAGGGCCGCGGGCACATCCCGGCCATCGGCGGTCAGGGTGGCCACCACGAACTCGGGCACGGGTTCCAGCGACGGGAGGTGGGCCGGGTCCGGGAACGCGAACCCGGAACCGTTTCCGGCCGGCACGCTCACCTCCACCCAGTCCACCCCGTGCGGCACCGGGCCGGTCGAGGCGGCCAGCGCGGACGCCGGGACCGGCCGGGCCCGGAGGGAGTCCATCGAGAACACCGGCCGCCCCAGGCCGTCGGCCGCCTGGACGGCGCACCCGTCGGCGTCGATGGAGGTGAGCCGGACCCGCAGGCGACGGGCCCCGGCGGCGAGCAACCGCACGCCGCGGAACTCGAACGGGAGGCGGAGTTCACCGGCGGCGGCGGTGTCGGCCAGCAGCAGGGGGTGGAACATCGCGTCCAGGAGCGCGGGGTGGACGCCGTAACCCGCGACCTCCTGGTCGTCGTCGAGGGCGACCTCGGCGAGCAGGTCCTCGCCCTGCCGCCAGAGGGCGCGGACGGCCTGGAAGGCGGGGCCGTACTCGTAGCCGAGGTCGGCCAGCCGCTCGTAGCCGCCGTCGACGGGGAGGGGAACGGCGTCGGCGGGAGGCCATTCGGCGGCCCAGGCGGCGGCCGTCACCGGCGCGGGCGCCGCGCCGACGAGGCCGGAGACGTGCCGGGTCCAGACGGCCTCCGGCTCGCCGGCGGGCCGGGAGTAGACCCGGATCGGGCGGGGGCCGTCGGCGTGCTGGAGCACGACCTGCACGTCGACCGCGCCGCGGGAGGGCAGCACCAGCGGGGCCTCGAACATGATCTCTTCGATCTCGTCGCAGCCGATCCGGCCGCCCACGTCCAGCACCAGGTCCACCAGCGCGGCGCCGGGCAGCACGGCCGAGCCGAGCATCACGTGCTCGCCCAGCCAGGGCGCGGACGAGACGGCGAGCCGGCCGGTGAGGATCGTGGTGCCGTCGTCGGCGAGGTCGACGGCCGCGCCCAGCAGGGGATGCCCGGCATCGCGCAGTCCGGCCGAGGTCACGTCGCCGGCGCGGAGGAGCGAGCTGAGCCAGAACCGCTCGCGGTCGAAGGCGTAGGTGGGCAGCTCTACGTGCGCGCCGCCACCGGACAGCGCCGCCCAGTCGACCGGGACGCCGGCGACGGCCACCCGCGCGAGGCAGTCGACGAGCGAGTCGGGCTCGGGACGCTGCCGGCGGTGCAGTGAGGCGATCACCGTGCCGGGGCCGGTGACGCAGTCGTGCGCCATCCCGGCCAGCACCGCCTCGGGCCCGACCTCCAGGAAGGCGCGGACGCCCTCCGCCTCCAGCCGGGCGATCATCGGCTGGAACAGGACCGCGTGCCGGATCTGGTCCAGCCAGTACGACGGCTGCGTCCAGGTGGCGTCGCCGCCCAGGTTGGTGGCGGCCGGGAACTGCGGTTCGGTGAACAGGACGGTGCGGAGCTCGGCCTCGAACGCGGCCAGCATGGGCTCCATCAGCGCGGAGTGGAACGCGTGGCTGACCGGCAGCCTGCGGGTGCGGCGGCCGAGTTCGCGCCAGCGCGCCCCCACCGCGAGCGTCGCCTCCTCGGGGCCCGACACGACGACGGAGGCGGGCCCGTTGACGGCCGCGAGGCCGACCTGGCCGGTCAGCCCGGGCCGCACCTCATCGACGCTCGCCTCGATGGCGACCATCGCGCCGGGCACGTCCAGCGCCTGCATGAGCCGCCCCCTGGCGGCGATCAGCCGGGCCGCGTCGGCGAGCGACCAGACGCCGGACACGTGCGCGGCGGCGAACTCGCCGACGGAGTGGCCGGCCACGAAGTCGGGGGTCACGCCGAGCGATTCGAGCAGCCGGTAGGCGGCCACCTCGTAGGCGAACAGCGCGGGCTGGGTGTAGCGGGTCTTGTTCAGCAGCGCCGCGTCCGGCGTGCCGGGGTCGGCCCACATGACCTGGCGGAGCGGCCGGTCCAGGTAGCGGTCCAGGGCGGCGCAGACCTCGTCGAGCGCGGCGGCGAAGACGGGTGAGGCGGCGGCCAGTTCACGGCCCATGCCGGCCCGCTGGCCGCCCTGCCCGGTGAACAGGAACGCCAGCCGGGGGCGGTCCGGCGCGGTGCCGGTGATCCACTCGTTCTGGAGGTGCCCGCCGAGGCGGGCCAGCAGGGCTTCCCGGTCGTGGCCGACGACGACGGCGCGGTGTTCGAACCTGGCCCGCCGGGTCGCGAGGGCGTGCGCGACGTCGGCGGGGGTCATCGCCGGGTCGTCGCTGACCAGTCTGTGCAGCCGGGCGGCCTGTTCGCGCAGCGACGTGGCGGTGCGGGCGCTGAGCGGCCACGCGTGCGGGGCGCCGGCGACCGCGGGAGCCTGGATCGGCGGCTCCGGCTGCTCGGGGGCCTCTTCGATGATGACGTGCGCGTTCGTGCCGCCGATGCCGAACGAGGAGACGCCGGCCCGGCGCGGGTGGCCTTCGCGGAACCAGCGGCGCGCGCTGGTCAGCAGCCGGATTCCGTCCGTCTGACCTTCCTGGCCCGCCAGGTCCGGCTGGTCCTCCACGTGCAGCGTGCGGGGCAGTACGCCGTGCCGCATGGCCAGCACCATCTTGATCATGCCGGCCACCCCGGCGGCGGCCTGGGAGTGGCCGATGTTCGACTTCACCGAGCCCAGCCAGAGCGGGCCGTCCTTGGCGCGGCCCTGCCCGTACGTGGCGAGCAGCGCGCCCGCCTCGATCGGGTCGCCGAGCCGGGTGCCGGTGCCGTGCGCCTCGACGGCGTCGATGTCGCGGGTGTCCAGCCGGGAGTCGGCGAGCGCCTGCTCGACGACCTTCTCCTGGGCGGGGCCGTTCGGGGCGGTGAGCCCGTTGCTGGCGCCGTCCTGGTTGACGGCCGAGCCGCGGATGAGGGCCAGCACGCGGCGGCCGTTGCGGCGCGCGTCCGACAACCGCTCCAGCAGCAGGATGCCGGCGCCCTCGCCCCAGGCCACGCCGTCCGCGTCGGCGGAGAACGACTTGCACCGCCCGTCGGGCGCCAGCGCGCGCTGGCGGGAGAACTCGACGAAGGAGTCGGGGGTGGCCATCACGGTGACGCCGCCCGCGAGAGCCATCGTGCACTCGCCGCGCCGCAGCGCCTGCACCGCCAGGTGGATCGCGACCAGCGAGGAGGAGCAGGCCGTGTCCACCGAGATGGACGGGCCCTCCAGCCCGAAGGTGTAGGACACCCGCCCCGGCAGCACGCTCGGCGCGCTCGACACCAGCAGCGTGCCCTCGACCCCCTCCGGGACCGCGCCGTCGGTGAACCGCGAGGAGTAGTCGCTGTACATGTTGCCGACGTAGACCCCGGTCAGGCTGCCGCGCAGCGTGGCCGGGTCGATGCCGGCCCGTTCGAAGGCCTCCCAGGAGGTCTCCAGCACGAGCCGGTGCTGCGGGTCGGTGGCCAGCGCGGTACGCGGGCTCATCCCGAAGAACGCGTGGTCGAAGTCGCCCGCGTCGTAGAGGAAACCGCCGTGCCGGGAGTACGTCTTGCCCATCGCCTCCGGGTCGGGGTCGTAGAGACCCTCGACGTCCCAGCCCCGGTCGGCGGGCATCTCCCCGATGGCGTCGCCGCCCGCGGCGACCAGGTCCCACAACTCCTCCGGGCTGGTGACCCCGCCCGGATAACGGCAGGCCATGCCGACGATCGCGATGGGTTCGTGCCGGCGGTCGTCGCTGTCGCTGAGCCGTTGCCGGGTCTCCGCCAACTCGACGATCGCGCGCTTGAGATATTCGCGCAGTTTGTCCTCAGTCGCCATGTTCGGACCTTTCCGGTGAGGACCTCAGGGGTGACGCCTTGGCCCGGTCGTCGAGCAGCGCGAAGATCTCCTCGTCCGAGGCGGAGCTGAGCCGCTCCGCCGCGTCCGCGGTGCCGCTCGGCCGCCCTCGGAGCCGGGTGGTCGTCGTGGCGGCCCCGAAGGTTTCCAGGCCGCTCTGCAGGATCGCGACGAGCTTGTCGCGGATGGAGTCCCCGTCGCCGTTGGCGGCGGCGACCATGACCGCGACCTGTTCCAGCGCGGCGCGCAGCGTGTCTTCGGCGGAGGGCGCGGCGGGCGCCAGGGTGTGGAACAGGTGGTCGGCGAGGGCCTCGACGGTGGGATGGTCGAAGATCAGCGTCGGCGAGAGCCGCAGCCCGGTGTCGGCGGTGAGCCGGTTGCGCAACTCGACCGCGGTGAGGGAGTCGAAGCCGAGTTCGCTGAAGGCCCGGTCGACGCCGATGCTGCTCGCGGCGCCGTGCGCCAGAACGGCGGCGACGTGCGCGCGGACGACGTCGATCAGGCGGGTCCTGGCGTCGTCCGGGGCGAGGTGGGCCAGGCTCTCGGCCAGGCCGCCCCGTCCGGTCGCCTGCTCGGCGCCCTTCACCGCGGTCCGGTTCGGAGCGCGGACCAGGCCGCGCAGCGGCGGGGGCAGTTCGCCGGCCGCCGCCCTCGCGCGAAGCCCGGCGC
Organism: Herbidospora yilanensis; assembly: GCF_001570565.1. Taxonomy (GTDB): domain Bacteria; phylum Actinomycetota; class Actinomycetes; order Streptosporangiales; family Streptosporangiaceae; genus Herbidospora; species Herbidospora yilanensis. The sequence continues at coordinate 11,980 of NZ_BBXE01000030.1, read as the reverse complement.
GGTCCCAGGTCGCGGCCACCAGGAGCGGGTCCTGCGCGGTCAGCGCCGCGTCGAAGAGCTCCAGACCCTGCTCGGCGCTCATCGGGGCGATGCCGGCGCGGGCCAGGCGGGCGGTGTCGGCCTCGGACAGCGTGCCGGACATTCCCGATTCGGTGTCCCAGAGGCCCCAGGCGACGGAGACCGCCGGCAGGTTCATGGCGTGGCGGTGCACGGAGAGCGAGTCCAGGAAGGCGTTCGCGGCGGCGTAGTTGCCCTGGCCGGGGTTGCCGAGCACGCCCGCCACCGAGGAGAACGTCAGGAAGGTGGTCGCCTCGGGGATGAGTTCGTGCAGGTGCCAGGCGGCGTCGGCCTTCGGCGCGAACACGCTGTCCAGGCGTCCGGCCGACATGCCCTCGACGGTGACGTCGTCCAGGACGGCGGCGGCGTGGACGACGGCGGTGACCCGGTGGCCGGCGAGGAGTGCCGCCAGCCGGGTCCGGTCGGACACGTCGCAGGCGGCGATGGTGACGCGCGTGCCCTTGGCCGCCAGCTCGGCGCGCAGCTCGGCCGCGCCGGGCGCGTCGGGGCCGCGCCGGGAGACCAGCAGCAGGTCCGGTACGCCGTGCCGCTCGACCAGCCGCCGCGCGACCAGCTTGCCCAGCCCGCCGGTGCCGCCGGTGATGAGCACGGTGCCCGTGCCCAGCCCCTCGGTGCTCCCCGCGACGCTCCGGCGGGCCAGGCGGGGAACCAGGACCGCGTCGTCGCCCGTCACGAGCTGCGTCTCGCCCGCCGCCACGGCGGCCGCGGCCGTACCCCAGGCGGTGAACCCCTCCTCCACGTCGAACAGGACGAATCGCCCCGGATGCTCCGACTGCGCGGAGCGCACCAGCCCCCAGAGCGCGCCGCCCGCCGGCGAACTGCGCGCCCCCCGGGTGACGAACACCAGCCGCGACCCGGAGAACCGGTCGTCGCCCACCCAGGCCTGGATGAGGTTGAGCGCCTGGTTCATGGCGTCGTGCGCGCCGTAGGGAAGGTCGTCGTCGTCCGCCGGGATCGGCGCCAGCACGGTGGCGGGCACGTCGCCGACGGACATCTCCGCGACGGACACCAGGTCGTAGCTCCGTGGCGCGACCACCCCGGCCTCGTCCAGCGCCGCGCCGATCTCGTCGGCGAACTCGTCCAGCCCGACGACGGCCCAGCGCTGGTCGCCCAGGTCGGCGGCGGGCGTCTCCACCGCGACCCAGTCGACGCCGTACGTCTCCGCGGCGGGCCGCGTCGCGCCCCGGGGCACCCTGCGCAGGTGCAGGGCGTCCGCCTCGGCGATCTTGACTCCGCTTCCGTCGTAGATCGTCAGAGAGTCGCCCGACAGGTGCGCCCGGAGGGAGTCCGCGCCCTGGGCGGACACCCGTACCCCGGTCCAGGAGAAGGGCAGCAGCAGCGTGCCGGGGTCGCGCGCCTCGTCGGCGGCCTCCAGCACCAGGAGGTGGAGGGCCGCGTCGAGCAGCGCCGGGTGGAGGGTGAACCCCTCCCCGCGCAGCGGCTCGGGCAGCGCGACCTCCACATAGGTGTCCGCGCCGGACCGCCAGGCGGCGCGCAGGCCCTGGAAGGCGGGGCCGTACTGGTAGCCGTGCTCGGCCAGCCGCTGGTAGGCGTCGGCGACGTCCACGGGCGTGCCGGGCGACCAAGTGGACGGCACGGCCGACTCCGGGGCCGACACCGCGAGCGTGCCGGACGCGTGCCGGGTCCACGGGTTCTCGGAGTCTCCGGTCGGGCGGGCGTGGACCGTGAACCCGCGCCGCCCCCGCTCGTCGGCGCGGGCGACCGCGACCTGGACCTCGACCGACCACGCGCCCCGCAGCGGCAGGGGCGCCTCGATCGTCAGCTCCTCGACCTCCTCGCAGTCCGCGGCGGCCGCGGCGGCCAGCGCGAACTCCAGGAACGCCGTGCCCGGCAGGATCGCCTCGCCGTCGACGGCGTGGTCGCCCAGCCAGGGCGCGCCGCCGCGCGTCAACCGTCCGCTGAGCAGGAACCCTTCCTCGCCGGCCAGCGCCACGACCGAGCCGAGCAGGGGATGCCCCGAGGCGCCCATCCCCGCCGGAGCGTCGCCGCCGAGCCAGTGGCGGCTGCGCTCGAACGGATAGGTGGGCAGGTCGACGTGGTGGCCCGGCCCGCCGTCGAGCGCGGCGGCCCAGTCGATCTCCGCGCCCAGCGTGTACGCGTGCGCGACGGCCGTCCGGAACCGCGCCAGACCGCCCTGATCACGCCGGAGTGTGCCGGTGGCCCCGCCCGGCCGGTCCGCCGCCGCCAGGGTGTCCTGGACGTGCCCGGTCAGCGTCGGATGCGGGCTGGCCTCGATGAAGATCGGGTTGCCCTCGAACGCCTCGACGGCCTGCTGGAAACGGACCGGCGTGCGGAGGCTGGTGAACCAGTAGTCGGCGGTGAGCTCGGCGGGATCGATGAACGCGCCGTCGCGGGCCGAGCAGAACGCGATCTCGGTCGGGCGCGGCGTGACGTCGCCGAGCGTGGCCAGCAGTTCCTCGCGCAGCGCCGCGATGTGCGGGGTGTGCGCGGCGTAGTCGATCGCGACCGGCCGGGTCCGCACGGCGTCGCCGCACTCCGCCGCGTACTCCGCCAGCGCGTCCAGGTCACCGGCGACGACCGTGCTGGCCGGGCCGCTGTACACGGCGGGCCACAACCGGCCCTCCCAGCGCGCCAGATCGATCCGGTCGGCCGGCAACGGCACGGCGAGCATCCCGCCGGTGCCGCCCAGCTTCATCAGCGCCTTGCTGCGCAGCGCCACGACCTTCGCCGCGTCCTCCAGCGACAGCGCCCCCGCGACGTACGCCGCGGTGATCTCCCCCTGCGAATGCCCGACCACGGCCGTGGGGTCCACCCCCACCGAGCGCCACAAGCCGGCCAGCGAGGCCATCACCGCGAACAACACCGGCTGGATGACGTCGGAGCCGGCCAGCTCCGGCGCGCCCTCGGCCGCCCGCAGGACGTCCGCCACCGACCAGCCGACATACGGCTTGAGCGCGTCGTCGCACCGGGCCAGGTGCTCCCGGAACACGACGCTGGACTCCAGCAGCTCGACGGCCATCCCGGCCCACTGCGACCCCTGCCCGGGGAACACGAACACCGGCCGCGCCGCGCCCGACACCACACCCGACACCACGGCCGCGTGCGGCGTGCCGGCGGCGACGGCCGCCAGTCCTCCGAGGAGGTCGGCCCGGTCCTTCGCCACCACGACGGCGCGGTGCGCGAAGGCCGCCCGCCGCGCCAGCAGCGGCCCGGCCGCGGCCAGATCCTCATCGGCGGCGCCCCCGGCGAACGCGCCGAGGCGCACCGCGTGATCCCGGAGCGCGCCGTCGGTCTTCGCCGACAACACCCAGACCAGCGGGGAGGTCGCGGAACTCGTGGACGTCGGAGCGACCGGCTCGCGTTCCAGGATGACGTGGGCGTTGGTGCCGCTGATGCCGAAACTGGAGACGGCCGCCCGGAGCGGGCGGTCGCCCGGCAGCTCGACCTGTTCGGTGAGGAGGCGGACCCGGCCCGCCGACCAGTCGACCTGAGCGGTGGGCTCGTCGGCGTGGAGGGTGCGCGGGAGCGTGCGGTGCTCCAGGGATTTGATCATCTTGATCAGGCCGCCGACCCCGGCCGCGGCCTGGGTGTGCCCGACGTTGGACTTCAGGGAGCCGAGCCAGATCGGCCGTTCCGGATCGCGGCCCGCGCCGTAGGCGGCGATGATCGACTCGGCTTCGATCGGGTCGCCGAGGCGGGTTCCCGTGCCGTGCGCCTCCACCACCTCCACGTCGGCGGCCGACAGGCGGGCGTCCGCGAGCGCCTGGCGGATGACGTCCCGCTGGGCCTGGCCGCTGGGCGCGGTGAGGCCGTTGCTCGCGCCGTCCTGGTTGATCGCGCCGCCCCGCAGGACGGCCAGGATCGGGTGGCCGTGCCGGACCGCGTCCGACTGCCGTTCGAGCAGGAGCATGCCCACGCCCTCGCCCCAGCCGGTGCCGTCGGCGTGGGCGGAGAACGCCTTGCAGCGGCCGTCGGCGGCGAGGCCGCCCTGCCGGCTGAACTCGACGAACAGCCCGGGGTTGGACATCACGGTCGCGCCCCCGGCCAGCGCCAGCGAGCACTCGCCCCGCCGCAGCGCCTGCATGGCCAGCACGATCGCGACCAGCGACGAGGAGCACGCCGTGTCGACCGTGATCGCCGGGCCGCGCAGGCCCAGGGTGAAGGCGATCCGGCCGGAGGCGACGCTGAGGGCGGTGCCGGTCAGCAGATGGCCGTCGGCGACGCCGGTGGGCCGGTGCAGGCGCGGCCCGTAGTCGGAGGACATCGCGCCGACGAAGACGCCGGTGGGGGTGCCGTCGAGTGTGGCCGGATCCAGGCCGCCCCGTTCGACGGTCTCCCAGGAGACCTCCATCAGCAGCCGCTGCTGGGGGTCCATGGCGACCGCTTCGCGCGGGCTGATCCCGAAGAATCCGGCGTCGAACAGGTCCGCGCCGGCGAGGAAGCCGCCGTGGCGGGTGTCACTGATGCCCGAGAGCGCGTCGAGGTCCCAGCCGCGATCCTCGGGGAACTCGCCGACGGCGTCGGCCCCGTCGCGCACGAGCCGCCACAGCTCCTCGGGCGTCGTCACGCCGCCGGGGTAGCGGCAGCCCATCGCGACCACCACGATCGGGTCGCCGTCGGGCCCGGCCGGCTCGACCGGCTCGACCGGCTCGGTTGGGGCGGCGGCGACCGTACCGCCGCTGGTCAGCGTGTACAGGTGGTCGGCCAGCCGGTCCGGCGTCGGGTGATCGAACAGGAGCCCGGTGGGCAGCCGCGTCCCGGTCGCGGTGCGCAGCCTGGCCCGCAGGTCCTCCGCGGCGGCCGAGTCGAAACCGAGGTCCTTGAACGTCCGGTGCGGCTCCACACCCGTGCCGTCCTGGTGCCCGAGGACGACCGCGGCGGTGGTGAGGACCAGTTCGCGGATCTCGCGCCGCGAAAGCCCGGCCGGCACGTCGGCCGTTTCCGGGTCCGCCGCCACGACCACCGCGGACGTGGGACGGGACGCCGTCGCGGCCGGGCCGAACCGACGGCGCTGGAACGGGTAGGTCGGCAGGTCGATCAGCCGCGCCCCGGCGTCGCGCCGGGCCGCCCAGCCGACGGGCGCCCCCCACGTGTACGCCTCGGCCAGCGACCGCGTGAACCGGCCGGGCCCGCCCTCGCCGCGCCGCAGCGACCCGACGACCGCGACGTCCAGCTCCGCCGCCTCGGCCGTCTCCGCGACGCCCGCGCCGAGCACCGGGTGGGGGCTGCACTCGACGAACAGGGCGGCGCCCAGGTCGAGCGCCGACCGGGTGGCCTGCGCGAACCGGACCGGCTGCCGCAGGTTGCGGTACCAGTAGTCGGCGTCGAGGCCGGAGGTGTCCATCGGCTCGCCGGTGAGGGTGGAGACGAACCGGATCGTGGAGCGCACCGGCCGGATCGGTTCCAGCTCGGCCACGACCTCGTCACGGATGCTCTCGACCTCGGGCGAATGGGACGCGTAGTCGACCGGCAGCAGCTTGACCCGGTGCCCGTCGGCGGCGAGCCGCTCGCCCAGTTCGGCGAGGACCGCGCGCGGCCCGGACACGACCGCCGAGCGCGGGCCGTTGAACGCGGCCACGCCCACCTGCGGCGCGAGCGGGCGTACGGCCGCCTCGACGACGTCGAGCGGCGCGGCGACCGACATCATGGCGCCGCGGCCGGCGATCCCGGCGATGGCCCGGCTGCGGAGCGCCACGACCCGCGCCGCGTCCGGGAGGCTCAGCGCCCCCGCGACGGTGGCCGCGGCGATCTCGCCCTGGGAGTGCCCGACGACCAGGTCGGGTTCGACGCCGTTGGCCCGCCACAACCCGGCGAGCGACACCATGACGGCCCACAGCGCCGGCTGCACCACGTCGACCCGGTCCAGGCCGGGCGCGTCCGGGGCGCCGCGCAGGACACCGAGGACGGAGTAGTCGACGAACGGCGCGAGCGCGGCGTCACAGGACGCGACGAGCGCGGCGAACTCCGGCGACCCGTCGAGCAGTTCCGCGGCCATCCCCGCCCACTGCGACCCCTGCCCGGGGAAGACGAACGCCCGCAGGCCGGAGACGACCGATCCGCTCACCACCGACTCGTCGGGCCGCCCACCGGCGAACGCGTCGAGCGCCTCCCTGCGGCGCTCGCCCAGGACGACCGCCCGATGCTCGAAGTGTGCCCGGGTCCTGACCAGCGAGAGCGCCACGTCTGCGGCGCCGATCGCCGTCTCGCCGTCGATCCGGTCGCGGAGTCCCGCGGCCTGCGCCCGGAGCGCCTCGGCCGACCGCGCGGAGATCACCCAGGGCAGCCCCCCACCCATGACCCCGGCGTTCGACCCGGCGTTCGACCCGGCGTCCGGGGACCCGGCGCCCGGCGGGGCCTCCGCCAGGACCAGATGGCAGTTGGTGCCGCCCATGCCGAACGAGCTGACCCCGGCGATCAGCCGATCGCCGGGGGCGGGCCACCCGCGGGAGGACCGGACGACCTCAAGGGCCAGGTCGGCGAGTGGGATGTCCGGGTTCGGGCTGTCGAAGTGGAGGCTGGGCGGGAGCTCGCGGTTCTTGAGGCTGAGCACGACCTTGAGCAGGCCGGCGATGCCCGCCGCGCCTTCGAGATGGCCGATGTTCGTCTTGACCGAACCGACCAGCAGCGGATCCCCCGGGGGGCGGGATCCGGCGTGGGCGGCGCCGAGGGCGGCGGCCTCGATCGGGTCGCCCACTTTCGTGCCGGTGCCGTGCAGCTCGACGTACTGGACCTCGGCGGGGGCGACCCCGGCGGAGCGGCGGGCCAGCGTGATGACCTCCTGCTGGGCGCGGGCGCTCGGCACGGTCAGGCCGTCGCCGCCGCCGTCGTTGTTGACGGCCCCGCCGAGAATCACGCAGTGCACCGCGTCGCCGTCGGCGAGCGCCGCCGCGAGCGGCTTGAGCACGACGAGCGCGCCGCCCTCGCCGCGGACGTAACCGTTCGCGCGGCCGTCGAAGGTGTGGCAGCGCCCGTCGGGGGACAACGCGCCGAAGTTGCCGATGGCGGCGGTCGTCTGGGCGAGCAGGTTCAGGTTGACGCCGCCGGCCAGGGCCAGGCCGGTCTCGCCCCGGCGCAGGCTCTCGCACGCCAGCTCCACCGCCACCAGCGACGACGACTGCCCGGTGTCCAGCGTGAGGCTCGGGCCGCGCAGCCCCAGGAAGTACGAGACGCGATTGGCGATCATGGCGCGGTTGGCGCCGACGTAGGTGTGCCGCCCGGGTTCGCCGAGCAGGGCGGCGTGGTCGTTGGAGATCGCGCCGACGAACACCCCGGCCGCGGTGTCCCGCAGGGCGGTGGGGGCGACCCGGGCGTTCTCCAGCGCCTCCCAGGCGAGTTCCAGGACCAGCCGCTGCTGCGGGTCCATGGCGGCGGCCTCGTTCGGGGAGATCCCGAAGAAGGCGGCGTCGAAACGGTCCACGTCGCCGACGAACCCGCCCCGGCCGTGGCCCGTCGCGCCGGCGTCCGGCCACCGGCCGGCGGGGACCTCGGTCACCGCGTCCACGCCGTCCCGGAGGAGGCGCCAGAAACGATCGGGGGTATCCGCCCGGGGAAGCCGGCAGGAAAGGCCCACCACAGCGACCGGCTCGACCGACGAATCGCGCCGGGCGTCCGACTGAATCGAGTCCTGAACCATGAATGCGCCACCTCAAGCCTAATATCCATACGGCGAAAATGATGGACACTAGCGTTATTCAAATGGTCACCACTGGAAGTCACTGCGACCCTACGGGCGGCTCCCCGCACCGGGCCACGACCGCGTGCTGGCACCTTGTTGCCAGTAGCTAGCTGTCATCGCCGCCCCGGGGAAACGCCTTGACATGACCGCGCGCGCGAGCTCTGATGCTGGTACGACGCGCTATTATTGGCCGAAATCGAATAGACGCCCTGCACAGAATTAATCTCTTGGGAGAACTCTTTGGGAGAAGAGGCGCCCATCCGGTCCGCGCTGGTCTGGGCCGCCTCGGCCGGGATCTGGCCGGTCGCCGGCGGCGTGCTGTTCCTGCTCCGGGGGCTCGATCCGCTCGTGTCCGCCGTCTGGGCGGCCGGTCTGGTGGCCTGTGTGCTCCTGGTCGTGGCGCGGCGGACCGAGCCGGAGCCGCTGTCGGCGTTGTGGTGGGGTTCCGCGGTCACCCTGGCCGGGGGCGCGGCCGCACTCGCCATCGGCGGCGACGTCACGCTGTTCCTGGCGGCGCAGGCGCTGCCGGTCGTCGTGTTGTCCGCCGCGGTGCTCCGGCCGCTGGCCCGCCGTACCGGCTGGGTGCGGCCCGGGGCGGTCAGGGTGCGGCTGACGTGGACCGTCGCGGGCTCCTACGCCGGCCTGATCGTGTTCAGCCTGATGCAGGATCTGCGGGGGTTGCCGTTGATCCATCCCGATGTGGCGAGCCTGGTCACGCTGGGGACCATGTTCGAGATCGCCGTCGCCGTCGCCATCTTCGTGTTGTGGCACGGACGGCAGTCCGTCCCGAACCGCTAGGAGAACCGATGCCCGCCGACGCCCCCCTCAGCCACGGTCAACTCTTCAGCTGGCGTGAGATCGAGCGATATCCGGACGACTGGATGCAGGACGCGAACCTCCCCATCGTCTGCGACCTGCGGGGGTTGCCGATGGCCCGGGTCGAGCACGCGCTGCGTGTGCTGATGGACCGGCACGAGCCGCTGCGCACCACCTATCACATCGTGGACGGGCAGCCGGTGCAGCGTGTGCACGAGTCGGCCGAACTGCCGATCGAGCGGGTGGACCGGGTGGTCCGCGACTGGGAGGACCCGGAGGACACCAAGGACGAACTCTGCGCGGTGCCGTTCGCGATGGAGGGCGGCCTGTGCTGGCGCGGGCGCATGATCACCACCAACGGGTCGGCGGTGTTCCTGGCGCTGTCCTTCTCGCACCTGATCATGGATGTCTGGTCGATCAACCACCTGACCGACCAGTTCAGCGCCCTGATCGCCGACCCGGGCGCGGTCGCCGAACTCGGGCCGACACCGAGCGAGCTGGCCCGCGAGCAGCGCACCGAGCGGTGGCGGGAACGGCAGGAGGCGTCGGAACGGTACTGGCGGCGCACCCTCGGCGACGTCCTGGCCGACCCGCTGCCGACGCTGCCGGCCAAGGCGAAGCGCGACCGCCTTGAGGCCACCCTGCACTCGCACCGCCTCGGCGGGCTGGCCTCGCTGGCCGCCAGACGGCTCGGCGTCACCGCGCCCGCGCTGGTGATGGCGCTGGTCACCGCGGGGCTGGCCCGGCACACCGACACCGACAAGGTGACGATGAGCCTGATGGCCTCCAACCGGTTCTCGCCGGAACACCACCATGTGATCGGCACGATGAACCAGCTCATCCCGGTCGTCGCGACGGTCGACCCGGGAGCGCCGCTGGGCGAGCACGTCAAGCGCCTCCACTGGGCCGGGGCGAGGGCCTACCGCTACTCCTCCTACGACTTCGACCGGATCGCCGCGCTCGCCGCGGAGGTCGCCGCGCAGCGCGGCGACGAATTGACGCACGACTGCTGGGTGAACCAGTTGTTCCGCTGCTGGTTCAACTACGTGCAGCTCGACCGCCGGCCGTCCGACGCCACCGCCGATACCCCGGCCGAGATGTCGTGGACGCCGCTGGCGCAGCAGTACGGCCAGCCGTTCCGGGTCAGGGTGACGGTGTCCAACGGCCGGACCAGCATCTTCATGCTCGCCGACCCGGCGATCATGCCGGCCGGGAGCATGGCCGGCATGCTGCGCACGATCGCGCTCGGCGTCCAGGTGGCCGCGACGGCCCCGGAGACCAGCCTCAAGGACCTGTGGGACATCGGCCACGAGGCCCTGGCGCCGTCGCTGTTCCCGGCGACCGTGCCCATGCCGGAGTGAGCGGTGCCGGGCGCGGCCCGGCACCCCTTCCGTCTCACACGTTCCGTCTCACACGAGTATTTCGACCGGCGCCGGATGGCTGAGGAACGCGGTGGGGCTCGCCGTGAGGCCGTACGCGCCGGCCTGGAACACCACGATCAGGTCGCCGATCTCGGCTCTCGGCAGTTCCACCCGGTCGCCGAGCAGGTCGAGCGGGGTGCACAGGCGGCCGACCACGGTGACCGGCGCGTCCGCGGGCCGGCCCATACGGTCGGCCACGGCCATCGGATAGTTGCGCCGGATCACCTGCCCGAGGTTCCCCGAGGCCGCGAGCTGGTGGTGCATCCCACCATCGACGACCACGAAGGTCGTCCCGCGGGATTCCTTCCGGTCCACGACCCGCGTGACGTACACGCCGGCCTCGCCGACCAGATAGCGCCCGAGTTCGATGACGACGCGGGCGTCCGGCAGCAGCGGAGTGACGCGCTCGCGCATGAGCCGCGCCAGGTTGTCGCCGATCGGCTCCAGGTCGAGGGGCTGATCCCGGCGCGAGTACGGGATGCCGAACCCGCCGCCGAGATTGAGGTAGCGGATGGGCGGCGACACGTCGGCGAGCCCGAGGACCAGGTCGACGGTGCGCCGCTGCGCCTCGCAGATGTGGTCGGCGCGCAGGTTCTGCGAACCGGCGAAGACGTGGAAGCCCTGGAAGTCGACGTCGTCGCCCAGCCGGGCGAGCACCTCGGGCACCCGTTCCGCGTCGATCCCGAACTGCTGCGGCCCGCCACCCAGGCGCATCCCGGAGCCTCGCACCGTGAAGTCGGGATTGACCCGGATCGCGATCCGGGCGCGAACCCCGAGGGTGGCGCCGATCGCGCGCACCCTGGCCAGTTCGGTCTCCGATTCCAGTTCCACCGTCACGCCGGCCGCGACCGCCTGGGTCAGTTCCCCGACGGTCTTGCCCGGCCCGGCGAAACCGATCCGCCCGGCGGGCACCGGCGTGTCGAGCGCATGCCGCAACTCTCCCGCCGAGGCCACGTCGAAGCCGTCGACCAGCCCGCTCAGATGCTGGAGCAGGGCGGGCATCGGGTTGGCCTTGACCGCGTAGCTCAGCTCGACTCCGGCGGGCAGGGCGGCGCGGAGGGAGGCGACCCTGCGGGTGACGAGGTCGCGGTCGTAGGCGAAGAACGGCGTGCTCCCGGCTCGGGCGGCGAGCCTCCCGACGGGGATTCCGCCGACGGTCAGCCGCCCGTCCCGGTGACCTTCCCAGTGACCTTCCCAGGTCATCGCATCGCCCGGCGGCGGAGTTCGGCGCGGTCGAACTTGCCGTTTCCCGAGCGGGGCAACGCGTCGGCGAGGATGAACCGGCGCGGCACCATGTACCGGGGCAGGTCGTGTTCCATCGCCCGGCGCAGCTCGTCGAGGGTCGTGGTGGCGGCGGCGAGCACGGCGTGCAGCGTCACCCGCTCGCCCAGGTCCTCGTCCGGCACGCCGACCGCGACGGCCTCGGTGACCAGGCCGGTGGCGTAGGCCGCCTCCTCCACCTCGGTCGGGCTCAGCCGGTAACCGGAGGTCTTGATCATGTCGTCGGTGCGTCCGACGAAGTAGATGAAGCCGTCCTCGTCCCGGTAGGCGACGTCGCCCGACCAGACGGCGATCTCGTCGGCGCCGGGCGGGAACGGCCGGAACCGCGCCGCGGTGCGGACCGGGTCGTTCCAGTAGCCGAGTGACACCAGCGGTCCCCTGTGCACGATCTCCCCCTCCTCGCCGGGGTCGCAGATCGAACCGTCCGGCCGTACGACGAGGACCTCCGCGCGGGGGATCGCCTTGCCGATCGATCCGGGCCGGCGGTCGATCTCCGCCGGGTCCAGGTAGGTGGATCGGAAGGCTTCGGTCAGGCCGTACATCAGGAAGGGGGTGGCCTGGGGAAAGGTCTCGCGCAGCCAGGCCAGGGTGGTCTTGGGCAGGCGGCCGCCCGTGTTCGCGAAGTAGCGCAGGTTCCGGGTCGCCTCGGCCGGCCATCGCTGGGTGGCGAGCTGGGTCCACAGCGGCGGCACGCAGGTCAGCGCGGTCACCCGGTGCCGGGCGCAGA
>NZ_BBXE01000029.1:178968-179862 GCF_001570565.1 Herbidospora yilanensis | reverse complement strand
GCGCGGCTGAGCCAGCGCGCCGGTCGAGGTCCAGCGGTAGGTCGACGGAAGGTTGCACGTCGGCGACGGCGACGGCGACGGGCTGGGGGTCGGCGTGGGGGTGGGCGTCGGAGTCGGCGTGGGCGTCGGGGTGGGAGTGGGCGTGCCGGGGGTGCCGGTGCAGGCGACGCCGTTCAGGGAGAACGAGGTCGGCGACGGATTGCCGCCGCTGTAGGAGCCGTTGAAGCCGAAGCCGGTGCTGCCGCCGGAGGGGATGGCCCCGTTGTAGGCGACATTGGTGGCGGTCACCGACGAACCGGACTGGGAGGGGGTGGCGTTCCACATCTGGCTGATCTGCTGGCCGGAGCCGAACGTCCAGGTCAGTTGCCACCCGTTCACCGCGTCACCCAGGTTGTTGATGGTGACGTTGGCGCCGAAGCCGCCCGGCCACGACGAGGTGACGGTGTAGTCGACCCGGCAGGCGACGGCGGCCTGTGCGGGCTGGGTGGCCACCAGTCCGGCCGCGGTCAGCAGCGTCGGGATGGCGATGATCGCGAGACGGCGGCGCACCGCCGATCGGGGCGACGGGGTCCGCGTTCGCCAGGGCAGGCGCATGGGGATGCTCCTCGTTGTTTCGTCCGGCCGCCCGTCGGCGACCGGTGTGGGGGCGTTGTCGTTCGCGGTGGAGCCGGGCGGCCGGGCGCCACTGATAGCGTTAACAAGCCGCAGTGCGCGGAGCTAATACGAGGCGGCCGATTCGCGTCAAGGCGCGCCCTTGGCGCGTTCCTTCGCGCCGTCTGCCTCGGCGAGCCCGTTCTTCTGCTCTTACGGCGCCTCGGCCGGACCGTACAAGATCGATTCCGTGCTGAAACGTTCACGACACCGACCCGAAAATTACGGACCGGCGGGGCGTCC
>NZ_BBXE01000029.1:64963-178522 GCF_001570565.1 Herbidospora yilanensis | reverse complement strand
CCGCCCGTCTTCACGGCAGCGGGGTGTCGAGTTCGTCCAGCACGATCTGGTGCACGACCGGGTCGAGGTTGACGGCGGCGTGGCCGCTGAAGTCGAGCGGGGCGCGGTCCTGGAGCAGGATGTTCCTCACCGAGTCGCCGGTGAGGAAGCTCGACGTGTACGGCGTGACCACCATGTCGAACCTGGTGGCGATCACCGAGTAGTCGACGCCGGGCACCGTGTCGCCGCCGTCGTTCAGCTTCTTCATGAAGTCGGAGTCGACCATCTGCTGCTGGCAGGCCTGGCAGACGAGCGCGACCGCGGGGCTGAGCCCGAGCAGCCGGGCGAGGTTGACCAGCCCGAGGGAGCTGGTGCCGTGGTTGGACGGCGTGACCCCGATCAGCTTCTGGACCTTCGCCGCGCCGTTCAGGAACTTCAGGTAGTAGCGCGGCATCATGCCGCCCTGCGAATGACCGACGATGTCCACCTTGGACGCCCCGGTCGCCGCCAGCACCGCGTCGACGAAGTCGGACAACTGCTGGGCCGACTGGGCGATGTCCCCGTTGCCGTAGAGCGGCCCCGCGCCCGGCACCCGGCCGTAGTTGAGCGCGAAGACACAGTGGCCCCGCGCCTTCAGCTTCGGCGACAGCGTCACCCAGTTGCCGGCCATGGTCTCCCACGTGCCGTGAACCAGGACCACCGGACGCGGGCGCAGCGGCGACGGCTTGCAGGTCCAGATGTTGGCCCCGAGGGGCGAGATGTCGGCGGCGGCCGGCGCGGCGGTCAGGCCGGAACCGGCGGCCAGCGTCAAGGCCAGCGCGGCGGCCCGCACCGCGACCCGGCGCACACCATGATTGATGGTCATGCCTCAATTGCGGAGCCTGACCAGGGGTTATCAGCGCAGCAACCGCCGTCCCAGATGATCACTTGCAGTGATCGTTACGCTCACTGAGGCAAGCCCTGGTAGTCGGCCGGCCCGGCGATCTGACCCCCGTCGCCGGCGATCTCGGCACCAGTGACGAACCGGGAGTCGTCGCTCGCGAAGAACACCACGATCGCGGCGATGTCGTCCGGCTCGCCGACGCGTCCGAGCGCGACGTTCCGGGTGTCGAAGACGACGCCGTCGGTCATCGGCGTGCGGATCTGCCCGGGGTGGACGGCGTTGACCCGGATGCCGAAGACGCCCAACTCCAGGGCGGCGGTCTTGGTGAGACCGCGGACACCCCATTTGGAGACGACGTACCCGGACATCCTGGGCACGCCCTGGAGCGCGCCGACCGAGCCGATGTTGACGATCGAACCGCCGCCCGCCCGTTTCATCGCCGGCACCACGGCCTGGATGCCGTTGAAGACGCCGACCAGGTTGACGTCGAGGGTGCGCCGCAACCGGGCGGCGTCCCACTGCTCCAGCGGGGCCGGGTCGGCGACGCCCGCGTTGTTGACCAGGACGTCGACCGAGCCGAACCTCTCCTCGGCACGCCTGACGACCTCGGCCCACTCCTCCTCCGACCGCACGTCGAGCCGCTCGGCGACGACGCGCGGGCCGAGCCCGGCCGCCAGGGCCAGCGCCGTGTCCACGTCGACGTCGGCGACGACGACGTTCGCGCCCTCCGCCGCCAGGCGCCGAACCGTGGCCGCGCCCATGCCCATGGCCCCGCCGGTGACGATGGCCGTCTTTCCCGCCACACGATCCATCGTGGGCTCCTTTCCGACGATCGCGTCGCCGGTCACGTCGAGTGGTCGATGGGTGATGTGTCACCCAAGAAGGATGATGCATCACCCTTTCTCAAATGGCAAACGCCGCATGTAACCCGTTCATGCCGCCCCGGAAGGGGTGACATGTCATCGACGAAGGATTCGGTAGCCTGAGCGGATGAACGGATCCGGGGAGCTGGGCGAGCGCGAGCGGCGCGCCTGGTACGCCTTCCTCACGATGCAGGAGGACCTGCGCCGCCACATGAACCGGCAACTCCTCCAGGACACCGGCCTGTCGCTGGCCGACTACGCCGTCCTCAGCACGTTGTGGATGCAGGACGACAACACGCTGCGCGTCTACGAACTGCGCGAACGGCTGCGGTGGGAGAAGACCCGGCTCACCCACCAGATCTCCCGGATGGTCACGCGCGGGCAGGTCGAGCGCAACCCCTGCGCCGACGACCCGCGCGGACAGCAGGTCGCCCTCACCCCGGCCGGGCACGAGGCCATCACCAAGGCCGTGCCACTGCACATCGAGTACGTCCGCCGCGTCTTCCTCGACGTCGTCACCCCGCGTCAGCTCGACACGCTGGCCGTCCTGTCGGAGGCCGTCCTGGACAACCTCGGCACCGGCGAGGACCCGGCCGACACCTGAGCATGCTCGCACCGAGGACGGGTGACGCGGACCCGCGCGCCGGGGTGGCCCACGGCCGTCCGTGTCCGTCGGCGGTGGCGAGCACGAGGTAACGGTTGTCACCGGGCAACCGGGAGACCACCTCGTCGCGAGATCACATCAAAACAGAAGAGGTGGCGTGCTGAAAATTTCAGCTCCTTTCGTCGCGGCGGTGCGGGCATCCCCGGTGGCACGTACGGAATTCGGCCAATACGCCTCTCGGCGGGCCGTGCGCCTTTCTTGACAGGCGTGCGCACGCCTGTCTACCGTGACCGCGAAATCAGGATGTTAGCGATAACAGCACGTCGTTTTCGCCTCTCTTGCCGCCGGGCCCGATCAAGCGGCGCCGGCCGTCTCCCGGCACGAGAATTCGGCATCCGTCCTGCCGGATCAGCGCGGGCATTCGCCGCCCGGAAGGGACGAAAGGAGCCCGGTCTCCCAGCGGCGCGTCCCCGGCACCCGACCCCCCAGAGGAATTCACGTGATCACACGAACTCGATCGGTTCTCGCCGCCGCAGGGGCCGCGGCGCTCGTCATCCTGGCCTGGGGTCCCGCGGCGTCGGGTCACAGCGCCGCCGCGCCCTCGGGCGACCTGGCCGTCATGGCCGCGACCGCCGGGTGCGGCAAGACGCCCACCCTGCGCAGCGGCACCTACACACTTCAGCACAACGGCAAGAGCCGGTCGTACATCCTGCGGGTCCCGGACAACTACGACAACAACCGCCAGTACCGCCTGGTCTTCGGGTTCCACTGGCTGAACGGCACCGCCACCGACGTGGCCACCGGGCAGACCGTCCAGCGTGACGTGTGGTCCTACTACGGCCTGCAGCGGCTGGCGAACAACAGCGCCATCTTCGTCGCGCCCCAGGGGCTCAACAACGGGTGGGCCAACTCCGGCGGTGAGGACGTCACGCTCGTCGACACCATCATCAACCAGATCGAGTCCGACCTGTGCGTCGACACCACCCAGCGGTTCGCGGTCGGGTTCAGCTACGGCGGCGCCATGTCGAACGCGCTGGCGTGCGCGCGGCCCAACGTCTTCCGCGCGGTCGCGGTGCAGTCGGGCGCGCAGTTGAGCGGATGCGGCGGGGGCACCCAGCCGATCGCCTACCTGGGCATCCACGGGCTGCGCGACAACGTGCTGGCGATCTCGCAGGGGCGGACGTTACGCGACCGGTTCGTCCGCAACAACGGGTGCACGGCGCAGAACCCGCCGGAGCCCTCCCAGGGCAGCCTGTCGCACCGGGTCACCACCTACTCCGGTTGCCAGGCCGGTTACCCGGTCGCCTGGGCGGCCTTCGACGAGGGCCACATCGCCGCCCCGCAGGACGGCGCGACCGGTGACAGCGGATCACGGACCTGGGTGCCGGCCGAGGTGTGGCGGTTCTTCACGCAGTTCACCTCGCCCACACCCTCCCCCTCGCCTTCGCCTTCGCCTTCGCCGAGTCCGTCGCCGAGCCCCTCTCCCAGTCCTTCGCCGAGTCCGGGCACGGGGGCGTGCCGGGTGTCGTACACGATGAACGCCTGGAACAACGGGTTCACGGCCGCGATCAGGATCACCAACACCGGCTCGACGGCGCTGAACGGCTGGTCGTTGCGCTTCACCCTGCCGTCGGGGCAGGTCATCACCGGCGGGTGGAACGCCGCCTACAGCCCGGCCGGCGGGGCGGTGACCGCCACCAACGTCGGCTACAACGCCAACCTGGCGGCGGGCGCCACCCTCGACATCGGCTTCCAGGCGACCCACACGGGCAACACCGCGGCGCCGACGTCCTTCACCCTGAACGGCTCCTCCTGTACGAACGCCTGACGGCCGGCCCGCGAGGGGATGGGCGTCTCCATCCCCTCGCGGACCCGATTCGCGCGAATGCGGGGACCCGTTTCCGATCGGGCATCGCAACCATAAATTGACCTGTCACGAGGTCTTATCGACCGGTGACGGGCTAACGTTTGCGAGCGTTAACAGAAATTGAACCGAGGGAGAAAGTAATGGCCGGTTTCCCCAACGGTCCGAAGGCATCGTCCGCCGGTGACGCCCCGCCCATCACCCGGATCGATCCGACGATCCCTCACCCCGCCCGCGTCTACGACTACCTCCTCGGCGGCAAAGACCACTTCGCCGCCGACCGGGAGGCCGGCGAGCAGCTCATCAAGTTGTCGCCGGGCACCCGCGAGGGCGTGCGCGCCCACCGGGCCTTCCTCAGCCGGGCCGTGCGCCACCTCGCCACCGAGGCGGGCATCTCCCAGTTCCTCGACATCGGCACCGGCATCCCCACGCAGGGCAACACCCACGAGATCGCCCAGGCGGTCAACCCCGCCGCCCGGGTGGTGTACGTCGACAACGACCCCATCGTCCTGGTGCACGGGCGGGCGCTGCTGACCAGCAGCGACGAGGGCCTGACCACGGTCATCGAGGCCGACCTGCGCGACCCCGGCCACATCCTGTCGCACCCCGAGGTCGGCAGGGTGCTCGACTTCTCCAAGCCGGTCGGCGTCATCATGGCCGGGGTGCTCCACTTCATCACCGAAGGCGACAAGCCCGGCGAACTCGTCGAGCGCTACAAGGCGGCCGTGCCGTCCGGCAGCCACCTGCTGCTGTCGCACATCACGCTCGACTTCGCGCCCCAGGTGGAGAAGGACGAGTTCACCAAGCCCTACGACAAGGGCCCGGCGTCCATGGTGCCGCGCACCCACGCCCAGGTCACGAGCTTCTTCGACGGCTGGACGCTGCTGCCTCCGGGCGTCGTCGAGGTCGTCACCTGGCGGCCCGACGAGGACGAGTACCAGGCCCCCATCCCCGGCGGCGGGCACGCGTGGGCGTACGGCGGCGTGGCCGCCAAGCCGTAGCGCCCCAGAAGGCGGCGCGGACGGTCGCGCCGCTGACGTCGCCGGCGTACGCGCCGCACAAGTAGGCGACGGCCCCGGCGATCTCGCCGGGGCGGCCGAACCGGTCGACGTCGTTGGGCACCACTCCTCGGAGGCGGCCCTTTCGAGGTCCGCCATCTCCTCACAGGTATCCAGGTGGCCTGTGCCGTTCGAGAGGCCGACGGTGGCCGATGTGCGGGTGACCGTCGCCGTCGGGTGTGCGAGGCTCGGCGCGAAGCGGGTGCGCCGGCTCGGCGGCGACCAGGGGCCCGGGACTGGGACGGGTGTTTACCAGCCGAATTTCCAGTACTCGTTCTGGTAGCCACCGGAGACCGCCGGGTATACCGCGCGGGTCACGTCGGTGTACAGCGCCCACTTTCTGCCGGGGTTGCCGCGCCACTGGTAGAAGACGACGTTGCTCCAGCCCGTGCCCTGCGCGTACCACTCGGGGTCGAGGGCGGTGGTGGCGCTGTCGCACTCGGGGGTCGTCCTGACCCTGTTGCCGGAGTAGACGAACGCGAGGCACCTCTTCGTCGCCTTGTTCTGGAGGGCGACGATGTCATAGGCGGGGCCGTTGGGCCCGCTGCGCAGTTGGAGGAGCGGCTTCCAGATCTGGTGGTCGTTGGTGTCACGGGCGCTGCAGGGCAGGGTGTACACCTCGCCGGCGAAATTGCTGTCCAGGCATTCGTTGGTCAGCCTGCTTCTCAGGATGCTCTCGCCGACGTAGTCGGCGGCCTGGGCGGGCGTGGGCAGTGTCACACCCACAACCAGCGCCGCCGCGGCCGCGGCGATCCTTCGAACACGGTTGATGCCGTTACCAGACATGTTCCCTCGCTGTCGGTTCAGGAAGGACGCCTTCCGCGGGCGTCTCGGATTTCCCAAAGGCGTATACAAACCGGTTCGGAGTGCCATGTGGTGTACGGCAGATGAATGATTCATTGTCGCGAGACGACGACAAGGCCGAATGGTGACATGCATTACCGCCAGAACCTCCCACCGACAACATGAGAGTGGCTCACAGGGACTCGGCGGGGTTCCCCGTTGTCAACATGCGGGATCTCACCGCCTCCTTACGGCTACCCTCACCTGCGGACTCCGCCATTGGATGGGGCGCCCGCAGTGATGTCCCATTCCGCAAGCGTGGAACGGATGGTCCGCGAAGAGAAAGCTCCGGCCATCGAAGCGGGTTTCAACGCGCCGGTCGACCGGCATGCCGCGTAGCCGTTCCGTTCATATTCAGAGAATCGGCACTCCCCTTAGGTGAACGATGCACCTGTCGAATGCGGGTGGATCCGGATGCCGACGCCGACCGGTACAAGGGCGAAGGGGTGAATTCCGGCGGTGGCCGTCAGCGCGCCGGCCACGTCGAGTATGAGGTGGGCCGCTGATCGGCATCCGAAGAGATCCGCACCCGCCACCACCGCTCCACCCCGGCCGTCGACAAGGATCGATTCCAGTGTGCCCGCGGACTCCTGGGTGAACGAGGGGCCGCCAGATCCCGGGTCAGCCGACCTCCACGACCGGGCTCCTCATGGGGCCCGGCACCCATGAGGACCCGCGATTACCGCATCGTTCATCCGCCCCGCCGATTTCCGGTGACGAAGATGAACGGAATAGGCGCACCGCCGATTCGAGGTTCTCGATGTGCGACTCTCCCTGCTCAGGTTCGTGAAACGGAGGCCGGTGCGGCTCCGTCGTGCCGAAGCGAGGCGTAAGGAAGCGATGAGATCTTCCGCGTTGACATCTGGAGACCGGTCGAGTAGCGCGGGAGCGCTCTCATGGTGGCGGCGAGACATTCTCACGTTGACACACGCGGATTTCCGCCACATTCAACGGACGCTCTTCGTCTCATCAATGAATGCGCTCACGTGGCCACTTTCACCATTGATCTCTCTCGTCATCCCGCCACGGTGAGTCGTTCACCCGCCGTACACCGAATCGCATTCTGGTGGTGATTGCATTCGCGATTGAAAGACACGCCATATGAGCGTCCCGACTGGGAGCGAGGAAGAATGCCTTCTACCGGCAGCGACCGGGCGATGGAGCGGGGAGCGTATCGCCGTCTCCGGGCGGTGATCGCCGCGCTGGTGATCGCCGTCGTGGCGCTGGCCGCGACCGGGGTGCGGCCCGCACCCGCCAAGGCCGTGGGCTACGTCGGCGTCAACGTGCCGCGGAACGTTCAGACCGGGCGCTCCCTGGACAGCGACTTCCAGGGCCGGGTGTACACCTCGCCGTGCGACAACAACGTCGCCAACGTGTTCTGGGAGCCGCTCTTCCGGGGCCACATCGGCGGATACGACTACGTGACGCTCAAGAACGCGGCGACGGGCCGCCGCGTGGGCAAGATCGAGACGTCCGTCCAGTGCGACGAGGACCCCACCCGGGACTTCAGCTTCGCGGCGGCCGGCCCGTCCGGAGTGATGGCCGTCCACTCCGACTACGCCGGCGGGCCGGCCAAGGTCGACTACGGCAACCGGCAGCGGGAACCTCAGCCTCTGAGCGCATGATCCAGGCCTGAGAGCGTGCCGGGTTCGGCCTCGTCGGCCGGTGGACCGCACGTGCGTCTCCCCATCCGCCACCGGCGAGGCCGCGGTTCTCCAGCGCCCCGCGCGGAGTCATCCGGCGGCGCTGACCGAGTGGTCGCGGCAGGCGTCACCCGATCCGGCATCGTTGCCGGCCGGTGCGGACACTCCGATCTCTCGGGCCTTTCATGGCAATCTCCCGTTTCCGCAGCCCGCTGGGGCGCCATTCCTCCTTTCCCGCTGCCGCGCACCTCGTCGGTGGTGACGGCCCGATGTGATCAATACGGCCCACGGCAGGCCGCCGGTGGGCTCCTCACCCGTACATATGGAGGGACAGTGACCTTGATCGGCGGAAAGATCCGAAGATCGGGCAGGGTCGTGATCGCCCTGCTCGTCATCCTGACGCTGGTCCTGAGGCCCGGCTTGGAGCCGCTGGCCCACGCCGCGACCACCAGGGTCTCTTTCACCATCGAGTTGCCCGCCGGCTTCGACCGGGCCGAGATGCAGGCCTATGTCGCGGAGCTCAACGGGCGCAACGATCTGCTCAGCGACACGATTCGGGAGGAGCTCACCCGTTATCCGCTGGAAGGCGCGCCGAGGCGATTCTCGGGTGACTTCGACGGTCAACTGACCGTGACGGGCACGGGGATCTCCCTGACGATGGAATCCGACCAGGCGAGCATCAACGCCCCGTGGTGGGCCGACGTCATGGTCGGCGTCGCCGGGTTCGCCGCCGGGTTGTTGATCCGGGGCCAGTGCGTGTTGGCCATGAACTCGATCGGGGTCCCGTTCTCCATCACCAAACCGGGCTGCGCCGCGCTCGGCGCCGGCCTGGGCACGTTCTTCTCCCAGACGATTTGGATGTACCTGGACGGGGCGCTGGACGACAGGGACAGATGGAAAAAGGCCGCCTGTCTGGCGGTGGGCGCCGCGATCAGCGCGGCGGCATGGGAAGCCGGAATCGGCGACTACGTGAACGCCCGCAACCTGGGTCAGGTCGGCGCCGACATCAAGGGGGTGCTCGATTCGGCCGCGAACGCGATCCGGGGTTGGTGGTCGTCGCTCGCGACGGCGATGACGGACGCCGGCGCCTGGATCTCGACCCAGATGGGAGCGCTCGGCAGGGGCATCCAGGACGCCGCCATCGAGCTCGGCCGGCTGCACCCGAGCAATCTGCGGGTCATGCCCATGGGCGACTCGATCACCGTGGGCTACGGCGGAATCGGCGACAGCACGGAGAAATACGTCGGCTACCGGCGCGAACTGCTGAGCCGGCTCCAGGCGGCGCGTCACTCGGTGGACTTCGTCGGTACCCAGGACTCGGGCGCGGGCTCCATCTCCGACTCCGACCACGAAGGTCACGGCGGCTGGCGGATCGACCAGATCGACGACATCGCCGAATGCGCCGTGCGCCGCCACCGGCCCAACGTCGTCCTGCTGCACATCGGGACCAACGACATGAACCGGAACTTCGACATCGAGAACGCCCACCTGCGGCTCGCCGCCCTGATCCGCAAGATCACCAACGCCGCTCCGGAGACCACGGTGCTGGTCAGCGGTCTCGTGCCGTCGCAGGACGATGCGATCAACGCGCGGATCGCGATCTACAACTCCCGCATCCCGACCATAGCCAGGACCCTCGCCGCCGAGGGCAGGCGGGTCCGCGCCCTCAACATGGGCGCCGTCACGGTGGCCGACCTGAGGGACAAGCTCCACCCCGGCCAGGCCGGCTACGACAAGATGGGCAAGGTCTTCAACACCGCCATCATCGGGGCGCTTCGCGACCGCGTCATCGCCAACCCGGTCGCCGGAAACCCGTCGGCGTGCGAGATGCCGCAGCCGGTGAGTCCCTCGGAGGGCTGGAACCACATCACGCAGATCTCCGCGGGCTACGGCTATCCGCGTGACTGGGTGCGTTTCGCCGACATGGACGGCGACGACCGCGACGACTACCTGATCGTCCAGGACCTGGGGCAGGTCCGGGGCTGGCTGAACGGCGGCGACGGCCGGAGCTGGACGTGGCGGGGCGAGCTCAACGCGGGCTACGGCTACCCGCGTGACTGGGTGCGCTTCGCCGACATGGACGGCGACAACCGCGACGACTACGTGATCCTCCAGGACAAGGGGGAGGTCAGGGCCTGGCTGAACAACGGCGACGGCCAGAGCTGGACGTGGAAGGGCGAACTCGCCGGCTACGGGTATCCCCGTGACTGGGTGCGCCTGGAGGACGTCAACGGCGACGGCCTCGACGACTACGTCGTCATCCAGGACCACGGCGAGCTGCGCGCCTGGATCAACAACGGCCCCGGCAAGGACTTCACCTGGAAGGGCGAGATCAACCCCGGCTACGGCTACCCGCGCGACTGGGTCCGCCTGGAGGACGTCAACGCCGACAAGAAGGTCGACTACCTCGTCGTCCAGAACAACGGCCAGGTCCGCGCCTGGCTCAACGACCTGGGCGGCAGAGGCTGGATCTGGCAGGGGCAACTCATCGGCGACGTCGGAGTCGACCGCGACAACGTGCGACTGGCCGACGTCGACGGCGACCGGAAGACCGACTACCTGGGGATCGGCCCCCTGGGCCAGATCGGCGCCTGGTTCAACGACCGCTATCCCGGTGGCCCCACCCCCGGCAACCCGGCGCCGGTCGACCCCGGCCCCCCGCCCGCCAGCCCCGCACAGGGCTGGGAACACATCGTGCAGATCTCCGCCGGCTACGGCTATCCGCGCGACTGGGTGCGCTTCGCCGACATGAACGGCGACAACCGCGACGACTACCTGGTCCTCCAGGACCTCGGGCAGCTCCGCGGCTGGCAGAACGACGGCGACGGCCAGGGCTGGACGTGGAAGGGCGAACTCAATCCCGGCTACGGCTATCCCCGCGACTGGGTGCGGCTGGCCGACATGAACGGCGACAACCGCGACGACTACGTCATCCTCCAGGACCTGGGCCAGGTCCGGGCCTGGCAGAACGACGGCGACGGCCGGAGCTGGACGTGGAAGGGCGAGCTCAACCCGGGCTACGGTTACCCGCGCGACTGGGTGCGCCTGGAGGACGTCAACGGCGACGGCCTCGACGACTACCTGGTCCTCCAGGATGAGGGCGAGCTGCGCGCCTGGATCAACAACGGCCCAGGCCAGGGCTGGACGTGGAAGGGTGAGATCAACCCGGGCTACGGCTATCCCCGCGACTGGGTGCGCCTGAAGGACGTCAACGGCGACCGGAAGGTCGACTACCTCGGGATCGGGCCCTTGGGTCAGATCGGCGCCTGGTTCAACACCCGTTACCCCGGCACCCCGGACAACCCGCCGACCCCCCTCCCACTCCCGCCCGACTGGAAGCTGCCGCTCTGCGTCGCCAACCGCTGCCCGTGACACCTGGCTGAACGACCGCCGACCGGCTGAGCGAGGCGAGGCCATCGGTGCCGCCGGAGGTCGAGCGTGACAACGTCGGCACCCCCGCAGGGTGATCCCCTGCGGGGGCGCCGGCCGACGTCGCCCAGCTTCATCGAGTACGCGGCCGGCGATCGGGAGTCCCTTCCCTACGTCCGGCCTCCCGGGGAAGGCGAGGTCGTCGCCGACGGTTGGCGGATCATCGACCTGACGGTCGACCGGTTCGAGCCCACGGATGAGTCACTGCATCCGTGGCCGGACGACCGCAGGGCCCTGTACTGGTGGTCCCCCGACTTCTGGCGTCCCCGCGCCGACGATCGCCGCCCCGCGTAGCGGTGACCCCCGTTCTCGCCCGTTAGCGCACGACCGGGCGGCCGATTCCAGTTCGGCGCGGGCTTCCGGCAGCCGGCCGCGCCGGGGCAGGAGCTCGCCGGGCGCCTCGTAGAGAACACCATCCGGTCCGGTCGGCGTGACCTCGTGGCCGGCCGTGGCGGGCGACTCGGCGACACGCCTTCACCCGTACCGGTCCGTGACGTCAGATCCAGCCTTCCTCCCAGGCACGGTGGGCCGCGGCGTGGCGGGAGGTGACGCCGAGTTTGCTCATCGCCGCCGACAGGTAGTTGCGCACGGTGCCCGGCGCCAGATGCACCTGGGAGGCGATCTCCTGGATCGAGGCGCCGGTCCGCGAGGCCCGCAACACCTGCAGTTCCCGGTCGCTGAGCGGGCAGTTTCCCTCCGTCAGCGCCGAGGAGGCGATGTCGGGGTCGACGTAGCGCCGTCCGGCCGCGATGTCGCGGATGATCTGGGCGAGCCGGGCGGCGGGCGTGGTCTTGGGGACGAAGCCGCTCACTCCCGCCGACAGCGCACGGCGCAGTACCGCGGGCCGTGCGTGCCGGGTGACCAGAATGATCTTCGTGGTGGTCTCGGCGAGGATCTCCCGGGCGGCGTGCAGGCCGTCGGCCGGCGGCATCTCCAGGTCCAGCACGGCGATGTCCGGGCGGTGCTCCAGCGCCAGCCGTACCGCCTCGGTCGAGGTCGCGGCCTCGGCCGTGACGGTCAGGTCGTCTTCGAGCTCCAGCAGCGCGGTCAGGGCGCCCCTGATCAGGTCCTCGTCGTCGGCGATCAACAGCCGGATCATCGTGCCTCCAAGGGCAGGCGGGCCACCACGACGAACCGGGCGCCCTCGCGGCGCCAGGTCATCTCGCCGCCCGCGGCCTCGATCCGCTCCGCGAGTGTGCGCAGACCGGTGCCCGTGCCGGGTTCGGGCCCGTCGTTCGCGCCGTCGTTGGCCACCTCGAAACGGGCCTGGCCGTCGGCGACCCGGTAGCTGATCTCGGCGTGGCGGGCACTGCTGTGACGCAGCACATTGGTGGTCGCCTCACGCATCACCAGGCCGAGCAGGCCTCTGCGGGAGGCGGGTAGCCGGTCGGGAGAACAACCCAGGTCCATCCGGGCGTCGATGCCGGCGGCGGCCAGGACGCTGGTGGCGTTCGCGATCTCCTCCTCCAACGTGACACGGCGATAGCCCTGGACGACGGCCCGGGTGTCGCGCAGGGCGTCGGTGGCCAGCAGCCGTACCGCGTCCATCTCCTCGGCCGCGCGCCGGGGGTCGGTACGCGCCAACCTGGCCGCCAGCTCGCTCTTGAGCGCGATCACCTGCAGGTGATGGCCCTGGATGTCGTGGAGGTCCGCGGCGAAGCGCAGGCGTTCGTCCCTGACGGCCAGTTGGGCCGCCATCGCGCGGGCCGCGTTCAGCCGCTCGGCGAGGTCCCACGCCCACAACATGCCCAGGTTGACCCAGCCGGTCAGGAGCACGAGCCCGGCGGGGAACGCCGCGGCGAACACGATCTGGTGGTGCGACACCGCGGCCACGAAGCCGCCCAGGAGGGCCGCGATGGCCGCCGCGGAGGTGATCAGGACCAACCGGCGGCGTCCGGACAGGAACATCGCGACCACGGAGACCGTCAGGGCGGGGGCGAACGACCACACCCCGTACTCCCGTCTGACCAGCAGGATCCCGCCCAGCAGCACGGCGCCCGCGACCCCCGCCGCCAGCCAGGGGATCGGCGGCCCGCCGTAGGCCCGGCCCTCGGTTCGCGGAAGCCGGTGGCCGGCGCTCACCACGATGGCGACCAGCGTGACCGCCAGCGCGATGACGGCGGCGAGCCGGACCGGGACCGGGACATCCGGTTCGACGATCCGGCTGCTGACGCTGTAGACCAGCAGGAACGTGCTGAGGCCGATGAGACTCCACCATGTGTAGCGGCGCAGGCCCGTCAGTCCCGTCCCCGGATCGGCCATTCCGTTGCTCACCTGCCCATTGTCCCGGCGTCGCCTAGACCATGAAGACCAACTGGGCGGCGATGACGACGTCGACGACACCGCACCATTCGGCGAAGGAGCGGGCCACCACCTTGTCCCGCTTGAGATGGACGAAGTCCCAGACGCCGTGGAGGAACCATCCGGCCGCCACCAGGTAACGGCCGAACTCCACGTCCACGATCAGGCCCGCCAGGGCGAACCCGCCGAACAGGAACATGCCCAGGGCCTGGAGCCGGAAGTCGCCGTCCCTGCCCATCTGGCCGTCGGCGACGGCCCAGAGCAGGATGACCAGCGCGAGCGCGGCGAAGACGGCGGCCGGCGGGATCACGTCGAACAGCCGCAGTCCCACCACGGCGACCACGCCGATCACCAGGCCCGGCCAGGTGGCCTGACGTCTGCCGAGCTTGGAGACCGTGAGGTAGAGCAGCGGCAACACCGGCAGGACGTGAGCCAGGGCGGCCACGCTCTCGGGCGAGCCGCCGTCGCCGAAACCCACGGCAGAGGCGGCCAGCGCCAACGCGGTCGGCCAGCGCCGCGTCAACCAGCCGATCCGTCGCGAAGAGGTTGTTTCCGTGTACGGGGTGGGGGTGTCCATGGGTCCAGCTTCGGGCCGCCCACCAGGGCGCGAGTAGTGCCGGAACCGCACCGGACGGCGTGGAGATGTCACCCGATCTCGTGACATCTGTCATTCGTGGTCATGCTCGGGGGGTGAACTGGGCCAGATCGTAGATGCCGAGGCTCTTCTCGATGTCGGCCACCTGGTCGACGACGCCCGCGAATCCCGCCGTGCCGAAGCGGCGGTGCTCCTCCGCCTCGAAGATGTCGCCCATCTCGTTGAACCGGTCCGCGGAGACGACCTCACGCAGGGCGGGGAAGACGACGGTGTCCTCGCGCGCCTCGTGCGGCTCGTACATGCGCACGAACGCGGTCAGGTCGGCGGCGAGGGCCCGGCGGGCCTGCGCGGACGGGGTCGTGCCGGTGGCCTCCAGGATGCGGCCGGTCACCGTGCGTCCGCGTTGATGCTGCTGGAGCAGGATCGTGACCGTGTCGGTGAGCTTGCCCGCGGCGACCAGGGGCGGGAAGACGTACTGCTCTTCCAGCCGCTCGTGGTACTCCTCGATGAAGGACCGGATGAGGCCCGCCGAGGCGTGCAGCTCCACGGTCGGCACGGTTCCGCCGGTGTCGATACGCCGGACGCCCTCCCGGTAGATCAGCAGGACACGCTTGAGCACACCGTGCTCGCGCATCAGATCCTCAGGCGGGGTGACGGGTTCGATCCGCTCCGCCGTGGTCGCGGCGTCGGTCGTACGTGCGCCGCACGCCGTCAGCGCCGACCCGCAGACCACCGCGACCGGCAGGCCGAGCAGCGCGCGGCGGTGCACCAGCGGCCCGTCCGTTCGGTTGTGCTGTTCCACCGGCCCCTCCGGTTCGTCTCCTGTACGTCCGCCACGAAGATGCCCGGGTCATGGCGATCGGATACGACGAATCGGGTAATGCCTGATCAATCCCCCAGGAGAACGCTCCGATGCCCTGGTCAGCCCGTGGGTTCAGGGAGCCGGGCCGCACGGTCATGGGTGCGCGCGGAAGCGAACCGTCCCGTGGCGATCAGGAACACGACGAGGGCGAGCGGCACGATCCACCCGCTCCAGCCGAGGATCGTCGCCTGCGTGGTGTCGACGTGCTCGCCGGCCTTGGCGAAGACGAGGTAGGTCCCGCCCGCCCCGTTGAACGCGGCATGCGCGAAGGCCGCGGGCCACACGGACCCCGATCGGAGCCGCAGCCAGCCGAAGACCGCGCCGACCAGGATGCACGTGCCGACCATCGCGGTCACGCCGAGCCAGCCCGGCGCATCCGGGTAGTTGTAGCCGAGGAGGATGAGCGGAGCGTGCCAGAGGCCCCAGATCACCCCCGAGATCAGGACGGCTGGGAGTGCGCCGAGCGGCATCAGTTTCGGCAGCAGCCACCCTCGCCACCCGAGTTCCTCCCCCAGCGCCGGGATGAGGTTGATGAACGCCGCCAAGGGCAGGGCGGCGAGCTGGATGACGACGAGCGTGCCGATCGGTATCGGGATTCCGGCCACCCCGGCGGTGCCCGCTTGCTCGTCGAGGATCCGCTGGAACGCGGAGAAGTGCACGAAATCGGCCGGGTAGACCCCCAGCAGCGCGCCGATCGGGAGCGCCACCAGGACGAGCACGATGGACACGACGATCCCCAGCACCACGTAGCCGAGCAGGCTCCGGACCGGTCGCAACGGCCACAACCCGAGCGTCCACGCCTTCCGCCGCGGCCGCTCGACGAGGAACACGACGACCAGGGCGGCGATCGCGGGGGTCGTCATCGTGGCGGCGGCCACGAGGGTGAACCGGGGGTCGGCGAGTCCGTCACCGAACCAGAGCGGGAGCGCGAGGAGCCAGGCGAGCGCGAACGCCAGGCTGGTGAACACACCGACGGATCGCAGATCGCGGCCGCTCATGCGCGGTCCGCCTCGGGGGGTGGCCGTCACGGCGTCTGCCTTTCGAGGATGCGCAGACCGGCGATGGCGCGGTCGTCGCGGAACACGATCTGCGCCGTGTAGTCGCCCGCCTCCATCGCAAGCGGCGTGTTCGTGATCGTCATGTCGCCGGCCCTGCTGACCTCAGGCTCTCCAAGCCCTTCGAGAGCTCCCGACAGGCCGACGATCTGCGCCCACGCGGCCGCGAGCGTGTCCTCCGACAGGCTGGCGCGCATGCTCGGATCGAACCGCTCGGTGACGCGCGTCCATTGCCCGGATGCGAGGTCCTCGATCACCGAGGCGGCCAGTTCGGCGACGCCGGGAAGGGGCGTGGTGTTCATGGATTCTCCCGTTCTTGGATCGATCGGTCTGCCGTAGCGCTGAAACGCCGCCTGCCGGCTGACCCCGAGCGCGTCACCGATGACCTGCCACGTGGCGCCGTTCTGGCGCGCGTGCTGCACGACGGCCCGCACGACGTCATCGGCCGCCGCCTGCATGCTCACGGCGCGCCCGATCGAGTCGGCCCAGTCGTCGCTCCGCGTCAGGACACGGGAGGCGAGGAACGCCTCCATACGCGCTTTCAAGGCCCGCATCGCCTCTGTCAACGTATCTTGCACGTGTAAACGATACCTTTACAAATGGCCCGTGCGTCAAGAGCGAGGAGCCAGCGGCTCCACGGCGCGCATGGCGTCGGCGATCCAGGCGTAGGGCATGGAGTCGTGGTCCCCCTCGGCCGCGGTCCCGTTGATCAGCGCCACCAGGGAGAGATACCGGCCGTGAGCCCCGTCGTAGGTGGGGCCCCCGGAGGCGCCTTCCTCTTCGGCGATCCGGCGCATGATGTCGGGTATCTGCCGGTATCCGGCGGCCATCCGGTTCCGGACTTCGGGGGTGAGCGGTGTACCGGACAACGCGGTGGCCGCTTCCATGAAGCGTGTGACGACCTGCTGAGCCCAAGGGGACCGGGGAGACTCTCCGGCCCGGTACGCGGCGAGGAGTTCCCCGACGAGCGGCGCCCCGCTCACGTGCACGAAGTCCTGGAACGGCTCGGTCGCCAGGACCCGGGTCTCCGGTGCGGACCAGACGTCCCGCAGGTAGGCGCGGACCGCGTCACGGAACACCGGGTCCGCCACCAGGTCGGCCAGGTCGATCCACGCCTCAAGCTGGGCGGCCGTGGGGTCCGCGGGCAGGGCGGGGCGAATCGTCCGCAACCGGTCGACGACGCTCTCGGGGACGTCCAGGTCCTCGCCGACGTCGTGCCAGAAATCGTCGATGGTCTGTTCGCGTTCCTCATCGGTCATCCGGACGAGCTTGTGCATCAGGTCGGCCTGAGCGGTGCCGCCCTGTTTGATCAGGGTCCTGAGCACCGCCTGCCTGGCCCGCAGGGTGCGCTCCTGGCGCTCGACGAACTCCAGGTGCGTGGTGAGCAGGTCGTGCAGGGTGGTGCCGCCGCCGAGCAGGCGGCGAATCTCCTCCAGGTCGGTGTCCAGCTCGCGCAGGGTGCGGACGAGTTCCAGCCGGGCGACGGCGTGGACGTCGTACATCCGGTGCCCGGCCTCGTTCAGGTCCGTGGGCTCGACCAGCCCGGTGTCGGCGTAGAACCGGACGGCGCTCACGCTCAGGCCGCTTCGGCGCGCGGCGTCTCCGATGGGGTACAGCCCGTGGTCGTTCATGGGGCCACTGTGGTGCCTCAAGCCGCTTGAGGCGCAAGCCTCTTCCTCAGGCGGGGCCGCCGCCGATCCCGACCTCGTTGCCGTCGTGGTAGGTCGCCTTGCGCACGCCGACCTTGTACTGGTGGTCACCCGACTTCTGGCGTCCCTGCGCCGATGGCCGCCGCCTTGCGTAGCAGGACCGCGCGTTCGCGTTCGTTGGTGCACAACCGGGCGGCCGATTCCAGTTCGGCGCGGGCTTCCGGCAGCCGGCCCAGGCGGGTCAGGAGCTCGCCGCGTACGGTCGGGACGAGATGGGAACCGGGGAGTCGGCCGGCGGCGACCAGGTCGTCCACGATGGTGAGGGCCTGGGCCGGGCCCTCGGCCATGGCGACGGCGACGGCGCGGTTGAGGTCGACCAGCGGCGAGGGCGCGACGCGGGCGAGCGCCTCGTACAGCAGCACGATCCGGTCCCAGTCGGTCGCCTCGACCGAGGGGGCCGAGGCGTGGACGGCGGCGATCGCGGCCTGAAGGGCGTAGGGGCCGAGGCCCCGCTTCGCCGCCTTGGCCAGGGCGGCCAGGCCGCGGTGGATCGCCGCCGAGTCCCACAACCGGCGGTCCTGGTCTTCGAGCAGGACCGGGGTGCCGTCGGGAGCGGTTCGGGCCGGGAAACGGGCGGCCGTCAGCTCGCACAGGGCCAGCAGGCCGTGCGCCTCCGGCTCGTCGGGCTGCAGCGCGGCCAGGGTCCGGGTCAGCCGGATCGCCTCGTACGCGACGTCGGGGCGCAGCAGCCGGTCGCCCGACGTGGCCGTCGACCCCTCGGCGAAGATCACGTAGAGCACGCTGAGCACGCCGCCCAGCCGTTCGCGGCGCTCGCCGGGGGGCGGGAGCTCGAACGGCACCCTGGCCGCCGCGATCGTCTTCTTGGCCCGGGTGATGCGGGCCTGCACGGTCGGCACGGGCACCAGGAACGCGCGGGCGATCTCCTCGCTGGACAGGCCGCCGACGACGCGCAGCGTCAGCGCCACCCGGGCCTCGCGGGAGAGCACCGGGTGGCAGCTCACGAACATCAGCGCCAGGACGTCGTCGTCGATCCCCTCGGGGTCGGCCTCCCGCTCGGCCGCCTGCGCGTCGGCCGCCAGCAGGGCGTAGCGGTCGTGGAGGGCGGCCCGGCGGCGGATCGTGTCGATCGCCCGCCGCCGGGCCGTGGCCATCAGCCAGCCGGCCGGGTTGGCCGGGGAGGCGCGCGGCCACGACGTCAGCGCCTCGGCCACCGCCTCCTGGGCGGCGTCCTCGGCCAGCCCGAAGTCGCCGGTGAACCGGGTCAGCGCGGCGACGATCCGGGCCGACTCGATCCGCCAGACGGCCTCGACGTCGGTCGTGCCCATCAGGCCTGGCTGCCGGGCGGGATCTCGTCGGCCTCGGCCACCCGCCGGACCTCGATCTTCGAGCCGCGGACCGCCGGGAAACCGCGTGGCCCACTCGACCGCCTCCCGCTTCGTGGCGACGTCGAGCAGGAAGTAGCCGCCGAACAGTTCCCTGGTCTCGCCGTAGGGCCCGTCGGTGACCACCGGGGTCTCCCGGCCGAAGTCGACGACGACGCCCCGCGCCGGATCGTCGAGGCCCTCGGCCGCGAGGAGGACGCCGGCCTTCATCATGTCCTCGATGAACCGGCCGGTCGCGGCCATCGCCTCGTCGATCGAGGCCATCATGGCCGCGTTGCTCTCGTCGGTGCCCCGCATGATCAGCATGTACCTCGGCATCGTGTCCTCCTCACCCGGCGGGGCCGCCTTCCGGCCCGCACACCCCTTTGTCGAACGAGCGGTCCGTGGATCGACACGGCCGGGAGAAGTCTTCGTCAGGCGGGGCCGCCGCCGATCCCGACCTCGTTGCCGTCGGGGTCGTGGTAGGTCGCCTTGCGCACGCCGTTCTCGTAGGTCTCCCGCTTGACGGGGTCGATGCCGCGCGCGGAGATGCCCGCCACCCGGGTGTCGTAGTCGTCGACGAAGAGGGTCTGCAGGGCGCGGCCCGCCCGCTCGGGGAGGTGCTGGATGTAGAGGTAGCGGTGCTCGGCCAGTTCCCACACGGCCTCGACGTCGTTGGGGAAGAACGCCGGCGGCGTGCCCAGGAGACGTTCGTACCAGTCCAGGGCGCGCCGGTAGTCGGTGACGGGGATTCCCGCGAACAGGTCCATGCGGCCCACTCTAGGATCGCGGCGCGATCACGTGGGGCCGGCCGCCTGATCGTCCAGGTTGGCCGGCACCCGGGTCAGCAACGCGCTCATCGTGAGCATCTCCTCGGCGGAGAATCCGGCGAAGGCCCGGAGGCTGAGCCGGGAACCGCCGGCTTCGCCGCGGTGCGCGCCTCCGGGGACACCCCCTTCGCCCGACGCTGATCCGATGCTTTCCGCGCGTCATCGACCGGGGCGCGCGCCTTCGAGCAGAACGGCGAGATAGCGGCGGGCGGTGTCGACGCGGTCGGCGGGGCTGTCGCCCCTGACGGCCACCGCGTGGGCGATGCCGCACATGAGCGGCACGATGTCGGCCGCGGCGAGGTCGGGGCGGACCGCTCCGGCGGCGTGGGCCCGGTCGAGCAGCGCGGTGCCCGCCGAGGCGAGCGACCGCTTGAGTTCCGTGGTGCGCGGCAGCGCGTCGACGGCCGCGGCGGCGACCGGGGGCAGGGCGGCGTCGGTGACCTGCGCCTCGACCACGCGGGACAGGAAGCCCTCCAGCGCACGCCATGGGTCGGGGTCGGTCAGCGCCTGCTCGCCGTGCCCGGCCAGGGCTTCGAGGCAGGGCGCGGCGACCGTCTCCAGCAGCGCCTCGGGGGTGGCGAAGTGGCGGTAGACCGTGGCGACCCCGAGGCCGGCCCGGTGGGCGACGTCGTTGAGCTGCAACGCGGCGCCCTGGTCGACCAGCTCGCGGGCGGTGGCGACGATCCGCTCCCAGTTGCGGGCGGCGTCCTTGCGCAGCGGTGTGGTCGTCATGGGGAGAGTATCGCGGTTCACCGCCTCGCCACGGGCGCGTGGGTCCGGCTGAGCAGGCTCACGGCCTCGGCGACGCGCGGGTCGGTCGCCGCGCGGATGGGGGTGACCGGACGGGCCCCGGGCCCGATGAGAAGACCGGTCCGGCCGGTCAGCGCCGGGTCGGTGGCGGCGATGATCGACGACTTCGCCGCTCCGGACGCGGGGCCCGAGGTGCTCCGGGCGAACACGCGGCGGACCAGCGGCCACAACAACCGCAGGGGCGGCGAGACGATCTTCGGGTCGGTCATGGTGCCGTCGGTCATGTCGGTCGCCGCGCCCCCCGGATCGGCGGCGAACACCGAGACGCCGGTGCCGTCGAGCCGTTTTGCCAGGTCGAGGGTGTAGGCGAGGTTGGCGAGCTTCGCGCGGCCGTACCAGTGGAAGCCGTAGTAGCCGCCCGGCGGTTCGACGGCGTCGAACCGCGTCCTGGCGGCGCGGACCGCGCCCGAGGTCACGTTCACGATCCTGCTCGGCGCCCCGGCGGTGAGCGCGGGCAGCAGCGACTCGGTCAGCAGGTAGGGCGAGAGGTGGTTGACCACGAACGACGCCTCGACGCCGTCGAGGTCGGCGCGGTCGGCGAACATCGCCCCGACGTTGTTGACCAGCACCGTCAGCGGCTCCCCCGACGCCGTGACGTCGCGGGCCAGCGCGCGGACCTGGTCGAGCGAGCCGAGGTCGGCCGGCCGGAACCGGGCGGGGTGGGCCGGCCGCGTGGCGTCGATCCGGTCGACCGCGCGGGCTCCCCGCCCGGGGTCGCGCCCGACCACGGTGACCGCGAAGCCCGCGGCGGCCAGCCCGAGTGCGGTCTCCAGGCCGATGCCTCCCGTGCCGGCCGTGACCAGAGCCGTCTTCGTCATGTGCCCCTCCGTCCAGAGAAGTGGATGAACTATCCACTTCTCTGGACGGTAGCACAAATGGATGAACTATCCGGTTTCCTCGCCCGTAGTGGCGAAACGCCGGCGGTAGGCGGTGGGCGTGATGCCGAGGTGGCGGTCGAAGACGCGGCGGAGGGTCTCGTCGCTGCCGAGCCCGCTGTCGCGGGCCGCCACGGTGACGCTGTGCCCGTCGAGCAGCAGCCGCTGGGCGTGTTCGAGCCGCACCCGCTCGACCCAGCGGGCGGGCGTGGTGCCCAGTTCGGTGTGGAACAACCGGGTCAGGTGCCGGGTGCTGACGGCCGCCGCCGAGGCCATGGCCGGCAGGCCGTGATCGGCGGCCGGGTCGGCCAGCACGGAGTCGATCAGGACGCGCAGGACGTCGTTGCGCGCGGGCGGAGTGGTGGCCGCGGTGAACTGCGACTGCCCGCCCGGCCGCCGCAGGAAGACGACCAGTTCACGGGCGATGCGGCGGGCCGTCTCGGCGCCGTGGTCGTCTTCGACGAGGGCCAGGGTCAGGTCGATCCCGGCGCTGATCCCGGCCGAGGTGACGAACCGGCCGTCGCGGACGTGGATCGCGTCGGGCTCCACCCGCACCCGGGGATGGCGGCGGGCGAGGAGGCCGGCGTGCCGCCAGTGGGTGGTGGCCCGGCGTCCGTCGAGCAGGCCGAGCCCGGCCAGGACGAAGGCGCCGGTGCACACCGAGGCGACCCGGGTGGCGCCGGCGGCGAGGGTGCGGGCCGTCGCCAACAGGTCGGCGTCGAGGGGCCGCTCGGCCAGGAGGTCGCCGCCGGCCACGAGCGCCGTGTCGATCGGGCCCGCCTCGGCCGCCGTCACGACACCGCTCAGCGGCATGCCGGTCGACGTGACGACCTGGCCGCCGGAGGCGGAGACCAGGACCAGCTCATAGGGGTGACCGGCCCGGCTCGCCTGGTGCAGGACCTCGGCGGGGCCGCTGACGTCGAGCAGGGTCACCCCGTCGAACACCACGAACCCGACACGATGCGTCATGTCTGAATCTGTGGTTGGTCTGTCGGAAAGGACATGGCCCCAGTGTAGGCGCCCGGGGATTCTGGAGTCGTACCGAGAAAGGGAGGAAGATCATGAGCGAGGAGATCGCGGGCATTCCGATCCCCGACAGCCCTCTCGCGCGGGAGGCGAGCGAACTGGTCAGGGAGGCCGCCACGCCGCTGCTGTTCGACCACTCCCGGCGGGTGTTCCTGTGGGGATCACTCCGCGGGCGCGACCAGGGCCTCTCCTACGACCCCGAGTTGCTGTACGTCGGCGCGATGTTCCACGATCTCGGGCTGACCGAGCGGTTCGGCAGCACCGGCCGGCGGTTCGAGCTCGACGGCGCCGACGAGGCGCGGCGGTTCCTGCGGGCCCACGGGATCACCGGCCGGGAGGCCGATCTGGTGTGGACGGCCATCGCCCTGCACACCACGCCGGAGATCCCGCTGCACATGGCTCCGGAGATCGCCCTGGTCACCCGGGGGGTGGAGCTCGACGTGCTGGGCATCGGCTACGACGCCGTCTCCGCCGGGCAGCGGGCGGCCGTGGTCGGCGCCCATCCGCGCCCCGACTTCAAGAAGCGCATCCTGGCCGCGTTCACCGACGGGATCAAGGACCGCCCCGAGACGACGTTCGGCAACGTCAAGGCCGACGTGCTGGCCCACTTCGTGCCCGGGTTCGTCCGGGGCGACTTCGTCGAGGTCATCGAGAACTCCGCCTGGCCCGAGTAGGTCAGGCGATGCGCTGGATCATGGTGTTGCTGATCTGGTAGCGGTATCCGGCGTCGAGCACGGCCCGGTCCTGGAAGTCGCTGGTGCCGAACGGCGTGCCGTATAGGTAGACGTTGGCGACGGCCTCCTGGCCGGTCGCCTCCTGGACGCGGCGGCGCGGCTCGGCCAGTTCGCGTGCCACGTCGGCGGCCGTGACGATGCCGCCGATCGGCGTGTGGCTGCCGGTGTGCGGCACCACGACGTGGCGCTGCCCGATCTCGGCGACCTCGTCCCAGGTCAGGGCCAGGCGGTCGTAGGACAGCTCCTCCTCCACCAGGTCGATGTCGTGGGCGTCGGCGAAGGCACGCTGCTCGGCGGGCGGGCAGTCGACGAACCTCGTGATGATCGGGAACCACGCCGTGAGGCCGAGCTCGTCGCAGATGGGGGCCGCCACCGTGTGGTTGTTGCGGTAGCCCTCGTAGAAGACCGGGATGAAGCCGGGCCGGTCCAGGCCCCACTCGCCGGTGGCGTAGAAGTGGTCGAGGTCGGCCACGGTGACGCTCGAGAACGCCTTCGCGTAGGCGGCGAGCTCCGCGCGGAGCTGGTCGGCGGTCGACTCCGGCGTGTTGTGGTAGTTGACGACGCGCAGGTGACGGCCCTCTTCGAGGGCGGTGCGGTAGTCGGCGAATCCCATGTCAGTCCTCGCTCCGGTCATCAGAGGGGAAGAAGTGCACGCGGGCCACGACGGTGACCACCGACGCGAGCGCCGCCAGGTCGTCGTCGGCCGCCTCGGGGCGGACCTCCGAGGCGTACCGGCCGGTCAGGTCGGCCAGGGCGGGGCCGTCGGCGCGGTCGGCGGCGGGCCGCGACGGGCCGCGCAGGTCCTCCAGCGCGAGGAACATCGGGATGCCCTCCCGCTCCAGTGCGCGCCGTTCGTTCTCGGCGAGGATCGCGCCCGGGTCGGGGTGCGGGGTGAGACTCATGGTCAGCTCCTTCGGTGGAGGACACGCAGCAGATGGGCGACCTGCGCTCCGACGGCGGTCCGGGCGGGCCTCAGGTACTTGCGCGGGTCGACGGTCGGGTCGGCGGCCAGCACCCGCCGGACCTCGGCGGTGAACGCCTTGTTCAGGTGGGTGGCGATGTTGACCTTCGTCATGCCCGCGGCGACGGCCTCGGTGAGCCCGTCGTCGGCGACGCCCGACGAGCCGTGCAGCACCAGCGGGACCGGCACCGCCGCGCGCAGGTCGGCGATCAGGCCGAAGTCGAGCGCGGCGTCGCGGGTGAGCATCGCGTGGGAGGTGCCCACGGCGACCGCGAGCGCGTGCACGCCGGTCGCGGCGACGTAGGCGGCGGCCTCGGCCGGGTCGGTGCGGGCACCCGGCGCGTGCACGCCGTCCTTGCCCCCCACCTCGCCCAGCTCGGCCTCCACGAACACGCCGGTCCGGCGCACCACCTCGGCGGTCGCGGCCACGTTCTCCTCGTAGGGAGAGGCCGACGCGTCGAACATCACCGATCCGAAGCCCAGCTCCACCGCCTGTTCGACGAGGTCGCCCCGGGTGGCGTGGTCGAGGTGGACCGCGACCGGCACCACCGCCGCACGGGCCACGGCCAGGCAGGCCGCGCCGATGGCGGCCAGGCCGCCGTGGTAGTCGACGGTGTTCTCGCTGACCTGGAGGATCACCGGCAGCCCGGCCTCCTCGGCCCCGGCCACGATGCCCTGGGCGTGCTCGACCTGGATCACGTTGAACGCGCCCACGCCGCGACCGGCGGCGTACGCGGCGGAGATGATCTCGGCGGTGGGGGTCAGCACTCTCGCTCCAGTGGTTCCGTGGTGACGACGGTGAGATTGGCCCGGTAGGCGGCGTGGTCGGCCTGCCCGGCCAGGGGTGACCTGACGGCGGCGGCCGACAGGGCGGCGGCGTGCCGCAGCGTCTCGGCCCAGTCCCACCGGGCGACCACGCCCATGGCGATGGCCGCGACGGCGGCGTCGCCCGCGCCGGTCGGGTTGCCCTCGGCGAACGGCGGCACCGCCCGCCACAGGCCGTCGGAGGTGTCGGCGTGCAGGCCGCGCGGCCCGTCGGAGACGACGGCGGCGCGGGCGCCGAGTTCGCGCAGCCGCATCGCGCCGTCGCGGACGGAGGTCGCCGCGCCGAAGGTGCGGCTCAGCTCGTCGGCGTTGGGCTTCACGACATGGGGGCGGGCGGCCAGCGCGTGGACGAGGGCGTCGCCCTCGGCGTCCACGATCGTCGGCACGTCGCCGGCCAGCGCGGCGAGCACCGCGTAGGCGTCGGGCGGGACGCCCGGCGGCAGGCTGCCGGACATCACCACCGCGGAGGCGCGCGGCGACCAGGCGCGGAAGTCGGCCAGGAAGGCGGCCCACTCCCCGGCGGAGACGACCGGGCCGGGCTCGTTCAGCATCGTGACCTCGCCGGCCACGACCGCGATCGTGCGGCGGGTCTCCCCGCCGATCGGCGTGAAGGCGTTCGGCAACCCGGCCGACGCGCCGAACCGGGCGTCGGCCAGGCCCAGCGCCGTCACCTCGTGGCCCAGCGCCCGCAGCAGACGTGCGACGTTCAGCCCTTTGCCGCCCGCGCGCACCGCGACCTCGCCGACCCGGTTGGTGGCGCCCAGCCGCAGGTCGGCCATGCGGTAGGTGACGTCGTAGGCGGGGTTGAGCGTGACGGTGAGGATCACCCGACGACCCCCGGATCGGGCCAGGAGACGAAGACGTAGTCGGGATCGACGCCCAGTTCGGCGCTGAGCAGCGCGGCGGCCCGGCCGACCGCCGCGCGCATCAGCCCGGGATCGCGCGGCCGGCCCCGGACGACCGCCGTGACGCCCGCGCCGTCGAGGGCGGCCAGCCGCTGCGCGACGACCGCGCCGGGCGGCAGGTCCAGGGCGTCGGCGACGGTGCGGGCCAGCCGGTCGGACAGGTCGTCGGGGACGGGGGCGACGGTGGCGTACTGGACGAAGGGCACGGCTACTCCACGACGACCGAACGGGACAGGTGCTCGGGGCTGTCGCACTCCAGCCCCCGGAGGCGGGCGTAGGCGACGGCCAGGCGGTGCACCCGGACCAGCTCGGCCTGCGGGTCGTCGGTCGCGACGCGGAGCGTGGCGCCGGTCGCGTTCACCGCCTCGACGACGTCGGCGGGCAGCGGGCTGAGCGCCCACACGAGGCTGCGCGGGGAGGCGCAGGCGATCGGGCCGTGCCGGTATTCGAGGCTGGCGTACGACTCCGTCCACAACCGGGCCGACTCGCGCAGCTTGAGCGCCCCCTCCTCGGCCAGCCCGCGCGCCCAGCCCGTGCCGAGGAAGACGACGTGGTCGTAGTCGGCCGGGTCGGCGACCAGCGGCTCGGCCAGCGCGGCTTCGGCCAGGCCGGGCAGGCCCGACACGTCGTCGCCGATGCCGGCGCGCAGCAGGGTCAGCGCGGAGGTGGCGTAGCGGGTCTGCACGACCGAGTGCTCGTCGGCGAAGTCCATGACGATCGTCTCGTGCACCGCCTCGGTGATCGGCGAGCCGGGGGTGCCGGTGATCGCGATCGTGCGGGTGCGCCGCGACAGGTCGCGGGCGACCCGGACCAGGTCGCTGGTGGTGCCCGAGCGGGACAGCAGGATCGCCGCGTCGTAGGCGTCGGCGTCGTCGAGTTCGGTGGCGATGGCGGCGCGGGTGCGGCCCTGGCCGAGCTGCTGACGGCGGCGCGCGTAGCTGTCGAGGATGTAGTAGGAGGTGCCGCAGCCGACGCCGAGCACGTTCGCGCCCGCGGCGGGCAGCACGCCGGTCGCGGCGGCCAGGTCGATGGCGCGACGCCAGGTGTCCGGCTGGGACTCCACTTCGGCCTGCGTGCGCCGGGCCAGCTCGGGGGCGGTCGTTGCGGTCACTTCTGGGTCTCCTGAAGATCGTGGACGGTGAGGGTGCCCGCGAGTTCGAGCGCCTCGGGGAGGGTGGGCTGCGCGGCGGTGCCGCCGAGCCCCTGGGTCGAGAGGGCGCCGCAGGCGGAGGCGACGCGCAGCGCTTCGGCGTAGGTGCCGCCGCGCAGGAGGGTGGCCAGGAAACCGGCGTCGAAGGAGTCGCCCGCGCCGGTCGTCTCGACCGGAGTGATCGCGGGGGCGTCCACGCCGAGCGCGGTGCCGTCGGGCAGGTTCAGGGTGGCGCCGTCGCCGCCGCGTTTCACCACCAGGCCGCAGGTGGGCGGCCCGCCGTTGGCGCGCGCGATGTGCTCGGCCTCCTGCTCGTTGGGGAGCAGGTAGTCGAGGTGGGGCAGCAGCGCCGGCAGCCCGTGGTCGAAGGAGCGGGACGGGTCCCAGTTGGGGTCGACCGACGTCGTCCCGGCGAACTCCGTCACCAGGGCGGGCAGGCCGGCCCACAGGTCGTACTGGAGGAAGTAGGAGCTGACGTGGAGGTGCCGCGCGGCGGCGAGCGCCTCGGCGGGCACGTCGGCGGCGGCCAGCCGGCCGATCTCGCCGGGGAAGGTCAACATCGAGCGGTCGCCGCGTGCCCCGAGCACCACCGTCATCCCGGTGCGCCGGCCAGGTCTGCGCAGGCAGTAGCGTGTGTCCACCCCGCGCTCGGCCAGCCGGTCGAGCACGAAGTCCCCGAGCCAGTCGTCGCCGACCACCCCGGCCATGGCGACGCGGGCGCCGAGCCGGGCCGCCCCACAGGCGGTGATCGCGCCGGAGCTGCCGAGGACGATCGTGGCGTCCTCCACGATCTCCTCGACCTGCCCGAACGTCGGCCGCACGTCGCCACACTCGACGACGACGTCGGCGTTCAGCTCCCCTGCCACGAGGAGGTCGAATTCCATGTCAGGTCACGTCCTGGTCGTCGGAGGAACGGGGATCCTGGCTCCGGCCGTGGTCGGGCTGGCCGCCAGAGGGATGGTCGTTTCTGTCATTTCGCGCAATAAACATCGCACTTCAGACATTGCCGACATAGTGCTAGCAGACGTTACAAACATGCCCAGTTTCGTGACGGCCCTGGGTGACCGCCGGTTCGACCTGGCGCTGGCGTACCTGCCGTTCGGCGACCAGGCCGCCTGGGACGTCATCGACGCCCGCGCCGACCGGGTCGTCCAGGTGCTGACCAGCGCGTACGCCGCGCCGGACGGGCCGGAGCCCCCGCTGCCGGGCCACCCGCGGCTGATCCTCGGCTGGCACCCGACCGGCCGGTGGCACACCCCGGAGGAGATCTCCACAGCCGCCCTGGAGCTTGCCTTCGGCGGGGACGACGCGGTGCTCGGCGTGACCCGCCCTTGGGGCGACCGCCCGGCCTGAACACTCACGCCGCCCCCCAAAACTCTCAAAAACGCGCAGATCTGTCATTTCAGGACCGTAGAGACGGCCGTCCTGACTGTCAAGTGACCATTTTGCGATGTATTGACGTTTTCTGCGTGAAGTTGATAGGAACGGCACACCAGGCCGGAGCCCCAGGGAGGCCCCCCATGAATTTCAACCGCCGCCAGTTCCTCCGCGCGGCCGGCATGACGGCCGCGGGCGCCGCCGCGGCGAGCGCACTCGCCGCCTGTGGCGGCGGTGACGCCGGCACCAGCGCCCCGGCCGCCGCCGCGAGCGCCGGCGCAGCCACCGGTGACCTGACGTTCTCCGTCTGGGGTTCGGACGCCGAGATGGCCGCCTTCAACACCGTCGCC
The DNA here is from genome assembly GCF_001570565.1 of Herbidospora yilanensis. Lineage (GTDB taxonomy): Bacteria > Actinomycetota > Actinomycetes > Streptosporangiales > Streptosporangiaceae > Herbidospora > Herbidospora yilanensis. The sequence continues at coordinate 149,669 of NZ_BBXE01000029.1, read as the reverse complement.
CGCGCCTTCGAGAAGGCCAACCCGGGCGTGAAGGTGAAGGTCGAGCAGCTTCCGTACGACCAGATGCGCACCACCCTCGACGCGCGCCTGCAGTCGGGCCAGGGGCCCGACCTGTTCCGCGTCACCTACAACGACATCGGCATCTACAGCTCGCAGGGCGTGCTGGCCGACCTGTCGGCCACGATCGGCGCGGACTCGGCCCAGTTCATCGACGCCCTCTGGGCCGGTGTGCAGTACGAGGGCAAGCCCTACGGCGTCCCGCACCACACCGACACGAGCGCGATCCTCTACAACAAGGCGCACTTCGCGAAGGCCGGCATCACCGACGTGCCGACCACCCTCGACACCGCCTGGACCTGGGAGCAGTTCCTGGAGGTCGCCGAGAAGCTGAACGCCGCCGGCACCGGCGCGACCGCCGCCTTCGGCGTCAACTGGCAGCAGTACGGCGCCTACCGCTGGTTCAACTGGCTCTGGCAGGCGGGCGGCAAGGCCCTGGGCCCCGACGGCAAGAGCGTCGTGTTCGACTCGCCGCAGGCCCGCCAGACCCTGGAGTTCACCAAGTCGTTCTACGACAAGGGCCTGATGCCGAAGAACATGATGGTCAAGACGGCCAACAGCCCCGACCTCGTGTTCGGCTCCGGCAAGATCTCCATGGCGTTCGTCGGCGACTTCCTGCTGCCCGACATCAGCAACACCGCCAAGGGCATCGAGATCGGCGCGACCTTCCTGCCCAAGGGCCCCGCCGGCGCCGCCGCCGACCTCGGCGGCAACGCGGTCGCGGTGACCACGCAGAGCAAGGCGCCCGAGGCCGCCGCCGCGTTCGCCAAGTTCCTCGCCGAACCGGCCAACATGCGGTTGTTCTGCGAGCAGACGACGGTGCTCCCGGCCCGCAAGGACCTGGCCGGCGCCACGCTGAACTACGCCGTCTCGCCCGACCTGATGCCGGTCTTCCAGCAGCAGGCCACGACCATGCCCGCCGACCTGGTCCAGTTCGTCACCCTGCCCGGCTTCTCCGGCGTGAACGACGCGCTGGTGCAGAACCTGGAGGGCTACTTCACCGGCGGCCAGTCCGCCGACGACACCGTCGGCGCGATCGGCACCGCGATCGAGAAGGCGCTGTCCGCCTAAGAGGAGGCCCGGTGACTCCTCCGCCCCCTGAAGGGAGCGGCTTCTCGCTAAGCCGCTTCCGCAGCCCGGCGAAGGGCAAGCCCTGCCCTGAGAATGTTCTCGGCCGCGTTGACGTCGGCGTGCGTGGCATGCCCGCACGCCGTGCACCGGAACCCGGCCTGGGTGACGCGGTTGTCCGCCGCACAGTGCCCGCACCGCGAGCAGGTGCGGGAGGTGCCGCGGGGATCGACTGCGATCACCTCTCGACCGGCACTCTCAGCCTTGTACGACAGGATCGTCAGGAACACCCCCCAGCCCGCGTCGAGAATCGACCGATTGAGCCCGGCCTTCTGGGCGACGTTGCGGCCCGGCCGCTCGACCGTGCCAGCCGCCGACCGGGTCATGTGCGCGACCCTCAGGTCCTCGTGCACGATCACATCGTAACCGCGGATCAGGGCGAGTGCGGCCTTGTGCGCGCCGTCGAGGCGTTGCCGCCGCACCCTGGCGTGCAACGCGGCCACGCGGGCGACGGCCTTGCGACGCCGTGCGCTGCCGCGCCTCTTGCGGGACAGGTCCCGCTGAGCGGCGCTCAGCCGGTCGGCGGAGGCGGCCAGGTGGCGTGGGTTGACCAGGTGCTCACCCTCGCTGGTGGTCAGCAGCGACGCCACGCCCATGTCGATCCCGACGGCCGCGCCCGTCGCGGGCACCCCCCGGCCGGGCACCTCATCACACGACAGCACGACATACCAGCGGGACCCCTCCCGCGTGACACTGATCGTCTTGACGGTGCCGAGCACGCGTCGATGCTGATGGACGCGCACGTGCCCGATGCCCTGAAGCCTCACGAAGGCGGCGGTGGGGTGCTCAGGCTGGGAGTCCCATCGGCAGCCGTCGCCATCCTTGGGCCATTCGACCGTGTCGAACCTGCCGCGTCCCTTGAACCGGGGGAACCCGGGGGTGCGGCCCTGGCGCACCCGGTCGAAGAAGGCGCGGAACGCCCGCTCCAGACGCCGCAGGGTGGCCTGCTGGGAGGAGAAGGACCAGCGGGCCTGGCCGGGGTCGGCAGCGCGGATGTGCTTCAGGTCGGCCGACTGCTCGCCGTACCGGATCGTCACGCCCGCTCTGGCGTAGGCGGTGCGGCGGTGCTCAAGAGCGGCGTTGTACAGCGTGCGGTGGTCTTCCAGGCACTCGGCGAGCGCAGCGACCTGGTGTGCGGTGGGACGCAGCAGGAACCGGAACGACCGGCGCACACCCACCTCCCACCCTCCGTGATGACACGACCACGATATCGGCAGACGACGGCAAAACTCGGAAGGACATCCGCGATGCGCAGACCCGGTTGGTCAGGGCACGCTCAGGCCATGACGGCCCTCCCGTTCCCGATTTCCCCGTCACGTGAAGACGACGGTCCCCTCTGGAGAAACTGATGGCAACGGTCCGGACGCGGCGGGCGCGCGAGGCGCTGACCGGCCTGGCGTTCGCCGCACCGGCGGTGGCCGTCTTCGCGGTCTTCATGTTCTGGCCGCTGATCCAGGTCTTCTGGATCAGCCTCCAGCAGACCCGCGGTTTCGGCATCGCCAAATGGGTGGGGCTGCAGAACTACCAGGAGATCCTGAGCGACAAGATCTTCTGGACGGCGTTGTGGAACACCGCCCTCTACACCGCGATCTCGGTGCCGCTGTGCCTGGTCGCGGGCCTGGCGGCGGCGCTGCTGCTCAACCGCCGCATGCCCGCCCGGGGGCTGATCAGGGCGGTCTACTACCTGCCCGCGGTCATCTCGGGCGTGAGCAGCGCGCTCATCGGCGCGTGGTTGTTCAACGAGGACATCGGCCTGGTCAACCGGATCCTGGACGTCGTCGGGCTCGGCCCGGTGCCGTGGCAGTCCGAAGGTGTGCCGGCGTTGTTCTCGCTGGTGGCCATCAGCCTGTGGATCGGCCTCGGCTTCAACATGGTCGTCTACCTGGCCGCGCTCCAGGGCATCCCGCGCGAGGTGTTCGAGGCGGCCCGCTGCGACGGCGCCTCCCGGTGGGCGACGCTGCGCCGCATCACGATCCCGCAACTCGGCCCGACCACGTTCTTCCTGATCGTGATCGGGATCATCAACAGCTTCCAGGTCTTCGACATCGTCTACGTCATGACCGGCGGCGGCCCCGGCAACTCGACCACGATGCTCGTCACCTACGCCTACAGCGCCGGGTTCGAGCAGCGGCAGCAGGGTTACGCCTCGGCCATCGGCGTCGTGCTCTACCTCATCGTCCTGGTCATGACGATCGTCCAGTGGCGTGTGAACAAGCGGAGGGACGTCGCATGACGCGCTATCGCCTGGCGTTCGCGATCACCGGGGCGGTCGCGATGTTGTTCCCCGTCTACTGGATGGTCGTCACCGCGATCTCCTCCTCGGCCGACATGCGCGGCCCCGGGCTGCACCTGTGGCCGACGAGCGTGCGGTGGGAGAACCTGACCGACCCGCTGAGCAAGTTCCCCTACGGCATGTGGGCGGTGAACTCGGTGTTCATCGCCGTCGTCGCCGTCGTGCTGACCGTGGTCATCAACCTGATCGCCGGCTACGCCTTCGCCAAGTTGCGCTTCCCCGGCCGGAACGTGCTGTTCATCCTCATCATCAGCACACTGATGGTGCCCGTGCAGGTCGTGATGGTGCCGCAGTTCCACCTGGTGGTGGACTTCGGGCTGATCGGCAGCGACTGGGGGGTCATCGTGCCCCGGCTGGCCGAGGCGTTCGGGTTGTTCATGGCCCGGCAGTTCATGATGGCGATCCCCGACGAGCTGATCGAGGCCGCGCAGTGCGACGGGTCGAGCCAGTGGCGCATCTTCCGCACGGTCGTGCTGCCGCTGTGCCGTCCGCTGATCGCGGTGCTGGTCATCTTCACGTTCATGTGGCGGTGGAACGAGTTCGCCTGGCCGCTCATCGTGCTGAAGGACCCAGAGAGCTACACCCTCCAGGTCGGCCTGCTGTTCCTGAAGAACCAATACGGCCAGGACTACGGCTCGCTGATGGCGATGTCGCTCCTGTCGATGATCCCGATGATCATCGTGTTCGCCCTGTTCCAGCGGCACTTCGTCGAAGGCATGGCCCGATCGGGCATCAAGTGAGGACTCCCCCGATGATCAACGTGCTGGTGACCCTCGACTTCGACGACGACTGGCTGGCCGCGGTGACCGTGCCCGGCGTGCGGGTGCGCAAGCATCTGGCCCGCGCCGCCGACGAGATCCCGGCCGAGTTGCTGGCCGAGACCGACGTGCTCTACACGAACACCGCCTTCCCCCGCCATGGCGCCGCTCCGAGACTGCGCTGGGTGCAGCTCGACACCAGCGGCTGCGACCACGTGAAGGGCACCGACCTGTGGGACTCCGAGGTCGACGTCACCACCATCGGCGGCGTCTCCCCGAAGCCGCTGGCCGAGTGGGTGCTGATGATGATCCTCGCCCACGCCCACCACCTGCCCCACATCATCGGCCTGGACCACTGGCCGGACCTGGAGTACCGCTGGAACCGGCTGATGCCGCGCATGATCCCCGGCTCGACCGTGGGCATCGTCGGCTACGGCCGCATCGGCCAGGAGATCGGCCGTCTCGCGCACGCCTTCGGCATGAACGTCATCGGCATGCGCCGGGGCGGCACCCGGGCCGGCGAACGTTTCAGCGAGATCGCCGACGAGACCCCCGCCGAGGTCGTCGGGCCGGCGGGCCTGCCGGGCCTGCTGGCCCGCTCCGACTACCTCGTGCTGACCGTCCCGCACACCGACGAGACCCACCATCTGCTGGACGCCGAAGCGTTCGCGCAGCTCAAGCCGGGCGCCGTGGTCATCAACGGCGCGCGGGGCGGCGTCGTCGACGAGGACGCGCTGCTGGCCGCCCTCAGGAGCGGACAGGTCGGCTACCTCATCTCCGACGTGTTCGCCGAGGAACCCCTGCCGGAGAACAGTCCTTTCTGGTCGGAAAGCAATGTCCTGATCACTCCACACGTGGCAGGATTCGCGCCCGGCTACCACGATCATGTCCGCGTCCTGTTCACCGAGAATCTGCGGCGGCTGGTCGAGGGCCGCCCCCTGCTGAATCTTGTGGACAGAAAGGCCGGCTACTGATGCTGAGCGAGAGGCGCCGGAGCGCACTGCTCTCCCACGTGCGCAGCCGAGGGTCGGTGAGCGTGGACGACCTCGCGGCGCTGCTCAACGTGAGCGTCTCCACGGTGCGCCGCGACCTCGACGAGATGGACGAACGCGGCCTGCTGCGCCGCGTCCACGGCGGCGCGGTCGCCGTGGACGGCGACCCGGAGGTCGCCGAGACGCCCATGGTCGAACGCTCGATCCGCAACCTCGACGAGAAACGCCGCATCGCCGCCGCGGCGGCCCGGCTCGTGACGCCCGGCAGCGCCGTGTTGCTGACCGGCGGCTCGACCACGGCCCAGATGGTGCCCCACCTCGTCACGGTGCCCGACGTGACCGTGGTGACCAACTCGGTCGCCATCGCGTACGCGATCGGCGTCGCCTCGGAGACCACGCAGGTGCTCGTGCTGGGCGGCCTGATGCGCAACGCCGAGTTGTCGCTGCTGGGCCACCTGACCACGCAGGCGCTCAACGACGTGCACATCGACGTCGGCTTCTTCAGCGCCTTCGGCATCGATCCGGCGTACGGGATGCTCGGCGCCCATCTCGCCGAGGCCGAGACCGACCGCAACATGATCGCGGCGGCGACGCGGCTCGTCGTGCTCGCCGACCACAGCAAGTTCACCCAGCGCAGCGCCGTGCGCATCGCGCCGCTGTCGCGCATCGACACGGTCGTGACCGACACGGCCGCGCCGGACGAGGCGGTGACCGCGCTCGAAGGCGCGGGCGTCACCGTCGTGTCAACCTGAGATAGGAGCACCATGAAGGTCCTGGTCCTGATAGGAGCAGGTTCGGCCGTCTTCACCCGTGGCCTGCTGGCCGACCTGATCTCGGCCGACGACCTCGGGGCGTGGGAGATCCGCCTCGTGGACGTCAACGAGGAGGCGCTCGGCGTGGCCACCCGGCTGGCCGGGCTGATGGTCGAGGCCAGGGAGGCCGGCGACCGCATCACCGTGCGCTCCTCGACGGACCGCCGGGAGATGCTGCCCGGCGCCGACTACGTCGTGACCTGCGTCGGCGTCGGCGGCCGTCCCGCCTGGCAGGCCGACCACGACGTCTGCGTCCGGCACGGGATCTACCAGCCGGTCGGCGACTCGGTGATGCCCGGCGGCATCTCCCGCCTGCTGCGCACCGTCCCGGTCATGGTCGAGATCGCCCACGACGTCAGGGCGCTCGCGCCCGGGGCGTTCTTCTTCAACTACAGCAACCCGATGACCGCCAACGTGTACGCGATGACCCGCTACGCCGGGGTCGAGGTCGTCGGCCTGTGCCACGGCATGCACCACGTGCAGCGCGAACTGGCCGCCTTCGCCGGTCTCCCCTTCGAGGAGACCTCCACCCTGTACGCCGGAATCAACCACCTGACCTTCATCTACGACTTCCGCCACAACGGCGCCGACGCCTGGCCCGGCGTGCGCGAGAAGGTGGCCCGCGAGCTGGCCGTCGCGCCCGAGCCGCAGGACATCGGCTCCATCTGGGAGAACGGCAAGGCCTGGCACAACCCGTTCTCGTGGGAGATCTTCCAGCGGTACGGCGCCTACCCGGCCGCCAACGACCGCCACGTGCTGGAGTTCTTCCCCGAGCGCTGGGCGGGCGGCTCCTACTACGGCAAGACCCTCGGCGTGGACGCCTTCTCCGTGCCGGAGATCCTGGAGTGGGGCGAGAACCGCTACCAGGGCATGCGCGCCCAGGCGCTCGGCGAGGCCCCGCTCGACGAGACCGTCTTCGACCGCTCGACGGGCGAGCAGGAGCAGCTCATCGCCATCATCCGCTCGATCGAGCTGGACCAGAGACAGATGTTCTCGGTGAACGTGCCGAACCGGGGCGCGGTCCCCGGCCTCCCCGACGACGCGGCGCTGGAGATCCCCGGCGTGGCCACGGCGCGCGGCCTGCGCCCGGTGTCGGTGCCCGACCTGTCGGCCCCGCTGACCGCGATCCTGGCCCGCCGCCTGACGTCGGTCTACCTGGCGGTCGAGGCGGCCATGACGGGCTCGCGCGACCTCGCGGTGGAGGCGGTGATCGCCGACGGCGCGGTGACCGACCCCGAGGCCGCCACCCGGCTCACGGACGCCCTCATCGCCGAACAGAAACGATTCCTCCCGGCCTTCACCTGATCAGGTACGGTCCCTCGTTCGTTCCTTTGGAGTTCTGTCTCATGCGCATCGCCCGCTACCGCACCCCCGACGGCCGGATCTTCGCCGGGCTCGTCGAGGGGGACGCCGTCGCCCCCGTGGCCGAGGAGTCCACGGCCTACATGGCCGACGCCGTCCGTGACCTGATCGCCTCGGGCGGGGACTTCACCCCGACCGGGCCGGCGGTTCCGCTCGCCGACGTGGAGTTGCTCAGCCCGGTGGCCCACCCGGAGAAGATCATCTGCATCGGCCTCAACTACGCCGACCACATCAGGGAGACCGGCCTGGACACCCCGTCCAAGGTGCTGGCCTTCGTGAAGACCGCCCACACCCTGACCGGCCCGTATCAGGACGTCGTGGTCCCGGCGGGGACCACCGACCAACTCGACTGGGAGGCCGAGCTCGCCGTGGTCGTGGGCCCCGACGGGGTGTTCGGCTACACCGTGGCCGACGACGTCTCCGCCCGGGACGCGCAGTTCGCCGACGGGCAGTGGTTCCGGGGCAAGAACTTCGACGGGTTCTGCCCGCTCGGCCCGTGGATCGTCACCGCCGACGAGCTCGCCGACCCCCACGACCTGGCCATCTCGGCCACGGTCAACGGCGAGGTCGTCCAGGACAGCCGTACCAGCGAGATGATCTTCCAGATCCCGCAGATCATCGCCTACCTGTCGGCGTACATGAGCCTGAACCCGGGCGACGTCATCGCCACCGGCACCCCGCACGGCGTCGGCATGGGCCGCAAGCCCCCGCTCTGGCTCAAGGACGGCGACGTGGTCGAGTGCGAGGTCGAGGGCGTCGGCCTGCTGCGGAACACGGTGCGGATCAAATGATCATCGACTTCCACTGCCACTTCCCCGGCGACGAACCCACCCAGGACCGTCTCGACGCCGAATACGAGCACGTCTGCGGCCCCGCCAAGCTGGAGGTGCTGCGCCGGAACTCCGCTGCGTACGCCGAACGCGTGCGCAGGGCACGCAGCCTGCCGCCCACCGCGTCCGAGACGCGCAGCGCCGAGGACCTGGCCGCGGCCTGGCGCGCGGAGGCCGACGACTTCGGCCTGGAGCGGGTGGTCTTCATGTCCGGCGGCGGCAACGACCGCCTGGCCTCGGTCGTCGCCGCCCACCCCGACCGCTTCACGGGCTTCGCCAACCACCAGCCCTGCTCCCCCGGAGCCGCCGCCGAACTGCGCCGGGCCGTGGAGATCGGGCTGCGCGGCTACAAGGTCATCGCGCCCTGGGTGACCGTGCCGCTGGCCGACCGGTCGCTCTGGCCGGTGTGGGAGGTCGTCGAGGAGCACGCGCTGCCGGTCGTGCTGCACTTCGGCCCGGTCAACGGCGGCGGCGGGCTCGGCTGGGCCCCCAACATGGACCCGCTGGCCCTGCACGACGTCGCCAAGGCCTTCCCCACCGTCAACTTCGTGGTGGCGCACTTCGGCTGCGGCTACCCGGCCGAGCTGCTGCGCCTCGGCTGGTCGAACGCCAACGTCCACGTCGACAGCTCCAGCAACCACGAGTGGACCCGCTGGGTGCCCTACGACCTCGACCAGAAGACCCTCTTCCGGAAGTTCCAGGAGACCTTCGGCCCCGAGCGCATCCTGTTCGGCACCGACTCGTGCGACTTCCCGTGGGGATACCTCAGGAAGTACGCCGAAGAGCAGGTCAGGATCGTCGACGAGCTGAACCTGTCGGCCCGCGACCGAGAATTGATCTTCGCGGGCAACGCCGCGCGCCTCCTGGGCCTCGACCTGCCCGTCGCCACCACCAGGGAGACCGCATGAGCATCGCGAACGACCCCGACCGCGCCCCGGCGCGCTCCCACCTGTACGCGATGGGCTGGACCGACGAGGACATGCGCCGCCCCAAGGTCGGCATCGCCTCCACGTGGACCGGCACCATGCCGTGCAACCTCACCCACCGCGAGCTGGCCGCCCACGTCGCCGACGGAGTGCGGCGGGCGGGCGGCACCCCGATGGAGTTCAACACCATCGCGGTCTCCGACAACCTCACGATGGGCACCCCCGGCATGCGGGCCTCGCTGGTCAGCCGCGAGGTCATCGCCGACTCGATCGAGCTGATGGGCCGCGCCCACCAGTTCGACGCGATCGTGGCCATCGTCGGCTGCGACAAGACCGCGCCCGCCGCGATCATGGCGCTGAGCCGCCTCGACGTGCCGTCGGTGATCCTCTACAGCGGCAGCATGATGCCCGGCCGCTGGCGCGACCGCGACGTGACCATCCAGGACATGTGGGAGGCGCTCGGCGAGCGCAGCGTCGGCAAGCTCAGCCAGGACGACGTCGACGACCTGGCCCGCCACGCCTGCCCGGGGGCCGGGACCTGCGCCGCGCAGTACACGGCCAACACGATGGGGGGCATCTGCGACTTCCTCGGCCTGTCGCCCTTCGGCGTGAGCGACATCCCGGCCGTCGCCCCGTCGAAGAACGAGGCCGCCGTGCTGGTCGGCGAGGTCGTCATGGACGCGCTGGCCCGCGACGCCCGCCCGTCCCGGGTGATCACCGAGGCGTCGCTGCACAACGCGATCGTCTCGGTCGCCGCGATGGGCGGCTCGACCAATGCGGTTCTGCACCTGCTGGCCATCGCCCGCGAGGCCGGGATCGCACTGGAGATCGACGACATCGACCGCGTCTGCCACCAGATCCCGATCGTCGCCGGGGTGAAGCCGGCCGGCCCGCACAGCGCCGCCGACCTGTGGCGCGCGGGCGGCACGTCGCTGGTCGTGCGCCGCCTGCTGGAGGCGGGCCTGCTGCGCGAGGACGTCACCCTGGTCGACGGCCGCACCCTCGCCGAGGTGGCCGCGTCGGCCCAGGAGGCCCCCGGCCAGCAGGTCGTGAAGACGGTGGCCGACCCGGTGAAGGGCCCGGGGGCGCTGGCCGTCCTGCGGGGCTCGCTCGCCCCCGACGGCTGCGTGCTGAAGCTGGGCGGCAGGCCCGACTTCGTGTTCACCGGCCCGGCCCGGGTGTTCGACGGCGAGGAGGCCTGCTTCGCCGCCATCCAGTCGCGTCAGATCGTGGACGGGGACGTGGTGATCGTCCGGTACGAGGGCCCGGCCGGCGGCCCGGGGATGCGCGAGATGCTCTCGATCACCGGCGCGCTGGTCGGCCAGGGCCTGAACGTCGCCCTGGTGACCGACGGCCGGTTCTCCGGCGTCTCCCACGGCCTGGTCATCGGCCACGTGGCCCCCGAGGCCCACCGGGGCGGCCCGCTGGCGCTGGTCCGGGACGGCGACACCGTCGTCATCGACTCGGCCGCCCGGGTGCTGGACCTGCGCGTGGACGCGGCCGAACTGGAGGCGCGCGCCGCGGCCTGGACCCGCCCGGACCGGCCGGTGGAGCGGGGCGTGCTGGCCAAGTACGTCGCCACCGTCGGCTCGGCTTCGGACGGCGCGGTCACGATCTGACCCGTCCGTCGTAACGCCGCCCGGACAATCCCGATAAGTCAGCGACGCGGGAGGGGGCGGCCGTGGCGGTGGTGCTGACGACCGTGGTGGCCGTCTTCGCGGCGGTCGTCACTCTGGTGAACGTCCAGGAGTTCAAGCGCCGGTGGCTGCCGACGCAGTTGGCGCGGGAGTTCGCTCAGCCGGTCTACCGCACCTACAGTCCGGGCCTCGTGGTGGTCCTCGGGGTGATCGGAGTGGTGCTCGCCTTCCCGCTGGCACCGGTCATCACCACGATCGGTGACATCGGGACCGCGGGAATCGTGCTCGTCGCCGTTCTCGGGCTTGCCCTCGGCGTGGCCGGGCGCCGATGTGTCGTGGAGTCGCGCGATCGTCCTCACGCGTACGTCGACCGGGGAGGACGCGTGGCGGCAGTGGAACGACTGCGCGACCCGCCGCCGTATGCTCCTCGGCCATCCCGCGCACGAGCTGCGTTCCGGGAGCGTCGAGGACGCCAACAGCATCAGCACCTCGACACCAGGCCCGACCCCCGAAAGAACAGACCGACCGTGATTGATCCGACCGGCCGCCGGCCCGAGCGCATCACCCCGGCACCCGCACTCCAGATCATGGACATCCACCACCACCCCAAGACCGGCGAGTTCTTCCGCCAGATCATCATGCGCGGCACCCCTGAACACGGGATGCGGGAGTTCTACCACCCCAGCCAGCACGAAGGCAGCCCGACAAGCACACCGACCAGCAGCGCCCGGGACCGCCGGTATCGGCCCCGGGAACATCAGAGAAGCATCCCAGAAGACCAACAGGGCCCCGACGCCGTCATGGTGTTGGGGCCCTGTTTCGTTCCGACCGAACCCGCAGACTGGCACCTGACGTATTCGACTGTGTCGTATTCCGTCCACGCAGGCAGCGATCCGAGTCGGTCACAGTTCATTTCTGCTGCGGGTGTCCCACGGCTGAACGGCTCAGGATGCGGTCATGGGGAGGTGGGCAGTTGGCCGTCGATCGCGAGGGCGGGGCGGCACATCGCCGACATGGGAGCGAAATTTTTGCGGGGTCGGAAACATTGCGGAGTCCGCAAAATTCGGTAGTGTGGTGGTATGAGTACCGAGGACGGTGAGCGCGGGGGGCTGCGTGAGCGCAAGAAGCAGGAGACGCGCATCGCGCTGAGCTGGGCCGCCGTCCGTCTCACCATCGAGCGTGGGCTGGAGAATGTCCGGGTGGAGGACATCGCCGCCGAGGTCGGCGTCTCTCCCCGGACGTTCAACAACTACTTCTCCAGCAAAGGCGAGGCGATCGCCGCCCGCCATCTCGAACGCGCCCGGTCGATCGCGGCCGAGCTGCGCGCCCAGCCGGCGTCCAAGCCCCTGTGGGAGGCGATCAACGACGCGGCGCTGGCCCGGTTCGCCCTCGGCCAGGAAGGCGACGGCCGGAACACCCACGACCAGCAATGGGTCGCCGGCGTCCGCCTGATGATCGCCGAACCGGCGCTCCAAGGCGAGATGATCAAGGCCGGTGCCGTCGCCGAGGCCGAGTTCGCCGCGGCGGTCGCCGAACGCACCGGCACCGACGTCACCCGCGACATGTATCCGAAGCTGGTCGCGGGCGCGGTGACCGCGGCCTTCGGCGTGGCCGTGGAGCACTGGCTACGCGCCGATCCCCCCGTCTCGATCATGACTCTCGTGACGGACGCCCTGCACCGACTCGCCGCCGGACTCCCCGCCCCCTGATCCCACCGCCGCACCAGGAAACCGGCACTCCGGATCCATCCGCACGCCGGAACCCGCATACCGGGAAGTCCGCACACCGCGAGACCCGCACACCGCGAGACCCGCACCGAGAAATCCACGTACCGAGAGATCCGGCGCATCCGGATTCATCTGCCATGCCCTCGATTCGCCACCCACGGAGGAGCACCATGTCCGCGACCGCTCCTGAAGACGTCGTCATCGCCGGAGCAGGGCCCAACGGGCTGATGCTGGCCTGCGAGCTCGGCCTGGCCGGAGTGCGTCCGCTGGTCGTCGAGCGGCTGCCCGGACGGACCGAGGAGAACCGGGCCAACGGTCTGGTCGGCCAGGTCGTGCGCATGCTCGACCGTCGCGACCTGTACGAACGCCTCAGCGGCAGCGCCGGTCCGCCCCGGCCGGGGCCCTCGTTCGTGTTCGGCGCGATGCCCCTGGACCTCGGCGACCTGGACGACAATCCCCTCTGCGGGCTGCCGGTGCCGCAGCGCCGCATCGAGCAGGTCCTGGAGGAACGTGCCCTCGAACTCGGTGTCGAGATCCGCCGGGGACACGAACTCACCGGGCTGTCGCAGGACGAGGAGGAGGTCACCGCCGAGGTCACCGGACCCGCCGGACCCTACCGGCTGCGCGCCCGCTACCTGGTCGGGGCCGACGGCGGGCGCAGTCTCACACGCAAGCTGTCGGGCATCGGCTTCCCCGGCGTCACCACCGACGAGAGCGTCTCCCGCACGGCGCACGTCAGCCTCCCGCCCGCGATCATCGACGCGGCCACCGGCGGCCTGGACGTGCCCGGCTACGGGATCATCCCGCCGTTCATGCACCACCGCACCGAGCGCGGGCTGTTCGTGTTCGCCCCCTTCGCCGCCGGCTCGCCCCTGGTCAGCACCACCGAATGGGATCCCGGCCACGACGGCGACCGGCCGCTGACCGTGGCGGAACTGCGGGAGAGCGCCCGGCGCGTGCTCGGCGCCGATCTCCCGCTCGGCCCGCCCGAGGGCGCGGGCCCTCACCTGCTGCGCCGGCTGACCGGCCGCAACACCCGGCTGGCCGACCGGTTCCGCGAGCGCCGGGTCCTGCTGGTCGGCGACGCCGCCCACGTCCACGCCGCGATCGGCGGCCCCGGCCTGAACCTCGGCCTGCAGGACGCGATCAACCTCGGCTGGAAGCTCGCCGCCGAGATCCGCGGCTGGGCCCCGCCCGGCCTGCTGGACAGCTACGAGACCGAGCGTCGCCCGGCCGCCCGGCGCGTGGTCATGCACACCCAGGCGCAGACCGCGCTGATCAAGCCCGGCGCAGAGGTCACCGCGCTCCGCGAACTGTTCACCGAACTGCTCACCGACCGGCGCAACGTCCAGCACATCGCCGACATGATGGCCGGGGCCGACGTCCACTACGAGATGGGCGCCGACCACCCCCACCCACTGGTCGGCAGATGGGCCCCCGACCTGCTGCTGGACACCCCGGCCGGCCGGGTCCCGCTCGCCCGCCTCACCGCGTCCGCCCGGCCGCTGCTACTGGACCTGACCGAGGACGCCGCCCCGGCAAAGGAGGCGGCGGCCTGGCACGACCGGGTCGACACCCTCACCACGAGTTGCCCCGACCCGAATCCCCCGGCCACCGCCCTGCTGCTCCGCCCGGACGGCTACGTCGCCTGGGCCTCGGCCGCCGTCCGCCCCGCCGCCCGGGAGCGCGAGGCCCTCCGCGCGGCCCTGACCCGATGGCTCGGGCCCGCCGTGCTCAGCCGCCCATCCGGTTGAACGGCGCACCGGCTGGGATTGTTGCGCGCGTTCGGCCTGGTCTACCGATTCCGGCACACCGAGTTCCAGGACCACCTCGCCGCTGACCCGCTGCCGAACTGAATATCGGAGGGTTGACTGGCAACGGCGTGAACGAGCGGCGAGGACGCTTTTTCTTCCCCATGCTCTCCATGATGGACATCCTTCCGGGGGCGAACCCCTGATCTCAGATGTCCGCCAAACCGGATCAAGCCCAATCCGCGGTCAGCCGGTGGCGGCGATGGTGGTCTGGACGGCGGTCAGCCGGTTCTTGAGCCGGTAGCTGGGGCCGTTGATGGCGATGACCTCGCAGTGATGCAGGAGCCGGTCAAGGATGGCAGTGGCCAGGACCTCGTCGCCGAACACCTGGCCCCATTCGCTGAAGGCTTGTTCGAGGTCAGGATGATCGAGCCCGTCTCGTAGCGTTTGGAGATCATCTGGAAGACGAGGTTGGCCTCGTCGCGGTCCAGGGGCAGATAGCCGACCTCATCCACGACCAGCACGTGCGGGCGCAGGTAGGTGCGCAGCTTGCCGGCCAACCGGCCGATCGCGTCGGCGGCTTTGAGCTGGCGGCACGCCGCGAACGGCTCGACCCCGCCCGCCCCCTCAGCCAGCTCGGTCTCGACTCACTGATGGCCACCGAAGTCGCCACCACCATCCGGCGGCGCTTCGGCTGCCTGATCCCCGCGCTCGAAGTGATCGGCGCCGACGGAATCGCTCACCTGGCCAGACTCGTCTACGCGCGACTGGCCCGGGACTGAAGCTGTCGCCATTGCGGTGATCCGGTGTGTCTGTCATGATCGCGCGGTTGATGGTCGGACGGGGGTGGCATGAGGGTCTGCGGCGCCTTGATGGCGGTGGGAGCGGTCGTCTCCCTGTCGGGTTGCGGGAATGTGACGGCACCATCCGTGGCGGAACATTCCGTGACACAGCCGGCGGTGATTCCGTTCTCGGGTACGCCGGACGACGCGATGACACTCCAGCTTGAACGCGGCGTGACCGTCCAGGTCCGCAAGGTGCTGCGCAACGAGTCCGATGAGAGCTCCGTCGGCATCTCCCGGCAGGGAGACGAAGTCATGGTCCTGGATACGGGGGGATTCAACGAGAGCCGGACCGAGGGAGTGGTCCGCCTTGGCGAGCACGGCCAGAGCAACTGGATGGGCGTGACCGCATCCGACCTCACCACCACCTTTCATCGGACCGACGTCCCCGAAGACATGCGTGACATCGTGAGCGAGGAACTCGCCGACCAGAGGAGCCGGATCATCAAGACCGGCGAGGACACCGAATACGTGCAGCCGGCGAGCACCGGGCAACTGCCGGCAGGAAAGACGTGGTACCGGGACGACCGCGACTACGAATGCGCGATGAAATCAGCACTCGGCTCCTTTTCGCTGTCGGAACTCGTCCAGGCTGAACTGATCAAGAATATGGTCACGCTCGCCGCCCCTCCGGTCCCGGGTGAGGAGCTGGACGGGGTCCCCACGACCGTGTACGCGGGGACGGCCCCGATCCGGAAACTGGGAGGCACCGCGTCGTTCTCCGACGCCATGAACCTGGACATGTACGAGAGGGCGGACAAGACGATCACCGTCTCGTGGAAACTGTCGGTCGGACCGGATCAGCTGCCGCGCCGGATGACCCTGTCCACGCCGATCCCGCCCGTTTTCCAGGACGACGCTCCGGCGACGGCAGTGACCGAGGTGACCTTCGCCGCGTGGGGCGCGCCCATGAACATCGTCGCTCCCCCAGCCGATCAGGTGCACGTCCTGACCGAAGGCACCCGGGGATGCATAGAGATGGGTGAGTAGCAGGCCGCCTCGACCCACGGTGGCCTGCTCGAAACCCGGATGCGGGTGGCCACGGCTCCTTCGTCCACTCCCACCGCATCCTCATCGAGGCCTGGCGCTGATTCGGAAGCCCCAGGCCGATGATCAGCCCGAGCGGCTGGAAGTCGGTGCCGCCGTTGAGGATCTGGTTGCCCGACACGGCAACCGACAGCGACAGTGCGGCCACCGCGATGACGCGGGCGATACGGTGGACGGCGCGGCGGTTGGTGCGGCGGTGGGTGTTCATCGGGTGCCGCCGATCTTCAGGCGTGCTCCCAGGTTCAGCCTTACCTCGCCGTAGGGACGGACATGCTGCCAGAACAGCGGGGTCAGGCCGCGCCGGTCGGCGGGGATGAGAAGAGTAGCCCAGCCGGGTTCGGCCAGGACCTCTTGCAGCATGAGGGTGTTGACGTACACCAGGGCGGCCTGCAGGATCCGCAGGCACAGCGCGGTCAGCTCCACCTCCTCGCGCCGGTTGGTGGAGATCTCCCCGGCCCTGCCGTAGCAGAGCACCGCGTTGGCGCGGTTCCAGGCTTCCACCACGTTCAGCCCTTCCTCGATCTGGCGTTGCAGGTCGCGGCCGCAGTTAGCGGGCTACGAAGATGGTGCGCTGGGCGCGGCCGATCTCCAGCATCGCCTGGTAAGCCGGGTGGGAGGCGGCGCGGGTGAAGCGCAGGGCGCCGTCCCAGCGCAGGTGCGCCCCGGCGAACCGGCCGTCGATGCCCGACTCGGTGATCAGCAGGTGGGCGGCCTGGTCGAGGCGGGTGAGGAACGGCAGGCCGTAGTCGCCCTCCGCCAGGTCGGCGGTGTCGACGCCGTGGCGCGGGGTCTCGTACCAGGTCTGGTAGTCCAGCACCCAGTTCCGCGACCCGGCGGGCAGCGGCACGGTGGTGTGGTCGGCGGTGATCTCGGCGGTGCCGTCGAGGAGGGGCAGCGCATAGCGCACGGCGGCCCCGTGGGGGCCGGTGCGCACGATCGCCTGCCAGACCACGCCTCCTCGCGGAAGGTGTGGACGGTCTCCTCGTGCTCGTAGTCGTGGCGGCCGGTGGCCTTGCCCGAGCGCAGGGTGAACCGGTCGCGGATCACCCTTTCCGTGACGTTCACCTGTTCGGGGGCCACGCCCAGCCGCAGGCCGCCGATGGAGAAGCCGAGCGCGACCCCGTCGACGACCGTCGCCGCGCCTCGGCTCACGGTCAGCCGCACGCCCTCGCCGGTGATCTTGATCAGGGCGAGGGCGCCATTCGTCTCGTCGCTCACACTTTCTCCATCGCTGCTTCGCCTCAGGCCACGGCCGAGCATAAGTCCAGGTCAATGGCGGGCCGTCCGTCGAGGCGGGCCGCCTCACTAGACAGATGAACTCGGGTGAGGAAGAAACTACGGGCGCCCTGAGCGTGGCTGGAATAGTGGAATTGTGCGTCGGGCTGGACAATCCGACTATTTCGCCAGACGCAGGCCGAGGACGACGTACCAGATCATGACGGGAAGGTGGAGGGCGTAGCCGACCTGCTCCAGCGCCGCCGACGGGCCCGCGAGCCCGGTCGTCCAGGGCAGCGCGACGGCGGCCAGGCCCGAGACGGCCGCGAGCGCGCCCGCCCGCCGCGACCACCGGGGCAGCGGGAGCAGGGCCGCCCCGGCGGCGGTCGCCGCCGTCCACAGCAGCCCGGCGAGATTGACCGCCCACTTGGCGGTGAGCAGGACGGGCAGCGCCGCGCCGGGATCGTCGGTGAGCTGGGTGACCGCGAGGTTGCCCGCGTCGTGCAGCAGCCCGGCCAGCCCGGCGGCGGCGAGCAGGCCGCCCGGGAGCCCGGCCACGGCGAGCCCGGCGGCGGTCAGCGCCAGCCAGCCGAGCACATCGAGGCCCAGAGCGGCGAGGTGCAGGCCGGTCTGGTCGTGCACGGCGCGCAGCGTGGCGTCGAGATCGCCCGGATTCAGGGTCAACCCCGATGGCGCCGCCACCGCGACTCCGGCGACCATGGCGGTGAACGAGGACAGCAGCAGGACTCCGGCGAGCCTGGACAGGTCGGTCATGCCGGGACCGTAGAACCCTGACGCACGGACAAGGTCAAGCATG
This sequence comes from Herbidospora yilanensis, assembly GCF_001570565.1. Classification (GTDB taxonomy): domain Bacteria; phylum Actinomycetota; class Actinomycetes; order Streptosporangiales; family Streptosporangiaceae; genus Herbidospora; species Herbidospora yilanensis. The sequence continues at coordinate 131,475 of NZ_BBXE01000029.1, read as the reverse complement.
TGGCGAATCGGGCGACTGGCCCACATGGCCGGGGTGTCGGAGCGCACCCTGCGCCACTACGACAGAACCGGCCTGCTGCGGCCCGCCGCCGTCGACCACCTCACCGGCTACCGCTGGTACGGCGTCGCCGAACTGTCCCGCCTCGAACGCATCCGCGCCCTGCAACGTCTCGGCCTGCCGCTGCGCGACATCGCCGGCCTGCTCGACGCCCCCGAGACCGAGACCCGGCGGGCCGTCGCCGAGACCCTCACCCGTCTCCGCGCCGACCTCGCCGCCCTGACCGCCACGGCCGCCGAGGCGGAGCACTACCTGGCCGAACCCCTGACCGTCGTGCCGCGGACCACGACCGTGGCGGCGCGGCGCCTGAAGGTGCGGCGGCTGACGGCGGCCCACCCCTCGGAACTGGCCGCCGTGTGCCCGGCGACCCTGCTGACCTGGCTGGACGGCCCCTTCTCCGCCGCCGTGGCCGACGAAGGCGGTGAGTCGTTCACCCTGCCGGCCCGCCGGGTCGTCAGGGCGGTGGTGCCCACGCCCGAGGGGGTGGTGCGGGCGGGCCACGACCTGTTCGCCTGGCTCGGCCGCCAGGGGCTGACGGTGACGGGGCCCGCGCTGGAGGAGCGCCTGATCGACGAGGCGGGTGGTCACGCCGTGGTGCTCGACATCCCGATCGGCGAGAATTGACCGACGGCGACACTTCATAATTGCGCCCGTGATTGGGAGAAGGTGTCGTAGCGGATTGTCGCGAGTGCCGTTTTTCGCCGTCATTCTGGGGGCTGTCGCGATCATCCTGCTGGGCGATCTCGACCTGGCGGACAAAATGGCGAGCGTCATCGCCGCGGCGACCGGTGTCGTCGCGCTGGTCCTGCAGATGAAGGGGGCCGCGCGCGGGCACGAGGAGCCGCCGGTCACCCGGCGCTTCTGGTCACCCGTGCTGGTGTTGTGCGCCGTGGTGGCGCTGGGCGGCCTGGTGACGCGGTCGGCGCCGGAGCCCGGCACGGCGGGGGCGGTCGTCACCCTGCCGGGAACCGCGATCGACCACCCCGCCGAAGGGTCCTTCGTGGCCACGTGTTCGGAATCACGGGGAAATGCGGAAAATGTCGCCGATGAAGCGATCTGGCTCATCAGCCGCAATCCAGATGGAACTCCGTATTTCGCCAGAGAAATCAGCGTTCCGGGTCCGTGGCGTGCCCAGATTCAGCTCGGCGCGGAAACGCCGGTCGACGCGGGCGCGCGTTTCAGGGTCGAGTTGTACGCCGTCCCCGACGGCACCGCCCTCCCGGCCGATCCCAGCCAGCCCGTCACCCTGCCGGCCCGCGCCAGGAAGCTCGACGGCGTCACCGTCCGCAAGGACCCGGACCGGATCAGGTGCGACGAGTCACCCGCCCAGTAGTCGGCGCGCCGAGGTCGTGGTGACGCGGAAGGCCGGCCCGGGTGGATCCCGGGCCGGCCTTCCGCTGGCCGAAGGGGTGTGTGTTACGGCGCGGAGACCCCGTCGAGGATGCCCACCGCGTCGGTGCCCGGCGTGACGACGAGTTTGCGGGTGAGGGTGTGGGAGCCGCCCGCCGGCACCTCGACGTTGAACCGGCTCATCACCCAGTTGCCCGCGGCGAAGACGTCGAAGGCCGCCGCCGGGGTGCCGTAGACGAGGCCGAAGACCTGCGGGTCGGTGCCGGTCATGCCGATGTACGGCTTGGTCGGGGTGTAGACCGTCGCCGTGCCCGGCGGCACGACGCCGGCCCCCGGGATGACGCTGGCCTGGCCGGCCGCGTCGTGGTCCATCGCGTCACCGGTCCACACGTTGAGCGGGGCCGGGCCGGAGTTGCGCAGCTCCGTCGCGACCGTGGCGAAGTCGTCGCCCGGCTTCAACGTGTACGTCGTCGTCGCCGTCAGCCCCGGGAAGCCGGTGACCGGGCCGGACACCCGGACCACGGCCTTGTCGCCGGTCGCCTGGACGATCTCGACGTCGGTGGCCGCCACCGTCCGGATGTCCCACGCGCTGCCGCCGGTCGGCTGGGTCGCCGAGACGTAGGGCAGGTTGATCCAGTCGAACTGGTCGGCCATGCCGCGCACGGCGACGTCCACCGGCTTGCCCCGGGTGCCGCCGGAGAGCTGCGGGTCGTTGTAGGCGTCGGCGATCGCCACCGAGAGCCTGTCGTTCTCGATCACGACGTCGCCGGGGCCCGCCTCGACCAGGCCGGAGCCGATCTGCTTGCCGTAGCCGGCCTCGACCGTGACCGGGCTCAGCTCGACGTCGGCGACGCCGTTGCCCTCCGCCGGGACGGTGACCGTGCTGGTGGCGGTCTGGTAGCCCAGCTTGGAGACGCGGACGTCGTACGGACCGGCCGGGGCGTCCACGAGGTACCTGCCCTGGGCGTCGGTGCCGGTGGTGGCGACCACCGCGCCGGCCTTCTCCAGGGCGACCCGCGCGCCGGGGACGGGCTTGCCGTCCTCGGTGACGGTGCCGGCCGCGCGGGCGGCGTCCGGGACCGTGTCGTCGTGCAGGTCGATCTCGCCGGCCCACTTGGCGATGTTGCGGGCAGGGTCGCCGCCGTTGGTCGCGTAGTCGGTCAGGTGGTAGAAGCTGAACTGCCTCGTCGCGCCGGGGGCGAGCGTGGCGTCGTAGTAGAGGCCCTCGACGTAGCCGTACGCGCCGACGGCGGCCGGGGTGTCGAGCGCCCAGGCCAGGCCGTGCGCCGCCTGGCCGTTCGTGGTGGCGGCGTCGGCGCCGACGTAGACGTACTTCCCGGTCCAGCCGCTGGTCTTCAGGCCGGGGTTGGTGCCGGCGAAGCCGGGGATCCGGCCGTTGTCGACCGAGCTGTCGGGGTCGATCATGTAGTTGAAGTAGCCCTGGTAGCCCGTCGTGCCGGTGTTGGTCAGCTTGACCGTCATCTTCACGATCGGGGCGCCGGGCAGGGTCTCGTACCGGACCCGCGCCTTGATCGCCGGGTTCGCCCTGTACTGGCCGTCGCCGATCACGGCCGCGCCGTCGACCGAGAGGTCGGGCAGGTCGATCAGGTCGTTCGGGCGGTCCCACGAGTCGGGCGGGGTGAGGCTCGGGCGCAGCAGCATCTCGCCCCAGTCGAGGGTCTCGGCGCCGTTGGCGTCGTTGAGCATGAGATCCGACAGGTGCCCCTGGCCCAGGCCGCCGGCGCCGTTGTTGGCGGCGGTGTAGGGCGTGACGGACGCCCGGATCCGGTCGTTGGCCAGGTAGTAGTACTCCTTGCCCGCGACGAAGTCGGTCCGCGTGCTGCCGTTGCCGTAGTCGGGCGGGTACGTCGACCGGCCGGCGACCGGGTGGGTGACCTTGATCAGCTTCAGGTCGGCCTTCTCCTCGCCGGTCGCGCCGACGGTGACGCCGACGGCCGAGCGGTCGTCGGCGATGAGGCCGCGCTTGGCCGCGGTGACGTTCCAGGTCGCCGCCGCCAGGCCCAGCGTGTAGCGGCCCTTGGCGTCGGTGCTGGTCACGGCGGTGTCCTGACCGGCGGCGACGGCGGTGACCTTCGCGCCGGCGATCGGGTCGCCGGTCTCCTCGTCGGTCACCGTGCCGGTCACCGTCGCCCAGCGCGGCGCGGACTCGCCGCCCGGCACGTAGGCGTACAGGTTGCCGTCCCAGGCGCCCGCGACGACGGTGTTGCCGCTGACGGCCGGGCCGGCGCCGACCCAGGTGCCGATCTCGTGGTTCCACAGGATCTGGCCGGTGTCGGTGGCCAGGGCGTAGAACCGGCCGTTGTTGGCGCCGACGAACAGCGTGTCGCCGGCCACGACCGGGCTGGACATGACGCCGCCGTGGTAGATGTCGCCGGGCAGCACCCGCTCCCAGAAGACGTTGCCGGTCTGGGCGTCGAGGGCGACCACGGCGCCGCTCGGGAAGCCCATGTAGACCACGCCGTCCTTGACGGCCGCGGCGCTCGGGGTCGAGCCGCTGGACACGAGCGAGGAGCGCGGGCTCTGGTAGGTCCAGAGCGTCGCGCCGGTCTTGGCGTCCCGCGCGACCATGCCGTTGTTGGCGCCGATGAACACCTTGCCCTCGGCCGCGGTCGGCACGCCGTCCTGCCAGCTCCCGAGCGCCTCGGTGCCGGTCCACTTGCGGGCGCCGGTGGCCAGGTCGTAGGCGAGCACGCGGTCGGCGGTCTCGTTGCCGACGAACACGGTGCCGTCCATGACGGCGGGCGTGCCGTCGCTCATGGTCGCGCCGGACATCGGGGAGGCCCAGATCTGCTTTCCGGTACGGGTGTCGAGCGCCTTCAGCACGCCCTGGCTGCCGATGCCGAACCGGGTCTGGTAGGGCCAGAGCACCGTGTGGCCGGAGACGGCCGGCGAGTAGTAGCCGTAGGTGCGCTGGTTGTTCGGGGCCGGGGCCTGCTCGGGCACGGCCTTCCAGCGCAGCTCGCCGGTCTCGGCGTCGACGGCGTAGAGCTCCGAGCCGAGGGTCGGCGCGAAGATCAGGCCGTCGCCGAAGGCGAGGCTGCCGTGGATCGACTGCGGCACCTCGACGTTCCACAACTCCCGGCCGTTCCTGAGCCGGATGGCGTGGATGCGGCTGTTGCCGTCGCCGTTCTCGTCGCGGGTGCCGGCGTACACGACGCCGTCGTGGATGACCGGGGAGCCGGTCAGGAAGGTGCCCTCGGTGCGGAAGCTCCAGGCCAGGCGGCGGCCCGGCTCCTGCGCCGGGGCGACGCCGGTGTGGCCCTGGTCGCCGTGGTGCTGGGTCCAGTCGTCACCGGCGACGGTCTTGAGCTCCGGCTCGCCGGTGAGGGTGAACTCGGCCGACTTGGTCCAGACCTTGCCGGTGGCGTCGGTCACCTGCACGTCGATGCGGTGCGGGCCGGGCGTCTGCCGGCTGTTGGGCAGGTTGCCGCGCCAGGTGAACTCGCCGCTGCGGTAGAGCGGACGCCAGTTCTTGTCGCCCGCGATCTGGAAGCGCGCCGAGACGACCTCGTCGCCGGTGTCGTAGGCGTTGATCTGCACGTCGGGCATCCCGGCGGCCGGGACCTTCGAGCCGGGGGCGGGGTTGACGATCGTGATGCGCTCGTTCTCCCCGTACATGCGGAAGGGGTTCTCGAAGCCCGGACCCGCCATGTGGATGTAGCGGAAGCCGCGGGGCGCGTTGTCGATCGTGTACGAGCTCGACACCGTCTGGATGTGCTTGGCGGTCGAGGCGAAGGCCGACTTGTTCTCGACGTGGTTGGAGTGCTCGTGGCCGACCAGGATGAGCTGGGCCTTGTACTGCTCCAGCACGTCGCCGAAGGCGTCGTAGGTCGACGGCGAGCCGAACGGGACGTTCATCGGCTGGTGGGTCAGCACGACCACCTCGATGCCGTCGTGCACGTTGGCGGCCAGGTCGTCCTTGAGCCAGTTCAGCTCCTCCTCGAACGGGGCCGAACCGTTGTTCTCCAGCACGACGAAGTGCCGGTTGCCGTAGCTGAACGAGTACCACTCCGGGCCGACGTTCCTGCGGTAGTTGTCGATCCGGTCCGCGTACGCCGAACCGGAGGCGTACTCGTGGTTGCCGACGGCCGGCCACACGCCGACGGCCGACTGCTGGGTGCCGCGACGGTAGGTGTCGAACTGCGCCTGGCTGGCGTCGTTGGTGAGGTCGCCGCTGACCGCGATGAAGCGCAGGTCGGTGCCGGTGGAGTTGATCTCGCGGATCTGGTCGGGGAGCTGCGCGTTGACGTGCGGGTCGGCGATGTTGGCCCAGGAGAAGGTGTCGCCGTCGGAGAGCTCGTCGCGCACGAGCGCGAAGTCCGCGGTCGGCGTGGCGTCGTCGGCGAGCTCGCCGAGGTTCGCCCAGAACCTCGGCTCCTTGTACTGGTCGAGGCCGAACCGGTGGCCGCGGGGCTGGGTGGCCCACACGATGTCGGTCTTGCGGCGGTCGGTGGAGATCGTCAGCGAGTAGGAGCCGTCGGCGGCGGTCGTGGTGGAGACCGTGCCGTCGGAGACCCGCACGCGGGCCAGGCCGGCCTCGCCGGCGTCGCGGTGGCCGTCGCCGTTGGCGTCGACGTACACGACGCCCTTGACGGTGGCCTCGGGCGGGTCGATGGCGTTGGCGGCATATGTGGTGAGCGGGCCCGCCACGACGCTGACGGCGAGCCCCAGCGTGACGGTGTACAGGACGACGCGCATGCGCGCGCGTGCCCCGGTTAACGCGGACAATTCGTGATCCTTCAGGTGAGGAGCGGGGAACGCTCGACGAACCAGACGAGACCGGCACCCGCGACGGCGACAGCCGCCCCGACGGTGCCGAGCATGAGAGCGCGGGCGGCGACCGGCCCCGTCGCGGCCCTGCGCAGGAACGACAACGCCGGGAAGGCGAGCGCGATGATCGCGAGCTGGGCGATCTCGATGCCGACGTTGAAGGAGATGAGGTTGACCAGCATCGGGAGCGACGCCGGCCCGTCGACGCTCAGCGCGCCCGCGAACCCGAGCCCGTGCAGCAAACCGAAGCCGAACACGACGGGCAACCGGTGGCCGGTCCGGGGCGAGAGCAGGTTGTCGAGCGCCACGAACGCGATCGAGAGCGCGATGAGCGGCTCGACGATCCACCCGGGCACGCTGACCCAGCCGATCGCGGCCGCCACCAGCGTCACCGAGTGGGCGACCGTGAACGCCGTGGCGACCTCGGCGACGTCGCGCAGCCGCTTGGCGCCCAGTAGCAGCGCGAGCAGGAACAACACGTGGTCGAGCCCGAAGATCAGGTGTTCCCCGCCGAGCAGGACGAACCGGGGGATCTCGCTGAGAAGATCGGTGTGCCCGACCGTGACGCTGGTACGCGCGGCGTCGAGCAGTGTGGCGCCGCGGAGCCCGTCGACGTCGTAGGCGACCGTCGTGCGGACGTCGTCGACGAGGCCGTCGGCGGCGGCGAAGACGTCGCTGCGTACGGTGAGCGCGCCGGACGCCGCGCACTCGTAGGCGAGCGCCACCCGCACCGCGCCGGAGTCGGTGAGCTCGACCCGGCCGCCGTCGTGCACGGCGCACCCGATCGAGCTGCGGCTCAGCCGCAACGCCGCGCCGACGTAGGCGGCCACCTCGCTCGCGTGCGCGTCGAGGGAACGCCGCCGCACCCCGGCCGGCACCTCTTGGACGCCGCCGTCGGCGTCCGGGCTCACGACCCCGTCGAGACTCAGCAGGCGGCCCAGGACGTCGTACTCGACGTCGACGACGGCCGTGACGCCGTCGCCCTGCCCGCGCAGGTCGACGGCGACCGAGGTGGCGCGGACGTGCGCCTGCGCCGGAGCCGCGGCGAGGAACGTGACGACGAGGGCGGCGAGGAGGGCGAGCAGACGCACGGGGGCACTTCCGTCATGGGGGGATGGCGGTCGTTTCCCAACCTTGGAGCGGTCTCGCCACGCCCGGCAACACGCGCCGCGCCAATTCACCGACCCTTCATCTTCCGGCCGATGGGGAAACGGAATCCGTTTCTCCGGGCCCGGCTACCGGGCGTCGGCCAGGGCGTCCGCCATCCGGTCGAGGACCAGGTCGAGGACCTCGCGGGTGGTGGCGAAGTTCAGCCGGGTGCGCGACGCGGCGACGGAGCCCGCCGTGCCGGAGCCGAACTCGCTGCCTGCGCTGAGCTCGACGCCCGCGTTCCGGCGGAACCAGTCGGCGGCCTCCTCGCCGAGCCCGGCGGCCTGGCAGTCGAGCCAGGCCAGATAGCCGGCCTCGGGGGTGCGCAGGTCCAGGCCCGGCATGGCGGCGATCCGCCCGGCCAGGTGGTCGCGCTGCCGGGTCAGGTGGGCGGTGACGGCGGCCAGCCACTCGTCGCCGTGGGCCCAGGCGGCGCGGGTGGCCTCCACGCCGAGCACGTTGGTGGCGCCGTACAGGTCGGGCGGCTGGGCGTCCCAGGCGGTGCGCAGGACGGCCGGGCCGACGTGGGCGATCGCGGTGCGCAGTCCGGCGATGTTGAACGCCTTGGACGCCGACGTCACGGTGACGGTGCGGGCGGCCGTGCCCGCGTCGAGGGCGGCGAAGGGCTGGTGGCGGTGCGGGGTGTGGACGAGGTCGGCGTGGATCTCGTCGCTGATCACGATCAGGCCGTGGCGTTCGGCCAGGTCGGCGACGCGCCGCAGTTCGTCGGCGGTGAAGACCTTGCCGGTGGGGTTGTGGGGGTTGACCAGCAGCAGGATCCTGGCCTTCTGGGCGCGTACCCGCTGCTCCAGCAGGTCGTGATCCCAGGTCCAGCGGCCGCCGGGACCGGGCTCCAGCGGCGCCGCGACGAGCGGGCGGCCCATCGTCTCCAGGGTGCGCAGGAACGGCGGGTAGTTGGGCGTGAACGCGACCACGCCGTCACCGGGTTCGGTGAGGAGGGTCAGGGTGAGCTGGAGGCCCTGGATGAGATCGGTGATGCCCCTGACGAGACCCGGGTCCGGCTGCCAGCCGTGCCGCCGCCGCATCCGTTCGGCGAACGCCTCGGCCAGCGGGTGGCCGTCCCAGTCGGGGTAGCCGAGGTCGCCCCGGTCGAGCGCGGCCCCGATCGCCTCGGCGATCACCGGCGCGAGGGGGAAGTCCATGTCGGCCACCCAGGCGGGCAGCAGCGACGGGCCGGGGCGGTGCCACTTGACGCCCTGTTTGGCCCGCAACCACTCGATCGGCGCGTCGACCGGGTCGGCCGGGCGCCGCGCCGCGAGCAGGCAGTCGCGCATGATCTCCATCTGGCCGTGGTGCTGGGCCAGTTCCTCATAGAGGTGCTGGAGGGCGGAGTCACGGGTGAGTTCGCGCCGGGGGCCGAGCACGCCGGGATCGGGTTCGGCGTGCAGGGGCGCCCACGGCTTGGATGACCGGACGTCGTCGCGGAGCGTCTCCAGCGCGCGGGCGGCCCTGGCCCGAAGGGGGGCGACCGGGCCGGTCGCGTGGAACTCGGCCTGCCGGTCCCGCCGCACGGCGCGGCCGGCCACGAGGTGGCCGCCCCAGTACTCCATCACGCCGAGGCAGTGCGTGAGCAGCGCGTAGGGGGTGTTGGCTCCGGGGACGGCGGGCCGGGTGTTGGCCAGCTCGTCGCCGAGCTCGCCGAGGATCGTGCTCATGCCGCCGACGGCACGTTCGGCGAAGAAGAGGAAGTCGTCGCTGGTGATCGCCACTTCACCGGCCGAGTCGCGGACCTGCGTGTAACCGTCTTGCATGGTTACACGATTGCATGAAGGCTCCGTAACCTGTCAAGATGGTTACATGGGGTTCGTCTTCGTGAGCGGCCGCCGCTCCCTCGACTTCGCCGGCACGCGGAAGTGGCGGCGCAGCGACGCTCCGGAGGAGCAGTTGCTCTCCCCCGCCGACCTGTCCGCATGGGTGGAGGCCGCCGGGCTGCTCGACACCGCGCCCGCGGTCGGCGAAGCCGACCTCACCGCCGCGATCGGCCTGCGGGAGGCCGTCTACCGCACCACGTCGGCCCGTCTCGACGACCGGCGACCGGAGCAGGGCGACGTGGACCTGCTCAACGACCACGCCCGACGCCCGGCGCTCGTCCCGACCCTGCTGCCCGACGGGACCACCCGGCGGTCGGGCACCGTCGACGAACTGCTGGCCACCCTCGCCGCCGACCTGCTCGACCTGCTCGCCACCCCCGCCCGCGTCAAGCGCTGCGCCAACACCGAGTGCACTCGCCTGTACGTCGACACCTCGCGGGGCGAGAACCGGCAGTGGTGCGGCATGTCCGAATGCGGCAACCGCGCCAAGGTCAGGGCGTACCGCCGGCGACACAGCGAGAGGTGACCCGGCTCCGGCCGGCCTCAGACCGACCGGACGGCGGGGCTCAGTCGTCGTGGCGCGGTATCCCGGAGACCTCGTGGTCCGCGTGGAACAGCGCCTCGCCGATGAGCCTGCGCACGTGGGCGTCGCGGGCGCGGTAGAGCACCCGGCGGCCGTCCCTGCGGGTGGTGACCAGGCCCGCCAGCCGCAGTTTCGCCAGGTGCTGGGAGACCGAGGGGCGGGGGGCGCCGATCGCCTCGGTCAGGGAGCTCACGTCGTATTCGCCGGACGAGAGCAGCCACATCAGCCGGAGGCGGGTGGCGTCGCCGAGCATGCGGAAGGCCTCCACGGCCGTCTCCACCTGCGCGCCCGTAGGTGGCTCCTGCGGCGGTGTCGCACCTGCTTCGTTGTCGCGTGCGTACATGAATACATATCCTGGCAGACATGGGCTCAGACATCGAACACGGGCACGGGCACGGGCACGGGCACGCCCACCGGGGACGGCTCCGGCGGCTCCTGGCCGACGCCCGCCATCTGGTCACTCCCCACAACCACGACTCGGCGGACAAGACCGACGCCGCGTTCGAATCCAGCAGGCTCGGGCTCCGGGTGCTGGGCCTGTCGTTCGCGATCCTCATGTTCACCGCGCTGGCGCAGGCGGTCGTCGTCGCCTTCTCCGGGTCGGTCGCGCTGCTCGGCGACACGCTGCACAACTTCGCCGACGCCCTGACCGCCGTCCCCCTGGCCATCGCGTTCTCGGTCGGCCGCCGGGCCGCCACCCGCCGTTTCACCTACGGCTACGGCCGCGCCGAAGACCTGGCCGGGATCGTCATCGTGCTGCTCATCGCCGCGTCGGCGCTGTTCGCCGGGTACGAGTCCGTGCGGCGGCTGCTCGACCCGCAGGAGGTCGGGGCCCTCGGCTGGGTCGCGGGTGCGGCCCTGATCGGCTTCGTGGGCAACGAGTGGGTGGCGCGTTACCGCATCCGGGTCGGGCGGCGGATCGGCTCGGCCGCGCTGGTGGCCGACGGGCTGCACGCGCGCGCCGACGGGTTCACCTCGCTGGCCGTGCTCTTCGGGGCCGGCGGCGTGGCGCTGGGCTTCCCGATCGCCGACCCGGTCATCGGCCTGCTCATCACGGCGGCCATCCTGTTCGTGCTGCGCGACGCCGGCCGCGAGATCTACCACCGGCTCATGGACGCGGTCGACCCCGCGCTGGTGACCCTGGCCGAGGAGATCATCACCGCGACGCCGGGGGTGGCGCGGGCGGGGTCGATCCGGCTGCGCTGGCTCGGCCACGCGCTACGCGCCGAGGTCGACGTCCTGGTCGACCCGGCGATGTCGGTGGTCGAAGCCCACCAGGTCGCGGTCGACGTCGAGCACCGGCTGATCCACGGGCTTCCCCGGCTGGGCGCGGCGACCGTCCACACCGATCCGGACGGTCCCGAACTCACCCACGCGCACCGGCCGCTGATCGCACACCGGCCCGGTGGCCGCTCGGCGACACGCCCCGGACCCGCTTGAACGCGACGCTCAGCGCGAAGGCGTTGGCGTAGCCGACGTGGCGGGCCACCGAGTCGATCGTCGTGTCGGACGACCGCAGCAGGTCGGCGGCGAGGGCGATGCGCCAGCCGGTCAGATAGGTCAGCGGCGGCTCGCCCACCAGGGCGGCGAACCGGCGGGCGAAGGCGGCCCGCGAGGCGCCCACCTTCTCGGCCATGGACGCCACCGTCCACGGGTGGGCGGGGTCGTCGTGGATCAGCCGCAGCGCCGGGCCGATCAGCGGGTCGCTCTGGGCGGCGTACCAGCCGGGGGCGTGCGCCTCGGGGCGGGCGAACCAGGCGCGCAGCGTCGCGATCAGCGCCAGGTCCAGGAGCCGGTCGAGGACGACGCCCTGGCCCGGCCCCTCGTTGTCGACCTCGTGGGCCAGCAGTTCCATGACCGGTGAGGGCATGCTCGACCTGGGCACCACCACGATGTCCGGCAGCGCGTTCAGCAGCCGGTCGCTGACCTCGCCGCTGACCTGGTAGGTGCCGCTGGCCACGACCGCCGACCCCTCGGCGGAGCGCCCGCTCGTACGCGGCCCCAGGCGGAGCCGGTCGGTGACGTCGGCGCCGTCGAGGGTGGTCAGCCGGTTGCCGGGGTGGACGACGAGGTCGGGCGGGGTGGCCGGGTCGTCGCCGACCGTGTAGTGGTCGGGGCCTTTGACGATGGCCACGTCGCCGGTGCGCAGCAACACCGGTTCCCCGTGGTCGGGCACGATCCAGGCGTGGCCGCGCAACGTGGTGGCCAGGGCGAGCCGGGCCTCGTCGGCGATGCGCAGCGCCCACGGCGGCTGCAGGATCGCCCGGCAGAAGGCCGCGCTGCGGGCGCGTACGCCGTCGAGAAGGTCGGCAAGGGGGTCCACACCCCTCAGCGTAGACGCACAGACATGGAATCGAGTGTGACGAACATGGATCGTCTCACCGTTGCCGGATGTACTTGGTCGTACACGAACCCAAGACGGAGGTAACGGGATGTATGCGATCACCGGGGTGACCGGCCACGTCGGCGGCGCGGCGGCGCGCGAGCTGCTGGGCAGAGGAGAGCAGGTGCGGGCGGTGGTCCGCGACGCGGCCAAGGGCGGCGAATGGTCCGCCGCCGGGGCGCGGGTGGCCGTGGCCGACCTGGGCGACCGGGCGGCGCTGGCGGAGGCGCTGCGCGGCTGCGCGGGCGCGTTCGTCCTGCTGCCGACCGACGTGGCACGGGACGACCCCGACGCCGCCCACCGCACGCTGGCCGACACCATCGCCGCGGCGGTCCGTGACAGCGGGGTCCCGCACGTGGTGCTGCTGTCGTCGATCGGGGCCGAGCTGGCCGAGGGCACCGGCCCGATCCGCTGGCTGCACCACCTGGAGAACGGGCTGCGGGCGACCGGCGCGCGGGTGACTGCCCTCCGCTCGTGGCACTTCCAGGAGAAGGCCGAACTGCTGCTCGGCGCGGTGCTCGGCCAGGGCGTCTACCCCGTGTTCGCCGACTCGGCCGACGTGCCGACGACCATGATCGCGACCCGCGACATCGGCGTGGTGGCCGCCGAGGCCCTGCTCTCCCCCGCCGCGACCAGCGAGGTCGTCGACCTCGACGGCCCCCGCTACACCGAGCGCCAGGTCGCCGGGGAGTTGTCGGCCGCGCTCGGCCGCCCGCTCCAGGTCGTCACCATCCCCCACGCCGGGTGGACCGGCGCGCTGGTGGACGCCGGTCTGCCGCCACGGATCGCGGCCGAGCTCGCCGAGTTGTACGACGCCGAGCGGCTCGGCCTCTACCGGACCCGGGGCGACCGGACCGTCATCTGCCGGACCGAGCTCGGCGAGACCCTGCACCGGCTGGTCGCGTCCCTCGCCTGAGCCAGGCACGGAAGGCCGCCAGGCCCTCTTCGGGGTCGGCGCGGCCGACCCCGACGCGGAACCGGTCGGCGGGGGCAGGGGTGAGCTCCGACCGGTAGATGCTCGCGGGCAGCAGCAGGACGCCGGCCTCGTCCACGAGGCGGGCGCAGAACTCCTCGACCCCGTCGGGGCCGAGATAGCGGGGATAGGCGACGCAGCCGCCGTCGGGCGCGCGCCACTCGAACAGGTCGGGGAACTCGGCGAAGAACGTGTCGAAGACCGGCAGGTTGCGGGCGATCAGGGCGCGGTTGCGGGCCAGGATCCCGGTCCGCGCCTTGAGCGCGATCCGGGCCAGCACCTCGCTCGGGGCGGAGTTGCAGATGGTGGTGTAGTGCTTGGCCCGCTCCAGCCGGTCGAGCAGGGCGCGGTCACGGCAGGCGAGCCAGCCGATCCGCAGGCCCGGCAGGCCCAGCGACTTCGAGGTCACGTTGAGCGACAGGGCCCGCTCGGACAGGTCGGCGGCCTGCGGCAGGGTGCGGGCGGGGTCGCGTTCGAGGCCTCGGTAGACCTCGTCGCTGAACAGGTGGACGTCGTGCTCGTCGCAGATCCGGGCCAGTTCGGCGAAGTCGGCGGCAGCGATGACCTTGCCGGTGGGGTTGTTGGGGAAGTTCACCGACACGACCCGGGTGTTCGGCCTGATCGCCGCCCTGATCCGGCCGAGGTCCAGGGCCCAGTCGTCGTCGGGGTCGAGGGCGACGCCGGTGACCTCGCACAACGCCAGCGGCACGGTCTCGGCCGCCTGGTAGTTCGGCGTCACCACGACCGCGTGGTCACCGGCGTCGAGCAGGACGTTCATCGCCAGGTAGAGGGCCTCCTCGGCGCCCGCGAAGCAGAGGACGCCGGCGGCGTCGACCCGGTCGTAGGTCGCCGCGATCGCCTCGCGCAGCGCCGGGTCGCCGTAGGTGGTGGTGTAGCCGAGGGACAGGTTCTCGAACGCGGCCCGGTCGTCGTCGTCGGCCAGGGACAGCAGTTCGCCGAGCGACATGCTCTGGGCGTCGGAGGCCGTCAGGTGGTGACGGGCGGTGAACTCCCACCGGGAGAAGTACGTTTCGAGGCGGAAGTCGGGCAGCCGGGTCATCGTGCGTGGTCCTTCGTGTTCGGTGCTCTGAGCTCGGCCAGCAGGCCGTAGACGGTGGATCGGGAGACCGCCAGCGCGCGGGCGACGACCGGGGTGGCACGGCGCACGGCGAACACCCCGGCCTCCTCCAGCCGGCCCAGCACGGCGAGGCGGTCGGCGCGGGTCAGCCGCTCCACCGGCCGGCCGCACTCGCGCACGTAGGAGCCGACGACGTGCTGGACACGCTCGTTCCAGTCGTGCTCGAACAGCGGCTCGGGCCGGGAGGCCGTCGGGGCGCCGAAGGCCGACAACACGGCCGCGGCCTGCTCCAGCGGCGTCCGGTCGAGGTTGACGCACAACACGGCCGACGGTCTGCCGTCGGCGTCGCGCAGGATCGCGCTGACCGACGACAGGCGGCGGCCGTCGGCGAGCAGTTTCTCGTAGGGCCCGAACACGTCGGGGGCCGAGGGGTCGAGGGCGTCGAGCTCCCCGAGCAGCGACGGGTCTCCCGGGCCGCGCGTGCTCATCGGGTTCCAGACGGCCATGATCCGGTCGGTGCCGGGATCGTGCAGGACCACCTCGGCGTAGGGGCCGAGCAGCGCCGCCACGGCCCGGCACGCCGGCGCCCATGTTCGCACCCGGGGATCGTCGTCCATGGCCGGACTCTATGTCCAGTTTGGACGGGACGTCCAGTCAATTGTTTATCGGGCGGCTGACAATTGGTGGGACTTTCGAGTAAGTGAACACCTACAGAAACGTTGATATCGAGCTGTGATATTCGACCGGTGAACCGCGCGTGCCGGTGGGCCGTCAACCACAGGGTCCTCTTCAGAAACAGAGGACACGCTGTTTTCATCGGAAGGAAAATCAGTGGCTATCAGGTTGCCGGGCGGCCGCACTGTCGGGATTTTGACCGTCGGCGCGCTCGCGGGTTCGATTTTCGCCGTCGGAAGCATGGCGACCGCTTCTTCGGCTGCTGACACCGTCATCCACGCCTGTGTCAACAAGAAGACCCGGTACGCGCGCATCGTGACCGCGACCACCAAGTGCCGCGCGACCGAGACGAAGGTCACCTGGGGTGGCCAGGGCGCGCAGGGCCCGATGGGCCTCCAGGGCATGACCGGCGCGACCGGCCCGCAGGGCCCGAAGGGCCAGACCGGCCCGCAGGGACCCAAGGGTCAGACCGGCCCCGCCGGCCCGCAGGGCCCGAAGGGCGAGACCGGCCCCGCCGGCCCGCAGGGTCCCAAGGGTGAGACCGGCCCCGCCGGACCGCAGGGCCCGAAGGGCGAGACCGGCCCCGCCGGGCCGAAGGGCGCCAACGGCCAGGACGGGAAGGACGGCAAGGCCGGCCCCGCGGGCCCCCAGGGCCCCAAGGGCGAGACGGGCGCGACCGGCCCGCAGGGCCCGAAGGGCGAGACCGGCCCCGCCGGCGGCGGCGTCACGCCGGTCATCAAGACCGGCATTGAGACTTCGGTCAACAGCAGCTCGGACTACGTCCTGACCAACTGCGACCCGGGCAAGAAGGTCGTCGGCGGCGGCTACGACATCACCTCCGGCACCGACTACGTCAAGTACGTGGCCATGAGCAAGCCGACCGTCAACGGCAACAGCAACAGCTGGGCGGTTCGTGTCGCGATCGAGAACAACAGGACCGTCAAGCTCAAGGTCTACGCCATCTGCGTCTGACCTGTCGCGCGAAAGCCCTTCCGGGTGACCGGAAGGGCTTTTCCAATGGCAGCGGTCCTCCTTGGTCAGGGCCGCGTCGGCCTTGACCGGGCAGACCTCCTGCGGCTCCTCGCCCGGCCCGCGGACGCACAACTTGTTCTGGAGCGCGTGGCAGCAGGACGTGCCGGCGTCGTCGCGTGGCGCGGCCGGGTCAGCTTCGGGTGATCACGCCGCAGGCGATGCGCCCGCCCGAGTCGCCGGCCTTGAGGGTCTCGGCGTCGGGGCCCTGCCGGCCCGTCTCGTTCCGGTAGCGGTCGGGGATGTTGGCGTGGTTGTCGGCCAGGGCGTGGATCATGACGGAGCTGCCGTCGCCGTCGAAGAGCTGCGCCACCTGGAAGCGGTCGGTCACCGCCGAGGCGGTGCCGGTGCCGTCCGCGCCGACGAGCAGGTTGGGCAGGTCTCCGGTGTGGTGGTCGTGCGAGTGGGAGCCGAGGTCGAAGTGGCCGCCCGCGCTGAAGAACGGGCTGCCCGTGGCGGGGTCCTTCGACCGGGGGTCGCAGACGCCCTTGGCGTGGACGTGGAAGCCGTGGTATCCCGCCGGCAGGCTCGTCACCGCGACCGTGACCTTGGTCTTGCCGTCGCCGGCGTCCTCGATCTGGAGCGAGCCGACCGTCTGGCCCTGGGTGTTCTTGATCACGGCGCCGGCCGGTACGCCGCCCCCGCCCGGCTTCAGCGCCGCCAGCGCGGTGAAGCCGACCATGACGACTCCCACACCCAGCGGGACAACCAGCGGCAAACGGGCCTTACTCAGCATCAGCGGTCTCCCGATGTGGGTTTCTCCGGACGAGGACAGAGATTCCCACCGTTATGTCCGCTTTCCCGGTGCCGAAGGCAAAGGTTCCGGCCTCGACGACCCGGGGCCGCCTCTCCCCCGGAGAGGCGGCCCCGGGTTCCGGGCGTCAGAAGCCGGGTGCCCAGAGGGCCCAGACGCTGCCCGACGGGTAGCAGGAGTACCAGGGCCAGACGCTGCCGAGGCCGCGCTGCCCGGCGGCCTCGCACGCGGTGCTGCTGGAGTAGTAGCCGACGACGCCGGCGTGGGCGGGTGTGGCGATGAGGGTGACGGCGGTCAGGCCGAGGGCGATGATCCCCATCCGAAGAGCACGTCTTTTCACGAGGCTTCCTCTCCTTAAATAAAAAGAAAGTTTCCTAAGAGATAAGCCGATAATCCGAGGTCTGACAAGAGTGAAGGCGGCGGTCCGCACGTGCGGACCGCCGCCGTCATCGGGTCACGCGAAGGGCAGCCGGACGACGCTCTGGTTGCCGATCCCGACGTTGGTCGTGGTGGAGCCGATCGCGCTCCAGATCTCGACCCGCACCGAGCCGTTCGCCAGGTTGCCGAGCGCGCCGGTGGCCGACTTCACCCCGGCCGCCTGGGTGTAGTGCTCCCACCCGGCCACCGGGTCGGTGGCGAAGTAGGTGTAGGTCTCCACCCGGTCCCAGCTCCCGTTGCCGGTCAGGTCGTAGGAGACCCTGACCTGCGTGGCGTTGCCGACGTTGGTCCCGGCGTCCACGAACAGGTCGAACGTGGTGGCCGCGCCGCCGTACGCCGCGGTCAGGCCGGTCGCGGTGTAGACGGCGGCGTTGGCCGGGGCGCCGTCGTGGTTGCCGTTGGCCGCGGCCAGCGTGACGGTGCCGGCCGAACCCGTCGTCCCCGGCAGGGTGCCGTTCGACTGCGGGTAGCGGTTGGCGGAGAAGGGACCGCCCGGCGAGGGCGACGGTGACGGGCTGGTGGCGCAGCCGCCGCCGTACACCTTGAACTCCCACAGCGAGTAGCCCCAGGCGGTGCCGCGCGCGGTGCCGTAGACCCGCACGTAGCGGCCCGAGCCCGACACCGTCAGGTTGTCGGCGCCGCCGTCGCCGGTGGTGGTGCTGTAGACGTCGGTCCAGGTCGTCCCGTTGGTGGAGGTCTGGATCTGGTACGACCGCCCGTACGCGGCCTCCCAGGTGAGCTGCACCGACGAGATGTTCTGCACCGAGCCGAGGTCCACCTGGATCCACTGCGGGTCGCTGAACGCGCTGGCCCAGCGGGTGGCGGCGTTGCCGTCGACCGCCAGGTTCGCGGTGTAGGCGGCCTCGACGCTCGACGCGGTGGCCGGGCGGCCCTGCGAGAGCAGCGTGGTCGCGCACGGCGACGGCGACGGGCTCGGCGACGGACTGGTCGGCGGGTTGCTGGTCCCGTTCGCGTTGCCGCCGCTCCAGGTGAACAGGCCCGAGGTGACGGTCTTGCCGGCCGGCGCGGTCAGCGTCGTGCCGTTGGAGAAGGTCACCGTGATCGGGCTGTTGGTGATGTTGGAGGCGACGTAGGTGCGCGTCCCGTTCTTGCTGAACACCTTCGCCAGCGGGTGGTTGGCGGTGACCGTGGTGTCGACCGTGCCCAGCGCGGCCAGGTTGCGCAGCCAGTGGAACGTGTGCGCCTTGCTCTCACCCTCTTCCGAGGTGAAGTTCGGATTCGCCTGGAAGGCCGCCAGCGCGGCCGGACCGTCGGCGAGGGCCCGGAACTCCTGGATGATGTCCTGCCAGACCGTCGGCGGGCCGCCGTTGTTGGTGACCAGCTCGTTGTAGTTGACCAGCACGTTGGCCGGCCACTCGCCGAGGTAGAAGTGGCCGCCGGTGATCGGCAGCATGTTGATGCCCTGGATCATCTCGGGCTCGGCGCTGAACCAGGTGGCATAGGCACCGCCGGAGCCCCAGACCATGCCGACCGTGTTGTGGCCGAAGGTCGACGGGAAGTTCTGGTTGCGCACGTCGAACCAGTACTCCTGGATCGCCGCGCTCTGGGTGGCGTAGATGAACACGCCGGCGTCGCGGACGGCGGTGTTGCCGGTCGCCTGGCCCCACTGGATCAGGGCGTTGGCGAAGTTCATGCCCTCCGACGACGACTCCTGGTTGTTGCCGGAGCCGAACGCGCCGTGCCCGGCCGCCCAGTCGTGACCCGCGTAGATGTCGAAGTCACGCAGGTAGGGGAAGCGGGTGTCGTTCCGGTCGTAGTTGTTGGCGTCGCGGATCAGCAGGTCGACCATGCCGCCGTACTGGGCGTTGGTCGCCCAGGTCGGGTCGAACTTGGCCAGCGTCGCCGCGGCGGCGATGTAGTAGCCGTAGTGGAAGTGGTGGTCGTTGAGCTCCTGGTCGGAGCCGTAGGAGGCCGGGTAGCCGATCAGGGTGCCCCACGACTGGTTGTAGTAGAAGACCCGGCTGGTCTTGCCCGCGCTGGCGGTGAACCAGTCGTTCAGCCTGGTCCTGATGCGGTTCAGCGCCGAATCCCGGACGGCGGTCAGGTTGAGCTGGTCGGCTATCTCGGCGATGCGCGCCGCCCGGCCCAGGCCCTTGCCGGTCCAGTAGGTGTCGTCGCCGAGACCGGCGGTCGGGTCGGCGAGTTCGGCGTTCAGGTAGTTCGTGATGGTGGTCAGGTCGCCGCCGGCGTTGTCGGCGACGGCCGGGATCTCGGGCAGCACACCCTGGAACTTCATCGTGGTGCTGAACGAGCCGCCCGTGACCACCTTCATCTGGCCGCGCGCCGAGATGTAGGTCTGCGCCAGCGGAGTGGAACCGGTCAGGTAGTTCCACTGGTGCGGGTAGAGCGCGATGACAGTGCCGCTCGCGCTGCCCTCACGGGCCGTGGTGGTGAAGGTGTACGTCGTGCTGACGTTCGCGGTGGCCGGGTTGTACGAGTAGGACACCCGGGTGCCGGTGACGTGCGCGTGGGCGTACTGCGCGTAGGTGCTCGCCAGGCTGGTGCGGGTGGCGGCCGGGGTCGAGGGCGTGGTCGGCAGCACCGCGACCGAGAAGTAGTTCTGCCCGTTCAGCGTCGAGGAGATGCTGGTGCCGCTGACCGTCCAGGTCGAGCCGCTGGGGGCGAAGCCGAGGTAGTCCTTGCCGTTGACGGTGAACCCGATGGTGCCGCCGCTGTTGGACCACACGGTCGGGGCGCCGCTGGTGGTGATCTGGGCGTTGCCGCCGGTCTTGGTGAAGTAGGCGAAGGGCAGGCCGTGGCCGATGGTGGCCCGCAGCGTCCGGGTGCCGTCGCTCCAGTACGGGGAGACCGTCCAGTCGGTCCAGCCGTCGACCTTGGCGTCCGGGGAGTTCAGGCCGGTCACGCCGACCAGGATGTCCTGCACGTACGGGTAGTGGTACTCCCCCACGCCGGTCGCCGAGCCGCTGATCGCGGCGACGGTGTTGTAGGAGAAGCCGAGGCCGCCGGCGAAGGTGTCGTAGGAGATCGGGTGCGCGTGCAGCGGCTCGCTGTAGGAGCAGTCGAACCGCTTCCAGAGCAGCGACGACCACCAGTCGTTGGTGGGGACCGCGCCGGCCGGGGCGTTGGCGGTGACGTAGAGACGCGGGTTGGTCGACAGGGAGCCGCAGCCGGACGGCAGCGCGCGACCGGCCGGCAGCGTGTCGGCGTACGATCCGGCGCCGACCGTGCCCGCCTGCGCGGTGGGCGTGCCGGCCACGAACGCGAGCATCGCGGCGATCATCGCCAGCACGACGCTGACCACGACCGACCGTGACGCGGGCCGGCGGCCGGGCGGCGAGGTGCCGGGTAACTGAGCCCCGATGGGCTGGTCCATTCTTCCTCCGTGGGGGACGACCTGGCGGTGTGCGTTGGGGGGTGGGTCCTGGGACCGCTTCTCTCCACGACGCAGAGAGCGCTCTCTGCGCGGAAACTAGTGCCCGAAACGCCGCTCGTCAATGTTTCTGACTGATTACTCGGAGGTTAATCTCTCCCGATGCAGGTCAGGGCGAGAGCGCTCTCAGCGCCGGTTGGCGCGGAGCGACAGCGGAACGAAGATCACCAGCAGCGCGGCCGACCAGAGCAGGACGGCGGCCACCGGGTGCGCGAGCGGCCAGGCCACCTCGCCCGAGGGGAGGCCCGGGTTGCCGAACAACTCCCGCGTGGCGGCGGTGAGCGCGCTCACGGGGTTCCAGTCGGCCAGCAGGCGCAACCACCCCGGCATGCCGCCGGTCGGCACGAACGCGTTCGACACCATCGTGAACGGCAGGAACAGCGGCACCATCGCGTCGGCGACCCGGTCGTCGCCGACCGCCAGGCCCGCGTAGACGCCCGCCCAGGCCAGCGCGTACCGCAGCACGACCATCAGCAGGAACGCCTGGACCGCGGCGGCCGGGCCGAGGTGCGCCCGCCAGCCCACCAGCAGGCCCGCGCCCACCATGACGGCCAGCATCAGCAGGCCGACCAGCAGGTCGGCGCCGGTCTGCCCGAACGGCACCGCCGAGCGGGCCATCGGCAGGGAGCGGAACCGGTCCATCACCCCGCGGGAGGCGTCGGCGGCCGTCCGCGTCATGACCCCCATCACCGAGGAGAAGGTCACCATCGCGAACAGGCCGGGCATGAGGTATTCGCGGTAGTCGCCGCCGCCCGGCACCCGGATCGCGCTGCCGAGGACGTACCCGAACAGCACCACCATGACGGCCGGGAACATCAGCGCCGCCACGAGCTCGCCGGGGTCGTGCCGCAGCCGCCCCAGCTCGCGGCCGACCAGGGTCAGCCCGTCGGCCAGCGTCCACCGCAGGCGGGCGGTCATCGCACCGGCTCCGTCCGGTCGGTGAGGCGCAGGAACACCTCGTCGAGGGTGGGACGGCGCAGCCGCACGTCGGCCGCGGCGACCCCGGCGCGGTCGAGTTCGCGCACGACGCCGGCCAGCCGGAGGCCGCCGCCCGGCAGGGCGACGCTGAGCCGGTCGTCGCCGGTGGTCGTGGGGTCGGCCCCGGTCAGGCCCGTCAGCACGGCCGCCGCCGGGCCCAGGGCGGCGGGGTCTTCGACGACGACGTCGAGGCGGTCGCCGATCGTGGCCTTCAGCTCGTCGGGGGTGCCGGTGGCGATCACCCGCCCGTGGTCGACGACGGCGATGTCGTCGGCCAGCCGGTCGGCCTCGTCGAGGTACTGCGTGGTGAGCAGCACCGTGGTGCCGTCGGCCACCAGCGCGCGGACGGAGTCCCAGATCTCGCCCCGGCTGCGCGGGTCGAGGCCGGTGGTCGGCTCGTCCAGGAAGAGCACCTCGGGACGGTGGATGAGGCTGGCGATCAGGTCGAGGCGGCGGCGCGTGCCGCCGGAGTAGCCGGCCACCCGCCGGTCGGCGGCCTCCGTCAGGCCGAAGCGTTCAAGCAGTTCGTCGGCCCGGCGGTGCGCCTCACGCCGGGACAGGTGGGAGAGCCGCCCGAACATGCGCAGGTTGGCGCGGCCGGTGAGCTTCTCGTCCACGGCGGCGTACTGGCCCGCCAGGCCGATCCTGGCGCGCACCTCGCCGGCCTGGCGGACGACGTCGTGCCCGGCGACGCGGGCGTGCCCGGCGTCGGGCGCCGACAGGGTCGCCAGGACCCGCACCGCGGTCGTCTTCCCGGCCCCGTTGGGCCCCAGCACCCCGCAGACCGTCCCCTCCCGGACGGCCAGATCCAGCCCTCGCAGCGCATGGACGTCGCCGAAGGACTTGCGCAGCCCTTCGGCGACCACGATCGGATCAGGCATGAGCCCTCCACTGAGTACGTTGTACGCGGTTGCGGGTCAGGCTAGGCCACCGAGTACGATGTACGCAATTGGCGAGGAGGAGACGGTGGCCGACGCCGAGCACGTGAACATCTGGACGCTGCCCGAACGCCCCGCCCGGGGGCCGCGGCCCGCCTACAGCCGCGCGCAGATCACCGAGGCCGCGATCCGGATCGCCGACGCCGAAGGGCTGGAGGCCGCCACCATGCGGCGCATCGCCGCCGAGATCGGCGCGGGCGCGATGTCCCTCTACCGGTACGTCCCGAGCCGCGACGACCTGATCGAGCTGATGGCCGACCGGCTGACGGGCGAGATCGACCTCACGGGCGTGCCCTCGGGCGACTGGCGCGCCGACCTGACCCGCTACGCCGACGGGTTGCGGGCCATGTGGCGGCGGCACCCGTGGATGGCCGCCATGCGGCGCTCACTCCCGGGCCTGGGCCCCAACCAGCTTCTCCTGATCGAACGGCTGATGGGCGTGCTCGATCCGCTCGTCCCCATCGACGAGAACCTGGCCCTGACGGCCCTGCTGAACGGCTACGTCGAGGGCGCCGTCCGCGAGGAGATCGGCGCGGCCGAGGAACTGCGCCGCAGCGGGCTCAGCGAGCAGGAGTGGATGGCGCGCGGCCAGGCGTACGTCGACCGCCTGGTGAAGAGCGGGGACCACCCGATCCTCACCAAGATCGTGATGGAGGCGCGCCGGCCCCATCTCAGCCGCGACGAGCAGTTCCGGCTCGGGGTGCGGCGCGTCCTCGACTGCGTCGCCGCGGCCCTGCCGCCCGGGGCGTAGCCGCCTGGTCAGTGGCCGAACGCGTCGGAGTCGACGGCCGCCGACTCGCCCTGGTCGAGGGCGCTGATCGCGGCGACCTGCTCCGGGGTGAGGCCGAAGTCGAAGACGGCGAGGTTCTCGCGCAGGCGCTCGGGGTTCGACGACTTCGGGATGGCCACCAGGCCCAGTTCGATGTTCCAGCGGAGGACGACCTGCGCCGGGGTCCGGCCGATCTCCTCGGCGATGGCGGCGATCACCGGCCGGCCGAGCACGTCGGCGCCCCGGCCGCCCAGGGGCGACCACGACTCGGTCACGATGCCGTGGGCCCGGTGGTAGGCGCGGGCCTCGTCGCGGGTGACCGCCGGGCTGAGCTGGATCTGGTTGACGTCGGGGACCACGCCGGTCTCGGTGATGACGCGGTCGAGGTGGGCCGGCTTGAAGTTCGAGGTGCCGATGGCCTTGAGTCGGCCGTCCTGGAGCAGGTCGACCAGGCCCTCGAAGGCCGCGACGTAGCGGTCGTGGCCCGGGTTGGGCCAGTGGATGAGCAGCAGGTCGGCGTAGTCGAGGCCGAGGCGGTCGAGACCGGCCTCGTAGGCCTGCGGGACCAGGTCGCGGCCGTGCCAGTGGCGGTCGAACTTGGTGGTGACGAACAGGTCTTCGCGGGCGATGCCCGAGGCCTTGATGCCGCGGCCGACGCCGGTCTCGTTGCCGTAGGCCTCGGCCGTGTCGATGAGGCGGTAACCGGCCTCGATCGCGGTGGCGACGGCGCGTTCGGCCTGCGCGTCGTTCATGGGCCAGGTGCCCAGGCCGAGGCGCGGCATGTCGGCGCCGTGTGCCAGCCGGACGGTGGGAGTCGTGATCACGGCCGCAGTCTAGGCGTCAGGCCAGGAGGGTGTCGCGGAGCACGCGGGCCAGCCAGTCGCGGCACTCCCCCGGAGTCCAGCCGGCGATCTCCGTCAGGTGCTCGAACACCTCCAGGGAGGTCAGCGCGTAGATGTGGGCCGCGGCCCGCTCGACGGTCAGGCCCTCGCGCAGCACGCCGGCCTCCTTCAGGTGGGCGGCCGGGCCGAGGGAACCGGTCAGGCGCTGGCGTTCGGTGGCGGCCAGCAGGTCGGCCAGGCCGGCGTCGGTGGCCGCCGCGGCGCGCAGCACCCGGTGGACGGGACCGACCCGCTCGTAGATCTCGACGGCCATCGCGGCGTAGGCGGCGAGCTTCCGCACCGGGTCGGGCTCGGCGATGATCGCCCGGACCTGGGGGCGCTCGCTCTGCGGAACGGGCTCGGCGTCACCGGCCAGGGTGACGTCCCAGACCAGTTTGGCCAGGCCCGGCTTGCCACCGGGGCTGGAGGTGTAGAGCGTCTGCACGACCACACCCGCCGCCCGTGCGACGTCGGCCATCGTCGTGGCGGCGTAGCCGCGTTCGAGCATGAGGGTCCGGGCCGCCGCCGCGATGCGCTCCCGGGTGGCGCGTGCGTTCTCCTGGCGGACGCCGCTGACGTACCGGCGCTTGGTGTTCATGACGGTCACCCACACATTGACTTTAATCGATTCAAATGAAATGGTGCGCTTCCAGTCGATTATGGGGGGTGCCGATGTTCGAAGCCGTCCGGACCGGGGCGACGGCCCTGCTCGGGGTGTTCGCCGGGGGGCTCGTCTTCACCGCGCTCGCGCCGTCGCTGCGCTCGCTGCCGGGCCCCGACTACGTGCGCTACTGGCAGGGGCTGAACGCCGACTACGGGCGGGCCATGCCGGTGCTGCTGCTGACCTGCCTCGCGCTGATGGTGGCGACGTGCGTCCTGGGCTACTCGCGCGGCGGGCCGGGGTTCTGGCTCAGCGTCGGCGCGGTGGCGCTCGTGGTCGCGGTCGTCGTGCTCACGGTGACGAGAATCGACGCGCTCAACCGGCTCGCCGATTCGTGGCACCCCGATCTGCTGCCGGCCGATTGGGCGCGGGCGCGCGCGGAATGGTGGAACCTCCATCTCGTCCGCACGGCGATGGCGACCGCCGGATTCCTTTTCCTGTTGCTGGTCCCGGCACTGCCGGACTGACCGTGTTCATCGGCCGGTAATTGCCGGGAGAAACAGCGGAGCCCTTTCACGGGAAAAGGGCTCCGCGTTTTTCAATGGGGTCAGCCCGGCGGGAAGTTGCCGTTCTTGGCGACCGGCAGGGCCAACTGGCCGGCGCCGGTCAGAACGGCCTGCTCCGGCGGAAGATTGGCGAGGACGGGGTTGATGTGCCGCAGCGTCAGCCCGACCTGGGGCGTGGCGGCGACGTTCAGGTCGAACTTCTCCAGGTCGATCCAGCGCACGATGTTGAAGATCTCGGTGGGGATGTCGTCACCGGCCTTCTGCACCGGCACGCAGAGCTGGCGGGCGTAGGTGACCTGGGCGGCGTGGTTGGGGATCACCGGGGCCAGGACGGGGTTGAGCTGGCGCAGGCCGAGCTGCGTGTTCAGCAGGGTGTTGGGCGAGATGCCGTAGCACTTCAGGTCGATGTGCCGGACGAGTTTGAGCACGTCGTCGGGCGGGACCGCGTTGTTCTTGATGACCGGCACGCAGAGCTGCTGCGGCGAGTTCATGGTGATCTGGGTGCGCGGGAAGCCCTGGAGCAACGGGTTGAGGTGGCTGAGGACCAACCCGGTGTTCACGGTGGTGCCGGAGATCCGGTAGCACGACAGGTCGATGTAGCGGATGAAGTCGAGCGCCGGCGACGGCGGCGCCTGGTTGTTCTTGGCGACCGGGACGCAGAGCTGCTCACGCGGGCCGAGCGTGACCGTCTCGATCGGCAGGTTGGCGAGCACCGGGTTGATGTGCCGCAGCGTGAGCACGGTGGCCGGCGGCTGGTACTGGCTGGTCTTGAAACATTCCAGGTCCAGGTACGCCGTCAGGTCCTTCGGGGTCGGCAGCGCGACCGCGGTGGCGGGCGGCGCGCAGAGGAATGCCACGGAGAGCAGGGCGACGGTGACGGACGCGACGCGGCGGAGCATCGTTTTCCGGCGCTTGTGGATTCCGATTACGGCTCGGTCCATTGCGGCTCCAAAATTGAGGGGTCAGGCCTCCTTGACCATGAGTGTGAGCCGCAGTCGACGCACTTTCAATTTACCGCCGCCACTTTTTTTCGCATGCTATTTCCGGCCCGGCGCGCACGGCAGTTAACATCACGCAGAAAGCGCTGTGAGGTCGGCCATATAACATTTCACCGGTGCGATTGATTAGATGTCGGGGAGGGTGGGGTCGGGGGTCCACGGAGCCGGCGCGGTGCGGGCCCAGCGTTCGTGGTCGCGCCAGGCGCCGTCGATGTACAGGTAATCGGGCGACAGTCCCTCGTAGCGGAAGCCCAGCCGCCGGACCAGCGCCAGCGACGCGGTGTTG
Organism: Herbidospora yilanensis; assembly: GCF_001570565.1. Taxonomy (GTDB): domain Bacteria; phylum Actinomycetota; class Actinomycetes; order Streptosporangiales; family Streptosporangiaceae; genus Herbidospora; species Herbidospora yilanensis. The sequence goes on along the minus strand of NZ_BBXE01000029.1, from coordinate 104,954 downwards.
CCCGGCTGGATGTTGGCCTCCAGCCGGTGCAGCCGCAGTTCCTCGAAGGCGTGCCGCATGACGAGGCCGACACCTTCGGTCATGTGGCCCCGCCCGGCCGACGGCGCGAACGCCGCGTAGCCGAGGGACGCGCCCTGGTACCGCCCCCGGATGATGGAGTTGATGTTGACCAGGCCGACGGCGGCGCCGGTCTCCCTGGCCCGGATCAGGAAGCCCAGGTTGGCGCCGTCGTCGAAGCGCCGCATCCAGAGCCGGAACGCCTCCGGCGTCGCGGGCAGTTGCATCCACGGGGTGTGGAGTTCGGCGCTGGCGGCGACGAGGGAGCAGAACTCGTCCTGGTCGGCGGGGGTGAGCGGGTGCAGGGCGACCCGCGCGGGCATTTCGGACACGAGCCGACCTTAGGGCACCGGCTCCCAGCGGCCCGTCCTCATCGACAGATAGCAGGCGTCGATGATCCGGTTGACGGCCACGCCGTCGTCGAAGGTCTCCATCGGCGCCTCTCCGGCCGCGAAGCGGTCGACGAAGTGCCGCATCTGCTGCGAGAAGCCGTACGCCCGGGTCTCCTCCGGCACCGGGTAGACCCAGCCGGTGTCCGCGTCGGCCTTCTCCACCAGGTAGCCGACGGGCTGGGTGATGAAGCCCCACACGGGCGTCGAGGCGGTGTCGGTGACCAGGCGGCCGGCGCTGCCGACGAACTCGTGGCGCAGTTGCATGCCGCCCTTCTCCACCCACGACGACTCGATCGAGGCGACCTGGCCGCCGGCGAACTTCAGCAGCGCGATGGCGGTGTCCTCGCCGGTGGTCTTGTCCTGGTGGGCCAGCGTCGCGCCCCACGCGAAGACCTCGACGACCGGGTTGTCCTTGCCGAAGAAGTGCCGGGCCGACTCGACGGTGTGGCAGCCCATGTCCAGCAGCGCGCCGCCGCCCGCCGTCTCGGCGTCCCAGAAGTGGGGGGCGTGCGGGCCGGAGTGGCCCTCGCGGGCGCGCATCCAGAGCACCTCGCCGATGCCGCCGGCCTCGACGATCTCGTGGGCCTTGGCGATGTTGGGCGAGAAGACCGAGCTCTCGGCGTAGCCGTGCCAGACGCCGGCCTCCGTCACCACCTTGAGGATCTCCGCGGCCTCGGGGCCGGTGCGGGCGAGCGGCTTGGTGCACACGACGCCCTTGCCGGCGGCGGCCACGTGGCGCACCGCCTCCAGGTGCACCTCGTTCGGCAGCGCGACGACGACGAGGTCCACGGCCGGGTCCTCGCACAGCGCCTTCATGGTCTCGTGTGGTCTCGTGTTGCGTCCCGGTCGGCCGGCGAAAGCGGCGGCCCTCTCGGGGGATCGGGAGTAGTGCGCGACGAGCTCCGCACCCTTCACGTCGTCGAGCGCGTCGGCGTAACACTCGCCGATAAACCCTGCACCGAGCAGGCCGACACCGATCATCTGGTCCTCCGGACGCGGTTCCAGGCGGCAAGGGGCACGCCGTGGTTCGAAAGGTAGCATCACCGTAAACCAAAGCAATACCTCTTGTTACCACACAGGTCGTCTGTGTACGCTGCCGCATCAGGCGCTGGCCTTCTTGACGAGAGATGTCCACGACGCCACGCGAGACATCGAAGCGAGAGGCGACCCCATGCATGCGATACGTGCATCCGTTGCGTTGGTCGCGGCCGCGGCCGCCGTCCTGACCTCGGCGTGCGCGCCGTCGGCGACCCCCGTCACCACCGGCGGCAGCGCCGCCCCGGCCGCCGCCGGCGAGAAGACCGTGCTGACGCTGGGAAGCTGGCGTACCGAGGACCTGGCGATGTGGGAGGACGAGATCCTCCCCGCCTTCGAGAAGTCCCACCCGACCATCGACGTGAAGTTCGCGGCGACCAACACCAACGAGTACAACGCGGCGATCCAGTCGCAGGTGGACGGCGGCACCGGCCCCGACCTCATCACCTGCCGGCCCTACGACGTGAACCGCTCGTGGATCAAGAAGGGCTACTTCGAGAAGCTCGACGGCAAGCCGATGCTCGACGCGTTCGAGCCGCTGGCGCTCGACCCGTGGTCGGACGACGCCGGCAGCCGCTACTGCCTGCCGACGGCCGCCGTGCTGGCCGGCTTCTACTACAACAAGGGCATCTTCGCCGAGCTCGGCCTGCGGGTGCCGACCACCCAGGCGGAGTTCCTGGACGTGCTCAAGAAGATCAAGGACGACGGCAGGTACACGCCGCTCGCGGTCGGCTCCTCGGAGTCGTGGCAGCTCGCCTACAACGGCCTCTACAGCATCGGCCCGGTCTACTGGAAGGGCGAGGAGGGCCGGCAGGGCCTGATCAAGGGCACCAAGAAGGTCACCGACCCCGACTTCCAGAAGGCCTTCGACGCGTTCGCCGCCTGGAAGCCCTACCTGCCCAAAGGCTTCGAGAGCCTGAAGTACCCCGACATGACGCAGCTCTTCACCCTCGGCAAGGCCGCGATCCTGCCCGACGGCTCCTGGAACATCAACCAGGTCGCCGTCGACGGGCTCGACGTCGGCGTCTTCGGCCCGCCGGCCGACGTCGCCGGGGGCGAGCGCTACCTCCAGGAGATGCCCGACATGGCCATCGGCATCAGCGCGGCCAGCACGAACAAGGCCGCCGCCGAGGAGTTCCTGGCCTGGACGGCCACCCCCGAGTTCCTGGAGTTGTACGTCAACAAGCTGCCCGGCTTCTTCTCGATGGCCAAGCAGCCCGTGACGTACACCAACACCCTGGCCCAGAGCTTCGCCGACCTGAAGAACGGCGCCAAGCTGACCCCGCGCCTGGGCCTCGACCGGCTCAGTGCCGGCACTCCCCCGTTCGACGACGAGGTGTGGCGGGTGCTCCAGCTCATGCTCAACGAGGACCTCAGCACGCGGCAGGCGACCGAGGAACTCCAGAAGGGCCTGTCGAGCTGGTACACCCCGCAGCAGTGACGCCCGTGCCGGGCCCGGACAACGGGCCCGGCACGAGTCTGCGATCGGAAAGGCACGTCTTGAACCGGGCCCACTACCGCTACTTCCTCGCCTTCACCCTGCCCGCGCTCGCGGTCTACGTGGTGTTCGCGGCGCTCCCGCTGGTGAACTCCATCTGGTACAGCCTGTACGACACCGACTCGGGCGTCGCCAGGTTCGTCGGCCTGGAGAACTACGTCTACCTGTTCACCAACCCGACGACCAGCGAGCGTTTCTGGAACGCGCTGACCAACAACCTGGAGTTCTTCGCCATCCACCTGGTCGTGGAGGTGCCGCTCGGGCTGCTGCTGGCCGCGCTGCTCACCTCCGGCAGGCTGCGCCGGTCGACGGGCCTCTACCGGACGCTGCTGTTCATCCCGACCACGTTGTCGGTGGTGATCGTCGGCTTCGTGTGGCGGCTCATCATCAACCCACTGTGGGGCCTGATCGACTTCCCGCTGCTCGGCGACGAGCGCACCGCGCTGCCGACGCTCTCGCTGATGTCGGTCTGGCAGTACGTCGGCATCCCCATGATCTTCCTGTACGCCGCCCTGCTGGCCGTGCCGGGCGACGTGCTGGAGGCCGCCCGGGTCGAGGGAGCGGGCGCCTGGTCGACGTTCTGGCGGGTGAAGTTCCCGCTGATCGCGCCCCAGTTCGGGTTGATCGCGATCCTCACCTACATCTGGACCTTCAACGGCTTCGACCTGGTCTTCGCCCTGAACGGCTCGGCCCCCGGGCCCAACTACAGCACCGACATCCTCGGCACGCTGTTCTACCGCACCTTCTTCGGATCGAGCGGGCAACTCTCCGACCTCGACCTGGGCGCGACCGTGGCCAGCGTGATCTTCCTGATCATCCTGGTCGTCACCGCCGCCTACTTCGGGCTGCTGCACCGCCGTCTCAGGAGTTACGAACTTTGAGAAACAACCGAGACCGGGCCGGATCGCTCGTGACGCACGCGCTGCTGATCTTCTTCGCGCTGCTCGCGGTCGCGCCCATCCTGGTGATCGTGGTCAACTCGTTGAAGACCACGCCGGGCATCTTCGGCCAGCCGTTCGCGCTGCCGAACGCCGAGACCTTCAGCCTCGGCGGCTACGAGCGGGTGTTCGCCCGCGGGCAGTTCGTCGTCAACTACGGCAACAGCCTCATCGTCACGGTCGGCGCGACGGTGGCCACACTGGTGCTGGCGACGCTGGCGGCCTTCGCGCTCACGGAGTACAAGGTGCGGTTCGCGCCGCTCGTGGGCGGGTTCTTCGTGCTGGGCATCATGTTGCCGATCCGCCTGGGCACCGTGCCGATCATCAAGACGATGATCTCCTGGCAGCTCATGGACACGCTGGTGGCGCTGGTGCTGGTCTACACGGCGATGAGCCTGCCGCTGGCGATCGCGCTGCTGATGACCTATTTCAAGGCGGTGCCGGCGGCGGTGAAGGAGGCCGCGCGCATCGACGGCGCGGGCGAGCTGCGCACCCTGTCGATCGTGTTGCCGATGGTGCGGCCGGGCCTGGCGGCGGTGGCGTCGGTGACGATGTTGCCGATCTGGAACGACCTGTGGTTCCCGCTCATCCTGGCGCCGAGCAAGGAGAACCAGACGGTGACGCTCGGCGTGCAGCAGTTCGCAGGGCAGTTCCTCAACGACTACCCGGCGCTGCTCGGCGCGCTCACGCTGGGCGCGGTGCCGCTGATCGTGCTGTTCGTGGTCTTCTCGCGGCAGTTCATCCAGGGCCTGAGCGCGGGCATCGGCAAGTGAGGACCTCAGCGCTGGAAGCTGGTGCGCAGCCGGTAGCGGTCGCCGCGGTAGCAGACCGTCGAGGAGAACAGCGGGGTGTCGCCCGCGCCGAAGACGAGCTGGCGCATCACCAGCACCGGCTTGCCGACCTCGAGCTGGAGGTGGCCGGCGAGGTGGTCGTCGGACTCACGGGCCTCGATCGTGGCGTTGGCGCGGGCCGGGTGGAGGCCCACGGAGGCGATCTGCTCGTAGAGCGAGCCGGAGGTGAAGTCGAGTTCGGCGAAGCCGGGCACCAGCTCGGCCGGGACCTGGGTCAGGTCGAGCGCGGTCGGCACGCCGTTGAGCAGACGCACCCGCTCCAGCACGAACAGCGGGGTGCCCGGCGCGATGGACAACTGCTCGGCCTCGTCGAGGTTGGCCGGCACCACCTCGTGGCGCAGCACGGTCGAGCTGGGCGTCAGGCCCATCTGGCGGGCGGTCTCGGTGAACGACTCCAGGCTGTTGGGCCACTCGCGGGCGGGCGCTCCGGCGCTCGGCGCGACGTACCAGCCGCGGCCGTGGGAGGGGCTGAGGATGCCCTCCTCGACCAGGGTGCGCAGTGCCTTGCGCAGGGTGACCCGGCTGATGCCGAGCCGCTCGCACAACTCGCGCTCGGGGGGCAGCCGGCCGCCCGGCTTGAGCACGCCGGCGCCCAGTTGCTCTTTGATGAGGTTCACCGCCTGGATCCACAGCGGCTCGGGGTGATCGGCGTGGATCGACGTCGACGTCGGGGCGTTCACGCTCGCATTATCGCGGAACCACCCTCCGATACGCAAACCACAGAAGACCAGATGAGTCCTGGTTTACCTCGGCCGGATATCCCGACAATCCGGTAGTCAACGGCACGAACAGGCAGATCCACCGGCCGTTACGGTCACCCGAATCACGCTATCCGGTATCTCCGCGCCTCTATTGGTATGGCGTGGTAAACACTTTGGTACTAATCTGGTCATGAGAGGAGTCATCGTGAGGGAACACAGCACACTCCGCGCCGAGGAGATATCGGCGGCGCGCGAGATCCTCGTCCGCGAGGGCCTGCTGAACGAGACGACGCACGTGTCGTACCTGGGCCTGAAGGAGCGGGACAAGCGCACCCCGGCGGGGCCGCGCGAACTGCGGGCGATGCTCGTCGACATGGCCGACGGCCGATCCCACGACGTGGTGGTCCGCCCCGGCGACGGCGCCCTGGTCTCGGTGACCGAGCTCGACCCGGCCGTCGACGGCCAGGTGCCGGTCGTCATGCTGGAGTTCGCGATGGTCGAGGCGATCGTGCACGCCGACGAACGCTGGCTCGCGGCCATGCGCCGGCGCGGCCTGACCGACCTGTCGAAGCTGCGCGTCCAGCCGCTGTCGGCGGGCCGGGCGATGAACCCCGGAGAGAAGGGCCGCCGCCTCCAGCGCACCCTGACCTTCCTGCAGAAGGACGAGCACGACCTGCCCTGGGCCCACCCGGTCGACGGCGTCGTCGCCTACGTCGACGTCATCGAGAAGACGGTCGTCGAGGTGCTCGACGACGCCGTCCTGGACGTCCCGCAGGAAGACGGCAACTTCCACCTCGCCGACTTCAACGGGCCGCTCCGGGAGGGCCTGAAGCCGATCGAGATCACCCAGCCGCACGGCCCCAGCTTCACCGTCGACGACGACCACGTCCTCGACTGGCTCGGCTGGAAGGTCCAGGTCTGCTTCGACTCCCGCGAGGGCCTGGTGCTGCGCGACATCTCGATCAACGACCGGAAGGTCGTCGACCGCGCCTCGATCGCCGAGATGGTCGTCCCGTACGCCGACCCCAGCCCCCAGCGCTGGTTCCAGACCTTCTTCGACGGCGGCGAATACCTGCTCGGCAACTTCGCCAACTCCCTCAGGCTCGGCTGCGACTGCCTCGGCGAGATCACCTATCTGGACGCCGTGGTCGCCGACAACGCCGGCCACCCGCGCGTGATCCCCCAGGCGATCTGCGTCCACGAGGAGGACGCCGGGGTGTTGTGGAAGCACACCAGCCACTTCACCAATTCGAGCGAGGTGCGCCGCAACCGCCGCCTGGTGATCTCCTTCTTCGTCACCGTCGGCAACTACGACTACGGCTTCTACTGGTACCTCTACCTCGACGGCACGATCGAGCTGGAGGTCAAGGCCACCGGCGTCGTGTTCACCTCGGGCCACCCGAACCCCGGCGGCGACTACGCCTACGCCACCGAGGTCGCCCCCGGCCTGGGCGCCCCGCACCACCAGCACCTGTTCAGCGCCCGCCTGGAGATGGCCGTCGACGGCGCCGCCAACTACGTCGAGGAGATCGACGCCGTCGCCGTGCCGCGCGGCCCGCAGAACCCGACCGGCACCGGCATCACCCAGCAGGTCACCCGCCTGCGCAGGGAGAGCGACGCCCCCCGCCTGGCCGACGGCCGGCGCGGCCGGGTCTGGCGCGTGGGCAACCCCGAGGTCCAGAACCGCCTGGGCCGGGACGTCGCCTACGTCCTGCACCCCGAAGGCATGCCGGTCCTGCTGGCCGACCCCGAGTCGGACCTGTACGGCCGGGCCGTGTTCGCCTCGGGCCACCTGTGGGTCACCGCCTACGACCCCGCCGAGCTCTATCCGGCCGGTGACCTGGTCAACCAGCATCCCGGCGGGGCGGGCATGCCCGCCTGGGTCGCCGCCGACCGCGACATCGACGGCGCGCCGATCGTGCTCTGGCACACCTTCGGCATGACGCACTTCCCGCGCCCGGAGGACTGGCCGGTCATGCCGGTGGACACCACCGGCTTCACGCTCAAGCCGTCCGGCTTCTTCGGCCGCAACCCGACGCTGGACATCCCGGCGTCCGGCGGCGCCACGCACTGCCATTCGTGACTCATCGATATCTGGGGAAAGCATGTCAACGCCGAAAGAAGGCCACATCTCCTTCGCGTCCGCGCGGGCCGGTCAGGTCGCCGCGCTGCGGACCGCGATCGAGCGGCTGAGCAGGGACGTCACGGTCCGGCAGGCCGAGGGCTGGTTCCGGGGAGACGGCCCGATCTTCGTCGCCATCGGGGCCAGCCACGCCGCGGCCTGCGCGCCGGTCTGGACGCTGCGCAGCCGGGGCGTGCACTCCTGGCGGCTGAGCGCGGGCGACCACCCGCTGCCGTTCCCGCGCAGCGGCCACCCTCTGGTCGCGGTGTCGCAGAGCGGGCGCAGCAGCGAGACGCTGGCCGTGCTCGGCACCGTCGACCCCGGCCTGCGGTACGCGGTCACCAACGCCGCCCCCTCGCCGATCGCCGACCTGGCGAGCCACGCGCTGTCGCTGGGCGGCATCCCCGACAGCTACGCCTCCACGATCGGCTACACCGCGACCGTCGTGGCCCTCGGGATGATCGCCGAAGCGTGGGACGGCGGCGCCGTCGACCCGGCCTGGACGCGGTTGCCCGGCCACCTCGCCGCCCTGGAGAGCGGCCTGGCCGAGCGCGCCGGGGCGCTGGCCGCGCCGTTCGCCGCCGCGCGGGCCGGCGACTTCGTGGGCGGCGGGCCGTCGGCCGGTTCGGCCGAGGCCGGGGCGCTGCTGTTCCGCGAGACCGTCCGGCTGCCCGCCGCGGCGATGAGCACCCGCCAGTACCTGCACGGCGCGATGGAGTCGGCGGGCGACACCGTGCACGTGCTGTTCGGCGACGACCGCGAGCTGAGCCTGGCCCGCACGCTGGCCGCCGCGAACCACCCGGTGATCCTGGTGACCTCCGCCGACGTCGAGCCCGGACCCTCGTTGCAGGTGGTCCGCCTGCCGTCGGTGTCGCCGAACCAGCGGGCGGTGCTGGAGGCGTTCGTGCTCCAGGCGCTCGTCGCCCGGACGGCCGAGGACGCCGGCGTCGACATCGAGGAGTTCGTGTTCGACAACACCGACACCAAGGTCGGAGCCGCGCTGTGACGGTCCTGGCCGGGCTGGACATCGGCGGCACCAAGACCCACCTGCGGTTCGAGACCCCCGACGGCCGGGTGCTGGCCGACGTGGTCGACCCCACCGGCACGTGGTCGGCCACGCCCGTCGGCGAGGCGGCCCGGTGGATCGCCGACCTGGTCGACCGGCACCGACCGGCGGAGGTCACGCTCGGCGCGATCGCCGTGGGCGCGCAGGGCTGCGACGACGAGCACCACTGCGCCGAACTGTCCCGCGCGTTGTCGTCGGCGGCCGGGGTCCCGGCCGAGGTCACCAACGACGCCGCGCTGCTGGTCCCGGCGGCCGGGCTGACCTCGGGCATCGGCGTCATCTCCGGCACCGGCTCGATCGCCGTGGCGGTGCGCCCCGGCGGCGGGCTGATGTTCGCCGGCGGCTGGGGCTGGGTCATCGGCGATGAGGGCAGCGCGCCCGCCCTGGTCAGGGAGGCCGTGCGGGCCGCGCTGACCAGGAACGACACCGGCGACGGCGGCGACGTGCTGCTGTCGCTGCTGATCGAGGCGTTCGGGGTGCCCGACGCGGTCGGGCTGGCCCGCAGCGTCAACGACGTCCCGACGGCCGAGCACTGGGCGCCGAAGGCCCCGGCCGTCTTCGCCGCCGCCGCGCGCGGCTCGGCCGACGCCCGCGCCGTCATCCGGGCGGGCGCGGAAAGCCTCGCCCACCTGGTCGGCGTGCTGGCCGCCCGGGGCGCGGGCGGCACCGACGTGGTCGCGGCGGGCGGGGTCATGACCGGCCAGCCCGACCTCTTCTCCGCCTTCCGCGACGCGGTCGCCCGGGACCATCCCGCGCTGACCGTCCATCTGCTGCACCACCCCCCTGTCACCGGCGCGGTCGCGCTCGCCCGGCGTCTCCAACCTGAGGAGCGGACATGAAATCAAGGGACAAATCGACCGGCGAAACGCTCGGCTCGGTGACGGAGTCGACGCTCGCCGGCGTCGACGCCGCCGTCGGCCGGGCCGCCGCCGCCCAGCCCGCCTGGGCCGCGCTCCCCTACACCGAACGCGCCGCCGCGCTGCGCACGGCCGCCGCCCGGCTGGAGGCCGGGGCGGCGCGGGTACGCGACCTGATCGTGCGCGAGACGGGCTGCATCCCCGGCAAGGCCGACTACGAGATCGGCGCCGCGGCCGGCGAACTGCACGCCGCCGCCGCCCTGGCCGGCCGGCCCGTCGGCGAGGTGCTGCCCTCCAGCCACACGGGCCGCTTCAGCCTGGCCGAACGCCTCCCCCTCGGCGTCGTCGCCGCGATCACGCCGTGGAACTTCCCGCTGGTTCTCGGCATGCGGGTGGTCGCGCCCGCGCTCGCCCTGGGCAACACGGTCGTGCTGAAGCCGTCCCCGGAGACGCCGCTGAGCGGCGGCTCCCTGTTCGCCGACCTGTTCGCCGACCTGTTCGACGGGGGCGTGCTCCAGATCGTGCAGGGCGGCCCCGAGGTGGGCGAACGCCTCGTCACCCACCCCGGCACCGCCATGGTGCACTTCACCGGCTCCACCACGGTCGGCCGTGCCATCGCCGCCCAGGCGGGCGGCCTGCTGAAGAAGGTGTCGCTCGAACTGGGCGGCAACAACGCCCTGGTCGTGCTCGACGACGCCGACCTGGAACAGGCCGCGATGATCGGCACCTGGTCGAGCTTCCACTACCAGGGCCAGACCTGCATCACGGCCGGCCGCCACATCGTCCAGGCCGGCATCGCCGAAGCCTACGTCGCCGAACTGACGCGGCGGGCGGCGGCCATCACCGTCGGCGACCCGTTCACCGAGGCGGTCGGCCTCGGCCCGATGATCAACGAACGCCAGTTCACCCGGGCGGCGCGGATGTTGTCGGAGGCCGTCGCGGCAGGAGCGTCGGTGCTCACCGGAGGGCCGGGCGACCCGCCGTTCTTCCGCCCCGCCGTGGTCGCCTCGGTCGGCACGGGCATGCGGTTGTGGCGGGAGGAGATCTTCGCCCCGGTCGCGCCCGTGCTCGTCGTGGCCGACGAGGAGGAGGCGATCCGGGTCGTCAACGACACCGAATACGGCCTGGTCAACGCGGTCGTGACGGCCGACCTGCGGCGCGGGCTTTCGGTGGCCCGCCGGTTGCGCGGCGGCATGGTCCACGTCAACGACGCCACCCCGCAGGACGAGGCCGGCGTCCCGTTCGGCGGGATCGGGCAGTCGGGGCTCGGCGGGCGGTCGGGCGGCGACGACAACTTGGAGGAGTTCACCACACGCCGCTGGCTGACCACGACGGATCTGCCCGTCCACTACCCGTACTGACCCTGGCCGGGGGAAGACCGGCCGGTCTTCCCCCGGCTCCGTGTTTGAACTGTACGAAACGGTATCGTACAGTTCCGGTATGTCGATGGAACCCCCGCCCCGTTCTCGCATGAAGCCCGAACGCCTGGCCGAATTGTTCGAGACCGTCCGCGCGTTGCTGCTGGACGTCGGCTACGAACGGCTCACCTTCGACGCCGTGGCGGTCCGGGCCCGAACGAGCAAGGCGACCCTGTACCGCCACTGGGGAGGCAGCAAGGCCGACCTGGTCATGGCCGCCCTCACCCAGCACCGTCCGGCCCTGCCCGACTACGCCGGGGCGGCCTCGCTCGACGAGGTGTTCGCCCAGATGGCCCGTATCGACGGCATGCCCACCCGCGACCTGCGCATGGGACTCATGCTGCTGCACGCGGCAGCGGCCGACCCCGGCTTCGGCGCCGCGCTGCGCAAGGAGATCATCGCGCCGATCGTGACCGCGCTGGCCGCGATTTTCGAAGCCGCGGCCGACCGCGGCGAGATCGTGCGCGACGCGCCGCTGTTCCGGCGGCTGGCCCACCTGATCCTCGCCGACCTCGCCTTCTCTCCCCTGATCAGCGGCCGGGAGGAGACCGCGGCGTCTCGGCAGGAGCTGTTCCGGACGATCATCCGGCCGGCGCTCACCTTCGCCCATCCCCGTGACGAGAAGGGATTCGCACCGTCATGAAGATTCTCGTATACGGCGCCGGGGTCGTCGGCAGCCAGTTCGCCGTCCGCCTGCGGGAGGCCGGGCACGACGTCTCGCTCCTGGCCCGGGGCGAGCGCCTGGCCTCCCTGCGCCGCCACGGCGTGCAGCTCGCCGAAGCCGGCAGCCCGGCCGTCAGGCGGATACCGGTGCCGGTGGTCGACCACCCGGCCGACGGATACGAGCTGATCACCGTGCTGGTCCGCGCCCATCAGGTCGACTCGGTGCTGGCCTCACTCGCCGGCCTCGACGGTGACGTGCTGTTCCTGCACAACTGGGCGGCCGGGGCGCAACCGCTGGGCGCGGTGATCGGCCACGAGCGGGTCCTGCTCGGCTCCCCCACCGCCGGCGGCACCATGGACGGCGACGTGATCCGCTACCGCGCGGCCAACACCATCACCCGCCGGGTCGCGATGCCGATCGGCGAACCCGACGGCCGCACCACCCCCCGGCTGGAACGGATCGTGAGAACGTTCCGCGCGGCCGGAATCAAGGCCAGGGCCACGCCGGGGATGGACGCCCGGCTCAGAACGCACGCCGCCTTCGCCGTCCCACTCGGGCAGACCGTGCGGGCGGCGGGCGGCCCGGCCGCACTGGCCGGCGACAAGGACGCGGTCCGCGGCATGCTCCACCTCATGCGGCGGAACCTGGCGGCCCTGCCGGCGCCACCGGTGCCACGCGGCTTGGAGGCGTTGCGGACGCTGCCGGAAGGGCTGCTCGTGGCGGTGTTGCGGCGCTTCCTGCGGAGCCCGACGGCCGTACACAGCGGCCTCAGCAACACCTCACCCGCCGAGAGCGCCGAACTCGAGCGGCTGGCCGAACAGTTGCGGGCCCATGCGAGGGGCCGGTAGCCGGCAGGCAGAAGTGCACGTGAGGCTCGATCAGGTCAGCCCGTGGTGGAGCGGCGCCACCTCCCCAGGCCCAAAAATCCCGAAAACGCTTTCGGCGATCTCAACTGCGGCGTAACGTTCGCGCGAAAGGTGGACGAAAAGGCTTTCTATCAGAAAGGGTCCCCAGTGAGACGACTAGCCCTGACCGCTACTCTGCTCATCGCGTTCCTCGCCGTTCCCGCCCCCTCCCACGCCGCCCCGACGGCCACGGTCGTCGACATGTTCGGGCGCACGATCAACGACCACGGCATCCGGCTCGTCGACTGGCAGGGGCACGTCGCCAACCCCGCCCTGACCTTCACCGTCCGGCCGCCCGCCGACGTGCGGTTCCCCGTCACCGTCGACCTGAAGGCCGAGGGCACCTCCCGGCTGATGATGGACCTGCCGAGCCAGCTCACCGCGACCGGCGCGACCAAGACGCTCACGTTCGCCAACGCCGGGGAGCAGAGGACGTTCCGGCTCGGCATCCAGTCGAAACGGGGCGCCGGGCAGGACGAGACCCACACGTTCCGGCTGACCGTCCGGGACGCCGGAGGGGCGACGTACACGCAGACGATGCCGATCCGCGTCCAGCAGGACGAGAAGACCCCGCTCGAACCGTCGATCCCGATCACCTTCGACTACCGGTTCGACACCATCACCGGCTACTTCGGCAACACCGCGTTCCGGGCGGCGGCCGAGGAGGCGGTGAAGGACTGGTTCCGCTACTTCGACCTGACGCCCTTCGACACCGTCGCGGCCGGGGCCGAACCCAACCACCTGCCGGGCGACGACTGGCAGAACACGGTCAACGTCACCAACGACACCGCGTTCAACGGCCACTACGTGTTCTTCCGCGGCATCCAGACGCCCTATTCGACCGGCTACCCCGCCGCCAACGGCCGCTACGCCACCCGCGGCGGCCAGCAGGTCGCCGGGCCGCTGCACCGCTCGACGTCGATGATCTTCGAGTACGACGAGGCGGGCAAGCAGCTCTTCACCTCCCTCGCCGACGAGGACTGGTGGCGCACCACCATCACGGGTTCGGTCCTGGACGTGTACGGCCTGGTCATGCACGAGTACGGGCACGCCGTCGCCTACCACAGCGACTGGGCCGGCATGCGCTCCTACGTGCAGTCGGGCGGCGCCGACGCGGAGGTCGAGGCCTACCAGGGCATCCGGGTGCCGCTCGACTCCAGCTACCACGTCCCGGGAACCCAGCAGTACTGGGACCGCATCAGCGGCCAGAGCGGCGGCTGGACGCACGCGTTCCCGACCCGGCGCTGGACGCTGACCAAGCTGGCGCTGCTCATCGCGGAGAACGCCGGCTGGCGCCTCAACCGCTCCCTCACCCCGTTCCTGCCACCGTCGATCACCACCACGACCCTGCCCACGGGGACGGCCGGCGCCGCCTACACGCACACCCTGGCGGCCCGCGGCGGCGTCCCCTTCTACGACTGGACCGTCACCGGCGGCGCGCTCCCCGCCGGACTGACCCTCGACCGCTTCACCGGGACGATCTCCGGCACGCCGACGTCCGACGGCACGTCGCAGTTCACCGTGCGACTCCGTGACTACGACACCCGCAGCGCCCCCGTGACGCGCACCTTCTCCATCACCGTCGGCGGCACCCCGGCCGTGAACCTGGCCCGGACCGCCACGCCGAGCGCCTCCACCACCTCCCCATGGGAATCGGTGGCCGCGATCAACGACGGCATCGACCCGCCGGGCTCGAACGACACCGTCAACCCGCGCTGGGGCACCTGGCCGAACACCGGCGCCCAGTGGGCCGAACTGACCTGGCCCTCGGCGCAGACCCTCCGGTCGGCCGAGGTGTACTTCTTCGACGACGGCCAGGGCATCGACCTGCCGGCCTCGTGGAAGCTCCAGTGGTGGAACGGCACGTCCTACGTGGACGTCCCGGCGACCTACCCCGTCGCGGCGAACACCTACAACCGGGCCGTCTTCGCCCCCGTCACCACGACCCGGCTGCGGGTCGCCCTCCAGAGCGGGGCCGCGTCGGTCGGGCTGCTGGAGGTCAAGGCGTTCGGCTGACCTCCTCCGGGCGGACGGCCCGCCCGCCGACGCGGCGGGCGGGCCGTCGGCACCCTCGACCGCTGGCGGCCCCCACATGACCCAAAAGAAGTGGACGAGCGGAAACACACCCTTGTAACGTGCCCTCGACCGTGACCCCACCACAGGAGGTGAGACCCATGAACGCAGCGACCACATGGGTGCTCCCCATCCCGTCACGGCCAGGCGACTGACACAACGCCGCCGGGAGCGCCGCCACCACGGCACTCCCGAAAGGCCACAGCGATGCACACCCCACACGCCGACGTCGTCATCGCCGGATGCGGGCCCACCGGCGCCATGCTCGCCGCCGAACTCCGCCTCCACGACATCAGCGTCATCGTCCTCGACAAGGACACCGAACCGGCGCCCGCCTCCCGCATCGTCGGACTCCACATCCGCAGCCTCGAACTCATGGCCATGCGCGGACTCCTCGACCGCGTCCTCCACAACGGCAGACGACGCCCCGCCGCCGGCTTCTACGCCGCCATCCCCAAACCCGCGCCCACCGGCCTCGACACCCCCTACGCCTACATGGTCGGCATCCCCCAACCCGTCATCAACCGGCTCCTCGCCGACCACGCCACCGAAAACGGCGCCCACATCCGGCCCGGCCACACCGTCACCGGCCTCCACCAGGACGACCACGGCGTCACCGTCGAACTCGCCCACGGAGAACCCCTCCGCGCCCGCCACCTCGTCGGCTGCGACGGCGCACACAGCACCGTACGCAAACTCCTCGGCGTCGCCTTCCCCGGCGAACCCGCACGCAACGACACCCTCATGGGCGAAATGGAAGCCGACACGCCCCCCGAAGAGATCACCGCCACCCTGGCCCGGCTCCGCGACCACCACCAACGACTCTGGCTCCGCCCCGCCGGCCCCGGCCTCTACACCGTCGTCGTCCCCGCCGCCACCGTCACCGACCGCACCGAACCCCCCACCCTCGACGACTTCCGGCGACAACTCCATGCCCTCACCGGAACCGACTTCGGCGTCCACTCCCCCCGCTGGCTCTCCCGCTTCGGCGACGCCACCCGCCTGGCCGACCACTACCGCGTCGGCCGCGTCCTCCTCGCCGGCGACGCCGCCCACGTCCACCCGCCCATCGGCGGGCAAGGCCTCAACCTCGGCGTCCAGGACGCCGTCAACCTCGGCTGGAAACTGGCCGCCCACATCCGCGGCTGGGCCCCCGACACCCTCCTCGACACCTACCACGCCGAACGCCACCCCGTCGCCGCCGCCGTCCTGGACAACACCCGCGCCCAGATGGAACTCTCAGCCGCCGAACCCGGCCCCCAGGCCGTACGCAGGCTGCTCACCGAACTCATGGACATCGACGCGGTCAACCGGCGCCTCATCGAGAAGATCACCGCCATCGACATCCGCTACGACTTCGGCGAGGGCCCCGACCTGCTCGGCCGCCGAATCCCCGACATCGACGTGAAACACGGCAACCTCTACAGCTTGCTGCGCCACGGCCGGGGCCTGCTCATCGACCGCACCGAACGCCTGACCACCGGCGGCTGGTCAGACCGGGTCGACCACCTGGCCGACCCCACGGCGGGCCTGGACGTCCCGTCCGTCCTGCTCCGCCCAGACGGCCACGTCGCCTGGATCGGCGACGACCAGCGGGATCTGGACGCGCACCTCGCCCGCTGGTTCGGCAGGTGAGTCAGGGGGCGCGCCGCGGAGCCCCCGGGGCGCGCCCCCCTTCGTCGAAGGGTTGGTCGTCGGTGAATCGGTCTGCCCAACGACCCGGCTACAGTTCGGTGGCCGTGATCTCGTTGGCGGTGGCGAGCAGGCGGCCGGCCGCGCGTTCGACGTCGAGGTCGATCATCGACACGATCCCCAGGCTGGCGTCCATCGCGTGGCCCTCCGACGCGTAGAGCGGGACCGCGATGCCCACCGCCCCCGGCGTGAGGGTGCCGCGCGAGACGGCGTAGCCCCGCTTGCGGGCCTCCGCCACCGTCTCGGAATCGCGTGGTTGCGGGTCGCGGGAGCTCATGATCGCGATGCCGCTCGCCCCCTGGGACAGGGCGTGGCGGGCGCCGCTGCGCTGGGACAGGTGGAAGACCGCGTCGGACGGCTCGACCACGGCCAGCACCACCGCGTCGTCGCCCTCGGCGACCACACACTGGGCGGTGACGCCCAGCTCCTCGGCGAGGGTGCGCAGGTGGGGCAGGACGGCGCGGCGCAGGTGGGGGTTGGCCTGCCGGGCGAGCTGGATGACGCCCAGGCCGAGACGGTAGCGGCCGGAGCTGCCCTCGGCCGCCAGCCGATGGCTGCGCAGCGTGGTGAGCAGCCGGTAGACCGCCTGGCGGTGCATGCCCAGTGCGGACGCCAGCTCGGCGACCGTCATGTCGCGGTCTTCCGAGGCGAGCAGTTCGAGCAGTTTCAGGCCCCTGTCGAGGGTCTGCGATCCGCTGACCGGCGCCGCGTTCTCGGCGGCGTTGTCACCCGCGCCCAATCGAGTCATCCTCCGGTGATCATGTTGGCGGCGGCGTTGCGCCCCGCTATGCGGCCGAACGCGAGGCATTCGGCGATGCTGCCCCCACCGGCCGGATAGAGCAAACCGTGCAGCGATCCTAGCTCACCGGCAGAGTACAGATTCCGCACCGGACCACCACGCACCGAAGTCACCCGGGCGTGCTCGTCGCGCCTCGGACCGCCCAGTGTGTGGGAGCCGCCGGGCCACAGCGGAAGGGCGTAGTAGCGGGGGCCGGCGAGCGGCGTGAGGGTGGCCGGGTCGCGGCCGAAGTCGGCGTCGGCGCCCGCCGCGCAGTGGGCGTTGTAGCGGGCGATCGTGGCCTCCAGCGCGTCGGGGTCGAGGCCGCACTGCTCGGCGATCTCGGCCGGGCCGTCGCCCATGAGGATCCAGCCCCGGCGCAGTTCCTCCTCGTTGCCGGGGCTCCACTCCAGGTCGCCGACCGGCCCGGCCGGGCCCGAGTACGTCGGGACGAGGGTGGCCGCGTCGAAGCGGGCCTGGTCGAAGATCCACCAGGTGGGCACCCTCGGGCGGCTGAGCCCCGCGGCGTCCATGGCGAGCAGGCCCAGGTGGGCGGCGTGCTGCGGGCCGGGTTCGGCCTGGAAACGGCGGGCCGAGCCGTCGACGAAGATCGAGCCTGGGGGGCGGCGGTCCGGCGCGGGCCCGAACCTGCCCGACCCCCACAGGTCGATCGCCGTGCCCCCGTCGTATCCGCTGTCGGGGAAGCGGGCGACGAAATGACCGGGCCAGACGTTCATGTGCCACAACTCCGCGCCCGCCTCCACGGCCATGCGCACACCGTCGCCGGTGTTGTGCCGGGTGCCGTAGAAGTGCACGGGGGTGACGGGGAGGTACTGCGTCGTCAGGTCGGGCGCGGCCTCGAACCCGCCCGAGGCGAGGACCACGCCGCGCCGCGCGCCGATGCGCTCGACCCGGCCCTCGTGCTCGGCCAGCACTCCGGTGACCGCGCCGGAGGCGTCGGTGAGCAGCCAGCGGGCGCGCACGCCCCAGCGCACCTCGATGTCCCGCCGCTCGGCCAGGTGGCGGAGGAACCCGTGCATGGGGCAGCCGGTGTATCCGGCGGGGCGCGGGCCGGGCAGCGCCTTGTGCACGGTGATCGCGTCGTGGCCGGGCAGGATGTGGTGCTCGCCGAGGATGCCGGTGTCGGCGTGGGCGCAGCCGTGCTCGTCGAGCCAGGCCGGGTTGGCGGCGGTCTCCTCGGCCCAGGCGCGGATCAGGGCGGGGTCGACGGTCTCGCCGTTGACGGCGTAGAGGGCCTCGGCGTAGGCGACGGCGCGGTCGACGTCGGTGGGCACCAGGAAGAAGCCGGCCGCGTAGCGGCTGTTGGGGCGGTGGTCGTAGCGGCCCTGCTTCTCCAGGACGAGCACCTCGGCGCCCAGGTCGTGGGCGGTGACGGCGGCGACGATGCCCGCGTCGCCGTAGCCCAGGACGACGACGTCGGCGGTGCGGTCGAAGGGGCCGGTGTGGAACATCAGGGCCTCCCGGTGAGCCCGAACAGGCGGGCGGCGTTGTCCTTGAGGATCTTCGGGCGGACCTCGTCCCGGATCTCCAGCTTCGCGAAGTCGGCCAGCCAGCGCTCGGGGGTGATCATCGGGAAGTCGGAGCCGAACAGCACCTTGTCCTTGAGCAGCGTGTTCGCGTAGTGGACGAGCTGCGACGGGAAGTACTTGGGCGACCAGCCCGACAGGTCGATGTGCACGTTGGGCTTGTGCGTGGCGATCGCGAGGGCCTCGTCCTGCCAGGGGAACGACGGGTGCGCCAAGATGATCTTGAGGTCGGGGAAGTCGGCGGCGACGTCGTCCACGTGGAGGGGGTTGGAGTACTTCAGGCGCAGGCCGCCGCCGCCCGGGGTGCCCGCGCCCGCGCCGGTCTGGCCGGTGTGGAACAGGGCGGTCAGGCCGTGTTCGGCGATGACCTCGTAGAGGGGGTAGGCCATCCGGTCGTCCGGGAAGAAGCCCTGGGTCGTGGGGTGGAACTTGAAGCCGCGCACGCCGTGGTGCTCGATGAGCCGCCGCGCCGCCTTCACTCCGGCCGCGCCCCGGTGGGGGTCGACGCTGGCGAACGGGATGAGCACGTCGGAGTGGAGGGCGGCCTGCTCGGCGATCTCCTCGTTCGACGGGCGCTGCTCCCGGCCGCTGAGGTGGGCGGTGTCGACGGTGAAGACGACGGCGGCCATGCGCCGCTCGCGGTAGTGGCCGGCGAGCATCGGCACGGTGTAGCGGGTGACCGGCCCCGCCTTGAAGTAGCCGGCCATCGCGGCGAACCCGCCGCCGTCGTCGCCGCCGGTGTCGTGGACGGAGGCCTGCACGTGGGTGTGCACGTCGATGGCCTCGACGGCGGCCGGATCGACGCTCACGCCCCCTCCCCCGCGAGCCGCACGGTCGCGGTGCCGGCGAGCACCTCCACGCCTTCGGCGTTCACGACCGACAGCGCCACCTCGGCGCGGTCGCCGTCGGCGTCGGTGACGCGGGCGGTGGCGGTGAGGGTGTCGCCCGGCCACACCGGCGCCTTGAAGCGCGCCCGGTAGCGGGTGACGTTGCCGTGCCCGAACCAGTCGGTCAGCACGCGGCCCGCCAGACCCATCGTGAGCATGCCGTGGGCCATCACGGTCGGGTGCCCGGCGACCTCGGTGGCGTGGCGTTCGTCGGTGTGCAGGGGGTTGTAGTCGCCGCCCGCTCCGGCGTACATGACGATCTGGGTGCGGTGCAGGTTCTCGGTGACGACCGCGGTCACCTCGCGGCCGATCACTTCTCCACCCGCACGGTGACCGTGGTGGAGCGGGCGACCAGGTCGCCGTTCTCGTCGTGGAAGTCGATGTGGCGTTCGGTGAAGCGCAGCACGCCCCTGCCTCCGGTCTTCTGCCAGGTGCGGCCGTCGCGTCTGCGGGCGGTCAGGGTCTCGCCGGGGCGCAGCGGGCGCAGGTACTCGAACTCCTGCTCCGCGTGCAGCCCGCCTCCCCCGCCTCCGCCGGGCGGCCACGGTCTGCCGGGGGCGGGCCGCAGCGGCCAGTCGGGGTCGTGCTGGGCGTAGGCGATGAGGAACGTGGGCGGCACGGCCGTGCTCTCCTCGCCGAGGGCGCGGTTGAACATCGTCACGTGGCCCTGCTCGATCGGGAACGGCGTGCCGGTCACGATCCGCCGCGCCTGCGCCCGGTTCGCCTTCCCGGCGGGGGTGCGCGGCACCCCGGCGGCCCGCACGATGCGGCGCGGCACCTTGTACCCGGCGAGCCGGTCGCGGACGTGCGCGGCCAGTTCCTCGTCGGACACGCCGTCGAGCCGGTCGGCGGGCGCGACGACGGCGGCCACGACCTGGCCCCAGCGCGGGTCGGGCACGCCGACCACGACCGCGTCGTCGACCAGCGGGTGGCTGACCAGGGCCTGCTCGACCTCCTCGGGGAACACCTTCTCCCCGCCGGTGTTCACCACGCCGTCGCCCCGGCCGAGCAGGATGAGACGGCCGTCGGCGTCGAGCGAGGCCAGGTCGCCGGGCACGGCGTAGCGCACGCCGTCGACGACCCGCCAGGTGCGGGCGGTGCGCTCGGGGTCGCCCAGGTAGCCGACCGGCAGGGGGCCGGCGCTGGCCAGCACGCCGACCCGGCCGCTGCCGGGCTCGACGTCGCGGTCGTTCTCGTCGAGCACGCGGGCGACGGACGCGAGCACGAACCGGGCGTCGGCGACGTCGGCCTCCGACCGCGCCTCGGCGACGCCGAAGGGGCCGCCCTCGGAGGCGGAGATGTTGTCCACGAGCGTCAGGTCGCCGCCGCGCCGTAACAACGCGCGTTTGACCTCGGCGCTCCACACCACGCCGGAGCTGGTCATCCGGCGCAGGCTCGTGATGTCGTAGGGCCGGCCCGCCTCCTCGGCGGTCGCGAGCGCCTGGACCAGGGGGCGGCCGAAGGCGTCGCCGACGATGACCATCTCGCTGACCCGGTGTTCCTGGACGGTGCGCCAGACCTCGTCGGCGTCCAGGGACCGGGAGGCGCAGAAGCAGAGGGTGCCGCCGGCCATGAGGGTGCGCAGGGCGTGGAAGAAACCGGTGCCGTGCATCAGCGGCGACATCGGCAGCACGACCGGCGTCACGCCCTTCGCCCGCAGGTCGCGCACCCGCGCGGCCACCTCCTCGGGGGTGCGCGGGGTGTCGTGGCCGTGCGCGCGGAAGACCGAGGCGATGATGCCGAGCAGCCCGTCGCGGTCCCACACCACGCCCTTCGGGGTGCCGGTGGTGCCGCCGGTCAGCAGGATGATGCCGTGCGGGGAGTCCGCGGCGGGCTCGGCGAACGGGCCGGTCTGGGCGGCCTTCTCGTAGGTGTCGGCCCCGCCCACCTCCAGCAGCGCGATCGGCAGGCCGGCCGTGGCGGCGGCGGCCCGGTCGGCCAGCCCGGCGTCGTACACGAACGCGGCGGCCGAGGTGTGGCCGAGGACGTGCCGCAGCTCGTGTTCCTGGTAGCGGTAGTTGACGTTGACCGGCTGCGCCCCGAGCTCGAAGGCGGCCAGCACGGTCTCGACGTACGCGGCCGAGTTGTAGAGCGCGATCGCCACGGTCGAACCGGCCCCCACCCCCCGCGCGGCGAGCGTGCCCGCGACGCGGCGGGCCCGGGACACCAGCTCGGGGTAGCGGCGGACGTGCCCGCCCTGGACGACGGCGGGACGGTCCCCCGCGGCGAGCGCGGCGGCGCGCAGGGCCGCCGCGACGGTCATTGCAGGCACGGGCATTTCAGACACGGGCATCTCAGGCAAGGTGGCCTCCGATCCGGGTGTGGCCGCGCAGCAGGTCGCGCGACAGGATGAGCCGCTGGATCTCGTCGGTGCCCTCGTAGATCCGCATCGCCCGGACGGCCCGGTACCAGCTCTCCAGCGGGAGTTCCCGGGTGTAGCCCATGCCGCCGTGGATCTGGAGGGCGCGGTCGACGACCCGCCCGACCATGCCGGTGCAGTAGAGCTTGGCCATCGCGGCGGAGTGCCGGGCGTCGGCCCCCCGGTCCACGTCCCAGGCGGCCCGGAGGGCGAGCCAGCGGCCGGCCTCCAGTTCGGTCTCCGAGTCGGCGATCATCCACTGGATCGCCTGGTTGTCGCCGATCGGACGACCGAACGCGCGCCGCAGCCCGGCGTAGCCGACGGCCATGGACAGGCAGCGTTCGGCGATGCCGACGCAGTGGGCGGAGATGACGTGGCGGCCCTTGCCGACCCATCGCCCGGCCAGGTCGAAGCCCGCGCCGACCTCGCCGAGCACCTTGTCGCCGGGCACCCTGACGTCGTCGAAGAACAGGGTCGCGGGCCGGTGCCAGCTCCCCATGGTGGGGATCGGAGAGGAGGTCCACCCGGCGGCGCGGTCGACCAGGAAGGCGGTCGCGCCGGGATCGGTCGCGGCGATGACGATGGCGTAGTCGGCGTCGTCGCCGTTGCTGATGAAGGTCTTCTGGCCCCGGACGACCCAGTCGGTCCCGTCGGGGCGGGCGGTGGTGCGGATCGCGGCGACGTCCGACCCGGCGTCGGGTTCGGTGAGGGCGAAGCAGCCGAGCCGCTCCCCCGCGATCGTCGGCTTCAGGTACTCCTCCTGTT
The DNA here is from genome assembly GCF_001570565.1 of Herbidospora yilanensis. Taxonomy (GTDB): domain Bacteria; phylum Actinomycetota; class Actinomycetes; order Streptosporangiales; family Streptosporangiaceae; genus Herbidospora; species Herbidospora yilanensis. The sequence goes on along the minus strand of NZ_BBXE01000029.1, from coordinate 82,349 downwards.
GCGCGGCGGTCGCGGCGTAGAGGATGTTGTCGGCCTGGCCGCCGAAGCGGAAGGGCACGCAGGTGCGGGCCAGCTCGATGTGGATCAGCGCCTGGGTGAGGGCGGGCAGGTCCATTCCGCCGTACGGCTCCGGGGTGCTCAGGCCCCAGAAGCCGAAGCTCCTGGCCTTGGCCCGCAGCTCGTGTTCCCGCTCCCTCGGCAGCCGGTCCGCGCCGCCGCGGAGGAAGCCGTCCTCCAGGGGCAGCAGTTCCTTGGTGACGAAGGCGCGGGCGACGTCGCGGAGGTCGCGCTGCTCGTCGGTGAGGGCGAAGTCCATCAGCGTCCCCCGGAGGGGCGCGGCGGCAGGCCGTGGGCCCGCACGTTGGAGATCATCGCGGCGTCGAGCATCCACGCCTTGGCCAGCGCGGGGTCGGCGGCGATCTGCGCCATGCGGCGGCGGAAGCCGCGGCGTTCGGCCTCGTCCTGCTCGGCCATCTCGGTGGTCGTCCGGTGGGTGATCTCCTGGACGGCCTCGACGGCGGCCTTGCGGCGGCGGTGCGCCCAGTGGTCGAGCAGTTCGGCGCCGGCGCCCTCGCCGAGCACCCTGCCGAGCTGGACCGACAGGTCGAAGGCGTCGTGGATGCCGCCGTTGAGGCCCATGCCGCCCATCGGGCTGTTGACGTGGGCGGCGTCGCCGAGCAGCAGCACCCGGTCCTGGCGGAAGCCCTCGGCGACCCGCTGGTGCACGGAGTAGATCTTGCGCTCCAGCAGCGGCAGGTCGGGGTGGTCGCCGAACAGGCCGCGCAGCCGTTCCGCGACGTGGGCGTCGGTGAGCGCCTCCTCGGCCGGCAGTTCCGGCGGCACCGCGACGACGACCCGCCACACGTCGGGCACCCGCAGGATCAGCAGGTGCTCGCGGGGGTCGGCGATGTAGTTGACGTCGCAGATGCCCGGGAGCAGGGTCTCCAGCGGGTAGTCGATGCTCAGGACCAGGTAGCGGTGGTCGTAGGTGAGCCCCTCGAAGGGGGTGCCGAGGGCCTTGCGGAGCGTGCTGCGCGCGCCGTCGGCGGCCAGCACCCACCCGGCCTCCACCCGCTCCCCCGACGCCGTGGTCAGCACGGCCGTGCCGCCGTCCTGGCTGACGTGGGTGACGCCCTCGCCCATCCGCACGTCCACCCGCGGATGGCGGCGGGCCAGCGCGTCGCTGAGGATCTGGGTGTACTTGTACTGCTCCAGCTGGAGCCGGAACGGGTAGGCGGTCTCGTCGGCCAGCAGCCCGAAGTCGAACTCGGCGATGAGGCCGTCCCTGCGGTCCCTGATCTGGTACGTCCGGGCGATGATGCCCTCCGACAACATCGCCTCGGCGATGCCCAGGTCGCAGGCGATCTCCAGGGTCGGCGGGTGGAAGGTCGAGGCCCGCCACTCGGTGCTGAGCACCGGGGTCTCCTCGAAGACCGTGACCGAGATGCCCCGTTCGGCCAGCGCCAGGGCGGCGGTGAGGCCGACCGGTCCCGCGCCCACCACGGCGACGTCGAGCACGGCCATCACCCGGCCCATTCGGCGAGGTGGTCGCACATGACGGCGGCCAGGTCGGGACGGCCCTGGAAGTAGTGGTCGGCGCCCTTGATCTCGACCAGCTCGCGGCGGTCGTGGCCGACCGCGTCGTACATGCCCCGGGCGTGGCTCGGGAAGGCGGCGCGGTCGGCGGAGCCGTAGACGACCATGACGGGGGCCTTGACCTGGGCCAGCTCGCGGTAGGCGTCCGCGCGGGCGTGGTCGGCGCTCCACTGGCTGAGCCAGGAGCGCAGGCTCGTGAGGTGGCCGAGCGAGGCGGGGCGGAAGTTGGCCGTCCAGGCGTCGCCCCACAGGGTGCCGGCCGTGCGGTCGGAGGGGTCGAGCGAGAGGTCGAGGAAACGCGGGTCGGCGGCGGTGCCGTGGACGACGAACGGCAGGTCGTCGGGGCCCTTCCCGTCGCGGGCGTGCTCGGGCAGCGTCGCGAGCCGGTGCAGCGCCCAGTCGGTGATGCGCCGGTTGCGGTCGAGCTGCGCCCGCCGGTAGCGGGCGACGAACCCGGCGCTGTACGCCGGCCCGTTGGCGGGCTCGAACAGGTCGAGCGCGGCGTCGCGGTCGAAGGGCTCGTGCTCGTCGGTGATCGCGGCGTCGAGCCCCTCGGTGTAGACGATCGCGCGGCCCGGGTGGGCCATCGCCATCACGACGCGGTCGGCCGGGATCAGCCCGGCCCCGGCGAGGTCGGCCGGGTCGCCGGCCGGGGTGTGGGTGATGGTCGGCGTCTCGGCCTGCGACTGGTAGAGCGCGGCCAGCCCGCCGCCGCCGGAGTTGCCGACCAGGACGACCCGGTCGTAGCCGAGCCCGCGCAGGTGGCGGACGGCCGCGCCGACGTCCAGGACGCAGTTCTCCATGATCAGCGCCGAGTCGTTGCCGACGTAGCGGGTGGCCAGGCCCGCCGCCGCGACGCCCCGGGAGGCCAGCGCCTCCAGCGCGTAGTGGCCCAGGAAGTTGGAGGCCGGGTGCACGATCAGCACGACGGCGCCGCCGTGGGGGCGGCGGTCGTCGCGCCAGAGGGTGGCCCAGATCGTGCCGCTGAGGCGGGCGACCCCCGAGTTGATGTCGAGCCGCCCGCCGGGCGTCATCGGCACGGCGAGCAGCTCACGGGTCAGCACGGACGGCTCCGCGCGGTCCACTCGGCCAGCGCCGCGGCGCCCTCGCGGGCGTCGTCGGCGGTGAGCGGGCGGGTTTGGAGGGTCAGTTCAATCCGGACGCCGTTGGGGTCGAAGAGGTAGAGCGACTCCCAGACGCCGTCGTGGTCGACGATGCCGACCGTCTCGACGCCCTTGGCCGCGAAGTGGGCCTTCCAGGCGTGCAGTTCCTCCATGGAGTCGACGTTCAGCGCGATGTGCCGGATCCACGAGGGCACCGCGTCGGGGCCCGGGTTCTCCAGCCCGTCCACCTCGAAGAAGGCGATCGCGCCGCCGTCGCCCAGGCCGAAGAACGTGTGCAGGTACGGCGTCTTCGCGCCGCTGGAGGGCACCACGTCGAGCTGGATCGCGGCGATGAGCTCGCACTTGAGGACCTCGGTGTAGAAGTCGTGCGTGGCCTGCGAGTCCCAGGTCGGGTAGGCGATGTGGTTGAGCGAGCGCGGTGCGCGCAGCGGGGCGGTGGCCATCCTCACTCCTCGGTATTTATCAATTATCGGACAACCAGTCCGAAATTTGTTTTGATTCTGTGGTGGCGCCGAGCGATCTGTCAACCGCTCAGAGCACGACGACGCCACGCAGCGCCTCACCCGAGAGCAGCCGCGCGTAGCCGAGGGCGGCGTCGTCGAGCGGGTAGGTGCCGGTGACGTACTCCTCCAGCGGCAGCCGCCCGCCGAGGTAGAGCGAGGCGAGCAGCGGCAGGTCGCGGGGCGCGTCGCAGTCGCCCCAGATCGACACCCTGATCGAGCCGCCGGTCAGGAAGAGCCGCCGGAGCGGCAGGCCGACGGTGTCGCCCTGCCGGGGTGCGCCGACCACGACCAGGCGGGAGCCGGGGCCGCGCACCGCGTCGGCGACCGCGAACGACGCGGGCCCGCCGACGGCGTCGAGCACGACGTCGGCGCCCCTGCCGCCGGTCACCTCGCGCACGCGTTCGGCGACGTCCTCCTTCGAGGCGTCCACGACGTGGGTCGCGCCGAAGCGGCGGGCCGCGTCGAGCTTGGCCTCCTTCACGTCCACCGCGATCACCGTGCGCGCCCCGGCGTAGGCCGCCCCGGCGACCGCCGCGACGCCCACGCCGCCGCAGCCGAGCACCACCACGTCGTCGGCCGGGCCGGCCTCGGCGGTGTTGACGGCCGCGCCGAAGCCGCTCGGCACCGCGCAACCGAGCAGCGCCGCGATGCGCGAGGGCACCCGGGGGTCGATCGGCACGACGTGCCGGGCCGGCACGGTGACCAGTTCCGCCAGACCGCCCACGCCCAGCACCGGCGTGGCGGGCACGCCGTCGCCGAGCGGCACCCCCGGCCGCCGGAGCAGCCGGTCGGGGCAGGCGCGGGGCCGTCCGGCCGCGCACTGGCGGCAGCCCCCGCACGCCACCATCGGCGCGACCACCACCGCGTCGCCGACCCGCAGCCCGGAGGCGGCCGGGCCGAGCCGGGACACCCGCCCGGCCACCTCGTGCCCGACGAGGTAGGGGAAGTCGGCGCCGGAGGTGCCGTGCATGAAGTGCACGTCGCTGTGGCACAGGCCGCAGGCCGCCACCTCGATCCGCACCTCGTCGCCGACCGGTTCGTGTACCGGTATGTCCTCGATCGCCAGCGGGCCGTGCGCGGCGCGCGCCACGGCCCCTCGGTAGTGGGCGGCCATGGGCTCTCCTCGGGTCAGTACCAGCGCGGCGCGGCGGCCGGGGCGGTGTCGATGATCACGGTCTTGGTCTCGGTGTAGGCCTCGTGGCCGATGCGGCCCAGCTCGCGGCCGACGCCGGACAGGCCGACGCCGCCGATGGGCGCGTCCAGGGCGAGCGCGCCGTAGGAGTTGATCCAGAAGTAGCCGGAGCGCACCCGCCGGGCGGTGGTCAGCGCGCGCTCGATGTCGCGGGTCCAGCAGCCGCCGACCAGCCCGAACGGCGAGTCGTTGGCGAGCGCGACCGCCTCGTCGGCGCCGGAGAACCGCTGCACGGTCAGCACCGGCCCGAAGACCTCCTGGTAGACGATCTCCGGCGGGCGGCCGGGGATCTCCAGCACGGTCGGGGCGTAGAACGCGCCGTCCGGGGGCGTGCCTCCGGCCAGCACCCTCGCGCCCTGGGCGACGGCGTCCTCGACCATGCCGTGCACCCGGGCCGCCTCCGCCGCCGAGATGAGCGAGCCGAGGCGGCTGGCGGGGTCGAACGGCGGGCCGACCCGGATCGACCGGGCCAGGTCCGCGACGCGGGTGGTGAACTCCTCGGCGACCGGCTCCTCGACGAGCAGCCGGGAGCCGGAGAAGCAGCGCTGCCCGGCGTTGCGGAACACGCCGCCGACGGTGGCGTGCAGGGCGGCGTCGAGGTCGGCGTCGGCGTAGACGATGTTGGCGGACTTGCCGCCGAGTTCGAGCAGCACCCGTTTCACGCCGCCGGCCGCCGAGCGCATGACCTGGCGGCCGACCTCGGTGCTGCCGGTGAAGGACACCATGGTCACCGCCGCGTGCCCGGCCAGGCGGCGGCCGACGTCGCCGCCGCCCTGGAGCACTTGGAGCAGGTCCGGCGGCAAGCCCGCCTCGCTGAGCAGCGCGGCGAAGACGGGGGCGGCCAGCGGGCTCAGCTCCGGGGCCTTGACCAGCACCGCGTTGCCCGCGGTCAGCGCGGGCCCGGCCTTCTGCGCGGCGAAGACGAGCGTGGTGTTGAACGGGATGATCGCGGCGACGACGCCGACCGGTTCGCGGAAGACCATACGGATCGAGCCGCCGTCGTACGGGAGCGTGCCGCCTTCGAGGGTGGCGGCCCAGCCGGCCGCCGCGCGTAAGTGGGCGGCGGCCACCGTGACCTCGCCGTGGGCCTCGGCCAGGACCTTGCCGTTGTCGAGGGCGACGAGTTCCGCGAACCGGTCGCGCCGGGATTCGAGCAGGTCGGCGGCGGCGCGCAGGATCCGGGCGCGTTCGTGCGGGGAGGTGGCGGCCCAGGCGGGCTGGGCGGCGGCGGCCGCGCGCACGGCCGCGTCGACCAGGCCGGGCCCGGTCTCCTGGACGGTGGCCAGCGGCGTGCCGTCGGGAGGGTGGACGGTGACGAACTCCCGGCCACCGCCGTGCCGGAGCTCGCCGGAGACGAAGGTGTGGGCGGACGGAACGTTTGTGCTCAACGACTGCTCCCGTCGGGCGGATTCTGGGCCCGGGCACAGAGATCGCCACCGTCATTTCGGCTACGAAAGGACCGCGACGTGCGCTTTTGCCCTCGGCTGTGGCGCAACGCTACCATCGGATCTTACTTATAGGACTTATCGTCCGATAAATGAAATCTCTGAGGAGCTCCCGTGGAGTATGCGAACCTCGGCCGCAGCGGTCTGGTCATCAGCCGCCTGGTCCTCGGCACCGACAACTTCGGCACCCAGACCACCGGGGAGGACGCGTTCGCGATCATGGACAGGGCCCTTGAGCTGGGCGTCAACCTGATCGACACGTCCAACGTGTACGGCTGGAGCTTCGGCGAGGGCCTCACCGAGCAGATCATCGGCCGCTGGCTGGCCCAGGGCGGCGGGCGGCGCGAGCGTGTCGTGCTGGCCACCAAGCTCTACGGGCGCATGGCCGAGGGGCCCAACAACTCCGGCCTGTCGGCCATCCACATCCGCCGCGCCTGCGAGGACTCGCTGCGCCGCCTCGGCGTCGACCACATCGACCTCTACCAGCCGCACCACATCGACCGGTCGGTGCGCTGGGAGGAGATCTGGGAGGCGATGGAGCTCCTCAAGGCCCAGGGCAAGATCGTGTACGTCGGCTCGTCGAACCACCCCGGCTGGCATATCGCGGGCGGCCAGGAGATCGCGGCCCGGCGCGGCCACCTGGGCCTGGTGAGCGAGCAGACCGTCTACAACCTGCTGGAGCGCACGGCGGAACTGGAGGTGCTGCCGGCCTGCCGCCACTACGGCGTCGGCATGATGCCGTGGTCGCCGCTGGACGCCGGGCTGCTCGGCGGCGTGCTCCGCAAGGAACGCGAGAACACCCTCGGCAGGGCGCTGCCCGGCGCGGGCATGGCCCCGCACCGCGGCCGCCGCATGGTGAAGCTGGAACACCACCGCGCGCAGGTGGAGGCGTACGAGAACCTGTGCGCCGACCTCGGCGAAGACCCGGCGAACGTGGCCGTGGCCTGGTTGCTGACCCGTCCCGGGGTGACCGCGCCCATCATCGGGCCCCGCACGGCCGGGCAACTGGAGGCCGCCGTGCGGGCCTTCGACGTGAAGCTCGACGAGACGACGCTGGCCCGGCTCGACGAGATCTTCCCCGGGCCGGGCCCCGCGCCGGAGGCCTACGCGTGGTGAGCTGACTAGCGGAAGGTCTGCTGGAGACCCAGGAGGCGGGTCACGCCCACCTTCTCCAGGTGCTCCCGGTGGTCGGCCACCGAGTGCACGTGGGTCTCCAGGTACTCCTTCGTGCGGTCCTGCGCCGCCAGGTCGCGATACTCCACCAGGCGGTCGCGGTCGTAGCCGTAGTGGCCCGGCGACGACAGCGGGTAGGCGCCGTAGGGCGCGTGCGCGACGGTCTCGACGATCGCCCCGGGGATGGAGACGATCCGGGGGTCGGGGGCGGGGGCGTACTCGTCGAGGATCTCGTCGGAGCTGATGATCACGTGGTCGCAGGCCTTGGCCATGACGTCCTCGAAGCGGCGCTGGCCGAAGATCTGCGTGTTGCCCCTGCGGTCGGTGACCTGCGCGTGGAACAGGCCGTAGTCGGCGCGCAGGGCCGGGACGGTGGTGACCGTGCGTCCCGTGTACGGGTCGACCACGGTCTTGATGCGCGGGTTCACCTTGGGCAGGTCGGTGCCCTCGTAGAGGGGCGGCAGGGGCAGGAAGGGCAACCGGCTCGCGCCGGCCCGGAAGCCGTACACGATGTAGGCCTCGTCGCCCTCCACGATCTCGATGCTCTGGTTCTCGGCGGCCCGCCGGAAGTTCGGGGCCAGGCCGAGGAACTCCAGGCCGACGTAGGAGACGTGCAGGCGGCGCACGCACCCGGCCGCGATCAGCATGTCGACCGGCGCGCCCGCGCTCGGCGTCGGGATGAGTTCCAGGTCGCGGACGCCGCGCCTGATCAGCGCGTTGACCAGGGCCATCGGGCTGTTGTGGGAGTGCACGCCGCCCAGCGCGACGACCGCGCCGTCGGGGATGCCGGCGACCGCCTCCTCCGGCGTGGTCACCTTGCTCGTGCTCATCGGGGCTCCTTCGCCGTCTCGCCCAGCGGCACGCCGGTCAGGCGCTTCAGCTCGGCTCTCCTGATCTTGCCGCCCTCGTCCACGGGCAGGTCGGCGACGAACTCGACCTCGCGGGGGCGTTTGTAGCCGGCCAGCCGCTCGGCGCAGTGGGCCAGCACCTCGTCCTCGGTCAGACCGGCGCCGGGCACCCGCTGCACGAGCGCCTTGACCGACTCGCCGAACCGCTCGTGCGGCACGCCGACGACCGCCGCCCTGGCCACTCCCGGGCACGCCTGGAGGACGGCCTCGACCTCCCCGGCGTACACGTTCTGCGCGCCCGACCTGATCACGCCCTGGGCCCGGTCGGCCAGGTAGATGTAGCCGCGCTCGTCGCGCCAGGCCATGTCGCCGAGCCGCAGCCACCCGTCTTCGAGCACCTGCCGGGTCACCTCGGGCTGGCTCCAGTAGCCGGAGAACACGCTGGGCGCCTTGATGCGCATCTCCCCCGTCTCGCGTACGGGCACCTCGCGGTCGTCCCCGTCGAAGATGCGCACCTCCGCGAAGGCGGCCGGACGGCCGACCGGGACGATCGAGGCAGCCCCTTCGGCCAGGAACCTGCGGTGGTCGTCGGGCGTCAGCAGCGCGGTGAAGCCGCCCGCCTCGGTCGCGCCGAAGGCGTGGTAGAGGTCGACGCCCAGCCCCTCGGCCACCGACCGGACGAGGCTCCAGGAGACCGACGCCCCGCCGTAGCCGATCATCTTGAGCGACGGCGCGGGCCCGAGGGCGGGCAGCGCGCGGGCGAGGTCGACGAGCATGGTCGGCACCAGGAAGGCGTGTTCGACCCCGTGGTCGGCGACGTCCCGCACGAACGCGGCCGGGTCGAACCGCCGCCGCAGGAGCAGGGGCACGCCGAGGTAGGCGGTGGTGGTCACGAACGACGCGCCGACGCCGAGCGTGAGCGGCACCGAGAGCCAGGTGGGGCCGCCGCGCGGGACGGCGATCTCGGCGAGGTAGTTGGCGGTGTGCGCGAGCTGCTGGTCGTGGGTGGCCATGCAGCCCTTGGGCGCGCCGGTGGTGCCGCTGGTGTAGCGCAGCGAGCGCAGGTCGCCGCCGTCGCCCGTCGCCGGGGGCGGGGTGGGGTCGGCGCTCGCGATGAGGTCGCCGAGGCTCTCGGCGGTGACGACCACGCGCACGCCGGGCACGGCCCTCGCGGCCTCCGCACCCGCCGGGGTGTCGGTGATGACGGCCGCCGCGCCCGAGTGGGCCAGGATGCGGGTGATCTCGGGGGCGGTCATCTTGGGGTTGACGCCGACCGCGACCAGGTTCACCTTCCAGAGCCCGTAGAAGGCGGTCACGATCGGGTGGCCGTTGCCGAGCACGAGCGCCACCCGTTCCTGGGCCCGCAGGCCGAGGGCGGTCAGCGCGTTGGCCAGGCGGTCGCTCTCGTGGTCGAGCTCGGCCCAGGTGAGGGTGCGTTCGTCGGTGATGACGGCGAGCCGCTCGCCGCGCCGGACCGCGTTCTGCCGCAGCAGGGTCTCGATTCGCATGGTTCCGTCTCTCAGCCTTGCGGGAGCGTCCGGAGCACCAGGTCGGCGACCAGGCCCGGCTGCTCGATGGGCACGTTGTGGCGGGCCCCGGCCAGCACGTCGACGGGGAGGCCGAGCACCTCGCCCATGTCGGCGGGCCGGATGCCGGGGTCGTCGTCGCCGCACGCCAGCCGGACGGGGCAGGCGGCCCGTGCGGCCATGGCGGCCAGGGTCTCGGGGGCGGCGGGGGGCGTGGCGGTGATGCGGGGGTCGCCGGACAGGCGGTGGCCGCCCTCGGTGAGGGCCAGGCCGGTGTCGAGGGCGTCCGGGGCGCTCAGCCCCGAGATCCGGCCGAACAGGGCCCGCGCCTCCTCGACGGTCGGGAAGACGCGGGTCGGGCGGGTCGCGGCGGCGGCGCGGCGGGTCAGCTCGGTCTCGGTCCAGCTCACCTTCATGGCGATGACCAGCGCCGAGGCCGCCTTGACGGCCCGGGTGCCGTCGGCCAGGGCCAGGGCGACCATGCCGCCGAGGGAGTGGCCGACGAGATGGGCCGGGCGGCCGGCCAGCCAGGGCGCCAGCGCGGCGGCCACGGCGTCGGCGTAGCCGTCGGGAGAGTAGTCGCGCTGCCAGCGGGAGCGGCCGTGGCCGGGCAGGTCGGGCACGGCCCACGCGATGCCGGGGCGGCGGGCGGCGAGTTCCCGGACGACGTCGCTCCAGACCGCGCCGGAGGCGGCCGAGCCGTGGAGGAACACCACGACCGGGCCGTCACCGCCCCCGGTTTCGAGGTGGACGCCGGCGGGCGCGGGCGATCCCGCGAGGGTGGTCATGAGACCTCCGTTAGGAATCGCGACACCGCTTCGGCGAACTCGGCGGCTCGCTCGATCTGCGGGTAGTGGCCCGCCTCGGCGATCGTCACCGTGGTCGCGCCGGGGATCTGGGCGGCGAGGTCGTGCCAGGTCGCCTCGGGCACCAACGAATCGTGCTCGCCCCGGATCAGGCACGTGGGCACCCGGATGCCGCCGTAGTCGCGGGCGGGCGGGCGCCCGGACGGGCGGCGATGGGGGGCGCGGAGGTGCCCGGCCTGCGCGGTCTCCCACGCGCCGGGGAGCGTGGCGTAGGCGTGGCGGCGGCGCAGGTAGTCGTCGTCCGCGCGGCGCCCCGGGTCGTGGAAGAGCACGTCCATCGAGGGGCGCAGGCCGTCGAGCGTGCCGTCGAACCGCTCCAGCACCTTGCGGCCGGCGGCCTCCGGCGGGGCCAGCCCGATCCCGGCGGCCACCATGGCGCGGATCGGCCAGACCGGGGCGGCGGTGGCGGCGACGTCCAGGAGCAGGCGAGCGCTGAGCGAGGTGCCGACGAAGAACGCCGGCTCGACGCGTAACGTGCGCAGCACCCCGGCGACCTGGCGCAGCATCAGCCGCCGCTGGCCGCCGAAGTCGCGGACCTTGTCGCTGTGGCCGAAGCCGACGAGGTCGAGGGCCAGCACGCGGTAGTGGCCCGCCAGCAACGGGATGCAGTGTTCCCAGGTCAGCTCGGCGGCGGCGCCGTACTCGCCGCCGTGGAGCAGCACCAGCGGCGGGCCGTCGCCCGCCTCCAGATAGTGGGTGGTGAGGCCGTCGGCCAGCAGGCGGCGGCCGTTCATGCGGTCGCGGGGTAACGGCGCAGCACGCCGTCGGTGTCGACCTCGGTGCGCAGCAGCCGCAGCTCCTCCTCGGAGGGCGGGTCGACGGTCGCGACGTCGTCGGCGACGAGCAGTTCGAAGCCGGTGGCGGCCTGGATGCTCTCGACGCTGCTCCACGGATGCACCTTGATCAGGCGCATGCGGCGGCTCTCCGGCTCGAAGTCGAAGACGCCGAGCGGGGTGAAGACCCGGCGCGGGCCGTCGGACTCGGGGCGGAACACCTTGCTCCTGGAGTCGCCGCCGTCGAGCCAGCCCGCGCCGCTGACGAAGTCGACCTTGTCGACGAAGATCCGGGGGCTGTGGTGCTCGGTGTAGATGTAGCTGGTCTTGAAGCCGCCGAGGAAGATCAGGCCGATCGTGCCGGGGCCGCGCACCTTCGGCTTCTCCCACGGCCCGATGGCGACCATGTTGAGGTTGCCGTGCTTGTCGATCTGCATGCCGCCGAGGAAGGCGAAGTCGAAGCGGATCGCGGTCTCGAAGTCGACGACGTCGTCGAGGCTGAACTGGTATTCGCTGGTCACGAGGTTGCGGTAGTCGGCCGACGACTCGGTGAGGCGGCGGATCCTCGGGTTGGTCGCGCCGCTGCCGCCGCAGAAGAAGGACAGGTTCGGCGCGTGGGTGAGCTGGGCCAGGCGCAGGCCGGCCGCGGGGATGTGGGAGGCGGCGCCGACCGAGCCGAAGTCGCCGTCGGCCATCTCGTGGGCGATGGAGACCGCCATCATCTCGGCCCAGCTGTAACTCGCGTCGGCCACGTGACCCCCTGGGAAGCTTGCCATGATGGTGTTTCGCATTTATCGTACATCAAGTCCGCAATGTGTTACAGAGTCGGCGCCGCTGTCAAGAGGATCGACATGACCCGTCCCACCGCGATCGAGCGCGCCCTCCACGGGCTCGTCGACCTGCACTGCCACTCCGGACCGAACCCGCTCCCCCGCCGCTTCGACCACGTCGCCGCGGCCGAGGACGGCGCGCGTCTCGGCATGCGCGCCCTGCTGGCCAAGTCCCACCACCACAACACGGTCATGGACCTGCTGGCCATGCGCGACCGGCTGGCCCCGCTGCCCACGAAGGTCTACGGAGGCATCGCGCTCAACAACCAGGTCGGCGGCGTCAACCCGTTCGCGGTGGAGTTGTCGCTGCGCATGGGCGGGAAGTGCGTGTGGTTCCCCACCATCTCCTCCAGTGCCCACATCGACCACCACAACTCCGGCGGCGGCTTCCCCACGCCGACCATCCCGCTGTCGGTCGAGCGGGTCGACGTGCGCGGCCCCGACGGCGCGCTGCTGCCCGCGGTCGGGAAGGTGCTCGACCTCGTCGCCGAGGCCGGCGCGCTCGTGTCGGCCGGGCACCTCCCGCCGGGCGACATCCTGGAGGTGTTCGCCGCCGCCAAGGACCGGGGCGTGCGGCGGCTGGTCGTGAGCCACCCCAACTTCGTCATCGGCTCCGACCCCGCGCAGTGCCGCGAGTTCACCGCGCTCGGCGCGTACATCGAGCACGAGACCAGCATGTACGACCCCGAGGTCGCCCAGCGGAAGGGCACCCCGGAGCAGCTCCTCGCCTGGATCGAGCAGGTCGGGCCGGAGCACACCGTGCTCGCCTCCGACCTCGGGCAGGCCGGGCGGCCGATGCCGGTCGACTCCTTCATCCGGGTCGGCGGGGCCCTGCTCGACCTCGGCCTGCCGGAGAAGGACCTGCGCACGATCGTCCGCGCGAACCCGTCCTACCTGCTCGGCCTGGACGACTGAAAGGACCCGCATGTACAGCGCCACCGACCCACGCGCCGCCCTCGACGCCACGCCCTACGCGGGCGACCCCAACGCCCCCATCGCGGCCCTGGCCACCTTCGAGTTCGCCGGCCTGCCGCCCCAGGAGACCACCGCGCGCGGCGGCCGGACGTGGTACGTGCGCGGCCAGAACCTCGCCATCGTCTACAGCGACCTCGCCGACGGCGACACCCTCACGCGCACCGGCCAGGGTGAGGAGTACGTCGTGATCCTGCCCGACCCGGCCGGCACCGTCGAGGTCGTCGCGGGCGACTCGGCCGCCACGGTCGCCGGCAGCGGCGTCGTCGTGGTCCCGCCGGGCGACAGCACGCTCACCGCGCGCGGCCCGGTCACCCTGTTCCGCCTGTTCGACACCCGGACCGAGGACGTGCTGGCCCGCTGCGCCAACGCGGGTTCCTACGCAGAACCGCACCCCCGGGTGGCTCCGCTGGGGTTGTGGCCCGACCCGCCCGCCGGGCACCGGCTGCGCGTCTACCTGACCGCCGACCATCCGCGGGCGCCCGGCCGGTTCGGGCGCATCTTCCGCACCAGCGCGTTCATGGTGAACTTCGGCGACCCCGCCGACGGCCCGCGCGACCCCGACCGCATGTCCCCGCACCACCACGACGACTTCGAGCAGTGCTCGCTGACCGTCGCCGGCGACTACGTCCACCACGTGCGCACCCCGTGGACCTCCCGGCTGAGCCAGTGGCGTCCCGACGAGCACCCGCGCGTGTCCAGCCCGTCGGTCGCGATCATCCCGCCGCCGACCGTGCACACCAGCCAGGCCGTGGGCCCCGGCCGCCACCTGCTCATCGACGTGTTCAGCCCGCCGCGCGCCGACTTCTCGGCCCGGCCCGGCTGGGTGCTGAACGCCGACGAGTACCCCGCGCCATGAGCGGCCCCCGCCTGGGCACCTGGATCAAACTGGCCACCACCGAGTCCGTCGAGATCATGGGGTACGCCGGTTTCGACTTCGTGGTGATCGACCTGGAGCACTCCCCGCTCGACCTCGGCCTGACCGCCCAGATGATCGCCCTGGCCCACGCCTCCGGCATGGACGCGCTGGTCCGCGTGCCCGGCCACGACGCCGCCACGATCCAGCGGGTGCTCGACGCCGGAGCGCGCGGCCTGCTGGTTCCCCGGGTCGACTCGGCCGAGCAGGCCCGCCGGGTCGTCTCGGCCATGCGCTTCCCGCCGCTCGGCGCCCGTGGCGCGGGCGGCACCTCCCGGGCGGGCCGGTGGGGCCTGCTCTCCCGCGAGGAGTACGTCGGCGCGCCCGTGTGGTGCGTGCCGCAACTGGAGAGCCCCGCCGCGATCGAGGCGGCCGACGACATCCTCGCGGTGCCCGGCGTCGACGCGGTCTTCCTCGGCGCGGGCGACCTGTCGCTCGCGCTGGGCGTCGGCATGGGCGACCCCGCGCTGCTCCCCCTCCTGGACAGGGGCCGGGAGGCCGCCGCGCGGGCCGGGAAACCGTGCGGCGCGGCCTGCGCCGACGCGGCGTCGGCCCGGAGGGCGGCCGGCCTGGGCCACGAGTTCCTGATCGTGGGCAACGACGCGACCATGCTGGCCCGCACCGCCCGTTCGACGGTGCGCGGCGTGCGCGGGGAGGCCCCGTGATCGTCGGCACGTGGCGGCTGCTCGACCACTACCTCGAAGGCGGCGGCGCGGCGGGCCCCGACGGCGCGCCGGGCGACCGCCCGCTCGGCCCCGTCCCGCTCGGCCGGCTCCTGTACGCCCCCGACGGCCACATGGCCGTCCAGTACATGCCGGGCGACCGTGCCCCGCTGACCACCGGCAACTGGCGCTGGGCCACCGGGCCCGAACGCCTGGCGGCGGTGCGCGGATACGGCGCCTACAGCGGCGGCTACGAATGGCTCGGCGACCGGGTCGCCCACCACATCGAGGCGGCCGTCTACCCGAACTGGATCGGCGCGACGATGGTCCGCCTCGCGGAGCTGACCGGCGACCGCCTGACCCTGCGCGCCGAGCGCACTCCGGACGAACCCCCCACCCCCGTCCTCGTCTGGGAGCGCCTGCCCCCGTGGAGACCCGCCTCATGATCGACGCCCACGCGCACCTGACGACCGACGACCCCGCCTATCCCTCCCTGGTCCCGGTCGCCGACCCGATGACCGCCGAACGCCTGCTGTCGGCGCTGGACGCCCACGGCCTGTCGGCGGCGGTCGCGGTGCAGCGCGCCCACGTGTTCGGCTTCGACAACCGCTATGTCGTGGACGCGGCCAGGAGGCACCCCGGCCGCCTGGCGGCGATGTGCGTCGTCGACGGGCTCGCCCCCGACGCCGCCACGACGGTCCGCCGCTGGGCGTCCCTGGGCGCGCGGGCGATGCGCCTGACCGCCCCCGGCGGCGGCAGGCACGGCGGCCCCCCGGGCGCCGGCTGGTTCGCCGGCCCCGAGGCCGCGGCGGTCTGGCGGACGGCGGCCGACCTGGGCCTGTCGATGTGCCTGCACCTCTACCGCTGGAACCGCGACGAGTGCCTGCGCGCCCTCCCCGCCGTCCTGCGCGTGTTCCCGGACGTGCCGGTCGTGCTCGACCACGTGGCGAGCGTGGAGACCGGCGGGCCCCGGCCCTACCCCGGCGCCGACCTGCTGCTCGCCCTGGCCGACCATCCCCGGGTCCACGTGAAGGCGACGACGCTCAACCCGGGCCTCGACCCGGCCGGCGCGGTGACCTGGCTGGTCGGCGCGTTCGGCGCGGAACGCGTGTTGTGGGGCTCGGACGTGACGCAGACCCCGGTCGCCTACCCCGAGATGGTCCGCATCGGCCGCGCCTCGGTGTCCGGCCTCCCTGCCGCCGACGCCGCCCAGGTCCTCGCCGGCACCGCCGCCCGCCTGTACGGCCTGGCCCCGTGACCCCGGCGGACACTCCGGTCGGCACTCTGGTCGACACGCACGTCCACCTGTTCCGCCGCGACCTCCCCCTGTCGGCCGGCGCGTGGACGCGCCCCGACGGCGAGTTGCCGGTCGAGGACTTCCTCCCCCTGATGGACGCCCACGGCGTGAGCCACGCGGTCGTCTCGGCCATGAGCCTGCTGGGCGACCGCAACGCGTACACCCTGGCGGTGCTGCGCGCGCACGACAGGCTGCGCGGCACCGTCGACCTGGAACCGGGCGACGCCCTGGACGACTGGCCCGGCGTCGTGGGCGTGCGTCTCCAGTGGCGCCGCCGCGCGGACCTGTCGCTGCGCCCCTACCGCTCGATGTTGCGCGAGGTGGCGGAGCGCGGCTGGCACGTGGAGCTGAACGTGGAGTCGTCCCGCCTCGCGCCCGTGCTGGAGGGCCTGCTGGAGTCGGGCGTCGACGTGGTCGTCGACCACTTCGGCGACCCGTCCCCGGAGACCGGCTACGCCGGCTCCGCGCTGCTGCCCGCCCTGGCCACCGGCCGCGTCCGGGTGAAGCTGTCGGCGGGCTACCGGTTCCGGGTGTCGCAGGAGCGGCTCGCCGGATACGCCGCCACCCTGCTGGAGGCGGCCGGCCCCGACCGGCTGTTCTGGGGCAGCGACGCGCCCTTCGTGGGCGCGCGGCGGCCGGTCTCCTACGCCGAGGCGGTGCGGTCGTTCGGCGTGCTGGTGCCGGACCCGGCCGACCGCGACCGCATGACCCGCGCGTCGCTGGACTTCTACTTCGGCTAGCGGCCCGGGGGCAGGTGGCTCTGGAAGTGCGGGGTGAACTCCGCGAAGTCGGCGGACAACTGGTCGGCCGTCCAGCCGCCCTCCCGCCGGGTCACGAACGTCTCCTTCGGGTGGCCCCAGATCGAGAATCTGTCGCCGCCGAAGCCGAAGTACTGGCCGGTGACGCCGGACGCCTCGTCCGACGACAGGAAGACCAGGAGCGGCGCCACGTCCCGCACCGTGCCGATGCCCCGGTGGCGCAGCTCGGCCGGGACGGGGGCGCCGCCCTCGACGGCGGCCACCACCTCCGTCAGGCTGGGGATCGTCGCGGCCATGCGGGTGAGAGCCGTCGGGACGATCGCGTTGACCGTCACGTCCTGCTTGGCCAGCTCGACCGACCACACGCGGACCATCGCGATCACGGCCGCCTTGGAGGCCGCGTAGGCCGTCTGGCCGAAGCCGCCGTACTGACCCGCCGGGGAGCCGACCAGGATGAGGCGGCCGCCGCCGCCCTGTTCGCGGAAGCGGCGCGCGGCGGCGCGGCCGCAGGTAAAGGTGCCGCGGACGTGGCTGTCGACCACCAGGTCGAACTCCTCGTCGGTCACCTTGCCGAGGGTGCGGTCGCGGAGCGCGCCCGCGTTGGTGCACATCACGTCCAGGCGGCCGAACTCGGCCACGGCCCGGCCGACGAGGGCGTCGGCGGTCGCCGCGTCTCCGACGGCGCCGGCCTCGGCGACCGCCCGGCCGCCCGCCGCGGCGATGGCGGCCACCGCCTCGTGCGCGGCGTCGGCGTCGATGTCGTTGACGACCACGCTCGCGCCGGCGGCGGCCAGGGCCTCCGCGTAGGCGCGGCCGAGGCCCCGGCCCGAGCCGGTCACGACGGCGACCTTGTCGTCGAGTCGCACGTTCTCTCCTTCGACACGAAATGGGGCGGGGGCGGGGCC
>NZ_BBXE01000029.1:0-64570 GCF_001570565.1 Herbidospora yilanensis | reverse complement strand
GGGGCGGGCCCGTGCCCGCCCCCGCCGGGGTCATGAGGTGATCTTGATGGGGGCGAAGTCGTAGTCGCCGGTGACGGGCACCTCCATGCCGGTCACGCCCTTGCGGAACGCGGCGACGTAGGTGATGCCGCAGACCGGCACGACCGGCGGGCCGGCCTCCAGGACCTGCTTGAAGATCTCCTGGAGGGGGGCGGCGCGTTCGGCGACGTCGGCGCTGACGCGCGACTCGGCGAGCAGGTCGGCGCCGCCCGGCAGTTCGAAGCCGCCGGGGTTGTAGAGGCCGCCCTTCAGGTAGAAGTCGGCGACGAACTGGCTGGGGTCGGGCCGTCCGGCCTGGAGCAGGGAGACGGTGGCGGTGAAGTTGCCGGTGCGGCGGGCGTTCACCATCTGCTGGAACTCCAGCACCTTGATGGTGACGCGGATGCCGACCTGCTGGAGCTGCGCCTGGAGGGCCTGGGCCAGGGTCTGGTACGACGTGTTCGGGCCCACCTCCAGTTGCATGTCGAAGCCGTCGGGGTAGCCCGCCTCGGTCAGCAACTGCCTGGCCTTGGCGGTGTCGTAGAAGCGGGTGACGTCGTTCAGCTCGGGCACGTTCGCCCAGAAGCCCTGCTGGAGCGGCTGCACGGCGGGTGTGCACACCCCGGCGTAGAGGTTCTTGCTGATGGAGGCGCGGTCGATGGCGTACAGCATCGCCTCGCGCACCTTGGGGTCGGTGAGCTTGCCCGAGCTGGTGTTGATCAGGATGCCGTTGAACGTGGTGTTGGCGCCCTTGATGACGGTCAGGCCGGCCGCCTCCGACTCCTTGATCTGGCTCGGGGTGATGGACGTGCCGTCGGCCTGGCCCGACTTGACGGCGCGCAGCCGCGTCGACTCGTCGGAGTAGACGGCCATCTCGATGCCGCCGAGGGTGATGCGGCCCGCGTCCCAGTAGCCGTCGAACCGTTTGAAGGTGACCTTGCCCTCGCCGAGGACGTCGAGCTGGAACGGGCCGGTGCCGACCGGCTTGCCGGTCAGGCCCGGGTCGCCGAGCGCGCTCGGCGCGACCACGATGCCGGCCTCTCCGGCCAGCACGTTGATCATGTAGCCCGACGGCTCGGCGAAGGTGAGCCTGACCTGGTCGGGGGCGAGCACGTCGACCTTGTCGAGGCCGGCGAGTGTGCCCGCGAGCGCGCCCTCCTTCTTGAAGGCCTCCAGGTTGGCCTTCACGGCCGCCCCGTCGAACGCCTCGCCGTTGTGGAACTTCACGCCGGGACGCAGCGTGAAGGTGATCGTGGTGTTGTCGTCGCCCAGTTTCCACTCGGTGGCCAGGCCCGGCACGAGTTCCCCGGCCGGGGTGCGGTTGACCAGGCTCTCGTAGACGACGTCCAGGAAGACCGGGTCGAGCGGGGCCGACTTGCGGGGGTCGAAGGAGGTCGGCATGCCCGGCACGGCCCACCGCAGGACGGCGTTCCGGTCGAATCCCGCCGAGGTCCCCTGGGCGTTCCCGCCGCCGTTCGCGTCCGTGCCGCCGCAGGCGGTGAGGACGAGCACGATGGCGAGGATCGCACCGGCCGATGTGACTGATGTTCGTTTCACGGCCCTTGCCTCCATCTTTCGGATGTCGCGGTGCTTCCGGCTCGTCCCCGACGCGTCGGCACGGATCCGCTTGCTTGTCTTTTCTCGGCCGGCGGGCGGGCCCGCCGGACGTCTACTTGCCGGCCAGCCGCTCCGAGGCGATGGCCGCGCCGTCGGCGAGAGCACGCAGCTTCGCCCAGACGATCTCCTCGTGGCCGACCCGCGAGCCGATCCCGCAGTCGGTGCCGGCGTGCAGGTTCTCCCGGCCGACCACCGAGGCGAAGTTGACCAGCCGCTCGGCCACCAGCTCGGGGTGTTCGACCAGGTCGGTGGCGTGGCTGACCACGCCGGGGATGAGGATCTTGCCGTCGGGCAGCTTCACGTCCTCCCACACCCGCCACTCGTGGGCGTGCCGGACGTTCCCCGCCTCGATCGCGTACGCCGAGGCGTTGACCTTCACGAGCAGGTCGGCGATGTGGCGCAGGCCGATGTCCTGGGTGTGCGGGCGGTGGCCGCTGCCCCAACAGGTGTGCATGCGGATCTGCTCCGGCGGCAGGCCGGCGATGGCGTGGTTGATCACCTCGACCGCGGACTCCAGGTAGCGCCGCAGGTCGGCGACGTCCCAGGTGGGGTGGAACTGCCAGGTGGTGGCGAACTCGGGTTCGTCGATCTGGAGCACCAGACCGGCGTCGGTGATCGCCTTGTACTCCTCGCGGAGGGCCTCCGCGACGGCGAACATGTAGTCCTCCTCGCTCGCGTAGAACACGTTGCGCGCGCCCGCGCCGAGGCTGAGCGGGCCGAGCGCGGCGACGAAGCCGTCCGCCTCGCGGCCCACGAGGGCCGTCCTGAGGGCGTCGACGTCGGCGGCGATGGCGTCGTGGCCGACGTAGGTGATCGGCGCGGTGCAGACCCGCTCGACGGCGGGCATCTTCGGGGCCGCGCCCGGGGTGGAGAATCCCGGGCGGACCGGGCCGCCGGAGCCGGCCAGCCACAGGCCCGAGGCGTAGGTGCCGGGGAACTCGTCGCGGTCGCGGGCGGCGACGTACTCGCGCTTCGGCGGCACGGCCGGGTCGATCGGCAGGGTCTCCCAGCCGGTCACCCGCGCGTGGATGTAGCCGCTGTAGCCGGACATGTTGGCGGCCTTGACGTACTCGCCGTCGTTGACGGTGTCGAGGCCGCAGGCGATCTGGAGGTCCACGACCTCGCCGACCGCCGAGGGCAGCCGGGCCAGCACCTCCTCCCGGCGCCCGTCGGCGATGAGCGTGTCCAGGTCGGCAGGGCGGGGCAGGTTGCCGCCGTGCGTGGTGAGAATCCGCCGGTCGTCGCGTCTCATCCGATCCCCTCGAATTTCTGGAGTTGGTGGCCGCCGCACGACGGGTCGGCCAGACCCGGCCGGACGGCGAAGCTGTAGGTCACCTCGGCGACGTACACGTCGCCGCGCGAGTCCCGCGCGATGCCGTGCGGGGCGATGAACTCGCCGGCGCCGTCCCACCGGTCGAGCACCCGGCCGTCCGGGTCGAGCACGGTCACCCGTCCCGGCTGGTCTTCGGCGGCCTCGCCGCGGACGAAGGAGCGGGTGCCCTTGGGCCGCCAGAGTTCGGCGACGTAGACGGCGCCGTCCGGGGCGGTGGTCAGGGCGCACGGCCGCCGGACGTCGGTCCAGGCCGTCAGGAAGCGGCCGTCGGCGTCGAAGACCTGGACGCGGTCGTTCTCCCGGTCGGCGACCAGGACCCGGCCGTCGGGGGTGACGTCGAGGCCGTGCGGGAGGTGGAACTCGCCGGGCCCGGTGCCGGCCGCGCCCCAGGAGTGGCGTAGTTCGCCGTCCGGCGAGAAGCGGTGGACGCGGCAGTTGCCGTAGCCGTCGCTGACGTAGAGGTCGCCGTCCGGGCCGACGGCCAGGTCGGTGCAGCGGTTGAACGGCCCGGCCGGGCGGCGCACCCGCTCGACCCGGTGGACGCGGGTGGGGCCCTCGGAGGTGTAGCCGGTGTCGGAGGGCTCGCCCGGGGTGCCGATGGTCTGGAGCAGCTCGCCTTCGGGGGTGAAGCGGCGCACGCTGTGGTCGCCCGCGTCGACGCAGTAGACCGAGCCGTCGGGGCCGACGGTCAGGGCGTGCGGGAGCGTGAAGACCCCCCGGCCCCACGCGCGCACGAAGGCGCCGTCGGGTTCGTACACGAGAACCTGGTGGTCGAAGCGGGTGAACAGGAAGACCTGGTCGCCGGGCCCGATCGCCACGTCGGTGACGTCGCGGTGGGTGACGCCCTCGGGCGTCCTGGCCCAGGAGGCGTCGGCGCGTCTCACGGCGCGACCTCGTGACCGCGGCGGGCGGGCAACCAGCCCCACGGGTGGGCGCCCCAGCCGGGGGCGAACAGTTCTCCGCCCTTGACGGTGTGCACGGGCGCCAGCGCCCGCGTCCCGTGGAAGGTCTCGCGGGCGGTGTCGACGAAGGCGAAGTCGCCCGCGACGACGTCGAGGATGGTCAGGTCGGCCGCGCGGCCCGGGGCGATCGCGCCCAGCTCCTCGCCCATGCCGAGGGCGCGGGCGGCGTTGGCCGTCGTCATGCGCACGACGTCGGGGAGGTCGTAGCCGACGGCCAGGAACTTGGCCATGCACTCGACCAGCGAGTGGAAACCCTGCCCGGCGAGGGTGAGGTCGCTGCTGACGGTGTCCGGCGGAAGGCCGCGTTCGCGCTGCTCGCGGGCCACGCGGTGGCCGAAGTTGCCCCGGCCGAGTGCGGCGTCGAGGATCACGCCGCGCTCGCGGGCCTCGATCAGGGCGGCGTCCATGTCGGTGGCGCCGCCCGGGTTGGGCGTGCACAGGTGGGTGAGGATGTCGCCGGGGTCGAGCTGGTCGACGGCGAAGCGGGTGACCGGGGTGAGGCGTTCGGGTTCGGGCCGCCGGTGCGCCGACAGGTCGCCGATGTGCACCATCAGCGGCACGCCGTGCTCGCGCGCCACGTCCTTGGCGGCGGCGACGACCTCCTTGCCGCGTTCGGCCACCAGCGGGCCGACCAGCCGCAACTTGACGCCCCTGACCAGCCCGGGGTTGGCGGCGACGCAGCGGGCGATGGCCGCGCGGTCGATCTCGGCCAGGTCGTGGACGTCGACCATGCTCGGCATCGTGTGCGCGTGGCTGCCGACGTTGAGGAACGGCACGACGCGGGTGCGGGCGCGGGGCTGGATGAAGGCGCCGAAGACGCCGATGTTGGCCACGCCGACCGAGCCGGCGTCCACGACCGTGGTCACGCCCGCCCGCACCCCGATGTCGTCGGGGTCGCAGCCCTCCATGCCGACGCCGGGGGTGATCGCGCCGTGCGCGACGTGGGTGTGCAGGTCGATCAGGCCCGGGACGACGTGCCGGCCCGGGGCCGTCGCGTCGATCACCCGGCGGGCGCGGGCGGCGTCCAGTCGCGGGGCCACGGCGGTGACGCGTCCGCCGGTGACGGCGACGTCCATGGGGCCGTCGAGGCCCTGGCCCGGGTCCAGGACGTGGCCCCGGACCAGCAGGTCGTACTCCATCGTTCTCCTCAGAAGTGGTCCCAGCCGGAGGGAAGGCGGTCGAGTTGCACGGCCCACGCCCCGGCCAGCGTGTCGGCCTCGGCGGCGAGCCCGAGATCGGCCAATACGGCGCGGGCGTCCGCGCCGGGCCGCCTGACCGGCGCGCCCAGGCGGGGCGGGTTGCCCTCGGCGGTGATCGCGATGCCGGGCATCACGACCTCGCCGACCTCTTCGGAGGTCTGGGCGACGGTCAGCCCCAGCGAGCGGGGCAGCGGATCGGTCATCAGGTCGGCGAGCCGCACGACGGCGTGCGCGCCGTGGCCGTCGGCGACCAGCTTCCGCACGCAGGCCTCGACGGTCTCCTCGGGGTCGACGACGGGCGGCGGCCGGTCGTCGCGCACGCCGAGGAAGAACCATCCGTCGGCGGCGCGGTGGTAGCGCTGCCGCTCGCTCGCGGTGAGCACGCCCGCCTGCTGGAGCAGGCCGGTCTGGGTGAGCGAGGCGTGGACGTGTTGCCCCTCGCCGGTGACGGCGCGGTGGTGGAGGCCGAGCGCGGCGGCGAAGGCCGCCAGCAGGCCGGTGCCGTAGTCGAGCACGTTGTAGGGCCCGAACACGGCCGGAGGGCCGTCGCCGCCGGTCAGCGCCATGATGCCGGTGGCGGCCTGCCCCTGGGTCTCGTAGCCCCGGCGCTCCGACCAGGGGCCGCCCCGGCCGTAGCAGCCGACCGAGACGTAGACGATGTCCGGGCGGCGGGCCCGCACGTGGTGGTAGCCGAGCCCGTAGCTCTCGGCGGTGCGGCCGGGGAAGTTGTGGGTGAGCACGTCGGCCCGCTCGATCAGCTTCCAGAGCACCTGCTGCCCGGCGGCCGACTTCACGTCCAGGAGCACGGTGCGCTTGCCCCGGTTGACGAAGCCGTGCGCGCCGACGCGCCGCTGCGGCGAGTTGACCTTGGTGACCTCGGCCCCGAACTCCGCGAGCACCCGCCCGGCGGTCGGCCCGGCCAGGATCTGGGTGAGATCGAGCACGTTCAGGCCCGCGTAGGGCGGCCGGGGGTCGCCGGTGGGCGTGCTCTCCGGGACGTCGGCGCCGAGTTCGGCCAGGATCTCCGCGCGGTCGCCGTCCGGCAGGCTGCGCGGGTGTGGTCGCGCCGCCGGGCCGCGTGACGACCACACCGCGGGGCCGGGCACCGCCGTCGGGCCGAGCAGCGGGTCGTCGACCACCGCGACCTCGCCCGACTCCCGGGCGTGCGTGCTCTCCCGCCACTCCGCCGCGGTGCGCACCATGGCGAGCGGCACCCCGGCGTCGTGCGCGAGGTCCTCCCACTCCTGGGCGGTCCTGGTCAGGAACAGCCCGGTGAGGTCGTCGGCCTCCGGCGCTCCGGCGGCGTCGAGGAACCAGGTGCGGAAGCGCGGGGTCGCGCCGATCGGGTTGAACTGCACCCAGCGGCCGTCGGCGCAGCGGTAGGTGCCGCTGCCGTTGGCGCGGATGGCCCGCTCGGGCAGCAGGCCGCGCTCCACCGGGTAGGCGCCGGAGCCGCCGACGGCCTCGAACATCGCGTGGAACAGCGGCACCTCGATCCGGTCGCCGCGCCCGGTCCGGTGCCGTTCGGTCAGCGCGGCCACCACGGCGAAGGCGCCGCAGAAGGCGGCGAAGTTGGAGGCGACCGGGAGGGCGGCGTACACGGGGCTGTCGGGGTCCCGCCCCTCGGGCAGGTAGCCGGCGCGGACCCGGCAGTTGCCGGTGGCCGCCGCGACGACGCCCTCCCAGGCCGGCAGGCCCGCGCGGGGATCGGCGGCGGCGAAGCCCGGCAGCGAGCAGTAGACCAGCCGGGGGTGGGCGGCCCGGAGCCGCGCCGCACCCAGCCCGAGCCGGTCCATCACCCCCGGCCGGAAGTTCTCCACGACCACGTCGGCCCGCGCCACCAGCGCGAGGGCCGTGTCGAGGTCGCGCTTCAGGTCGAGCGTGATGCGGCGTTTGCCGCGGTTGAGCACGGCGTCGTGGCGGCCGGGCGCGACGCCGGGACGGTCCACCCGGACGACGTCGGCGCCCTGGTCGGCCAGCATCAGGGCCAGCAGCGGCCCGGCCACGTGATGGCCGAAGTCGACCACCCTGACCCCCGAGAGCACGGTCATCGCACCTTCTCCTTCGCCGGGGCCGGCTGGTGGCGCAGGCAGGCCACCCGGTGCCCCCGCTCCACGGCCAGCAGCTCCGGGTCCTCGGTGCGGCACACGTCCATCACCACCGGGCAGCGGGTGTGGAAACGGCACCCGGAGGGCGGGTCGGCCGGGTCGGGCAGGTCACCGCCCAGCTCGATGCGCTCGCGGGCGCGCTGGGCGCGCGGGTCGGGCAGCGGCACCGCCGACAGCAGCGCCTCGGTGTACGGATGGCGCGGGCTCTCCGCGATCCGCTCCGCGGGGCCCTCCTCCACGATGCGCCCCAGGTACATGACCGCGATCCGGTGCGACAGGTGCCGGACGGTGGCGAAGTCGTGCGAGACCAGCACCAGCGCCTGGCCGGTCTCCTCCTGGATGGACAGCAGCAGGTTGAGGATCTCCGACCGGGTCGACAGGTCGAGCGCGGAGGTCGGCTCGTCGGCCACCAGCACGCTCGGCGACAACGCCAGCGCGCGGGCGATGCACACCCGCTGCCGCTGGCCGCCGGACAACTCGTCGGGGTAGCGGTCGGCGAAGGCGGGGTCGAGCGCCACCCGGGCCAGCAGCGCGGCGGCGTGCTCGCGCATCTCGCCGCGCCTGATCCGGCCGTGCACCAGCAGCGGTTCGGCGACGGCGTGCGCGACCGTCTTGGTCGGGTCGAGCGCGCCGTACGGGTCCTGGAAGACCACCTGCAGCCGGGCGCGCACGGCCTTGAGCTCGGCGCCCCTGGCGCGGCTGACGTCGCGGCCCTCGACCTCGACGGTGCCCCGGTCGGGGGTGAGCAGCCGGGCCATCAGGCGGCCGACCGTGGTCTTGCCGGAGCCCGACTCGCCGACGATGCCGACGGTGGTCCCGGCGCGCACCTCCAGGTCCACGCCGTCGACGGCGCGCACGCTCTCCAGCGCGCGGCCGAAGGCGCCGCGGCGTACCGGGAACGACTTGGTCAGCCCGCTGACCCGCAGCACGACACGGTCGTCAGCCATGGAGCGCCCCTTCCAGCACCAGGTCTCCCGAGGCGACCCGGCCGCAGCGGGTGCGCCCGTGGGGTTGCGGCCGCGCGCACTCCGGCGCGGTGAAGTGGGCGCAGCGTGGCCCGAACCGGCAGCCCGGCGGGAACGCCCCGGCCGTGGGCACCCGGCCCGGGATCACCGTCAGGCGGGAGCGCGACTGCCCGGCCTGCGGCACGGCGGCCAGCAGGGCGGCGGAGTAGGGGTGCGCGGGCCGGTAGAACAGGTCGTCGACGCCGGTGCGTTCGGCGATGTGGCCGGCGTACATGACCACGACGTCGTCGCAGAAGTCGGCGACCACGCCCAGGTCGTGGGTGACCAGCAGCACCGCGAGCCCGAGGTCGCGCTGCAGGTCGCGCAGCAGGGAGAGGATCTCGGCCTGGATGGTGACGTCGAGCGCGGTGGTGGGCTCGTCGGCGATGATCAGCCGGGGGTCGCAGGCGATGGCCGCGGCGATCATGACACGCTGCTGCATGCCGCCGCTCATCTCGTGGGGGTAGGCCGCCAGCCGCCGGGCCGCGTTGGGGATGCCGACCCGGTCGAGCAGGTCCTTCGCCCGCGCGAGCGCGACCTTGCGGCCTTCGCCCAGGTGCAGGCGGCGGGCCTCGGCGATCTGGTCGCCCACGGTCATGCTCGGGTTGAGGCTGCTCATCGGCTCCTGGAACACCATGCCGACCGGGCCGCCGCGGATCTTGCGTAATTGGCGCGGGGAGCAGGTGAGCAGGTCGACCCCGTCGAACACGACGGCGCCGGCCGAGACCCGCACCGACGGCGGCAGCAGGCCGAGGACGGCCAGCGACGTCAGCGACTTGCCGCAGCCCGACTCGCCGATGAGGGCGGTGCAGCGGCCCTCGTTCACCTCGAAGGTCACGTCCTCGACGAGACCGGGCTGCGTGCCCGGCAGGTCGATGGTCAGCCCTTCCACGGACAACAACGTCATCTGCCCCTCCTCAGGCCGACCGCGTCGCGGATCGCGTCACCGATGGTGTTGAAGGCCAGCACGGTCAGGACCATCGCGACCCCGGGCGGAACCACCGAGAAGGGCGCGTCGAACTGGTTGGTGTAGGCGGCCTTGAGCATCGACCCCCAGCTCGCCTCCGGCGGCTGCACGCCGAGCCCGATGAAGCTCAGGCTGGCCTCGGCCAGCAGCGCGACGCCCATGAGGATGGTCACCTGGACCAGCAGCGGGGCCGCGATGTTGGGCAGGATGTGCACCCACAGGGTGCGCCGGGTCGGCGAGCCGATCGCCACCGCCGAGTCGACGAACGTCTCCTCCGCGACCGCCAGCGTCGCGCCGCGCACCACCCGGAACAGGCCGGGCGCGAAGATGATGCCGATCGCGATCATCGCGTTGACCAGGCCGGGACCGAGCACCGCGAGGATGGCCAGCGCGCCCACCATGGCGGGCAGGCTGAGCACGGTGTCGGCCAGCCGACCGGCGACCGCGTCGACCAGGCCCTTGCGCAGTCCCGCCCACAATCCGAGCGGCAGCCCGATGAGCACGGCCACGCCCACCGAGATGAGCGGCGCGGCCAGCGCGATGCGGGCGGCCTGGATGACGCGGCTGGCGACGTCGCGGCCGAACTCGTCGGTGCCGAGCAGGTGGGTCCAGCTCAGCCCGGCGAAGCGGTTGCCGAGATCCTGCGTGTCGGGGTCGTGCGGGGAGATGAGCGGACCGGCCACCGCCAGCACGATCAGCAGCAGCAGGAATCCGGCCGCCGTGGCGACGGCGGGGCGGCGCAGCACACCGCGCAGCACCCTGCGGCCCGGGGAGGTCCGGGCCGGTCCGGGGATCTTGGGGGCGCTCGCGCGCCTGGTGACGAGGGTCATGCCGTGCGCACCTTCGGGTTGATCCAGCCGTAGGCGAGGTCGACGATGAGGTTGAGCAGGACGACGACGACGGCGCAGAGCAGCACGTATCCCTGGATGATCGGGTAGTTGCGCTGCAGCACCGCGTTGACGGCCAGGGTGCCGAGGCCGGAGATGCCGAACACGGCCTCGATGACGATCGCGCCCCCGAGCAGCCGGCCGGCCTGCAGGCCGAGCACGGTCACCACGGGGATGGCGGCGTTGCGCAGGATGTGCCGCCGCACCAGCCAGCCGCCCGAGGCGCCCCTCGCGCGCGCCGTCCTTATATAGGGCCGCGTCAGCACGTCGGCCACGCATCCGCGCGTGTGCCGGGCCAGTTCGGCCGCGGTGGCCAGGCCGAGCGCGGTCGACGGCAGCACGATGTGGGACAACCAGGTGCCGAAGCCCTCGGAGAGTTCGGCGTACCCGGTGGCCGGGAGCCAGGGGTTGGTGAGCGAGAACACCGACACCAGCACCATCGCCAGCCAGAAGCTCGGCATCGCGATGCCGAGCGTGGCCAGCGCGGACACCGCGCGGTCGACCCTGCTCCCCCGGGTCAGCCCCGCCACGATCCCGGCGCTCACCCCCACCAGCACCGCGACGACGATCGCCATCAGCGTGATGACGAGGGTCGGCGGGGCACTGCCGGCGATCGAGTCGACCACCGTCTTGTCGGTGAAGAGCGAGCGGCCGAGGTCGCCGCGCAGCACGCCCGTGAACCACGTGACGTACTGCTCCAGGACGGGCCGGTCCAGGCCGAGTTCGGCGCGGATGCGCTCGACGTCCGCGGCGGTCGCGTTCTCACCCGCGACCGCCTCGGCCGGGTCACCCGGAATCAGGTGGACCAGCAGGAACGTGAGGATCGACACCAGCCACAGGACCAGCAGGCCGCCACCGAGCCGACGGATGATCATGCGGATGCCCACCGCCACCTCCCGCCGCGTACCAGGCTTTGTCCGATAATTGGACAAAACGTTTGATATTTGTTACGCCATGCTGCCCTGCGGGTAAGTTCGCGTCAAGGGGCTACCACGGCGTAAATCGGCGGAGTCGGGAGTGTTACGAAGCCCGGCGTTCCGCCAGGTCATCAGGCGTGTATAGCCCCGCCGGGGAACCGGGGACTTCAGGTTCCACCCCAGGAACCTCTACGGTTCTCTGGTTCGCAGCACATGGAAAACCCGAGGAACCGCCGTGGCCGAACCCGTCACCCCCATCGGCCAGATCAGTCAGGAGAACCGCACCCTCCGCGACCTGGTCGAGACCTACCGCCACCTGTCCGGCCTGGCCATGCAGGACGCCGACATCGGCGCCGTGGCCGAACTCGTCGCCCGCCGCACCGGCGTCACCGTCGCGGTCATCAGCCAGAAGATCGGCATCCTGGCCGCCGCCTCCCCCGGCGTGAGCGGCCCGGACGCCGTCCAGTACGTCCACGACCACCTCATCCACCCCCGGCTGGCGCACACGCTGGCGATGGCGGGCCGGACCCGGCGCGCGATGCGGGTGCCCGGCCCGGCCAAGGGCTCGATCGTGATCGTGGCGCCGATCCTGATCGGCGACACCGCCCCCGCCTACCTCGTCTCGCTCATGGACGACCCGGCGGGCCAGGCCGAGGAGCTCCACCTGATGATCGCCGAACACGCGGCCACGATCTCCGGCGTGGTGCTGGCCCGCGACCGCGTCATCTCCACGGCGGGCAGCCAGGTGCGCGACGACCTGATGGAGGGCCTGCTGTCGGGCTCGGCCCGCGACAACGAGGAGGTCGTGCGCTGGGCCCACCACCTGGGCTTCGACGACGACCGCGAGCACCGGGTCCTGTCGGTGCTGGTCGAGCCGCCGCCCGGCGGGTCGGAACGGGCCCGGCTGCTGGCCGAGCACGCCTGCGCGGCCACCGCGCGCCTGTTCACCGCGCAGGCCCCCGACGCCATCACGGTCGTGCGGCCGGGCGAGGTCGTCGTGGTGATGCGGGAACCGGCCGAGCAGGTCGGCGCGGTCTGCGTGCAGCGGCTGGGCGCGCTGTTCCCCGACGTCGCGGTGTCGGTCGGCATCGGCGGCCGGTTCCGCGAGCCCGGCCACATCGCGCGCTCGTACGAGGAGGCCCGCCGCACCAACGAGGCGATCCGGCGGCTCGGCCGGCGCGGCGCGGTGGTGGCCTTCGACTCGCTCGGCATCAGCCGCCTGCTGCTCCAGGTGCCCGACCCGGAGGCGCTGCGCGAGTTCGCCACCGACATCCTCGGCCCGCTGCTGCGCCACGAGCGCGAACGCCACTCCAAGTACGTCGGCACGCTGAGGTGCTACTTCCAGGAGAACAACAGCCTGCGCCGGGCGGCCGAGCTGCTGCACGTCCACCCCAACACCATCACCTACCGCATCAAGCGGGTGGAGGAGATCACCGGCCTGGACCTGGAGAACTACCGCGACCGGCTGGCCGCCCAGGTCGCCCTGGAGATCCTGGAGACCCTCGGGGAGATCCCGGGCTAGGGACGCGCGGTCACCACGGCCGCCGCCGAGTAGACGAGCCCGCCCGTGCGGGAGGAGTCGAGGTAGCGCGGGATCCACGCGTCGTCGACCGGGGTCGCGCCCCAGCCGTAGCAGACGTCGAACCCGGTCGAGGTGGCCACCCGGAACAGGAACATGTTGTCCGACAGGCGGCGGCCGGGGCTGACGAACGCCTCCATCTCGCGTTCGGCCAGGTCCCAGGCGTTCTCGACCTCCTCGATCAGCGCGGTCTCGATCATGAGGTGTTCGAGCCGGAGCGTCTCCCCGCCCTCCAGCAGGGCCACGCTGTGGTGCCGCCGGTTGCAGCGCAGGAACCACATCTCACCGTGGCGCGGCCCGAGGTTGATCGCGTCGGACACCCGCATGCCCATGACGTCGCGGTAGAAGTCGAGCCCGCGCTGCAGGTCGGGCACCCGCAGGGCGACGAACCCGAGCCCGAGGTCGCCGGTCACCGCCCGCGACCCCCGGTAGGGCTGGGGCCGCCCCTCCTGGCCGACGAACAGTTCGTGCCGCAGCCCGAAGGTGTCGTCGAAGTGGACGAGTTCCCGGACCGACCGCTCGGCCGCCAGCGCGGCGGCGCCCCGTTCGACGGTGAACCCGGCGCTCTCGACCCGCGCCACCGCCTCGGCCAGTGAGGCGTCGTCGCCGAGGTCCCAGCCCAGGTAGAGCAGCCGGTCGGGGCCGCCGGGGTGGATCGCCAGCCGGTGGGAGCGGTCGCACCAGCGCACCCGGACCGTGCCGGCCGTCTCGTACGCCTCGAACCCGAAGATCCGCGGCCCGACGTCCAGCCAGTCGGCGGCGTTGGGCGACTGCGCCCCGACGTATCCCAGAGTGCGCACGCCGCCACCCTAACTGTCGTGCGGCACAAACTCGCTGGCCGGAATCCTGCGACCGCGCCCGAAGACCGGCGTGTGCCCGTTTTGCGACCGTGTGGGGAACGGCGACCTGAGGAGCTATTGATGGTCAACGAGCCCAGGCCCTTCCGGCCGAGGATCTCGGCCCGGCTCGCGTACACGCTGCACGCCGGCCTGGCCCCCAACCCCTTCTACCGGCGGCTGGCCGCCTTCGTGGAGGGCCGGCCCCGGCTGGCGCGCTGGTTCACCTCCGGCGAGCGGGCCGTGAAGGAACGGCTGTTCGGCTGCCGCATGTGCGGCCAGTGCGCGCTGCCCGTGACCGGCTACGCGTGCCCGATGACCTGCCCCAAGCAACTGCGCAACGGGCCGTGCGGCGGTGTGTCGGCCGACGGCTCCTGCGAGGTCGACCGCTCGCTGCGCTGCGTCTGGGTGACGGCCGCCGAACGGGCCGGTTCGGCCGGCCGAGGCGGCGACCTCGACCTGCTCCAGCGTCCGGCGGACAACCGCGAGTGGAGCCGCAGCTCCTGGCTGAACTACTGGCAGGGCCGCGACGAGGGCCTGACGACGGCCCTGGGCGACGGCTGATGAGCGGGCTGCGCGCCGCGCTCGCCGACGGCGGGCGGTTCGTGGTGACCGCCGAGGTGGGGCCGCCCCGCGACGCCGACCCCGACGCGATCACCCGCCGGGCGAAGGCGCTGCGCGGCTGGGTGGACGCCGCCAACGTCACCGACAACCAGGGCGCGAACGCGCGCATGTCGAGCCTGGCCGCGAGCGTGCTGCTGCGCGCGGCGGGCGTGGAGCCCGTCATGCAGCTCACCTGCCGCGACCGCAACCGCATCGCGCTCCAGTCGGACCTGATCGGGGCCGCCGCGCTCGGGGTCCCGAACGTGCTGCTGCTGACCGGCGACCACCCCTCGCTCGGCGACCACCCGGAGGCGAAACCGGTCTTCGACCTCGACGGCGTGCAGCTCGTCTGGACGGCGCGCCGGATGCGGGACGAGGGCGTGCTGCTGTCCGGCAGGCCGCTCGGCCGCCGGCCGTCGTGGCTGATCGGGACGGTGGAGAACCCCTTCGCCCCGCCGACGGCCGCGCGGGCGCGGCGGCTGGCGAAGAAGGCCGCGGCGGGCGCGGAGTTCGCGCAGACCCAGTACGTCTTCGACCTGCCCGCCTTCGCCCGCTGGACCGCGATGCTCCGCGACGAGGGCGTGACCGAACGGTGCGCGGTGCTCGCCGGGGTGGGGCCGATCCGGTCGCTGCGCATGCTGGCGTTCCTGAGCACGGGGGTGCCCGGCGTGCACGTGCCCGACGAGGTGGCGCGGCGGCTGCGCGGGGTGCCGGAACGCCGCGTCGAGGAGGAGGGCCTGGCCATCTGCGAGGAGACGCTGCGCGAGCTGGCCGCGACGCCCGGCGTGAGGGGGGCGCACCTCATGGTGTTCGGCCACGAGGACGAGGTGCCCGACCTGCTGCGCCGGGCCGAGATCAGGAAGGGCGATCCCGATGTTGATCGACTTTAGGCCGCACGCCCGGTTGCGGGCCGCCGCCCCGGTCGACCTGACCGCCTCCGTCGGGCCGGTGGTGGGCGCGCTGGTGCGCTCGCCGTGGGACCTGGCGCGGGTGCGGGTGGTCTGCGACTGGGTGCAGTACCGGGAGAACTTCCGCGAGCCCGTGGACGCCCGGCCGATCCTGCCGCCCGGCCGGGAGGGGCTGGAGCTGGCGGTCGACGTGCGGCGGGCCGGGGACGTGCCGCTGGGCGAACGGGCCGAGGCGGTGCTGCGCGACGGCACGGCGGGCCGCGCCTACCTGGAGGACTGGGGTCCCGGCTCGCGGAGCTGCGTGTGGGACTTCAACGCCCTCTACTGGAACGCCCTGGAGGCGTGGGAGAAGTCGACCGGGCGCGGCTACGAGCAGGCGCTGCCCGGCGGCGAGAGCGACGCCCGCGACCGCGACGCCGCCCGCGACCTGATCCTCGACCTGTTCGGCGCGTGGGACGACCTGGCCCGCGCGGGCGCGCTGCCCGACGAGCTGGTGGTGGTGGAGCTGGGCGTCGGCAACGGCAACCAGGCCAAGGTCTTCCTCGACGAGTTCCGCCGCGCCGACCGCGCCTGCGGCGGCGACTACTACCGGCGGCTGCACTACCTCATGTGCGACTACTCGCGGCACGTGCTCGATCTGGCCGGGCAGGCGGTGGCCGAGCACGCGGGCCGGGTCAGCGCGGTCGCCCTCGACGCCACCCGGCCGCTGACCTCGCTGGGCTTCCTCAAGTACAAGGTCTTCCTCGTCTACGTCTCCAACATGTACGACAACCTCCCGACCGACGAGGTCGCCCAGCTCAGCGACCGCACCTACCTGGTGGAGACACGGGCCTACCTGCCGGCCGGGGAGGACCCGGCCCCGGTGCGCCGCCTGCTCAAACTCGGCCCGCGCCTGCTGGCCGAGGCCGACCCCGGCCGCTTCCCCGACCTCGACGCGGCGGTGGCGTTCTGGCGGCGGGCCTGGTCGGCGGTGCGCCTGGAGGAGCGGTACGTCCCGCTGGCCGGGCTCGACGCCTACCAGGTGACCCCGAGGTTCAACGGGGAGGCGCTGCGCCCGCTGCTGGAGTCGGGCCGGGACGTGCGCATGCACGTCAGCAACGGCGCGGTGGCCAGTTTCACCGACAGCCTGCACCTGCTCCACCCGCACGGCCGGCTGGTCTGCCACGACCTGTTCGTCACCGACGTCGACGGCTACCGCACCATGTTCCGCGGCCCCGGCAAGTACGACGGCTCGGTCGTCAACTGGGTCAACGGCCCCCTGCTGGCCCACATCGGCCGCCGTCGCGGCTTCGACGTGCACTACGAGCCGTTCCGGAACAACGTCGTCACGATGACCGCCCAGGCGAGGGACTGACCATGAGCCTTCCCCCGCTGCCCACGACCGTCGTCGGCTCCTACCCCGTGCCCGAGTGGATGGAGCGGCTCAAGACCGACCACTGCCGGGGCCGGATGAGCGACGGCCAGCTCCAGGACGTGCACGACATGGCGATCAAGGCCGCGCTGCGCGACCAGGAGCTCGCCGGGATCGACATCGTCTCGGACGGCGAACTGCGCCGCGACAACGACGTCGACTACACCCTGGCCCGCATGCCGGGCATCGAGATCCCCGACCCCGTCAAGGACTTCTACTTCGATTACCACGAGGCCCGCGTCGCCTCCCTGCCCGTCCCCGAGGGGCCCTCGCCGCTGGGCCTGGCCGCCGACTACGCCTTCACCGCCGCCCACACGGCCGCGCCGGTCAAGTTCTCCTTCACCGGCCCGTTCTCGCTGGCCTGCCGGGTCCGCGACCTGGGCGGGCACGACCGGCGCGACCTGGTGATGGCGATGGCCGCCGTGCTGAACGCCGAGGCGCGGGCGCTGGCGGCGGCCGGGGCCACGCTGCTGCAGATCGACGAGCCGTTCCTGGCCGGGCACCCCCGCCACGCCGGCCTGGCCGTCGACGCGGTCAACGTGGTGACCGAGGGCGTGGCGGCCACGTGGGCGCTGCACGTCTGCTACGGCAACCGCTACGCCCGCCCGTCGTGGGAGGGCCACTACGACTTCCTGTTCCCCGAGGTCCTGCGGGCCGGGGTCGGCCAGCTCGTGCTGGAGTTCGCCCGCAAGGGCGACGACGACCTGGCCATCATCGAGAAGTTCGGCTGGCCCGGCGACCTCGGGCTGGGCGTGGTGGACGTGAAGACCTGGGAGGTCGAGTCCCCCGCCCTCGTGGCCAGCCGCATCCGGCGGGCGCTGCGCCACCTGCCCGCCGACCGTCTCTTCGTCAACCCCGACTGCGGCCTGCGCGGCGTCACCGGCGCGGTGGCCCGCGCCAAGCTCGCCGCGATGGTCGAGGGGGCCCGGCTGGTCCGGGACGAACTCATCTCTCAAGGAGCGACCGCATGAGCAAGGACGTCCTGTTCACCTCGGAATCGGTGACCGAGGGGCACCCCGACAAGATCGCCGACGCGATCTCCGACGCCGTCCTCGACGCCGCGCTCGCGGCCGACCCGATGTCCCGGGTGGCCTGCGAGACGCTGATCACCACCGGCATGGTCGTGCTGGCCGGGGAGATCACCACCCCCGAGCCGCTCGACTACCCGAGGATCGTCCGCGACACCGTCACGGAGATCGGCTACGACGACGGCGCGTACGGCTTCGACGGCGCGCACTGCGCGGTGCTGGTGGCCCTCGACAAGCAGTCGCCCGACATCGCCCGGGGCGTCGACGTGGCCGCCGAGCACCGGGAGGGCCGCGCGGAGGACGACTTCGACCGGGTCGGCGCGGGCGACCAGGGGATGATGTTCGGCTACGCCTGCGACGAGACCCCCGAGCTCATGCCGGCCCCGATCACGCTGGCCCACCGGCTGGCCCGCCGCCTCGCCGAGGTCCGCAGAACCGGCCTGCTCGGCTACCTGCGGCCCGACGGCAAGACCCAGGTGACGATCCGCTACCGCGACGGCGTGCCGGTGGCGGTCGACCGGGTGCTGGTCTCCACCCAGCACGCCGAGGAGGCCACCGCCGACCGCATCCGCGAGGACCTGTGGCGCCACGTGGTGGCGCCGGTGCTGCCCGAGGAGCTGTCCGACCCCGCGGAGCTCCACCGCACCCTGCTGGTCAACCCGACCGGCCGGTTCGTCGTCGGCGGCCCGGTGGGCGACGCGGGCCTGACCGGCCGCAAGATCATCATCGACACCTACGGCGGCGTCGCCCGGCACGGCGGCGGCGCGTTCTCCGGCAAGGACCCCTCGAAGGTGGACCGCTCGGCCGCCTACGCCGCCCGGCACGTCGCCAAGAACGTCGTGGCGGCCGGACTCGCCCGGCGCGCGGAGGTCCAGGTCGCGTACGCGATCGGGGTGGCCAGGCCGGTCTCGCTGCTGGTGGAGACCTTCGGCACCGAGCGGGTCGACCCGGCGCTGATCGACCGGCTGGTCGAGGAGTGCTTCGACCTGCGCCCGGCCGCCTTCCGCCACCACCTCGACCTGCACCGGCCCATCTACCGGCCGACCTCCGCCTACGGCCACTTCGGGCGCACCGACGTCGACCTGCCGTGGGAGCGGACCGACCGGGCCGACGCGCTGCGGGTGGCCGCCGGGCTCACCGCCGACGCCATGCCGTCGGGCGTCTGATGGCGGCCACCGGACTGAGCACCCCGCCCGCGCGGGCCGCCGTGGCGCACGACGTCGGCCGCCTGGTCGTGGCGTGCCCCGACGGGCCCGGCATCGTCGCCCTGATCACCACGTTCCTGCACCGCAACGGGGCCGACATCCTGCAGTCGGACCAGTTCTCGACCGGTGAGCGGTTCATGCTGCGGGTCGAGTTCCACCTGGAGCACGCGCGGGAGGGGCTGCACCCGCTGGAGCGGCGGTTCGCCGCCGAGGTGGCGGGGCCGCTGGGCGCGGAGTTCCGGCTCCGGCCCTCCGGGACGCCGACGAAGGTGGCGATCTTCGTCTCCCGGCACGACCACTGCCTGCTCGACCTGCTGTGGCGGGCGCGCCGGGGCGAACTGCCCATCGAGGTGGTCACGGTCGTCTCCAACCATCCCGACCTGGAACACGACGTCGCCGGGTTCGGGGTGCCCTATGTGCACATCCCGGTGACGAGGGAGACCAGGGCGGAGGCGGAGCGGGCCCAGCTCGCGGCCATCGCGGGCCGGGCCGAACTGGTGGTGCTGGCCCGGTACATGCAGATCCTGTCGGGGGACTTCCTCCGGCGCGCGGGCGTGCCGGTGATCAACATCCATCACTCGTTCCTGCCGGCGTTCGCGGGGGCGGGGCCGTACGAACGGGCCAAGCAGCGCGGCGTGAAGCTGGTCGGCGCGACCGCCCACTACGCCACCGAGGACCTCGACGAGGGCCCCATCATCGAGCAGGACGTGGTGCGGGTCTCCCACCGCCTCAGCTCGGCCGACCTGGCCCGGCGCGGCGCCGACGTCGAGCGGGCCGTGCTGGCCCGCGCGGTCGACTGGCACTGCGCCGACCGGGTGTTCGTCGACGGCCGCACGACCGTCGTCTTCTGACAGGAGATCCCATCATGGCCCCCGTCGCGGTCAGCGGCTCGATCGCCACCGACCACCTCAGCCACTTTCCCGGCCGCTTCGCCGACCACCTCATCGCCGACCGGCTCGACCGCCTCTCGCTGAGCTTCCTCGTGGACGACCTGGAGATCCGGCGCGGCGGCGTCGCCGCCAACATCGCCTTCTCGCTGGGCGTGCTGGGCCGGAGCCCGGTCCTGGTGGGCGCGGTCGGCGCGGACTTCGCCGACTACCGCTCCTGGCTGGAACGGCACGGCGTCGACTGCTCGGGCGTGCTCACCGTCACCGGGGCGCACACCCCGCGCTTCAGTTGCGTGACCGACGACGACCAGTGCCAGATCGCCTCGTTCTACCCGGGCGCGATGAGCCGTTCCGGCGAGGTCGACCTGGCCCCGATCGTGGCCGCCCGCGGGGTCGGCCTGGTGCTGGTCGGCGCGGGCGCGCCCGAGGCGATGCTGGCCCACACCGGGCAGGCCCACCGGCTGGGCGTGCCGGTGGCCGCCGACCCGTCCCAGCAGCTCCCCCGCCTGACCAGGGACGAGTGCCGCACTTTGGTGGACGGCGCGGCCTACCTGTTCACCAACGAGTACGAGTGGGACCTGCTGCTGCGCCGCACCGAGTGGACCGAGGCGCAGGTCATGCGGCGGGTGGGCCTGCGCGTCACCACCCTCGGCGGCAAGGGCGCCCGGATCGTGACCGGCGACGGCACCCGCTTCGAGATCGAGGCGGTCCCGGCGCGGGAGGCGCGCGACCCGACCGGGGTGGGCGACGCCTTCCGGGCCGGCTTCCTCGCGGGCCTCGACGGCGGCCTGCCGCTCGACCACGCCGCCCGGCTGGCGTCGCTCGTCGCGACCGCCGTGCTGGAGAGCGTCGGCAGCCAGGAGTGGACGCTCGACGCGGCGCAAGGGACCGAACGCCTGGCCGAGGCCTACGGCCCCGACGCGGCGGCGGCGATCGGCCCGCTGCTGCGCGGGGTCAACCCCACGCCCGGATGAGAGCCGCCGATCGGGCCGCCACGGTCAGGGCCAGCGCGAACACCGGCAACCAGGCCAGCCGGGCCGCCACCCAGCCGAGATGCCCCGGCACGGTGTGCAGCCCGGCCAGCGGCCCGGCGGGCAGCGCGAGCGCGGTCACCACGATGAGCGCCGTCTGGTGCCACACGTAGACGGTCATCGCCGACACGTTCACCGCCGCCACCGCGCCCCACAGGGCCGGGCGGCGCATCAGCCGGCGGAGCGGTTCGAGCAGCAGCAGGGCCGCGCCCGCCTGGGCGAGCCCGAACGTCACCGCCGCCAGCGTCGGGGGCGACTGGTTCGACAACGCCGCCCCGGGCACGCCGACCATGGCCGCCGGGTAGCCGCCGACCGTGATCAGCACGGCGGTCGCGGCGGCCCCGCCCACCAGCAGGGGCCGCCCGTCGAACCGCCGCCACGACAACCCGACGCAGAAGGGCACCAGCCAGGCCGCCCCCACGTTGATCCAGCCGACCCAGCCGGGGGCGCCGAAGCCGAACCGGGCCACGTCGACGGCCGCGACCACGGCCACCGGCCAGCCGGGGTGCAGCCGGGCGACCAGCGGGGCCGCGGCCATGAGCGCCCCGTACACGGGCAGGAACCAGAGCGGCGCCCACACCAGCTTCGCCAGCGCCGCCACCGTCGCGGGGTCGGCGCCGCACGCCAGCAGCACGACCACCACCACGGCCCACACCCCGGCGAGCGCGGGCAGCGGGCGCAGCAACCGGATCAGGCGCAGCCTCGGCGGGGTCGTGCTCCGGGCCGCGACCATGCCGCCGACCAGGAAGAACAGCGCCATCGTCTGAAGGAGCCACGACACCGGCGCGAGCTCGGGCAGGTGTTTCAGCGGGCTCGTCACCCTGATCGTGCCGCTGTCGGCGACGAGCGCGGTGACGAGCCAGTGGCCGCACACGACCCCGGCGATGGCGAGCGCGCGCAGGGCGTCGACGCCCCGGTCACGCATGGGCCACGATCCGGGCGATGCTCGCCAGCGACCGGCCCAGCAGGTAGTCGCCGTGCCCGGCGTCGCCCGCGTCGAACCGCCGCGCCCCGAAGCCCGGGGCCGTGGGGTCGGGGCCGAAGACGGCCGGCACGTCGCCGATCCAGTCGCCACGGCCACGACCGGCCCAGACGGTCGCCGGGCCGCCCAGGGCGGCGGCCGAGGGGGCCGGTACGCCCGCGGCGCCGTACAGGATCAGGTTCCCGACCGGCAGGCCGGGCGCGGCGCGGGCGCACACGACGGCCCCGTAGGAGTGGCAGAGCAGGGAGATCCGCGCGCCCGGGAGGACGGCGGCGAGCCGTTGGACGAAGGCGCGCAGGCGCGGGGCCGCGGCGTCGGCCCGGGCCGTGGTCACCGCGGCGAGGCTGACCAGCCGCGGGGTCGGGTAGCCGAGCCAGGCGACGACCGCGGAACCGGCCCCGAGCGCGGCCCGCAGGCGGATCGTGCCGCCGCGGAGCCGCCCGTAGGCGTCGAGGGTGGTGCCCGCGCCGGGGACGACGACCGCCACGGTGCGCGCCGGGAGCATACCGACGACCTCGATCGCCGTGCCGCCGTCGCGGCCGTCGAAGGCCAGGAACGTGCGCGACGGCACGGCCATCGCGCGCAACGACGCGGCCCTCGTCGTGTCACCCCGTTCGGCCGCGAGCCGGGCGGCACGGCCGATGGCCTCCCTGGTCAGGGTGTACTGAGCCGGGCCGAAGGCGACCGGGGTCTCCGGCGGGGCGACGACGCCCTGGCCGGCGACCGGCACGGCCACCGACACGGCCACCGACACGGCGAGCAGGAGGGACGACAGCAGACGCTTCATGCCGGGGACGATGCCGGAGCCCGCCGGAGGGACGCATCGGAGCGAGGGTGTACGACCACGGTCCGATCCCCGTACCCCGCCGGCGAACCTACGATCGGCCCATGAGGTGGACGGTCCCGCCGTGGGCGGTCGGCGTGCTGGTGATGTTCCTGTCGCGTGGCGGCTCCCCGGCCGCGTCCGACCTGGCCGTGATGGCGGTCACGACCGCCCTGGTCGTGGCGGGCGGCTCGCTGCTCGATCGGCTGCCGCCGGCCGGGCTCGCCCTCCTGCTGGCCGCTCTCCCCCTCGGCGGGTGGCTCTCGATCGGGGTCCTGCCGTTCACCCAGCTCGCCGTGGTCGCCTTCGGCCTCTACCGGATCGCCGCCACCACCTCCCGGCGCGTCTCCTCGATCGCCCTGGCCGCGACGGCGGGCGTGGAGATCCTCTGCCTGGTGCCCGCGCCGCCCGCCTACTACGTGCTGGTGCTGTTCGCCGTCATCGCCTGGCTGCTCGGCCGGGCCGCCCGGCAGGCCGGGGAGCACGGCGCGGCCCGGCTGAGCTGGACCGCCGCCCAGGCCGTCACCGACGAGCGCCTGCGCATCTCCCGCGAGCTCCACGACACGGTCGCCCACTCCATCGGCGTCATCGCCTTCCAGGCCGGGGCCGCCCGGCGGGTGATCGAGACCCGGCCCGAGGAGGCGGCGCGTGCGCTCGGCGAGATCGAGACGGCCGGGCGCGAGGTGCTGACGGGGCTGCGCCGCATGCTGGTCGCGCTGCGCGACGGCGACCCGGCCCCCGCGGGCGGGCTGGCCGACCTGCCGCGGCTCGCCTCGGCGGGGCTGCGCGTGGAGATCCGGGAGCTCGGCGGGCGGCGGGACCTGCCGCCGGAGGTCGACATGGCGGCGTACCGGATCATCCAGGAGGCCGTCACCAACGTGGCCAGGCACGCCGCGACCGGCTCGTGCGCGGTGACGATCGACTACCGCGAAACCGAGGTGGCCGTCGAGATCGTCGACGGCGGGCGGGGCGGCCGGGGGGCGGTCACGCCCGGGTTCGGGCTGGCCGGCATGCGGGAGCGGGCCGCGCTGCTGGGCGGCGAGTTCGCCGCCGGTCCCGCGCCCGGGGGCGGGTTCCGGGTGGCGGCCCGGCTGCCCTTGGAGGCGCGGTGACCGTGCGCGTGCTGCTGGCCGACGACCAGCCGCTGATCCGGACCGCGCTCCGCATGGTGATCGCCGACGCGCCCGGCCTGGAGGTCGCCGGCGAGGCCGGCACGGGCGCCGAAGCGGTCCGCCTCACCCGGGAGCTCGGCCCCGACGTGGTCGTGATGGACATCCGGATGCCCGGCATGGACGGCATCGAGGCGACCCGGCGGATCACCGAGGCGGCCGGGGGCACGCGGGTGGTGGTGCTGACGACCTTCGACGACGACGAGAACGTCTACGGCGCCCTCCGCGCCGGAGCCGCCGGCTTCCTGGTGAAGGACATGGCGCTCGACGACATCCTGAGCGCCGTGCGGGTGGTCGCCGCCGGGGACGCCCTGATAGCGCCGGGGGTGACCCGCCGGTTGATCGCCGCCTTCGCCGCCCGGCCCGGCCCCCGCCCGGAAGCCCGCGTGCTGACCGGGATCACCGGGCGCGAGCGCGAGGTGCTCACCCTGATCGGGCGCGGCCGGTCGAACGCCGAGATCGCGGCGGAGCTGTTCATCAGCGCCGCGACGGTCAAGGCCCACGTGACGCGCCTGCTGGTGAAGCTGGCCGCCCGCGACCGGGTGCAGCTCGTCATCATCGCCTATGAGACGGGCCTGGTGCCGTGAGCGGTCACGCCTGGAGCGGGGCCTCGACGAACCCGCGCACCAGCCGGCCGGCCAACGCCCTCAGGCGCCGGAGCTCCACATCCATGACCGTCAGGCATCGATGCACGACAATGGGCATTTCCGGACGCCACGAAATCGGCCTGGCGTCGAACGGGTGAGCCTCGTCCTCTGACGCCGACGAAGGGACCGATCGTGCACAGTACGCTCATCGGCTTGGGGTTGACCTCCCCCGTTCTGGCGGCCCCCATGGCCGGCGGGGGCAGCACGCCGGCGCTGGTGGTCGCGGCGGCGAAGGCGGGGGGCCTCGGGTTCGTCGCCGCCGGCTACCAGAGCCCGGCCGCGCTCGCCGGGCAGATCGGCCAGGTCCGCGCCTCGGGCGTGCCCTTCGGCGTCAACGTCTTCGCCCCCAACCCGGTGCCGGTCGACCGGCGCCGCTACCGCGAGTACGCCGACCTGCTGCGCGCCGACGCCGACCGGTACGGCGTCGACGTGAGCGGCGTGGAGCCGATCGAGGACGACGACCACTGGGCGGACAAGATCGACCTGCTGCTGGCCGATCCGGTCCCGGTGGTGAGCTTCACCTTCGGCCTGCCCGCCGCCCGGGTCGTCACGGCGCTGCGGGCCGCCGGCACCCTCGTCGTGCAGACCGTCACCTCGGCCGGGGAGGCGCGGGCCGCCGCCGGTCTGGGCGTCGACCTCCTGGTGGTCCAGGCGTGCGCCGCCGGCGGCCACTCGGGCACGTTCACCCCCGACCGGATCCCCCCGGAGATCCCCCTTCCCCGGTTGCTCGGCGAGGTCGGGGCGGCCGTGGACCTGCCGCTGATCGCGGCGGGCGGCATCGCGACCCCGACGGCGGTCGGCACGGCCCTGGCCGCCGGGGCGGACGCGGTGAGCGTCGGCACCGTGCTGCTGCGCTCCGACGAGAGCGGCGCGTCGGCCCCGCACCGCGACGCGCTCGCCGACACCCGCCGCCGCACGGTGGTCACCCGCGCGTTCACCGGCAGACCGGCGCGGGGCCTGCGCAACGAGTTCACCGACCGCCACTCCGCCCAGGCCCCGGCGGGTTATCCGGCCCTCCACCACCTGACCAGCCCGATCCGCAAGGCGGCCGTCGCCGCGGGCGACCCCGAACGCGTCAACCTGTGGGCCGGCACCGGCTACCACAACGCCGCGGCCGAGCCCGCCGCCAGGATCCTGACCGGCCTCACCCGGCGTCTGTGACTCCGACTCAGGGGTGGTCGCGCCGGTTCGACGGATCAGGCGCGAACGTCACGCCGGTGAGCTCCTCGGAGATCCGCCAGACGCGGTTCGCGTCGTCCTCGCCGCGGAGCCGGGAGTAGAGGGCCTGTTCGGCGGGCGGGCCCGACAGGTTCGCCAGGCCGCTCGGGCCGTAGAGGCGCGCGCCGCGCGCGTCGGGCGAGGTGGCGGCGAGCAGGGCGGGCAGGGCCGCCGACTCGACCGTGCCGGCGAGGATTCCGAAGCGGGACAGGACGCGGATGGCGCGCACGCCGAGGGTGTCCTTCGCCCGTCCCATCTCGGGGCGCGCGGCCAGCAGGCCGGTGGGGGCGATGCCCGGGTGGGCGAGGTTGCTGGTGATCCCCCAGGCCCGGCCGCGCCGGTCCAGTTCGAGCCCGAACAGGCCGAACGCGATCTTCGACTGGCTGTAGGCGCGCTGGGCGTGGTAGCGCCGTTCCCAGTTGAGGTCGTCCCAGTTGACGGCGTTCTGGTTCGCGGCGATGCTGATCTGCGAGGTCACCCGGGCCCTTCCGGCGCTCAGCAGGGGCAGCAGATGGGCCACGAGGGCGAAGTGGCCCAGGTGGTTGGTGCCGAACTGCAGCTCGAACCCGTCGGCGGTGGTCCGCCGCTCGGGCGGGGTCATCACCCCCGCGTTGTTGACGAGGATGTGGATCGGCCGGTCCTCGCCGCGCAGCGTGGCGCCGAGCGCGGCGACCGAGTCGAGCGACGACAGGTCGAGGTCCCGGAGCGACACGACGGCGTCCGGCCGCCGCCCCCTGATCTTCGCGATCGCCGCCTCGCCCTTCCTGCGGTCGCGCACGGGCATGACGACCTCGGCCCCGGCGGCGGCCAGGCGGGCCGCCACGACGAGTCCGACGCCGGCGGCGGCGCCCGTGACGACGGCGCGTCTCCCGGCGAGGCCGGGGACCGTGATGTCCGGCTGCGTGCGTGCCATGGTGCTGCTCCTCGGTTCGGGAAGTCGGGGCGGTCCCAGGTTCCCGCCGATCGGCGCCGCCATCCACGGCCTGCCGATCCCAGGCTGGCCGGGACCGCGTGGTCGGAGCCGGTGGTAGAACGAGACACAGCCGGTGTGAGGGGAGGACGCGAGCATGATCGACCGGACCGGGCTGGCCGAGTTCCTGCGCCTGCGGCGCGAGTCGCTCCAGCCGGAGGACGTCGGCCTCCCGCGCGGGCGGCGACGCCGGACGGCCGGGCTGCGGCGCGAGGAGGTCGCCGCGATCTGCCACATCTCCGCCGACTACTACAGCAGGCTGGAACGCGAGCGCGGCCCCCACCCGTCGGAGCAGATGATCGCCTCGATCGCGCAGGGGTTGCGGCTGTCGCTCGACGAACGCGACCACCTGCTCCGCCTGGCCGGGCACAACCCGCCCGTGCGGGGCACCTCCGGCGAGCACATCGGCCCCGGGCTGCTGCGCATCTTCGACCGGCTCGCCGACACCCCCGCCGAGATCGTCACCGAACTCGGCGAGACGCTGCGGCAGACCCCTCTGGGCGTCGCGCTGACCGGCGACCTCACCCGTTACACGGGCCCGGCGCGCAGCATCGGATACCGCTGGTTCACCGATCCGGCGACCCGCGCGCTCTACCATCCCGACGAACACGCGCTGCACTCCCGCGTCTTCGCCGCCGGGCTGCGCGGCGTGGTCACCCTTCGCGGCCCCGGCTCGAAGGCGGCGCGTCTCCAGCGGCTCCTGCTCGACCGCAGCGAGGAATTCCGGGCCGTCTGGAAAGAGCACGAAATCGGCGTCCGATACAACGACGTCAAACGTTTCACGCACCCCGTCGTCGGGGTCGTCGAACTGGCCTGCCAGGCGCTTCTCGACCCCGAACAAGGGCACTCGCTCCTGGTTTACACGGCGGTCCCGGGAAGCGAAAGCCACCGGAAACTCCGGCTCCTGGCAGACCATTCCGTTATGGCCGCCGAACTCTGACGAGTAAAACGGCCGACGGCCGTCTCACTTTTCGGGACCCCCGCTTCTCACAAACACGTTTCCGGTTTATGAACGGCGTGACAACTTCTCACACCGGAAGGAAACCCGTGACGCGATTATCAAGGATCCTGATGGCGGTCGCGATCGGCCTCGGGCTCGTGCAGGTGGCCGTGACCCCCGCGCAGGCCGCCGTCCCGAACCGCTGGGGCTTCG
Source organism: Herbidospora yilanensis (assembly GCF_001570565.1). Classification (GTDB taxonomy): domain Bacteria; phylum Actinomycetota; class Actinomycetes; order Streptosporangiales; family Streptosporangiaceae; genus Herbidospora; species Herbidospora yilanensis. The sequence goes on along the minus strand of NZ_BBXE01000029.1, from coordinate 37,108 downwards.
CCTACGTCGACGTCCCCGCCGGCATCCCCAGCCTTGCCCACCAGGCTGGAAGCTGGCCGGGCGGCTTCAACGTCAGCGTGACCCCGGGCGTGCCCGGCGAGACGATCGTCCGGTTCCCGCAGATCGCGGGCCCCGGCGGCGTCGCCCACGCCACGGCGGTGGCCAACGCGCCCTACATCTGCCAGGTCGCCAAGTGGATGCCGGTCGGGCCCGACCAGATCGTCGTGGTCAGATGTCACCAGTTCGGCGGCACGCCGGTCTCCACACCGTTCACGGTCACCTGGTCGGAGAGCACGCCGCCGATGGTCGGGCCCGCCGGGCAGGCCTTCGGTTACGTGCACTACAACGGCGGGACCGTCGCCTCCTTCAACTCCGCGGGCGGCGCCAACATCGTCAACGTGCTGGGCGTGGGCTGGTACAAGGTCGACATGAACGGCCTCGGCTTCTCGGCCGCGGCCGGGAACATCCAGGTGACGGCGCAGAACGACCTGACCCAGGCCAGGTGCAAGGTCGTCAACTGGGCCCCCGGGGTGGCCGTCCAGCAGATCGAAGTGCGGTGCTTCAACGCGGTGAACACCCCGATGAACTCCGGCTGGAGCCTGACCTACCAGCGGGAGCGCAACATCAACGGGCGTTATGTGCCGCCGAAGGCGTTCGCGTACACCTTCGACCACACGCCGGCCAACCCCGGGCCCTACTCGCCCACGCCTCCCGGGCTCAACTACAACTCGCAGAGCGGGATCAACACCGTGCGCTCGGCCGGTGTGGGCCTGCGCATGGTCACCTTCCCCCGGGTCGGTTTCCCGATGGACCACGTGCAGGTGACGGCGTTCGGGAACAACCCTGACCACTGCAACCTGCAGACGTTGTGGAACACCACGGGCGCGGTCGCCACAGTGCGGAACGTGCAGTGCTGGACCGGGGTGACGCGCGTCGACCGCGCGTCGTTCGTGTCGTACACCTCGACCCAGTGAAAGCGGCGGGGGCGGGGCGTCACCCCGCCCCCGCGTCGCCCAGCCCCCGCGTCCGGCCGCCCTCAGTGGGCGGCGCCCGCCAGGTTGAGGCCGGCCACTCCCGCGAGGATGAGGACGATCGAGGCGATCTTCAGGAGGCTCACGCCGTCGCCCAGCACGACCATGCCGAGGGTGGCCGTGCCCACGGCGCCGATGCCGGTCCAGACGGCGTAGGCGGTGCCGACGTCGAGGCTCTTGAGCGCGGCGGCCAGCAGGCCGAAGCTCAGGACGGCGAACCCGGCGAAGGCGACCGTGGGAAGGGGGACGGAGAACCCGTCGCTCAGCTTGAGGGAGTAGGCCATCGCGACCTCGAACAGACCGGCGGCGATGAGGAGGACCCAGGCCATGACGGCTCCTTCCGGAGCGTCGTCTTGGCAGTCCGGGTACGGCGCGTCTCGTCCGGGCGAATCCCGTCATCGGGTCGCATTACGGTCAACGGACGTGTTTTACGGATGATTCCATGGTTCACGACACGGCGGTCGCCTCCAGCTCGACCATCAGCCCCGGGACCGCCAGCCGGGTCACCCCCAGCATCGTCGTGGCCGGCGCCACCCCGGCCGCGCCCAGCCGCGACGCCAGCACGCCGTAGTGCCGGAATAGCAGGTCGACGTCGGTCGTGTACACGTTGAGCCGCACCAGGTTCTCCAGCGACATGCCCGCCGCCGCGAGCACCGCCTCCAGGTTGTCGAGGCTCAGCGCCACCTGTGCCGCCATGTCGTTCTGGTGCTCCGGCCCGCCGTCGGCGTTCATCGCGGTCTGGCCCGAGACGTAGAGGGTCCGGGTCTCCCCGGAGACGAGTTCGCCCTGGTTGAAGCCCAGGTCCGCCGACCACGTCACCGGGTTGACGGCCGTCCGCTGCATCGCCACGAGAAAGCTCCGTTCGTTTCGTCTGCGTTCGTCGTACCGGCAGGAGCCTTCCGGTGAATCACGACATCCTCTGTCGTGTATTCCTTCTAGGGTTTCCGTATGCGTGCCGACCGGCTGGTCTCCCTGGTGCTGCTGCTCCGGCGGCACGGCCGGATGTCCGCGCCGGCGCTGGCCCGCGAGCTGGAGGTGTCGACCCGGACCGTCCTGCGCGACATCGAGGCGCTGTCGGCGGCGGGGGTGCCGGTCTACGCCGAACGCGGCCGGCACGGCGGTTTCGTACTGCTGCCCGGGTTCCGCACCGAGCTCACCGGGCTGACCCCCGACGAGGCCCTCGCCCTGCTGGTCGCGGGGTCGCGGCGCGGCGCGCACGCCTTCGGGCTCGGTTCGGCGCTCGCGTCGGCGATGCTCAAGGTGGTCGACGCGCTGCCCGACGGTTATCGCGACACCGCCGCCGGGGCGGCCGAACGGCTGCTCGTCGACCCGGAGACCGACCTGCTGTCGCGGCGGCTGGTCCGCGAGGAGGCGCCCGACGCCGTCGTGGCCGGGGTGCTGCGCGCGGTCCTCACCGGGCGCAGGCTGCGCATCCACTACGCCGCCGCCGACCGGGAGCCGGAGTGGCGCACGGTCGACCCGATCGGCCTGGTGACCGTGCGCGACCGGGGATATCTGCTGGCCACGCGGTCGGGTGCCGACCGCACCTACCGGCTGTCGCGGATCGCGGCCGTCGAGGAGCTCGCCGAACCGGCGGACCGGCCCGCGCGGGTCGACCTCGGCCGGGCCTGGCAGGAGCGCGGCACCCGGTTCCGGGCGGGCGGCGACCAGGTCGCCGTGCTGGTCCTGCTCGACGCGGCGCGGCGCGAGGAACTGGCGGGCACCGCGCTGGCCGTGCTCACCGAGGAGACCGAACCGGACGGCCGGTTGCGGCTGGAGGTCACCTTCCAGGACTCCCGGCACGCCGTGTGGGCGCTGTGGCGGCTGGGCGCGGGCGCGGAGGCACTCACGCCGCCGTGGTTGCGCGCCGCCCTGCGCGACCGCGCCGCCGCGCTCGCCGCCCGCTACGGAGGGTGAGACCGGAAAACGCGTTGCCCTCGGGCTTATCCGGAACGTATGGTCTTGCGCCCGTGGTCACGGTTGTGGAGCGGGTTCTCCCCGCGCGCCTCGGACGGGGTTTCCGGTGGTTGCTGGCGTCGAGCTGGTTGTCGAACCTGGGTGACGGGATCGCCGCCGCGGCGGGCCCGCTGCTGGTCGCGTCGCTGACGAGCGACCCGCTGATGATCTCGTTGTCGGCGCTGGTGAGCTGGGCGCCGCCGCTGCTGTTCGGCCTGTACGCGGGCGTGTTGTCCGACCGGCACGACCGGCGCCGGATCGTGCTGGCCGCGAACGCGGCGCGGGCCCTGGTGCTGATCCTGCTCGTCGTGCTGATGGCGACCGGCCTGGTGACGGTCGGGGCGGCGCTGGTGCTGCTCGCCCTGCGCGCGGTCGCCGAGGTCTTCGCCGACAACGCGACCGCCACGCTGACGCCGATGATGGTCGACCGCGACGACCTGGTCGTCGCCAACGCCCGCCTGGGCACCGGCTTCATCACGCTCAACCAGCTCGCCGGGCCGCCGGTCGGCGCGGCGTTGTTCGGCGTCGGCCTGGCCTGGCCGTTCGCCGGCCAGTTGCTCCTGGTGGCGGCGGCGATCGTGCTGGTCTCGCGGGTCACCCTGCCACCGCACCCCCGGCCGGTCGCCGGCGGCCGGCCCAACGCCGTGCGCGAGCTGGTCGAGGGTTTCGGCTGGACCTTCCGCCACCCGGCCGTCCGCACGCTGGTCCTCACGATCCTGATCTTCAACTTCACGTTCGGCGCGGCCTGGTCGGTGCTGGTCCTCTACACCCGGGAGCAGCTCGGCCTCGGCGCCCTGGGATTCGGCCTGATGACCACCATCGGCGGCGTCGGCGGCCTCATCGGCACCGCCCTCTACGGGGCGATCACCCGCAGGGTCAGCCTCGGCGCCCTGATGCGGATCGGGCTCGTCATCGAGACGCTCACCCACCTGGGCCTGGCCCTCACCCACTCCCCCTGGGTCGCGGGGGCCGTCTTCCTGGTCTTCGGCGCGCACGCGTTCATCTGGGGCACCACCTCGCTCACCGTCCGCCAGCGGGCCGTCCCGGCCGGACTGCAGGGCCGCGTGGGCAGCGTCAACACCGTCTGCGTGTACGGCGGCCTCGTGGTCGGCTCACTGATCGGCGGCGTCCTGGCCACCCGCTTCGGGGTCGCGGCCCCGTTCTGGTTCGCGTTCGCCGGTTCGGCGATGTTCCTGGTCGTCCTGTGGCGGCAGCTCATGCACATCGCCCACGACGACGCACCTTCGCCTCGATGACCACGACCGCTCGCATTTGCGCAGGTGGGGACCGGGCGTTACCCGGCCATGGCGACAGGCCCGGCGCGCCTCGTTAGCGTGGACAGGAGGGGCCACCGGAGGGAGAGGCCGATCGACGGGAAACGTGCGAAGAGGCTGGGCGACAGGTTCTGGGAGACCTTCTCGCCGACGTCGGAGCGCCCGGAGAGCCCCCTCGGCCTCCGGGTGGTGCTGGCGATCTTCGGCATGGTCGTCTGCGGTGCCCTGGCGGTGGTGGCCTTCCTGATCGGCCTCGCGTTCCTGGGCGTCGTCATGGCCGTCCTGGCGGTGGTCGCGCTCGCCGACCTGATCGTGGTGATCCGGCGGCTCCGTCAGCGGCACACCCCCGTGAGCTCGGGGGTGCCGGCGTCCGTGCGTGGCGACGGACCCCGGCACCCGGCCGGTCAGGCCTTGACCGTGCAGGTCAGGCCGTTGAGCGTGAAGGCCGTCGGCTCCGGGTTCAGGCCCGAGTGGGCGCCGTTGAAGCCGAGGTTGAGCGTCGCGCCCGGCGCGATCTGGGCGTTCCAGACGACGTTGCGCGCGGTCACGTGCCGCCCCGACTGCGACCACGTCGCGTTGTGTCCCGAGGTCACCCGCTGACCGGCGTCGGGGAAGTCGAACTCCAGGCTCCAGGTGTTGACGGCGGTCGTGCCCGTGTTCTTCAGCGTCATCCACACGCTCATGCCGGTCGTCCACGCCGCGCTGTCGTATCCGACCTCGCACGCGCCGGCCGTCGGGCTCGGGCTCGGGCTGGGGGGCACCGGGAGGCCCTGCCGGGCCAGGATCTGGGTGGGGCTCGACGGCGGGCTGACGTTGCCGGCGGCGTCCCTGGCGACCACGGAATAGGTGTAGTACTGGCCGGTGACCAGGCCGCCCTCGCTGAACATGCGATACTGCGTGCCGGTGCTCCCGACCTTGATCCAGCCGCCGACCGTCTGGCGGTAGACGTCGTAGCCGGTCACGCCCACGTCGTCGGTGGAGGCGTCCCAGCAGAACGCGGTGCCGGGGAAGTCGAACAGGCAGCCGTCCCGCACGTTCTGCGGCTGACTCGGCGGCTGGGTGTCGCCGGGCTCGGGCGACGGCGAGGGCAGTTGCATGCCGGTGGTGCCCGTGAGCGTGATGAACGACGAGGGCAGGCTCACGTTGCCCGACAGGTCACGGGCGACGAGGTAGAAGGTGTAGGCGCGTCCGCGCACCAGGCCGCCGACGATGGTGGGGCTGCTCGTGGGCGACGAGGTCTTCACGAACCCCGTCGAGGTGAGCATGTACACGTCGTAGCCGGCCACCGAGCCGCTGTCGTCGGTCGACGGCGTCCAGCAGATGCCGACCATGCCGCTCTGCGAGCTCGGCGGCGGGCAGGACATGAGGCCGCCGGGACGGGACGGCGGGGTCGTATCGGCCGCGAGGGCCGGGAGCGGGGTGACGATCGCGAGCAGGGCTCCGGCGATCAGGGCGATGCGCAGCTTCATGCCCGGATGCTCCGCTTCTCCCGTGTGACAGGCCAGCGAACCTCCCCCGCGAGCGGAGGAAGCGCAGGTCGCCCGTGAAACTCTCAGCCGGAAATGGCCGTACGGAATTGCCCGGATGAGCCGGAGAATCGAGGCGTCGCCTTTTGACGCGGCCGTTATCGCATTCGAGCGGACGGCCCCCGCTCATAAAGCATGGAATTTTCTATTCCGGCGCGCCGATCGTGTCAAGAAGAAGGCGGGCCATATCACTCACCCGGCTGGTCGTCTTGCGGGCCGCCGCCTCGGCCAGCCCCGGCACCTCGCCCCGGGCCCCGGAGAGCACGGCCGCCGTGACCGCCACGTCGAGCAGGCCGGCCAGCCCGTGGGGAGCACGCCCGCCGGGGCGGCGCAGCGGCAGGGGCAGCGCCTCGGCCAGGATCCCCCACGTCTCCCGGTGGGCTCCCGACAACGCGAGCTCCTCGAAGGCGGGCGTCGCCCGGTTCGGCGGCACGGCGCCCGACCTGACCGACTCGCCGAGTGCCCAGCCGAAATCGGCGGCGGCGAGCTCACCGCGTACGGCCAGGATCTTCATCGCCTCGACGGCTCGCCGGGCGTCAGCACCTCCGGGGGCTCCGCCTCGACCGCGCCGAACGCCCCGGCGATCTGGTCGCGGAGTTCCGCCGGCAGCCCCGCGGCGGCGGCGCGGACCACGCCGGACGTCTCCGGGGACGCGTGCGGAGCCAGCTTGAGCGCGAGACGCACGGCCCGGTCGCGGAGCGAGGGGGTCTGCTGACCGAAGACGAGCGCCAGCGCCGCGAGCGCGCCGTCGGCCTCCTCGGGCCGCGCGAGGGCGATCCGCTGGAGCGCGGTCGTGACGTGTCTCCTCTCCGGCCGGAACGCCAGCGCACCCACCGCCTCGCCGAACAGATCGACGTCGAGCGGGACCCGGCCCAGCTCGCCGGCGGCCAGCCGCGCGAGCGGCGGCGCGGCCACCGGCAGCACCCTGACCAGGTCGACCACGGGGAGCTCGGCGGGCTCGGGGCGCAGCCGCTCCCACAGGACGGTGAACGGTTCGATGTCGCGGTCGTGGCCGTGGGTCAGGAACCGCGTCACGCACCCGTCGAGGAGCGCCCGCCGGTCGAGCCGCCCCTCGGCCGCGAGATCGGCCAGCGCGCTGATGACGGTGTGCTTGTTGTAGGCGCTGTTCCACTTCCAGTCGTGGATCAGCGGCGCGGCGGCGCCCTCGGCGGCGAACACCCGGGGCGTGAGGACGTCGAGGAACGGGTCGTCTCGGAGCAGGCCGAGCCGCCCGCCCTGCCAGAACCGGTGGCACACGTCCCACAACCAGCCCACGACGAAGGCGTCGTTCTCGGGCACCTCGATGCCCGTCTCGATCGCGAGCCGCGCGGCCAGGTCGTAGCCGGGCTGCCCGTCGACGTTCTGCCATCCCCTGCGCTCGCCCGGCCGCAGGCCGGTGACGAGCCGGTGGGCCAGGTCACGCCGCCACCTGTCGTCTCTGCGCCGGAGCACCTCGGCGACGCGGGCGGCGTCGGCCCTCGGCCGCCGCGGGAGCCGGAGGTCGCGGCGGTTCAGCCATGCGGCGACCTGCGCCGCGCCGGAGAAGCAGGCCGCCCCCGCGACCCGGAGCCCGGACGCCTGGTCGGCGACCTCGGCGCGCGACCGGCCGGACAGGTGACGGGGCAACTCCCCGGCGACGGCCCTGCGACCGGCGTCGCCGAGCGAGCCGAGGTGGGCGGCCAGCCCGGCGTCGTCACCGGCCTCGACGTACTTCCGGACCTGCTCCCACGCGTTCACGCCGGGACCCTATCGGCCCTCCCCGACAGAAACGCCCTGGAAGAGACCGGGCCGGGGAGCGAGGGTCCAGGCGATCACCTCCACCAGCTCCCGCGGGACGTCCGGACCGGCGGTGATCGCCACCGTCGCGTCGCGGCGCTCGACGACCCGGCCCTCCAGGCCACCGAACCCCGGAGGCCAGATCGTCACCCCGACCGCCGGGCCGGCGGCCGGGACCAGCCGGTAGTGCAGGAAGCCCGGGGAGGCGTCCACCACCTCTATCCGGTAGCCGGTCAGGTCGGGGGCGAGCAACGGCACCCGCGCCACGGCGGCGCCCGTTCGCCACCACGCCAGCCGCTCGGTCAGGCCCGGAGTGGTGACCAGCGCCACCACGGCGTAGACGCCCACGATGACCGGGATCAGCAGGTACGGGTCCGGTTCGACGAAACTGGTGAGCAGATAGGCCGCCGACATGGTGAGGAGAAGCCCCAGCCCGGCCACGGGCCAGGCGGGCCGCACCCGGAGCGCCCAGAGGACGGGCCAGGCCAGCAGCCCTCCCGCGGGCAGCGCGGCGTAGGCCATCATGAACAGCCCGTACAGGTTCACGAGCCCGGATCGCATGGTCAGCACGATCGCCAGCACGACCAGGCCGTAAGCGAGCACTCCGGCTGCCGCCCCGGCCGCCGTTCGCCGGAAGATGACCTTCATGTCCTGGATCGTGACAGGCTCCGGTGACGGTGATGTCACGTCGGCTTGAGGGACACGTGGTAGTGGCCGACGAGCCACCTGTCGCCCCTGCGTTCGAGGACCATCGTCACGTGACGGCGGACGACCTCGCCGCCCGCGTAGGTGAAGTCGGCGGCGGCGTAGCCCGCGATCACGTCGTCCGACGACCGGCGGGCATCGATGATCTGGTAGTCGACCCGGAGGCCCGCGGGCTGGCCGTCGTAGTACTCGACGACCGAGGCCCGGCCGCGTGTGGGTTCGGGGTGGGCGCCCTGGAACAGCGTGTCCTCGGCGAACACCGCGCCGATCTCGGCGGGGTCGTGGACGTCGATGCCGTGCTTCCAGGCGGCCAGGACCCCGGCGAAGACGTGCTCGCTCATCGGCCCGCGCTCTGGCCGCCGTCGACGTGCAGGAACTCCCCGGTGACGAGCGGGGCCCGCTCCAGGTAGAGCACGCCGTGAATGACGTCGCGGACGTGCCCGATCTTCTTCATCGGGTGGAGCCGGGCGAGTTGTTCGGCGTCGCCGCCGCCGTGCAGCGGCGTGTCGATCAGGCCCGGCGAGACGGCGTTGACCCGGATGCCGCGCTCGGCGTACTCGATGGCCAGCGACTTGGTGGCCGCCGCGACGCCGCCCTTGCTCAGCGAGGCCAGCACCGAGGGCACGGCGGAGTCGGCCCGCTCGACGAGCGTGGTGGTGATGCTGACGATGTGGCCGCCGCCCTGGCGCAGCATCGGGTCGATGACCTGCTGGGTCAGGTAGAAGAAGCCGCCGACGTTGATGTCGATGACCTTCTTGTAGTCCTCGTGGGTGTAGTCGGTGAACGGCTTGGCCACGAACACGCCCGCGTTGTTGATCAGGGTGTCGACCCGGCCGAAGCGGTGGAGGGCCGTCTTCACGACCGTCTCGGCGGTGGCCGGCTCGGCGATGTCGCCGGGCACGGCGACCACGTCGGGGTCGTCAACGGCCTGGATGGAACGGGAGGTGGCCACCACCGCGTAGCCGATCTCGCGGTACGCGGCCACCAGGGCCTCCCCGATGCCCTGAGATGCGCCGGTGATGACGGCGACGCGCTGATCCGACATGACATGCTCCTAGACGGTCGGTCTACTACTGACATTTCCGTTTTAGCCGACCGGTCGTATAATTGCAAGATGGGTCGAACGTCAGACGCTCGGCAGCGGATCCTCGCCGCCGCCACCGATCTGTTCTCCCGCCGCTCCTACGGCTCCATCGGCGTCGCGGAGATCTGTACGCAGGCGGGCACGCCGAAGGGCAGCTTCTACCACTTCTTCGAGTCGAAGCAGGCGCTCGCCCTGGAGATCATCGACCTGCAGTGGAACTCGCAACGCGGTCGCTGGCAGCACATCCTCGACGGCGACGGCCCGCTCGTCCACCGGCTCAAAGACCTGTTCGCGTTCACGGTGCAGGTGCAGACCGCGTCGCTGAACGACGCCGGCGTGGTCTCCGGCTGCCTGTTCGGCAACCTCAGCCTGGAGCTGAGCACAGGTGACGACCCGATGCGCGAGAAGCTGCGGACGATCTTCGACGAGCAGGTCGAGCTGATCCGCCGGGCGATCGAGAAGGCCCAGGCCGTCGGCGAGCTGACGGCGGTCGACGCGCCGGGGGCGGCGAAGTCGATCGTGGCCCAGATCGAGGGCACGGTCCTGTTCGCCAAGCTCTTCAACGACCCCGGTCAGCTCGACCAGCTCTGGGCCAACAGCCTGCGCCTCCTCCAGGTCGCCGAGGCCTAGAAGGCCTTCAGGAGCAACTCGGCGAGCTCCCCCGGCGCGGTGACCATGCAGTCGTGGCCGCTTCTCAGCTCCCAGACCTGCGAGCCGGGCGGGACCGGGCGGCGGGCGGCACCTCCGGGGACGTCCCCGACGCAGTGGACGTGGGCCTGCGGGATGGCGGCCAGGGCCGCTTCGTCGAACCGGACGGGCTGCTGGAAGCAGCGGACCGACTCGTCCGAGAGCATCGGGCGCAGCCATTCGAGGTCGGCCGGGTCGGTCACCCCGAAATCGCCGTCCATGGGCGGGATGCGCCAGCCGTCGGCGGCGTCGATCAACCGCCGGGTGAAGGGCATGACGTCGAGCACGCTCTCGCCGTCGGCGGGGACCATCGCGTCGACGTACACGAGCCCGGAGATCCGGTCCGGAACGCGGCCGGCCACGGCGGAGACGATCATCCCGGCGTAGCTGTGCCCGACCAGGATCACGTCGGTGAGGTCCTCTCCGGTGAGGACGGCCAGGACGTCGCCGATGTGGGTGTCGAGGCCCACGCCGGGGCCGAGCAGGTGCGCCTTGTCTCCGTGGCCGGTCAGGGAGGGGGCGAGCACCCGGTGCCCGGCTTCGGTCAGCAGGGGGGCGACGCGGTCCCAGACGCGGCCGTCGTGCCAGGCGCCGTGGACGAGCAGGAAGGTCTTCACGGAAAGGACGCTAATGAGCCGTCAGGTACCGATTGGTACCCTTCGGGGCGTGCGTGATTCCGCGGGCAGCGTCTTTCTCGCCGACTGCCCCGCCCGGCTGGCCATCGAGATCATCACCAGCAAATGGGCGGTCGTCGTGCTGTTCGCGCTCAGCCGGGGACCGTGCCGGCACGGCGAGCTCGTCGACCTCGTGGGCGGCATCTCGCGCAAGGTGCTCACCCAGACGCTGCGCCGTCTCCAGGGCTACGGCCTGGTCGAACGCCGCGCCTACGCCGAGGCTCCCCCGCGCGTCGAGTACGCCCTGACCGACCTGGGGCTGACCCTCGTCGAGCCGATCGCCGTGCTGACCGACTGGGCGAGGGCGTACGGCGACGCGATCGTCACCTTCCAGGAGAACGCCGGCCCAGACCGTCGAGCATGAGCGGCAGGAAACGCTCCGGGATGACGCCCGGGTTGCAGGCGAAGACGTTGAGCACGTCCATGATGTCGCCGGTGCCGGCGTCGGGCCGCATCGCGCCGTCGGCCTGCGCCTGACCGACCAGCACGTCGAGCCGTGCCACCAGCGCCCGCCTCGCCTCCGGCGCGGAGGTTCCGGCCAGCGCGGCCGCGACGGCGCCCCGGCTCTCGTCGACGGCGTGGACGACGAAGGCGCGCACGGCCGCCCACGCGTCGGGCCCGGCCGACGCGGCCTCGTCGAGGGCGTCCATGAGCTCGTGCACGTACTGCTCCGCCAGCGCCGCGAGGAGCACGCTCCGGTCGGGGAAACGGCGGTAGAGCGTGCCGATCCCGACACCGGCCCGGCGGGCGATCAGCTCCATCGGCGCGTCGGTGCCGCGTTCGGCGACCGCGTCGCGGGCCGCCTCAAGGATCTTGTCCCGATTGCGGCGGGCGTCGGCGCGCATGTGAGATCCTCCCTTAAGCGGACGATTGGCTTCCGCTTACTATAGAGGAGGCGTCATGGCGATCGTGGTGACGGGCGCGACGGGCACCATCGGGCGGGCGCTGATCCGGGAGCTCGGCGGCGCGGCGCTGGCGGTGGTGCGGCGGCCGGACCAGGGCGCGGACCTGGGCTGCGCGTACGTGGTCGGCGACCTGGAACAACCGGAGAGCGTCCCGATCGAGCCCGGTGACCGGCTCTTCCTCAACAGCTCGATCTGGCCCGGCTTCGTGGCCGCGCACCGGGCGGTGATCGACCACGCGGCGGCCCGGGGCGCGGCGCAGGTGGTCACGGTGTCGGTGCGCGGCGCGACGCCGGCCGGGCTGCTCGCGTCCGGCCTGCACGGGCAGGTGGACGACCACCTCAGGGCGTCGGGCGTGCCGTGGTCGATCCTGGCGCCGGTCGGCTTCATGCAGAACCTGGCGGGCGACGTCGACGAGGAGGGGCGCATCTTCGGCTCGTACGGCCGGGGCCCGGTCGGCTACATCGACGCGCGCGACATCGCGGCGGTCGCGGCCGCGCTGCTGACCCGTCCCGTCGGCGACGACGCGACCTACGAGCTCACCGGCCCGGCCGCGCCGACCCACGATGAGATCGCCGCCGAACTCACCCGGGCGCTCGGCCGGCCGGTGCGTTACGTGGACCTGCCGGTCGAGGAGGGCGCGGCGCACTTCGAGAAGCGCGGCCTGCCCGCCCCGGCGGCCCGTGACCTGGCCCGGTTGATGGCCCAGATCGGCGACGGCCGCTGGGCGAGCACGACGACGACCGTCGCCGACGTCGTGGGCCGCGCGCCGCGCTCGCTGCGGGAGTTCCTCGGCCAGACGGAGTCGCCTACCGCACGGCGATGAGGCCGCGCCGGTAGCCGACCACCAGTCGGCGGGGCACCAGGAGGCGTTCGCCGTCGACCACGATCGGGACCAGGCCGGGGGCGGCCGCCTTCCACTGGGCGCGGCGGTGGCGGGTGTTGCTACGGCTGGTCTTCCGTTTCGGGACGGCCATCGTCACCAGCTCGCCTTCGTGACGCCCGGGAGCTCGCCCCGGTGGGCCATCTCGCGGAACCGGATCCGGGACAGGCCGAACCTGGTCAGGTGGCCGCGCGGGCGGCCGTCGACGGAGTCGCGGTTGCGCACGCGGGTGGCGCTCGCGTCACGGGGCTGGCGGGCCAGTTCACGGGCGGCGGCCGCCTTCTCCCCCGGCGTGCCCACACGCATGAGCTCCTTGAGCTCGGCGCGGCGGGCGGCGTAGCGGGCGACGACGGCTCCGCGCCGGTCGTTGGCCGCGATCTTGCTCTTCTTGGCCATCAGATCCTCTCTCCTCTGGTGCGGACGCGGGCCACGACCGCCTCGATGCCGATCTTGTCCACGGTCTTGATCGCGCGGGTGCTGAGCGTGAGCCGGACGTACCGGTTCTCGGTGGGGAGCCAGTAGCGGCGGCTCTGGATGTTGGGATCCCAGCGGCGGCGGGTGCGCCGGTGGGAGTGGGAGACCGTGTTGCCGAAGACCGGCTTCACGCCGGTGAGCTGGCAGTGGGCGCTCATCGTTCCTCCCGGAACTCGACGTGCCGGCGCACGATCGGGTCGTACTTGCCGAGGGTGAGCCGGTCGGGGTCGTTGCGGCGGTTCTTGCGGGTCACGTAGGTGTAGCCGGTGCCCGCCGTGGAGCGGAGTCTGATCACCGGGCGCGGTTCGTTCCTGGCCATAGCCGGGGTCCTTCCTTGAGGCGCGTCCATGTGATGATAATGATAATTGTTTTCATTCGCTACCCGAGAGGTCCGCCATGACCACCCCCGTCGTCCTGGTCGCCGGCCTGCACCGCCGCGCCCGCACCGCCGTCGTCCACCGTCTGCTGGCCGCCCACCCCGGCGCGGTGGCCGTCCACCACGACCTGCGCGAGGTCGCCTCCGGCCGGGTCGACCGCACTGTCCGCGACGCCTCCGGCGTGCTGGAGCGGGCCGAGGTGCGGCTGGCGCACGGATGCGTGACCTGCACGGTCAGGGAGGACCTGCTGCCCGAGCTGATCCGGCGGGCGTCAAGCGCGTCGCCGCTGATCGTGGACCTGTGGGACGCGGTCGAACCGCGCGCGGTCGCCGAGGCGCTCGACACCGAGGAGGCGGCCGAGGTGCTGCGCCTGACCTGCGTGGCGACCGCGCTGCACGCCGCGCGTCTGCCGGTCGACATCGCCCGGGGCGAGCGGTTGTCGCAGACCCCCCACGGCACGGCCGGCGACCGGCGCCACCTGGCCGAGGTGCTGGCCCGGCAGGCGGAGTACGCCACCGCTCTAGTCCTGTACGGCGGCGACGAGGAGGACCACGACCTCTCGCGCGCCCTGCTGGCCCACCTCGCGCCCGCCACCCCCGTGTTCGCCGCCGAACTGCCCGAGGTGACCGGCCCGGCGCTGCACGTCCCGACGCTGGCCGAACGCGTCGACCCGGCCACCGCCGTGCTCCCCTGCGACGCGCGGGACGGCGAGGTCACCACCGTCGTCTGGCACCGCCTGCGCCCGCTGCACCCCGGCCGCCTGTTCACGGCCCTCGACGGCCTGGTCACCGAGTCGGTGCGCTCGCGCGGCCGGTTCTGGCTGGCCACCCGGCCCGACCGCCTGCTCGGCTGGGACGCCGTGGCGGGCGGCATGGCCGTCGAGGACGCCGGACCGTGGCTGGCGGCACTGCCCGAGGCCGCCTGGGACCTGGTCTCCCCCGCCCGCCGCGCGGCCGCCGCCCTCGACTGGACCGACCCCCTCGGCGACCGCGTCCAGCACCTCGTCTTCGTCGGCCCCGACCTGGAGCGCGACCGGATCCACGCCCTGCTCGACGCGTGCCTGCTCACGCCGGAGGAGACGGTGGCGGGCTCGTCGGCCTGGGCGCGGTACGACGACCCGTTCGCGCCGCTCCTGCCGAATTAGAGAAATGCTCCGCCTTCCCAAGATGATCGTCGACCCGATCAGGAAGGACGAGACATGCGCTCATGGAGCGCCCTGGTGCCGCCGGCGGCGCTACTGCCGGCCGGCGCGCCGCCCGCCCAGGCGGACAACATCCCCGTCGGCGACGGTGGCGTCGGCCACGCTGCAGCCGCCCTCGTACGCCGGCTACGCGCCCTCACCGCCTGACCCTCAGCCTCCCGTCACGTCGTCGTAGTCGACGACGAGGTGGCGCGGGCCGCGCAGGACCGGGCTCGGGCGGTAGGGCGGCGGGTCGTCCACCAGCCTCGGGTGGCGCAGGCGGCGGACCAGTTCGGTCAGCACGATCTGCGCCTCCAGCCGGGCCAGCGGCGCCCCGAAGCAGTAGTGGACGCCGCCGCCGAACCCCAGGTGCTCGTTGTGCGGGCGGTCGAGGGAGAACCGGTCGGGGTCGGGCACGTGGGCGGGGTCGCGGCTGCCCGCCGCCAGGACCAGCGTGATCGGCGACCCGGCCGGGATGGTCACCCCGCCCACGGTGAGGTCCTCCAGCGCCACCCGCGAGGAGATGAGCTGCACCGGCGGCTCGAACCGCAGGAGTTCCTCCACCGCCGGGACGATCAGGCCGGGGTCCGCCTGGACGCGGGCCAGGACGTCGGGGTTCCGGAGGAAGGTGAGCATGCCGTTGGCGATCAGGTTGATCGTGGTCTCGTGCCCGGCGATCAGCAGCAGCACGCCGGTCCGGACGATCTCCTCCCGGGTCATCTCGCCGTCGGCGATCATCCCCGACAACATGTCGTCGCGGGGTTCGCGGCGGCGGGCGTCGACCAGGTCGCCGAGGTAGCGGTCGAACCTGCCGGTCACCTCCCGGCGGGCCCGCTCGCGCTCGGCGCGGTGCTCCTCGCCCGGCGCGAGCGTCTCGATCAGCTCATCGGCCCAGGCGTGGAACCGCCCCTCGTCCTCGGGGGGCACGCCGAGCAGGCGGCAGATCATCGCGACGGGCAGCGGGTAGGCGACCTCCTCGACCAGGTCGGCGCGGCGTTTCCCGGCGAGGGCGTCGATCAGTTCCGTCGTGACGGCCAGCATGTCGGGACGCATTGCGTCGATCCGGCCGGGCGAGGCGGGCGGGCCGAAGTGGCGCATGGCCAGGCGGCGCAGCCGGTCGTGCTCGGGCGGGTCGAGGCCGATGAAGGCCGGGGTGCGGTCGAGGTCGCGGCGGCGGGAGCTGACCCGCGGGTCGTGCAGCAGGGAGACGATCTCCTGGTAGGTGCTGACCACGTAGGTGCCGTCGTCCTGCCGGGCCACCGGGGTGGCGCGCAGTTCGGCGTACAGCGGATAGGGGTCGGGGCGTCCCGACGGGGCCAGGACACGCTGGAACGGGCAGGTCACGACGTGACACCCCCCGGTGTGTGCAGCAGCGAGACCCGCCGTTCCGCCGGGTCGTGGCCGGTCACCACCACGGTCGCCTCGGCGGAGGCCGACAACCGTTCGGGCACCCGGGCGGGCCGCGCGCCGCCCTGCGGGAGGGGTGCGGCCTGCTCGATCCGGCGCTGGTAGAACTCCAGCCACATGCCCTGGTCGAAGGTGACGGCCGCGGTCATCCGCCCCTGGTAGCCGTAGGCGGCGACGAACCGGCGGTCGGCCGTCGAGCCCTGCGTGACGACGATCTGGTCGGCGAACGTCGGCACGCCGACCGACTTGATGTTGACCCCGAACTGGCTCGACCAGAACACCGGCACCGCCAGGTGCGGCCAGCGGTGGGCCTGGTCGCTGATCATGTTGTGGGCGGCGATCTCGGCCTGCGCGACGGCGTTCCCCCAGTGCTCCAGCGTCATGAACTGGTACTGGTAGAGCGGGTGCGGGAACCGCGCGATGTCACCGGCCACGAAGACGTCGTCCAGAACCAGCCCGTTGAGGTCGACGGCACGGCAGCCCGCGTCGCAGGTGACGCCCCACACCCCGGCGGCGAGCCCGGAGCCGCGCAGCCATTCGACGTTGCGGATCGAGCCGAGCGCGACCACGGCGACGTCGGCCTCGACCGTGGTGCCGTCGGACAGGCGCGCCCGGCGGAACCGGCCGTCGGCGTCGCCCTCCAGCGAGGTGACGGTGGTGTCGCAGCGCAGGTCGACGCCGTGCTCGCGCTGCAGTTCGGCCGCGACGTCGCCGATCACGCCGCCCAGCGCGGCCACCAGTGGCGCGGACCCGCGTTCGACGACGGTCACCGGCAGGCCGAGTTCCCGGCAGACCGAGGCGATCTCGCTGCCGGTGAACCCGGCGCCCAGGATCAGCACCCGCTCCGGCCCCGCCGCCAGCGCCGCCCGCAAGCCGGCCGCGTCCCGCGCCGAGCGCAGGGTGTGCACGCCCGTCAGCGCGGCCTCGGCCTCGACGGGCCAGGGGCGGGCGCGGGTGCCGGTGGCCAGCAGCACCCGGTCGAACGGGATCTCCCGGCCGTCGGCCAGGAGCACCTTCTTCGCGGCCACGTCGAGCCCGGTGGCCGGGGTGCCGGTCAGCCACTCGGCCTCCACCCGGCGGACCTTCGGGAACTTGGTGTGCTCGGACGCGACGTGCCCGGTGAGCACCTGCTTCGACAGGGGCGGCCGGTCGTAGGGCTCGCCCTCCTCCTCGCCGATGACGGTCAGCGGCCCGGTGAAGCCGTCGCGCCGCAGCGCCTCGGCCGCCCGCGCCCCGGCGAGCGAGCCGCCGACGATGACGATCCGGCCCTCGAACCGGATCCCGCACGGCCTCGACGCGGGCATGGCGCGCATGGCCGTCCAGTCGAGGTGGATGGCCTGGACGGGACAGGCGGCCGCCGCCCGGAGGATGTGGTCGCGCTGGTCGTCGGGCGGGTCGAGGTCGTATCGGAGCACCTCCTCGCCCATGCCGAACACCTCGGGCGCGAGGAAGACACACTGGCCGTAGCCCTGGCACCGGGTCAGATCGACGACCACTCTCACGCAGTCAGCCGTGCCCGGCTCCGCCGCCCGGAATGTTCAGAAGGTGGCGATCTTTAGGTAAGCCGCCGACGCCGCACGAGATCCCCGGCCGCCCCCGCCCAGTCGGGACACTCGAACGTGAACCCCGCGCCGAGCAGCCGCCCGGGCACCACCCGGCGGCTCTTCAACAGCAGTTCGGTGTCGGTACGCAACACGAACGCGCCGGCCTCGGCCATCCACCGGGTGGCGGGCAGCCCGACCGGCACGCCCCAGGCTCCCCGCAGGACGCGCATGAACGCGCGCTGCGGCAGCGGGCCGGGGGCGGCCAGGTTGACCGGGCCCGCGAGGTCGTCGCGCTCGACGAGGAACTCCACGGCCCGGACGAAGTCACGGTCGTGGATCCACGAGACGTACTGCGCGCCGCCGCCCACCGGCCCGCCGAGACCCAACCGCGTCAGCCGCGACAGGACGTCGAAGACGCCGCCGCGATCGGGACTCATCACCATGGCCGACCGCAGGGCGACCTTGCGCGTGCCGGGCGTCCCGGCCCGCTCCTGCGCCGCTTCCCACGCCTTGGCGATCTCGACGCTGTACCCCCAGTAGCCGGGCACGCCGGGCTCCCCGCCGCCGATCACGCCGGTCGCCTCGTCGTTGGGGGCGTCGAGGCGGTGGGCGTAGAGGGTGGCGGTGCTCATCTGCAGCCAGACCCGGGGAGGCCGGGCGGCGGCCGCGATGGCCGCGCCGACCACCCGGGTGGAGTTCACGCGGGAGTCCATCATCGCCCGCAGGTTGGCCGGGGTGTAGCGGCAGTCGACGCTGCGCCCGGCCAGGTTGACGACGACGTCGCTGCCGTCGATCTCCTTCGTCCACGGGCCCGGCGTCTGGCCGTCCCAGCCGACCTCGCCATCACGCGACGGCCGCCTGGTGAGGACGACGACGTCATGCCCCGCCGCGCGTAAGGCGCGCCGCAGGATCGTGCCGACCTGACCGGTTCCGCCGGGCATCACGATTTTGAACATGTTCAAATCATAGGAAGCGGGCCCGGGGACATGCGTCCCAGGTGCTCGTCGAGCAGCGCGGTGACCTCCTGCGGCGTGTAGTGGCCGACGAGGGCGGCGTTCACGACGCCCTGGGCGAAGGCGTACAGGATGCTCGCCTCCTTGCCCGCGTCCAGGCCGGCGGCGAGCTGACCGGCGGCCTGGGCGGCCCTGATCTGCTCGGCGAGAAAGGCCAGCAGGTGCGCGTATCCCGACCGCATCGCGGCGGCCTGGTTCTCGTTCACCACCGAGCTCGCCTGGAAGGCCAGCCCGACGCGGTTGAGGTAGCGGCGCTCCTCGTCGAGGGGCAGCAGCTCCAGCACGGTCGTCCGGAGCACGTCGAGCGGCGTCGGCTGGTGGGCGGCCACGGCCGCGATGCGCTCCCCGATCCACATGCCGATGCGCTCCAGCGCGAGCAGCAGCATCTGCTCCTTCGTGGTGACGTAGTACTGCACCGCCCCCATCGACATGTCGGCCTCGGCGGCGACCTCTCTCAGGCTGACGCTCTCCATCCCCTTGTCGTGGACGATGCGGTGCACGGCGTCGGCGATGTGCCGCCGCCGGGCGTCGTGGTCGACGATCTTCGGCATTGCCCGCCATTTTTCTCATGCGAGTGCATGGTAAAAACTGTTTTGTCATGCGACTGTATGACAAAAGAGGAGGGTCGCATGCGAATTCTGATCGTCGGCGTCGGCACGCGCGGGGACGTGGCGCCGTACACCGGGCTCGGGGCGCGGTTACGCGAGGCCGGGCACGAGGTGGCCATCGCCGCGCACGAGCCGTACCGGCACCTGGTGACCGGCGCGAACCTGGACTACCTGCCGGTTCCGGGAGACCCGCTCTCCCTGCTCTCCATCAGCGCCTTCAGGCACTACGGCGACCAGCTCGTCGAGGGCCTGGCCGGGCTCGCCGGACACAAGGCCGACCTCCTCCTGACCGGCGTCGCGGGCACGCCGGCGTGTCACGTCGCCGAGGCCATGGGCGTGCCGAGCATGGGGGTGTACCTGCAGCCGATCGACCCCACGGGAGACTTCCCGCCCGTCATGAGCGTGTCGCAGCGCTCGCTCGGGCGGTGGGGGAACCGCAGGGCGGCCCGGCTCGCGTTCGAGGTGCCGGCCGCCGGGCCGCTGGTCGCCGGGTTGGGCACGAGGATCCGGGCCCGCCTGGGGCTGCCCCCGATGACCCCGCGCGCCCTCTACCTGCGCCGGGAGACCACGCGGTGGCCGGTCTTCCACGGGTTCAGCCCGCTCGCGGTGCCGCGCCCGGCCGACTGGCGGACGGGACTGGAGGTCACGGGGTACTGGTGGCCGTTCCGGCCGCCGGGGTGGCGGCCCGATCCGCGGTTGCGCGACTTCCTGGCGTCGGGCCCGAAGCCGGTGTTCGTCGGCTTCGGCAGCCTGGCCGGCACCCGGGCGGAGCGGTACACGGAACTGGCCGTCGGCGCGCTGCGAGCGGCCGGGCTGCGCGGCGTGCTGCAGACGGGCGTGCACGGGCGACTCTCCGACGACGTGCTGGCGGTCGGCGACGTGCCGCACGACTGGCTGTTCCCACACATGGCCGCCGTCGCCCACCACTGCGGCGCCGGCACCACCGGGATCGGGCTGCGGACGGGCGTCCCCGCGGTGGCCATGCCGGTCAAGCACGACCAGCCGTTCTGGGCCTCCCGTCTGACGGCGCTCGGCGTGGCCCCGGCCGCGCTCCCGTTCCGCCGCCTGACCTCCGCGCGCCTGGCCGCCGCGCTCACCACCGTGGTCAGCGACCCGGTCTACCGGCGCCGCGCCCAGTCACTCGCGGCCGGGGTGGCGGGCGAGGACGGCGCGGCGCCGGTCGTGGCGGCCGTGGACCGCGTCAGCGGCACGGCCCGCTGAAGCGGTGCAGTTCGAGGATCGGCGGCAGCGGCACCGGCCCCGGACCACCCGCGCGGGTCCATTCCGCGACGTCGGCGGTGGAGTGGCCGTCGTTGACGAACACGAGCCACACCGGCCGGCACGGGATGCTCACGAATCCTGACCGGCGGCCGTCGCACCTTCGAACTGGAGATGGAGGAGTTGCGCGGCCCGACCGAAGGGTGCCCGGCACACCGCGTGAAGGACTCCGGCGCGCACTCCCGCGCCGAGATCGAGGTCGGCCGGTCACGCTGCACCAACCGCCGCTGCGTACGCGGCATCGCTGACGGGCCCGTGTCGGGAATGCCATAGTCGGATCGTGAAGCGGATCCCGTCACTGGCGGTCCTGCTGCTCGCGGCGAACTGCCAGTGGACGTCGTCGGCGGCCCCCCTTCTCGCCTCCGAGATCCCGGCGACCTCCGTAGCGGAGGTCGCCGAACGGCTGGACGCGGCACGCTCGGCCGACGGCGTCGCACGCCCGCTCGACGCAGCCCTGGGACCGATGTGCGAGGCGGCGGACGACGTGCGGGTGCGCCAGCCCGGCCACACGACCCTGCTCCGGCTGGCCGAGAGCCCCGATCCCCTCGCCGTCCGGATCTGGCTCACCGGCCCGGCTGAGGCGAGGAGGCTGTCCGACGAGATCCGGCCCTGTTTCAGGTCCTTCTCACTCCGGGGCTGGCAGGCGATGGCGCACACGGACGTCGTGCCGACCAGTTCCGACAACGGCGATCCGATCGCGCAGGTGTACGTCGTCGCCCGTCGCGGGCCGTTCCTCGCGGAGATCTCCTGGTGGTGGCCGGCCGAGTACGAAGAGGGCGTGGACCGCGGACGGCTCGACCGGGGGCTCGACGCGGTCAGGGCGGTGCTCGGCGCGGTGAGCGGTCCCTGACCGGGCTCAGCGAGGGGCCAGGATGCGGAGCTGGAGCATCGCGGCGAACCGCTGTTCCGGGTCGGTCAGGTCGATCTCGCCGACCTCGGTGACGCGCTTCAGCCGGTAGCGCAGCGTGTTGGGGTGGATGAACAGCGCGCCGGCCGCCTTGCCCACGTCGCCGAGCGCGTCCAGCCACGCCTCCAGCGTCTCGACCAGGCCCGCGTTGTTGCGTTCGTCGTAGTCCATCAGCCGGGCGATCGCGCCCCCCGGGCGTTCGTCGCGGGCGGCGGCCAGGTCGCGCAGTTCGAGGACCAGGGCGAGGGTCTGGACGTCGTCGAGCCGGGCCACGCGCAGGCCCGTGTGGCCTTCGCGCATCACCCGCAGCACGCGGTCGGCCTGGGCCTTCCCGTGGACGATGCCGCTGATGTCGGAGCCCGCCGGGGCGACCGCGACGACGGCGTGCAGGTTGCCGTCGACCCGGTCGACGAAGTCGGCGGCCAGCCGGGCGGCCCGCTGTTCGGGGCTGCCGGTCGTCACGACCACCGGGAGCAGGCCGTAGACGGTGCCGCCGACGGCGGCCACGGCCGACGACGGGACCGTGGCCGACAGGTGCACCGACAGGGCGTCGGCGAGGCGTTCGAGGTCGGTGTGGGGGTGGCCGGGCAGCAGGCCGGCGCTCACGATGACGAGGCGGCGGCCCGACAGGCCGAGGCGGCCGAGGGCGTCGCGGGCTCCGGCGCCGCCTTCCAGGACGGTGCCGATGAGGTCGGTGCGGAGTCTGCGCTGGACGTCGGCGCCGGCGCGGACGGCGATGGCGACGCGCTGCACGGTGGTCTCGTCGTAGCCGAGGTCCTGGGGTTTGACGACGACGGGGGCCTGGTAGCGGTAGAGGTCGCGGAAGACGCCCAGTTCGGTCAGGCGGTTGGCGTAGCGTTCGGGGACCTGGCGGCCGATGACGGTCTCCACGCGGGAGGGGTCGGCCTCGTCCTGACGGCCGGAGAAGGCGAGCACGCGGGAGCTGCGGTCTTCGATGGTGATGGGGGCGTCCAGGAGCGCGGCCACGGCGTTGGCGACGGCGAACAGGTCGCCCGACGGGAGGCCGCCGAGGGATTCGTGGCCGGTGACGCCGATGTCGCCCTCGGCGAGCATGGCGCGGATGAGGGCGGTGAGCTGCGCCCACGTGGCGCCCCGGCGCAGGCCGATGAGGGCGACGCCGCTGTCGTGGACGGCGGCCCGCACCTCCGGGGTGAGCGCGACCGGGGCCCTGACCACCAGGGCCACCGTGTCGTGGCCGCCGAGGGAGCGCAGCAGCGCGGGCAGCGCGCCGGCGGCGGGGTCGACGCCGACGCCCAGCACCAGCGATCGGGGGTCGAGCACGGGTTCGTCGAGCGGGTCGAAGATGACCAGGGCGCTGATGCCCTCCGGGTGGTCGACGTCGCCCGCGACGAGCTCCAGGAGGGTGGAGCCCAGGTCGTCGAGGACGCGGCCGAGGCTCGCTCGCGGTCGCTGACTCACGCCCGGAGTATAGGCGCGCGCCTCAGAACGCGATCCACTCCACCGACGTCGTCACCTGCTCCAGCAGGCCGGGGATGGGGGCGACGCCGAGGCCGGGGCCGGTGGGGACCGTGACGTGGCCGTCGTCCAGGACGATCGGCTCGGTGATGTCGGTCCGGTAGAAGCGGCCGGAGGCCGAGACGTCGCCGGGCAGGGTGAAGCCGGGCAGCGCGGCCAGGGCGATGTTGGCGGCGCGGCCGAGACCCGTCTCCACCATGCCGCCGCACCAGACCGCGACCCCGTGGGCGGCGGCCAGGTCGTGGATCCTCCTGGCCTCCAGGTATCCGCCGACCCGGCCGGGTTTGATGTTGATGATCTGGCACGCGCCGAGCGTGATCGCCGCGGCGGCGGTCTGCGCCGACACGACCGACTCGTCGAGGCAGATCGGCGTGGCGAGCCGCCGCGCCAGCGCGGCGTGGCCCAGGACGTCCTCCTCCTCCAGCGGCTGTTCGATCAGCAGCAGGTCGAACGCGTCGAGCCTGGCCAGGTGGCGGGCGTCGCGGAGGGTGTAGGCGGTGTTGGCGTCGACCTGGAGGAGCACGTCGCCGCCGAACCGCTCGCGGACGGCGGCCACCGGCTCCACGTCCCAGCCCGGCTCGATCTTCAGTTTGACGCGGGCGTACCCCTCGTCCAGGTAGCCCTCGACGGCCGACAGCAGCGCCGGGATCGAGTCGTGGATGCCGACCGAGACGCCGCTGGGCACACGGTCGGCGACGGCGCCGAGTTCGCGGCCGAAGGAGCGGCCGAGGGCGCGCAGTTCGGCGTCCAGGATCGCCATCTCCACGGCGGCCTTGGCCATGCGGTGTCCCTTGTACGGGTGCAGCAGCCCCGCGACGGCCGCCGCGCCCGACCGCCCGAGCGCGGCCGTCCCCTCCGGCGAGGCCAGCCTCGGCAGCAGGAAGCGGCGCAGCACGTCCTGCTGGGACTCGACGTACTCGGCCGAGTACAGCGGGTCGCTCAGCGCGACGCACTCGCCCCAGCCCTCGGCGTCGTCGGTGACCGCCTTCAGCAGCAGGATGTCGCGTTCGGTCTGGGTGCCGAACGAGGTCCGGAACGGTGCCACGAGCGGCATCGAGACACGGCGCAGTTCGATTCCGCGCAGCTTCATGGGGTCTCCAGGTCGACGAGGTAGCCGAGGTCGCGGTCGAAGTCGACGACGCGGCCTCCGGAGGTCATCAGCGGCGCCAGTTCGTCGCGGAGCCGCCGCCGCCACGCTACGGCGGCGGCCGGGTCGGCGGCGCGCAGCGCCTCGATGTCGCCGGGGGTGGCGACGCGGCGGCTCGACGGGCCGCCCGCCGGGCGGTCGAACGGCGCGCCCGCGCAGGCCGCGACGACCCTCGGGGACAGCAGGCTCCAGCGCATCAGCAGGCGGTCGGTGTCGTCGGCACCGTTGATCGCGTCGTGCATGGCGCCGTAGAAGTTCGGGAGGTACTCCACCGGGAGCGCCCCCAGTTTGACGATGTTGAAGTAGGCGTTGCGGCTGACCAGCGGGTCGAAGGTCCACTCGATGGTCGGGATGCCGCGGGCGAGGGCCCAGGCCCGCTGGTGGAGCTTGAGCGCGGCGCCGACGCCGCGGCCGGCCAGTCCCGGCACGACCCCGGCGACGTGGCTGTGCAGGGTGCGGGCCGCCGGTTCCTCGTGAAAGCCGATGCAGACGCCGACGAGGCGGTCTCCGTCGTAGGCGCCGGCGGCGTAGTTGCCCGCGCGGGTCAGGGCGCGGAGGAACTCCACGGTGATCAGCGGGCGGCCCCAGATCTTCACGAGCAGGTCGATCATGGCGTGGGTCGCGGGCAGGTCGTGGAGTTCCCGGATCTCCACGCCGGCCGCGCGGGCCCGGTCGGTCGCGTCCCGGGCCGCCCCGAGGTGTTCGCGGAGCACGGTCAGCCGAGCTTCTTCGGGGTCGCGCGGGCGCCGTAGTGGACGTACTCCTCGCCGGCGGGCAGGGAGTAGAAGGTCACCGGCATCCACGTCTCCATGCCTTCGGGGCGGACGGCGTACAGGCCGGGCTCGACCGGGGTCATCTCGTACGTCTGCACGGGGTCGTCCTCCAGCCCGGCGAGCGGGCCCGTGGCGGTGGTGCGCAGGGTCGGCTTGCCGTCGTCGTCGAACACCTCCATGCGCACCGACTCGCGCTCGTAGGTGCCGGCGTAGGGGGTGAGGTCGGCGGCGGCCGGTTCGGCCGGGGGCTGGAACGGCTCGGGCAGCCGGACGCCGGCGAGCTCGGCGAAGATCTCGTCGTAGAGGTCGGCGTACAGGTCGTGGGTGTGGCCGCCGTTGGTGAGCAGCACGACCGCGACCCCGGCCTCGGGCAGCACGCGCAGGAACGCCGCCTGGCCGATGGTGTTGCCGTCGTGGCCGTAGGCGCGGTGGCCGTGCCAGTCGCAGCGGAACCAGCCGAGGCCCCACGAGTCGCCGAGCAGCCGCTTCTCGGGGCAGTCGGTCTGGTACGCCGACATCGCCGCCGCGCTCTCCCGCGAGAGCACCCGGGTGCCATCGGCGGCGACCCCGCCGCGCAGGTGCATGCGGGCGAAGGCGAGCACGTCGGCGGCGGTCGCGGTGATGAGCCCGGCCGGGCCGACCGCGCGCGGCAGCCCCCACACGGGCGCGGCCACGGGTTCGTCGCCGCCCTTGACGTGGCCCATCGCGTGGCCGAAGACCATCGCCTCCTCGGGCAGGGTCGTGGTGTGGGTCAGGCCGAGCGGCGTGAAGAGCTTCTCCCTGATCGCCTGGTCCCAGGTCTGGCCGGTGGCGACCTCGATGATCCGGCCGGGCACCGAGTAGCCCGCGTTGCAGTACGACCAGGTCGCGCCGATCGGGTGGTTCCTCGGCGAGTCGGCCAGCAGGGCGACGTACTTCTCCAGGGCGTCGTCGCCCCGGCCGGTGTCGGTGAACAGGTCGCCGTCGATGCCGCTGGTGTGGGTGAGCAGGTGCCAGACGGTGACGGCGGCGGTGGTCTCGGGGTCGCGCAGCCGGAACTCCGGCAGCACCTCGGCGACCGGGGTCTCCAGGGTGAACCGGCCCTCGTCGATCAGTCGCATGATGACGGTGGCCGTCCACACCTTGGAGATCGAGCCGATCTGCCAGACGGAGTCGGTGGCGGCGGGCTGGCCGGTCCCGGCGTGCAGCACGCCGGTGGCGAGGGTCAGCAGGTCGTCGCCGCACAGGATGCCCAGTTGCGCGCCGGGCACCCCGTGCTCGGCGGCGAGTTCGTCGAGGCGGTGCTGCCAGTGGGCCTGGTTCACATGTGCTCCTTCAGGGGGTGGGCGGAGGCGAGGAGGTGGCGGGTGGAGCCGCGCCGTGGGGCCGTCAGGTCGTGCGAGACGGACGACGTCATGGCGTTCCCTTTCTCGAGACCGCACGGCCGTAGTGGATGTGCTTCGCGAGCCCCGATTCGTCGCGTCCGACGAAGGCGAAGACGGGATGGACGCCGTGGATCGGCTCCAGCGCGATCAGCGAGTCGCCTTCGAGGTGCACCAGCCGGGTCCGCAGCGGCTTCTCGCCGATCTCCGCGATGACGCCTTTGGGGACCCGGTCGAGCCAGATCGTGCCGTCGGCGTCCTGGCTGACGGTGATGTCGTAGATCGTGTCGGCGTACCGGCCCAGGTAGGGCGCCGGGTCGATCGGCTCCGGCTCGGCGGGCGGCGTCGGCCGGGGCGGCAGCGTGACGCCGGCCAGGTCCTCCAGCAGGTGCCCGACGATGTCGGCGTAGGCGCCCAGGACGTCGCCGCCGTTGGTCAGCAGCGAGACGGCGACGCCCCGGTCGGGCACGATCCGCAGGAAGGCGGCCTGGCCGATGGTGCCGCCGTCGTGGCCGACCACGGCCCGCCCGTCGTACTCCTCCAGTTCCCAGCCCAGCCCCCACGCGCCGGCCATGGTGCCGAGCCGGGGCAGCCTCACCTGCGGCCGCCACATGGCCGCCACCGTGCCGGGCCTGAGCAGGCCGGCGCCGCCGGCCAGGTGCATGGCGGCGAAGCGGGCCAGGTCGCGCGCGGTCATCGCCAGCATCGACCCGGCGGGCGCGTTCGAGCGGGCCAGCGCCCACGTCGGCGTGGGCACCGGGCCGCCGCCCTCGCCGGGCAGGTGCCCGACGGCGGCCCGGTGCAGGATCGCCTCGTAGGGGCTGGGCGAGACGTGGGTGAGCCCGAGGGGCGCGGCGAGCCGGTCGACCAGCACCCGGTCGAACGGCTCGCCGCGCATGACCTCGACCAGGCGGCCGAGGACGACGAAGCCGGCGTTGTTGTAGGAGAACACCTCGCCGGGCGCGAAGAGCTGCGGGATGTCCCGGATCGAGGCGACGTAGCGCTCGACGGCGTCCTCGCCCCGGCCGGTGTCGGTGAAGATGTCGCCCTCGAACCCGGCGACGTGGCAGAGGAGCTGGCGGACGGTGATCGCCGGGTCGCCCGCCTCGAACTCCGGCAGGTAGGCGCGCACCGGGGCGTCCAGGCCGACCAGGCCGTCGTCGACGAGCTGGAGCACCAGCGCGCTCGTCCACAACTTGGTGATCGACCCGATCTGGAAGACCGCGTCGGGGGTCGCCTCGACGCCGGTGGCGGTGCTGAGCACCCCGGCGGCGGCGGTGACCACCCGGCCCTCGGCCAGCACGGCGACCGAGGCGCCCGGCACTCCGCGTGCGGCCAGGATCGGGGCGAGATGCTCCTCAAGCCAGCGTTCCGGGGTCGTCATGTGCCGAGGCTAGATCGCCGGCCGGCCGCCGTACTCAGCCGATCGGCCAACCCGAACCGGCCGGGTTCGTGCGATCGGACAAGCCGGTTATGTCCAGACCTGGGCGGCGGCGGGGCCGCCCGCTGATCCTCGTCCAAAATGACGATCTTCATGTGGTCACCGCGCGCGCGGCGCACCCGATCATGGCCGCGGAACGTTCCACGATGGCCGCGGAATACAACTCCACGGAAGGACAACAGTGAAGAGGATCATCCTCACCTCCGCGCTCGCCGCCGCCGTCGTCGCCGGCACCGCCGGCATGGCCCACGCCTCGGTGTACGTGGCCTACGAGGGCCCCGGCTTCTCGGGCCGGAGCGTGGCCCTCAGCGCGTGCGGCACCAACAACATCCCCTTCGGCGGCTCCTACAAGTGGTACGGCACCGGCCAGAGCGGCCGGATGTACAACCAGCCCAACGCCGAGGGCACGGCCCACTTCACCCTCGACAGCAACCGCAACGCCGAGCAGATCACGCCGGTCGGATGGAAGAGCATCTTCATCGTCTGCTGACCGACCGCCTGCCGGGCCGCCCTCAGGGGCGGTCCGGCGGGGCCGGGCCCGTCCCCGGCGGCGACCACGGCCTGAACCCGGTCGCGCGGGCCGGGTCCCGGTCCGCGCCGTCGCCACGCCGAGGCCGCTCGGCCGGTCCGGCGCCGCCCGGGCCGTCGGCCGGCGACCGCGGCACGTCCCGGCCTCACTTGGACGGGCCGCCCCGAGCGCCTCAGTAGGCGACGATCACCTGCTCCTGGCGGCCGAGGCCGTCGATCTCCATCGTGACGACGTCGCCGACCTTCAGGTAGGGGAAGCGGCCCGACAGCGCCACGCCCTCGGGGGTGCCGGTGCTGATCACGTCGCCCGGCATCAGCAGCATGTAGTGGCTCAGGTGGTGGATGATCTCCGCGACCGAGAACACCATGTCGGCCGTGCTGGAGTCCTGCCGGACCTCGCCGTTGACCCACGACCGCAACCGCAGCGCCGTCGGGTCGATCTCGGCGGCGGGCCGCAGCACCGGCCCGAGCGGGTTGAAGGTCTCGGCGCACTTGCCCTTCGACCACTGCCCGCCCGACTCCTCCAACTGGAAGGCGCGCTCCGACAGGTCGTTCGACAGGGCGTATCCGGCGACGTAGTCGAGGGCCTGCGACGGGTCGTCGAGGTAGCGCGGGGTGCCCTTCATGACGACGGCCAGCTCGACCTCCCAGTCGGTCTTGGCCGAGCCGGGTGGCAGTATCACGTCGTCGTCGGGCCCGACCACGCAGCCCGGGTGCTTGAGGAACACGATCGGGTAGGGCGGCGGGGCGGCGCCCGACTCGGCCGCGTGCGCGGCGTAGTTCATCCCGATGCACACCACGGCCGGCGGGCGGGCGACGGGCGAGCCGACGCGCCGGCCGGTCGTGTCGATCTCGGGCACGTCTCCGGCGGCCAGGGCGGCGGCGGCTCGTTCGACGCCGTCGTCGGCCAGGAAGGCGCCGTCGATGTCGGCGGTGAGCGGCGTCAGGTCATAGGTGCGGTCCTCGTCGCGGACGGCGGGGCGCTCGGACCCGGCGGGGCCGTGGCGGAAGAGTTCCATGGTGCGGTTCCTCGGTGCAGTTCCTCACGAATCGTCCTCGGACCGGACCCACCCTACCCACGCCGGCGGACTCCTTGATCATTCGCGCGGGCGGGCGTTGAGGCGGGCGGCCTGGCGGGTGAGGTGGTCGCGTTCGGGGAGGCTGAGGGCCGTGCGGGCGGCTTCGGCGTACAGGCGGGCCGCCGTCGCGGGGTCGCCGGCGCGCTCGTGCAGGTAGGCCGCGGCGGCGGTGTGGCGGGGCAGGCCGGGGTCGAGCTCGGCCAGGGCGGCCAGGCCGGCCCGCGCGCCCTCAGCCTCGCCGACCGCGACGGCGCGGTTGAGGCGGGCCACCGGGTTGCCGGTGAGGCGCACCAGTTCGTCGTACCACTCGACGATCTGCACCCAGTCGGTCTCCGCGGCCGTCGGGGCGTCGGCGTGGAGGGCGGCGATGGCCGCCTGGGCCTGGAACTCGCCGAGCCGGTCGCGCGCCAGGGCGGCCTGGAGCACGTCGACGCCCTCGGCGATCAGGCGGGTGTCCCACCGGCCGCGGTCCTGCTCGGCCAGCGGCACCAGCCTGCCGTCGGGGGTGGTGCGGGCCGGACGCCGGGCGTGGTGCAGCAGCATGAGCGCCAGCAGCCCGGCGACCTCCTCGTGCCGCGTCATGGCGGCGAGCCGGCGGGTGAGCCGGATCGCCTCGGCGGCGAGGTCGACGTCGCCGGAGTAGCCCTCGTTGAACACCAGGTAGAGCACGCGCAGCACCGTGGCGACGTCACCGGGCCGGGTGAACCGCACCCCGGCCACGGCGCGCTTGGCCCTGCTGATCCGCTGCGCCATGGTCGGCTCGGGCACCAGGTAGGCCCGCGCGATCTGCCGGGTGGTCAGGCCGCCGACCGCGCGCAGCGTCAGCGCGACGGCCGACGCCGGGGTCAGCGAGGGGTGCGCGCACAGGAAGTACAGGCGCAGCGTGTCGTCGGACGACTCGGCCGGGCCGGGCGCGGGTTCGCCCTCGGCGCGGAGCTCGCGGTCGCGCCGGGAGGTCTCCGCGCGGGCGGCGTCGAGGAACTTGCGCCAGGCCACGGTGATCAGCCATCCCTTGAGGTCGCGCGGCGGCTCCGCCCAGTCCGCGCGCACGGCCTCGACCAGGGCGTCCTGGACGGCGTCCTCGGCCGCCGCGAAGCCGGCCCCGCGGCGGACCAGCACCCCGATCACCGCCGGGACCAGCTCCCGCAGCAGTGCCTCGTTCAATCGAACACCGTCAATCGAACACCGTCGAATGGACGGCCAGGAACGGGCGCACCTCCAGCCACTCGTGGATCGGCCGCCCGCCCGCGCCGGGGGCGGCGGACAACTCGGCGGCCAGTTCGTAGGCGCGTTCGCGGGACTCGACGTCGATCACCATCCAGCCGGCGATCAGGTCTTTGGTCTCGGCGAACGGTCCGTCGACGACCGGCGGCCGCCCCTCGCCGCCGTAGCGGACGAACGCCCCCTCCGGCGACAGGCCCTGGCTGTCGACGAACTCGCCGGAGCCCTCCAGCCGGGCGGCGAAGTCGACCATGTACTGGACGTGGGCGGCGACCTCCTCGGGCGTCCACCGGTCCATCGGCACGTCGTTGACCGGCGCGGGCGCGCCCCGGTAGTGCTTGAGCAGCAGATACTTGGCCATCTTCCCTCTTCTCCGGGTCAGCCGAGCTGCTCGGCCAGGGCGACGACGATCCCCTCGGGGCCCCGGAGGTAGCAGAGCCGGTAGGTGTCCTCGTAGCGGACCAGGTCGCCGACCAGCTCGGCGCCGTGCCCGCGCAGGCGGGCCACGACGTCGTCGATGTCCTCGACCGCGAACATCACCCGGTGCCAGCCCCGCGTGTTGGGCGGCACGGCGCCCGGGTCGGGGCCGACCGCCGCGGGGGCGTGGTATTTGGTGAGCTCCAGCCGGCCGTGGCCGTCCGGGGTCCGCATCATCGCGATGTCGCTGCGGACGCCGTGGAGCCCGACGGTCCGGTCGGCGAAGTCGCCTTCGATGGACGCCCGCCCCTCCACGTCCATGCCGAGTTCCACGAAGAACGCGATGGCGGCCTCGAGGTCCTCGACCACGATGGCGACGTTGTCCATGCGTTTGATCGTCACGGTGGTTCTCCTTCTTCGTCGGTGAACCGGGGACGGAGCCGCCGCCGCGTTCTCGACATCCGGGCGCGGAATTTTCCGCTCAGACGCTCCGCAGCACCGACACGACGATGCCCAGCACCACCGCGTCGTCGCCGTCGATGTCGGCGTAGGCGGGGTTGCGGGGTTCGAGCACGACGTGCCCGCCGCGCCGCCGGAACACCTTGACGGTCGCCTCGCCGTCGATCATCGCGGCCACGATCTGCCCCGAGTGGGCCTCGGGCTGCTGCCGCACCACGACGATGTCGCCGTCGCAGATGGCCGCGTCGACCATCGAGTCGCCCCGCACCCGCAGCCCGAAGACGGTGCCCCGTCCCGTGAGGTCGCGCGGCAGGGTCAGCGCGTCGTCGACGTGCTGCTCGGCCGGGATCGGCACGCCCGCGGCGATGTCGCCCACGACGGGCACGCTGACCAGGTCGGCGGCCGGTCGCGCCGCCGGACCGCGCAGGAACGCCCGCACGTCGATCGGCCGGCTCATCGCCGTGCCCCGGCGCAGGAACCCCTGATCCTCCAGGATCCGCAGGTGCCGCGACACCGCGGACGCCGAACGCAGGCCGACCGCGTCGCCGATCTCCCGGGTGCTCGGCGGATATCCGTGCCGGACCACCCAGTCGTGGATCACGGCCAGGATCCGCTGCCCGCGCGGCGGCAGGGCGGAGGTGTCGAGGTGCTCGAAGAGGTCGTCGTCGTAGGCGGTCACCTGCGACATCGTAGGTGGCGGGCGGCCCGGCGCGGGTCAGGTCACGGGCACGATCGCCGCCTCCACCAGCGTTCCGTGCTCCACGCGCAGCAGGCCGAGGGTGCCGTGGGGCTGGCGGCGCCTGTCGGTGGGCGAGCCGGGGTTGAAGACGCGGAGGCCGCCGTAGCTCTCGTCCAGGGGGACGTGGGAGTGGCCGTACACGACCAGATCGGCGTCGGGGAACCGGGCCCGCATCCGGGCCGGCCGCCCCTTGGCCGGCCCGCTGTCGTGGATCATCGCCACGCGCAGGCCGCCGAGCGTCAGCTCCAGCGTCTCGGGCGCGTGCACGTCGGGACCGTCGTTGTTGCCCTTGACGGCGTGGACGGGCGCGTAGGCGGCCAGTTCGTCCAGGACCCGGCCGACGCACACGTCACCGGCGTGCAGGATCACGTCGGCGCCGCGCAGATGCTCGGCCACCCGCGGCGGGCACGCCTTCCAGAAACGCGGCGCGTGCGTGTCGGACAGTACGACGATCTTCATGTCTCCAGCATGGCGGGTTCGACGTGGCGCAGGTCGTAGGGGAACAGGTCACCACCCGGATCGGTCACGGTGCCGCACCGGTGACGGACCAGGTCGGCCTCCGCCCGGTCGGCCGGTCGTTCGGTGCCGTCGACGTTGTAGTGGAACCGGCCGCCGGCCAGGTAGTCGCGGCGCGCGTCGGTCCGCCACTGCGAGTTGTGGCCCCAGCCGTGGGAGAGGTCGCGAGCGGGCCGGTGGCGGCGGTGGTGGGTCCAGTAGATGGCCGACCGGTCGGCGACCCCGGCGACCAGGTGCCGCTCCCCCGCGGTGACGACCACGCCGGCACGGGCCAGCAGCAGCGTCCCGACCATGAAGCCGGGCCAGCGCTCCCCGACGACCGACGGCGGCTCACCGGGGTCGGCCGCCTGCCGGACCTCCGCCACCTCGTGGAAGAACGGGTGGAAGTCCGTCCGGTCGACGCGGTGCGCGCCCAGGGCGGCGCAGAACGCCGGATAGGCGCGGGGGTGGTCGGCGATGAGCAGGTCGAGGACGCGGCCCAGGGCATAGAGCCGCTCAAGGAGGTCGTGTCCCGGCGCGATCCGGTGGCTCCCGGGCCGGCCCAGCTCCCGGACCTCGGCCACCAGGTCGGGGTGCTCGGCGAACCACGGCCACAGGACGTCCGGCGAGCGGATCGACTCGTACAGAGAACGCCAGTAGCTCACCAGTCCAGTGTCCCACCGTACGATGGTCACGCTCTGTAGTCGACCGATGGGGGAGTGGTCCGATGAGGAAGACGTTCGCGACGGCCGTGCTGGCGCTGGCCGCGGTGGGGGTCGCGGCGGGGGTCGCGGGGCCCGTCCATGCCGACGACCCCGGCTCGGACTTCGGGCCGGGGGTGAACGCGGCGAACAACTGGAACTTCACGGCCGCCGCCGTCTGCCTGCAGGAGGTGGCGGTGGTCCCGGTCCTGGGGAACTGGGTGGGCGACCACCTGAACAACTGCTCCAACGGGAACGTCATCGACCACACCGGCAAATAGCGGCTCGGCTCACCGCCCCGACGGCGACCCGTCACGCCGCGGCCCGGCTCGGAGCCGTCGCCCCTCGCCGGTCACAGGAACGCGGCCACCAGGCCCGCGAACTCCTCCGGCGTCGCGACGCGCACGCCCAGGCTCTCGGCCTTGGTCCGCTTGGAGCCGGCCTTGTCGCCCGCGACCACCAGCGACGTCTTGGCCGACACGCCCGACGACGCCTTGCCGCCCGCCCGCTCCACCAGCTCGTTCACCTCGTTGCGCGACAGCGCCGCCAGGGGGCCGGTCATCGTTCCGGTCACCACCACCGACATGCCCGCCAGCGGGAGGCCGAGCGGCTCGCCCGCCTCCCCGCCCGCCTCCCCGGCCGCTTCGTCGGCCGCTTCGTCGGCCGGGGGACGGACGACGCCGGGCTGGGTCATGTTCACGCCCGCCTTGATCAGCTTGTCGATCAGGGCGTCGAGTTCGACCAGTTCGGCGACCACGACGGGGGCCTTCTCCGGGCCGATGCCCTCGACCTGCTGGATCGCGGCGGCGTCGGCGGCGCGGATGGCGTCCATCGTGCCGAAGTGGGCGGCGATGCGACGGGACATGCTGCGGCCGGTGCCGCGCACCCCCAGCGCGCAGAACACCCGGCTGAGCGGCTGCGCCTTGGCGCGTTCGAGGGCGGCCAGCAGGTTGTCGGTGCTGGTCTCGCCCATCCGGTCGAGGGCGAGCAACTGGTCGCGGGTGAGATAGAACAGGTCGGCGAAGTCGGCGATGAGACCGGCGTCGAGCATCTGCTGGATGCGGTTGACGGCCAGGCCCTCGATGTCGAGCTGGTCGCGGCCGACCGCGTATTCGATCGAGGCGATGGCCCGGCAGGCGCGCCCGCGCACACACCGCCAGCGTTCCTGTGTGGCGTCGATGGCGTCGCCGCACGACGGGCACACCCGAGGGATGTCGATGGGCCTCTCGTCGCCGGTGCGCAGGTGGACGACCGGGGCCTCCACCCGCGGGATCACGTCGCCGGCCTTGTAGACGGTGACCGAGTCGCCGAGCATCAGGCCGCGCCGGGCGATGTCGGCGGCGTTGTGGAGGGTGGCGTAGGTGACGACCGACCCGTCGAGCTCGACCGGCTCCAGCACGGCGCGCGGGGCGATGATGCCGGTGCGGCCGGTGTTCCACTCCACCGCCAGCAGCTTGGTGATCTTCTCGGTGGCGGGCAGCTTGTAGGCCACCGCCCAGCGGGGGGCGCGCGAGCTGAACCCCGCCGCCGCCTGGTCGGCGGCCAGGTCACACTTGATCACGATGCCGTCGATGCCGAAGTCGAGCCCGGCGCGGGCCGCGGCGATCTCCTCCACCCGCGCCCGCACCGCCTCCAGGTCGGCCACGAGCACCCCGGCGACCGGCGTCACCGCCGTCGTCTGCACGCCCTGACCGGCCACCCACTCCATGATCTGGCTGTGCGGCAGCTCCCGCAGCCGCCCGGCCAGCGGCGAGTCGTCACCCGGCGGCAGCGGCAGGGCGCCGTAACCGAAGAACGTCAGCTCGCACACATAGGGACGGTCCCTGGTCCGCAACGTGCCCGCCGCCGCGCTGCGCGGATTGGCGAAGGTGGTGCCGTCGTGGGCCTGCCGCTTGGCGCACGCGTCGGCGAACTGCGCCGTGGTCATCATCACCTCGCCCCGCAGCTCCACCGTCACCGGCTCGGCCAGCCGCTCGGGCAACCCCACGATCGTGCCGATGGAATGGGAGACGTCCTCCCCCGCCTGGCCGTCACCCCGCGTGACGAGCTGCACCAGCCGGCCCCGCCGGTAGCGGGCCGAGACCGCCAGACCGTCGAGCTTGGCCTCCACGCTCCAGGCCGTGACCGGGTGGTCGAGCCGCCGCTCCAGCGACGCCGCCCACGCGGCGAGCTGGTCGGGGCCGAAGACGTTGTCAAGACTGAGCATCGGCACCGTGTGGGGCACGTCGCCCACCACCGCGCCGCCCGCCACCTTCCCCGTCGGCGACGACGGCAGCACCTGGTCGGGATGGCCGGCCTCATAGGCCTCGATCCCGCGCACCAGCCGGTCGTAGGCGTCGTCGTCAAGCGTGGAGGTGCCGTCGCCGTAATAGGCGGCCGACGCGTCGACGGCCAGCTGCACGGCCTCGGCGTAGGCGGTCTCATCGGCGATCGACGTCAGGGGAGGTGTCTCACTCATGCCCCTCATCATGGCCAACCCCACCGACAATCCCCGAACGCCGAACGGCAGGCCGCCGGCGTCACACGGGCCAGGACTCCCGCCGCCAGGCCGCGTCCCAGAACATCCACTCATAACGGGCCGTCGCCAGGAAGTGCTCCGCCGCCCGCGCCCGCTGCGCCTCGGTCGCCGCCGCGCCCACCCGGTCGGCCAGCGCCACCACCCGGCGCACCGTCTCCTGGAACCCCTCGTCCCCGTACGCCGCGATCCACCGCCGGTACAGCGGATCAGGCGACGACCGCGCCAGCAGATCGGCCCCCACCCGCGCGTAGATCCAGTAACAGGGCAGCACCGCCGCCAGCCCGTCGAGGAACGAACCGCCGTACACCGTCGCCAGCACATAACTCGTGTACGCCCGCGTCGTCGGCCCCACCGGCTGCGCCGCCGCCTCCTCGGCCGACCCGCCCAGGTCGGCCATGAACGCGGCGTGCATCTCCCGCTCGGCCGCGATCGCCCCCACCGCGTCACCGGCGAACGCCCGGGTGGCCTCCTCGTCGGGAGCCCTGGCCGCGCACACCGCCAGCGCGCGGGCGTAGTCACGCAGATAGTGGGAGTCCTGGACGACGAAATGCCGGAACGCCTCCCGGGGCAGCGTCCCGTCGACGAGCCCGGTGATGAACGGATGACGGAGAATCGCCCCGTAAGTGGGCGCGGCGGCGTGCCACAACCCGTCGCTGAACGTGGTGACGGACGTCGGCTGACACGTCATGACGAGACCTTCTCCCTACGCCGGCATGACCCGGTCAGGTTCAAGCGGTCTGCGGCCGCCCAGCCGCACTCTCAGCCCGGTACGCCGGGCTCCCGCGATGTCGTGATCAACCTAACCGACCCGCCGCCCCCCGCAAAGAGGGTCACCCGATGACGTCCCTCACCCACCCCAGGCTCACCAGACCACTCGCCGCCCCCGCCAGCTCCCCCGCCGCCGGCCGCAACGCCTCCCGCGCCCGCCCGAACACCACGCCGTCACCCCGCGCACGGGCGGCCCGCGCCAGCAGCACCCACAACGCCTCGGCCAGCAGGTCACCCGGCGGATCGGGCACCGCGCCCAGATCGGCGTCCGCCCGCAGAAAAGCACCCGCCCACGGCTCGAACGGGCCGTACACCCCCGGATCGACCGGCTCCGGCGCACGCCCGTGCCGCACCCGCAGGCACAACGACGCCAACGCCGGCAACCCCTCGCTCAACCCCGGCATCCCCGCCCCCGCCAGCAGCCCCGCCGCCTCCCGATAGGCCGCCTCCTTGACGGCGAACGCCACCCCCGGATCCTCGGCCACCCGCAACGCCCGATACCACGCCGTGAACACCGACGTCAGCGGACGATCATGCCGCGCCGCCAGCACGTCGAGACGCGCCGCCTGCCCGTCGGCCCCGCCGAAGTCGCCCACCGCGCACGCCGACTGCAGGCCGATCAGCCGGCCGAGGATCTCGTAACTCGCCAGACCGTGACGGACCGACACCGCCACGATC
>NZ_BBXE01000028.1 GCF_001570565.1 Herbidospora yilanensis | reverse complement strand
GATCGGGGCGCTCTGCGGGGCCGGCTGCTGGACCGGCTGCGGGGCGGGCGGGGCGGGCTGCGGGGTCGGCTGGGGCGCGGGCTGCGGGGCGGCCTGGGCCTGAACGGGCTCCGGCTCGGGCTCGGGCTCCGGCTCGGGCTCGGGCTCCGGTTCCGGCTCGGGGGCCGCGGCGGGCGGCTCCTCCTGCGCGGCCGGCGCGCCGCCGCCCGCGGCGGCGTTGGCGTCGATGACGGCCAGCTCGGCGCCGACCTCGACCGTTTCGTCCTCGGAGACCAGGATCTTCGTCAGATAGCCGGCGGACGGCGAGGGGATCTCGGTGTCGACCTTGTCGGTCGACACCTCAAGCAGCGGCTCGTCGGCCTCGACGTGGTCGCCCTCCGACTTCAACCAGCGGGTGACGGTGCCCTCGGTCACGCTCTCGCCGAGCTGGGGCATGGTTACGGAGACAGGCATGGTGAGTCTTCGTCTTCCTTAGAGGGCTCTTAGTTGTGGACGTGGAGGGGTTTGCCGGCCAGGGCCAGCATGGCCTCGCCGAGGGCCTCGGACTGCGTCGGGTGCGGGTGGATGAGCTGCGCCACGTCGCCCGCCGTCGCCTCCCAGTTGTAGATGAGCTGGGCCTCGGCGATGAGCTCGCCGACCCTGGCGCCGACCATGTGGACGCCCAGCACGCGACCGCCGTCCTTCTCGGCGACGACCTTGACCTCGCCCTGGGTCTGCAGGATCTTGCTGCGGCCGTTGCCCGCGAGGTTGTAGCTCAGCTCGACCACGTCGTGGCCGCGCTCGCGCGCGGTCGCGCCGCTGATGCCGACCGAGGCCACCTCGGGCTCGGAGTAGGTGATGCGCGGCACGCCGTCGTAGTCGATCGGCACGACCGGCAGGCCCGCGATGTGCTCGGCGACGAGGATGCCCTCGGCGAAGCCGACGTGGGCGAGCTGCAGCGTGGGGATGAGGTCGCCCACGGCGTAGACGCCCGGGACGCTGGTCTGGCAGAACTCGTTGACCAGGACGTAGCCCCGGTCCATCGAGACGCCCTGCTCCTCGTAGCCGAGCCCGGCCGAGACCGGGCCACGCCCGACGGCCACCAGCATGAGTTCGGCGTCGAGGGTCTTGCCGCCCTCCAGGGTGACGACGACCCCGGTGTCGGTGGTCTTGACGCTCTCGAAGCGCTGACCGAGTTCGTACTTGATGCCGCGCCGGCGGAAGGCCCGCTCCAGCAGCTTGGAGTTGGACTCGTCTTCAAGCGGGAGCAGGTGGGGCAGCGCCTCGACGATGGTCACCTCGGCGCCGAAGGAGCGCCACACGCTGGCGAACTCGACGCCGATGACGCCGCCGCCCAGGATGATCACCGACGACGGCACCCGGTCGAGGACCAGGGCGTGGTCGCTGGTGATGACCCGCTGGCCGTCGATGTCGAGGCCGGGCAGCGACTTCGGCACCGAGCCGGTGCCGAGCACCACGTTGCGCCCGGTGTAGACCTCGCCGTTGACGGTGACCTGGTTGGGACCGGTGAGCCGGCCCTCGCCCTCGACCACGGTGATCTTCTTGCTCTTGATGAGGCCCTGCAGGCCCTTCCAGAGCCCGCTGATCACCTTGTCCTTGTAGGCGAGCACGCCCGGCACGTCGATCCCGTCGAAACGGGTCTTCACGCCGAAGGACTCGCCTTCACGCGCCTGGTCGGCCAGCTCCGCGGCGTGCAGCAGCGCCTTGGTGGGGATGCACCCCTGATGGAGGCACGTGCCGCCCACCTTGGCCTTCTCGATGAGAACGACGCTCTTGCCGAGCTCGGCCGCCCGCAGGGCGCAGGCGTAGCCGCCGCTACCGCCGCCTAGGACAACGATGTCGAAGGGGCCGCTGCCTTCAGCCACTGGAAAGCTCCCTAATGAATACTGCCGTGGTACGGCATCTTTTCACTTGTCTTGGATGATCGTGCGCTCAGCCCGCATAGCGCTCGGCGATGGCGACGAGCGTGCGGGTGATGGCTCCGGTGCCGCCCTTGGGGGTGTAACCGTGGGGCTCGCCCTTGTTGAAGGCAGGTCCCGCCATGTCGATGTGGGCCCAGTCAACCCCGTCGGGGACGAACTCGCGCAGGAACACGCCCGCCGCCAGCATGCCGCCCCACCGCTCCGGGTGGAGGTTGGCGATGTCGGCCACCTGCGAGTCGAGCCCCTTGCGCAGCTCGGCGGGCAGGGGCATGCCCCACACGCTCTCGCCCTGCGCCCCGGCCAGCTCGACCACGGCGCCGCGCAGGTCGTCGTCGTTGGCCATGACCCCGGCGGTACGCCACCCGAGGGCGACGATCTGGGCGCCGGTCAGCGTGGCGACGTCGACGATCAGGTCGGGCGAGTCCTCGGCGGCGCGGGCGATGCCGTCGATGAGCACCAGGCGTCCCTCCGCGTCGGTGTCGAGGACCTCGACGGTCTTGCCGCTGTAGGTGTGCAGCACGTCGGAGGGCCGCTGGGCGGTGCCCGAGGGCATGTTCTCGGCCAGGCACAGGTAGCCGACGGCGTTGACGTGGAGCCCGAGGCGGGCGACCGCCAGCAGGGCTCCGAGCACGGCGGCCGCGCCGCCCATGTCGGACTTCATCCAGTCCATCGACGCGGACGGCTTGAGTGACAACCCGCCGGAGTCGAACGTGATTCCCTTGCCGACGAACGCGAGCGTCTTGGCGGCCTGCGGGTGGGAGTAGGCCACCCGGACCAGCCGCGGCGGCCGGGACGAGCCCTGGCCCACGCCGACGATGCCGCCGTAGCCGTTCTCCTTCAGCGCGATCTCGTCGAGCACCTCGACGGTCAGCCCGTTCTTGCCGCCGATCTCCTCGGCGATCTCGGCGAACCGGGCCGGCCACAGATCGGACGGCGGGGTGTTGACCAGGTCGCGGACGAGGGTGACCGAGTCGGCCAGCGTGGCGGCGCGTCGGACCGCGCTCTCGGCCTCGGGGGCGGAGGTGACCAACTCCACCTCGGCCAGCGGCGCCTTCTGCTGCCCGTTGGTCTGGTAGCGGCTGAAGACGTAGGCCCCCAGGAGGCTGCCGATGGCCACCGCCTCGGCCTCTTCGGTCGTGGTGGCGGGCAGCGCGACGGCGGCCGACGCCGTTCCGGCCAGCGCGCGCGCGGCGGCGCCCGCGGCCCGGCGGAGGGTCTCCAGTTCCAGGGACTCGCCGTCGGCGGGCGGGGCGCCGAGCCCCACCGCCACGACGAGCGGCGCCGGGATCGCGCCGAACGTGGGGAACTTGGCGATCTCCTCGGGCTTGCCCGCGAAGCCCATCGCGGTCAGCGTGGCGGCGAGCCGTCCGCCGAGGGCCCGGTCGAGCCCGGCGGCCCCGGCCGCGGCCTGTGGGCCCTGCGGGGTGGCGTGGATGCCGATTACGAGGGCATCGGTCTCTATGGAGACCGTGTCAGATGCATTGACGCGCACTGTGGTCACGTGAGCCGATGCTAGCTGTGCTTTCTCCGTACTCATAAACTCGGGTTCGTCCTACCAATAGGTTGGGGGATGTTTACAGGTCGGTGAACGTCACCGCACTGGCGAGCAAGCACGCCGCGGTCGCGACCTCGGCGAGCGCCCCGAGCACATCCCCCGTGATCCCCCCGAGCCGCCCGACGGCGGTGGCGAGGATGACCCAGGCGACGGCCAGCCCGATTGGCACCGCGCTGACCAGCACCGGAACGTCGCGAAACGCGATCATAGCGACGATCGCCAAGGTGCCAGTAGACGCCAACGCCTGCGGCACCCGCACTGTTCCCGCGACGAGGCTGCCCAGCCCCTCCTCTCTCGCTGCCCGGAAACGGGGCGTGCACGCCCACGTGACGGCCAGCCTTCCGGTCGCCACGGCCACGGGCAACGCCCACAGGGCATGGGGCCCCACCTGACTCAGCGCGCTGACCTGGAGCCCCACACAGAAGATCAGCGCGACCACCCCGAACGGCCCGATGTCGGACCGTTTCATGATCGCCAGCGCCTCGGGCGCGCTCTTGCGGCTGCCGAGCCCGTCGGCCAGGTCGGCGAGCCCGTCGAGGTGCAGCGCCCGCGTCAGCAGCGCCAGCGTCCCGACGGCGAGCAGCGCCGCCGTCGTGTCCCCGAGCCCCAGCCAGGAGGCCCCCCGGAAGACGAGCGCCGCGACCACCCCGAGCAGCACCCCGACGAGCGGCCCGAGCACCATCGCCCGCCCGGCGACGCGCGCGTCGACCGCCGGATGCCGCGGCACCGGCAGCACGCTCAGCAGCGAGACGGCCAGCCACCAGGCGTTCGCCCACTCCCGCACCGGAGACGGGTTCACGGCAGCGGGGTGACGCGGCCCGCGACGACCAGGACCGCCTCCTCCGACTCGTCGGCGAGGCGGCGGTTCAGGTCGCCGAGCGCGTCGCGGAAGATCCGTCCCGAGGCGTGGCCGGGGATCACGCCCAGCCCCACCTCGTCGCTGACCAGGACGACCCGGGCCCGGGTGCGCCGCCAGGCCGCGACCAGCCCGTCGCAGGAGCCGCGGACCCGGCCGGGGTCGTCCCAGGCGCCGAGGTCGTCGAAGACGCCCGCCAGCCAGGTGCCGAGCCCGTCGATCAGCACCGAACCGGTCTCGGCGGCCAGCACGTCTTCCAGGTCGCGGGTCTCCCGGGTCCGCCAGTGGGCCGGCCGCCGGTTCCGGTGGGCGGCGATCCGGCCGGCCCAGGCGGCGTCTCCGTCGGCGTCGCCGGTGGCGACGTAGAGGACGTCGGGTTCCCCGGCGAGCCGCATCTCCGCCTCCTCCGACTTCCCGGAGCGGGTCCCGCCCAGCACGATCGTCCGGTGCGGGCCGGCCGGGTCGTGGGCCGCGCGGTCGGAGGTCTCCAGCACCGCCCCGTCGGGCACCTGGACGGCGCCCCAGTAGGCCAGCCGCCGATCGAGCTCGGCCTCGGACCGGACCCGGTGGTCGAGCCCCACGGCCACCACCCGCGTCGCCCGGTTGACCAGCCCGCGTCCGCGCAGCGCGCCGAGCCGGAAGGGGTCGTCGAGCAGATCGATCAGCACCAGGTCGAACGCCGGCCCCGGACCCGTTCCGCCGGGCCCGTCGGCGAACAGCAGACTGCCCCCGTCGGGCCCCACGACGATGTCGCCGTCGTCGGTCCGGGCCAGCTCGTAGCCGTCGAGGGGGGCGTTGTCGTCGACGACCACCGACAGGGGCGCGCGCTCCCGCCGCACCGACCGGCACGACGCGCACCCGTCGGACGGCCACCCCCCGGGCCCGCCGGTCCCGGTCAGCTCGACCTTCAACCCCGTCTCCCCTCGTTGCCTCCGGCCGGCGGAACCCGTCCAGCAAGGAGACCGCCGCCCGAAACCCTAAAGGGCCGGGCGGCGGTCGCCGTGCGCGGGCTCGGCGCTGGGGGAACGGGTTTCAGCTCGGCCGGCGGCGCAGGAGGAAGAAGACGCCCACACCCGCCGCGACCGCGACCGCGCCGCCCGCGAGGAGCAGGACGGGCGTTCCGCCCTCCTCCGGAGCGGCGGCCGGGGGCGAACCGGCGGCCTGGCTGACCGGGAGTTCCCGGCCCGTCGTGGTGTTCTTGGCGGGGTAGCCGCTGACGGCCAGCACGTTGCCGGTGTCGTCGACCCTCGGCCGGGTCGTCTCCGAGGAGAGCAACTGGAGCGACGTCGCCGACGAGGGGGCCACGACACAGGTCACGGTGCTCTGGGGCGGGGTGTCGCCGGGGTAGGCGTCGACCTCGCCGTCGCCGAAGTCGACCGCCAGGACCACGCGCTTCTGGCCCGACGCGGCGGCCTGCCCGCCGCAGACGTCGTCGAAGGCGGGGACCTCGCGGGGCGAGTCGGTGCCGGTGCCGTCGGGGGAGACGCCGAAGCGCCAGCCGATGACCGAACCGTCGGCCGGCACCGCGCCGGCCTCCGGCGCGAGCCAGGCCAGGCCGTCGCTCTGCCAGAAGGTCCACTGGCGGGGGGTGTCGGGCCCGGGCTGGGGCGCGAACGCCGAGACCGCGGCCAGGGCCACCGCGCCGAGTATGACGCGGATCAGTGGTTTGTACGGATGTGAGGGCAGCATGGAATGGCCTCCGTGCTCGGGTGATGACGCTCGGGGAGATCTCGGGGAGATAGGGTTCCCAGGCACCCTTCGGATTTCCCCTTGAGGGAACGACCGGCCGCGAACAGGAGCATAGGCATGACATGGCGCTGGCGTTATGAAAACGCTAATGGTGGTGAGGTATCCGCCGCCGATTTGTCGCGCGAGGTATTTCCCAGTCAGGCCGACGCGGAGTCGTGGCTCGGCGAAAGCTGGCGTGACCTGCTGGAAGCCGGTGTCGAACAGGTGACGTTGCTCGACGGCGACCGGGTTGAATACCAGGGAATGTCATTGCGCCCACAGGAATGAAAAAGGCCCGCCGGTAATGGCGGGCCTTTTGTTTTCAGGGGCGTTTCTTGGGAGCGTTGGTACTCGTGAGAGAGGGGTCGCGCACGACGACCGGGCCGAGGATGTCGTCGACCTTCTTCATGACCTCGGCGTCGAGCCTGACCCCGGCCGCCTTGACGTTGTCGCGCACCTGCTCGGGCCGCGAGGCCCCGATGATCGCCGACGACACGTTGGGGTTCTGCAGCACCCACGCCACCGCGAACTGGGCCATCGACAGCCCCAGGTCGGCGGCCACCGGCTTCAGCTCCTGCACGCGGGTCAGCAGGTCGTCGTCGAGCATGCGCTTGATGAAGTTGCCGCCGCTCGGGTCGAGCGCCCGCGAGCCCTCGGGCGGCGGCTGGCCGGGCAGGTACTTGCCGGTCAGCACCCCCTGGGCGATCGGCGAGAACACGATCTGGCCGATGCCCTCCTTCTCCGACAGCGGCACGACCTCGCCCTCGATGACCCGCCACAACGCGGAGTACTGGGGCTGGTTGGAGACGATGCGGTCGAAGCCCATCTGGTCGGCGATCTTCAGCGCGGCGGCGATCTGGTCGGCGGTCCACTCGCTGACGCCGATGTAGAGCGCCTTGCCCTGCCGCACGATGTCGTCGAAGGCCCGCAGCGTCTCTTCGAGCGGGGTCTCGACGTCGTAGCGGTGGGCCTGGTAGAGGTCGACGTAGTCGGTCTGCAGACGGCGCAGGGAGCCGTTGATCGACTCCAT
Source organism: Herbidospora yilanensis (assembly GCF_001570565.1). Lineage (GTDB taxonomy): Bacteria > Actinomycetota > Actinomycetes > Streptosporangiales > Streptosporangiaceae > Herbidospora > Herbidospora yilanensis. Next base: position 173,156 of record NZ_BBXE01000028.1, on the reverse strand, counting down.
GATGTGCTTACGCGACAGGCCCCGGTCGTTGGGGCCCTGCCCGGTCGGCCAGTAGACCTTCGTGAAGATCTCCAGCGACTCGCGGCGCACGCCCTGGAGGGCGCGTCCCAGCACCTCCTCCGCGCGGGTGCCCGCGTAGACGTCGGCGGTGTCGAAGGTCGTGATGCCCTCGTCGAGGGCGGCCTTCACGCAAGCGCGGGCGGCCTCCTCCTCGACCTGGGAGCCGTGGGTGATCCAGTTGCCATAGCTGATCTCGCTGATGACGAGGCCACTTCGGCCCAAATGGCGGAATTCCATGGGCCAACTCTAGACAACCAGAACGAAGTTCTATTTCTTGGGGGAGTTGTCGGGAACCGGGTCGCCACCAGGCTTGACGGTCGGCTTGGGGAAGCGCAGCCGCCGGATCTGCGACGACCGCATGGCGGCGTAGAAGCCGACGCCCTTCAGGTCTTCGTCGGGGAACCTCGCGGCCGCGAGCTTCTTGACCCTGCCCGCGACGTAGAACGAGCTGCCCACCACGAGCACCAGCACCACCGGCAGCGACATCGTGTAGACGGTCAGCACCCAGCGCCGGATCTCGATCGGGAAGGGGATCATCGACAGCAGCATGATGACCAGCACGGCGGGCAGGAAGTACTGCCCCGGGAGCCGCCGGGCGTCGACGAAGTCGCGGGCGAACTTCCTCACCGGGCCGCGGTCGCGGGCCGGGAGATACCGGTCTTCACCGCGCATCATGCCCTCGCGGGCCTTCTCGCGGAGCAGACGGTCACGCTCCCGGGCCTGGCGATAGGCCTCTTTGCGGTTCTTCGGCGCGGTGACAGGTGACCGCCGGCGCCCCTGGGCCTCCGCGCGCTTCGGCGTCGGACGGCCCTTCGCCGGGGTCGTCACAGGCTTAGGATCAACATCAGGGACGGGGGTAGCGTCCGTGGTGGTCTGGGTACGACGTCGGAACACGTTGTCCAGCGTACCGGGAGTGCAACTTAGTGACGCCCCCGTGCGTTATGCGTAGGGTGAACCCAGGCGGCCTTGGCCGCCTTTGCGGGGCTTGAAACGGCTGGGGTCACCCACGCACAACCTAAGAAGGGGACGGCCGACGCGCATGAGCGTGATGAAGAGACTTTCCATGATCTTCAGGTCCAAGGCCAACAAGGCCCTGGACAAGATGGAGGATCCGCGGGAAACCCTGGACTACTCATATCAGCGCCAGCTCGAGTTGCTCCAGAAGGTGCGCCGCGGCGTGGCCGACGTGGCGACCAGCCGCAAGCGGGTCGAATTGCAGATCAACCAGGCCGAGGCCGAGGCCGCCAAGCGTGAGTCGCAGGCCAAGAGCGCCCTGGCCGCCGGGCGCGAAGACCTGGCCCGCGACGCACTCTCGCGCCGCACCGCGATCCAGGCCCAGGTGGCCGACCTGCGCATCCAGTACAACAACCTGCAGGGCGAAGAGGAGAAGCTGACGCTCGCCAGCCAGCGCCTCCAGTCCAAGGTCGACGCCTTCCGCACCCGGAAGGAGACGATCAAGGCCACCTACACCGCCGCCGAGGCGCAGACCCGGATCAACGAGGCGTTCTCCGGGATCTCCGAGGAGATGGGCGACGTCGGCCTGGCGATCCAGCGGGCCGAAGACAAGACGGCCCAGATGCAGGCCCGCGCGGGCGCCATCGACGAGCTGCTGGCCAGCGGCGCGCTCGACGACTACACCGGACAGCGTGACGACATCCAGTCGGAGCTCGACCGCATGGGCGCCGGGGGCGACGTGGAGCTTGAGCTGGCCCGAATGAAGGCCGAGCTGGGGCAGGGCCCGGCGCCGAAGAGCGCCATCGAGCAGGGGCAGCCGGCCGCGCAGCCGCAGCCCCAGCACACCCAGCAATACCGTCAGCCGGGGGAGGCACAGTAGTGATCGTCCGAATCATGGGGGAGGGGCAGGTCCAGATCGCCGACGGCGATCTCGGCGTGCTCAACGACCTCGACACCGAACTCGAGTCGGCCATCGAGGCCGACGACGAGACCACGTTCCGTTCCGCGCTGCACGCGCTTCTCGACAAGGTTCGCCATGTCGGCAAGCCCCTCGCGGACGATGCCCTTGAACCGTCTGAGCTGATTCTGCCCCCCGCGGACGCCTCGATCGACGAGGTCCGGGAGATGCTGGGCGACCAGGGGCTCATCCCGGGTTAGCGCCATGTCCCGGTTCAGGCCCGACTCCGGGCTGACCCGCCGCATGGTCCTGACCATGTTCCTGCTCGGCCTGCTCTATGTCGTGTTCATGGCGGTGCTCATCGCCGTCGGGGCGCGGGCGGTCGTCGTGCTGGTCATCGCCGCGGGCTTCCTGCTGGTGCAGTTCTTCTTCTCCGACAAGATCGCGTTGTACGCGATGGGCGGCAGAGAGGTGTCACCGCAGGAGGCCCCGCAGCTCCACGCCGTGATCGACCGCCTGAGCGCCCTGGCCGACATGCCCAAGCCCCGTGTGGCCGTCGCCGACAGCGACGTGCCCAACGCGTTCGCGACCGGGCGCAACCAGAAGAACTCCGTCGTCTGCGTGACGACCGGCCTGCTCCGGCGGCTCGACCCGCCCGAGCTCGAAGGCGTCCTGGCCCACGAGATGTCCCACGTGGCCCACCGCGACGTCGCGGTCATGACGATCGCCTCGTTCCTCGGCGTGGTGGCCGGGCTGATGACCCGGTTCGCCCTGTACGCCGGCCTCGGCCGCAACCGCGACAACCAGGGCGGCCTGCCGATCGGCCTGATCATCGTGCTGGTCTCCACGATCGTCTACTGCGTCAGCTTCGTGCTGACCCGGTTGTTGTCGCGCTACCGCGAACTGGCCGCCGACCGCGCCGGGGCCTATCTCACCCAGCGTCCGTCCGCGCTGGCCAGCGCCCTGACCAAGGTCTCCGGCGAGATCGCCCGCATCCCGACGCGCGACCTGCGCGAGGCGCAGTCGTTCAACGCGTTCTACTTCGCGCCCGCGCTCAACCGGGAGAGCGTGGCGAGCCTGTTCGCCACCCACCCGCCGCTGGAGAAGCGGCTCGAACAACTCGCCCGGATCTCCGGCGAACTCGGCAGGGAGGCCTGATGGGCTGGTTCGACGCGCTCCTCGGCCGGTCGAAACAGGCCAGGCCCGATCTCGACGCGCTGTTCGCGCTGCCGTCGGCCGCGGTGACGCTGCAGGTCGCGACCGCGTTCGGGCCGGCCGGGGTGGGCTCGGTCTGCTTCCGCGCCGCCGAGGGCGCCGCGTTCGCCCGCCTTCAGGACGACGTACGGGCGCTGGTCGGCACCCCCGAGATCAGCCAGGACGACTACGGCTTCACCTGGCTGACCGTGCGCGACGACGACGTGTCGTCGCTGGTGACCAACCTCCACGGGGCCAACTCCAGCCTGGAGGGCGCCGGGTTCGGCTCCTCGCTGCTGTGCACGACCGTCGTGTTCGCCGACCCCGCCGGGCGGCGGCTCGCCCTGGTATACCTCTACAAGCAGGGCACGTTCTACCCGTTCGCCCCACTGCCGGGCCAGCGGCGCGACAACGCCCTGGAACTGCAGGCGCGCGGCACTCTCGCGGGCGACCTGCCCATCGAGGCCGACCTGTCCCGCTGGTTCGCGGTGTGGGGAGCGCCCGGGCTGTAGGGGGGCCAAGTGGACCAACGGGAGTACGCCGACGCGGTCGCCGCGCAGATCACCGCCATGGCCGAGGCCATCCGGGGTCACGACCTGGCCAGGCCCGTGCCGACCTGCCCCGGGTGGACCCTGCGCGATCTGGTCGAGCACACCGGGAGCACCCATCGCCGGGCCGCGATCGTGGCGGGAGAGGCCCGGCAGGAGCGGCTCGACCGCGCGTCCGTCGACCTGGGCCTGCCCGCCGGCGACGGCGGCTACGCCGACTGGTTCGCCGCCGGGGCCGAACCGCTGAGGAGGGGCCTGCTGGCCCACGACCCGTCGACGGTCGTCTGGACGTGGTCCGGCCCCCGCCCCGTGGTCTGGTGGGCCCGCCGCCAGCTCTGCGAGAACGCCGTCCACGGCGCCGACGCCGCCATCGCCCTCGGCCAGGCCCCGCGCATCGACGAGGCCGTCGCCGCCGACGGGGTGGGCGAACTGCTCGACAACCTCCCCTACGCCGACTGGAAGCCCCGCGACCTGACCGGCGACGGCGAGCGGTTGTCGTGGCAGTCCGACACCGGCGTGGGCTTCCTGGTCACGCTCTACCCCGACGGCTACACCTACGAGCCGTCGGCGATGCCCGGGGAGGTCACCGTCCGCACCTCGACGGCGGCCGACATCCTGCTGCTGATGTGGGGCCGCCGCGGCTACGGCGACTACTCCGTCGAGGGCGACGCCGCCCTGCTCAAGCGGTGGGCCGACAACTCCACGATGTGACCAAGGAGGCGTGGCGCGACGGCCGCGCGCGCCGGGGCGGTGATGGGATCGCGTCCATGATCACCTTCAGGCACGCGACCGCGGCCGCCTTCCTCGCCGCCGGACTGCTGAGCACCCCGGCGGCGTTCGCCGCCACGCCGGCCGGGTATGCCGGGATCGTGGCAGACGACGCGAAGATCACCGTCACCGGCAACGGCGCCGTCTCGGCCGCCCCCGACCGCATGCGCCTCCAGGCCGGCGTCGAGGTCCGCCGCGCGACCGCCGGGGCCGCGTTCGGCGACGCCCGCAGGGCCGCCGCGACCCTCCGCACCGCCCTGCTGAACGCCGGCGTCGGCGAAGACGACCTGCGCACCAGCGAGATCTCCCTCGGCCCCGAATACGACGACTACCCGAAGGTCGCCGGCTACCGCGCCGGGCAGGGCGTCGAGGTGCTCGTCCGCGACCTCGACATCGCCGACCGGGTCGTCGACGCGGTCGCCGCCGCCGGGGAGGAGGCCCGCCTGAACGGCATCTCCTTCGAGATCGGCGACCCCGCGACCGCCCTGGCCGCCGCCCGCGACGCCGCCTTCAAAGACGCCGAGGCCAAGGCCCGGCAGTACGCCGCGCTGACCGGCCGCGGGCTGGGCCGGGTGCTGAGCGTGCAGGAAGACGGCGAGGGGCGCGCCCCGATCCCGTTCGAGGGCGTCCACCTGATGGCGGCCGACAAGTCGATCTCGCCGGGCCGCCAGTCGGTGGGCGTCAACGTCAGGGTCGTCTTCGAGCTCCGCTAGAACGTCACGGCAACGCCAGCATGCGGTCGAGCGCGACCTTGGCCCAGTGGGTGGTCTCCGGGTCGACCGTGATCTGGTTCACGACCTGTCCCGCCGCCAGCGACTCCAGTGAGCGCACCAGGTGGGGCAGGTCGATGCGGTTCATCGTCGAGCAGTAGCAGACGGTCTTCTCCAGGAACATGACCGTCTTGTCGGGGAACATCGCCCCCAGCCGCCGCACCAGGTTGAGCTCGGTGCCCACGGCCCAGGTCGACCCCGCCGGCGCGGCCTCCAACTGCTTGATGATGTATTCGGTCGATCCCACGTAGTCGGCCTTGGTGACCACCTCGTGGCGGCACTCGGGGTGGACCAGCACGTTCACGCCGGGGACGCGGGCCCGCACGTCGTCGACGTTCTCGGCGGTGAAACGGCCGTGGACGGAGCAGTGGCCGCGCCAGAGGATCATCTTGGCGTTCCTGAGCTGCTCGTCGGTCAGGCCGCCGTTCGGGCGGTGCGGGTTGTAGACGACGCAGTCGTCCAGGCCGAGGCCCATCTCCAGCACGGCGGTGTTGCGGCCGAGGTGCTGGTCGGGCAGGAACAGCACCTTCTCGCCCTGCTCGAAGGCCCAGTCGAGGGCCCTCTTGGCGTTGGACGAGGTGCACACCGCGCCGCCGTGCCGCCCGCAGAACGCCTTGATGTCGGCGCTGCTGTTCATGTACGTCACCGGCACCGTGACCCCGGCGATCCCGGCGTCCTCCAGCACCTCCCAGGCCTCCTCGACCTGGTCGAAGGTGGCCATGTCGGCCATGGAGCAGCCGGCGGCCAGGTCGGGCAGGATCACCTTCTGCCGGTCGGAGGTCAGGATGTCGGCCGACTCGGCCATGAAGTGGACGCCGCAGAAGACGATGAACTCGGCCTCGGGCCGGGCCGCCGCCTCGCGGGCGAGCTTGAAGGAGTCGCCCGTCACGTCGGCGAACTGGATGACCTCGTCCCGCTGGTAGTGGTGGCCCAGCACGAACAGCCGGTCGCCGAGCGCCTCTTTGGCCTTGCGGGCCCGCGCCACCAGCGCCGGGTCGGAGGCGGGGGGCAGCTCACCGGGGCAGTCGACACCGCGCTCACTGTGCGGGTCGACGCCCTGCCCGAGGACGAAGAGCGGAAGACTCGTGGTCGTCACGACCACACCCCCTTCGGGGACTTATCGTCGAACTGACGACTAATAATTACACATCCGCTTTGGGAGGTATTCCCGTGGGGTGTCCGGACCGGGAATGTAGGGACAGGGCCAACGTGTTGCTACCGTTCTAGAAGGACGTCAGATACAGACGCTGGGAGTCACCAAGATGTCGGTTGAGAGCAGCGAGACCACGAAGCAGGGCCTGATCCTGACTGACGCGGCCGCCGCCAAGGTCAGCAGCCTGCTGGAGCAGCAGGGCGAGGAGGGCCTCCACCTCCGCGTCGCCGTGCAGCCGGGGGGCTGTTCCGGCCTCCGTTACCAGCTCTACTTCGACGACCGCTCGATGGACGGCGACGTTGTCTCCGACTTCGGCGGCGTCTCGGTCGTGACCGACCGGATGAGCGCCCCCTACCTGATCGGTGCGACGGTCGACTTCGTCGACACGATCGAGAAGTCGGGCTTCACGATCGACAACCCGAACGCCACGGGTTCCTGCGCCTGCGGCGACTCCTTCAACTAAGGAGCGCCCGGCCGGACACCCGCGCACCCCGCTCGGGCGCGCGGGTGTCTCGCCATGTCCCGGGTCAGCCTGAATATCGCGTATTCTTGCGGGGCTCGCGATCCGGCGGGCGTCCACGCGCTGCTGACAACGAGGAGATCACCCCGTGCGCATCGCCGTCACCGGCTCCATCGCGACCGACCATCTGATGACGTTCCCCGGCCGCTTCGGCGACCAGCTCATCGCCGAGCAGCTCGACCGCGTGTCGCTGTCGTTCCTCGTCGACGAGCTGGAGATCCGGCGCGGCGGCTGCGCGGGCAACATCGCGTTCGGCATGGGCGGCCTGGGGCTGCGGCCGATCCTCGTGGGCGCGGTCGGCGACGACTTCGCCGACTACCGGTCGTGGCTGGAGCGTCATGGCGTCGACTGCGACTCCGTGCACATCTCCGAGCTCCACCACACCGCGCGGTTCCTGTGCACCACCGACCAGGACCACAACCAGATCGCGTCGTTCTACACCGGCGCGATGGCCGAGGCCCGCAACATCGAGCTCGGCCCGATCGCGGCCCGCGTCGGCGGCCTCGACCTCGTGCTGATCGGCCCCAACGACCCCGACGCCATGCTGCGCCACACCTCCGAGTGCAGGTCGCGCGGCATCCCCTTCGCCGCCGACATCTCCCAGCAGCTCGCCCGCATGCCCGGTGAGCAGATCCGCGAGCTGATCGACGGCGCGGCCTACCTCTTCTCCAACGACTACGAGAAGGGGCTCATCGAGCAGAAGACCGGCTGGTCCGACGAGGAGGTCCTCGACCGCGTCGGCGTGCGGATCACCACGCTCGGCCCCAAGGGCTCCCGCATCGACCGCAAGGGCGAGCCGTCGATCCACGTCTCCCCGGCCCCCGAGCGCGGCAAGGCCGACCCGACCGGCGTCGGCGACGCGTTCCGCTCGGGCTTCCTGGCCGGCCTGACCTGGGGCCTGAGCCTGGAGCGCTGCGCCCAGATCGGCAACCTCACCGCCACCCACGTGCTGGAGCGCGTCGGCGGCCAGGAATACGAGCTCGGCCAGGCCGACTTCCTGGAGCGCTTCGGCGCCTGCTACGGCAAGGACGCCGCCGAGGAGGTCGGCGCCCACCTGCGCTGCCTGCGCCCGTAGCCCTCACGCGAAAGGCCGCCCCCGGGGCGGCCTTTTTCAGTACTGCCGGCGTACGTGGATCGCCCAGCCGCCCTGCGGCAGCTCGTAGCTCTCGACGTGCTGGTGCGACTTGAGGCGGCACCAGGCCGGGACGTCGGTGAAGGCGGCCGGGTCGTCGGCCAGCACCGAGATCACCGCCCCCACGGGCACCTCGCCGACGCGCTCGGCCAGCATGATGATCGGAATCGGGCACTTGCGGCCCAGCGCGTCGATGGTCAGCGCGGCCGGCGGAATCACCGGCGCGGGCGCTTCGGCAGGCGGCTCGGGCGACTTCTTACGCCAGATCACTGCACCCCCAGACGCTGGCGGACGCGACGCACGATGTCGGGGAGAACGGTGAGGAACCGGTCGACATCGTCTTCGGGTATCCCACGGGGCAGCGATACCCGGACGTTTCCATGCGTAAGCACGCCCATCGCCTCCAGCACGTGTGATGGACGAAGCGTACTCGCCGTACACGAACTTCCTGACGAGACGGCGAAACCGGCCTTGTCGAGTTCGGTCAGGAGCGCCTCGCCGTCGACGTACAGGCACGAGAAGGTCACCAGATGGGGGAGGCGGTCCACCGGATCGCCGATCACCTCGACGTCGGGCACCCGGCGCGGGACCTCGGCGCGGATCCGGTCGACCAGCGCCGACAGGCGGGCGTTCTCGGCCGCCGACTCGGCCGCGCGGGCGCGCAGCGCCGCCGCGGCGGCCACCACGGCGGGCACGTTCTCGTAGCCCGGCACCCGGCGCAGCTCCCGTTCGTCCTCCGGGTAGGGCGAACGCCAGCGGGTGCCCTTGCGGACGGCCAGCACCCCCACCCCGGCCGGCCCGCCCCACTTGTGGGCGCTGGCCGCCAGCACCGACCAGCCCGGCGGGATCGGCAGCCGCCCGGCCGACTGGGCCGCGTCGACCACCAGGGGCACCCCCGCCGACCGGCACGCCTCGGCCGCCTCGGCCACCGGCTGGAGTGTGCCCACCTCGTGGTTGGCCGTCTGGAGCGCCGCCACCGCGACCCCCTCGGCGGCCACCGCCTCGGCGAAGGCGGGCAGGTCGACCCGCCCGGAGATCGCGACGCCTATGGTCTGCACGCCGCCCCCGGCCCCCTCGTGCACGCCCGCCGCGTGCAGCACGCTCGAATGCTCCACCGCGCTCACCACCAGGTGGCGCCCGGCCCTGCGCCGGCCCTGGAGCGCGCCGAGGACGCCCAGGTGGACGGCCTGCGTGCCCGACGTGGTGAACGACAACTCGTCGGGACGCGCGCCCAGCACCTCGGCGATCTCGGCCCGCGCCTGGTCGAGCAGCAGCCGCGCCCGCCGGGCCGAACCGTAGAGCCGGGCGGGGTCGGCCCACCCCACGTCGAGGGCCGCCAGCAGGGCTTCGCGGGCCGCTGGGTGGAGGGGCTCGGTCGATGCCGCGTCGAGGTACGCCACAGTGAGGACATTAACGGGGGCTGGAACGAGGACCGGTGCCGGTCCGCGCTAAAGTGTCTCGGCATTGAAGTGAATCAAGTAAAGCGGGGGAGAAGATTCCCCCGGCTGTGTGGAATCCTCGAAAACCGCCCAGGGGTGTGCCCCATGGGCTTCAAGTGTGGGGTAGGCGATCCGTGAGTCCGACCCGCCGTACGACACGGCGATCGTTGGCCCGCCGCCGGCTGCCCAGTCTCGCCGGTGTGGCGGTTCTGGTCGCGTCCGCGTCGGCGTGTAGTTCCGAGGCAGCAGACCAGTGGTCCCGGCTGGCCCAGCCCGAGCCGCAGACGCGGCAGGGCAACCTGATGCTCGACCTGTGGCTGGGCTCGTGGGTGGCCGCCTTCGCGACGTTCGTCGTCGTCTTCGGCCTGATCGTGTGGTCGGTGCTGTTCCACCGCCGGCGGAAGAACTCCGACCAGCAGTTGCCGCCCCAGGTGCGGTACAACCTGCCGATCGAGATGCTCTACACGCTCGTTCCGCTGGTCATGGTGGCGGTCTTCTTCTACTTCACCGCGCGCGACGAGGCCGAGATCATCAAGGTCTCCGGCACCGCCCCGGTGAAGGTCAAGGTCGAGGGCTACCAGTGGAGCTGGCGCTTCACGACCGAGGCCCAGGGCAAGACCGCGACGGTGGCCGGCGTCCCGGTCGACCTGTCGAAGCAGAGCACGACCAACCCGCAGGGCCCGCAGCTCGTGCTGCCGGTCGGCACCAAGGTCGAGTTCGCCCTTGAGTCGCCCGACGTCATCCACTCGTTCTGGGTGCCGGCGTTCCTCTTCAAGCAGGACGTCATCCCGGGCGTGCACAACAAGTTCGAGCTCGACACCCTCGACAAGACCGGGGTGTTCTTCGGACGGTGCGCCGAGTTGTGCGGCGTCGACCACAGCAAGATGTTGTTCTCGGTCAAGCTGGTCCCGCAGGCGGAGTTCGACCAGTACATGACCACCCAGTCCGCCGCCGGAGGCGCACAGTGACCGCCCACGCCGAAAGCGCGGGCATCCCCGCGCGGCCCTACCGCAAGGGCTCCGTCGTCGTGAAGTGGCTCACGACGACGGACCACAAGATCATCGGTCATCTCTACCTGATGACCTCGTTCGTGTTCTTCCTCATCGGCGGCGTCATGGCCCTGGTCATGCGCGCCGAGCTGGCCCAGCCGGGCATGCAGGTCGTCTCGAACGAGCAGTTCAACCAGCTCTTCACCATGCACGGCACGATCATGCTGCTGATGTTCGCGACCCCGCTGTTCGCGGGCTTCGCCAACGAGCTGATGCCGCTGCAGATCGGCGCCCCCGACGTGGCGTTCCCGCGGCTGAACATGGTGAGCTACTGGCTCTACCTGTTCGGCAGCATCATCGCCGTCGGCGGCTTCTTCACCCCGGGCGGCGCGGCCGCCTTCGGCTGGACCGCCTACGCGCCGCTGTCGAACGCGGTCACCTCGCCGGGCATCGGCGGTGACCTGTGGATCATGGGTCTGGCCCTGTCGGGCCTGGGCACCATCCTCGGCGCGGTCAACTTCATCACCACGATCATCTGCATGCGCGCGCCCGGCATGACGATGTTCCGCATGCCGATCTTCACCTGGAACATCCTGCTCACCAGCATCCTGGTGCTGCTGGCCTTCCCGGTGCTCGCGGCGGCGCTGCTGGTGCTGGAGGCCGACCGGAAGCTCGGCGCCCACGTCTTCGACGCCGCCAACGGCGGCGCGATGTTGTGGCAGCACCTGTTCTGGTTCTTCGGCCACCCCGAGGTCTACATCATCGCCCTGCCGTTCTTCGGCATCATCACCGAGGTCCTGCCGGTCTTCAGCCGCAAGCCGATCTTCGGCTACATCGGCCTGGTCGGCGCGACCATCGCCATCGCGGGCCTGTCGGTGACGGTGTGGGCGCACCACATGTTCGTCACCGGCCAGGTGCTGCTGCCGTTCTTCAGCTTCATGACGTTCCTGATCGCCGTGCCGACGGGCGTGAAGTTCTTCAACTGGATCGGCACGATGTGGCGAGGGCATCTCAGTTTCGAGACGCCGATGCTCTTCGCCGTGGGCTTCCTGGTCACCTTCCTCTTCGGTGGCCTGACCGGCGTCATCCTGGCCTCGCCGCCGCTCGACTTCTCGATCTCCGACTCCTACTTCGTGGTGGCCCACTTCCACTACGTGGTGTTCGGCACGGTCGTGTTCGCGATGTTCGCCGGCTTCTACTTCTGGTGGCCGAAGTTCACCGGGAAGATGCTGAACGACAAGATCGGCAAGTGGCACTTCTGGACCCTGTTCTTCGGCTTCCACCTGACGTTCCTGGTCCAGCACTGGCTGGGTGTCATCGGCTTCCCGCGCCGCTACGCCGACTACGCGGCGGTCGACGGCTTCACCGACCTGAACATGATCAGCTCGGTCGGCGCCTTCCTGCTCGGCGCGTCCACCCTGCCGTTCCTCTGGAACGTCTGGACGACCTGGCGCAACGCGCCCAAGGTCACGGTCGACGACCCGTGGGGTTACGCCGGTTCGCTTGAGTGGGCCACCTCGTGCCCGCCGCCGCGGCACAACTTCCACCGGCTGCCCCGCATCCGGTCGGAGCGCCCCGCGTTCGACCTCAAGTACCCGCACATCACGCCTGGTCAGGCCCAGCCGGAGATCGAGGAGGTCAAGTCGTGAAGGTCCAGGGATGGATGTTCATCCTCACCGGCGCGTTCTTCGCCGCTGCCGACATCGTCTACTGGTTCTGGTCCAAGGAGGTGACCGGCACCACCGCGATGGCGATCTCGGTGGGCCTTGCCTTCATGATCGGCTACTACCTGCTGTTCACGGCCCGTCGCATCGGCGACCAGCCCGAGGACAACAAGGAGGCCGAGATCAGTGACGGCGCGGGTGAGCTGGGCTTCTTCAGCCCCCACTCGTGGTGGCCGCTGTTCGTGTGCCTGTCGGCCGCGCTGACGTTCTTCGGCTTCGTCATCGGCTGGTGGCTCTTCATCATCGGCGTCTTCGCGGTGATCATGAGCACGATCGGATTCGTCTTCCAGTACTACCGCGGGCACTTCTCGCACTAGTTCCCGCAGCTTGGTCCCGGTTCGCCTTGGGCGGGCCGGGACTTTTTCTTTGCCTTCGAAAGGAGTGTCGTGCGACCGAACTCTCCGTAATCGGGTAATAACTCAGAGATAGTGATCAAGGTGACCCGGGGGGAGATCCGCGTGCGAAGTCGTGGTGCGGGGGCGTTGGCCCTACTGATGGTGACCGGTTGTGCCACTACCGCCACAGCAGGGGAGGACGCGACCCAGCAGAAGACGGCCGAAGCGGTCATGATCTTCCCGACCAACGGAGCCGCGAACCTGCCTCCGGAGCTCCCGATCAAGATCTACGCGTCCGGCGCCCCGCTGGGGTCGGTCGCCGTCACCGCCGAAGGGGGCAAGCCGGTCGAGGGCGTCTACAGCGCCGACCGCACGATGTGGCGCAGCGTGCGGCCGATGATGCCGGGCACCCACTACACGGTCGCGGCCACCGCCGGGTCGGCGCGGGGGAGCAGTTCGTTCTCCACCCTCGCCGCCGCCAAGACGTTCGAGATCGACACGCTGCTGCCGAGCAAGGACTACACCGGCCTGACGGTCGGCGTCGGCATGCCGATCATGATCACGTTCAACACGCCCGTGAAGGACCGGGTGTCGATCGAGCGCAACCTGCTCGTGCAGGCGTCCAAGCCGGTCGAGGGCGCCTGGCACTGGTTCGACGACAAGACGATAGCCTACCGGCCGAAGAAGTTCTGGCCGCCCCGGACCAAGGTCCGGGTCACCGCCCGCATGGCCGGCGTCCGCGGCGACACCGGCCTCTACGGCGGCAAGGACGTCGTCCGCGACTTCACCATCGGCCGCTCCCAGATCACCAAGGGAGACATCAGCAAGCACACGATGGACGTGATCCGCGACGGCAAGGTCATCCGGACGATCCCGTTCAGCGCAGGCAAGGGCGGCGTGTGGAAATACCACACCACCAGCGGCATCCACCTGGCCATGTCGCGTGAGGACGTCACGGTCATGACCTCGCCCGACGCGGGCCCCGGCCAGGCGGGCTACTACCAGCAGACCGTCTACGACACCGTGCGCATCTCCAACAGCGGCGAGTACGTCCACGGCGCGCCCTGGTCGGTCGGCTCGCAGGGCAACTCCAACGTCAGCCACGGCTGCGTGAACATCAGCCCGTCGAACGCGCAGTGGTACAAGGACGAGACCCTGATCGGCGACCCGATCATCCTCACCGGCTCACCGCGCCAGCTCGAACCCACCAACGGCTGGGGCCACTGGCAGCCGAAGTGGAACGAGTGGCTGAAGTGGAGCCGGCTGCGCGACGCGACGACCGACCCGATGGCCTAACCGAGCCGCTTCAGGAGCGCCGCGCTGCGGCGCTCCAGATGCGGAACGGCCAGCCTGCGGTGCACCCGGGCCGCGTGCCGCGCGTGGTCGCGGGCGCGGTCCAGGTCGCCGAGGGCCTCGTACAGACCTGACACGGCCTCGTGGATCGAGCCCCACGAGACGCAGCCGGTCCCCAGGGTGGCGATCTGGTCGGCGACCGGCAGCAGGGCCGCCAGCATCTCCTCGGGGGCCGGGCGGCCCAGGCGGGCCGCGACCAGGGCCCACTGCCAGGCCGAGAACTGCCAGGCCCAGTTGCGTTCGAGGGTGACGCCCCAGCGGTCGAGCAGCTCCTTGGCCCGCGTCTGGTCGCCCGACTCCCACAGGGCCAGGATCGCCGTCGGGCGCAGCAGCCGGTTGGACGGATCGTCGGCGCGCTCGGCCAGCGTGGCGACCAGGGCCGCCGGCACCGCGTTCCGCGACCAGTCGATGTAGAACTCGCTCTGCAGTTCGACGAAGTCGGGCCCCCACAGGCTGGTGCGGCGGTACCACTCGCCGGCCAGCGCGCTGTAGCGCCGGGCCTCGGCCCAGTCGCCGTGCAGGATCGCCCGGCCCGAGGCGGCGAAGTTGACCTGGGCGGTGATCTCGGGGATGCGCAGCTCCTCGGTCAGCCGCAGGCAGCGGGCCATCTCGGCGTCGTACTCGGCGATGGCGCCGTCCTGCATCAGGCCCTGCATGCGGTGCAGGCGGGAGATGACCTCGGTCAGCTTGGGCAGGCCGGGCAGGGTGAGGATCTCGGCCGCGGCGGCGAACCGCTCGGCGTCGTGCTCGGGCGACCAGGCGGCGATGACGTAGTTGTTCAGCGTGCGGGCCAGCAGGTGCGGGTCGCCGGTCCGGCGGGCCAGTTCGACCGCCTCGGCGGCGCAGGCCAGGGCCTCGTCGCGCGGGCCGTAGTAGAGCTCCACGGCGAGGGTGCCGAGAAGGGCGGCGCGGCGGGCCAGGTCGTCGGCGGGCAGCCGGGCGAGCTGGTCGCGCAGCAGGTTCACCATGCGCGGGTTGACGACGCCGTACGACCACCAGTTCCACAACGTGACGCCGCCGAAGACGCTGGTGGCCTCGATCGCCATGTCGTCCTCGCCCAGCCGGGTGGCCAGGTCGACCGCCTCGTCGAGGGGCGCGCGGGCGCCCAGCACGTCGCCCGTGACCCGGCGGGCCCGGCCGAGCTCGATCAGCAGGCGGCAGCGGCGGGAGGTGCCCGCCGGGCCGTAGGAGGCCAGCGCGAGCTCCCAGTAACGCACCGCCTCGTCGTAGGCCAGGCCCGCGGTCGCCTGCTCGGCGGCCTTCACGGCGTAGCCGACGGCCTTCTCGGCGTGGCCGACGCGGGCGGCCTGGGCGAAGTGGTGGGCCAGCACCGGGACGCGGTCGAGGTCGCCGCCGCCGAACGACTCGGCCGCCTCGCCGATCTTCCCGTGCAGCCGGGCGCGCTGGAGGCGGGTGAGTTCGCCGTACAGCGACTCCTGGACCAGCGCGTGGGAGAACCGGTAGTCCCAGCCCCCGTCGAGCTCGACGAGCAGGCCGGTCGCGACGGCCGGTTCGAGCAGCAGGAGCAGCCGCGCCGGGTCGATGCCGGCGGCGGCGGCCAGCACGTCGGAGTCGACGTCGCGGCCGGCCACCGACGCGGCCCGCAGCAGCTCCTGGGTCTCCTCGGGCAGGCGGGAGACAC
The DNA here is from genome assembly GCF_001570565.1 of Herbidospora yilanensis. Classification (GTDB taxonomy): domain Bacteria; phylum Actinomycetota; class Actinomycetes; order Streptosporangiales; family Streptosporangiaceae; genus Herbidospora; species Herbidospora yilanensis. Next base: position 157,677 of record NZ_BBXE01000028.1, on the reverse strand, counting down.
GCTGGGCGATGACGTCGCGCACGCCGTCGGGCACGGGCAGGGCCGCGATGTCGGCCGACCGGGTCGAGGCCGCCAGGCGCAGCAGCTCGCCCAGGTAGAAGGGGTTGCCGCCGGTCCGGTCGTGCAGCACGTCCACGTGCCCGCGCAGGGCCGGGTCGCGGCCGTCGAGGTAGTCGGCGACGTCGGAGGTGGTCAGCGGGCCGACCGTGAGCCGTTCGGTGCCGCGCTGGCGGGCGAGCTCGGCGAACACGTCCACGGGCTGGGGGGTGTCGTGGTGGCGTACCGTCACGACCACCAGGAGCGGGATCCGGTGCAGGTCGGCGCCGAGGAACGTGAGGAGCTTCAGGGTGGCCGCGTCGGCCCAGTGGGCGTCCTCCAGCACGATCATGACCGGGCCTTGGGCGGCGCGCCGTTCGAGGGCGCGGGCGACCGCGTCGTGCAGCAGGAACCGGGCGGCGTCGGGGTCGGCGGCCTCGCCGGGGGCCGACAGACGTTCGGCCGTGGGCGGGTCGAGCAGCCGCAGGGCCTGGATCCACGGCCAGAAGGCGGGGGCGTCCTCGGCGCAGCGGCTCCACGCGGTGATGAAGCCGTGCCGGGCGGCCAGCTCGGCGGCGGCCTCGGCCAGGGTGGTCTTCCCGATGCCCGCCTCCCCGCCGATCAGCAACACCCCGCCCGAGCCCTTGGCGGCGTCGGTGACGCGGTCGTGCACGCGCCGCTGCTGGGCCGCCCGGCCGACGAACCGGGGTAGTTCGACCTGCGCCGGGGCGGGCGCGGCGACCACGGCGACCCGCGAGGGCGGCAGTTCCTCCTGCCGCAGCACGGCCTGCTCCAGCGCCCGCAGCTCGGGGCCGGGCAGCAGCCCGAGCTCCTCGTCGAGCAGCGCCCGGCAGCGCTGGTAGGCGCCCAGCGCGTCGGCCTGCCGCCGGTCGGTGTAGAGCGCCCGGATGAGCAGCGACCAGAGCCCTTCCCGGTACGGCGCCGCCTCCAGCAGCCGCTCGACCTCCAGCGCCACCTCGGCCGCGCGGCCGAGCGCCAGCCGCGCCTCCGCGCGGGTGGTCAGCGCCGTCAGCCGGGCCTCGGTCAGGTGGGCGACGGTCGGCCGCAGGTACTCCTCGTCCTGAAGCCCCGTGTACGGCTCACCGCGCCACAGGTCCAGCGCGGGCGTGAGGATCTTCTCGACCTGCTCGGGCGGGGCGGCCTCGGCCTGCTCCATGGCCCGCAGGAAGCGGTGGGAGTCGATCTGGCCGGGGTCGATGTCGAGGAGGTAGCCGGGTTCGCGGGTGCGCAGGATGCGCGCCGGGGTGCGCGGGCTCCTGTCGGGCTCCAGGGCCTTGCGGAGCTGGAAGATGTACGCCTGGAGCGTTCCGGTCGCGCTGGAGGGCGGCTCGTCCTGCCAGAGGGCGTCGATGATCTGGTCGAGCGCCACGACCCTCGGGGCGTGCGTCAGCAGCAACGCCATGACCGCCCGCTGCTTGCGCGGGCCGAGGTCGACGGCCCGCCCCTCGCTGAGGACCTCCACGGGCCCGAGGACCCGGAAGTCGTGCCGCATCGCCGTTCCTCCCCGTTGACTAGGACAACACTAGGATGCCGCCTCAGCCGCATACGAGGACATCATGGGACAACCTCTCCCATGAACGAAATCTCCGGATTCAACCTCGCGGTCCGCCACCACCCCGCCCTGGTGGCCGAGGCCGAGACCCCCTCCGACGTCGCCGAGGCCCTCGCCCACGCGGCCGCCCGCGACCTGCCCGTGGCCGTCCAGGCGACCGGCCACGGGGCCGTCCAGGCCGCCGACGGCGCGGTCCTCATCCTGACCTCGCGGATGCGTTCCCTGACGATCGACCCGGTCGAGCGCACGGCGACCATCGGCGCCGGCTGCACGTTGGCCGAGGTCGTCCAGGCGGCGGCCCCCTTCGGGCTCGCGCCCCTGTGCGGCTCGGCCTCCGGGGTCGGCGCGGTCGGCTTCACCCTCGGCGGCGGCATCGGCCCGCTGGCCCGCACCTACGGGTTCGCGGCCGACCACGTCCGCGACATCACCGTGGTCACCCCGGACGGCGCGGTCAGGGTCGCCGACCCCGGCAGCGAGCCCGACCTGTTCTGGGCGCTGCGCGGCGGCAAGAGCGGCTTCGGCGTGGTGACCTCGCTGACCGTCGACCTGTTCCCGCTGGCCACCGTGTGGGGCGGCGGGTTCTACTACTCGGCCGCCGACGCCCCCGCGGTGGTGCGGGCCTACCAGCGCTGGGCGCCAGGCCTGCCCGAGACGCTGACCACCTCGCTCGCCTTCCTGCGGCTCCCGCCGCTCCCGCAGCTTCCGCCCCCGCTGCGCGGGCAGTTCGTGGCCCACCTGCGGGTGGCCGCCACGCAGCCCCAGGAGGCCCTCCTTGCGCCGATGCTCGGGGTGGCCGAGCCGGTGCTCGGCGGGGTGGGGGAGCTGCCGTACACGCAGCTCGACCGCATCCACAACGACCCGACCGACCCGATGCCGGCGGTCGAGCGCGGCACCCTGCTGCGCGAGCTGACGCCGGAGGCGGTGGAGGCGCTGCTGGCCGTGGCCGGCCCGTCGGTCGAGCTGCCGATCCCCGTGGTGGAGATCCGGCACCTGGGCGGGGCGCTGGCCCGGGAGCCGAAGGAGCCGAACGCGGTCGGCGGGCGCGACGGCGCGTTCAACGTGCTGGCGATCGGGCTGCCGGGCAGCGACCCCGGAGCCGTCGTGGGTGCGCTCGCGCCGTGGTCGACGGGCGGGACGCTCATCAACATGCACGGGGCCGACCTGTCGACGGTGGGGCGGGCCTGGCCGGAGCCGACGCGGCGGCGGCTGGCCGAGATCAGGAACCGGGTCGACCCGGGGAACCTTTTCCGAATCGGTCACGTCGCGCCCCGGTAATTCGGAGTTCCAACTACAGGATTGTGGACGGAATCGTGGAATAGCAATTCATGGCTGGATTGTCACCTCATTTGACGCGAATTCCGGCGTAGACTCCGGGCCATGTCACCGGGGGTGGAGGCGGCCCACCTGGGATTCCCGCACCGCCCCTCGGTGCCTGTCCGAATAATGGGGCTCGGTCGGTGCGGAATCGCACCGTTCTCCACTTTGCGGGGGCCCGTTTTCGGAGCGGTCACGGCCGGAGGAAATGGCATGTGGCGCTGCGGGCGACTCCCTGGGGCCGGCCGCCGGCGCGGGCCCGTCTCCGCCGGGCCCGGCAGCTTCCTGTACGCGTCATCGGCGCTCCCGGGCTTATCGAGGGCCGCGACGTCGGGTGCCGCGATGGAGTCGCAATGAGATCGCTCCCGGTGCCGCCCGGTCGCGGCGCGCATCGGCCGCTCCGGCAGGTGCCGGGTTTGGAACGCTCCCGAGATCCGGCGGCCACCCGGCGGATCGACCGCGCCGTCCCGGCCATCGTCGGCAAGAGGAGAGACGTGACCCGCTCGACCCCCGGTCCGCCGCGGGCCGCCGTCGTGACGATCGCGGCCGTCGCGCTGCTTCTGGCCGCCGAGCCGGGCCCCGCCTCCGCGGCCGGCGATGAGCCCGGCGACCCCATCGAGAAGACCGACCGGCTCCTCTTCGGGGTCCCGCTCGGCGACTTCATCGACCGCGCCGACCGGAAGGGCAGGGACAAGGAGCTCGTCTGGGTCGCCGACGACTGCTCGTTCGCCGGGGACGAGGGCGAATTCGACTTCGCCGACGCCTGCCGGCGGCACGACTTCGGCTACCGGAACCTCCGGGCGCAGGAGCGGCTCACCTCCGAGGCCCGGCGGCGCGTCGACGACCGTTTCCTGGCCGACGTGAACGCGCTCTGTGGCCGCTACCAGGGCTGGGAGTCGTTCAAGGGCGTGGCCTGCCGGGGTGAGGGGCGGGTCCTGCACGCACTCCTGCGCGGCGTCGGGCGGGTCTATCCGGTGGCCGCCGCCGTCAGCCCGTCGGGGCGGGTCGTCCGGCTCTACGCCAATCCCGGCGAGCCGTTCGCCGTCGGGCACATCGGCGACGGAGCCCCCGGCGACGCCGTCTGGGTGGACCGTTCCTGGAATCTGGGCGTCACCTGGATCCAGCTCGGGCTGACCCGGGTCCAGCCCTTCCTGACGAGCGCGGTCACGCCGCCGATGTGGGACCGCTACCAGAGCCTGCGCGCCTGCGGCCAGGCCCGCGGCGGGGCCGTCGCCTGCACCAGGTGGGTCACCCCGTGATCGTCCGGAGAAACGAGAAGACCCGGAGCGAAACGCTCCGGGTCTCTCCGTGAGAAACGGGTCAGTGCAGTTCGCGCGGCTTGTCGCCCGCGCCGACCGCGGCGTGCTCGTCGTCGTGGCCGTGACCGTGGCCGTCGCCGTCGAGCGGCACGTGGTCGGTGCCGTAGAACTTGCTGGCCTTGGCGCGGAGCTTGCCGATCGGACCGCGCACGCCCTTCGGCGGGATGCCGTCCTTGTCCTCGTCGCCGGGGACGATCGGGATCTCCTTCTTGCCGCGCATGTGCTCGGCGATGTCCTCGGCCGGCGGCACGTGGACCTCGATGTACTCGCCGTGCGGGAGCCGCTTGATCACGCCCGACTCCACGCCGTGGGACAGGATGTCCTGGTCACGACGCTGGAGGCCGAGGCAGATCCGGTAGGTCACCCAGTAGGCGATCGCCGGGCCGATGAAGATGGCGAACCGGCCGATGATCGTCGTCTCGTAGAGCCCGATGTGGAAGAACGCCGAGATCCAGTCGTTGGCGCCCATCAGCCACAGGATGCCGTAGAACGCCACACCGCTCATGCCGATCGCGGTGCGGACCGGGGCGTTGCGGGGACGGTCGGCCAGGTGGTGCTCACGACGGTCGCCGGTGATCCACTGTTCTGCGAACGGGTAGACCGCCAGGCCCGTCATGATGATGCCCATCGGCACCAGCGCCGGGATCAGCACGCTGAGCGGCACCGTGTGGCCGAGGAAGTTGATCTCCCACGCCGGCATCAGACGCAGCGCGCCTTCCAGGAAGCCCATGTACCAGTCGGGCTGGGAGCCCGCCGAGATGTCGGCCGGGGTATAGGGGCCGAACAACCAGATCGGGTTGATCTGCGCGAACGTGCCCAGACCCGCGATGCACGCGAACGTGAACAGGAAGTAGGCGCCCGCCTTGGCCATGAAGGCCGGGTAGAACGGCGCGCCCACCACGTTGTGCTCGGTGCGGCCCGGGCCGGGCATCTGGGTGTGCTTCTGCACCCACATCAGCACCATGTGGGCCGAGATGAGCGCCAGCAGGATGCCGGGGATCAGCAGGATGTGCAGCGAGTAGAAGCGCGAGATGACGTCTTCGCCCGGATACTCCCCGCCGAACAGGAAGAACGTGACGTAGGTGCCGACGACCGGGATCGAGATCGCGACACCCTCGGTGATCCGCAGACCGGCGCCGGAGAGCAGGTCGTCGGGGAGGGAGTAGCCGGTCAGACCCTCGGCCAGCGCCAGCGTCAGGAGCAGGACGCCGATGATCCAGTTGAGCTCACGCGGCTTGCGGTAGGCGCCGGTGAAGAACACGCGCAGCATGTGGACGGTCATGCCGGCCACGAACAGCAGGGCCGCCCAGTGGTGCATCTGCCGGATCAGCAGACCACCCCTGACCTCGAAGCTGATGTGCAGCGTCGAGGCGTAGGCCTCCGACATCCCCACGCCCACGAGCGGCTGGTAGGAGCCGGCGTAGATGACGTGCTGCATGCTCGGCTTGAACCAGAACGTCAGGAACGTGCCGGTCAGCAGCAGGATGATGAAGGAGTAGAGGGCGATCTCCCCGAGCAGGAACGACCAGTGGTCGGGGAAGACCTTGCGCAGGTTGCGCTTCAGGAAGCTGCCCGCGCCGAGCCGGTCGTCGAGGTAGGACGCGGTGCCCGCGATGGGCTTCGGAGTCTCGTTCACGACTGGTTCCCCCTGGCTTCCCGGGCGTCGGCCTCGGCGTCGCCGCGCTCCCAGAAGCTGGGACCGACGGGCACGTCGAAGTCGGCCTGGGCGATGAGGTAGCCCTGGCCGTCGACGCCGATCGGCAGCTGCGGCAGCGGCCGGGCGGCCGGGCCGAAGATGACCTTCGCGCCGTCGGTCGCGTCGAACGTCGACTGGTGGCAGGGGCACAGGATGTGGTGGGTCGTCTGCTCGTAGAGCGCCGCGGGACAGCCCACGTGGGTGCAGATCTTCGAGTAGGCGACGATGCCGTCGTAGGTCCAGTTCTTGATCGTGCCCGACTTGAGGTCTTCGGGACGGAACTTGATCAGGATCAGGGTGGCCTTGGCGAGGGCGTTGAGGTCGTGCTCGTAACCTTCGGGCACGACCGACAGGATGCCGCCCGGGGAGTCGAAGTCGGACGCCAGGATCGGCTGGCCGGTGCCTTCGACCACCAGCTTCATGCCCTTCTTCCACACCGTGTGACGCAGCGAGGTGCCGGGCAGCGGGCCCAGGTCCTTCAGCAGTACCAGCGGGGCCAGGCCGAGCGGCGCCGCCGCCAGCAGGAGCGTGCGGCGCATCATCTTGTGCTTGACGAAGCCGCTCTCGTTGGCGCCGGCGACGAACGTCTTCCCGACGTAGTCGCGGGTGTCGCCGTCGGAGCGCATCTCGTGGCGCTCCTGGACGATGTTGTACTTCGGCATGATCCGCCGCACCCACACCACCACGCCGGCCGACAGGGCCAGCAGGGCCACCGTCAGGCTGCCGCCGAGGGCGGCGTTGGAGACGCCGGTGCTGTCGATGTCGCCGACCTGGAAGATCACATAGGAGGCGATGAAGGCGATGCCCGCCAGGAAGGCGATGAAGAACAGCAGGGTGACCGTGCGTTCGGCCCTGCGGGCGTCGGCGGGGTCGGGGAGCGTCACGCCGGGCGTCTCCACCTCGGCCGTGGCCGGGCGGGTGCCGAGTACGGCGGTTCCCTGAGCCGGGGTGCCGATGACGCGACGCGGCACGCGCGCCTCGTCATCGGGGCCGGGAAGCTCGTTATCTGTCATTTTGATGTTCTCTTACGCTTCTTGGCGGTGATCCAGATGGCGGCGAGGGACATGAAGCTGATCCCGGCGATCCAGGCGACGAGGCCTTCGCTGACCGGGCCGATGCGACCGAGACCGAACCCGCCCGGGTCGACCTGACCGCGCACCTGGGTGATGTAGGCGATCATGTCGCGCTTCTGCTCGGGCGTGATGATCGAGTCGTTGAAGACCGGCATGGCCTGCGGACCCGTGATCATCGCCTCGTAGATCTGCTCCGGCGTCGCCGGGTTCAGGTTCGGGGCGTACTTGCCGTAGGTGAGCCCGCCGCCGGCGCCGACGAAGTTGTGGCACTGGATGCAGTTGGCGCGGAACAACTCGCCGCCCTTGGCCGGGTCGCCCTTGGAGGGGTCGACCATGTCGGCGGTCGGCCGCGTGGGGCCGCCGCCGAGGCTCTGGACGTAGGCCGCGAGCTGGTTGATCGCCTCGGGAGTGACCCATTCGGCGAGGGGCTTGCGGGGCGCCTGGGCGGCCGGGTCGGCGGCCGGCATGCGGCCCGAGCTGACCTGGAAGTCGACCGAGGCGGCGCCCACGCCCACCAGCGGCGGGGCCATGGAGGTGCCCTCGGCGTTCATGCCGTGGCAGCTCGCGCAGTGGGCCACGAACAGGCTCTTGCCCTCGGCCACGTCGTCGGCCTTGCCCGACGCGACCGCCGCGTCGGCGGTGCTGTCACTGGGCGCCGCGGCGGCGTATCCGCCGCCCAGCAGGCCCAGCGCGAGCGCCACGACCGCGAGGCGCGCGAGGGGATGCCGCCGCCGTCGCGCGGTGATGGAGTTCACCGAAATCCCCGTTCCGATCATTTGATGATGTAGATGGTCGCGAAAAGGCCGATCCAGACGACGTCGACGAAGTGCCAGTAGTAGGACACGACGATCGCGCTGGTGGCCTGCTCATGCGTGAAGCGCTTCGCGGCGTACGTGCGTCCCAGGAGGAACAGGAACGCGATCAGACCACCCGTCACGTGCAGGCCGTGGAAGCCCGTGGTCAGGTAGAACACCGAGCCGTAGGCGTCGGAGGAGAGGGTCGTGCCCTCCTTGACCAGTTCGGCGTACTCGATCAGCTGCCCGGCGACGAAGACCGCGCCCATGAGGAAACTGATGAAGTACCAGAACCGGAGCTTCTTGACCTGGCCCTTCTCCGCGGCCCACACGCCGAACTGGCATGTCACCGAGGACAGCACCAGGATGATCGTGTTGACCGTCGCGAACGGGACGTTCAGGTGGGCGCCGGGCCAGCTTGCCGGGTCCTGGCCCACGCTCACCGAGCGGATGGTGAAGTACATCGCGAACAGCGCCGCGAAGAACATGAGCTCAGAGGACAGCCAGATGATCGTCCCTACGCTGACCAGGTTGGGCCGGCGCGACGAGTGGGCTGTCGTCGTCGTAGTAATTGCGGATGCTGTCGCCACGCCCGTCATTATTGCGGCTCGTGGGGCCGGGTCGCCGCACGGCCCCCCGATAGGGGGTGCGAGCCGGGATGTCGAGGGCCGCCACGGGCCGATAGCATCCCTGGTGGACCCTACCCGGTGACTGGAGTAAGCGACATGAAGGTTCTCGTCTACAGCGACGACGCGGCCACCCGTGAGAAGGTGCGGCTGGCCCTCGGCCGCCGTCCCGCCGCCGACCTGCCGCTGGTGGAGATCGTCGAGTGCGCGACCCAGGCCGCCGTGGTCCGCAAGCTCGACTCGGGTGAGATCGACATCGCGATCCTCGACTCCGAGGCCGCGCCGGCCGGAGGCATGGGCATCGCCAAGCAGGCCAAGGACGAGGTGCACGACTGCCCGCCCATCTGCCTGATCATCGCCCGCCGCGACGACCGCTGGCTGGCCAACTGGTCGCGTGCCGACGCCGTGATCTCCCAGCCGCTCGACCCGATGGTCGTCGCCGAGACGATCGCCGGGCTGATGCGCGGGCGGCTGCCCGCCGTCTCCTGACATCCACGATCCGAAGGACCGCCATGGACGCCCGTACCACCTGGCCCTCGCTGCTCAACGCGCTGCTCGCGGGTGAGCACCTGACCGCCGACGAGACCTCGTGGGCGATGGGCGAGATCATGTCGGGCGCGGCCACCCCGTCCCAGATCGCGGCGTTCGTCGTCGCGCTGCGGGCCAAGGGGGAGACCGTCGCCGAGGTGTCCGGCCTGGCCGGTCACATGTTGTCCATCGCCACCCCGCTCGCGATCGAGGGCCCCGCGGTCGACGTCGTCGGCACCGGCGGCGACCGGGCCCACACGGTGAACGTCTCGACGATGGCCGCCATCGTGGTGGCCGCGGCGGGCGCCCGGGTCGTCAAGCACGGCAACCGGGCCGCCTCGTCCAAGTGCGGCGCCGCCGACGTGCTCGAACACCTCGGCGTCGTGATCGACCTGCCGCCCGCGGCGACCGCCCGGGTGGCCGAGGAGGCCGGCATCGCGTTCTGCTTCGCGCCGGTCTACCACCCGTCGATGCGGTTCGCCGGGCCGACCCGCAAGGAGATCGGCGTGCCGACGGTGTTCAACTTCCTCGGCCCGCTGACCAACCCGGCCCGCCCGTCGGCGCAGGCCATCGGCGTGTTCGACCAGCGGATGCTGCCGGTCGTGGCGGGGGTGTTCGCCGAGCGCGGGGTGTCGGCCCTGGTCTTCCGGGGCGACGACGGCCTCGACGAGTTGTCCACCGCCGCTCCTTCGGTCGTGTACGTCGTCCGCGACGGCGAGGCCGTCAAGACCACGTTCGACCCGGCCGGCATCGGCATCGCGCGGTCCCAGCCGGGCGACCTGAAGGGCGGCGACGTCGAGTTCAACGCGGGCGCCGTGCAGGATCTGGTCCGCGGCAAGACCGGCCCGATCCGCGACGCGGTGCTGCTGAACGCCGCCGCGGCGCTGGTGGCCCACGAGGGCCCGACCGCCGACGACCTGGCCGCGCGCATCGCCGCCGCCTACGCCACGGTCGGCCAGGTGGTCGACTCGGGCGCCGCCGCGACGCTGCTCGACCGCTGGATCGAGGTCTCGCAGGGGCTGCGCGGGTAACCCTCTGGGCTGATCCGCGTTCACCTCCTGGGAGGACGCCCACGGGCCGGGCGGCGGCTTATGTTTCCGGCATGACGCGCCTCATCACCCGCCTGGCCCAAGTGACGGCCCGCGTGATCCGACGCCGGTCGCCGGACACCGCCGACGCCGTGACCAGGGAACGGCTCAGGATCGCCGAGGAGCTCCACGACGTGGTGGCCCATGACCTGAGCGTGCTCACCCTGGGGGTGGGCGCGGGCCGGGTCATCATGGACCGCGACCCAGAACGCGCCCGGCAGACGCTGCGCGATGCCGAGGAGGCCGGCCGCCAGGCCCTCACCGACCTGCAGCGCGTGGCGGGCCTGCTGCGGTCGGGCGGCACGACGACCACCGGCCCCCAGCCCACCCTGGCCGCGTTGCCCGCCCTGTTCGACCGGTTCCGGTCGGCCGGGCTGGCGGTCGGCTTCGCCGAGGAGGGCCGGCGGCGTCCCGGTCCCGTGCTGGAGCTGTCGGCCTACCGCATCGTGGAGGAGGCGCTGCTCGGCGCCCTGGAGCACGGCCGCGCGCGGCGGGCGCAGGTGACCCTGCGCTGGCAGAGCGGCCTGATCGAGGTGGGCGTCCAGGACGACGGCGGCCCCCGCGACCGCCTGCTGGGCATCTGGGAACGCGCCGCCCTGTTCGGCGGCTCGGTGACCGCCGGGCCGGTGGCGGGCGGCTTCGAGATCCGGGTGCGCCTGCTGACCGGCGGCCGGACCCGGGCCCTGAGCGGGCAACGGACCGGCTAGCGGCCGGGCGGTGGCGCCGAGAGACCGACCGGGGCGTGTTCTCCCCGGCCGCGCCGAGACCGGTCAGATCGCCCTCGGCGGGCGCGCGACGGCCGCCCAGGCGCTCAGACCAGCTCCAGGCCTCCGTCGACGGTGAGGACCTGGCCGGTCAGCCAGGTCGCCGACGGGTCGGCGAGCCGGACGATCCAGGCCGCCACCTCGTCGGGGTCGCCGCGGCGGCCGAGCGGGACGCGGTCGGCCTCGTCGGACTTGATCCGCTCGACGGTCGCGGCGGGCAGCCCGGCGGCGGTGAGCGCCTCGCTCTCGGTGGGGCCGGGCGCGACGGCGTTGACGCGGACGCCGTCGGCGGCCAGTTCCAGCGCCCAGCTCCGGGTGAGCTGCTCGACGGCGGCCTTCGACGCGGCGTAGTGGGCGCCCCCGGGCAGGGGGCGGTGGCCGTAGGTGCTGGAGACGTTGACGACGCACCCCGTGGAGGCGCGCAGGTGCGGCAGCGCGTGCCGGGCCAGCAGGCTCGGCGCCGTGACGTTGAGGGCGAACAGCCCGGCGATCGCGTCGGCGGTCGTCTCGGCCAGTGGCATGATCTGCGCGGCCCCGGCGTTGTTCACCAGGACGTCGAGCCGCCCCCAGCGGGCCACGGCCGCCTCGACGACCTCCTCGGTCGCTCTCGGGTCGCGCAGGTCGGCGACGTGGACGCTGATCGCGTCGTCGCGGCCCGCCGTCTCGGCGAGGGCCTCGCGGCGGCGTCCGACGCCCAGGACGAGCGCGCCCGCCCGGGCGAACAGCCGGGTGGCCGCCCGCCCGATGCCCGATCCGGCTCCGGTGACGACGACGGTCCTGCCGGTGAAGTCCATGATCCCTCCGGGGTTCGACACGGGGGGATGGGCAGGAATCTAGTCGGCGTCGGGCAGGCCGATGGAAAAGGCGGCCTCCAGGTCGTGGCGGCTGTAGGTGCGGAAGGCGATGTGGGTGTCGGTCGCCAGGACGCCCTCGACCTTGTTGAGGCGCCCCGGCACGACCTCGGCGATCTCCTCGTAGCGCGCGACCCGGACCATGGCCATCAGGTCGAACTCGCCGGTGATCGAGTAGACCTCGCTGACGCCGGCCAGCCCGGCGATCGCCTGGGCGACCTCGGGGATCCGGCTGACGTCGGCCTTGATGTGCACGATCGCGGTGACCAAAACGTGCTCCTTTCCGAGGGCCCCAACCTATCGCAGCGGTCTGCCCTCCCTCGCTGACCGGGAACCTCCCTGGTCGTACGCCCGGTCGATGCGCTGCTTGAGCCGGCCGGCCCCCTGTGCGGGCAGGCTCCAGCCGCCCTCGACGCGCACCAGGCGCACCCCCGGCGACTCGAGCCAGCGCAGGATCGTCTCGGTCTCCTCGGCGCTGGCGGCCGGGATCGGGCCGGGGCCCGGGTGCACGGTCTCGGCGGTCGCGACCAGCGCCTCGACGTAGGGGACCGGGTGGGCGCCGCGCGGCATCACCCCGGCGGCGGTCAGCCGGCCGTGGCGGATGACGTGGATGTCCCAGGCGCCGTCTCCGCCGGGGCCGGCGGCGACCATCTGGGTGATGGCGGTCAGGCCGGTGAGCCGCTGCATGCGGGCGGCGGCGCGGACGTAGGCGGCCAGCCGGTCGCGGTCGACCGCGGCCTCCTCGTAGCGCTGCTCGGCCGACAGACGGTCCATTCGGGCCTCGACGGCGGAGAAGACCGAGCCCCCGTCGAGCAGCATGGCGTGGCGGGCCGCCGCGACGTGGCGGGCGTAGTCGCCGGGGCTCTCGCGGCCCTCGCAGGGCGCGCCGCACCGGCCGAGCTCGGCCAGCGCGCACGCGCTGCGCCGGACCGTGAGCGACAGGCGTTCGGTGCACTGGCGCAGCGGGAGGGCCTCGTGGATGGCGGTGCGGGCGTCGTCGGCGGTGCGGCTGCTGCCGAACGGGCCCAGGTAGGTGCCGCCGTCGTCTTTCAGGTCGCGCACGATGCTCAGGCGGGGGAACGGCTCGTCGGTCAGCTTCAGCCAGACCACGCGCTCGGGGAACCGGGACCGCCGGTTGTAGCGGGGCTTGGTCTCGCCGATCATGCGTAACTCGCGGACCTCGGCCTCCAGCGGGGTCGCGCACACGATGTGGCGGACCCGCTCGGCGATGCCGATCATCTCGCGGACCCTCGGCCGGGTCTCGCTCGCGGTGAAGTAGTTGCGCACGCGGGTGCGCAGGTTGGAGCTCTTGCCGACGTAGAGCGCCTCGCCGCGGGCGTCTTCGAAGACGTACACCCCCGGCTTGTCGGGCACGCCGTCGGCCAGGTGGCGCTTGCCGCGCTGTTCGGGGGTGGGCATGCGGACGAAGCCCCTGAGCTCCTCCAGCGAGTGGACGCCCAGGTTGCCGACCCGGCCGATCAGGCCGTGGAGCACGTCGACCGTGGCGCGGGCGTCGGCCAGGGCGCGGTGGCAGGGCTCGGTGGCGCTGCGGAAGTGGCGGGCCAGCGTGGCCAGCTTGCAGTTGGGGGTCTCGTCGCGGGTGAGCACCCGCCGGGCCAGGTCGGCGGTGTCGACGACCGCGTTGACCGGCGGCGGGTAGCCCTGGCGGGCGCACTCGGCCTTGATGAACCCCATGTCGAAGGGGGCGTTGTGGGCCACCAGGGCGGCGCCCTTGGCGAACTCGAGGAAACTCGGCAGCACCTCGGTCATCTTCGGCGCGGCCACCACCATGGCGTCGGTGATGCCGGTCAGCACCGAGACGAACGGCGGGATCGGGCCGCCCGGGTCGACCAGCGTGGCGAACTCGCCCAGCACCTCGCCGCCGCGCACTTTGACCGCGCCGATCTCGGTGATCGCGCACTCGGCAGGGGAGGTGCCGGTCGTCTCCAGGTCGAACACCACGAACGTGACGTCGGCGAGAGGGGTTCCGAGATCGTCCAGCGTGCCCTGTTCCACGCTGACGACCATAGAGACCCCGACCGACAGTTCAGCGTGTCAGTGCCATTCGCGCCGCAGCATCGCGTAGACGATCTCGTCGGTCCACTCGCCCTTGACCATCTCGTTCTCCACCAGGTGGGCCTCTCTGCGCATGCCGAGCCGCTCCATCACCTTGGTGGAGGCGGTGTTGCGGCCGTCGCAGCGGGCGACGACGCGGTGCAGGCCGAGGCCCTCGAACCCCAGGCGGAGCATCTCCCTGGTCGCCTCGGTGGCGTAGCCCCTGCCGTGGTGGTCGGGGTGGAAGACGTAGCCGATCTCGCCCTGGCGGTGTTCGCGGCTGCGCCAGAACAGCAGGGTCTCGCCGATCAGTTCCCCGGTCTCGCGGAGGGTGACCGCCAGGCACAGCACCTGTCCCTCGTCGGTGAGCTCGGCGGTGGCCGCCTTGTCGGCCAGCACGGTGCGCACCTGCGCGAGGTCACGCGGCTCCCAGTAGAGGAACCGGGCGACGTCGGGGCGCGAATAGAAGGAGTGGAGGTCGGTCAGGTCGTCGGGGGTGAACAGCCGCATGACCAGGCGGGAGGTCTCGATCGGCAGTGTGGGTCGGAGCATCCGCGCAGACTAGACCTGGACAAACGGCTCAGGCGAGTTCTTTTTCCCGGTGGGCGGCCAGCAGCGTGGCCTCGGCCGTCAGGGCGGCCAGGAGGGCGCGGTGGCGGTGGAGCTCGCCGTCGAAGCGCCGGGCCGCCGGGCCGGTCCACTTGGGGAAGGTCCGCAGCGCCCAGACCGGGTCGAGCACCTCTTCCATCTCGGCCGCGAGCCGGCGCAGATGGTCACTCGCAATCGTCACGTCCGTCATTGTGACATCAGGTGAGCAGATCTTGACGTAACGTGAGCGATTTATGAGACAAGTGGTTCGTGTCCTACTTGCTCCCCGTTCACGTCGCTGAACGTGATGTAGTGGACTCGCAGAGCCGTACCCTTGAATGAACGACCAGGACAGGAAGAGAGCAGCAGGGATGAGTTCAGCCGGAGAGGGCCTGTCTCGTCCCCTGCCCGAGCAGGTGCGAACACACGTCGTCGAACTGGCGGCGCAGGTGCTGGGGACGATGCCCGCCGCGGGCGTGCCCGCGCCCCTGCGCGCCGTCGCCAGGTTCGAGCCGCGCAAGCGGGCCCGTCTGGGGTCGGCGCCGATAGCGGCCCAGCTCGAGAACGACAAGAAGTTCCGGGAACTGGTCGCCGAGTCGCTCACCCAGGCCTGGCCCGAGCTCGTCGCCTCGCTCGCCGAGGAGACGATTCCGCCCGCCGCCGAGCCCGTGCTGGTCGCGGCGGCAGCCTATCTGACCCGGCCGCCCGGCTGGGCCGGGATGGTCGAACTGGCGCGCGAAGACCTCGATCAGGCCGCCGCCCTCGACACCCAGCGTGAGCAGGCCGAGGGGCGGCTCAAGGAGCAGCTCGCCCAGCAGCGCACCGCCGCCAAGGAGGAGATCGACCGGGTCCGCGAGCAGCTCAGGGCCGCCCGCGCCGAGAACACCGACCTGCGCCGCAAGCTTCACGACGCCCGCGAGCGGGCCAAGGCCGCCGAGCAGCGGGCCGGCGAGCTCGAAGCGGCCACCGCCGACGCCCGCGCCCGGGTCGCCGGGGCCGGGGCCGCCGCCGAGACCGAGGTGCGCCGCCTGAAGGAGCGCCTGGCCGAGGCCGAGCGGCACCTGGAGGCCAGCCGCCGCGCCGCCCGCGAGGGCCGCTCGGTCGAGGACGCCCGCATCCGGGTGCTCATGGACGCCCTCGAAGACGCCGCCAAGGGCCTGCGCAAGGAACTGGCCCTGCCGACCACGATCAGCCGGCCGGCCGACTACGTGACCGCCGTCAGCGGCACCGCCCCGTCGGTGCGCGACGTGCCGGCCCGCGCGCTGGCCGACGACGACCCGCAGTTGCTCGACCAGCTCCTCGCCATACCGAACCTCCACCTGATCATCGACGGCTACAACGTGACAAAGTCCGGTTACGGCACGCTCACCCTCGCCGACCAGCGGCAGCGCCTGCTGACCGGGCTCGGCGGGCTGGCCGTCCAGGTCCGGGTGGAGATCACGTGCGTGTTCGACGGCGCCGAGCTCGACGGGCCCGTCCAGGTGTCGGCGCCACGGGGGGTGCGGGTGGCGTTCAGCGCGCCCGGTCAGATAGCCGACGACCTCATCCGGCAGATGGTCCAGATCGAGCCCCCGGGCCGCGCCATCGCGGTGGTGTCCTCCGACCGAGAGGTCGCGGTCTCCGTCCGGAAAATGGGCGCTCGTCCGGTTCCTTCCGTATTGCTCCTTCGCCGTCTTGGCCGTGCGTGATCACGTCGTCGCTTGACGTGATGACCTGCGCGAATACCGGCGAATCGGTTGAGGGTACATGATCCGCTGAGTAAAGTCCCGACCCAGGTCTGTCCGGTATGGAGGGGGTTTCGGGCGTGCGTGGGCGGGTACCGGCCGTGGCTGGTTTTGCGGCGTTCGTTCTGCTTCTTCCGATCACGGGGGCGGCGGCCGATCCCAAGCCGACCATCCCCCAGGCCAAGGCCAAGCTCGCGAAGCTGAACAAGCAGGCCGACCAGTTGGTCGAGGAGTACAACCAGGCCAACGAGAGGTACAAGAAGTCCAAGAAGCAGTACGACCTGGTCAACGTCGGCTTCAAGAAGCAGAACGTGAAGGTCGAGACCCTGCGGGCCGCCGTGGTGGGCCTGGCGGTCTCCAGCTACCAGACGGGCGACATCCGCAGCCTCTCGGGCATGTTCGGCACCGCGGCCCCCCAGAACGCCCTCAGCGGCATGGCGATCATCAACCAGCTCGCCACCAGCCGCCAGCTCCGGCTGACCGAGTTCGAGGACGCAATCGCCGGCCTGAAGCAGCAGCGCGACCAGCGCAAGGCCGCCTACGAGGAGGCCACCGAGGTCCGCGCCGACCTGGCGGCCAAGAAGAAGAAGACCGACAAGATGGTCGACGAGCAGATGAAGCTGCTCCGCGAGCTGGGCGCCTTCAACCCGGGCAACCCGCAGAGCACCGGCCAGGTCTACAACGGCCCCGCCTCCGGCAACGCCCGCGCCGCCCTCGACTTCGCCTTCGCCCAGATCGGCAAGCCCTACCAGTACGGCGGCACCGGCCCCGGCGCCTGGGACTGCTCCGGGCTCGTCCAGGCCGCCTGGCGGGCCGGCGGGGTGAGCCTGCCGCGCACCAGCTACGAGCAGTGGGCCTGGGGCAAGAACCGCCAGGTCCAGATCAGCGACCTCCAGGCCGGGGATCTGGTCTGGCACAGCGGTTTCGGGCACGTCGGCATCTACACCGGGCAGAACTCCGTGGTGCACTCGCC
Organism: Herbidospora yilanensis; assembly: GCF_001570565.1. Lineage (GTDB taxonomy): Bacteria > Actinomycetota > Actinomycetes > Streptosporangiales > Streptosporangiaceae > Herbidospora > Herbidospora yilanensis. The sequence continues at coordinate 140,675 of NZ_BBXE01000028.1, read as the reverse complement.
GCAGACCGGCGACGTGGTGAAGATCACCCCTCTCGCCCAGTACAACCCCGACAAAGCCGTTCGTCCCTAGCGTGTCGTCTGGGGCTTTTTTCGGGTTCTGTGACAAGGGGTGTGACCAGAGTCACATCACCCTCCGAAATCCCGTGATATGCAGGCGTTTTCGAATAGCGCCGGAGTTTATCTGATCTTTATCTTCTGCCAAAACTTTGCCGACTTATGGCGGAGTCGGTAACTTCTGGCTTCGCGACGAGCAAGCCATGCCGTCCGCGGACAGTCCGGCGCGTAGGCGCTGATGTCTTAATAAAGATCCATGTGTCGTACGTCACGCGGCACAGCCGAATCCATGCAGCCAGGAGGCATGGAACCGGGGACCCAATAGGTTCCCTCGCGGAGCCAGGGGTGAATCGGCGAGAAATCACGCCGTAGGGCGACTTCCCTGCCCGAATCCGTCAGCTAACCCGGTAGGCATCAGAGGAAGACCCAAGGAGCAATCCTGTCCACCACCCCCGCATGCCTGTCCCGCATCGCCCGCCTCTCCCTTGGCGGCGTCACGCTCACGGCCTCGGTCGGAGCGGTCGCGGCGCCTCCCGCGCTGGCCGATGAGGTGACGGTCACCGTCACGAGGAACACCACGGCGGTCCCGGTCTCGGGAGAGGCGGCGCCCGCCGCTCCCTCGGCCGCGAAGAGCCAGGCCAAGAGCAAGTCCGCCAAGCGCGTCAAGAAGCTCAGCAAGGCCCAGCGTCAGCGGGTCCTGGCGAGCAGGGCGGTCGCCGTCGCGAAGAAGCAGATCGGCGACCCCTACCGGTGGGGCGCCACCGGTCCCGGCGCGTTCGACTGCTCCGGCCTGGTCCAGTTCGCCTGGCGCAAGGCGGGCGTCAAACTGCCCCGTACCACCTGGTCGCAGAAGAGCTCGGTGAAGAAGAAGATCAGCTGGAAGGCGATGAAGCCGGGCGATCTCGTGTTCACCAGCGGCGGCGGCCACGTGGGCATCTACGTCGGCCACGGCAAGATGATCCACTCCCCGAACTCCGGTTCGCGGGTGCGGATCGACAAGCTGGACACCTACCGCAAGCGCACCTTCGTGGGCGCGGTCCGGCCCGGGATCTAGACACCCCCGGCGAAGTACCGATCGGCCCCGTCCGCCACCTTCCCGGCGGGCGGGGCCGCGGGGTTTTTGTACCATCCGTTGACATGCGGTTCCTGGTGACGGTCGGTGTGCTGCTGGCCGTCCTGTCCGCCGGGCGGCCCCCCGAGGTCCTGTACGGCCAGAGCTGGCCCGTCGCCGTCCGGGGCGAGCACGTCCGGGTGCTGGCGGCCGGCGACCGTTTCCCCGGGCTGGCCGGGGAGGCCGACCGGGCCGCCGAGGCCGTGGCGCGGGTGTGGGGCGCCCCGGTGACCGCGACCGTCCTCGCGCCCGCCACGACCGAGAGGGCCGCCGAGATCGCCCGCCCCGCCCCGGTGACCGGCATGGCCGCCCTGGCGGGCCCCGGCTTCGTGGTGATCGAACCGCGGGGCTGGGCGTCGTTGTCGGCCCAGGGCCGGGTGATCGTGCTGGCCCACGAGCTCACCCACGTCGCCACCGGAGCCGCGACCCGTCCCGACATGCCCGTCTGGCTCGTGGAGGGCTACGCCGACTACGTCGGCTACCGTGACAGCGGGCTGGCGACCGGGGTGGTCGCCGCCGAGCTCGCCGCCGACCGGCGGGCGCCACGGGAGCTGCCGGATCGGGAGGACTTCCGCGCGGGGGGCGCGCGGGTCCCGCAGGCCTACCAGGAGGCCTGGCTCGCCTGCCGCTACATCGCCGAGCGCTACGGCGAGGCCGCGCTGACCGCCCTCTACCGGGCGGCCCAGGCCGACCCCGCCACGGCGCTGCGGCGCACGCTGGGCGTCGGCGAGGCCGAGCTGACCGCGGCCTGGCGCGACTACGTGATACGAAGTGTTCCGGAGGCGGAGTGGAACGTACGGGGATGAAGGCCGCGGCCGTGGCGTTGGCGGGGCTCGGGGTGGCGATCGTCGCGGTGGTGGCGGTGACCACGCCGTGGCAGGCGCTCGCCGGCGGCGCGCCCGAGGTGACGCCCGATCCGGCCCGCGACTTCGGGGCCGCCGAGATCGCCCGCGCCGACGCCTTCGACGCCGCCACCGGCCTGCCGTCCTACCTGTCGCTCGCCGTCACGCTCGTGATCGCCGCGGTGTTCGTCGCCACCCCGCTGGGGGCCCGGCTGATCGACCGGCTCCGGGGGCCCTGGTGGTCGCGGGCGCTCGCCGCGGTGGCCGGGATCTACGTGGTGTCGCTGGCGATCCGGTGGCCGCTCGGCATGTGGTTCGAGACGGTCCTGCGCGACTACGGCCTGTCGACCCAGACCTGGGGGACCTGGAGCGCCGACCGGCTGAAGAACTTCGGGCTCCAGCTCCTGCTGTCGGCCGTGATGGTCGTGGTGGTCATCGCGCTGGCCCGGCGGTGGCCGCGCCGCTGGTGGATCCCCGCCTCGCTCGGGGCGTTCTCGCTGACGCTGGCGTTGTCGTTCGTCTACCCGATCGTGGTCGAGCCGGTCTTCAACGACTTCCGGCCGCTCCAGCAGGGGCCGCTGCGCGACAGCCTGCTGGCGATGGCCGACCGCGACGGGGTGCCGGTCGACGACGTGCTGGTCGCCGACGCCTCCCGGCGCACGACCGCGCTCAACGCCTACGTCTCGGGCTTCGGCGCGACCCGGCGCATCGTCGTCTACGACACGCTGCTGCAGGTGCCCGAGCCGGAGATCGAGCTGATCGTGGCCCACGAGCTCGGCCACGCCAAGACCGACGACGTCCTCCACGGCACCCTCGTCGGGGCGCTGGGGGCGGCGTTCGGGGCGTGCGCGCTGTTCGTGGCGGGCAACCTGCTGCGCCGCCGGACCGGGGTGCCGTCGCTGGGCGACCCGAAGGCGGCGGCGCTGCTGGTCGGGCTCGTCTCCCTCGGCACGGTGCTCTCGGGGCCCGCGCAGAACCTCGTCAGCCGGCACATCGAGGCCCGCGCCGACGCTCACGCGCTGGCGATCACCGAAGACCCCGTCACGTTCGCCGCCATGCAGCGCAACCTGGCCGTCCGCAACATCTCCGACCTGAGCCCGAGCCCGCTGGAGTACGTCCTCTACTCCTCCCACCCGACCTCGCCGCAGCGCATCGCCATGGCCCGGTCGTGGGCGCTCCTCCACGGCCGGCAGGTGCCGTGACCCGGGTCGTGGTGATCACCAACGACTTCCCGCCGCGCTCGGGCGGCATCCAGTCGTTCGTGCACGCCCTGGCCGTCCGGCTGCCCGCCTCCTCGGTCGTCGTGTACGCCCCCCGCTGGGAGGGCTGCGCCGAGTTCGACGCCCGGCAGGGCTACCAGGTGGTGCGCCACCCGACCAGCCTGATGTTGCCGACGCGCGCCGTGGCCCGGCGGGCCTGCGCGCTCGTCCACCCGGGTTCGACCGTGGTGTTCGGGGCCGCCGCGCCCCTCGGCCTGCTCGGCGGCGCGCTGCGCGCGGCGGGGGCCGGGCGGGTGGTGATGCTCACCCACGGCCACGAGGCCTCGTGGGCCCGGCTGCCGCTCGCGGGCGGGGTGCTGCGCCGCATCGGGGCGCACGCCGACGTCGTCACCTACCTCGGCGACTACACGAGGGCTCACCTGGCGGCCCGCATCCCGCCCGGGAAGCTGGCGCGGCTGGCGCCCGGGGTCGACACCGGCGTCTTCCGGCCCGGCGCGGGCGGCGAGCGGGTGCGGGCCGAGCTCGGGCTGGGAGACCGGCCCGTGGTGGTCTGCGTGTCCCGCCTGGTCGCCAGGAAGGGGCAGGACCGGCTGATCGAGGCGTGGCCCGAGGTGGCGAGGGCCGTACCGGAAGCGGAACTCCTGCTGGTCGGCGGCGGGCCGGGGAGAGCGGCCCTGGAGCGCGCGGCGAGGGGGCGGGGCGACATCCGGTTCACCGGGCCGGTGCCCGACCGCGACCTGCCCGCCTACTACGACGCCGGCGACGTGTTCGCCATGCCCTGCCGGACCCGCCTCGCGGGGCTCGACGTCGAGGGGCTCGGCATCGTCTACCTGGAGGCCTCGGCCAGCGGGCTGCCGGTGGTCGCGGGCGCGTCGGGCGGGGCGCCCGACGCGGTCAGGCACCGCGAGACGGGGCTGGTGGTCGACGGCGGCTCGGCCCGGCAGATCGCCGCCGCGCTGATCGAGCTGCTGCGCGACCCCGAGGCCGCGCGGGCCATGGGCGCGCGCGGCCGGGAGTGGATCGAGCGGGAGTGGACCTGGGACCAGGTCGCCGCCCGCTTCGGGGAACTGCTGAGGGCGCCGGTCGGTCAGCCGTAGATCTCGTCGACCTGCTTGGCGTAGTCGCGCATCACGATGTTGCGCTTGAGCTTCAGCGACGGCGTCAGGTGGCCGCTCTCCTCGGTGAGGTCGCCTTCGAGGATGACGAACTTCTTGATCTGCTCGGCCTTGGACACCATCTTGTTGGCGTTGTCGACCGCGCCCTGCACCTCGGCCCTGATCTGCTCCTCGGTGAGGTCGGTCCCCGCCATCGCCTCGGGGTCGAGGGTGACCAGCGCGGCCACGAACGGCTTGTCGTCGCCGATGACCAGGACCTGGCTGATCAGGCGGTGGCCCCGGATGCTGTCTTCCAGCGGGCCCGGGGCGACGTTCTTGCCGGCCGCGGTGACCAGGATCTCCTTCTTGCGGCCGGTGATGCGCAGGTAGCCGTCGGAGTCGAGTTCGCCGACGTCGCCGGTGTGGAACCAGCCCTGCGCGTCGATGACCTCGGCGGTGGCCTTCTCGTTGTTCCAGTAGCCGCTGAAGATGTGGCGGCCCTTGACCAGGATCTCCTTGTCGTCGGCGATCCGGATCGTGACCCCGGGGAACGGCCGCCCGACGGTGCCGATCTTGTTCGCGCCGGGGATGTTGACCGTGGAGGGGGCGGAGGTCTCGGTCAGGCCGTAGCCCTCCAGCACCTCGATGCCGACGCCGCGGAAGAAGTGGCCGAGGCGCTCGCCCAGCGCCGACCCGCCGGAGACGGCGTGGGTCAGGCGGCTGCCGGTGGCGGCGCGCAGCTTGGTGTAGACGAGCCGGTCGAAGAGGGCGTGCTTGAGCCGCAGGCCGAGCCCGGCCCCGCCGTCGTTCTTCGCCCTGCTGTAGTCGATGGCGACCTGCGCGGCGGTGGCGAAGATCTTGCCCTTGCCGTCGGCGGTGGCCTTCTGCTCGGCGCCGTTGTAGACCTTCTCGAACACGCGCGGCACGCCCAGCAGGAACGTCGGCTTGAACGCCTGCAGGTCGGGCGCCACGTTCTTCATGTTCGGCGTGTGGGCCAGGACCGTGCCGGTCTCGACGGTCACGATCTCGACCATGCGGGCGAAGCTGTGCGCGAGCGGCAGGAACAGCAGCACGGCCCGCTCGTCGAGGGAGAACATCTTCTCCAGCGGACCCTGCGCCACGTTCCGCGCGGTGAACAGCAGGTTGTCGTGGGTGATCTGGCAGCCCTTCGGCAGGCCGGTGGTGCCCGAGGTGTAGATGATGGTGGCCAGGTCGTGGCCGCCCCGGGAGGCCCGGCGCTCGGCCAGGGTGTCGTCGGGCACGTCCTGGCCGGCCTCGATCAGCGCCTCGATCGCGCCGTCGTCGAAGGTCCAGACGTGGGGCAGGTCGGGGGCGGCCTCACGCAGGGTCTCCTGGTGGCTCGCGGTCTCGACGAACGCGCCGCGCGCGCCGGAGTCGGAGATGATCCATCGCACCTGCTCGGTGGAGCTGGTCTCGTAGATCGGCACGCCCACGCCGCCGGCCGCCCAGATGGCGTAGTCGGCGATCGTCCACTCGTAGCGGGTGCGGCTCATCAGGGCGACGCGGTCGCCCGGCTCGATTCCGGTGGCGATGAGGCCCTTGGCCACCCCGGCGACCTTCTGCCGGAAGTCGGCGGCGGTCACCGGCTTCCACTGGTCGCCGTCCTGCACCTTCATCACGACGGCGTTGGGGGTGTCGGCGGCCCGCTGGAACACCGCGTCGGTGCAGTTGGCCGACAAGGGAACGTCCACCAGCACGGGAACGGTGTACTCCTGCACGGTCACTCCTCATAGGACCCGGCTCGGTCAGGTTTCCCGGGACGCTACCGCGTGACACGAGGTTGGGATAGAGCCGTCACACAGGCGTTATCCGGTCAATCGCAAGGTATCAGCCCGTGACCGCCCGAATGCCCACCGGCACCAGATCGTAACCAAGCGCTAGTTCGGGAATATCATGTCGGCCATGCGCATCAACGTCGTGAGCGACGTCCACGGCCGTGCCGACGCCCTCGCCAAGGCGGGAGTCGGGGCCGACGCCCTGATCTGCCTCGGGGACCTGGTGCTGTTCATCGACTACGCCGACACCTCCCAGGGCATCTTCCCCGACCTGTTCGGCCACGAGCGGGCCACCGAATACATCCGGCTGCGCACCGAGAAGCGGTTCGACGAGGCCAGGGCCCTGTCGGCGGAATTGTGGGCGGAACTCGGGGGCGACCCCCGCGAGCACATCGAGAAGGCCGTCAGGGCCCAGTACGCCGACCTGTTCGCCGCCATGCCGGTGCCCTCCTACCTGACGTACGGCAACGTCGACGTGCCCTCCCTCTGGGCCGACTACGTGCGTCCCGGGCAGACCGTGCTCGACGGCCAGACGGCCGAGATCGGCGGCCTGACCTTCGGCTTCGTCGGCGGCGGGCTGCGGACGCGCTACCGCACCTCCTACGAGGTGCCCGACGAGGTCTACGCCGCCAAGGTCGCCGCCCTCGGCCCGGTCGACGTGTTGTGCACGCACATCCCGCCCGCGATCCCCGACCTGCTCTACGACGTGGTGGCCAAACGGTTCGAGCGGGGCAGCGAGGCCACTCTCGACTACATCCGGACCCATCAGCCCCGCTACGCACTCTTCGGGCACGTCCACCAACCTCTGGTGCCGAGGACACGAATAGGGCGTACCGAATGCCTCAATGTCGGGCATTTCCGGGGACGCGGGACACCGTTCACCCTGGACCTGTGAGCTAAGGTCGGCTGCATGGCTGATCGCACCACGTCGAGCATCGTGATCGGCGCGAGCCGTTCGACAATCCTGGCCGTCATCGCCGACTTCCCCTCCTACCCGGAGTGGGCCGGGCAGGTGAAGTCGGCGCAGGTCCTCTCGACCGGCGGCGACGGGCGGCCGGCGACCGTCCGGTTCGTCCTCGACGCGGGCGTGATCAGCGACGACTACGTGCTCGCCTACTCCTGGTCCGACGACCTCGTGAGCTGGCAGATCGCCGAGGCCGGGAAGATGGTGTCCGGCCTGACCGGCAGCTACCGCCTCGCCGAAAAGGGCGCCTCGACCGAGGTCACCTACGAACTGGCGGTCGACCTGAAGGTCCCGATGATCGGCATGATCAAGCGCAAGGCCGAGAAGGTCATCATCGACACGGCCCTGAAAGGGCTGAAGAAACGCGTCGAGAAGGCATGAGAACGCTCCTCTTCACGGGGAAGGGCGGCGTCGGCAAGACGACGGCGGCCGCGGCCACCGCGACGCTGGCCGCCCGGCGCGGGCTCAAGACCCTCGTCGTCTCGACCGACACCGCCCACTCGCTGGCCGACGCGCTCGCGGCCGACCCGTCGGGCGAGCCCGCCGAGGTGACCCGCGGTCTCTACCTGCAGCAGGTCGACACCCAGAAGGCGATGGAACGCCACTGGGGCGACCTGCAGGAATACGCACGCGGCCTGTTCAGCGAGCTCGGCCTCGACGCCATCACCTCCGAAGAGGTGACCGTGCTGCCCGGCGCGGAAGAGATCATCGCGCTGCTGGAGCTGCGTGAGCAGGCCCGCACCGGCCGCTGGGACGTCGTCGTGGTCGACTGCGCGCCCACCGCCGAGACCCTGCGCCTGCTGGCGCTGCCCGAGGCGCTCGACTGGCACGTGACCCGGCTGCTGCCGATCGGCCGCCGGGTGATGCGCGCCGCGGCCCCCGTGATCCGCGCCGTCGCCAAGATCAGCGCCCCCGGAGAGGGTGTGATCAATGCCGGGGAGCGGCTCCACAAGGGCCTGATGGAGGTGCGCGCCCTGCTGACCGGCGACGACGCGTCGGTGCGGCTGGTGCTCACGCCCGAGGCGGTGGTGGTCGCCGAGGCCCGGCGCACCCTCACCTCCCTTTCCCTGTACGGATATCGCGTCGACGCCGTCGTCGCCAACCGGGTCTTCCCCGAAGGGGGAGCCGACCCGTGGCGGGCCCGATGGGTCGAGGCGCAGGCCCGCCAGATGGAGACGGTGCGCGCGTCGTTCGAGCCGCTGCCCATCCTGCGGGTGCCCTACCTCCCCGAGGAACCGGTCGGCGTCGAGGCGCTGGCCGCCGTCGCCGAGGAGCTCTACGGCACGGCCGACGCGTTCGGCCCGGTCACGGGCGAGCCGCCGCTGCGCTTCACCGCCGACGAGGTGGTGCTCTCGCTGCCCCTGGCGGGCAAGAACGACATCGACCTGGCCCGCAAGGCCGACGAACTGATCATCACCGCCGGGCCCTACCGCCGGGTCATCGCGCTGCCGGCCGCACTGGCCCGGCGAGAGGTCGCCCAGGCGGCGCTCCGCGATGGCCGACTCCGGGTACGGTTCGAGATATGACGGAAAGCAACGAACGTCCCGACCCCTTCGGCTCGGCCGCCGACGAGGCGTTGAAGCTGCTCGACGCGTTGCAGCAGCGGGTCGGCCGGGAGCTCGGCAAGGGCTTCGTGAAGGGCGCCTTCTCCGGGGTGACCGGCACCACCCAGCGCCCCCGCACGACTTCCGCCCCTCAGGATGTGTGGAGCGAGGCGGTTTCAGGGCATGATCACGAGGAGTACATCTGCCGGGCTTGCCCGGTTTGCCGGGTGATCGCGGCCCGCCGGGACGCCGGCGGCGACGTGAGCGACCATCTGATGGCGGCGGGAAGCGAGTTGCTCGCGGCCTTCCGGCAGGCGGTCGACTCCCTGCAGCGCCCGGCGTCTCCACGCGGGCCGGCCGACCCGGCGGGTGACTCGAAGGTAGAGCACATCGATCTGGGCTGAGCCTGACGGGAGAGACGACATGGCGCTGACCATCGGCATCGACATCGGCGGCACCAAGGTCGCCGCGGGCGTGGTCGACGCCCACGGCCTGATCGTCGAAAGTCTCCTGAAACCGACTCCGGCCGACAACCCCGCCAAGGTCGCCGAGACCGTGGCCGAGGCGATCAAGGAGCTGGCCGACTCGTACGAGGTCGAGGCCGTCGGCGTCGGCGCCGCCGGCTTCATCGACGAGACCCGCAGCGTCGTCCGGTTCGCCCCCAACCTCGCCTGGCGCGAGGAGCCCCTCCAGCGCAAGCTCACCGAGATGACCGGCCTGCCCATCGTGGTCGAGAACGACGCCAACGCGATGGCGTGGGGCGAGTTCCGCTTCGGCGCCGGCCGGGGCGAGAGCCACCTGATCGCCGTCACGGTCGGCACCGGCATCGGCGGCGGCCTCATCCTCGGCGGCTCCGTCTACCGGGGCCGCTGGGGGATGGGCGGCGAGCTCGGCCACATGCAGACGGTGCCCGACGGCGTGCGGTGCGGCTGCGGCAACCTCGGCTGCTGGGAGCAGTACGCCAGCGGCAACGCGCTGGTCCGCGACGCCCGGCGGATGGCCGCCGACGACCCCGACCGGGCCGCGGTGATGCTCAAGCTGGCCGGGGGCACCCCCGAGAGCATCGAGGGCCGCGAGATCACCGACGCCGGCCGGGCCGGCGACCCGGTCGCCCTCGACGCGTTCGCCAACATGGCCCGCTGGATCGGCCAGGGCCTGGCCGACCTGGCGTCCATCCTCGACCCCGGCTGCTTCATCCTCGGCGGCGGCGTCTCCAACGCCGCCGACCTATGGCTCGACCAGGCCCGCGAGTCCTTCGCCGAGCGCCTGACCGGCCGGGGCCACCGCCCCGTCGCCGAGGTGCGGCTGGCCGAACTCGGCGCCTCCGCCGGCGTGGTCGGCGCGGCCGACCTGGCCCGGCTGCCCTGATCCGGGTCGCCACCTACAACCTCCACGGCCTCCGCGACTCCCGCACCGCCCTGGCACGGGTGGTGCGCGCGCTGGCCGCCGACGTGTTGTGCGTGCAGGAACGCGGCCTCGGGTTCGCCTTCGCCCGGCTGACCGGCCTGGAAACGGCCTGCCACTCCCGCTTCTCGGGGGTGGCGGTGCTGGTCAGGCCGGGGGTACGGCTCGTGCACGCCGAGCACCACCGGCTGCGCTGGTTCCCGGGCCTCGAACGCCGGTCGATCGCGGTCGCCGTGGTCGAGGCGGAGGGCCTGCGGCTGGCCGCCGTGTCGTTCCACCTCGACCTCCACGCGGGCGCCCGGCTGGCGCACGCCGTGGAGATCGTGCGCCGCGCCGAGTCGGTGGCGGCCCGCTTCGACGCGGTGCCGGTCCTGGCCGGCGACCTGAACGAGCTGCCGGGGGCGGCGGCGTGGAAACATCTGGCCGCGCGGTACGACGAGGGCGGCGACGGGGCGACCTTCGCGGGCAAGCGCATCGACGCGATCTTCACCGGGCGTGGCGTGGCGGCGCTGGCGCGGGGGGTCGCGGGCGCGGACGAGGCCGATCTCACGGTGGCCTCGGACCACCGGCCGGTCGTCACCGACCTGCGGCTTCCGTGAACCGGGTGGCGGTGTCGCCGGTGTCGCCGGTGAAGGTGCCTTCCCGGCGGATGCCGTGCCAGCGCAACCGCACGCCCAGCAGCGCCGTCACCAGCGACTGGATGACCACCAGACACATGAGCTGGCGGTAGACGAACTGCTGGAGCGGCAGGATCCACAACGCGGAGGCGCGTTCGCCGTCCAGGAGCAGGGCGTACCAGCCGATCGCCACCTGCACCACGACGAAGCCGGCCCACGCCGTCACGACCGGCAGGGGGTCGTCCACGGCGAGGCCGTAGACCGCCATCACGTCGACGACCGGCGCCAGCAGCGGCAGCAGCACGTGGAACAGGGTCAGGTAGCCGAGGCAGCGGCGGCCGAACGGGTCGCGCTCGAAGACGGCGCGCCGGTGTTTCCACATCGCCTGCAGAGTGCCGTAGCACCAGCGGTAACGCTGCTGCCACAACCCGCCGAGCGAGGCCGGCGCCTCGGTCCAGGCGACCGCGTTCTCCTCGTAGACCACGCGCCATCCGGCCCGGCACAACGCCATGGTCAGGTCGGTGTCCTCGGCCAGGGTGTCGGAGCTGACCCCGCCCAGCGCCACCAGCGCCGAACGCCGGAACGCCCCGATGGCGCCGGGCACGGTCGCCATGCAGCCGAGCAGTTCGAAGGCGCGGCGGTCGAGGTTGAAGCCGATGACGTATTCGATGTGCTGCCAGCGGCCGATCGCGCCACGCCGGTTGCCGACCTTGGTGTTGCCGCTCACCGCGCCGATCGCCGGGTCGGCGAACCGGCGGACGAGGCGGCCGATCGTGGCGCGTTCGAAGACGGTGTCGGCGTCCACCATGACGAGCAGCTCGTGCGAGGCCTGCGCGATGCCGGTGTTGAGCGCGGCCGGCTTGCCGCCGTTGGGCCGGCGGATCACCCGTACGCCGGGGAGGCCCAGTGACGCCGCCAGGTCGGCGGTGCCGTCGGTCGAACCGTCGTCGACGACGAGGATCTCGACCTCGCCCGGGTAGCCGGTCTCGACCAGTGAGCGGACCGTCGCCCGGATCCCCGCCGCCTCGTTGTAGGCGGGCACGATCACGGTCACCGGCGGCGGGCCGGACCACCCGCGCCTGGTTCCCCCTCGCGTACGGTGCGCGTGCACCCCCGCGAGCACGATGAAGAAGCCGAACCGCCCCAGAGTGAGCACACCGGCGGTGAACAGCGCCCATCGCAGCACGTCGGTGAAGGTCTCCGAGGCGCGCTGGGCCAGATTCAGCGCGGCGCCGAAGAACCGGTCGACCCCACCGGCCCGCCGGTGCGCCGACGGCATGCCGATCGCCCCGGTCACCGTGACGGCCCGGTAGCCCTCGCCCGTCAGCCTCTCCAGGACGAGATCGAGGGCCTCGACGGTCTGCCGCCGGTCGCCGCCGGAGTCGCGCATCGTGACGACGGCGCCCTCGCCCTTCGCGGGCAGCGACGACACCACGATCTCGGCCGTGCCCGGGAGACTCCAGTCCTTCGCGTCGAGGTCCGTCAGGACGATGAGATGGCCCTCGGCCGCCAGCTCCTTCATGCTCGCCCATTGGAGAGCCGTGATCCCCCAGGTCGGCGGGGAGTGGGGCGGGCGGGTCAGCGTCGTGTGCAGCCCGGTCGCCCCCGCCAGGGCCCGCTGCGTGAGCGACGACTCCAGCCGGAGCCGCCAACCGGGCACGGCCGTCAGGTCGGCGTGCGTATAGGTGTGGTTGCCCAGTTCGTGGCCTTCGGCGACGATGCGCCGCGTCAGCTCGGGGTGTTTCGCCACCTTCGCGCCGACCACGAAGAACGTGGCCTTGGCGCCGTGTCTCGCGAGCACGTCGAGCACCCGCGGGGTCCAGACGGGGTCGGGGCCGTCGTTGAACGTCAGCGCGACGGTCCGGCCCGGCAGGCGCACGCTGGCGGGCCGGCCACCCCTGACGTTGACGACGGGACCACCGCGCCGCACCTCGGCCGACTCCGGGGAGGACGGCCCGGCACCGGGCGGGCCCGGCCGCGTCTCACCGACGACGTTGGCGGCGTACCCGTCGAGCGTCAGCGCGGCGGCGACCAGCAACAGGCCGACGGCGAACAGGAACCAGTGCCCCCGGGGCCCGGAGGGCACGCCGGCGGCCGTCGTGCTCCTCGCCGTCGCCGGCGGGCGTCGCCGGCGCGGCGAGCGGCCCCGGGGCGGCGGTCTCATCCCGCCGGGGGACGAGACGGCGGTTCGACCGGGGCGGGAGGGGCGCGGGCGGCCGGAGCCGGTCGAGGTCATCCGACCGGCCGATCACGGTCGGGGGTCGTCATGTAGTGGCGGCGGTGTCGGGCATGCCGTGGTATCCAGGTCGATGGCTGGTCATGGTCCGGGGTCGTCATGTGGTCGCGGCCGTGTCGGGCCGCCCTCGTGTCCAGGTCGATGGCTGGTCATGGTCCGGGGTCGTCATGTGGTCGCGGCCGTGTCCCGCCGCCCTCGCGTCCCGGCCGAGCGGCTCGCCCCCGGTCGTGAGCTGTGCGGCGCCACCGGCGGTGGAGCCGCTGGTGGGTCGGCTCGTCACGTCGTTCGTGGGCTGTGCGGTCGGGCCGGTGGTCGGGTCGCTGGGGGAGGCGTTCGGCGGGCTGCCCGAGGGGACTGCGGTGGGGGCGGTGGTGAGGTCGGGCGCCGGACCGCTGGGGGAGCCGGGAGCCGGCTCCGGCCGGCGGCGCGGGACCGGGCCGCGTGAGGCCCGGGGGCGGATCGAGGGCCCCGGGCTCGCCGACGGCGAGACCGGGCGAACGGTGCTGAACGCGGGGCGGTTCGCCGGGCGGGTCGTCGAGGGCGCCGGCTGCTTCGGCCGGGCCTCCCGGGTCGGACCGGGGGTGGTCATGTCGGCCGGCCCGCCCCGCCGGTCACCCGGCCAGCCGTGCACCGAGAGCGTCGTGTCGGAGAACAGGCCGCCGATCACGATCGCGAGCAGCGCCACGAGCGGGACGCCCGATCCGATCGACACCATCGTCATCAACCGGCGGCGGCGGCCGCTCTGGTCAACAAAGACGGCTTTTGTCGGATATTTCGCAGGGAGCACGAGTAAATGGTAGTGACACGAATAAGGCGGGGATGACCGATCCCATTCGACTGCGGGTTTGCGATTCGGATTCTGTGAGAATTTCGCTAATTCCGGGCAACGGGCTGTGAGCTGGGTGGAGTCGGATAAGCCCCGAATGCCGGACCGGGTGGTCCTCTAATGTCGGACTTTGTCGTTTATGCGACAGAGAAGAATGTCATCAAGGCCACCGGGGTTCGCCGCTCGTTCGGGCCGTATTCTCCGTCCCGGCCCGTGTTCGCCGGAGTCATCGGACGGAATGGCGAATCCATCCGCCGTCGCGTCGGGCGATGCGAAGCGGGAGCCCGCCGGGTTTCCCCGCCCGCTGAGCGCCGGCCGACGGGACCTCCGTGCCCCCGCTGTCTCGCGATTGCCTGAGTCCTTCCCCTGACCTGGGTTGTTCTGGGGTTTGGGGTTGGCGATCTAGGGGTGGATGGGGGCCCTCGGGGGTGGTCTTGACTGGGGGAATTCCGTCCTATCGCCCGCGGGGGCCGTGCGTCCCCGTACGATTTGTTCATGCCCCGCCGCTTGATGCGGTGTGCGGTGCCGTTGTGTGTGTTCCTCGCCGGTCTGCTGGCCGGCCAGCTCCCGCTCGCACCATCGCTCGCGCACGTGTCCACCGCCTCCGCCTGGTCCGCGACCGTTCCCGAAGAGGTCGTGCGGCAGGCGTCGTCGGCGCGCCTCGGCCGGGACGCCGCGCTCGCCGACGTCAGCGGGGTGTCCGGCACGGCCGTCTGGGCCGTCGGGCAGACCGGGTTGTGGGACGTCTGGCGCAACCGCGGCATCGTCACCCGCTGGAACGGCGCCTCCTGGACCGAGGTGCCCACGCGGGGCGACGCCACCGGGGCCGGGCCGCTGCGCTCGGTCAGCGCGGCCTCCGACAACGAGGTGTGGGTGGTCGGCGACGGCCACGACGGGGTGCCCTATGTCGGGCGGGGCGGCGGCAGCGGCATCGACCGCGTCGTGGTTCCGCAGGTCAGGGCGGGCGACTGGCTGCGTGCGGTGGCGGCGGAACCCGGCCGGGCGGTGATCGTCGGCAGCCGCGGCGGGCGGGTGCTCGTGGTGACGAGCGGGCCCGCGTGGAAGGTGCACGAAGGCCCCGACGGGGTCCTCCACGGCGTCGCGCTGCGCGGCAAGGACGGCTGGGCCGTCGGCAACAATGGCGACGAGCCGCTGATCATGCGGCTGTCGGGCGGGTCCTGGAAGCCGGTGAGCCTGCCCGGCATCGAGGGCGGCTACCTGCGCGACGTCTATATCACCAGCGCCAGGCGCGCCGTCGCGGTCGGCGGCGTGTTCACCGAAGACGGCACCACCCTCCCGCTGATCCTGCGCTGGGACGGCCGGAAGTGGCACCGCGAGACCCTGCCCGACGGCGACGCCGAACTCTACGGCGTGACCGGCGACGGCAAGGGCGGTTACTGGGCGTCGGGCTACGACGCCGAACGCCCCGGCGAGGCCTTCCTGCTCCGCTACACCGACAAGAAGTGGAAGCCGCTGCGCGGCGAGGCCGGCACCGGCGACCGGTCGGTGCGGCTCCAGGCGGTCGTGCGGGCCGACGACGTGACGATGGCCGTCGGCCACGTGCTCGCCGACGACCATTACAGCGACCTGGTCGAGACCTTCGGCCCGGTGCCCGGCTCACCCGTCCGTTAGGACGCCCGAGCTCAGATCACGGCCCCGTCGTCCCAGCCCGAGTCGTTCGGGGGGCCGTCGCCCATGCGGACGACCAGGGCCACGAAGCCGCCGATGAACGAGGCCACCGCCGCGAACACGATCCACGGATCCATCGGGAGCTTCAGCATCGCGGCCAGCAGCAGGTAGGCGGGCCCGCCGAACAGGGCCGTCCAGGCCACCCGGGTCACCAGGTCGGCCTTCGGCAGGGGCGGCGGAGGCGGCGGGATGTAGTGGTCGTGGTCGTCGGCCTCGGACGGTTCCTCGCGCGGCTCCTCGCGGGCCTCGTCGTCGAGCTCATCGAGCTCGTCGAGCTCCGCGGGCTTGGGCGCAGGCTCCTCGCCCTCCGGGACGTTCTCCCGGTCGGGCCATGGCCGGTCGGCCGGATCGTCTCCGGCGCTCTCGTTGAATGAGGCGACGATTTGACGCCAGACCTCGTCCTCGTCACTCTGCGGCGTCACATCGATCCCAGGTCACATGTCTTTGGTCAAGGGTACCGAGGCGTGCGCGCGGACGAAGTCGAGGCTCCCCGAGAAGATGAGCGGGGCGTCGTTGTCGAGCGTCGCCACGTGATAGCTGTTCACGCACTCCCGGATTTCCAGGTTCTCTCCCATTCTGTCGCGCAGGAACGCCACGCTGGCCTCTTTGACCACATGATCTTCCGGGGACCGGTAGACGAGCACCGGCTGGGTGATCTTCGACAGTTGCGACTGGGTGAGCCGCCAGAGCTTCGGCAGCGTGGCCGCCGCCCGCACCGGCGTGCGCGTGTACGCCAGCTCGGTCGCCCCCGCCTTCTTGATGTCGTTGGCCACCCCCGCCACCGAGGGCAGCACCCACTTGAGGACGGGCGCGAAGTTCAGCGCCGGGTTGTCGTTCACGACCGACGGGTTGACCAGCACCAGCCCCCGCACGGCGGGGCCGTGGACCTCGGCCAGCCGCAGGCCCATGCAGCCGCCCATCGACAGGCCCATCACGAAAACGTCCGCGCACTTCGACTTCAGCACCGTGAAGGCCCGGTCTATTTCGGCGTACCAGTCTTCCCAGCGGGTGCGGTTCATTTCCTGCCAGGTGGTTCCATGCCCCGGCAATCGGGGCAGTGAGACCGTCAGCCCGGCATCCGCGAGGTGTTCACCCCACGGGCGCAGCGACTGCGGCGTCCCCGTGAAGCCATGGCAGAGCAGCACCCCGACGGGTCCGCCCTCGTGATGGTAGGGCTCCGCCCCCGGCAACAACGGCATGGCACCTCCCGATGGGAAATATGCCCGATAGTCGCACGTTAAGCCGTAGTCGTGCGAGGGGAGTCGGCGTGGCAAGATGACACGAACAGATGGCACAGGCAATGCCGAGAGAAGGAGCCCTGAGTGTTCTACTGGGTGGTCAAGGCCATCCTCTGGCCCTTCCTCCACTTCGTCTTCCGCCCGTGGGCGGAAGGGGTGGACAACGTGCCCAAAGAGGGGCCGGTCATCCTGGCCGGAAATCACCTGTCGTTCGCCGACCACTTCTTCGGGGCGTTGTTCCTGCCCCGTAAGGTCATCTCCCTCGGCAAGTCCGACTACTTCACCGGTTCCGGCCTGAAGGGCCTGGTCAGCCGGGCGTTCTTCTCCGGGGTCGGCACCGTCCCGATCGACCGGTCGGGCGGCAAGGCCAGTGAGGCCGCGCTCAACACCGGCCTGCGGGTGCTGGGCGAGGACAACGTCCTGGGCATCTACCCCGAGGGCACCCGCTCGCCCGACGGCCGCCTCTACAAGGGCAAGACCGGGGTGGCCCGGCTCGCTCTGGAGTCGCGGGCGCCGGTCATCCCGTGGGCGATGGTCAACACGTTCGAGATGATGCCCCCCGGCCGGCTGATCCCCAAGCTCGGCATCCGTCCCGGCGTCCGCTACGGCAAGCCGCTCGACTTCTCGCGTTACTACGGGATGGAGAACGACTTCCACGTGCTGCGGGCGGTCACCGACGAGATCATGTACGCCCTCATGGAACTCTCCGGTCAGGAATACGTCGACAAGTACGCGGCCAGCGCGAAGGTCGAGATGGTCCGCGCCGCGAAGGCGGCCAGAGAAGGCCAGTAATCTACTTCGTAAAGGGCCCGGCTTCTCGAAGTCCGGGCCCTTTATCGTGTTCAGCGCTTCCAGAAGGGCTTCGGCTCCGGGCCGCCGCCCGCCAGCCGGGTCAGCACCTCCTCGGTCTTGGCCCACCCGCGCGCGAGGTCGAACTCGGGGCGCTCGGCCCATTCGAGCTCGCTGGCCAGCGCGGTCAGCTCGTGGTGCCCGCCGACCATCTGGGCGGCCACCCGCAACCGGCTCGCCAGGTCGGCCAGGTAGCGGCGGCGCTCGTCGTCGGGCCGTCCCTTCGCCTGGGCGAGCCGGGTCAGCTCACCCTTCAGCAGCGGCACGATCCCGCTCAGGTCGGTCTGCGGCGCCTGCTCCCGGCCCGGGTGCGGCATCATGCGGTCGGCCCCTCCGCCACCGCCGCCGAACGCCCGGCGCAGCCTGCCCGCGGCCTTGGGCGCCGGGGCCGAGCGCGGCGCCGGCATCGGCGGGGACATGGGCGGGGGCATGGGCGGGGGCATGGGCGGGGACATCGGCGCCGGCATCGGCGCGCCGGGTGCGGCGGGCGGCGGAGGCGGGGCGCTGAACCCGAGGCTGGCCTGGGCCATCATGGGCATCGCGCCGCCGGCGGCGGTCAGGTGCACGGGCGAGGCCGTCTCCCAGCCCGACGGGGTCTCCACCGGCTGGATCACCTGGTGCACGGGCGGGCCGTCGCCGACCACCCGCGCGTCGACCGCCACGAACGCGGTGAACCGGCAGAGCACCCCGAACGCCAGCGACGTCTCGACGATGCGCTGCTCCAGGGTGTGCTCGCCGATCGTGTACCGGTCTTCCAGCCGCCGCAGCTCGGCGCGCGCCCAGATCGCCCGGACGGCCGGGTTGGCCGTCTCCCGCGCGGTCACGGTCTGCGACCAAGGGGTGGCCGCCTGGCCGCGTACCGAGATCGAGGCCTTTCCGGACGCCGCCCGGTAGCGGCCCCAGGCGGTGAGCGGGACACCCGGGAACAGCGAGCCGACGTGGGTGACGCCGGAGACGGTCAGGCCCTCGGGGTGGAGGGTCACGTCGGTGACGAGGGGGGCGCCGATGCGGCGGTGGATGTGCTCCATCGCGGCGTCGAGACGGTCTTCGGACTCGACGAGCTCGCAGCGGCCGCCGCCGAGCAGCGCCAGGCGGCCGAGGAAACCGGCGTTGACCGCCTGGTCGATGCCGACCGTGTGGACACGGACGTCGCCGGTGAGGCGGGCGCCGACGCGTTCGATGATCTGGTCTTCGTTGCCGACCTGGCCGTCGGTGACCATGACCAGCACCCGGTCGCGGCCGGGGTCGGCCAGCAGGGTCAGCGCGGTCTCCAGCGGCTGGAGCATCTCGGTGCCGCCCCGGGCCTCCAGGCGGGCCAGGTGTTCGACCGCACGGTAGCGGGTGCGATCGGTCGCCTCGGCCAGGCCGGGGAACGGCTGCTCGACGACGTGGTCGAACGAGATCACCGCGAAGCGGTCGTCGGCGGTGAGGGTGTCGACGATCCGGGCGGCGGCCCGGCGGGCGGCCACCATCTTCCAGCCCGACATGCTGCCCGACCGGTCGAGCAGCAGCACCACGTCACGCGGGGTGCGCCGCCGCTCCACCTCGGGCGGCAGGACGGTCAGCGCGAACGTGCCCTCCTCGCCCTCGGCGTCGGGGGTGAGCGTGAGGGAGGTCGAGGCGGCGTAGCGGAGCCGGAGGATGAAGTCGCGGTCGAGCCGCTCGCCCGGCCGGACCGTGAGGGTGTCGCCCTCGCGGTCGACGTCGTGCAGGCTGCTCTGGATCTCGGTGATGTCCAGACCGGCCGGGTCGACGGTCGCGCTCAGGCCGAGGCGGACCGGGCTGGGGAAGCCGGGCAGCAGCACCGGCGGCGTGATCCGGGAGGCGTCGGGGACCGCGTCGGTGTCGGGTTCGACGCCGGGCCCGGCGGGCTCGCCGTCGAGGGGCGCGCCCGGGATGTAGCGCGGGGCCACGACCAGCGGGAAGCGGAACTCGGCCGCGCCGTCCTCGTAGGGGAGCGGCTGGCTCAGGTCGAGGTGGACGGTCACCCGCTCGCCCGGCACGATGTTGCCGACCCTGATGGCGAAGACGTCGGGCCGGTCCTCCTCGGCGATGGCGGCCCGCCTGCCCTCCTGGAGGGCCCGCGTGTAGTCGGCCCTGGCCTGGCCGCGCTCCTTGAGCACACCCTCGACCACGTGGCCGTCGGCCTCCATGCGGAACGCGGTGACGGCCGCACGCGGCGGCAGCGGGAAGACGTAGGTGGCTTCGAGGGGCACGTCGTGCGGGTTGCGGAACCCCTGCACGACCTCGACCCCGGCGGTGAGGGCCGAGATCGAAGCCCGGACGTCGACCGACTCCAGGGGCAGGTTGCCCTTCTCGGTCTCCAGGGCGCCGAACCCCGCGTCGGGAACCGGCAGCACCTCATCGGGCCTGATCGGCGTGATGGGAACGGTCATGACGGGATCCCTTCGGTGAGACCGAGCTCGGTCAGGAGGTCGATCAACGGCTGGGCGGCCAGCGTGACGGCCGCGTGTTCGTCGTCGGTGAGCGGACGGGGGAGCAGCAGCGCCGCCTCCGGGGTCAGGCTGATGCCGTGGAAAGCGGACGGGAAGATCGGGCGGGGCGGCGACGGGAGGGGCGGGGTGGCCCAGAACCGGGGCCGGGATTCCGCGAGCGCCGCCTTCGTGTCGGTGCCGGTGGCCTGCCGGCCCGCCGGACGACTGGACTCGCCGGAACCGGGGGCGGGAGCGTTGCGCGCGGGGTTCCCGGAGTTCGCGGCGCCGGAGGCGGGATCGCCGCCCCCGGCTCGTCCGGAGTCTCTGGCACCGGGGGTGGAACCGTTGCCGGCGTCACCCGGGAGCCTGGCCGTGCCGGCCGCGCCCGTGGCGAGTCCGGCGTCCTGCGCGCTCAGGTCCTGTGCGCTCAGGGAGGCCGCGCGCCCGCCCGCCAGTTCGGCGAGGCGGTCGTCGGTCGCGCCGAGGAGTTCGGTCTGGATGGCCGCGTTGGACGCCCCCTCGGCCTGGCGGCGCTTGACCGCCACCAGTTGCAGCAGGTGCCGCCTGCCGTAGAGGGCGATCCGGCCGCGGCGGGCGAGAGGCGGGTCGAGCAGGCCGATCGTCGTGTAATAGCGGATCAGGCGTTCGTTCGGCACGTCGCTGACCCGGCCGTTGGCGGGCGCCAGCCCGGCGAGCGCGGCGGTCGCGCGCTCGGCCAGTTCGGCGATGGTCCAGGTCTCGTCCATGCCTCCACAGTGACACTGTCACGATGACACTGTCAACTAGGGAATATGACTGATTCGTCCTCTGTTGTGCGGAATAGACCGACTTATGTAGGAGGGAGATCCGCTTTCATGGCTTCGATCACCAGCCTTCTGAGCGCGGAGGACAAGAAGGTCACAGCTGAGGCGCTTCAGGGGGCCCTCGTCGATC
Source organism: Herbidospora yilanensis (assembly GCF_001570565.1). GTDB lineage: Bacteria > Actinomycetota > Actinomycetes > Streptosporangiales > Streptosporangiaceae > Herbidospora > Herbidospora yilanensis. The sequence goes on along the minus strand of NZ_BBXE01000028.1, from coordinate 119,823 downwards.
TGCTGGACCTGTCGTTGCTCGGCAAGCAGGCCCACTGGAACATCATCGGACGGTCGTTCCGTTCGCTGCACCTGCAACTCGACGAGATCGTCAGCCTGGCGCGCGACAGCGCCGACAGCGTGGCCGAGCGGGCCATCGCCGTCGGCGTCAACCCCGACGGCCGGGCGCGCACGCTGGCCGAGCACACGCACCTGCACCAGCTCGACCCCGGATACATCGAGGACGGCAAGGTCATCGCCGCGATGACCGACATCCTGGAGTCGATCGTGCGCCGCATGCGCGAGCGCATCGAGGCGACGGAGAAGAGCGACCTGCCGAGCCAGGACCTCCTGATCGGGATCACCCGCGAGCTGGAGAAGCAGCACTGGATGATCCAGGCCCAGCGCTGACCCCCGACTGAGACGGCCGCCGCGCCTGACGTGATTGGCTGGATCCTTTCAGGAGCGGCGGCGCCAACCTGGGTCACCGGGAACCGATGCCGCGGTCTTTCGAGGCCGCGGCATCGGTGTGTTCACAGCAGGCGTCTGGCCAGGTCGGTCACCGACGGCGGGGCGGCCAGCAGCACCTTCAGTGGCTCCCATCGCGGGCCCGGTTCCAGGCCCGCGTCGGTCAGGGCCTGCTCCCACCGGCCGCCGTCTCGGGCGGCCTCCTCCAGTCTCCCCAGCACGGTGCCGCCCGACAGACGCGACAGCAGGTGCGGCCAGCGGACCGTGAGGGCCGCCAGCTTCGCCACCTCGGCGTCGGAGGCGGCGCGTTCCCCGGCCAGCCGCTGGCGGTAGGTGACGAACGAGTAGAACCGGAAGACGTTCACATAACGCTTGAGCTCGCGCGGGTTCGACGCCGTCAGCACCGGCAGCGCCCCCCGGATCGCCCGGTAGGCGTTCTCGTCGCTGTAGAGGTCGTCGAACACCCGGTCGGCGGCCAGGCGGGTCTCCGCCCACAGGCCGCCGAGCGCCGAGGTCTCGCCCTCCGCCACGGCCACCGTGTCCTGGGCGGCGCGGGCCGCCTCGTCGAGGGTGTCGACCCGCGCGCCGGAGCCCCGGATCTGCCGCTCGATGCGGGCCACCATCGCCAGGTCGACCGACGGGCGGACCGGCGCGGCGACCGGCGCCCGGCGCTGGGCCGGGATGTCCATCAGGGCGCGCACGTATTCGGGCAGGCGGGCGTCCTCGTCGAGCAGCGGCACCCGCAGCGGGAGCTGCACGATCTTCTCCAGGAACCGCCAGCCGAGGTCCTCGCGCAGGTGGGCGGGCATGCTCTCGGCCAGGTCGCGGTAGGCCACCTCGACGTGCGCGGCCACCACCTCCGGCTCCATGGCCAGCACGAACACGCAGTTGGGGAACTCCCCGGCCAGGAACAGGTTGATCGCCTCGATCACCTGGGCGACCGCGCCCGACGAGCACCGGTCGAGGTCGTCCACGAAGACCACCAGGGGGCGCTCGGAGGTGGCGACCAGGTCGAGCACGTGGCCCATGTCGGTCTGGACGAGATGCAGGAAGCCCGTGCGCGCCCCGTAGCCCGGCCCGTCTCCGCTCAGCGGGTCGGGAGCCCGGACCAGGGACGCGAAGGCCGACTCAGCCGATTCGGTGAGGAAGCGCGCAAGACGTACAGAGGCCGCGAAGACCGCGGCCACCGCGCCACCCGAGGCGAGCGCGCCGGCCGCGCCGTGCAGGACCGGGAGCAAGGGGGCGGCCAGCAGGGACGCGCCCGACAGCAGCAGCGTCAACACCAGCCCCAGCAGCGCCGGGCCGAGCCGCATGAGCGCCAGGTGGTAGGCGCGGCGGCGGACCGCCTCGCGGTCGACGCGGGCCAGGTTCAGCCGCAACCAGAAGCGCTCCCGCTCGGTGCGGGGCAGCCGGTCGGTGATCTGGGTGATGATCTCGTGGGCCAGCCCGGCCCAGACCTGCTCGTCGTTCTGGTACATCCACGGGTTGAACCAGACCGTCGGACGCCAGCTCCCCGAGGCCGCCTCGACCGGCGCGGGCTCCCCGTCGGACTCCTTGGCGGCGGCGCGGACCTCGGCGTTGGTGACGCCCTCGGCGGCCCGGCTGCCCGGCCACAACCGGGCCAGCAGCCGGATCAGCCGGGCCGGCGGGCGCGCCGGGAGGCTGCGGGGCAGCCGCAACTCGCGGGCCTTGCCCGCCGGGGCGCCGGGGTCGAGTTCCTCCTGGATCATCCGCATCAGCGAGGTCTTGCCGGTGCCCCACGGGCCCTTGACCCCGATCGTCAGCGGCGGCCGGGTCTCGGCGTGCCGGATGAACGCGGCGATGGCCTCGGCGTAGACGCGGTGGCCGAGATGGTCGTCGACGGTCCACCGGTCGGGGGTCAGCCGCGCGCGGGGGCGGGTGGCCCGGCGGCGGGCCCGCCAGCGCCGCAGCGCGCCCGGCAGGGTGGCCCGCTCGTCGCCGTCGAGCCGGGCCCGGCCGAAGGCGGCCACCGCCGGGTGGCTGAACGGTTCACCCAGCAGGCCCCACTCGGCGAGCTCGGTGCGGCCCTTCCTGGTGCCGCCGAGCACCTCGGCCACCTCGCCGGTCAGCCGCTCTCCCTCGGCCAGCAGGCTGCCGCGCCGCAGCAGCAGTTGGGCCTCCGCCGACAGGTGCTCGTCGTAGATCCGGGCGACCGCCTGCTCGGCCGACTTCGGCCGGGGGCCGCCCAGCGTCGCGGCGGCCCGCTCGAACACCGTGGGCAGCGTGCCGGACACGGTGCCACGCACCGCCACCGCCACGTCGAGCGCCTCCGGCGAGGTCAGCAGATGGGGCAGGAACTCGGCGTGCTCGCCGAAGGCCGCCAGGGCGTGGGCCAGCAGGTCGGCGACCGAGACCACGCCGTCGCCGCCGAGGTCGGCGTCGAAGGTCAGCAGCCCGTCGGCGACCACCTCGGTCAGGGAGGGCGCCCCCGGCCGCACCTCCGCGCCGAGGGCCAGGCCCGTGGTCAGCGCCGCGGCGGCGATGCCCGGCGGGGTCAGCAGGGCGCTGACGGTCTGCTCGTCGGGTGAGGCGCTGCCGATCCACCCGAAGTCGACGATCATCAGCACGGCCGAGGCGGTGGTCTCGCCGACGGAGGCCCCGAACCGCTTCACCAGCGTCGCGAAGTCGGCCCCCGACCAGGTCGCGGTCGACGGCCAGCGCACTAGCAGCAGGTCACCCGGCCGGCCGGAGGCGAGGAAGGAGGCCAGCCGCTCGTGGTCGCGCCGGCCCGACGGGCAGGTCTCGACGGCGTAGCCGGACGACCTGAGGGCACTCGCGAGCCGGCGGCCCGGTGGATCCTGGTCGAGGAAGACGAGGGCGCGGCGCGAGGTGACCGCGGGCGCGAGCACGTCGCCGGGAGGAAGGGGCATGGCCGATCACTTTAGAAATGGTCCAGGTCTCCGCCGCCCGTGGTTTGGGCAAAGTTTTAGCCGGGGACCCGCGCCGATTCCCCGTAAGTTCACGTCGCTCGGTTCGACTGGCCCCGCCTGCCGCGCGTAGCGTGATTTGCGAGGGAGGTCACATGGTTGCCGGTTCGGGGAGGTTCGCGGCCCTGATGAGAACACCTGGAGATCCCGCCATCGAGCTGGCCGAGGGTTTCACCAGCCGCGTGGTCGGCCGCACGGGCGAACGGGTCGGCGGGCTCACCTGGCACCAGGCGCCCGACGACGGCGCGTGCTTCGCCGACGGCGACGGCTGGATCTACGTCTCCAACTCCGAGATCCCGCTCCTCGGCGGGGTGTCGGCGCTGAGGTTCGGCCCCGACGGGTCGATCCGCAGCGGCTACCGCATCCTGTCGGGCACCGACAGCAACCGGGCCGGGGGAGCGACGTCGTGGAACACGTGGTTGTCGTGTGAGGACACCGGCCGCGGCCGGGTCTTCGAGTGCGACCCCTACGGCCACTTCGCCGCCATGCCGCGCCTGGCCATGGGCCTGTTCCGGCACGAGAGCGCCGTCTGCGACGAGGCCGGCCAGGTGGTCTACCTGACCGAAGACCACCCCGAGGGGTGTTTCTACCGGTTCCGCCCCGACGACTGGGGCGACCTCACGACCGGGGTCCTGGAGGTCATGGTCGGCTCGGGCGCCGGGAAGGTGACCTGGACGCGGGTGCCCAACCCGGCCGCCACCGACGCGCCCACCCGCGACCAGGTCGAGGGCGCGGTGCGCTTCGAGCGGGCCGGGCGCTGCTCGACGTCGGGCGGCTTCTGCTACTTCTCGACCGACGACGACCGGGTGTGGTCGTACGACCCGGCGGCGGGCGAGCTCTCGGTCCTCTACGGGGCCGACCCGAGGCTGCTGGCCGGCGCGGGCGACCTGTTCGTCACGCGTGACGGCGGGATCAACATCATCGGCGACGACGGCGCGGTGACCCCGCTGCTGCGCGTCGGCGGGCCGGAGAAGACGATCACCGGCCTGGCGTTCTCCCCGGACGGGGAGCGCCTCTACTTCTCCTCCCGGGCGGGCGGGGTCACCTACGAGGTGACCGGTCCTTTCAAAGGCTCCGAGGGGGCCGAGGCGGCCCTCCGCGGTCGCTGACCCGGGTTCTCTTCAGGAGGCCGCCCCGGCGCGGGCCGAGGCCGCGTCCCTGATCGCGGCCTCCACCTTCTCGCGCAGGTCCTCGCTCACGGGGGCGTCGAGGGTGATGCGGCCGGGCGGCCCCGCCAGGGCGATGACCCGGGTGCCCAGAGTGGTCGCCTCGGTGACGTCGTGGGTGATGAACAGGACCGTCACCCCGGTGCTCCGCCACAGGTCCCGGATCTCTCCCTGCATGCGTTCGCGGGTGAAGGCGTCGAGGGCGCCGAAGGGCTCGTCCATCAGCAGGACCTTCGGCCGGGGCGCGAGCGCCCGCGCGATGGCGGCCCGCTGCCGCATCCCGCCGGACAACTCGTAGGGCTTCAGCCGGGCCGCGTTCTCGAGCCCGGTCATGGCCAGCAGTTCGGCGACGCGCTCCTTCCGGATGGCCTTGGGCAGCCGCCGCAGCCCGAAACCGATGTTCCCCGACACGGACAACCACGGGAACAACCGGGGCTGCTGGAACACCACGCCCCGCGAGGGCCCCGGCCCGGTCACCGGCGCCCCGTCGGCCAGCACGGTCCCGGCCGTCGGCGGCGCGAACCCCGCCACCAGGCTCAACAGCGTGCTCTTGCCGCAGCCGGACGGGCCGACCACGGTCAGGAACTCCCCGGCGGGGATGGCCAGGTCGACCGGCCCGAGCGCCGGGCGGTCGCGGTAGACCCGCGTCACCGCCCGGAGCTCGATCGCCGCCGGGGTCTCGTCGGCCCTGCGGTCAGGGGAGGGCATTGGGCAGCAGGCCCTTCTGGAAGACCGTCAGTTCCGGGACCGCGTCGAGCTGCTTCTGGCCCACCAGGAACTCCGCCGCGCTGCGCAGGTTCTCCGCCAGCTTGCCGGGCGCCTCCGCGGTGCCCAGGTAGTCGGGGGAGCGCTGCTCGGCGGCGTCGAGGAGGACGAGCTGGCCGAGCTGGCGGCCGGCCTCGGCGGGGTCGAGGTTGAGCTGGCGGCCGATGGCCGCCGCCGCTGCCGCCGGGTCGGTGCGGGTCAGCTTGACCGCCCGGTCCTGCTGCCTGAGCCACTCCTGGAGGATCTCGGGATGCTTGTCGGCGAATTCGTCGCGGACCACCGCCAGGTCGGCGGTGAGCTTGCCCTTCCCGGCCAGTTCGCGGCTGGTGGCCAGGACGGCGCCGTCCTTCTCCAGTTCGGCCAGGACCGGCGTCCAGACGTAGGCGGCGTCGATGTCGCCGCGCACCCACGCGGCCTGGATGTCCGGCGGCTGGAGGTCGATGACCTTGGCGTCGGTCACGCCGGCCTCCGCCAGGATCGCGAGGAGGCTGTAGTGGGCGGTCGACGCGAACGGGGTCGCGATCGTCTTCCCGGCCAGGCCGGCGACCGAGGTGATCTCCTTCTTGGCGACCAGGGCCTCGTTGTCGCCGATCACGTCGAAGATCCACGGCACCCGGTAGGGGATGCTGAGCGGCGCCGAGAGGCCGCGGGTCACCGGCGAGCTGCCGGCCAGGCCGATGTCGATCGCCCCCGCGATCATGGCCGTGTTGACGTCGCCGCCGGAGTCGAACTTGCTCCAGGTGATCTCGGTGTCCGGAAGCGCCTGCTCCAGCCACTTCTGGTCTTTCACGATGAGGTCGCCGTTGGGGATGAGCTGGTAGCCGATCCGCAGCGCGGTCCCGGCCGGTTCGTCGGCGGGGGCGGAGCAGGCCGTGGCCAGCAAAAGCAGCGCCGCTATGACGCGTTTCAAGGGGGGCTCCTTCAGATGTGACGGCCGCGCCAGGGCACGAGCCGCCGGTCGAGCGTTTGCAGCAGGTAGTCGATGAGCAGGCCGGACAGGCCGATGACGATGATCCCCAGCACGACGACGTCGGTCTGGTTGTAGCGCTGGGCGTCGCGGACCATCCCGCCGATGCCGGGCACGCCGTTGACGGTCTCGGCGGCCACGACGGTCGTGTACGCCACCCCGACCGCCACCCGCACCCCGGTCACGATCTCGGGCAGGGCGCTGGGCAGCACCACCCGGTAGGGGATCTCCCACGGGCGGGCGCCCAGCGAGCGGGCGGCGTTCAGGTAGTCGTCGTGCACGCCCCTGACGGCGTCGGCGGTGGCGACGGCCACGGGCGGCAGCGCCGCGAGCAGCAGCAGCCACACCTTGGGCTCCTCGCCGATGCCGAACCAGATGACGAGCAGGCTCAGGTAGGCCAGCGGCGGCAGCGTGCGCACGAAGGTGACCAGCGGGTTGAGCAGCGTGCGCAACACCGGGACGACCCCGATGAGCAGCCCGAGCACGATGCCGCCGCCGATGCCGTAGAGGCAGCCGAGGACGATCCGGCGCAGGCTGGCCAGCAGGTGACCGGCCAGGGTGTAACCGCTGTAGCCCTCGGTGGAGGTGCGCAGCAACTGGTCCCAGACCGCGACCGGTTCGGGCACGAACACCGGCGGCCAGATCTTCAGCCAGGCCACCACCTGCCAGACCGCGAGCAGGAAGAGGACGGCCCCGAGGCGCAGGGCGAGGTTCATCCGAGCAGCGGCAGCAGGAACTCGCCGGCCCGGATCGACTCCTCCAGGTGCGGCCAGCCCGACAGGATGAACTCGTCGAGGCCGAGGGCGGCGTACTCGCGGATCAGCCTCGCCACCTCGGCGTAGGACCCCACGAGCGCGGTTCCGGCGCCCTCGCGGACCAGCCCGACGCCCGCCCACAGGCCGGGGGAGATCTCCAGGTCGTCGGCGCTGCCGCCGTGCAGGCCGGCCATGCGGGACTGGCCGACGGAGTCCATGCGGGCGAATCGGGCCTGCGCGGCGGCGATCCGGTCGGGGTCCATGCCCGACAGCAGGCGCCGGGCGTACGCCCAGGCCTCCTCGGAGGTGTCGCGGGCGATGACGTGGAGGCGGATGCCGTAGCGCAGAGTGCGGCCGGTCTCGGCGGTGAGCTTGCGCATGCGCTCCAGGCGCTCGGCGATCATCGCCGGCGGCTCGCCCCACATCAGGTAGACGTCGGCGTGCCCGGCCGCGACCCGTTCGGCCGCCGGGGAGGCGCCGCCGAAGTAGATCTCCGGCGGGTTCGCCAGCGGCGTGGCCAGGCCCGCGTTCTCGACCCGGTAGTGGTCACCGGTGAAGGAGAAGGGTTCGCCCTCCCAGGTGCGGCGCAGCACGTGGAGGTATTCGGCGGTGCGGGCGTAGCGCTCGTCGTGGTTCAGGAAGTCGCCGTAGGCGCGCTGCTCGGCCGGGTCGCCGCCGGTGACGACGTTGAGGCGCAGCCGCCCGCCGCTGATCTCCTGGAACGCCTCGGCCTGCTGGGCGAGCAGGGTCGGCAGGGTGAAGCCGGGCCGGAAGGCGACCAGCAGGCCGAGCCGGTCGGTGCGGGCCGCCACGGCCGCGCAGGTGACGAGCGGGTCGGGGCAACCCAGGCCGACGGGGGTGAGCACGGCCTCGAAGCCGGCCGACTCGGACGCCTGGGCGACCTGGGTGAGATATCGCAGCGTGGGGTGCCGGACCGGCGCCGCGCCGGCCGCCACCGTGGTGGTCGCCGGGCGGACGTGGTGGCCGTCGCCCGAGGTCGGGAGGAACCAGTGGAACCGCATGCCGGGAGCATATTCCGCTAATTCCCATCAGTAAAGCGGGGAATATCGCGCTCCCAGATCTCGTCCGTGAAGCCGTCGGCCCGCTCGGTGCCGGTGACCTCGAATCCGGCCGCGCGGTAGATCCGCCGGGCGGAGGTCAGCACGTCGCGCGTCCACAACCGGATCCGCGCGTATCCGGCGTCGGCGGCGAAGCGCAGGCACTCCTCGACCAGCCGCGCGCCCACCCCGCGCCCGCGTGCCCACGGTTCGACGAGCAGCAGCCGCAACTGGGCCGTCTCGCCGTCGTTCCGGACGCAGAACACGCACCCCGCCGGGCGGCCGTCGACCTCGGCGATCCATCCGGCCTGGCCGGGGTCGTCGCGGGCGTCCAGGAAGTCGGCGCAGATCCGCGCCACCAGGGCCTCGAAGCCGGGCCCCCAGCCCTGCTCGCGGGCGTAGATCGCGCCGTGCCGCTGCACCACCCAGCCGAGGTCGCCGGGCCGGGGTGGCCGGATGACCACGGTGTCGCTCTTGGGCCCGCCGCCGAGGATCTCCCTGATCGCGGCCATGCTGCCCAGCAGGCGCGCGAGGTCGGCCCCGTCGAGCAGGCCGGCGACCTGGGCCGCCGACTTCTCGTCCAGATCCGTGTACGTCTTCCTCCCGGCCTCGGTGAGCGACACGACCTGGCGGCGGGCGTCGTGGCCGGCCCGTTCGCGGGTCACCATCCCGTCGGTCTCCAGCCGGGTCAGCAGGCGGCTGAGGTAGCCGGCGTCGAGGCCGAGCGCCCTGCGGATCTCCCCGGTCTCCATGGGGCGGGGGGTCTGGCCCAGTTCGTACAGGACCCTGGCCTCGGTCAGCGAATAGGGCGAGTCGTGCATGCCGGGACCGAGCACGCCGATGACCTCGGTGTAGAAGCGGTTGAACGCGCGGACCTCCGCGATGGCGTCCATTGCTCTCCTCAAGTAAATCGTTGACTCAGGCAACGATAGACCCGATGCGCTAGGGTTCGAAACCCCGCCAGCCTTCTCGAAGGAGCGACGTGAGCACGGTCTACATCGGGGGTTACACCCCCGACACCGGAGGGGCGGGGGCCGGTGTCACCGTCGCCGCCCGCGCCGGGACGGGCGCCCTCACCGAGGCCGGCACCGCCGCCGCCTCCGGCCCCTCGTTCCTCGCCGCCCACCCGACGCTCCCGATCCTCTACGCCGTCGGCGAGGCGGCCCACGGCACGATCACCGCCTTCACCGCGACGGCCGAGCCCGAGCGCCTGGCGACCCGGTCGAGCGGCGGAGACTCCCCGTGCCACGTGGCCGTGGCCGACCGCTGGCTGGCCGTGGCCAACTACGGCGACGGCACGGTGGCCCTCCACGCCCTCGACGACGAAGGCCTGTTCACCGGCCCGCCGCTGCTCTTCCCGGGCTTCGGCTCCGGCCCCGACCCCGACCGCCAGCGCGGCCCCCACGCCCACCAGGCCGTCTTCGTGTCCGGCGTCCTCTACGTCACCGACCTGGGCGCCGACCAGATCCGCCAGTGGCGGGTCCAGACCGAGGTCACCGAGCTCGAACCCCTCGTGCTCGCCCCCGGCACCGGCCCCCGCCACCTGGCCGGCGCTCCGACCGGCTGGTTCGTCACCGGCGAGCTCGACGGCCAGATCCACGCCTTCGACCCGAAATGGCACCCGACCGGCCAGTTCGCCGCGAGCGGCCGCGACAGCGCCAACTACCCCTCCCACATCCAGCTCCACCGCGACCGGCTCTATGTGGCCAACCGCGGCCCCAACACGATCAGCGTCTTCGACCCCGAGACGTTCAAGATGGTCGCCGAGGTCGACTGCGGCGGCGACTGGCCCCGCCACTTCGCGATCGACGGCGACGATCTCTACGTCGCCAACCAGCGTTCGGGCGGTGTGGTCCACTTCCGGCTGACGGGCGGCGTGCCGGAGCCGACCGGCCATGTGCTGGCCGTGCCGGCCCCGACCTGCGTCCTCCTCTAAGGGGCATCGGGTCTAAGGGGCATCGGGCAGCTTCTCGCAGAGCGGGTCACGCGCGGGTTTCTCGTCGGCGTCGAGCGGGCCGCAGCGGACCAGCGGGGGTGTCGGCTCCTCCTCGACCTTCATGATGGCGATCGCCTTGTCGACTGGGTCGTGCCGTTCGCCGTGGCCGAAGTCGATCACGCCGCTCGATCCGTTCCACGCCGACGGGCCCGACGTGCGGGCCAGGCGGTAGAGGACGTCGCCCCGGCTGGGCAGGTCGTCGCCCGGCCGGTAGGCGCGGTCGGCCGCCCGGTAGACGACGTCGACGGCGTCGTAGGTCAGGATCAGGTTGTCGTCGGCCGCGCCGGGGTGCGCGCCGTCGCGCAGCGCGGTGACGAAACCGGTCGGGTTGACGCCGACCCACATCTCCCGGCTGGCCAGGGCGGCGTGGTAGACCTCGGTCTGGGTCATCGCCGCGATCTCGGCCCGATGGTCGGCGACCACCCTGATCACGTCGTCGCCCGCGACCACCTTGAGCACCCCGGCGCCGCACGCGCTGCCGCCCTCCAGCGACTTCAGGAAGCCGACGAACTCGCGGGCGCGGCCGGCGTACATGAAGACGTCGGCCCCGCGGGCGCAGGCCGCGGCGACCGCGCCCGACATGCCCTCGCGCGAGACGCCGTAGGCGACCGGCGCGCCGACCTCGACGCCCTCGGCGGCGAGCGCCGCGGCGAAGTCGCCGGCCAGGTTGTTGGTGTAGGTGTCGTCGGCCGTTCCGTCCTGGACGATCACCGCGGTGTCCGCCCCGAGGGTGCGGCGGGCGAACCGGGCCGACAGGGTGGCCTCACGGAAGTTGGTGGGGCCGACCCGGAAGAAGTAGGGCGAGGGCCGGTCGCCGACGATCCCGAGGTCGTCGGCCGTGGCCGTGGTGGTCATCACGGGGATCTTGGCGGCGTCGAACCGCTCGACCGCCTGCTCGACCCCGCCGACGCTGCGGCCCAGGCCCACCACCCCGACCATGTGGGGGTCGTCGTCGGCCAGCCGCGCCACCAGGTCGGCGGCCCGGCCGCCGTGCACGAAGTTGTCGCCCGCGTTGACGATCAGGATGCGCAGCCGGAGCGGGTTCTGCAGGGTCCGCTGGTACTCCTCGGCGGCCGTCAGCTCGGAGACCATGCTGGGGAAGCGGGTGTCGTCCTGGGCGGTCTGCCGGACCGAGTACTCGCCGAACAGGGCCAGGGTGACGTACTGCTCCGACTCGACGGCGTAGGTGTTGTTGGCGTCGATCCGCCCGACCAGGTCGGCGATCGGCTTGGCGAACAGGCCGTCCGGGGCGGGTCCGGCGGCGTTGACCACGCCCACGCACTCGCCGCCCACGCGGTCGACGTAGGGGAGGCCGCCGCAGTGGGCGGCGCGTTCCGACAGGTTGACCACCACGAACCCGATGATCAGGCCGGGCAGCACCGCCAGCACGACCGCCCAGTAGATCCACGCCCGCGCCTGGTGGGCGATGGGCCGGAAGCGGTGGGGGACACCGGGATGGGCGGCGTGGTCGCCGGGGCCGATCACGAGCCGGACCGGCATCCGGCGGCCCCGGTGCTCCCGCCGCCAGGTCGCGACGTGGCCGGTGATGTCGGCGAGCGGGGTCGCCGCGATCGGCCGGGGATCGGCCAGCTCGGCGGGCACGGAGGCGACCACCACCACGGGCACCGGACGACCGGTCAGCGCGGCGGCGTCCTCCAGCAGCCGCAGGAACCGGGCGGTCACCCCGTGGGGGTCGGCGATCTGTAATCGCAGCAGGCAGTAGAGCCCGCGGCCCCAGCTCGGCCACGGGATGCGCCATTTCTTGTACGCCTGCCGCAGGTCCTCGCACATGGCGTTGACCGCCAGCCGTTCGATCTCCTCGGGCGTGGCGTTGGCCAGCCGCAGGGCGTACCAGGCGAGCCTCTCCCAGGGGTTGCGGCGCAGCACCGGCTGGCGGCGGAACCAGCCGTAGAAGAACCAGCCCCGGATCGTGGCGAAGCCCTGGCCGCCGATGCCGAGCACGGTCACCAGCGCGCCCAGCACCCACGGGATCACCCCGACCAGGTCGGTCGGCCCGGCCAGCAGCCAGACCACGATCGTGCCGATCGGCACCCAGGTCAGCGCGGCCCGGCCGATGAAGAAGTCGGCGACCAGGCGGAGCGAGGCGTCGGCGGGGCCGCGCCGGCGGTCGCGCAGCCGACGGCGGAACTCCTGGTAGCCCTCGTGGGACCGGGGTTCGGGCGCGTGGTGCTGCCCGGCGGCCCAGAGCACGAACTGGGCCAGCGGGAACCGGGGCGGCGGCAGGAACGAGCCGCCGACCGGCCGCCCGAGCTGGCCGCGCGGCCCGGCCAGCGCCGCCACCAGCGCGAGCACCGAGCCCTGCTCGCCGTCGCGGACCAGCGCGGTCGGCAGGTGGTCGACGAACGGGGCGGCCAGTTCGGCGACCACGGCGGGCCCGTCGTCGCCGGTCACCAGCACGACGGGCAACTGCTGGTCGCGCCGCCAGAACCAGGGGCGGCGCAGGAATCCGGCTAAATCGCCGCGAAGGTCGGCCGTCACCGCGTGGCCCACCCCCGCGACCGGCTCACCGCGCGCAGCCAGTCGTCGTAGGCGCGTTCGTCGCGGGGGCCGGGTTCGAACCGCTTGTCGAGCCGCCAGGTGTGCCTGAGCTCCTCGCGCGTCGACCACACCCCCGCGCCCAGGCCGGCCAGGAACGCCGCGCCGAGCGCGGTCGTCTCCTGGACGACCGGGCGCTCGACCGGGATGCCGAGCTGGTCGGCCTGGACCTGCATGAGCAGGTCGTTGGCGCTGCCGCCGCCGTCGGCCTTGAGCACGGTCACCTCCCCGGACATGGTGGCCACGATGTCGCGCACCTCGTAGGCGATCGCGTCGAGGGTGGCACGGGCCAGGTGGGCCTTGGTCGTCCCCCGCGTGAGGCCGGTGATCGTGCCCCGGGCGTCGGGATCCCAGTGCGGCGCCCCGAGGCCGGTGAGCGCGGGCACGAACACCACGCCGCCCGCGTCGGGCACCGAGCGGGCCAGCTCCTCCGACTCGGCGGCGGTGCCGATCAGGCCGAGCCCGTCGCGCAGCCACTGGACCGCCGCGCCGGTCACGAAGATCGCGCCTTCGAGGGCGTAGGTCAGCTCGCCGGAGGGCTCCTGCCAGGCGACCGTGGTCAGCAGGCCCGCGTCCGAAGCCACCGCCTCGCGGCCGGTGTTGACCAGGACGAACGAGCCGGTCCCGTACGTGCACTTGACGTCGCCGACCTCGAAGCAGGTCTGGCCGAACAGGGCCGCCTGCTGGTCGCCGGCCATGCCGCTGACCGGCAGGTCGAGGCCGAGGAAGTGGGCGGGATCGGTGCGGGCGATCTCGCCGTAGTTGGGCACCACCTCGGGCAGCGCGTCGATCGGCACCCCGAACAGGTCGCACAACTCGGGCGACCAGGCGCCCGCGTGGATGTCGTAGAGAAGGGTGCGGGAGGCGTTCGACGGGTCGGTCACGTGGCGGGCGCCGCCGGTCAGCCGGGCCACCAGGTAGCTGTCGACCGTCCCGATCGCCAGGTCCTTCGCCGCCCAGGCCTCGGGGTCGTGCTCGGCCAGCCAGGTCAGCTTGGTGCCGGTGAAGTAGGGGTCGAGCCGCAGGCCGGTGAGTTCGCTCACACGGGGTTCGTGACCTTCGTCACGAAGACGGGCGCAGATGCCGGAGGACCTGCGGTCTTGCCAGACAATGGCATGACGCGGCGCGTCGAGGGTGGTGGCGTTCCAGAGCACCGCCGTCTCGCGCTGGTTGGTCAGGCCGACGCACCGCACAGTGGTGCTTGCCCTGGCCAGAGCGGTGCGGCAGGCTGCGAGCGTCGCGCGCCAGATGTCGTCGGGCGCGTGCTCGACCCATCCGGGTTCCGGGAACCGTTGCTCGAACTCCTGGTACCCGCGCGAGTCGATGTGGCCGTCCTCACCCACCACGAGTGCGGTCACACCGGTCGTACCAGCGTCTATCGCCAAAACCGCCACGGCGCCTCACTTTTTGGTCTAGACCATTGTTGCGCCGTCACGGCAGAATGCCACCGTCGGCGTCCAGACACAGTCTGGCCGCGCTATCTCATATGGAGGAACCCGACATGCGTATTGGAGTGCTCACCGGCGGCGGCGACTGCCCCGGTCTGAACGCCGTGATCCGGGCCGTGGTCCGCAAGGGCGTCACGGTCTACGGTCACGAGTTCGTGGGGTTCCGCGACGGCTGGCGCGGCCCGCTCGAGGGCGAGACGATGCCCCTCGACGTTCAGTCCGTGCGCGGCATCCTGCCGCGCGGTGGCACCATCCTTGGCTCCTCGCGCACCAACCCGATCAAGATCGAGGGTGGCGTCGAGCGCATCAAGGAGAACCTTGCCGCGCAGGGCGTCGACGCCCTGGTCGCCATCGGCGGTGAGGACACCCTTGGCGTCGCCAAGCAGCTCTTCGACCGTGGCGTGAACGTCGTGGGCGTGCCGAAGACGATCGACAACGACCTCAACGCGACCGACTACACCTTCGGTTTCGACACCGCGGTGAACATCGCGATGGAGGCCATCGACCGCCTCCACACCACCGCCGAGTCCCACCACCGCGCCCTGATCTGCGAGGTCATGGGCCGCCACGCCGGCTGGATCGCGCTGCACGCCGGCATGGCCGCCGGGGCCAACGTCATCCTGATCCCCGAGAAGCCGTTCGACATCGACAAGGTCTGCGAGTACGTCGAGTCGCGCTTCAAGACCCGCTACGCCCCGATCATCGTGGTCGCCGAGGGCGCCCACCCGGTCGACGGCCAGATGGAGCTGCAGGCCGGCGAGCTCGACGCGTTCGGCCACGTCCGCCTCGGCGGCATCGGCGACCGTCTCGCCCAGGAGATCGAGAAGCGCACCGGCAAGGAGGCCCGCACCACGGTCCTCGGCCACATCCAGCGCGGCGGCACCCCGACCGCCTACGACCGCGTGCTGGCCACCCGCTTCGGCCTCGCCGCGATCGACGCCGTCCACGAGGGCGACTTCGGCAAGATGGTCGGCCTCCAGGGCACCGAGATCGTGCGCAACGGCCTCGACGCCGCGACGGCCGAGCTCAAGACCGTGCCCGTCCACCGCTACGCCGAGGCCGAGGTCTTCTTCGGCTAAAGACCCTCGACGCGCCGCGCGGGGTTCACCTGCGCGGCGTGAACAGGTCGTCGCCGTCCTGCCGGCGCTGCGGCGCGGGCGGGGGCGGCGTCGCCGGGGTGTTCCCGCGGTGCCGCAGGCGCTCCAGCAGCTCGCTGTCCTCGCGCATCTCGCGGGCCGAGGGCGAGAGCAGGATCGCGAGCAGCAGGCCCACGGTGATCAGGCTGATGCCGGCGATGAGCGGCAGCAGGAAGTCCATGGCCCTGGCGCCCTGGGGGACGTTGTCGCCGGGGGCGACACTGAGGCCGTACATGCCGGTGTAGTGCATGCCCGTGACGGCCACCCCCATCATGAGGGCCGCGCCGGTGGTGGCCAGCGGGCCCTCGACCTTCAGGGTGAACCAGAGGGCGACGGTGGCCGCGACGATCGCGATCAGCACCGAGAGCGCCACCATCACCGGGTCGTAGGTCAGGGTGCCCGACATGCTCATCGCGAACATGCCGATGTAGTGCATGGCGCCGACGCCGGTGCCGGCCAGCAGGCCGCCGGCGAGCAGGCGCGGCAGTCCGTCGCCCCGCGAGACGACGTGGAGCCCGCCGTAGACGACGGCGACCGCCACGACCGCCGAGATCGTGGTCAGCCCGACGTCGAAGCGGATCTCGCTGTTCACGTCGAAGCCCATCATGGCGATGAAGTGCATGACCCAGATGCCGGTGCCGCCGATGGCCAGCGCGCCCCCGGCCAGCCAGCGGTAGCGGGAGGCGCCCTGCGCCGAACGTGCCCTGGCCGTGAGGATGAGGCCGAGCAGTGAGCCGACGACGGACATCAGGTAGGCGAGGAGAGGAGTCCACGCTCCGTGCGAGAAGTGATTGATATGGGACATGCGTTCTCCTCGTTGTGGTTGCAACAAAATTATTGCATCGCTCCATCTGGGGACTTTGTCCGGTTCAAGGGTTCATGTGACGTTCGTTAGGTAGTCGTACGATGACCGAAATGACCATCGAGACGCCCTTCTGGCGGGCGATCGCCGTCTACCGGTTCTGCTCCCTCGGCTACGCCGCCGTGCTGGTGATCGAGGCCGACGGTTACGGCAACCCGGGGCCCGCCTGGTCGGTGCTGGTCCTCATGACCGCCTGGACGGTGTTCGCCACCTACGCCTACTCCCGCGAGCGCCTGCGCGGCTGGCCGCTGCTGACCGCCGACCTCCTCGTCACCGCCGCCTGCCTGCTGTCGTCGGTCTGGGTCCAGGGGTTCGACGGCCCGCGCGGCGCCATGCCGATCACCGCGACCTGGGTGGCCGCCCCGGTGGTCGCCTGGGCCGTCTACGCGGGCCGCCGCGCGGGCGCCGCCGCCGCGGCGGTCATCGCGGCGCTGGACGTGTGGCTGCGCGGGGTCGGCGTGCTCGACCTGAACACCGTCCCGGTCAACGGCGCGGTCCTGCTGTTCCTCGCCGGCGTCGTGATCGGCCACGTCGCCCGGCTGGCCAAGCAGGCCGAGGCCCGCATGCAGCGGGCGGTCGAGATCGAGGCGGCCGGACGCGAACGCGAACGCCTGGCGCGCGGCATCCACGACTCGGTCCTGCAGGTCCTCGCCCTGGTCCAGCGCAGGGGCGCCGAGATCGGGGGAGAGGCGGCCGAGCTGGGCCGCCTGGCGGGCGAGCAGGAGGCCGTGCTGCGCGAGCTGGTCAGGACCGCGCCCCGGCCCCCCGCCGCCGAGTCGGCCGACCTCAACGACGCGCTGCGCCGCCACGCCTCGGCCGCGGTCACCGTCGCCACCCCCGCGACCCCGGTCGACCTGCCCGCCCGCACCGTCGAGGAGTTGTCGGCCGCCGTCGGCAACGCGCTCGACAACGTGCGCCGGCACTGCCCCGAGGGGACCAGGGCGTGGATCCTCGTCGAGGCCGAGGACGGCGAGGTGACGGTGACCGTCCGCGACGACGGCCCCGGCATGCCGGAGGGCCGCCTGGAGGAGGCCGAGCGGCGGGGCCGCCTGGGCGTCTCGCAGTCGATCAGGGGCCGGGTGGCCGCTCTGGGCGGCCGGGTCACGATCGCCTCCTCCCCTGATGGCACCGAGATCGAGATGGTTATCGTGGCGCCATGAGCGTGCGCGTCATGGTCGTCGACGACCACCCGATGTGGCGGGAGGGCGTGGCCCGCGACCTCGCCGAGGCCGGCTACGAGATCGTGGCGACCTGCGGCGAGGGCCGCCAGGCGCTGCGGGTCGCGGCGGCCGTGCGGCCCGACGTGGTCGTGCTCGATCTCCAGTTGCCCGACCTGCGCGGGGTCGAGGTGGCCCGGGGCCTGGGGGCCTCGGAGCACCCGCCGAAGGTGCTGGTGTTGTCGGCCAGCGCCGAGCACGACGACGTGCTGGAGGCGGTGAAGGCGGGCGCGTCGGGCTACCTGGTGAAGTCGGCGAGCCAGGCCGACTTCCTGGAGGCCGTGGCCCGCACCGCCCAGGGCGACGCCGTCTTCACGCCGGGCCTGGCCGGGCTGGTGCTGGGGGAGTACCGCCGTCTGGCCGCCCAGCCGAAGGCCGCCGAGGAGGGTCCCCGGCTGACCGACCGGGAGACCGAGGTGCTGCGGCTGGTGGCGAAGGGGCTGTCGTACAAGCAGATCGCCGAACGGCTCGTGTTGTCGCACCGGACGGTCCAGAACCACGTGCAGAACACCCTGAGCAAGCTTCAGCTCCACAACCGCGTCGAGCTGGTCCGCTACGCGATCGAAAAAGGTCTGGCGGACCTCGACTAGAGTTAAAAGGTTCCCGCCAGTCGTTCCCGAAGGACCATCACCATGACCATGACCGCTCTGGGTGAGCCCTGTGTGCTGCTCAAACTGGGCGAGATCGTCCTGAAAGGAAAGAACCGGGAGCAGTTCGAGGTCCGGCTGCGCGCGAACATCAAATTCGCCCTGTCGGGCTTCGAGATCGACCTGCGCCAGCGCCACGGCGTGATCGCCCTGTTCCTGCCCGAGGGCACCGGCGTCGAGGTCGCCGAGGCGGTCGCCAAGCGGGTCAGCGAGGTGCCCGGCATCGTGCTGGTCCACCTGGCCTGGCGGGTCGCCAAAGACCCGTCGGTCGTCACCAAGGCCGCGCTCGAACTGGTCAGGGAGACCCCCGAGGCGGCCCGCAAGGCCACCTTCGCGGTCCGCTCGCGCCGCCGCGACAAGCGTTTCCCGATGACCTCCGCCGAGCTCGACCGGCACGTCGGCGGCGAGATCAACGACACCTACGGCCTGCCGGTCAGCCTGAAGAACCCCGAGCTCACCATGGCCATCGAGGTCGACCGCGACGAGGTCTTCGTCTACGTCGACAGCCGCCCCGGCCAGGGCGGCCTCCCGGTCGGCACCAGCGGCCGGGGCCTGGCGCTGCTGTCGGGCGGCATCGACTCCCCGGTGGCCGCCTACCGCATGATGCGCCGCGGCCTGCGGGTCGACTTCCTGCACTTCTCCGGCATCCCGTTCACCACCACCGAGTCGATCTACAAGGCCTACGCGCTGGTCCGCCGCCTCGACGCCTTCCAGGGGCGCTCGCGGTTGTGGGTGGTGCCGTTCGGCAAGGCCCAGCAGTCGATCCGCACCTCCGGCAGCGACCGCCTGGCGATGATCGCCCAGCGCCGCCTGATGCTGAAGACCGCCGAAGAGGTCGCCCACCGCCACAAGGCGACCGCCCTGATCACCGGCGACTCGCTCGGCCAGGTGTCGTCGCAGACGATGGCCAACATCGCGGCCCAGGACAGCGCGACCGACCTGCCGATCCTGCGGCCCCTGATCGGGCTCGACAAGATGGAGGTCATCGCCGAGGCCCGCCGCATCGGCACGCTGGCCATCTCCGAGCTGCCCGACGAAGACTGCTGCACGATCCTGGCCTCCCGCCAGCCCGAGCTGGCCGCCAAGATCGAAGACCTGAAGCTGATCGAGAAGCGGCTCGACGCCGAGGAGCTCGCGGTGCAGCTCGCCGACTCGATCCAGGCCTACAAGCTAGAGACCTGACCGCCTGACCGGGCTGAACGCCCCGCCCAGCGCGGTCAGCAGCAGCCCGGCCCCCATCACGGTCACGACCGGCGCCACGCCCTGCCCGGCCGCCGTCCACGTCGCCAGGGTCGCCCCCAGCGGCCCCAGGGCGAAGTGGATGGTCCAGAACGCGGCCGTCACCCGGCCGAGCAGGTGGGCCGGGGTGATCTCCTGGCGCAGCGACATCGAGCAGATCGCGCCGACCGTGATCGCCAGGCTGAACAGCGCCATCAGCGCCCCGATCCCGGCCACGCCGGGCGAGAGCCCGATGACCACCACCGCCAGCCCCGCCAGGGTGGTCGAGAGCAACCACGTCGGCCCGAACCCGAGCCGTTTCCGCACCCGCGCCACCGCCATCGATGCGATGATCGTGCCGATCGCGCCCACGCCCAGCACATAGCCGACCACCGCGTCGGCCTGTTCCAGGTTCTGCTTGAGGTGGAAGACGACCAGGTCGTCGAGCCCGGCCGTGAGGAAGATGAGCGCGGTGAGCAGGATCGTCATGGTCCGCAGCACCGGGTTCCCGAGCAGGAACCTGGCTCCGGCGAGGCGGCCGCCGGTCTCCTCCTTCCGGTACGGCCGCAGCCGGATGAACCGCAGCCCGAAAGCGGAGATCAGGAAGGTCACCGAATCCAGCCCGATCGCGGCGGCCGGGCCGTACCCGCCCGAGACCACGCCCGCCAGGGCGGGGCCCGCCACCCCCGCGACGGCGAAGACCCCGTACAGGACGCCGTTGGCCCGGGTGATGTCGCCCGGGTCGACGATCGACGGCAGGACGGTCACATAGGCGACGTTGAAGACCATGCCGAGCGCGGCCGCCAGCGGGACGATCACGTAGAGCGGCCAGATCGCCGGTGTCGCCCACCACAGGACCGGGATCAGGCCGTACAGGAGGAAACGGCCGACGTCGCACACGACCAGCACCCGCCGCCGGTCGAACCGGTCGACGATGCCTCCGGCGAAGGTGCCGGTCACGACGGAGGCGACGCCCGTCAGCGCGGTGAGGACGCCCATCTGGGCGACGGACCCGGTCGCGTGCAGCGCCAGCAGCGGCACCGCCACGGTCGAGAACGCGTCGCCCAGCACGGACAACGTCTGAACACCGAGCAGGAGAACGAAATTCTTGTTGCGGTAAAGATCCCCCGAAAACGCCACGAGGGCGGAGGCTACACCGCGACCGCTTCACCGGCCAGGGTGCGGCCCATCAGCGGGGCGAAGTTCCGCATGATCCTCGCCAGTTCCTCCAGGTCACCGTCGACCAGGGCCTGCGGGCCGTCGCAGAGCGCCTGCTCGGGGTGCGGGTGGACGTCGATGATCACGCCGTCGGCGCCCACCGCGACGGCCGCCCGGGTGAGCGGCAGCACCAGGTCGCGCCGCCCGCCCGAGTGGGACGGGTCGATGATCACCGGCAGATGGGAGAGCCGCTGCGCCACCGGCACCGCCGACACGTCGAGGGTGTTGCGGGTCGCCGTCTCGAAGGTGCGGATGCCGCGCTCGCAGAGCACGATGTCGAGGTTGCCGCGCTGGGCGATGTACTCGGCCGACATCAGCCACTCCTCGATGGTCCCGCTCATGCCGCGCTTCAGCATGACCGGCTTCCCGGCCGCGCCGACCGCCTGCAGGAGCGCGAAGTTCTGCGTGTTGCGGGTGCCGACCTGCAGCATGTCCGCGTACGACGCCACGAGCGGCACGTCATGGGCGTCGACCACCTCGGTCACGATCGGCAGCCCGGTCTTCTCCCGGACGTCGGCCAGGATGCGCAGCCCCTGCTCGCCGAGGCCCTGGAAGGCGTACGGCGAGGTGCGCGGCTTGAACGCGCCGCCGCGCAGCAGGGTGGCCCCGGCGGCCTTGGCCATCTCGGCGGCCTCAAGGGTCTGCTGCGGCGTCTCGACCGCGCACGGCCCCGCGATGAGGGTGACCGTGTCGGGCCCGATCGGCACCCCGCCCACCCGGACCGTCGACCGCACGGGATGGTTGTCGCGGCTCACGAGCTTGAAGGGGGTGGACACGCGCATCACGTCGGCGACGCCGCGCTGACCGCGGAGGTTGAGGCTGGCGAACTGCTCAACGTCGCCGATCAGCCCGATGATCGTGCGGTTCACGCCGCGGGACACGAACGCCTCACCACCCGCCGACGCGACGAGCGCGACGACCTCGGTGATGTCTTCCTGGGTGGCCTCAGGGGCCATGACGATGACCATGATTTCTCCTTAACACGCGAAAAGCCCCGGGTCCTAGATCGGACCCGGGGCTTTTCGACCGCCTGTGGCTGCTAGTGCACAACCTCATGGCGAACGGTCCTCACGGGTCCGTCGCCATACCAAAACGAGACTGCGCCAAGCATGGTCGAAATATATCGCACAACCCTGATGCGGGCGCACCGCGGGGCGGGTGACAGGATGGGCGGGTGCCGGAGACGCCCGAGGAGGAGAACCGGCTGCCCCCGGGGCAGTACGTCCCGCGCGGCAGGCCCGTGATGCACTACGGCAGGGTGCCGACGTTCCGGCCCGCGACCTGGCGCCTGCAGATCTTCGGCGCCACCGCGTCCGGCGAGCAGCACTACCTGACCTGGGACGACTTCGGCCAGTTGCCGCGTTCGACGGTGCTGGCCGACTTCCACTGCGTGACCAAGTTCTCGATCATGGGCAACGAGTGGACCGGCGTGCCCGCGTCGGCGTTCCTGGCCGCCGTGCCGCCCGCCGCCGGGGTCGGCCACGTGATGATCTGGGCCGAATACGGCTACAGCGCCAACGTCCGCATGAGCGACTTCGACCGCGACTCGACCCTCTTCGCGACCGAGCTCGACGGCAAGCCGCTCAGCCCCGAGCGCGGGCACCCCGTCAGGGCCGTGGTCCCCCATCTGTACGCCTGGAAGAGCGTCAAGTGGGTGCGCGCCATCGAATACCTGACCGAAGACCGGCGCGGCTTCTGGGAGGACCGGGGCTACCACAACGTCGCCGACCCCTGGCGGGAGCAGCGCTACTCATACCAGGAGGACCCGGGCGAGGGCCCGCCCTAGCCGGGCCGGGAGGTCTAGTCTCGCCCGGGTGTGCTGCTTCGACGTGCCCTTCCGGCTCACCCCCGAGGCCGCCCGAGCGGCCCTGCCCCACCTGGAGCGGGCCGTCGGCGCCCCGTTGACGATCACCTCCACGACCGAGGTCCTGGCGGGCCGGGCCGACGGCTGGGACGCGGCGGTGGCGGCCATGCGGGGGAGGTCCCCGGGCGGGGCGGCGCCTTTGACGATCATGGGCACGGTGGCGGGAGCCCTGGTGGCCCATGCCCCGGCTCCGGAGTTCCCCCGGGAGGCCGGCGCCCCCTGGAACCGAGTCCGGCCGGACCGTCGGGCATGCCGGCGGGATCGCGCCGCCACCGCACCCGCTGAAGGCGCCGGCCCCGCGGCCGAACCGGTCTGCGATCTTCTCAAGACCGCCCGGTGGTTGTCCGACCAGCTCGAACTGGATCACCTGCGGAGGAAGACCGCCCACGAGTCGATCCCGGTTGAGCTGGGCGGCCGGACCAGGTTCATCGACCCCGGCGCCGTCTGGTTCGCCGAGGCGCACGGCGACTACGTCCGGCTCCGGACCGCCGAGGGCGGCTTCCTGGTGCGGACCTCCATGGCCGCGCTGGAGCAGCGGTGGGCCGCGGCCGGGTTCATCCGGGCCCACCGGAGCACGCTCGTCAACGCCCGCCACGTCAGCGAACTCAGGTTCGCCGGCGGGCGGGCGCTGCTGCTGGTCGGGACCGAGACGCTGCCGGTCTCGCGGCGGCTCGCGCGGGAGGTCAGGGAGCGGCTGACCGCTCGTCGCGCCTGACACGCCGTCTGTCGTGATCAGCCGGTGTGGCGCTGACCTGGGAAATAAGGTTGCGGTCACGGATCCGGTCGTTCGGGGGACGGCCGGATCCGCCCGCTATCCGCGGAGCTTCTTCAGCAGGTCGATGTCCTCACGGTGCTTGTCGGCCTTGCCGGGCGTCTCGATGCACAGCGGCACCCCGGCCACCGCCGGGTGGCGCATGATCTCGGCGAACCCCTGGGCCCCGATGTGGCCCGCGCCGATGTTCTCGTGACGGTCCTTCTTCGCGCCCAGCACGTCTTTGGAGTCGTTGGCGTGGATCAGCTTCAGCCGGCCCGGCGCGATCGTGTGCAGGGCGTCGAAGGTCTCGCGGACGCCCTCGGGGGTCGACAGGTCGTGGCCCGCGGCGAAGGCGTGACAGGTGTCGAGGCAGACGCCGGCCTTCGGGTGCCACTCCAGCGCCGACAGATAGGGGCCGAGATCCTGGACGGTCGCGCAGAGCATCTGGCCCTGCCCGGCCATCGGCTCCAGCAGCAGGTCGGGGCCGTCGTCGGGGATCTCCTCCAGCAGGGGGAGCAAATGGTCGCGCAACTGCCGGAAGGCCGCCTCGCGCGGCTGGCTGACCGCCGAGCCGGTGTGGACGACCACGCCCAGCGCCCCGACCTCGCGGCCCCGCCGCAGCGTGTGGCGGACCGAGGCGATCGAGTTCTCCAGCGTCGCCTCGGTCGGCGAGCCGAAGTTGATCAGGTAGTTCGCGTGGACGTAGACCGGCAGGCCGGCCTCGCGCAGTTTGGCGTCCTCGGCGGGGTCGCCCTCGTTGAGGGCCCAGCCGCGCGGGTTGGTGACGAAGACCTGGGCCATCTCGGCGCCGATCTCGGCGGCGTACCGCAGCCCTCCGGTGGCCAGCCCGCCGGCCACCAGGACGTGGCCGCCGATCGCGTTTCCAGTGCTCATAGTGGGATCAGGTTACCCGGGGGTTTCGGCGGTTTGTGGCAACGTACAAACCATCGGCCGCTCATGGACGGGGCTTTGGGAGCTCCCGCTGCTGGATTCGGCCGGGGCCGCGTTGTGTACTGGCGACCATGCGTGAACCGAGCCGCGACGACCTGCTGGCGTGCTGCGCGTCCGCCCGCTGGGCCGACGGCGTGGCCGGGCGGCCCTATGCCGACCTCGCCGGTCTCCTCGACCGCAGCGACGGGGTGCTGGCCATGCTGAACTGGGCCGACGTCGAGGAGGCGCTGGCGGCGCACCCCCGGATCGGCGACCGCTCCGAAGGGGGGTCGAGGGAGTCGGCGTGGTCGCGCGACGAGCAGTCGGGCACCGCCGCCGCCGAAGAGGACGTCCTGCGGCGTCTGAAGGCGGGCAACGCGGCCTACGAGGAGCGGTTCGGGCACGTCTACCTCGTCTGCGCGACCGGGAAGTCGGCCCCCGAGATGCTGGCGATCTTGGAGGATCGTCTGGGCAACGTACCGGAGAAGGAGCGGATGGTCGTGCGCGACGAGCTCGGGAAGATCGTCCGGCTGCGGCTGGCCAAGTTGTGGGAGGAGGGCGCGTGACCCTGTCCACCCATGTGCTCGACACCGCGCGCGGCTGCCCGGCCGCCGACGTCCACGTGCGGCTGGCCCGCCGGGCCGCCCACGGGTACGTCGCCCTCGCAGAAGCCCGCACCGACAAGGACGGCCGCATCGGGGAGTGGACGCCGCTCGGCCGCGAGTGGACCGGCACGCTGGAGGCGGCGACCTACCGGCTGATCTTCGACACCGGCGGCTACCTGGGAGACGACGCGTTCTTCCCCGAGGTCACCGTCGTCTTCACCATCGCCGACGCCGATCAGCACCACCACGTGCCGCTGCTGCTGAGCCCGTTCGGCTACTCGACCTACCGGGGGAGTTAGAAAGTGTTCACGCTCGGCCCCAACCGCTACGGCAAAGCCGAGACCCGGGTCGTGCGGGTCACCCGGCACGGCGACGCCCACCAGATCAAGGACCTGAACGTCAGCACGTCGTTGTCGGGGGACATGACCGACGTCCACCTGACCGGCGACAACGCGGCCGTGTTGCCGACCGACACGCAGAAGAACACCGTCTACGCGTTCGCCAGGAAGCACGGCGTCGGCGCGATCGAGGAGTTCGCCCTGCTGCTGGCCCGCCACTTCGTCGACGGGCAGCCCACGATCCACCACGCCCGCGTGGAGATCGAGGAGTACGCCTGGGAGCGCCGCGGCGGTCACTCCTTCGCCCGCAAGGGCCAGGAGGTGCGCACCTGCGTGGTCCACTACGACGGCGAGCGGGCCACCGTGGTCTCGGGGCTGAAGGACCTGGTGGTCCTCAACACGACCGGCTCGGAGTTCTGGGGCTACCTGAAGGACGGCTACACGACCCTGCCGGAGACCCGCGACCGCGTGCTGGCCACCGCCGTGACCGCCCGCTGGCGGCACGCGGGCGAACCCGGCGACTGGGAGGCCTCCTACGCGACGGCCAGGGAGGCCCTGCTCGACGCCTTCGCGACCACCCACAGCCTGTCGCTCCAGCAGACCCTCTACGCCATGGGCGCCCGGGTGCTGACCGACTGCCCGGACGTCTGCGAGGTCCGCCTCGAACTGCCGAACAAGCACCACTTCCTGGTCGACCTCGACCCGTTCGGCCTCGACAACGACGGCGAGGTCTACTTCGCCGCCGACCGCCCCTACGGCCTGATCGAGGGCGCCGTGTCGCGCGAGGACGCGCCCGGCCCCGGAAAGGCGTGGGACTGATGGACTTCCTGCGCGCGACCACCTGGGCCGAGGCCCTGCGGATGAAGGCCGACCGGCCCGACGCGACCCCGATCCAGGGCGGCACCGACGTCATGGTCGAGATCA
Source organism: Herbidospora yilanensis (assembly GCF_001570565.1). GTDB lineage: Bacteria > Actinomycetota > Actinomycetes > Streptosporangiales > Streptosporangiaceae > Herbidospora > Herbidospora yilanensis. The sequence goes on along the minus strand of NZ_BBXE01000028.1, from coordinate 94,005 downwards.
ACCTCGACAAGGGCCGTCCGAAGGCGCTGCTCGACCTCACGCCGGTGACCGAGCTGACCGAGTGGTCCGCCGACTCGGGGATCGTCCGGATCGGGGCCGGGGTCACCTACACCCGCGTCATCGCCGAGCTGGCCGACCGGCTGCCCGGCCTGGCCCAGGCCTCCCGCACGGTCGGCTCGCCGCAGATCCGCAACCGGGGGACCGTCGCCGGTAACCTCGGCGCGGCCTCCCCGGCGGGCGACAGCCACCCGCCGCTGCTGGCGTCCGGCGCGATCGTCGAGGCCGAGTCGGTGGGCGGCATCCGGATGATCCCGATCGGCGACTTCTACACCGGCGTGAAGCGCAACGCCCTGGCGCCCGGCGAACTGATCCGGGCGGTCCACGTGCCGGAGCGGCGGGGCCCGCAGTACTTCTCCAAGATCGGGACCAGGAACGCGATGGTCATCGCGGTCTGCTCGTTCGGCATCGCCCTCGACGTGGCGGCGAGAACGGTCGGCACCGGGATCGGCTCGGCCGCCCCCACGCCGCGCCGGGCCCCCGAGGCGGAGACCTTCCTGGCCGAGAACTGGTCCCCCGGGGACCCCGAGGTGAGCAGGAGGTTCGGAGAGCTCGTCGCCGCCGCGGCCGCACCCATCGACGACGTCCGGGGCAGCCGTGACTACCGCGTCCACGCTCTGGCCGTGATGGCCCGCCGCACGCTCGGCTGGGCCTGGGAAGAACACAGGAGGACGTCATGAGGGTCAACGTCACCGTCAACGGCGCGCCGATGACCGCCGACGACGTCTGGCCGGGGGAGAGCCTGCTCTACGTCCTGCGGGAGCGGCTCGGCCTGCCGGGCGCGAAGAACGCCTGCGAACAGGGCGAGTGCGGCTCCTGCACGGTCTATCTCGACGGCCGGCCGGTCTGCGCCTGCCTCGTGGCGGCCGGCCAGGCCGAGGGCCGCGAGGTGCTGACCGTCGAGGGGCTGGCCCCCGGCGAGGGGGAGCTCGATCCGGTGCAGCAGGCGTTCGTCGAGTGCGGCGCCGTCCAGTGCGGATTCTGTACGCCCGGCCTGATCGTCCAGGCCCATTCGCTGATCGCCCGGCACGACGGGGTGCCCGCCGACGCGGAGATCCGCGAGCACCTGGCGGGCAACCTGTGCCGGTGCACGGGCTACGAGAAGATCCTCGACGCGGTCCGCCTGGCCGCCCGCCGGAAGGCCGGTTCATGATCGTCATCGAGAACGCCTACGTCGCCCCCGTCGTGGGCGCCGAGATCCCCGACGGCCACGTCGCGATCGAGGGCAACCGCATCGTGTCGGTCGGCGCGGGGCCCTACGAGGGCGACGCCGAGCGGATCGACGGGCGCGGCCGCCTGGTCACCCCCGGGCTGGTCAACACCCACCACCACCTCTACCAGTGGGCCTCCCAAGGCATCGCCCCCGACGGCACCCTGTTCGAGTGGCTGGTGGCCAGCTACCCGGTCTGGGCGCGCATGGACGCCGAGGTCGTGCACGGCGCGGCGACGGCCGGCCTGGCCTGGCTGGCGCTGTCGGGCTGCACCACCACGACCGACCACCACTACGTCTTCCCGAAGGGCCGGGGCGACCTGTTCGCCGCCGAGGTCCAGGCCGCCGCCGAGGTCGGCCTGCGGTTCCACCCGTGCCGGGGCTCGATGGACCGGGGCCGCTCCCAGGGCGGCCTGCCGCCCGACGAGGTGGTCGAGACCCTCGACGAGATCCTGGCCGAGACCGAGGCGGCGGTGCGCAAGTACCACGACCCCCTGTTCGACTCGATGCTGCGGGTGGCCGTCGCGCCCTGTTCGCCCTTCTCGGTCAGCGGCGACCTGATGCGCCAGGCCGCCGCGCTGGCCCGGGACCTGAAGGTCCGCCTGCACACCCACGGCGCCGAGACCCTCGACGAGGACGACCACTGCAAGGCGCAGTTCGGCATGCTCCCCGTCGAATACCTCGAATCGCTCGGCTGGCTCGGCCCCGACGTGTGGATCGCGCACAGCGTCCACCTCACCGACGCCGACATCGCCCGCTTCGCCGAGACGGGCACCGGCACCGCCCACTGCCCGTCGTCCAACGGCCGCCTCGGCGCCGGGATCGCCCGGGTCAGCGAACTGCTGCGCGCGGGCGCGACCGTCGGGCTCGGCGTCGACGGCCCCGGCTCGGCCGAGTTCATCCCGCTCGCCGGGGAGATCCGCCAGGCGATGCTCATGCAGCGCGCCCGCTACGGCCCGCACGCGCTGACCGCCCGTCAGGCCCTGGAGATCGCCACCATCGGCGGCGCCCGCTGCCTGGGCCGCGAGAACGAGATCGGCTCCCTCGAACCCGGCAAGCTCGCCGACGTCGCGGTCTGGCGGGTCGACGGCCCCTACGCCGCCGCCTCCGACCCGATCGTGGCACTCGGCTACGGCCAGACCCCGCCCCTGGCCCGGCTGATCGTCAACGGCGTCACCGTGGTCGAGGACGGCGACCTGCGGACCGTCTCCGGGGAGGCCGCCGGAGCGGCGGGGGCGCGGGCACACGCCAGACTGCTTCGGTCATGATGACGGGATGAAGGATCACGTCGTCATCGCACCGGACAAGTTCAAGGGCTCGCTGACCGCCCCCGAGGTCGCCCGCCACGTCGCCGCCGGGCTCGGCGACGTGCCGGTCGTGCTGCTGCCGGTCGCCGACGGCGGCGACGGCACCGTCGACGCGGTCGCGGCCTGCGGTTTCACCCGCGTCGAGGTGGAGGTGACCGGGCCGACGGGCCGGCCGGTCCGCGCCTCGTACGCGGTCAGGGGCGAGACCGCCGTCGTCGAGATGGCCGAGGCGTCGGGGCTGCGCCGTCTGCCCGGCGGGCTCGAACCGCTGACCGCCACCAGCTACGGCACCGGCGAACTGATCGCCCACGCCCTGCGGGGCGGCGCGGGCAGGATCGTGCTGGGCCTGGGCGGGAGCGCCTGCACCGACGGCGGCACCGGCCTGGCCCGCGCCCTGGGCGCCCGCTTCCTCGACGCCTCCGGTCAGGAGCTGCCGCCCGGCGGCGGCGCGCTGAAAGACCTGGCCACGATCGACCTGTCCGGCTTCGACGCCGGAACCGCCGAGTACGTCGTCGCCTCCGACGTCGACAACCCGCTGCTCGGCCCGCACGGCGCGGCGGCCGTCTACGCCCCGCAGAAGGGGGCCGACGCCGACCAGGTCAGGCTCCTGGAGACCGGGCTCGCCCGGCTCGCCGCGGTCGCCGTCCACACCCACGGCCTGACCGGCTCGGTCGAGCACGACGGGATCGTCCGCGCGATGGGCGTGGCCGGGCAGCCCGGCGCCGGGGCGGCCGGGGGCGTCGGCTTCGCCGCGCTCGCGTTCCTGAACGCGTCCATCCGGCCCGGCATCGCCTACCTGCTCGGCCTGCTCGACTTCGAGACCCACGTCGAGGGCGCGCGCCTGGTCGTCACCGGCGAGGGCTCCCTCGACGAGCAGTCGCTGCGCGGCAAGGCCCCCGTCGGCGTCGCCGCCGCGGCCATGCGGCACGGCGTGCCGGTGATCGCGGTCTGCGGACGGCGCGCCGTCGGCGACGACGACCTGCGCAAGGCCGGGATCGACGCGGCGTACGCGCTCACCGGCATCGAGCCCGACCCCGAGATCTGCATGGCCCAGGCCGGGCCGCTGCTGGAGCGGCTCGTGGCGAGTGTGGTGAAGGAGCATCTGTGACGGTTCTGGTGCGGTCACGCCGGGTGGTGACCCCCGAAGGGGTACGGCCGCTCGGCGTCGACGTCGTCGGCGGGCGGATCGCGGGGCTGGTGCCGTACGACACCGGCGAGGGACTCGACCTCGGTGACGTCGCGCTGCTGCCCGGCCTGGTCGACACGCACGTCCACGTCAACGAACCCGGCCGCACCCACTGGGAGGGCTTCGCCACGGCCACCCGGGCGGCGGCGGCCGGGGGCGTGACCGCGATGGTCGACATGCCGCTCAACTCGCTGCCGCCGACCACGACCGTGCCGAACCTGGAGATCAAGAAGAAGGCCGCCCGGGGCCGGATCGCGGTCGACGTCGGCTTCTGGGGCGGCGCGATCCCCGGCAACCTCGGCGACCTGCGTCCCCTCTGGGACGCCGGGGTGTTCGGGGTGAAGTGCTTCCTGTCCCCGTCGGGCGTCGACGAGTTCCCCGCCCTCGACGGCGACGGGCTCACCCTGGCGCTGCGCGAACTGGCCCGCTTCGACGGCCTCCTGATCGCCCACGCCGAGGACCCCCGGACGCTCACCGAGCCGACCGGCCCCTCCTACGCCGAGTTCCTCGGCTCACGCACCCAGGACGCCGAGGTCAGGGCCATCGAGACGGTGATCGCGGTGGCCCGTGAGACGGGCGCGCGGGCGCACATCGTGCACGTCTCCGCCGGCGACGCCGTCCCCGTGCTGCGCGCGGCCCGGTCGCAGGGGGTGCGGATCACCGCCGAGACCTGCCCCCACTACCTGACCCTCAGCGCCGAGGAGGTCACCGGCACCGCGTTCAAGTGCTGCCCGCCGATCCGCGAGGCGGCCAACCGCGACGCGTTGTGGGCCGGGCTCGCCGACGGCACCCTGATGGGCGTCGTCTCCGACCACTCCCCGTGCCCGGCCGACATGAAGAGCCCCGGCGACTTCGCCACGGCCTGGGGCGGGATCTCCTCGCTCCAGCTCGGCCTGCCCGTCGTCTGGACCGAGGCGTCGGCGCGGGGCTTCTCCCTGGAGGACGTCGTCAGGTGGATGGCGCGCGGCCCCGCCGACTTCGCCGGGTTGTCCTACAAGGGCCGGATCGAGGCCGGGGCGGACGCCGACCTCGTGGCCTTCGATCCCGAGGCGGCCTTCGTCGTCGAGGCCGCGGACCTCGCCCACAAGAACCCGGTGACCGCCTATCAGGGCCGGGCGCTCCGGGGTGTCGTACAGAGGACCTGGCTTCGCGGTGAGACCCCCGGCCACGGCCGGTTCCTGACGAGAGGTGCCCGATGACCTTCCGCCACCTGCCCGACCTCGCCCTGCGCGGCAACGGCGGCTCGGTGATCGCCGCCAACGACGAGGCCTTCGCCGAACGCCAGGCGCTGATCCTGCCGCACGCCGCCCAGTTCCACACCCACGACTTCGGCGCCAAGGGCCAGATCTACGACGGCTGGGAGACCCGCCGCCGGCGCACCACCGGGCACGACTGGGCGATCGTCCGGCTCGGGCTGCCCGGCGTCGTCCACGGCCTGGTGATCGACACCGCCTGGTTCAAGGGCAACTACCCGCCCTACGCCTCGGTCGACGCCTGCGCCGTCGACGAGCCGCTGGCCCACCACGAGCTGACCGGCTGGACCGAGATCCTGCCCAAGAGCCCGCTCGGCGGCGACCGCGAGCACGAGTTCGCCGTCGGCGACCCGAACCGCTACACGCACGTGCGGCTCAACATCTACCCCGACGGGGGAGTGGCCCGGTTCCGGGTGCACGGGGAGGTCGTGCCCGACCCCCGGTTCCTGCACGGCCTCACCGTCGACCTGGCCGCGCTCTCCAACGGCGCCCGGGTGATCGACTGCTCCAACCAGTTCTACAGCTCGCCCAACAACGTCATCGCCCCCGGTCTCGCCCGCCACCAGGCCGAAGGCTGGGAGACCGCGCGCCGCCGCGACGACGGCAACGACTGGCTGGTGGTCCGGCTGGCCGGGCGCGGCACCGTCACCGTCGCCGAGATCGACACCACCCACCTGGTCTTCAACGCCCCGGGCTGGGTGTCGCTGTCGGGCCGCGACGGCGACGGCGACTGGTTCAGCCTGCTCGGCAAGACCCGCCTCCAGCCGGACGCGCAGCACCGCTTCCGCCTCGACAGCGACCGCCCGGTGACCCACGTGAAGTGCGACATCTACCCCGACGGAGGCCTGGCGCGGCTACGCCTGCCAGGCCGTCTGGTTTTCTGAGGCAGATTCATGGCGCGAGCCACGGCCGGCCTTCGGCCGTCCGCGGCTCGCTTGGGCTAGTACCAGAGATTGATCGTGCTGCCCGCGGGCACCTGGCCGAGCGGGTTCTGGCCGCGCACGCGCTTGCCCGCGCCGTCGCCCCCGGGACGGCCCCGGGAGAACAGCTTGTGGACCGCCACCTTGAAGCCGGCCGCCTCTAACTCGCGCTTGGCCTCCTTGACGTCTTTGAACCGCACGTCGGGGACGGGCACGAAGTCGGGCGCGGCGACCGACGGGTCCTGCTCCCAGGGCCACTTCCAGCCGGTGTCGGGGCCGCGCGAGACGGTCAGGCAGACCCGGGCGCCCTTGTCGACCTCGGCGCCGGCGATCGGCTCCTGGGCGATGACGGTGCCCTGCTGGGTGTCGTCGACGACCTCGTTGACGCAGCTCGGGTCGAAGCCGTTCTCGCGCATCAGCGCCTCGGCCTGGTCGCGCGGCATGTTGACCACGTCGGGCAGCAGCAGGCCCATGCTGACGGCGAGGATGACGTTGGAGCCCTTCTCGACCTTCTTGCCGACGACGGGGTCGGTCCTGATCACCAGGCCGCGCGCGATGGTGTCGCTCGGGGTGCGGCGGACGCGGGAGACGTTGAGCCCCGCGTCGGAGATCGTCACCCGGGCGTCGGCCTCGGTCTTGCCCTCGACCTTCGGCACGGTCACCATCTCGGGGCCGCGCGAGGCGATGATCGTGATGATCGAGCCGCGCTCGGCCTCGACGCCCTTGACCGGGCTGGTCTCCAGCACCATGTCCTTGGGCACCTTGGCGTCGTAGCGGCCTTCGGCGATCTTGATGGTGAAGCCGTTGCTCTCGGCGAGCTGGCGGGCCGCCTCGACGTTGCGCTGCACCAGGTCGGGCACGATCGCGGTGCGCGGCGTCGTGAAATACCACCCGCTGAACGCGATGCCGCCCACCATCACCAGGGCCAGCGCGACGATGCCCCAGTTGACCCGGAACCCGCGCCGCGACTTCGGCGGCGTGGTCGGCGGGATCTGGATGGCCGGCTGGATCATCGTGTGGGAGCCGGTGTGGAACGCCTGGTCCACCGGGGCGGGCCGGGGCGGGACCGAGTGGCGCCCGGTCACGGCGGCGGGGAGGGTGCGGTGCACCTCGACGGCCGCCACCAGCATCGCGTTGGCGTCGCGCGGCCGGTCGGCCGGGTCTTTGGCGGTGGCGGCGGCCACCAGCGCGTCGAGCGCGGGCGCGATGTCGTAGGAGAACGACGACGGCGCGGGCACCGACTCGTGGACGTGGCGGTAGGCGACCGACACCGGGCTCTCGCCGCCGAACGGCTGACGCCCGGTGAGCAGCTCGAACAGCATGATCCCGGCGGCGTAGACGTCGGCCCGGACGTCGGCCTGGCCGGTGGTGACCTGCTCGGGGGCCATGTAGCCGACCGTGCCGATCATCACGCCGGAGCGGGTCTGGTTGCCGCCCTCGATGGCCCGGACGAGCCCGAAGTCGACGACCTTGACCCGGCCGTCGTCGGTCATCAGCACGTTCTCGGGCTTCACGTCGCGGTGGATCAGCCCGGCCTGGTGGGCGCTGCCGAGCGCCGCCAGCACCGGGATCATGATCTCCAGGGCCTCGCGCGGGGCCAGCGGCCCCCGCTCGTCGAGCACCGCCCGCAACGTCTTGCCCGGGAAGTATTCCATCGACAGGTAGACGTGGTCGCCGTCGGTGCCCTGGTCGAAGACGTGCACGATGTTGGGATGCGACAGCGAGGCGACCGATTTGGCCTCGCCGATGAAGCGCCGGACGAACTGCGGGTCCTCCGCCAGCGACCGGTGCATCACCTTGATCGCGACCATGCGGTCGAGCCGGACGTCCAGAGCCAGATAGACGGACGCCATGCCGCCCCGGGCGATCCGGGACTCGACGCGGTAGCGACCGTCGAGCGTATGCCCGACGAGCGGATCGGAAAGCGTCGTGTCCACGGCCTCGAGTTTACGGGTGATTTGCCACGTGCTGAGTGCAGGAATCCCAAACCGAGACCGAAACAGGAAGGTTTACCCGTCTTGGAACGGTCGCCCCGGCGAGGACGCCTCAGCATATCGCCGTCGCGGAATTCGGCCCGCCAGAAACGCCCGGCGCCCCGCCTCGACGGCGCCGCGCATCGCCGCCGCCATCAGGTCGGGCTTCTGCGCCCGGGTGACCGCCGTGGCCAGCAGCACCGCCGAACAGCCCAGTTCCATGGCGAGGGCGGCGTCGCTCGCGGTGCCGATTCCGGCGTCCAGGATCACCGGCACCTGTGCCGATTCGACGATGAGCTCGATGTTGTGGGGGTTTCGGATGCCCAGACCCGACCCGATCGGCGACCCGAGCGGCATGACGGCAGCGCAGCCCGCCTGCTCCAGCCGCCGGGCCAGGATCGGGTCGTCGCCGATGTAGGGGAGGACGACGAACCCGTCGGCCACCAGCCGCTCCGCCGCGTCGAACGTCTCGATGGGGTCGGGCAGCAGAGTGCGCTCGTCGGCGATGACTTCCAGCTTTACCCAATTGGTATTGAGCGCCTCCCGGGCGAGCCGCGCGGTCAGCACCGCCTCGCCCGCCGTGAAACACCCGGCGGTGTTCGGCAGCACCTTGATGGCGCGCTCGCGCAGCACGTCGAGCACCGACCCTCGGGCCGCCGGGTCGAGCCGGCGCATCGCGACCGTGGTCAGCTCGGTGCCCGAGGCCACCAGGGCCCGGTCGAGCACCTCCAGCGACGGCGCGCCGCCGGTGCCCATGATGAGCCGCGAGCCGAACTCCTCGCCGCCGATCAGCAGGGGATCGTCCATGTCCTTCAGCCTCCCTGGACCGCGGTGAGCACTTCGACCCGGTCGCCGTCGGTCAGCACGGTCGCGTCCCACGCGCCCCTGCTGACCACCTCGTCGTTGACGGCCACCGCGATCCCGGCGGCCTGGGCGGTCAGTCTGTGCACGGCTTTGGTGACCGTCGCCCCGTCGTCGAGGTCGTGGGGGTCGCCGTTGATGGTGATGCGCATCTAGATCCTCGCGGGGGTGCATTCGGGCATGGGATCGGCTTCGCCGAAGAGGCCGGCCACGACGGCCTCGGCCGTCAGGGGGGCGAGCAGCACGCCCGCCCGGTGGTGGCCGGCCGCCACCCACACGTCGCCGTGCCTGCCGACGTAGGGGAGGTTGTCGGGGGTGCCGGGCCGCAGCCCGGCGAACGTCTCGGCCAGTTCGAGCTCGGTGATCCCCGGCACGATCTCGCGGGCGTCCCGCAGCAGCTCGTAGACCCCGCCGGCGGTCACCCGGGTGTCGAACCCGAGCTCCTCCATCGTCGCGCCGACCACGATCTCGCCGTCGTCGCGGGGGACCAGGTAGACCTCGGAGCCGCGGACCGTGCCGCGTACACACGTGCTCAGGAAGCCGCGCGGGCCGCGCAGCCGCAGGATCTGCCCCTTGACCGGGCGGATCGGCAGGCCGGGCAGCAGGCTGGGCGACCAGGCCCCGGCGGCGACCACGACGTGGTCGGCCGGCAGGCCCTCCAGCGTGGTGACGCGTTCCCTGACGATCCGGCCGCCCGCGTTCTGGAACGCCTGCTGCAGCGCCTGGGCCACCCGCCGCGGATTCACCCACAGGTCGTCACGGGCCAGCAGGCCGCCCCGGACGTTGGGCGAGAGCATCGGCTCGGCCTGGCGGCACTGCCGCCCGGTCAGCCGCTCCACGCGCAGCCCGAGCTTCTCCTCGAACGCGGCCAGCTCGTCGAGCTGGGCCAGGTCGTCGGCGTCGTAGGCGACCTCGACGGTGCCGTCGCAGCGCAGGTCGACGGGGATCCCGCCGGCGGCCTCCAGCTCGCCCGCGAAGGCGGGCCACAACTCCAGCGAGGCCAGGCCCAGCCGCAGCAGCGGCTCCTCGGTGTAGGTGACCTCGCTGACGGGCGCCAGCATGCCGGCGGAGGCACGGGTCGCCTGCGAGCCCGGGTCGGGGTCGGCCAGCGTGACGGTGAGGCCCCGCGTGGCGGCCCGCCAGGCGATCGACAGGCCGGCGATGCCGCCGCCGATCACGAACACGTCTGAAGCGTTCATCCGCGCTCCCTTCGCCGGCATGATCCGGATCAGGTTCGATAGCGGTCGGGAACCTGTGGAGTTCCCCTCTCAGCCCGGTCAGCCGGACTCCCGCGCGTCTTTGTCCAGAGTAATGCGAATTGATCTGATTCGCACAACACGGAATAGCCCCACTGTGCGAGCTACTTACTCAATTCGTTACCGAATCTCCATTGGCGGGTGGGCCCGTCGGCAATCTAGGGTCTACTCGTGGATCACGTCGTGGTGGTGGGCGCCGGCCTGGCCGGTGTCCGGAGTGTCGAGGCTTTGCGGGCCCACGGGTACCAGGGCCGGATCACCCTCATCGGCGAGGAACCCCATCGCCCCTACGACCGCCCGCCCCTGTCGAAGGCGGTCCTCCTCGGTGACGCCGACTCCACCGTGGTCGACTCCGACCTGGAGGCGCTCGACGTCCGCCTCATGCTCGGCACCGCCGCCAAGGGCCTCCACGACGGCGTCCTGTCGACCACCGACGGCGAGATCGCCTTCGACGGCCTGGTCGTCGCGACCGGCGCCACCCCCGTCCGGCTGCGCGGCGAGGGCCACCAGCACGTGCTGCGCACCATCGACGACGCCCTGGCGCTGCGCGAGGCGCTGGTCGAGGGCGCCCGCGTGGCCGTCATCGGGGCGGGCTGGATCGGCGCCGAGGTGGCCACGGCGGCGGCCCGCGCGGGCTGCCGGGTCACGGTCGTCGAGGCGGCCGACGCCCCGGTCGCGGCGGCGCTGCCGATCGGCCGCCACATGATCCCCTGGTACGCCGAGGCCGGCGTCGACCTCGTGCTCGACGCCCCCGTGGGCAGCGTCGACCCCGACGGCCTGACCCTGATGAACGGCGGCCGGATCGAGGCCGACGTCGTCGTCACCGGCGTGGGCGTGCGCCCCAACGTCGGCTGGCTCGACGGCTCCGGCGTGGAGCTCGACAACGGCGTCCTGGTCGACGAGCACCTGCGCAGCTTCGTGCCCAACGTGGTCGCCGTGGGCGACTGCGCCAACTGGTACAGCCGCCGGTTCGGCCGCCGCATGCGCGTCGAACACTGGGACACCGCCCTGGGCGCCCCCGACACCGCCGCCGCGACCCTGATGGGCGAGAACGCCGTCTACGACCCGGTGCCCTACTTCTGGTCCGAGCAGTTCGGCCGCATGGTGCAGTACGCCGGCCACCACCACGGCGCCCGCCTGGTGCTGCGCGGCGACCCCGAGACCGACGCCAAGTGGGCGGCCTGCTGGCTCACCCGCGACCACCGGCTGACCGCGATCCTCACGGTCGACAGACCGCGCGATCTGGTGCAAGGCCGACGTCTCGTCGAAGGACGGCAAAGGCTCGACGCGGCCCGCCTCGCCGACCCAAGCGTTACCCTTCGAGACTGCACCGTGGCGTAAACTGGGTGTTTCATGGTGGCGGACGTGTGGTAATGGTGGATTCGTGACGCTTACAGTTGCGCAGATCGACCGAGACACCGACCAGCTCGTGGGGGAGTGGCTCCCTCTCTCGGAAGTCGCGAAAAAGCTCCAGCTCAGCATCGGCAGGGCGAAGCAGCTCATCAAGGACAAGAAGCTCGTGGGCGCCCGCAGAGGCGGTGGCGAGCCCCAGATCCCGGCGGTCTTCATCGCCGGAGACGACGTCATCAAGGGCCTTCCCGGCACGCTGACCGTGCTCGCCGACGCGGGCTACAGCGAGGTCGAGTCGATCCGGTGGCTCTTCACTCCCGACGAGTCGCTGCCGGGCGCCCCGATCGAGGCCATCAAGGCCGGCCGCCACACCGAGGTGAAGCGGAGAGCCCAGGCGCTCGGCTTCTAGTGGTCCCATGACATCGTGGGGCGGGTGACCGACTCCTCCCGGCGCAGACTCGCCGACTCCCGCCTCTATCTGTGCACCGACGGCCGCCGGGAGCGCGGCGACCTGGTCGAATTCCTCGACGCGGCGCTCTCCGGCGGGGTGGACATCGTCCAGCTCCGGGAGAAGGGCCTGGAGGCCCGGGAGGAACTCGCCCTTCTCCGGGTGTTCCGCGCGGCCTGCGACCGGCACGGCGCGCTGCTGGCCGTCAACGACCGCGCGGACATCGCCTACGCGGCGCGGGCCGACGTGCTCCACCTCGGACAGGACGACCTGCCGGTGCCCCTGGCCCGGGAGATCGTCGGGGCCGAGATGCTGATCGGCCGCTCGACCCACGCCGCGGTCGAGGCCGAGGCGGCCTCGACCGAGCCGGGCGTCGACTACTACTGCTGCGGGCCGACCTGGCCGACCCCGACGAAGCCGGGACGTCCCGCGCCGGGCCTGCCGCTGCTCGCGCACGCCTCGGCGCTGCCCTCCGACCGGCCGTGGTTCGCCATCGGCGGCATCGACCTGGGCAACCTCGACGAGGTCCTGGCCCAGGGGGCGACCCGGGTCGTGGTCGTGCGCGCCATCACCGAGGCCGCCGACCCCAAGGCGGCCGCCGGGGAGTTCGCCCGCCGACTCCGGCGCTAGTTGCGGCGGGTCGTGGCCGCGATGGCCAGGGCCTTCAGGGCCTCCCGCGCCTCCGCCTCGATGGGGGCGGCGTCCAGGACCGCGATGGCCTCCTTCACATACGTCGTGATGAGCTCCTCGGCCGAGGCGAGCGCGCCGGTGTCCTCGATGACGGCCCGCAGGGTGGCCACGCCCTCTTCGTCGAGCTTGGGGTCACCGACGAGGGCCCGAACCGAACGGGCCTGGGCGGGGGAGGCCAGCTCCAGGGTGCGCGCGATGAGCATCGTGCGCTTGCCCTCGCGGAGGTCGTCGCCCGCGGGCTTGCCGGTCTCGGCCGGGTCGCCGAAGACGCCCAGGACGTCGTCGCGGAGCTGGAAGGCGATGCCGACGTTCTGCCCGTAGCCGGCGCAGACCTGGTCGATCCACGAATCGCGCGACTGGGCCGCCAGGGTCATGCCGAGGCGCAGCGGGTGCTCGACGGAGTACTTGCCGCTCTTGAACAGGGCCACCCGCCGCGCGCTCTCGAAGGAGTTCTCGCCGTGGGCCTGCGCCAGCAGGTCGAGGTACTGGCCGTTCATCAGCTCGGTCAGCATGTGGTCGAAGACGGGCTGCGCCGCCGCGAGGCTCTCGGCGGGCAGGCCGGAGGTCCGCCACAACTCGCCCGACCAGATGAGGAGCAGGTTCCCGACCAGGATCGCCGCGCCCTCGCCGAACTGCACCGCCGACCCGTGCCACCCGGAGTCGACGTGGAGCTTCTCGAAGCGCCGGTGGGCGGAGGGCATGCCGCGCCGCATGTCGCTGGAGTCCATCACGTCGTCGTGGACGAGCGCGCTGGCCTGGAGCAGCTCCAGCGCCGACGCGGCGGAGATCACGCCGGGGTCGTCGGCCCCTCCGGCGGCCCGCCAGCCCCAGTAGCAGAAGGCCGGCCGCAGCCGTTTGCCGCCCGCCAGGAAGTCGCGCACCGCGCCCAGTACGGCCGCCAGATCGGGATCGTCGAACGCCGCCCGGCGGCGGTCGACGAAGCGCTGGAGGGCCTGGTCCACCTCGGGACGGATGAAGTCCAAAGGCGCGGTGGCATTTGTCATGTAATGAGGGTATATGCCGGTGATCGATTCGTTCATCTGGCGGGGTGGTTGTGATTGGTGAGCCGAGATTTGATCATCCCGTAAGACGCTTTCTGCCGTCTTTCCGGTGAGACTAGTAACCTTGGCCGCATGGCTCTGGGTCTCCCCTCACGCTTTCCCGACCGTGTCGCCACCGTGAGGGAACTGCTCGCGGCCGGCGAGCGGTCGTTCTCGTTCGAGTTCATGCCGCCCAAGACACCCGAGGCGGAACGTCAGCTCTGGCGGGTGATCCGGGAGCTGGAGTCGCTGAAGCCGACCTTCGTCTCGGTCACCTACGGCGCGGGGGGCTCCACCCGCGACCGGACCGTCGACATCGTCGAGCGCATCGCCCACAGCACGACGCTGACGCCGGTCGCCCACTTCACCGCCGTCAACCACTCGGTCCGCGAACTGCGCCACCTCATCGGCCGCTTCGCCGACGCGGGCGTGCGCAACATCCTGGCCGTGCGGGGCGACCCGCCCGGCGACCCGATGGGCGAGTGGATCGCCCATCCGGAGGGCGTCCACTACGCCGAAGACCTGGTCCGGCTGATCCGTCAGTCGGGCGAGTTCTGCGTGGGGGTGGCGGCCTTCCCCTACAAGCACCCCCGGTCACCGTCGATCGAGTCCGACGTCGACTACTTCGTCCGCAAATGCCGGGCCGGCGCCGACTACGCGATCACCCAGATGTTCTTCGAGGCCGACGACTACCTGCGGCTGCGCGACCGGGTCGCGGCCTCGGGCTGCGAGACGCCGATCATCCCCGGCATCATGCCGGTGACCAAATTCGGCACGATCGCCCGCTCCGAGCAGCTTTCCGGGGCACCGTTCCCCGCGAAGGTGGCCGAACGGTTCGAACGGGTCAAAGACGACCCCGACGCCGTCTACCAGCTCGGCATCGAGCACGGCGTGGAGTTGTGCCGCCGCCTCCTCGACGAAGGGGCGCCGGGCATCCACTTCATCACGTTCAACCGGTCGAACGCGACGCGCGAGGTCTACCAGGCGCTGATGCCGGCCGTCCCCGCGGTCTGACAACGAAAAGGCGGGGCCGTCCCGGTGGACGGCCCCGCCTTTCGCGTGACTACGGCAGAGCGCACATCACCGCGTCGCGCCAGTCGTACTCGGCCCAGTTGTAGTCGGGGGCGTGGCCGCCGGTGATCTCGGCGAGCTCGGCTTCGTCGAGCGGGCGGGCGGAGGATGCGAAGTCGCTCATGTGAACCCTTTCGGTCGGGAGGGATCTCGTCCGCGTCCACGCTGCCAAAGCGATCTTGCAATCGTCTTGGGGATCACTGCCGTTCACCCTCCGGCGTGCGAAAACGAGGCTCAGGCTCAGGGGCCGACCCGGCGACGATGCCGAGCGGGTGGGCGGTGCTTGCGGGCCTTCGTCCGGATCACACTCCGGCTGATCGGGCCTCGGGGAACGTGGGCGGCGCGAGGGGGAGGCGGGCGCCGGCGATGGCGTAGAGCTCTGAGCCGCCCGGGAAGGCGAAGGCCGTCATCAGGTCGTAGAAGCCGAGGCTCGCGTAGAGGTGCCGGGCCGCCGTCGGGGCGTCGTGGGTGGACAGCACGGCTGTGCGTTCCGGCCGCCCCGCGCACATCGTGTGGATCATGCGGCGGCCGATGCCCTTGCTCTGGTGGTCGGGGTGGACGTGGATCTCGGCCAGCTCCAGCGCGTCGCCGAACCAGTCGTCGGCCACCAGCGGGCCCGCGCGTTCGAACAGGGCCCGCTTGACCACGTCGTGCCACCACTGGCCGTGGGCGCCGTGGAAGCCGTAGGCGAACCCGGCGATCTCGCCGCTCTCCGTCGTGGCCAGCACCGCGGCGAAGGCCGGGTAGGTGGTGTGGTTGCGCATTATGGCCAGCCGCCCCGACAACTGGTCGGGCGGCGGGCGCATGGCGGCGGTGTAGATGCCCAGGACCGTGCGCAGTTCCGAGGTGAAGTCCTCGGGCCCCACCCGGCGCATCTCGATCATCCTCCGCACCCTAGCCGATCACGCCACGTCGGCGGGTGTACCCCCGGTCAGGGCGACGAGCTCGTCGAACGTCGTCGGGAAGACCGTGTGGGGATGGCCGGCGGCGGCCCAGACGACCGGGTGCTTGCCGAGCCAGGTGTCGACGAGGGTGCGCACCGGCGCCGGATGGCCGATGGGCGCCACCCCGCCGATGGGGTGCCCGGTGTGCTCGCGGACGAACTCGGGGGTGGCCCGGCGTACCTTCGCCACCCCGATCAGCGACGCGACCAGGCCGGTGTCGACCCGGTGGGCGCCGCTGGTCAGGACCAGCAGCGGGGCCCCGTCGGCGTCGAAGACGAGGCTGTTGGCGATCGCGCCGACCTCGCACCCGAGCTGGGCGGCGGCCGTCGCGGCGGTCGGCGCCGCGTCCTCCAGGAGCACGACCTCTCCCGTAGCCCCGTGGGCCCGGAGGATTCCGGCGATATGGACAGCGCTCGGCGGCAACTTTTCTGGCACGCGCCAACTCTAAACAGATCGGATGGGACATGGCGTGTTGATAACGACACCATGCCCTCCACTTGGACCAATCGGCCCTTGGGTTATGGTCCATTGACCCGAGTTTGTGCACTTTTGGAGGGGTTGGTAGCAATGGGGGTTCGGCAGCATCTGGCTGTCGCCGCCGCCATGGTCACGGCGGGGGCCGTGCTGGCGATGTCACCACCGGCCATGGCGGCGCCGGTGGCCGTGCAGCAGACCGTACAGACGGCCGCTGACTGGATCTCACCCGGCAAGACGCTGAAAATCGGCGCGAAGGGCAGCGTCGTCAAGACCCTGCAGGCGCGCCTGAGGGAACTGGGCTACCTGCCCGGCAAGATCGACGGCCGCTACGGCGGCGCCACGCAGTCGGCCGTCTGGGCCTTCCAGAAGGTCAACGGCATCAAGCCGACCAGCACCATCGCGTCCAGGACCTGGCGCGCCCTGGAGAACCCCAAGCTCCCGAAGGTCCTGGTCCCGAACGGCAGGCCGACCCGCGCCGAGGTCAACCTGACGACCCAGATCCTGGTCCTGTACGTCAAGGGCCGAATCAAGCTGATCTCGCACATCTCCAGCGGCAGCGGCGTCCCCTACGTCGAATACGCGACGTGGAACGGCACCCGCCAGAAGTTCACCGGCGACGCCCGCACCCCGACGGGGAACTTCAAGACGACGTGGCGGCGCGACGGCTGGCACAGGTCCTACCTGGGCCAGCTCTACAACCCCATCTTCTTCAACGGCGGCATCGCCTTCCACGGCGCGTTGTCGGTCCCCCTCTACCCGGCCTCCCACGGCTGCGTGCGCCTCCCCATGCACGTCGCCGAGGTCCTGCCCGGCCTCCTGGGCAAGGGCGTGCCGGTCCACGTGCGCGGGAAGTTCCAGCGCTGACACCCAATTTCTCGAAAAGGCCCCGCCGGTCGGCGGGGCCTTTTCCGTTGCCTCCTGTCGAACGGGCTTTCGAAGTTTCTTGACTTTGATGTTGATCGAAACTATGTTCGATGAAGGTGGGAGCGGGACTCGCGGCTCGCTCTCACCGCGTGGGTCCGGGCGCCGGCCATCGGCGGAAGGGCGGGTGTCGCGGCCCCACAGCTTCGGGCCGGACGGGGAGAGGGGAAGCTCCTCGTCCGGCCGCCCGATCCGGCGGAAATGTCGGTGGGGTCTGCGACTGTTGACCCTGACCGGCGACGAGACCGCCGGTGGCCACTCGTTTAGGAGGCCGAACCACCATGACCGGACCGCAGCAGAACGGCAACGGGGCCGCCCCGACCGGGCCCGCCAGCGGGCCCAAGGTGTCGCGGACCGTCCTCGCGCATCTCACCGACGCACGCGCCTGCCTCGCCGACGCGGCACAGGCGGGCAACCCGGCCGACCGCTACATCCACGCCCATCTCGCCGCCCTCCGCTCGGCCGCGGCCATCCTCGCCGCCCGCCCCCAGCCGATCGACGGCCGTCGCCGCCGCCTGCGCAGCGCGTGGGAGCTCCTTCCCGAAGTCCAGCCCGAACTGTCCCAGTGGGCCGCCTACTTCGCCGTCAGCGCCAAGAAGCGCGCCGCGGCCGAGGCCGGGCTGGTCCACCTGGTGAGCGTCCACGACGCGGAGGAGCTCATCGCCGAGGCGACGGCGTTCGTGACCATCATCGAGTCCACCCTCGGCGTGACCACCCAGGAGACCCTGCCCATGGCGGGATAGCGCGGGCGTCCGGATGTGTTTCCCCGCCGCATCCGGCCGCACCCGGTCTCGCCTGAGCTGGTCGGTTACCGCTTCACACCTGAGGTATGGTTTGGTAACCGAAAAGCGATAGCGGGGTGCCGTCATGTCTCACGAAGTCGAAGCCGACCGGGTCATGCGTTCCATGGGGCGGTTGTGTCTCGAACACGACCCCGACGTCTTCCGCTCCGTCCTCGACCGCATCGGCGACAAGTGGTCCCTGATCCTGATCGGCCTGCTCGACACCGGGTCGATGCGCTTCACCGAGCTGCTCAACACCACCCCGGGCATCTCCCGCCGGATGCTCACCCTGACGCTGCGCAACCTCGAACGCGACGGCATCGTCAAGCGCACGATCTACCCCGAGATCCCGCCCCGCGTCGAATACGAGGTCACCCCTTTCGGGCACACCCTCACCGCCCCGGTCATCGGCCTCGCCCAGTGGGCCGCCGACAACCAGGACACGATCGTCGCCAACCGCTGCGCGTTCGACGCGGCGGCCGGCGAGCTCGAATGACGAGGGCGGTCCACTTGGTGTGACCGGGTTTAGTTGAAGTAACCGGTTACCGGCGTGTACTCAGTACTCATAAGTTACTGAGCAGGTGGCGAGCTTGATCGCCGCCTTCGGCGAGAGGATCTCTCCCCATGACGCGCATCGGCATCATCCTCGGCAGCACCCGGCCCGGACGCAACGGCGAGCAGGTCGCCCGATGGGTGTACGACCACGCATCGCAGCGCACCGACGCCACCTTCGAGATCATCGACCTGCTCGACTACCCGCTCCCGCACTTCGACGAGCCCGTCTCCCCGCTCATGGGCCAGTACAAGAACGACCACACCAAGGCGTGGGCCGCGAAGATCGCCTCCTACGACGGCTTCGTCATGGTGACGCCCGAATACAACCACTCGACCTCGGGTGTGCTGAAGAACGCCATCGACTACCTGTTCGCCGAGTGGAACAACAAGGCGTTCGGCGTCGTCTCCTACGGGGGCGTGGGCGGGGCGCGGGCGGCCGAGCACCTGCGGCTGATCGGCGGGGAGCTCAAGCTCGCCGACGTGCGCACCAACGTGGCGCTGTCGTTGTTCACCGACTTCGTCGAGTTCACCAAGCTGAACGCCAGCGCCTACCAGGTCGCGACGCTCACCACCATGCTCGACGAGGTCGTCGCCTGGAGCCGCGCGCTGGCGCCCCTGCGCCAGGCCTCCTGAACCGGACCCCCGCGAGGCCGGGGCGCCGGTACGATCGCCGCTCGTGCGCATCGACCTGGTCACGATCGTCGTCGACGACTACGACGCCGCCATCGCGTTCTTCGTCGGAGTCCTGGGCTTCGACCTGGCCGAGGATTCGCCGTCGTTCACCAACGACGGGCGCCCGAAGCGCTGGGTCGTGGTGCGCCCGCCCGGCGGGCACACCGGCATCCTGCTGGCGCGGGCCGACGGCGAGCGCCAGCGGGCCGTCGTCGGTGACCAGGTCGCCGGACGGGTCGGGTTCTTCCTGCGGGTCGGCGACTTCGACGGCGCGTACCGGAAGATGACCGACGCGGGTGTCGAGTTCGTCACCGTGCCGCGCACCGAGCCGTACGGCCGGGTGGCGGTCTTCCTCGACGTCGCGGGCAACCGCTGGGACCTGCTCGGCTAGTGGGTGGCCGAGCGGGGGAGCACGACCACGGGGCAGGGGGCCGCCCGGAGGATCTTCAGCGACATGTCGCCGAGGAACACGCGGCGCAGCGGGCCCGCCGAGCTCGAACCGCAGACCAGCAGTTCGCCGGGCACCCAGCCGGTCTCCGCCAGCGCCTTTGCCGCGTCGGGGCCGGCCACCACCTCGGTGGTGACGCCCCGGGGGAGGGCGGCGGTCCGGCGGGGGCTGCGGACGGCCGCCCGGAGGTCGTGTTCACAGCGGGCGTGGACCTGCTCCAGGACGTCCTCCGGCACGCGGGGGGTGCCGCGTTCCTTCAGCAGGACCGTGAGCAGGCGGAGCGGGATCTGGAGTCGCCCGGCCGCCCGGATCGCCAGCAGGAGCGCGTCTTCGCAGGCGGGGGACTTATGGTAGGCGAAGGTGATCCGGGTCAGGGTGGCCGGCGGGTCGGTCGCGTAGCCCTTCGGGGCGATGCCCACGGGGGTGCGGCTGCTGTGCAGGAGCTGGTCGGCGGTGCCGCCGACGGCGATGCGGCCGGCGGGGCCGTGGGGGGCCGAGCCGATGACGATCAGGTCGCCGTTCCCCTGGGCGGCCAGCCGGATCAGGCCCAGGCCCGCGCTGCGGTGGGCGGTGGTGGCCGCCTCCGCGTCGTCGAAGCCGGCCTCCTCCGCGGCCTTCTCCGCCGCGCTCAGGGCCGCCGACCACCGCTCCCGCAGGTAGGCCTTCCACTCGGCGTCGGCCCCTCCGGGGCCGGGCGTCTCCCACGCCGCCGGGCGCACGTTCGCGACGGTCACGTGCGCGTCCAGCGCCCGCGCGATGACACCCGACAGCGCCAGGGCGTCGTGGCCCCGGTCGTCGGGGGCGAACCCGGTGACGATGTTCACGCCGGCTCAGATCCCGTCGCGCAGCAGCGGGCAGCTCATGCAGCGCGGGCCGCCCCGCCCCCGGCCCAGTTCGCTGCCCCTGATCGTGACGACCTCGATCCCGCTGGCGCGCAGGAAGTTGTTGGTGGTGGTGTTGCGCTCGTAGCCGATGACCACGCCGGGTTCGACGGCCAGCACGTTGCAGCCGTCGTCCCACTGCTCGCGTTCGGCGGCGTGCACGTCCTGGGTCGGGGTCAGCACCCGGATGTCGTCGAGGCCGACGGCGCGGGCGATGGCGCGGTGCATGTCCTCGGGCGGGTGGTCGGTGACCTTCAGCTCCTTCTCGGTGTCGCCGGGTTCGATCGTGTACGACGGCAACATGCCCAGCCCCGCGTACTTGGTGAACACCCCGACGTCCACGTTGGTCATCACCGTGTCGAGGTGCATGAACGCGCGGGCCTGCGGCAGCCGCAGGGCCACGATCACCGAGGCCGAACCGGCCGCGAACAGGTTCTTGGCCAGCATCTCGATCGCCTGCGGCTGGGTGCGCTCGCTCATCCCGACCAGCACGGCCCCCCGTCCGAGCACCAGCACGTCGCCGCCCTCGATGGTGGCGGGCGCCATGGACGTGCCGGGATACCAGACCCCGAACCGCTCGCCGGCGAACATCGGGTGGAAGCGGTAGACGGCCTCCATGTTGACCGTCTCGCGGCGGCGGGCCCGTTTGCGCATCGTGTTGACCGAGACGCCGTCGTAGACCCAGCACGAGGTGTCGCGCGTGTAGAGGTGGTTGGGCAGCGGCGGCAGCACGAAGTCGTCGGGGTCGAGGGAGTGGAAGAACAGCGACTTGGGGTCGCAGCCGAGGTCGAGGGTCTCCCGTTTGGTCAGCCCGCCGGTCAGGTGGGAGGCGAGGCCGGCGGCCGACAGGGAGTCGAGGGTGTTGCGGATCGCGTCGGCCGCCATCGGGCCGAAGAACCGCTCCTCCACGCTGCCGTCGAGGATGTGCTTGCGGGCCTCGGGGATCTCGGCGGTCTCGCGCAGCAGGTCGTGCAGCAGGGTGACCCGCACGCCCCGCTCGCGCAGGACGCGCTGGAACTCCTCGTGCTCCTCGACGGCCCGTGCGACCCACAACACGTCGTCGAAGAGCAGATCGGCCATGTTGGTGGGGGTGAGCCGTTTCAGCGCCAGGTCGGGGGCGTGCAGCAGCACGTGGTGGAGGCGCCCGACCTCGGAGGCGACGGTGAACGTCATGCTCGGCGACCTGCCCGTCACCGAATGTGGTCAAACGCTAGTTGATAGCCATAAAGGGCATCAGAAACGCGGTAATCAGCACGATTCCGGCCACGGCCATGGCGGGACGGCCGGTCATGAAGGCGGGGAGGATGGGGACCTGCCGCTCCTCGGGGGGCCCGGCGAGGTCCTGGGCGAGCTGGGGGTCGCTCTGGCGGAACTGCCGCGCGATCTCGTCGAGAACGCGCCGCTCGGCCCGGGACAGCCTCATGTGATCTTCCTCCACCTGGGGAAACCGTGAAGGAAGTTTTAGCGTTGTTTGTCCGAAATGGCCAGCGCGATCACCCCGGCTCGCGGAAGGGGTGATCGCGGGGTCAGAACGACTCGACGGCGCGGCGGGCCTCGGCGTCGAGGACGCCCCAGGCGATGAACTCCTCCGTCAGCTCGGCCGGGGACCGGTCGTATATGACGGCCAGGGAGCGCAGGTCCTCCTGGCGGATGCTCAGCACCTTGCCGTTGTAGTCACCACGCTGCGACTGGATGGTCTGCGCGTAGCGGGCAAGCGGGCCGGCCTTGTCCTTCGGCAACTGGCCAAGGCGCTCAAGGTCGATCACGAGCTTCGGCGTGGGCAGCAGCGGGGAGGGCGCGGTGCCCCCGGGAAGCAGCTCGGACACCGGCACCCCGTAGAAATCGGCCAGCTCGGCGAGCTTCTGCACGGTCACCGCGCGGTCGCCACGCTCGTAGGAGCCCACCACGACGGCCTTCCAGCGGCCGCGGGACTTCTCCTCCACCCCGTGCAGCGACAAGCCCTGCTGTGTTCGGATCGCGCGCAGCCGCGCGCCAAGCGACTTGGCGTAGTCAGACGGCATCGTTTGGGCCCCCGGCTTTCTATGTCTGTTCTTACTTGATTGTGTGCCCACGTCCCGTATGCCCGGTTCACCGGGTGCGGCACCTGGGGGCAGGTACCAACGGTGACCGTTGCGTCGGGTTTTACCCAGGAAGGTCGAGAGTTGTGGTTACGGACAGTGACGGTAAAGCCGTCACAGTCAAAGGTCAAGTCGATTGGGAAAAGATGGCGAAACCGTGCTCTCGGCGAGAACCGAGCATCCTTCGGATTTCGGGCGCTCCACACCGGGCGCCCTCCTACCTGCCATGGGACCCGTCCCCGCTGGCAGCGGTAGGGGGCCTGGT
This sequence comes from Herbidospora yilanensis, assembly GCF_001570565.1. GTDB lineage: Bacteria > Actinomycetota > Actinomycetes > Streptosporangiales > Streptosporangiaceae > Herbidospora > Herbidospora yilanensis. The sequence continues at coordinate 71,360 of NZ_BBXE01000028.1, read as the reverse complement.
AGGGTTTCGGTGGCCAGACACCCTTTTAAGACCCGTCCCGTGAGGCGGGAAAGGCGGTGAACTTTCCGATGACGCATGCCCAAAATCAGCTCGCCAGGGCAGTGCTCGAAGGGCCGGACATCCACCGGGCCCTCACCCGGATAGCCCACGAGATCCTCGAACGGACCCGCGGCGCCTCCGACGTCGTCCTTCTCGGCATCCCCACCCGCGGCGCCACCCTCGCCCATCGCCTCGCCGAGCGCGTGGCCCAGTTCGAGGGCGTGCAGGTTCCGGTCGGCTCGATCGACATCACGATGTACCGCGACGACCTCCGGCTCGGCCCGGCCCGGCCCCTCGGGAAGACCGACGTCCCGGCCGGGGGGATCGACGGCAGGACCGTCGTCCTGGTCGACGACGTGCTCTTCTCGGGCCGTACGGTCAGAGCCGCCCTCGACGCGCTGGGCGACATCGGCCGCCCGAAGGCCGTGCAGCTCGCCACCCTGGTCGACCGGGGCCACCGCGAGCTCCCCATCCGCGCCGACTACGTCGGCAAGAACCTGCCGACCGCCAAGAGCGAGAAGGTCAAGGTCCTGCTCTCCGAGATCGACGGCCGCGACGCCGTCGAGCTGCTGAAGGGAGCCGACCGGTGAAGCACCTGATCTCCGCCGGAGACCTCTCCCGCGACGAGGCCCTGCTCATCCTCGACACCGCCGAGGAGCTGGCCCGCGTCTCCGAGCGCTCCATCAAGAAGCTGCCGACCCTGCGCGGCCGGACCGTGGTGAACCTGTTCTTCGAAGACTCCACCCGCACCCGGATCTCCTTCGAGGCCGCGGCAAAGCGCCTGTCGGCCGACGTGATCAACTTCTCGGCGAAGGGGTCGAGCGTCTCCAAGGGCGAGTCGCTCAAGGACACCGCGCTGACCCTGGAGGCCATGGGCGCCGACGCCGTGGTCATCCGCCACGGCGCCTCCGGCGCGCCCCACCGGCTCGCCAACTGGGTGCGCGGGAGCGTGCTGAACGCCGGCGACGGCACCCACGAGCACCCCACCCAGGCGCTCCTCGACGCCTTCTCGATGCGGCAGCGCCTGGGCCGCCTGGAGGGCCTCAAGGTCGCCATCGTGGGCGACATCCTGCACAGCAGGGTCGCCCGGTCCAACGTGCTGCTGCTGTCGACCCTCGGCGCCGAGGTGACCCTGGTCGCCCCGCCGACGCTGCTGCCGGTCTCGGTGGAGCGCTGGCCGTGCCAGGTGTCCTACGACCTCGACGCCGTCCTGCCCAAGGCCGACGTCGTGATGATGCTGCGGGTGCAGCTCGAACGCATGAACGCGGCCTACTTCCCCAGCGCCCGCGAATACAGCCGCCGCTACGGCCTCGACCGCGACCGCTTCGCCAGGCTCCACGACGACGCGATCGTGATGCACCCCGGGCCGATGAACCGCGGCATGGAGATCTCCGCCGAGGTGGCCGACTCCCCCCGGTCGACCATCGTCGAGCAGGTCGGCAACGGGGTGACCGTGCGGATGGCCGCGCTCTACCTGCTCATCGGAGGCGAGAACCAGTGATCGTGATCAGGAACGCCCGCATCCTGGGCGGCGAGCCGCGCGACATCCTCATCGCGAACGGGCTGATCTCCGAGATCGGCGCCGGGCTCGGCGGCGACACCGTCATCGAGGCCGACGGGCTCATCGCCCTGCCGGGCCTCGTCGACCTCCACACCCACCTGCGCGAGCCCGGCCGCGAAGACGCCGAGACCGTCGAGACCGGCACCCGCGCCGCCGCCATGGGCGGGTTCACGGCCGTCCACGCGATGGCCAACACCTCCCCGGTGGCCGACACGGCCGGCGTGGTCGAGCAGGTCTGGCGGCGCGGCCAGGAGGCCGGCCACTGCGACGTCCACCCCGTCGGGGCGGTGACCAGCGGCCTGGAGGGCAAGCACCTGGCCGAGCTCGGCGCGATGGCCGACTCCCAGGCCCGCGTGCGGGTGTTCTCCGACGACGGCAAGTGCGTCAGCGACGCCGTGCTGATGCGGCGGGCGCTCGAATACGTGAAGGCCTTCGACGGAGTGGTGGCCCAGCACGCCCAGGAGCCGCGCCTGACCGAGGGCGCCCAGCTCAACGAGGGGGAGGTCTCGGGGCGGCTCGGGCTCACCGGATGGCCGGCGGTAGCCGAGGAGGCGATCATCGCGCGTGACTGCCTGCTGGCCGCCCACGTCGGGTCGCGGCTGCACGTCTGCCACGTGTCGACCGCCGGTTCCGTCGAGATCATCCGGTGGGCCAAGTCCAAGGGCTGGAACGTGACCGCCGAGGTCACCCCTCATCACCTGCTGCTCACCGACTCCTGCGCCGAGGCGTCGCCGGTGGGGCCGTACAACCCGATCTACAAGGTCAACCCGCCGCTGCGCACCCACGACGACGTCACCGCCCTGCGCGAGGCCCTCGCCGACGGCACGATCGACTGCGTCGCCACCGACCACGCGCCCCACCCGGTGGAGGACAAGGAGACCGAGTGGGCCGCGGCGGCCATGGGCATGATCGGCCTGGAGACGGCGCTCAGCGTCGTCCAGGAGGCCATGGTCGAGACGGGCCTGCTCGACTGGGCCGGCGTCGCCGACCGCATGTCGGCCCGACCGGCGCGCATCGGCCGCCTCTCGGGCCAGGGCCTGCCGCTCGAAGTGGGCTCGCCCGCGAACATCACCCTGTACGACCCGGCGGTCCGCACCCCGGTCGACCCGACGGCGATGGTGTCCCGCAGCCGCAACACGCCCTACGAGGGCCTCACCCTGCCGGGCCGCGTCGTCGCGACCCTCCTGCGGGGCCGCCCCACTGTTCTGGATGGGAAGTTGGTATGACCGCGCTCTTGGTTCTGGAGGACGGCCGCGTCTTCGAGGGGGTGCCCTACGGCGCCGTCGGGGAGACGTTCGGGGAGATGGTCTTCAACACCGGCATGACCGGCTACCAGGAGACCCTCACCGACCCCTCCTACCACCGCCAGATCGTCGCGATGACCGCGCCGCACATCGGCAACACCGGCGTCAACGACGAAGACCCCGAGTCGGGCCGCGTCTGGGTCGCCGGGTACGTCGTCCGCGAACCCGCCCGCGTCCACTCCAACTGGCGCGCCAACCGGTCGCTCGACGACTACCTGCGCGAGCAGAACGTGGTCGGGATCGCCATGCGCGGCACCCGCGCCCTCACCCGCCACCTGCGCGAGCGGGGCGCGATGCGGGCCGGCATCTTCTCGGGCGACGCGCTGCCCCCCGTACCGGAACTGGTCGAGAGGGTCCGGCGCAGCCCCGAGATGACCGGGGCCGACCTCGCGGCCGAGGTCGCCACCACCGAGGCCTACGTGGTCCCGGCGATCGGTGGGAAGCGGTTCACCGTCGCCGCCGTCGACCTCGGCATCAAGGGCATGACGCCCCACCGCATGGCCGAGCGCGGCTGCGAGGTGCACGTGCTGCCCGCCACGGCGACCGCCGAGGAGATCCTCGCGCTCGACCCCGACGGGGTGTTCTTCTCCAACGGCCCCGGCGACCCCGCCGCCGCCGACCACGCGGTGGAGACCCTGCGAAAGGTTCTGGACGCCGGGAAGCCGTTCTTCGGCATCTGCTTCGGCAACCAGATCCTCGGCCGCGCGCTGGGCCTCGGGACCTACAAGCTCCGCTACGGCCACCGCGGCGTCAACCAGCCCGTCCAGGACCGGCGGACCGGCAAGGTCGAGATCAGCGCCCACAACCACGGCTTCGCCGTCGACGCCCCCCTCGACGGTCCCTTCGACACCCCCTACGGGCGGGCCGAAGTGAGCCACGTCAACCTGAACGACGACTGCGTCGAGGGCCTGCGCCTGCTCGACCGGCCGGTGTTCAGCGTGCAATACCACCCCGAGGCGGCCGCCGGACCCCACGACGCGGCCTACCTGTTCGACGAGTTCTGTGAGGTCATGGGTGCCTAAGCGGACGGATATCCAGTCGATCATGGTGATCGGCTCCGGGCCGATCGTGATCGGGCAGGCCTGCGAGTTCGACTACTCGGGCACCCAGGCCTGCCGCGTGCTGCGCGCCGAGGGCTTCCGGGTGATCCTGGTCAACAGCAACCCGGCCACGATCATGACCGATCCGGAGTTCGCCGACGCCACGTACGTCGAGCCGATCACCCCGGACATCATCGAGAAGATCATCGCCAAGGAGCGCCCCGACGCGCTGCTGCCGACCCTCGGCGGCCAGACCGCCCTCAACGCGGCGGTGGCCCTCCACGAGAGCGGCGTGCTGACCCGTTACGAGGTCGAGCTCATCGGCGCCAACTTCGACGCCATCCAGGCCGGCGAGAACCGCGAGAAGTTCAAGAAGATCGTCGCCAAGGTCGCCGAAGAACACGGTCTCAACGCCGAGTCGGCCCGCAGCGTCATCTGCCACACGATGGACGAGTGCCTGGCGGGTGCGGAGACACTGGGCTACCCCGTCGTGGTCCGGCCCTCCTTCACCATGGGCGGCGCGGGCTCCGGCTTCGCCCACGACGAGGCCGACCTGCGGCGCATCGCCGGGGCCGGGCTCGACGCCTCGCCCACCACCGAGGTCCTCCTGGAGGAGTCGATCCTCGGCTGGAAGGAGTTCGAGCTGGAGGTGATGCGCGACCGGGCCGACAACGTCGTCATCGTCTGCTCCATCGAGAACATCGACCCGATGGGCGTGCACACCGGCGACTCGGTCACCGTCGCGCCCGCGATGACGCTGACCGACCGCGAATACCAGAACATGCGCGACGTCGCCATCGCGGTCATCCGCGAGGTCGGCGTCGACACCGGCGGCTGCAACATCCAGTTCGCCGTCGACCCCGCCACGGGCCGCATGATCGTCATCGAGATGAACCCGCGCGTCTCCCGGTCGTCCGCGCTGGCCTCCAAGGCCACCGGCTTCCCGATCGCCAAGATCGCCGCGAAGCTGGCCGTCGGCTACACGCTCGACGAGGTGCCCAACGACATCACCAAGGAGACCCCGGCCTCGTTCGAGCCCTCGCTCGACTACGTCGTCGTCAAGGTCCCGAGGTTCGCGTTCGAGAAGTTCGCCGGGGCCGACCAGACCCTCACCACCCACATGAAGTCGGTCGGCGAGGCGATGGCCATCGGCCGCTCCTTCCCCGAGGCGCTGCAGAAGGCGCTGCGCTCCCTGGAGAAGAAGCACTCCCAGTTCTCCTGGACGGGTCCCGTCGCCTCCAAGGAGTCGCTGATCGCCAGGATGCGGGTCCCGCACGACGGCCGCCTGCGCACCATCCAGCAGGCCATCCGCGCCGGGGCCACGCTGGAGGAGCTCCACGACGCGACCAAGGTCGACCCGTGGTTCCTCGACCAGCTCTTCCTCATCCACGAGGTCGCCGAGGGCATCACGGAGTTCGACGGTCCGACGCTGAAGAAGGCCAAGGAGCACGGCTTCTCCGACGTCCAGATCGGCGAGATCCTCGGCCTCGACGAGGTCCGGGTCCGCGACCTGCGGCACGCCCTCGGGCTGCGGCCGGTCTACAACACGGTCGACACCTGCGCGGCCGAGTTCGCGGCCAAGACCCCCTACCTCTACTCCACCTACGACGAGGAGACCGAGGTCCCGGCGGGCGACCGGCCCAAGGTGATCATCCTCGGCAGCGGGCCGAACCGCATCGGGCAGGGCATCGAGTTCGACTACGCGTGCGTGCACGCCTCGTTCGAGCTGGCCGCGGCCGGGTTCGAGACCGTCATGGTCAACTGCAACCCCGAGACCGTCTCGACCGACTACGACACCTCCGACCGGCTCTACTTCGAGCCGCTCACCCTGGAGGACGTGCTGGAGGTCGTGCACGCCGAGCAGGCCACCGGTCCCGTCGCGGGCGTCATCGTGCAGCTCGGCGGCCAGACCCCGCTGGGGCTGGCCCAGGCGCTGAAGGACGCCGGGGTCCCGGTCGTCGGCACGCCGCCCGAGAGCATCCACCTCGCCGAGGAGCGCGGCGCGTTCGGCCGGGTCCTGGCCGAGGCGGGCCTGCCCGCCCCCCGCCACGGCACCGCCCTGTCGGTCGACGAGGCCCGCGCCATCGCCGAGGAGATCGGCTACCCGGTGCTGGTCCGGCCCAGCTACGTCCTGGGCGGCGCCGGCATGGCCATCGTGTACGACGACGACACGCTCACGACGTACATGGGCAAGGCCGCGACCGACCACCCGGTGCTCATCGACAAGTTCCTCGACGACGCCATCGAGATCGACGTCGACGCCCTGTACGACGGCGAGGAGCTCTACCTCGGCGGCGTCATGGAGCACATCGAGGAGGCCGGCATCCACTCCGGCGACTCGGCCTGCGCGCTGCCCCCGATCACCCTCGGGAGCTTCGACATCAAGCGCATCCGGACCGCCACCGAGGCCATCGCCCGCGGCGTGGGCGTGCGCGGCCTGCTGAACGTCCAGTACGCCATGGCGGCCAACGTCCTGTACGTCCTGGAGGCCAACCCCAGGGCCAGCCGGACCATCCCGTTCGTGTCCAAGGCCACCGCGGTGCCGCTGGCCAAGGCGGCGGCCCGGGTGATGATGGGCGCCACCATCGCCGGGCTGCGCGAGGAGGGCATGCTGCCGAAGAGCGGCGACGGCGGCACCCTGCCGATGGACTCGCCGATCGCGGTCAAGGAGGCGGTGCTGCCCTTCGACCGGTTCCGCGGCGTCGACATCGTGCTCGGCCCCGAGATGCGCTCGACCGGCGAGGTCATGGGCGTCGACGCCGGGTTCGGCTCGGCCTACGCCAAGTCGCAGCAGGCGGCCTACGGCGGCCTGCCCACCAAGGGCAGGGCGTTCGTGTCGGTGGCCAACAAGGACAAGCGGGCGATGATCTTCCCCGTCAAGGCGCTGGCCGAGCTCGGCTTCGAGATCCTGGCGACGGAGGGTACGGCCGAGGTGCTGCGCCGTAACGGCGTCCATGCCAAGATCGTGCGAAAGCAGAGCGACGGTCCGGGCGCCGACGGCGAGCCGACGATCGTGCGGCGCATCCTCGACGGGGAGGTGGACCTCATCGTGAACACGCCCTTCGGCAGCCCCGGCCAGTCGGGGCCGCGGCTCGACGGCTACGAGATCCGCACCGCCGCCGTGCTGCGCGGCATCGCGTGCATCACGACGGTCCAGGGCCTGGCCGCCGCGGTGCAGGGCATCCAGCACATCGTCCGCGGCGACGTGGGCGTGCGCTCGCTGCAGGAGCACGCTCAGCGCCTCAGGGGCTGACAAGGGAGTACGACGTGGCCGGGAGCCCGGTGCAGGTGACGGGGACGGTGCTGACCATGCGCCGGGTCGACGCCTACCACGCGCTGACCGTCGTGGCGCCGGGCATCGCCGACCGGTTCCGGCCCGGCCACTTCGTCACCGTCGCCGTGGGCGGGCCGCGCACCTCCACCCTCACCCGCCGGGCCTTCGCCGTCCACGACGTGAAGCCCGACTACGGCGGCACCGTCGAGCTGGTCTTCACCGTGCGCGGCGCGGGCACCGCCTGGCTGGCCGACCGGCGGGCCCGTGATCCGCTGGATCTCATCGGCCCGCTGGGGCGGCCCTTCCCGCTGCCGCGCGACCCCGCCACCTGCCTGCTGGTCGGCTCGGAGTACGGCGCCGCCGCGCTGTTCGCCCTGGCCGACGCGCTGCAGCAGCGCAACTGCCGGGTCGACTTCGTGCTCGGGGCGGCCTCCTCCGACCGCGTCTTCGGGGCTCTGCGCGCCCGCCGCATGGCCGAGACGGCCACCCTCACGACCCGCGACGGCTCCCTCGGCGTACGCGGGTCGGTGGTCGACGTGCTGCCCGGGGTGATCGCCGACACGCACGCCGACGTCGTCTACGCCTGCGGGCCGATGGCGACGCTCGGCGGCGTGACCGCCGTGTGCGCCGAGTTCGACATCCCCGTGCAGGTGAGCGTCGAGGAGCTGATGGCGTGCGGGATCGGGCTCTGCATGACCTGTACCGTTCCCGTGATCGGCGACGACGGCGTCACCCGCATGACCAGGGCGTGCGTCGACGGGCCGGTCTTCCGGGGCGAGCGGGTGCGGTTCGACGACGTCGGCACGATCCCGTTCGACGCCCACGGGGCGCCGGGAGGCGACCGTGCCCGCTGACATGCGCACCTACCTGGCGCACGTCGAGCTGCCCAACCCGATCCTGACCGCCTCCGGCTGCGCCGGGACCGGCCGCGAGCTGGCCCCCTTCGCCGACGTGACCCGCCTGGGGGCCCTGACGACCCGTACGATCACGATGGCGCCCCGGGCGGGCCGTCCCACCCCCCGCATGGCCGAGACGCCCTCAGGGCTTCTGAACGCCGTCGGGCTCCAGGGGCCGGGGGTCGACGTCTTCCTGGACCGCGAGCTGCCCTGGCTGGCCGAGCGCGGCGCCCGGACCGTCGTGTCGATCGGCGGCGGCAGCGTCGCCGAGTTCTCGGCGCTGGCCCGCAAGCTCACCGACGCCCCCGGCGTGACCGCGCTGGAGGTCAACCTGTCGTGCCCCAACGTCGAGGACCGGGGCCGCGTCTTCGCCCGCGACCCCTCGGCCGCCGGCGAGGTCGTCTCGGCCGTCCGGACCGCCGCCCGCTACGACCTGCCCGTGATCGCCAAGCTCACGCCCGACGTGGCCGACGTGGTGGCCATCGCCAAGGCGTGCGTCGACGGCGGCGCCGAGGCCCTCTCGATGATCAACAATCCGGTCGGCATGGCCATCGACGTCGACCGCATGCGCCCCGCCCTGGCCGCCGGCACCGGCGGGTTGTCGGGCCCCGCGATCCGGCCGCTGGCCGTCAAGTGCGTCTGGCAGGTGCACGCCGCCCTGCCCGGCACCCCCGTCATCGGCATGGGCGGCGTCACGAGCGGCCGCGACGCCCTTGAGCTGGTCCTGGCCGGAGCCTGCGCGGTCGCGGTGGGTACGGTCCTGTTCCACGACCCGTACGCCGGCCACCGCGTGCTCAGAGAGCTGGAGGAACTCCTCCAGGAGCGCGGGTTCGACCGGCTCGCCGACGCGGTGGGGCTGGCCCACCGCCCGTCCCACCGCACCGACCGTGAGGAGATTTCCCCGTGACGCCCGCACCCATCGCCGTCGCCCTGGACGCGCCCGACCTGGAGACCGCGGCCCGCTGGGCGAGCCTGGTGACCCCCCACGTCTCGACCGTCAAGGTCGGCCTGGAGCTCTACCTCCGCTACGGCCCCGACGTGATCGCCTCCGTGCGGGGCGCCAGCGGCGTGCAGGTCTTCCTCGACCTGAAGCTCCACGACATCCCGAACACCGTCGCCGGCGCCACCAAGGCCGTCGCCCGGCTCAAGCCCGCCTTCCTGACCGTCCACGCCTCCGGCGGCGCCGCGATGATCCGCGCGGCCGTCGAGGCGGCCCCTCAGACGCGCATCGCCGCCGTCACGGTGCTCACCTCGCTGTCAGAGGCCGACCTGGCCGCCATCGGCCTCCAGGGGCCGCCTCAGGACGCCGTACGCCGCCTCGCCGTCCTCGCCGTGGGCGCGGGGGCCCAGGCGCTCGTGTGCTCGCCCATGGAGGTCGCGGCCGTCCGGGCCGAGGTGGGGGAGGACATCACCCTCATCACCCCCGGAGTGCGCCCCGCGGGCGCCGCCTCACAGGACCAGGCGCGCGTCGCGACCCCCGAGAGAGCGCTTGCCGACGGCGCCGACCTCCTCGTGATCGGACGCCCGATCACCGGTTCGGCCGACCCCGGAGCGAGCGCCGCGGCCATCGCCGCGGCACTGAGGCGCACATCACTGTCCCGCCCCTGATGAGGCCGTTTTCATCGACGGACAGTTAAATGGCGATTACTGGGCGTAGTTTATTTGGATTTCTTTGCTAGAAACAGGTCTTGACGTTGCCGGAAGGGGCAAGGACCAGCTAATTTCCCCTCTCGTCCGAGTACATCGACAGAAATTCGAGGTGACCCGGCGTGGCTCTTCCTCCCCTGACCCCCGAGCAGCGCGCCGCAGCACTTGAGAAGGCTGCGAAGGCCCGCAAGGAGCGTGCTGAGGTCAAGAACCGCCTCAAGCATGGCGCGGTGTCTCTTGCCGAGGTGCTCAAGGATGGGCAGACCGACGACGTCATCGGCAAGATGAAGGTCTCGGCTCTGCTTGAGTCGCTCCCTGGCGTGGGCAAGGTCCGCGCCAAGCAGCTGATGGAACGTCTTGGTATCGCCGAATCCCGCCGCGTGCGCGGACTTGGCGCCAACCAGCGCGCTTCTCTGGAGCGCGAATTCGGTGGCGCGGAAAGCTGAGGCGTACGCTTTCGGCCATCCCCCGGGATGGCCGGGGATCGCGTGACACCAGAGGGGCATTGAGTTGACCACGACGTCCTGGTCCGACGGCGGCACGGCTCACGAGGCCGCGGAAACCGGAGGGGACGGGGCGCGATACGGTGACTCCATGCCTCTGACACGCCTGACGGTCCTGTCCGGGCCGTCCGGCGTCGGCAAGTCCACGGTCGTCGCCGAGCTCCGGCGGGCACACCCAGAGGTGTGGCTGTCGGTCTCGGTGACCACCCGGAAACCCCGCCCCGGGGAGACCCACGGGGTCGAATACTTCTTCGCCGACGACGCCGAGTTCGACCGGCTCGTCGCCGACGGAGACCTGCTGGAGTGGGCCGAGTTCGCCGGCAACCGCTACGGCACCCCCCGCGTCGCCGTCGAGGAACGCCTCGCCAAGGGTGAACCCACCCTCCTCGAGATCGACCTCCAGGGCGCACGCCAGGTCCGGGCCAGCATGCCCGAGGCCCTGCTCGTCTTCCTCGCCCCACCGACCTGGGAAGAGCTCGAACGCCGCCTGCGCGGACGCGGCACCGAACCACCCGACGTGATCGCCCGCCGCCTTGAGGCCGGGCGGGTCGAGATGGCGGCCGAGAAAGAATTCGACCTCACCCTTGTCAACACGTCGGTGCAAGAGGTATGTCGGCGGCTGATAGATTTGATGGCCGACGATCCGACTAGCTAGGGGACCCCTACTGTGACCACCAGCTCCGCCTACGCCGAGGGCATCACCAACCCGTCGATCGACTCGCTGCTCGACGTGGTCGACAGCAAGTACAGCCTGGTCATCATGGGCGCCAAGCGTGCGCGTCAGATCAACGCCTATTACTCCCAGCTCGGCGAGGGCCTGCTCGAATACGTCGGCCCGCTGGTCGAGACCCACGCCCAGGAGAAGCCGCTGTCGATCGCGCTGCGCGAGGTCTCCGAGGGCCTGCTGACGTCGGAGCCGATCGAAGGCGCTGTGTAGTACGCGCGTGTTTGATTGCGCGTGCTTCGCACGCGCGGCTCGGGCTGTGTATACGGCGCGTGCTCCGCACGCGCGGCTCGGGCGCTTTGAGCCCGTGTCTTCCCTCGTCGCTCCGGTTCGCTTCGCTCTCCTGCGCTCCTCGGTCCAGACACGGGCGCGCCCGAGCGGGCACCATACGAGCTGCGGTTTTTGATTGCCCTGGATGTTCTGTGTGGCCTGGGGGATGAACACTCTTGTTCACCTCCGGGCCTTTTCGTTTGGTCGTGTACGTCTGCTCTTGCCCGCAGTCGGTCGCTTGGTGGTGGGACGGGCATCTTCGGGTGCTTCGGCGTGCGCCAGGTGTACTTGGCCGAGATCTTGGTGACCGTGGCCGTAGGTGATTGATCACGAAGAAGACCTCCGGGCGGCTGGTGTCTCTGTCGAGTTCGCCGGTCAGGTGATGACCGCCGGAGTGCCTGCGGCCTTCTCGGCCAGGCACTTTGCCCGTTGGTGACCGGGGTTCCTTGTTCGGCGGCCTCAGGTGCTCTCTTCTTCGCCTCGGGCACTCTCCTGGCCTCGGGCACTCTCCTGGCCTCGGGCACTCTCCTGGCCTCGGGCACTCTCTCTGCCTCGGCCACTCTCTCTGCCTCAGCCACTCTCTCTGCCTCGGGCGCTCTCTTCTTCTTGGCGGCTCGCGCAACTCTTTGGCGGCTCGCGCAACTCTTTGGCGGCTCGCGCAACTCTTTGGCGGCTCGCGCGACTCTTTGGCGGGGGGCGCGACTTGGGTGAGGGGGCGGGGGAGGCTGGGGTGTCGGCTTGGTTGCCCGTCTGTTCGTTGCGGTGGGTTGTTGTGCGGTGGTTGGCGGAGACGGCGGTGGGGGCCGTGTGCGGCGGGTGGTGTCGGGTGGGCGGAGCCGTAACGGAATAGAAGAAGATTCTTGTTCGGGCTGTGCTCCCGGTGGGGTGCGCCGATTGGCGGGAGAGGGGTCGGTAGGGTTTCTCTGTGGCGAATCGGGTGGTGTTGGGGGTTTCCGCGGGGATCGCGGTCTATAAGGCGTGTGAACTTCTTCGGTTGTTTACCGAATCGGGGCATTCTGTCCGTGTTGTGCCTACGCGGGATGCTTTGCGGTTTGTGGGGGCGCCGACGTGGGCGGCGCTTTCCGGGAATCCCGTTTCCGCTGAGGTGTGGGATTCGGTGGAGGAGGTTCCGCATGTGCGGATCGGGCAGAGTGCCGATCTTCTCGTCGTGGCGCCGGCCACCGCGGACATTCTCGCCAAGGCGGCTCATGGGCTGGCCTCCGATCTGCTGACCAACACGTTGCTCACGGCGCGGTGTCCCGTCGTGTTCGCGCCCGCGATGCACACCGAGATGTGGGAGCACCCGGCCACCCAGGCCAACGTCGCGACCCTCCGGGCGCGGGGGGCCATCGTGATCGAGCCGGCCGTCGGGCGGCTGACCGGGGCCGACTCCGGGAAGGGGCGGTTGCCCGATCCCGCGGCGATCTTCCAGGTGTGCCGCGACGTGCTCGCCGGGGGCGCCGCCGATCTCGCGGGGCGGCGGGTGGTCGTCTCCGCGGGAGGGACGCGGGAGGCCATCGACCCCGTGCGGTTCATCGGGAACCGGTCGTCGGGGCTTCAGGGGTACGCGCTGGCCCGCGTCGCGGCCGCCCGGGGGGCCGCGGTCACGCTCGTGGCGGCCAACGTCTCGCTGCCCGACCCGGCGGGGGTGGACGTCGTCCGGGTCGAGTCGGCGCGGCAGCTTCGCGAGGCCGTGCTCGACGCCGTGGCCGACGCCGACGCGGTGGTCATGGCGGCGGCGGTGGCGGACTTCCGGCCGGTCGCCCCGAGTCGTACGAAGATCAAGAAAACCGGCGACGAGCCCGAGGCCATTCATCTCACCAAGAACCCCGACATCCTGGCGGAGCTCGGAGAGCGGCGCCGGGCGGGGGAGAAATCGCCCGCGGTGATCGTCGGGTTCGCGGCCGAGACGGACGACGTGCTGGCCAACGGGCAGGCCAAGCTCGCGCGGAAGGGTTGCGACCTGCTCGTCGTCAATCAGGTGGGGGAGAACCTCGCCTTCGGGACGCCCGACAACGCGGCGACCGTCCTGGTGGCGGGGGGAGACCCGGTCGAGATCCCGCGCGGGCCCAAAGACGACCTCGCCGGGGTCGTCTGGGATCTGATCGCCGCGAGGCTGGTGTAACCCGCCGGTTCGCGGGACAAAGAGGGAATGGGGCCCATAAAAGGCTCGTTTGGCCCTTGAAGGAGATGGCCATGCCCGTGTCCGCCGCGATCCGGGAACGCTGCCGCGCCCTGCTCCCGCCGGGCGAGGACCTGCGCTACGTCTTCCCGGCCCACGCCGAGGGCGCCGGCTATCTCGTCGTGGTGACCGACCGGTCGATCACGGTCCTGGCCACCAAGGTGTTCGGCCGGCACGAACCCGCGTCGGTGTGGGCGCGCCATCCTCGGCGCACCCGCCTCGGCCCGGTCGACTTCTCGCCCGGTCCGGTCATCGAGCTCGGCGGCGTGTCGTTCGAGGTCGCCGACGAGTACGTCGCCGTCGTCGGGGCGGCCGACGCCGAGGCGTTCGCGCCGGGGGACCTCCCGAGGGATCCGCTACCCGACTTGTAACGTGAGACGGTTTCGCGGGGGTGACGGTCGTCCGGCTACACTCAGCGAAGCCATTTAGCCGACAGCAGCCGCTGCATGAGGAGCCACGAGTTGTCCCGTCGCCTGTTCACCTCCGAGTCGGTCACCGAGGGCCACCCCGACAAGATCGCCGACCAGATCAGTGACGCGGTCCTCGACGCCATGCTCAAGGACGACCCCAAGAGCCGTGTCGCCGTCGAGACGATGATCACCACCGGCCAGGTCCACGTCGCCGGCGAGGTGACGACGGAGACCTACGTCGACATTCCCGGCGTCATCCGCGAGAAGATCCTCGAGATCGGCTACGACGCCTCCCACAAGGGATTCGACGGCGCCTCCTGCGGCGTCTCGGTCTCCATCGGCGCCCAGTCGCCCGACATCGCTCAGGGCGTCGACGACGCCATCGAGCACCGCGAGGAGCAGCAGGCCGACGACCTCGACCGCCAGGGCGCCGGCGACCAGGGCCTCATGTTCGGCTACGCCTGCCGCGAGACCCCCGAGCTGATGCCGCTGCCGATCACGCTCGCCCACCGCATGGCCCGCCGCCTGTCGGAGGTCCGCAAGAACGGCACCGTGCCCTACCTGCGCCCCGACGGCAAGACCCAGGTCACGATCGAGTACGACGGCGACAAGCCGGTCCGCCTCGACACGGTCGTCGTGTCGACCCAGCACGCTCCCGAGATCGACCTCAAGGAGATGCTGACCCCCGACATCCGCGAGCACGTCGTCGAGCCGGTCCTGGCCGACCTCGACATCGTGGTCGAGGGCTACCGCCTGCTGGTCAACCCGACCGGCCGCTTCGAGATCGGCGGCCCCATGGGCGACGCCGGCCTCACCGGCCGCAAGATCATCGTCGACACCTACGGCGGCATGGCCCGCCACGGCGGCGGCGCCTTCTCGGGCAAGGACCCGTCGAAGGTCGACCGCTCGGCCGCCTACGCCATGCGCTGGGTCGCCAAGAACATCGTCGCGGCCGGCCTCGCCGACCGCGCCGAGGTCCAGGTCGCCTACGCCATCGGCAAGGCCCAGCCCGTCGGTGTGTTCGTCGAGACCTTCGGCACCGAGACCGTCGAGATCGCCGCCATCCAGGCCGCCGTGCTCCAGGTGTTCGACCTGCGTCCGGCCGCGATCATCCGCGACCTCGACCTGCTCCGCCCGATCTACTCCGAGACCGCCGCCTACGGCCACTTCGGCCGCGACGGCTTCTCCTGGGAGTCGACCGACCGCGCCGGCGCGCTGCGCGCCGCCGCCGGTCTGTAGTCTTCCCGGATCCCCGGGCTCCGGCCCGGGGATCTTTTGGTTGCTGCTAGGACTTGGGCCTTGTGAGCGAGGGTTCGCAGGAGGCGCTGATCGCGCTTCCCTCCGACGCGACCTCCCCGGGAGCCCGAGGGAGGGCCGCAGGCGCGCCCTCACCGGCTGACTCCTCTCCGGTCGCGCGTGTCGTGGTCGACAACCCGCTGCCCCACCTCGACCGGCCCTTCGACTATCTCGTGCCCGCCTCGCTCGACGAGGCCGCCCGGCCCGGGGTGCGGGTGCGGGTGCGGTTCGCGGGCAAGCTGACCGACGCCTTCCTACTGGAACGGGTGGAGTCCAGCGAGCATCAGGGGGCGCTCCTCTTCCTCGACCGGGTGATCTCGCCGGAGCGGGTGCTGACGCCGGAGATCGCCGCTCTGGCGCGGGGCGTGGCCGATCGGTATGCGGGGACGTTGTCCGATGTGCTGCGGCTGGCGATCCCGCCCCGGCACGCGCGGGCTGAGGCGGGGCGCGAGTCGGCGGCCTCGGGCGGGCGGCGTGAGGCCGGGGTGACCGTGCGGCTGGGGGCCGGCGACGCCGCCTCCGGCGGGAAGGCCTTGCCTGGTGCGGGTCCTGAGATTTCGGTTGGCGCGGCCGCATCGGGGCCTATGGCGGGTGATGCGGTTTCCGGGGGCTTGGACGCCGGGGCCGTGTCAGGGCCGGGCGCGGACGCCGAGATGCCGGGCGGAGCGGGGGATGTAAGTCGCGAGATTTCTGGTGAAGGGAGTGTTCCCTCGCCGCGCGCCACCCCCGTGAATCGCGAGATCTCGGTTGCCCTCCCCGCCCAGACCGATCACCTGATTTCGGGACGGGTGCGGGAGTCGAGTGACTACTGGGGCGCCTATCCCGCCGGGCTCTCCTTCCTCGCCGGGCTCCGGGAGGGGCGGCCGGTGCGGGCCGTCTGGACCGCGCTGCCCGGTGGGCCGCCGACCTGGCCCGGAGCGGTCGCCGAAGCCGTTCGGCAGACCGTCGCCGCCGGGCGGGGGGTCGTCGTGGTGGTCCCCGACGGGAAGGACGTCGCGCTCGTCGGCGCCGCGCTCGACGACACGCCCCACGTCGCCATCACCGCTGATCTGGGGCCCGCCGAGCGTTATCGGCGGTGGCTCAGGGTGCTGCGGGGCGAGGTCGCGGTCGCCGTGGGGAACCGGGCGACGGCGTTCGCGCCCGTACGGGACCTGGGGCTCGCGGTGCTCTGGGACGACGGGGACGACCTGCACTCCGAGCGGCTGGCGCCCTACCCGCACGCCCGGGAGGTGCTGGCCACCCGGGTTCACGCGGCGGGTGCGGCGATGCTGATCGGGGGGTACGCGCGTACCGCCGAAGGGACACGGCTCATCGCCACCGGGTGGGCGAGGCCGCTGGCCGCCGCCCGTGACGAGGTCAGGCGGTGGGCGCCACGGGTCAGGCCGGCCGGTGACGACGCCGAGCTCGGGCGCGACCAGGCCGCGAAGGCCGCCCGGCTGCCCAGCGTCGCGTGGCGGGCGCTCAAGGCGGGGCTGGAGCGGGGGCCGGTGCTCGTCCAGGTGCCGAGGCGCGGATATCTCCCGGCGTTGAATTGTCAGGACTGCCGGACCCGGGCGCGGTGCACGAACTGCTCCGGGCCGCTGGCGCTGACGAACGGGCACGCGGCGCCCTACTGCCGCTGGTGTGGCCGGATCGCCGGAGACTGGCGCTGCCACAACTGCGGGTCCCCGCGCCTGCGAGCGGCCGTCGTGGGGGCGCGCAGGACGGCCGAAGAGCTGGGACGGGCGTTTCCGTCGACCAGGGTCACGACGTCGGGGCGGGACGGGGTGCTCGCCTCGGTGCCCGGTTCGGCGGCGCTCGTGGTGGCCACGCCGGGGGCCGAACCCGTGGCAGAGGGCGGCTACGCGGCGGCGGCGCTGCTCGACGGGTGGGCGATGCTGAGCAGGCCCGACCTCCGGGCCGCCGAGGAGGCGCTCCGGAGGTGGCTGAACGCCGCGGCGCTGGTCCGGCCGGGTGGTGAGGTCGTCGTGCTCACCGACGGGCAGGCGCCGGTCACCCAGGCGCTCGTCCGGTGGGATCCGGTCACGCACGCCGAACGGGAGCTCCGCGACCGCGCCGAGCTCGGGTTCCCGCCCGTCACCCACGTCGCCACGCTCACCGGGTCGCCGGCCGCGATCAGGGAGATGCTCGGCGTCACCGCGCTCCCGGAGGGCGTGGAGGTGCTGGGGCCGGTGCCGGTCGGACGTGCCGGCGAGGAGCGGGCGGTCCTGCGGGCGCCCAAGTCCAAGGGGGCCGAGCTGGCCAGGGTCCTCAAGGGCGCCGCCGGGGTCAGGTCCGCGCGCAAGGCCGCCGAGGTGGTCCGGGTGGACATCGACCCGCTGGACCTGTTGTGACGGACGGATCCAGGAGGCGGGTCTCCGAGGTGGTCAGGGTGGGGATCGGGGTGGTTGAACTGCTGTGACCTGATCTAGGGGCGAGGGCGTCGATTCGCGATGCGGTCAGTAACCCGTTAGCGTCTCCCTGTGTCGATCGAATGGGTGAACCGGGCCATCGACGGCCTGCGTGTCTGGGGGCACGAGAACGGCGTCACTCCCGATGCCGATGAGGTCAGGCTGCTGTGCGACTACGCCAGTGACTACCTGGAGGTCGCCGCGCCGGGGGATTTCCGGCCCGCCACTTTCGAGGAACTGCTGCTGGAGATCTATCCCCGCAAGGTGATCACCCCGCCCGACAGCGCGCCGGGAACCGTCGCGGCCGCCCACTCGCTCGTCGACTTCCTGGCCGCCACCGGTGAGGTCGACGGCCCGACCGCCGCCGAGATGCGGGCCACGCTCGACCGGGTGGGGCCGCTGATGCCGGCCGCGCTGGCCGACTCGTCCAAGTTCGGCATGGCCAAGAGCATCTTCAGTGTCATCGGCGCCGACACCTTCGAGCTCATCGAGCCGGGTGTCGACGACGCCGCGCCGCGGCTCGGGCAGGGGCGCAGCCTCACCCTCGACGAAGACTGCGACTGCCCCGGCTGCGCGCCGCTGCCGCCCGTGCGGCTGGCCGCGCCGGGTGAGGTCGCCACGATGGTGCGCGAGGTGCCGCTGCTGCGCGACGCCCACACCGTCGTGGCCTGGATGGTCGGGAACGGCGCGACCGCGACCACCCGCAAGGCCCTCAGGGTCAAAGACGCCAGAGAGCTCGCGGGCCAGGGGGTGGCCCGGCCGTCGGTCGCCTGGGGGCTGGCGCTGGAGCTCGGGCTCGCCGAGCTCGACGGCGTCCGGGTCAGCGCCGAGGCGGGGTTCCGCGCCCTTGAGGAGCGGGCCGACGAAGACGTGCTCGACCTCTGGGTGGGGCTGGTCGAGTTCCTGGGCGAAGACCGCGGCGAGGTCACCGGGTCGGCGGTGGTCGACAAGGAGGTCTACGCCATCCACGACCTGCTCTACCGGCTCCAGGTCCCGGTCCCGGTCGAGGCCGTGGGCGACTACCTCAGCGAGGTGGCCGACGACGGGCCGGTCGGCGACCTGACCGAGGCCCTCGAAGGGCTCGTCGCCGCGGGCACCGTCGCCATAACCGACGAGGGTCTCGTGCTGACCCCTCACGGCATGTGGGGGATCCGCGAGATGTACGCCGAGCTCGGCCTCGACGCGCCCATCGCGCCCGACCTGGCCGAGGGCGACGCGAGCGGGCTCATCGCGGGGTTGTTGTCCGACGGCGTCACCCCCGAGGCGGCCGAGCCCGACATCGTCCGGTGGCTGGGCGCCCGGTCGCCCGCCGAGGCCGCCGGGGAGCTGCTCGAAGCGGTCGTCGGGGCGCCGGCCGAGGTGCGCGGGGTGGCCGTCACGATCGTCGACCGGCTGGGGTTCGAGGCCGAGCCCGCCGTCCGGCGCTACCTGTCCGACCCGGAGCTGCGGCCCCATGTCATCCACTGGTTGTCGGCCCGCCGGCTGGGCGCGCCGCCGCTGACCGAAGACGAGATGCTCTGGGTCAGCGTCGACATGCTCGCCCTGGCGATCCCGGCGGCCGAGGCCGACCCCGAGTCGTTCGCCGAGAACATGGCCGCCTCCGGGCCGTCGCCCGAGGTGATCGAGGACATGTGGAAGGTGGAGCACCCCGACGTCGTGCAGGTGCTCGAACTGCTCGGCCACACCCTGCCCGACCGGAACGCCGCCAAGGCCGCCAGGAAGGCCGCCTTCAAGGCTCGTTCGCGGGGTATCAGGTAACCAGTGTGGAGTAAGTTGCAGGAATGCCAGGTTCAGCGATCCTCGACAGCGACGTGCTCACCTTCCCGCCGGTCGAGCTGGCGCTCGACGACGAGCTCGCCGCTCAGGTGCGGGCGGTCCCCCTGGTACGCGACGCGGCCCGCCTCGCCGCCTGGACCGGCACCCGCCCCGTCGCCGACGATCACACCCTCCGGCCGGGTGACGCCGCCCAGGTCGTCCACGACCTCGGCCTGAAGGCCGACCGCCTGCGGCTGTTGTGGATCGTGGCGGTCAACGGCCGCCTCATCGAGATCACCCCCGAGGGCGCCCGGCCGGGGCCCGGGGTGCGCGACACGATGGAGTTCTGGGACGGCGTCGTCATGGACGTGCTCGACCGGACCGACGAGCAGGGGCTGACCGGCTCGGCCGTCGTCGACGAGCACCTGACCGAGATCCTGGCCACGATGTACTCGGTGCGCGAGGGCATGGCGGTGCCGCTGCTCACGACCGGGATCCTCCAGGCCCACGAAGTCGGCTGCGAGGCCGGGCTCCAGGAGCTGCGGCGGCTGCGCCTGGCCCTGCCGGCCGAGCTGGCCGCGGCGATGGAGCTGCTGGCCTACTGCGGGCTGATCGAGTCCGCGGGGGCCGACTCGGTGCGGCTCACCCCGATCGGCGTGTGGGCGGTCCGCCGCGACCTGCTGCGCGAAGGCCACGACGCCCCCTCGCTGAGCGAGATCGAGGGCCTGGCCCTGCTGACCGCCGGCGAGCTCATCGACGCGCTGATCGCCGGGAAGGCGTCGGCGAGCGCGGCCAGCCTGTGGCTGGAGCGGCGGGCCCCCGAAGAGGCGGCCCGCGACCTGATCAAGATCGCCGCGACCGGCAACGCCGCCCAGCGCGGCACCGCCGGCACCATCCTCGAAGAGCTCGGCCCGGAGGCCGCCCCGGCCGTGCGGGAGGCGCTCGACGAGCCGCTGATGTGGCGCTACGCCGCCGCCTGGCTGGGCGTGCGCGACTTCGACGCCCCGGCCCTCGGCGAGGCCGACGGCGCCTGGGTGGCCGTCGACACCCTGGCCGCCCTGCTCTACCTGGGCGCCCCGGCCAAGGGCGGCGACCTCGACGTGCTCGGCGACGACCTGCTCAGCCTGGTGCCCATCATGGGCGCGGCCGACCATCCCGACGCGCTGGCCGTGCTCGAACTGCTCGGCAAGAACCATCCCGACGTCGTGGTCGCCAAGGCCGCCCGCAAGGCGGCGATGAAGACCCGGTCGCGCTGAGAGCGCCCTTAAACTGGGCTGATCCCTAGTCCAAGGAGCCTTCTGGTGGCAGTTCAGCCGATCCGCCTGTTCGGCGACCCCGTGTTGCGCACTCCGGCGGAGCCGGTGAAGACCTTCGACAAGGAACTGCGCAAGCTCGTCAAAGACCTGACCGACACGATGATGGACGCCCCGGGCGCCGGCCTCGCCGCCCCGCAGATCGGCGTCGGGCTCCGCGTCTTCACCTACAACATCGACGACGTGGTCGGCCATCTGGTGAACCCGGTCCTCGACCTTGGTGACGAGTGCGACGAGGAGGGCGAGGAGGGCTGCCTGTCCTTCCCCGGCCTGGCCTTCCCGACGCCGCGCGCGATCCGCGCGGTCGCCAGGGGCTTCAACATGCACGGCGACCCGGTCACGATCGAGGGCACCGACCTGATGGCCCGCTGCCTGCAGCACGAGACCGACCACCTCGACGGCATCCTGTTCGTCGACCGCATGGACGCCAAGCAGCGCAAGCTCGCGATGAAGGCGGTCCGCGAGGCCGAGTGGAGTGGCCTGTCGGCCCCGGTCGTGAAGTTCTCGCCGCACGCCACGTTCGGGAGGGCGATCTAGTGCGTCTCGTCTTCGCGGGCACCCCCGAGACCGCGCTCCCGTCGCTGCGGGCACTGCTGGCCTCCCGTCACGAGGTGGCGGCCGTGGTGACCCGGCCCGACGCCCAGTCGGGGCGCGGCCGCAGGCTCCATCCCAGCCCGGTCGCCGAGCTCGCCGCCGAGGCGGGCGTCGAGGTGCTGAAGCCCGCGAAGGCCGGCGACCCGGTGTTCCTCGACCGGCTGCGGGAGATCGCGCCCGACTGCTGCCCGGTGGTCGCCTACGGCGCGCTGCTGCCGCAGGCGGCGCTCGACATCCCGGTCCACGGCTGGGTCAACCTGCACTTCTCGCTGCTGCCGGCCTGGCGCGGCGCGGCCCCCGTCCAGCACGCCGTGCTCCACGGCGACGAGATCACCGGCGCGGCCACGTTCCGGATCGTCAAGGAGCTCGACGCCGGTCCGGTGTTCGGGGTGGTGACCGAGGAGATACGGCCGTCCGACAGCAGCGGCGAGCTGCTGGCGCGGCTGGCCGAGTCGGGCGCCGGCCTGCTGGCCGCCACGATCGACGGCATCGAAGACGGCACCCTCGAAGCGCGCCCGCAGCCCGCCGAGGGGGTCAGCCTGGCTCCCAAGATCCAGGTCGACGACGCCCGGGTCGACTGGACCGCCCCGGCCCTCCGGGTCGACCGGCTCGTCCGGGCCTGCACGCCCAATCCCGGCGCCTGGACCGAGTTCCGCGGCCACCGGCTCAAACTGGGCCCGGTCACCCCGGCCCCCGACGCCGAGAAGCTGGCGCCGGGAGAGATCCGCGTCCAGAAGAACCGGGTCTGGGCCGGCACGGCCAGCCACCCCGTTCTGCTCGGCGAGGTGAAGGCCGAGGGGAAGAAGCCCATGACGGCGGGCGATTGGGCCCGCGGTGCCCGAATCGGGGAAGGCGACCACCTGGGCTGAGCTACCCTGGATGATCGCTCGCCACCACCAACCAAAGGCAACCGCCAGATGACGAACCGGGGCAACAACCCCTCAGGACGGGCCCGCTCCACCGGTCGGCGCGGCGGCCCTCCGAGGCCCCCCAAGCCCGTCCGTGACGAGGCAAGAAACGCGGCGTACGACCTGATGAGGGCCGTCGACGAGCGCGACGCCTACGCCAACCTGCTGCTGCCGCAGATGTTGCGGCAGCGTGACATCACCGGCCGCGACGCCGCCCTCGCGACCGAGCTGGCCTACGGCACCCTGCGGGGTCTGGGCACCTACGACGAGGTGATCGCCGCCTGCAGCGACCGCCCGCCGGAGGAGATCGACCCGCCGCTCCTCGACGCCATGCGGCTGGGCGTCCACCAGCTCCTGCGCACCCGCATCCCGGCCCACGCCGCCGTCTCGGCCACGATCGACCTGGTCCGGCTGCGGGTCGGCCAGGGGCCGTCGCGGTTCGCCAACGCGATCCTGCGCAAGGTCAGCCAGCGTTCGCTCGACGAGTGGCTGAAGGCGGTCGCGCCGCCGGTCGAAGACGACCCGATCGGCCATCTGGCCGTCACCTACAGCCACCCGAAGTGGATCGTCACCGCCCTGCGCGACGCCGTCGGCGGCTCGATCGACGAGACCGCCAAGGTCCTGGAGGCCGACAACGAGCGGCCCCGGGTGGCCCTGGTGGCCCGGCCGGGCCGCGCGACCATCGACGAGCTCGTCGACGCCGGCGCCGAGCCCGCCCCCTACTCGCCCTACGGCGCCTACCTGACCGAGGGCGACCCCGGCCAGCTCAAGGCGGTCGGCGAGCAGCGCGCGGCGGTGCAGGACGAGGCCAGCCAGCTCGTCGCCCTGGCCCTGACCCGGGTGCCGCTCGACGACCGCGACGGGACCTGGCTCGACATGTGCGCGGGCCCCGGCGGCAAGGCGGGCCTGCTCGACGCGATCGCGACGCAGACCGGCGCGCGGCTGCTCGCGGGCGACTCGCAGGAACACCGCGCCCGGCTGGCCTGGCAGGCGACCAAGGAGGCCACCGTCGTGGTGGCCGACGGCACCAACCCGCCCTGGCGGGAGGGTGTGTTCGACCGCGTTCTGCTCGACGCGCCGTGCACCGGCCTGGGGGCGCTGCGGCGCCGTCCGGAGGCCCGGTGGCGGCGTGACCAGCGCGGCATCCCCGAGCTCACCGCGCTGCAGCGCACGCTGCTGCGGTCGGCGCTGAGGGCGGTCCGGCCGGGCGGCGTGGTCGCCTACGTGACCTGCTCGCCCCACATCGCCGAGACCCGGGCCGTCGTGGGCGACATGGCCGACCTGGCCGAGACGCTCGACGCCCGCGCCTACCTGCCCGAGGTCCCGGGGCTCGGCGACGGCCCCTACGCCCAGTTCTGGCCGCACCGCCACGGCACCGACGCCATGTTCCTGGCGCTGCTCAGACGTCGCGACGCCTGAACAACACGAACGCGACCAGGAGCACCAGGGCCGTGTAACCCGCGAAGACGCCGAACCCCTGCCACGGCGGCAGGGTGACCGGCGTCTCGCGGGTGGTCAGGATCGCGCTCCCGGCCGCCGGGGGCAGGAACTTCTGGACGGTACGCCCCCAGTCCTCCGGCAGGAACACCCCGAAGATCGGCGCCACGAACAGCACCCCGAGCACCGACGTGATCGCCCCGGCGGTGTGCCGCACGATCGCCCCCGCGCCGAGCGAGATCAGCGCGATCAGCGTGAGGTAGAGCCCGCCGCCGGTGACCGCGCGCAGCACCTCGGGGTCGCCGATCCCGACGCCGAGCCGCCGCATCGAGAAGATCGCCTGCGAGGCGAAGAACGCCGCGAACGACGAGATCAGCCCCACGGCCAGCGCGATCACGGCCAGCACGACGGCCTTGGCGGCCAGCAGGCGCGAGCGGCGCGGCACGGCGGAGAGCGAGGTCCGCATGAGCCCCGACGAGAACTCGGTCGAGACCGCCAGCACCCCGAGCACGCCCAGGGTGATCACCCCGAAGTTCAGCCCGGCCAGCCCGTAGGCGACCGGGTCGAAGGCCAGCCGGGCCCGGAAGCCGAGCCGGTCGTAGGACAACGTGTACGCCAGCGCCAGCAGCGACGACAGCCCCACGGTCACCACGACGGTGGAGAACATGGTCCACAACGTCGACCGCACGGTCCAGATCTTGATCCACTCCCCGGCCACGGCTCCCGCGAAGGTGGCCTTCCGGAGGACCATCAACCGCCCCCGTGGAACTCGACGCTGTCGGCCGTCAGGCGCATGAACGCCTCCTCCAGCGACGGATGGACGGGCGACAGCTCGTGGATGCGGATCCCGTGCCGGTAGGCGAGGTCGCCGACGTCGGCGGGCGTCGCCCCGTACACCAGGAGGGCCTCTTCGGCGGTGCGGGCCCGCCAGTTCTCGGCGGCGACGGCCCGGCCGAGGGCGGCCAGGTCGGGGGAGCGGACCCGCACGTGGCTGGCGGGGATGAAGTCGGCCATCGGGGTGTCGGCCAGGATCCGGCCCCGGCCGATCACGATCAGGTGCCCGGCCGTGAGCGCCATCTCCGACATCAGGTGGCTGGAGACGAACACGGTGCGTCCCTCGGCGGCCAGCGACTGCATCAGCCGCCGGATCCACAGGATGCCCTCGGGGTCGAGCCCGTTGACCGGCTCGTCGAACATCAGGATCGCGGGGTCGCCCAGCAGGGCGGCGGCGATGCCGAGCCGCTGGCCCATGCCCAGCGAGTAGCCCCTGGCGCGTTTGGCGGCGACGTCGTGGAGGCCGACGATGTCGAGCACCTCGCGGACGCGGCGGTTGGGGATGCCGTTGGTGCGGGCCAGGAACCGCAGGTGGTTGTAGGCCGACCGCCCGCCGTGCCAGGCCTTGGCCTCCAGCAGCGCGCCGACCTCGCGCAGCGGCGCGGGCAGGTCGCGGTAGAGGCGCCCGTTGACGGTGACCGAGCCGGAGGTCGCCCGGTCGAGACCGAGGATGAGCCGCATCGCGGTCGACTTGCCCGCCCCGTTCGGGCCGAGGAAGCCCGTCACCACACCCGGCCGCACCGTGAAGTCGGCGTGGTCTACGGCGGTCTTGCCGCCGTAGACCTTGGTCAGGCCGGATGCGCTGATCATGGTTCGAGGCTAGTTCGCGCTGATCATCCGCAGGTTCATGAGGGGACAAAACCTTGCCGCGTAGACTTCGGCGTCATGGCCGTACAGATCTCGCCCAGCATTTTGTCCGCCGATTTCGCCCGACTGGCCGACGAGGCCGCCCGGGTCGCGGGAGTGGCCGACTGGCTCCACGTCGACGTGATGGACAACCACTTCGTGCCCAACCTGACGCTCGGCCTGCCCGTGGTGGAGGCGCTGCTGAAGGCGGTCTCGACGCCGGTCGACTGCCACCTCATGATCGAAGACCCCGACCGGTGGGCGGTCGGCTACGCCGAGGCGGGCGCCAGGAGCGTGACCATCCACGCCGAGGCGGCCAAGGCGCCGGTGCGCACCCTCCGGGCGATCCGCAAGGAGGGCGCGCGGGCGGGGTTCGCGCTGAACCCGGCGACGGCCGTCGACGCCTACGAAGACCTGCTGCCCGAGATCGACATGCTGCTGCTGATGACCGTCGAGCCCGGCTTCGGCGGGCAGCCGTTCCTCGACGGGGTGCTGCCGAAGATCCGCCGGGCCCGGCAACTGGTCTCCAAGCACGGTCTGGAGGTCTGGATCCAGGTCGACGGCGGGGTGGCCGACGAGACGATCGAGCGCTGCGCCGAGGCGGGCGCCGACGTCTTCGTGGCCGGGAACGCCGTCTACGGCCGCGACGACCCCGCCGCCGCCGTCCGCGCCCTTCGCGCGCTCGCCGAGGGGGCGTAGCGTGAGGTCATGAGCCAAGACGGGCTGTTCGGGCCCGGTTCGGTCACCTGGCGGGTGATGGCGGAGCCGGTGCTCTTCGTGGGCGGCTTCCGGGCCCTGCTGATGCAGGGCCTCCACCCCCGGGCGATGCGCGGGGTGATCCAGAACTCGGCCCTGTTCGATCCGTCCGAGGCGTGGGCGCGTTTCCTGCGCACGACCGAGTTCGTCCGGGTGCGCACCTACGGCTCGGCGGCCGAGGTGGAGAAGGCCGCCTCCCGGGTCCGCAAGATCCACGCCACCCTGACCGCCTACGACCCCGACGTCGGCGACCGCTACCACCTCGACGAGCCCGACGCGCTGCGCTGGGTGCACGTCGGGGAGGTCGACTCCTACCTGTCCACGGCCCGCCGCGCCGGGGTCCCCCTCACCGACGAGGAGGCCGACCGGTTCGTGTACGAATGGCGCCGCGCCGCCGAGGTCGTCGGCCTGTCACCCGACGAGGTGCCCCACTCGGTGGGCGAGATGCGCGACTACATCGAGGGGGAGCGGCCGAAGTTGCGGTTCGTGCCCGAGGCGCCCCACCCGCTGCTGATGTCGCTGAACCCGCCGCTGCCGGCGCGGCTCACCCTGATCAAGCCGATCTTCCCGTGGATCACCGCCGTGGCCTTCGCCAGCCTGCCCCGCTGGGCCAGACGTCTCTACGGCCTGCCCGCCACCCCGTTCGGCGACGTGTGGGCGACGATGACGCTGCGCACCGTCCGGACCGGCCTGAACGCCGTCCCGAGGGCACTGCGACCCGTGCCACATTGACGCCGCCCGGAACCCTCGTGGCAGACTGGGAATAACTTGCGTAGGCAACAGCCTTTACGCGTACCGAAGAAACAATGCGTGCTCCGGGGTCGGTGAAAGTCCGAACCGGCGGTGACAGTCCGCGACCCGGCCGAATCCATCGGCCGGTTGACCTGGTGGAATTCCAGGACCGACGGTGAAAGTCCGGATGGGAGGCAGCACGCGGCGGACGAGGCCCCTGTTCGGGGTGCGTCCGTCCTTGGGCGCTTCCATGCCCATGCCCCGGAGCCCTGATTCAGGGAAGGGACCGGGGTGGACGACCACTTCATGCGCCGGGCGATCGACCTCGCCGCGCGCGGGCTGGGCACGACGAGCCCGAATCCGGTGGTCGGGTGCGTGATCACGTCCGCCGGGGGCTCCGTCGTCGGCGAGGGCTTCCACGCCGCGGCCGGCGGGCCGCACGCCGAGGTCTGGGCGCTGCGCGAGGCCGGTGAGCTGGCCCGGGGCGGCACCGCCTACGTCACCCTCGAACCCTGCGACCACCACGGCCGGACCGGCCCCTGCTCCGAGGCGCTGCTCAAGGCCGGGATCGAACGTGTCGTCGTCGCGGTGCCCGACCCGAACCCGGTCGCGGCCGGGGGCGCGGAGAGGCTGCGCCGTGCGGGCGTCGCCGTCGAGACGGGGCTGCTGCGGGCCGAGGCCGAGCGGGGGAACGCCCACTGGCTGACGTACACGCGGATGAGGCGGCCGTTCGTCACGTGGAAGTTCGCCGCGACCCTCGACGGCCGGTCGGCCGCCGCCGACGGCACCAGCCGGTGGATCACCTCGCCCGAGGCCCGCGCCGACGTGCACCGCCTGCGCGCGCAGCACGACGCGATCATGGCCGGGATCGGCACCGTGCTGGCCGACGACCCCCACCTGACGGTCCGGCCCGGCGCCGCGAAACCCCTGCGTGTCGTCGTCGACAGCGAGGGCAGCACGCCCCCGCACGCGAAGGTGCTCGACGACGCCGCGCCCACCCTGCTCGCCGTCGGGGTCGACCTCCCCTCCGCGCACGCCGTTCGCGTCCCGCGCGGCCCCCACGGCCTCGACCTGCCCGCCCTGCTGACCGAACTCCACCGCCGCCGGATCGTCAGCGTCTTCCTCGAAGGCGGCCCCACCCTCGCCGGGAGCTTCCTGCGCGCCGGTCTGGTCGACCGGGTCGTCGCCTACCTGGCGCCCGCCTTCCTCGGCTCGGGGCTCAGCGCCCTGGGCGAGGCCGGGGTGACGGGCGTCGGCGGCATCCACCGCTGGGAGTTCGAAGACGTCGTCCCCATTGGACCGGACCTGCGCGTGACCGCGCGGCCGGCGCCCCCGAAGGAGAACTGAGCATGTTCACCGGAATCGTCGAGGAACTCGGCGAGGTCGTCGCCGTCGACCCTCTCCCGCAGGCGGCCCGGCTGGCCTTCCGCGGCCCCAAGGTCACCGAGGACGCCGGGCACGGCGACTCGATCGCCGTCAACGGCGTCTGCCTGACCGTCGTCGAGGTGAACGACGACGTCTTCACCGTCGACGTCATGAAGGAGACCCTCGACCGGAGCAGCCTGGGCGCGCTGACCGTGGGCTCGCCGGTGAACCTGGAGCGCGCGGTCCGCGCCGACCAGCGGCTCGGCGGCCACATCGTGCAGGGCCACGTCGACGGGACCGGGACGCTGCTGAAGCGGGAACCCGGCGAGCACTGGGAGGTCGTGACCATCTCCCTGCCCGCCGACCTGGCCCGCTACGTCGTCCACAAGGGCTCGATCACGGTCGACGGCGTCTCGCTGACCGTCGCGTCGGTCTCCGGCGAGGAGTTCACCGTCAGCCTGATCCCCACCACGCTCGCCCTGACGACCCTCGGCGGCAAGGTCGCCGGCGACCCGGTGAACCTGGAGGCCGACGTCATCGCCAAGTACGTGGAGAAGCTGGTGGCCCGGTGAACGCCACCTTCGAGGTCTTCGGGACGACCGTCCTGTGGACCGACCTCATCGGCAACATCCTGGCCCTGGCCACGGTCGTGTTCGCCATCCGCAGGTCGTTGTGGACCTGGCCGGTCCAGCTCACCGCGTCGGTGCTGCTGCTGGCCGCCTCGATCGACGCGGGGCTGACCGGCAACGCGCTGAAGCAGGTCATGTTCGGCGTGCTGGCCGTGTACGGCTGGGTGCGGTGGAAGAGCCAGGGCGAGGTGCTGGCCGTGCGGACCGCGACGTACGCCGAGCGGCTGTTCCTGGCCGGGACCGTCGTCGCCGGGACCGCCCTGGTCGGCTGGTTCTTCTTCGTCACCGGGCTCTCGTGGGGCGCGCACGCCCCCCTTCCCGAGGGCTACTTCCTGGTGGCGGCCGACGCCTACATCTTCGTCGGCAGCGCGGTCGCGACCTGGGCCCAGGGCAGGGCGCTGACCGACTTCTGGCTCGTCTGGATCGCCGTCGACCTCGTCGGAGTGCCGCTGGCCTTCCGGTCGGGGCTCGTCGTCTCCGGGGCGGTCTACGCGGTGTTCTTCGTCCTGGTCCTCACCGGATTCGTCAACTGGCGCAAGCAGGAGGCCGTCGCAGTATGAACGACATCAGGCTCGATCCGATCGAACGGGCGATCGCCGACATCCGCGACGGCAAGCCGGTCGTGGTCGTCGACAACGAGAACCGCGAGAACGAGGGCGACCTCATCTTCGCGGCGTCCAAAGCCACGGCCCAGACGCTGGCCTTCACGATCCGGCACAGCTCGGGCGTCATCTGCGTCGGCATGCGGGGCGACGACCTCGACCGGCTCGGGCTGCCGCTGATGGTGAACGACAACAAGGAGCGCATGCGGACGGCGTACACGATCAGCGTCGACGCCCGCGACGGGGTCAGCACCGGCATCAGCGCCGCCGACCGGGCGCGCACCATCCGCACCCTGGCCGACTCGGCGACCGAGCCGTTCGAGCTGGTCCGGCCCGGTCACATCTTCCCGCTGCGCTACCGCGACGGCGGCGTGCTGGTGCGGCCCGGCCACACCGAGGCCGCCGTCGACCTGGCCCGGCTCGCCGGCTTGACCCCCGCCGGGGCGCTGGCCGAGGTGACCAACGACGACGGCACCATGGCCCGGCTGCCCGAGCTGCGCGTCTTCGCCGACGAGCACGACCTCGCGCTGGTCTCCATCGAGCAGCTCATCGAGTTCCGCCGCCGCACCGAGCGGGTGGTGACCCGGGTCGCCGAGACGTCCATCCCGAACCGCTACGGCATGTGGCGGGCCTACGGCTTCGCCAGCTCCCTCGACGGCGGCGAGCACGTCGCGCTCGTCTACGGCGATCTCGACGACGGCGAGAACGTGCTGGTCCGGGCCCACTCCGAATGCATGACGGGCGACGTGCTCGGCTCGCTGCGCTGCGACTGCGGCGTGCAGCTCGACCACGCCATGGCCGCCATCGCCGAGGAGGGCCGCGGCGTGGTCGTCTACCTGCGCGGCCACGAGGGCCGCGGCATCGGCCTGCTGGCCAAGCTGCGCGCCTACGCCCTCCAGGACGACGGCCACGACACCGTCGACGCCAACCTCGAACTCGGCCTGCCGGTCGACGCCCGCGAGTTCTCCAACGCCGGCCAGATGCTCGGCGACCTCGGGGTCAAATCGGTGCGCCTGCTGACCAACAACCCCGCCAAGATGCGGGGGATGGACGGATACGGCATCAAGGTGCTCGGCCGGGAGCCGATGCCGATCGCCGTGAACCCGTACAACGAGAAGTACCTGTACGCCAAACGTGACCGGCTGGGTCACGAGATTCCCGAGGAGCAGGCATGAGTGGTGGCGGACGGCCGGAGACGTGGCCGGTCGAGGCGCAGGGGCTGACGGTGGGCATCGTCGCGGCCCGGTGGCACGAGAAGATCACCGACCAGCTGGTCGAACGGGCCGTCGCGGCGGCCAAGGACTGCGGCGCGACCCCGACCGTGGTCCGGGTGGCCGGATCGCTGGAGATCCCCGTGGTGGCCCAGGCGCTGGCCCGCACCCACGACGCCGTGGTGGCGCTGGGCGCGGTCATCCGCGGCAAGACGGCTCACTTCGACTACGTGTGCGACTCGGTGACCAGCGGCCTGACCAGGGTCTCCCTCGACGAGTCGACCCCCGTCGGCAACGGCGTGCTGACGTGTGACAGCGTCCACCAGGCCGTCGAGCGGTCGGGTGTGCCCGGGTCGAAGGAGGACAAGGGCTACGAGGCGACCGTCGCGGCGCTGGAGACGGCGGTTCTGTTGCGCGAGCTCACCCCGGGATCGCGCTAACGTTCGGTCTCATGTTCCCGAGTGTTCCCGCGCCGCCCCTCCCCGTCGTCTGGCGTCCGAAGAGGGCCCGCGTCGTGGCCTACACGCTCGCGGCGATCATGGTGGGCGGCGCGCTGATCCTGGCGGTCGTCCTTCCGGAGCAGTTCCACCTCCCCGACCGCATCGGGGTCTTCGTGTTCGGCTGCGCCGTCGCCTTCCTCCTCCACCTGCTGGGCCGCCTGCGGGTGGTGGCCGACGACGACGGCGTGACCGTGGTCAACGCGGTGCGGGTGCACCGCTACGAGTGGGCCGAGATCCTCGGCGTCTCCCTCCCGGAGGCCGAGCCCTGGCCCCGCCTCGACCTCGCCGACGGGAGCGTCGTGGGGGCGATGGGGATCCAGGGCTCGGAGAAGGCGCGGGCGGCGCGGGCGGTGGCGGAGCTGAACGCGCTGATCAAGATCAAGAGCGAGGCCCCCGACCACTAGGCCGCCTTCGCGACCAGGCCCCTCCTGCGCAGTTCGGGCAGCACGCCCTCGCCGAACCAGTAGGCCTCCTCCAGATGGGGGTAGCCCGACAGGATGAACTCCGACGCCCCGTGGGCGGCGTACTCCTCCAGCAGGTCGGCGACCTCCGCGTGGCTGCCCACCAGCGCGGTTCCCGCGCCGCCCCGCACCAGGCCGACCCCGGCCCACAGGCCCGGGTGGATCTCCAGGTCGCGGGCCCTGCCGCCCGTGAAGCCCTCGTGCAGGGCGAGCATGCGCTTCTGGCCGACCGACTCGCTCGTCGACAGCAGTTCGCGGGCCTTGGCGACGTCGCCGCTCGGGATGCGCTCCAGCAGGCGTCCGGCCTCGGCCCAGGCCTCCTCGCTGGTGTCTCTGGTGATGACGTGCAGGCGCACGCCGTACCGGAGCGTGCGCCCTTCCGCGGCGGCCAGGTCGCGGATCCAGCGCAGCTTCTCGCCCACCTGCGCGGGCGGCTCGCCCCAGGTCAGGTAGACGTCGGCGTGCTTGGCGGCCACCGGGCCGGCCGCGCCGGAGGAGCCGCCGAAGTAGATCTCCGGTGCGGGCTCCGGCGGGGCGGCGACGCGGGCGTCGGCCACGTCGTAGTAGGTCCCGGTGAAGTCGAGGCCGCCCTGCCAGGCGCCCCGCACGACGCTGAGGAACTCGTCGGTGCGGGCGTAGCGCTCGTCCTTGCTCAGGTGGTCGCCGAACCGGGCCTGCTCGGCCGCCTCGCCGCCGGTCACCACGTTGAGCAGCAGCCGCCCGCCCGAGACGCGCTGGTAGGTGGCGGCCATCTGCGCGGCCAGCGTCGGGGAGAGCAGGCCCGGCCGGAACGCCACCAGGAACTTCAGCCGGGTCGTCACCTGGGTCAGGGCCGCCGTGATGAGCCAGGCGTCCTCGCACCAGGTGCCGGTCGGGGTCAGCACCGCCTCGAAGCCGACCTGCTCGGCCGCCTTCGCGATCTGGCCCAGGTATTCGACCGACGGGGCGCGGTATTCGGCGTCGCCGTGGGTGCGGCCGAGGCCGTGGCCGCCGGCCACGATCGAGCGGCCGTCGCCGGTCGTCGGCAGGAACCAGTGGAATCTCACTGCGCCGCCTCCACGATGTCGTTGAAGCGCCGGTCGACGAAGTCGGCGAACTTCAGCCCGCCCGGGATGAGGCCCTCGGCGGCGAAGGCGTCGGCCATCTGCTGCTCCGAGGTGACCACGGCGTCGTCGATGACGATCGGCGACATGACCGCGTTGTCGACGGCCGCGTCGGCGACCTCCTGCGGCAGGCCGGTCTCGGCCGCCCACACCTTGGCCCATTCGGGCTTGTGACCGAGCGCCCACTGACGGGCCTTGGCGATGCGGGTCAGGTAGTCGCGGACCGCGTCGGCCTTGGTCTCGATCGCCTCGGGGGCCGCGACCTGGAAGTTCAGGCCGTTGACGTAGCCGGTGCCGTCGACCAGCACCCTCGCCTCGTGCTGGAGGATCGCCTGGGAGGTGAAGGGCTCCCAGATCGTCCAGGCGTCGACGGTGCCGCCGGAGAAGGCGGCCAGCGCGTCGGCGGGCTGGAGGTACTGCGGCTGGATGTCGGAGAAGGCCAGGCCCTCCTTCTTCAGCACCGACAGCAGGTGGTGGTGGGAGGAACTGCCCTTGGCCACGGCGATCTTCTTGCCCTTGAGGTCGGCCGGGCCGGTCAGGGTCGAGTTCGCCGGTACGACCACCGCCGCCCCCGTCACGTTCTGCTTGTAGGCCGCCACGACCTTGATCTTCGAGTCGGCCGCCGCCGCGAAGATCGGGGGAGTGTTGCCCACGCCGCCGATGTCGACGGCCCCGGCGTTGATCGCCTCCAGCAGCGGCGGGCCCGAGGTGAACTGGGCGAACGTGATCTTGTACGGGGCGCCGTCGAGCAGCCCGGCCGCCTTCAGCAGCGCCTGCGCCCCGGCCTTCTGGTCGCCCACGCGGAGCGTGACCGTTCCCTCGGGGGCGCCGGCGTCGGTCGACGGGCTGCCGCACGCGGCGGCCAGCAGCAGGACGGCGGCCAGCAGTGCGCGTTTCATGATCTTCCTTCGGGTGAGACGCCGAGCGCGGCGAGCAGGGTGTTTCGCAGGGTGACCAGGCCGGGGTCCTCGCGGTGGCGGGGACGCTCGGCCGTGATGGAGATGTCGTGGGCGATGCGGCCCTCGTCGAGCACCAGCACCCGGTCGGCCAGCAGCAGCGCCTCGTCCACGTCGTGGGTGACCAGCAGCACGGCCGGGCGGTGCCGGGCCCACAACTCCAGCACGAGCTGGTGGATGGTGATCCGGGTGAGGGCGTCGAGGGCCGAGAAGGGCTCGTCGAGCAGCAGCAGTTCGGGCTCGCGGACCAGCGCGCGGGCCAGGCTCGCGCGCTGTGCCTCACCACCCGAGAGGGTGAGCGGCCAGGCGTCGGACCGTTCGGCCAGCCCGACCTCGGCCAGCGCCGCCTTCGCCTTGCCGGCGGGGGCGTCGAGCCCGAGCGTGATGTTGGCCAGCAGCCGCTTCCACGGCACCAGCCGGGGCTCCTGGAAGGCCACCGCGACCGAGCCGGTGACGTCGATCGTTCCGGTGACCTCGTCGTCGAGCCCGGCCAGCGCCCGGAGCAGGGTCGACTTGCCGGAGCCGCTGCGCCCCAGCAGGGCGGTGAACTCGCCGTCGCGCAGTTCCAGGTCGAGCGAGTCGAGCACGACCCGGTCGCCGAACGCGCGTGCTACGCCAGAAAGCCGCGTCGCCATGCGAGCGCCCTCCGCTCCAGCAGCCGGACGATCGCGTCGGTGGCCAGCCCGAGCGCGCTGTAGACGAGCAGCCCGACCACGATCACGTCGGTGCGCAGGAACTCCCGGGCGTCGTTGATCATGTAGCCGAGGCCGGTGGTCGCGTTCACCTGCTCGGCCACGATCAGCGCCAGCCAGGCCACGCCGAGGGCCTGCCGCAGCCCGACGAGCGTCTGGGGCAGCGCGCCCGGCAGCACGATGTGCCTGATCAACTGGCCGCGCGACAACTTCAGCGTCGTGGCGACCTCGGCGAGCTTGCCGTCGACGCCCCGGATGCCCGAGAAGGTGTTGAGGTAGAGGGGGAACGACACCGCCAGGGCCACCAGCAGGATCTTCGGCTCCTCGCCGATGCCGAACCACAGGATGAACAGCGGGATGAGGCCGAAGAACGGCAGCGCCCGCAGCGCCTGCATGATCGGGTCGACCGCGTTCTCACCCGCCCGGCTCAGCCCCGCGACCAGGGCGAGCAGGATTCCGGCCGCGCCGCCGACCAGGAAGCCGATCAGCACCCGCTGGAGCGAGACCCCGATCGCGGTCGGCAGCGTCCCCGCCTGGGTCAGTTCGACGGCGGTGGCGGCGATGGTGGCCGGTGCGGCCAGCAGGCGTTCGGGCAGCAGACCGGTGGCGCTGGCGATCTGCCAGATCACGAGGAGGGCGAGCGGGCTCAGCCAGCGATGCCACGCGGTGACGCGGCGCCGCGGCCCTTTCGGCGTGGCGCGCGGTCTTTCGACCGGGCGCGCCAGCTCGACGACGGACATACGGGAACCTCGCAGAGAGCGGTGAGTGGACCGCCCCCAGAGTTACCCATATTTCCTACCAAGTCAATCGGTAATGTGCCGGAGCTCCCGTTCCAGGTTGCGCCGGGCCTGGTCTTCCCACAGGTCACGGGCCGTTTGGGTGCCGTAGAGAGAACCGTCGAGCAGCCGCCGGAGCACCTCGGCCCGGCCCACCCGGAACAGGGGGTCGGGCACGTGGCGGTATTCCCGCCGGACCGCTTCGGCGTAGGCGTCGTACCGCTCCGGGCTCTGGCCGAGCACGGCCAGGTCGGCGTCGCAGAGCACCGCCGCGTTCCCGTCGCCCTCGGGGTAGGAGTGGGTGGCCGTCACCCGGACCAGCCGGGCGACCTCACGCGCGATCGGCAGCCCCAGGGCCGTCAGGCGCGACTGGGCGAGCTGGGCGCTGCGCTCCTCGTCGAGGCCCGGCCGGCCGTCGTAGACGGCGTCGTGGAACCAGGCCGCCAGCCGGACCGCTCGGAGATCGGCGGCATGGGCCGCCAGCGGTTCGATCGCCGCCAGGACCTCGGTCAGGTGGCGGGTCGTGTGGTAGCGGCGGTGGGGTTCGGCCCAGCGTGCGGACAACTCCGCGACCAGGGCGCGCCCCGCGGGGGAATCGGGGAAATCCTGCGTCACCCGGCGAACCTACCAAGGGCGAGCGCCGCGTGATCACGCGCCGAAGTAGCCTGGACGGGTGGAAATCGACTCCCCGGAGGCCCTGCGGGACCTCCTCGAACAGCGCGACTACCTGGCCGACGCGGGCCTGGCGACCGCCGCCTACCTGGCCCTGCGCATGGGCCGGCCGCTGTTCCTCGAAGGGGAGGCCGGAGTCGGCAAGACCGAGCTCGCCAAGACCCTCGCCGCCGTCCTCGGCGCCCCGCTGATCCGCCTGCAGTGCTACGAGGGGCTCGACGCCGCCCAGGCCCTCTACGACTGGGACTTCGCCCGCCAGTTGCTGCACCTGAAGGCCGCCGAAGCGGCCGGGATCACCGACCTCGGGGCCCTCGAAGGCGAGATCTACGACCGCCGTTTCCTGATCGCCCGGCCGTTGCTGCAGGCGATCGAATCGCAGCCCGCCGTCCTTCTCGTCGACGAGATCGACCGGGCCGACGACGAGTTCGAGGCCTTTCTCCTGGAGGTGCTCTCGGATTTCACCATCTCCATTCCGGAACTCGGCACCATTCGCGCCGCCGCGCCGCCGCTGGTCGTGTTGACCTCCAACCGCACCCGCGAAGTCCACGACGCGCTGAAGAGGCGCTGCCTCTACCACTGGCTCGACCATCCGGGATTCGACCGCGAGGTCGCCATCCTGCTGCGCCGCCTGCCGTCCTGTACGTCCGCTCTCGCGGAACAGGTCGCCCGCGCGGCGGCCCGGCTGAGGGCCGCCGACCTGCTCAAACCGCCCGGCATCGCCGAGACGCTCGACTGGGCCGAGGCGCTGCTGACGCTGGGGGTCAACCGGCTCGACCCCGACACCGCGGCCGTGACGCTGGGGGCCGCGCTGAAATACCGCGAAGACCAGCAGGCCGCCCTTCGCGACGGGCTTCTCGATGCCTGACGTCGTTTCGTCGATGGTGGGATTCGTCCGCACACTCCGGGCCGCCGGAGTGGCGGCCGACCATGAGCGGACCCGGGGTTTTCTGACCGCACTGGAGAATCTCGACGCCGGAGACCGGAAAGACGTCTATTGGGCCGGCCGGCTGACTTTGTGTGCCGGCCCCGACGACCTGCCCCGATACGACCGCTGTTTCGCGGCCTATTTCGACGGCCGCACCTTCCCGGGGCCCGTGGGGCCCGCCGCCACGGTCACCCGATACGTCGCCTCACCCGACGGCGGGTGCGAAGACCCGGGCGAGCGGACCACCGCCGCCACCGCCAGCACCCTCGAAGTGCTCCGCTCCCGCGACGTCGCGACCCTCACCCCCGAGGAGCGCGCCGAGGTCCACCGCCTGCTGGCCCTCCTGCGGACCGCCCGTGAGACGCGCGTCTCCCGCCGCCTGACCGCGTCCAGACGCGGCTCCCTCGATCCCCGCCGCATCGTCAGGGAGGCGATGAGGCGCGGCGGCGAACCGGCCAGGCTCCGGTTCCGCGACCGGCGGCGCAAACCCCGCAGGGTGGTGCTGCTGATCGACGTGAGCGGCTCGATGAGGGCGTACGCCGACACCCTGCTGCGGCTCGCCCACGCCGTGGTGCGGTCGGCGCCCCGCGCCACCGAGGTCTTCTCCGCCGGGACCCGGCTGACCCGGCTCACCGCCGAGCTGCGCGTCAGGGACGCCGCCCGCGCCATGGACCAGGTCTCGGCGGCCATCCCCGACTGGAGCGGCGGCACCCGCCTGGGAGAGGAGCTGCGGGCGTTCCTGCGGCTGCCCGACGCGCGGGGCGCGATCGTGGTGATCGCCTCCGACGGATGGGAACGTGGTGATCCGTCCCTGCTCGGCGCCCAGATGGAGCGGCTGGGCCGGATGGCCCACCGGGTCATCTGGGTCAACCCCCATAAGGGCGACCCGGCGTACCGGCCGCTCACCGGGGGGATGCGGGCGGCGCTGCCCCATATCGACGACTTGGTGGCCGGGCACAGCCTGGCCGCCTACGAGGAGCTGGCCGGGCTCCTCGCGGGAAGGAGAGCCGGTCATGCGTGACATCCTGTCTCAGGTCAACCGCTGGTGGACGGCCGGCCAGGGCGTGTTCGGCCTGGCCACGGTCGTCGGCACCTTCCGCAGCGCGCCACGCCAGCCCGGCGCGGCCATGGCCGTCCTGGGCGGCGAGGCGGTCGGCAGCGTGTCGGGCGGCTGCGTCGAGGGCGCCGTCTACGAACTGGCCCAGGAGGTCGTCGCCTCCGGGAGACCCGTGCTCCAGCGCTACGGCGTGAGCGACGACGACGCCTTCGCCGTGGGCCTGACCTGCGGGGGGATCATCGATGTCTTCGTCGAGCCGGTCTCCCGGGACGCCTACCCCGAGCTGGGGGAGATCGCGGCGTCGATCGAGAAGCGGGTCCCGGTGGCGGTGGCGACCATACTGTCCGGCCCCGGCAGGGTGGGCGCCCGCCGCGTCGTGTGGGACGACCACGTCTCCGGCACGCTGGGCTCGCCCCGGCTCGACGCCGCCGTCGACGACGACGCCCGGGGCATGCTGGCCCAGGGCACGACCGGCGTCCGCCGCTACGGCCGCGACGGCGAACGCCGCCTCGACGACCTCCAGGTGTTCGTCCAGTCGTTCGCGCCGCCGCCGAAGATGCTGGTGTTCGGCGCGATCGACTTCGCGGCGGCGGTCGCCCGGGTCGGCAAGTTCCTCGGCTACCACGTGGTCGTCTGCGACGCCCGCCCGGTGTTCGCGACCTCCAAGCGCTTCCCCGACGCCGATGAGGTCGTGGTGAAGTGGCCGCACGACTACCTGTCCCACGCGGCGGTCGACGAACGCACCGTCATCTGCGTGCTGACCCACGACCCGAAGTTCGACGTCCCGCTGCTGGAGGTGGCCCTGCGCACCCCCGCCGCCTACGTGGGCGCGATGGGCTCGCGCCGGACCCACGACGACCGCATGGCCCGCCTGCGCGAGATCGGGCTGACCGACGTGGAACTGTCCCGGTTGCGCTCGCCGATCGGCCTCGACCTGGGCGCCCGCACCCCCGAGGAGACGGCCGTGTCGATCGCGGCCGAGCTCATCCAACTGCGCTGGGGCGGCTCGGGCCGCCCGCTGACCACCACCGAGGGCCGCATCCACGGCGAACTCGCGTGATCGCCGGAGTCCTGCTGGCCGCCGGCGCGGGCCGCCGGTTCGGCCGCCCCAAGGCCCTGGTCGAATACGAGGGCGAACGCCTGGTCGACCGGGGGGTGCGGCTGCTCGAAGAGGGCGGGTGCCATCCGGTCGTCGTCGTGCTGGGGGCCGCCTGCACTCCGGTACGGGGTGCGGTGACCGTCCTCAACCCCGACTGGGCGACCGGGATGGGCTCCTCGCTGCGCGTCGGCCTGGCGGCGGTCCCGCCCGAGGCGGCGGGCGTGGTGGTCGCGCTGGTCGACCAGCCGCTCATCCGTCCCGAGGCGGTCGAACGGCTCGTCGCCGCCTTCCAGGCCGGGGCCGGACTCGCCGTCGCCACCTACGGGGGAGCGCGGCGCAACCCCGTGCTGATCGGCCGCGACCACATCGCCGGGGTGGCCGCTTCACTGGAGGGCGACGTGGGCGCGCGCCCCTACCTGAAGCGGCACGCCGAGCTGGTCACCGAGGTGCCCTGCGACGACGCGGGAGACCCGGCCGACATCGACGAGCCGGGCGACCTGCCGGCGGGCTAGAACCTCAGGTCGGCGACGGCCGCGCGGTGGTCGCTGCCGGCGGCCTGGCGGACCTCGGCCAGGGTGGCCTCCATGCCCCGGTAGAGGATGTGGTCGGGGCGGGTGATCGGGAAGCCCGACGGCCAGGTGAAGCCGAAGCCCCGGCCCGCCTCCTCCTGGGCGTCGCGCAGCGGCGGCACCAGGTTGCCCCGGGCCCGGTCGGTCGTGGCGGTGTTCAGGTCGCCCAGCAGGACGAGCCGGCGGCTCTTGTCCTTGGCGATGACCTCGCCGGCCTCCTGCAAGGTCTTGTCACGGAAGGAGGTCTCGCCGGGGCGGGCGGAGGCCAGGTGCATGACGTACACGGTCACGTCGCCCTTCTCTGCCTTGACGACGGCGCGCAGCGCCCTGGCCCAGCCGAGCCCCACGTCGACGCGTTTGGCGTCGTCGAGCCGGTACTTGCTCCACAACCCGACGGTCCCGACCTGGAAACGGTGGGGGAAGATGCGGCTGAGCTCCTTGGCGGCCGGGCCGCCCGGGGTCAGCTCCTGCGCCGCCACCACGTCACGGCCCTCGGCCGCGGCCCGCACCGCCTCGCCGGACAGGTCGTTGGCCACCCCGACGTTGAGCGTCGCCACCGTGAAGTCGCTGTCGCCGCCGGGCGGCTGCCGCAAGACGCCCGGCCCGAACATCACGCCCCACACGACGGCCGGGGTCAGCGACGCCACGACCGCCCCCCGCGAGCGGGCCACCGCCGCCAGCGCGACCAGCGGGACGATCGCCACCCCGAGCCAAGGCAACACGCTTTCGAGTACCGGCGTCACCCCGCCCAGTTCGGGCAGCAGCCGATGCCCGGCCAGGATCGCGGCGAGCGCCACCGCGACCACCGACACCACACGAGCCAGCAAGATCCCTCCCCCTGCCGGGAAAGTGTACGGCTCCCCGTATACGGAGGAGGTGAGCCGACATGTACCCTCGGAATGCCGTACTACCGGAACAACATTCGGTCCAGGAGGATCTATGCGGATCGGGATGGCCCTGAGCTATTCCGGCGGTTTCAAGGAGACCGTCGCCGAACTGGCCGACTACGAGAAGGCCGGCCTCGACATCGTGTTCGTCGCCGAGGCCTACAGCTTCGACGCGGTCAGCCAGATGGGGTACATCGCCGCCCGGACCGAGCGCCTGGAGATCGCCTCCGGCATCCTCCCGGTCTACTCCCGCACCCCCGCCCTGCTGGCCATGACGGCGGCCGGTCTCGACTACGTCTCCGACGGCCGCTTCACCCTGGGCCTCGGCGCCTCCGGCCCCCAGGTGATCGAGGGCTTCCACGGCGTGCCCTACTCGGCCCCGCTGGGCCGCACCCGCGAGGTCATCGAGATCGCCCGCAAGGTGTGGAAGCGCGAACGCCTCGAATACCAGGGCAAGCACTACACGATGCCCCTCCAGGGCGGCACCGGCCTCGGCAAGCCCCTGAAGCTGATCAACGCCCCGGTCCGCGAGCGCATCCCGATCGTGGTCGCCGCCATCGGCCCCAAGAACGTCGAACTGGCCGCCGAACTGGCCGAGGGCTGGCTGCCCATCTTCTACATGCCAGAGAAGGCCGCCGACGTGTGGGGCCCGTCCCTGGCGGCCGGCGCGGCCAGACGTGCTCCCGAACTCGGCGGCCTGGACGTCATCGCCACCGCCCACCTGGCCATCGGCGACGACGTGGCGGGCTTCCTGGAGTTCGGCCGCCCGATGGCCGCGCTCTACATCGGCGGCATGGGCGCCAAGGGCAAGAACTTCTACAACGACCTCGCCGTCCGCTACGGCTACGAGAAGGAGGCCGCCGAGATCCAGGACCTCTACCTCGCGGGCAGGAAGGACGAGGCCGCCGCCCGGGTGCCCCACGAGCTGCTGGAGAAGATGTCGCTGATCGGCAGCGAGGGCTTCGTCAGAGACCGGCTGGCCGCGATGCGCGAGAGCGGCGTCACGACCGTCAACGTGACCCCGATCGCCTCGACCCACGAGGAACGCGTGCGACTGATCGAGAAGGTGAAGGAACTCGCGGGCTGAAACGCCGGCGACGGACGCGGCCCGAGCGGGCAAGCGGCCCGCGCTCCGGCCTGGCG
This sequence comes from Herbidospora yilanensis, assembly GCF_001570565.1. Lineage (GTDB taxonomy): Bacteria > Actinomycetota > Actinomycetes > Streptosporangiales > Streptosporangiaceae > Herbidospora > Herbidospora yilanensis. The sequence continues at coordinate 30,002 of NZ_BBXE01000028.1, read as the reverse complement.
GGACTCGGGCGGGTGGGGCGAGGTGCTCAGGGGCGCAGGCAGATCTCGAACATCGAGCGCAGCCGGGCCTCGACCTCTTCCGCGTCGACCGCCTCGATCACGCCCGGCCCGAAGAGGCGGCGTACCGAACCGGTGCCCAGGATCATCGTGGCGGCCAGCAGGGCCCGCTGTTCCGGGTGGGGGCCGTCGAGCTGGGCGGCGATGCGCTTGACCACGGTCGCCTCGACGTGGGCGCGGAGGATGGCCTGGATCTCGGGGCTGGTGCCCGCGCGGTCGACCATGCGGGTGACCGGCTCGGTCGCGCCGCTCTGCAGGCGGACCGCCAGGCGGTGGGCGAGTCTGCCGGCCAGTCCGGCGGGGTCGCCGGCGATCACCGACTCGATCGTCGAGCCGGTCGCCAGGGCCTCGGCGAAGAGGGCCGCCTTCGTGCCGAAGTAGCGGTTCACCAGGGCCACGTTGGCCCCGGCCTCGGCGGCGATCATCCGCATCGTCACCTGGTCGTAGCCGTGTGCCGCGAACAGGTCGCCGGCCGCTTCCAGGATCCTCCGGCTGGTCGCCTCCCGATCTCTCGTCACCTGACGCATATTAGCTGCGTTTGACAAGTAAACAAGCGTCTACTAACTCTGTTGTGGAGCATTCTTTACACGGGGGGACGCCGGCTTTGACTCTCTTGGACGCACCGCAACGCACCTACAGCCATCGCCAGGTCCTGGAGATCCTCTCCGGCCTCCTGCTCGCCCTCATGACCTCGATGCTCTCGACGTCGGTCGTCGGCACCGCCCTCCCCACGATCGTCGGCGACCTGGGCGGCCAGGAGCAGCTCTCCTGGGTGGCCAGCGCGACCCTCCTCACGATGACCGTGTCCACCCCGCTCTGGGGCAAGTTGTCCGACATCTTCGGCCGCAAGCGCCTCTTCCAGATCGCCCTCGGCCTGTTCGTGGCCGCCTCGGTGGTGGCGGGGCTGTCGCAGAACATCGGCATGCTCATCGCCGCCCGCGCCGTCCAGGGTCTCGGCACGGGCGGCCTGTCGGCGCTCACCCAGGTCATCCTGGGCGACATCGTGCCGCCCCGGGAGCGGGGGCGTTACTCCGGGTACGTCGGCGCGGTCTTCGGCCTCTCGACCGTCGCCGGGCCGCTGCTCGGCGGGTTCATCGTCGACACCGACTGGCTGGGCTGGCGCTGGTGCTTCTACGTCTGCGTGCCGCTCGCGGTGGTGGCCTTCGCGGTGGTCCAGCGGGTGCTCCGGTTCGATCACGAGAGCCGCGACGCCCGCATCGACTGGTGGGGCGCCACCACGCTGACCGGCGGCGCGACCGCCCTCATGCTGCTGTTGTCGTTCGGCGGCCACGAGTTCGAGTGGAACTCGGCGTGGACCTACGCCCTGGGCGCGATCACCGTGGTGCTGGTCGCGGCGGCCGTCGTGGCCGAGCGGGCGGCGGCCTCGCCGATCCTGCCGCCCCGGCTGTTCCGCGACCGCACGTTCGTGCTGGCGAGCATCGCCTCGCTTCTGGTCGGCGTCGCCCTGTTCGGCGCGATGATCTACCTGCCGCAGTACCTCCAGATCGTCAAGGGCATGTCGCCGACCGAGTCGGGCCTGATGACCCTCCCGATGGTGATCGGGCTGTTCCTCAGCTCGATCGTCTCCGGCAAGGTCGCCTCGTCGACCGGGCGGTGGAAGGCGTTCCCGGCCGTCGGGCTGGTGCTGGTCGCGATCGGCCTGTTCCTGCTGTCGCGCCTGCACGTCGACTCCACGCCGGTGGAGATCGGGGCGTACATCACGATCATGGGCGCGGGGCTCGGCATGACGATGCAGATGCTCGTGCTGGCCGCGCAGAACGCCGCCTCCCGCGAGGACATGGCGGTCAGCACGTCCGGCGTCACGTTCTTCCGCAGCCTGGGCGGCGCGGTCGGCGTCGCCGCGTTCGGGGCGATCCTCACCAACCGGGTCAAGGACGAACTGGCCGCCCGTCTCGGCGGCGTCGCCGCCGCGCCCCAGCTCGGTACCCCCGAGGCCATCCACGGCCTGCCGCCGCAGGTGGTGAGGGCGGTGCTGGAGTCGTACACCGAAGCCATGCAGACGGTGTTCCTGGTCGGCGTGCCCGCCGCCGTGCTCGGCGTGATCGCGGTCCTGTTCCTCAAGGAGGTGCCGCTGCGCGGCGGCGGCGCCCCCTCACCGGGCGAGCCCGGCAGGCACGGCCGGCACGGCAGGCACGAGCGCTCCCGCAGTGGGCAGCCCGCCTGAGGCCTCCGTTTGGCAACATGGCCGGGTGACGTCAATCGACTCGCACGACGCCCGCGCCCTGGCCGAAGGCCTCCGCCGGGTCTATGACGCGGTCGCGCAACGGGTGACCGAGGAGAACGCCGCCTCGCCCCTCGCCGCCAGGGTCACCGGCCACCTGGGCCGCCCCATCGGGGAGGTGGTCGTGGTCGAGGAGAGGTACCGCCTCTTCGAGCACGCCGCCCTCCAACTCGCCGCCGACCGCTACCTCAGCGAGCACAGCCCCGGAGCCGAGTGGTTCGGCATCGTCGGCTCCGACCGGCGCTGGGAGAGCCTCATCAACATGATCACCAGCGCCATGAAGTCGGGCGGCGTGCTCCTCGGCCGCCCCGACTACGCGGTCGCCTCCATCGGGCCCGACGACACCATGGACGTGATCCTGCTCGGCATGGTGTGCACCCACGCCCCCGACGGCACGCCGGTGATCCTGGCGGTCAGCAACCGCGAGGACTACAACAAGTACGCCCTCCTCACCGTGCTCGCCACCGACAGGGCGGCGGCGACCGCCGTGCGCGAGGAGGTCGACCGCCTGAAGGACACCCTCGACCCGCTGCGCGGCCAGGTCGTGAGCTTCGGCTTCTCCGAGCACCGCGAGAACGAACTGCTCACCTTCATCCCCCGGGCCGCGCTCACCCCCGAGGAGGTGGTGCTGCCCGACGGCCGCCTGGAGGCGCTCGAAGACCACGTCGTCGGCATCGGCCGGGAGGCCGACCGGTTACGCGAGGCCGGTCAGCACCTGCGCCGGGGCCTGCTGCTCTACGGCCCGCCCGGCACCGGCAAGACCCACACCGTCCGTTACCTGATCGGCCGGCGGCCCGAGAGCACCGCGATCCTGATGACCGCCGAGGGCATGTCGAAGATCGACTTCGCGGTGGCGCTGGCCCGGCGGCTCCAGCCGTCGATCGTGGTCATCGAGGACGTCGACCTCATCGCCGAAGACCGCTCCCAGTTCGAGACCAGCCCTCTGCTCTTCGCCCTCCTCGACGCCATGGACGGCGTCACCGGAGACGCCGACGTGACCTTCCTCCTCACCACCAACCGCGTGGAGACCCTGGAGGCGGCGCTGGTCCAGCGGCCCGGCCGCATCGACCTGGCCGTCGAGGTCCCGCCCCCGGACGCGACCGCCCGCGACCGCCTGATCCGCCTCTACGCCCGCAACCGTCCCATCGAGGCCGACGTGGCCGCCGTCGTGAAGGCCACCGAGGGGGTCACCGCCTCCTTCATCAAGGAACTGCTCAGAAGGGTCGTCCTCACGGCCCTGCGACGAGACGAGCACGCCCTCACCGACGACCACTTCACCGCGGTCCTCACCCGGATGGCCGGAGACGGCGAGTCGCTGACCCGGGCCCTCCTCGGCGGCGCGGCGGAACGGAAGGACGTCCGTCCCAAAGCCCGCCTGGAACCTCCTAAATGCTGATATGTCCTACATTCTGACCATGAGTTTCGCGGAACGCCGCGCCCGCCTGGCCGCCCTCCTCACCGAGGGCGGCCACGCCGGCCTGCTGGTCACCCGGCCCGTCAACGTGCGCTACCTGACCGGCCTGGCCAGCTCCAACGCCGCCGTGCTGGTGCGGGCCGACGCGACCGCGGTCCTCGCGACCGACTCCCGTTACATCGAGACGGCCCGGGGGCTCGGTGACGACGTGCGGATCAAGGAGACCCGCGACGTCGCCGGCGACCTCCTGGAACCCGGCGCCGCCGTCGAGGCCCACCACCTGACGGTCGCCGAATACCACCGCCTGGGCGGGAGGGCGCCCCTCACGGAGGGTCTCGTCGAAGACCTCAGAAGGGTCAAGGACGACGCCGAGATCGCCGCCCTGGCCCGCGCCTGCGCTCTCACCGACGAGGCGTTCTCCCTGGTCATCGGACAGATCGCGGCCGGAATGACCGAACGCGAGATCGCCCGGATGCTCGAACTGCGGATGACGGAGCTCGGCGCCGACCGGCCCGCCTTCGAGACGATCGTCGCGAGCGGCCCCAACGGCGCCGTCCCGCACCACTCGCCCGGCGACCGCCCGGTCCGGCGCGGCGACCTCGTCACCATGGACTTCGGCGCCCTGTACGCCGGCTACCACGCCGACATGACCAGGACCGTCGCCCTGGGCGAGCCGTCGGCCTGGCAGCACGAGATCTACACCGTCGTCCACGACGCCCAGGCGGCGGGACGCGCCGCCGTGCGCCCGGGGGCGACGGCCGGCGAGATCGACTCCGCCGCGCGCGACCTGATCGCCGCCGCCGGGTACGGCGACCGCTTCGGCCACGGCCTGGGCCACGGCGTCGGCCTGGAGATCCACGAGGAGCCGTTTCTGGGCCCCGGCAGGACCGGTAGACTAGAGGATCGAGTTCCGATCACCGTCGAACCCGGGGTCTACCTGCCGGGGTTGGGCGGTGTGCGCATCGAGGACACGCTCGTGACGCGTGACCCATTGCCGGAACTGCTCACACTCACCACCAGGGAGCTGCTCGTCCTGTGAGCGGCCCGCACGCAGGAGAAGAGACTTCACGTGGCGACCACGAACGACCTCAAGAACGGACTCGTGCTCAAACTCGACGGCGGCGACCTCTGGTCGGTCGTGGAGTTCCAGCACGTCAAGCCCGGTAAGGGCGGTGCGTTCGTCCGCACGAAGCTGAAGAACATCATGTCGGGCAAGGTCGTCGACAAGACCTTCAACGCCGGCGTCAAGGTCGAGGTGGCGACCGTCGACCGCCGTGAGATGCAGTTCTCCTACATGGACGGCGACGAGTTCGTCTTCATGGACACCGAGACCTACGACATGCTCAACGTCTCCCGCGTGGCCGTCGGCGACGCCGCCAACTACCTGCTCGAGAACATGACCGCCACGGTCGCGATCAACGAGGGCAACGTCCTCTACGTCGAGCTCCCGGCCGCCGTCGAGCTGACGATCTCCGAGACCGAGCCGGGCCTCCAGGGCGACCGCTCGACCGGCGGCACCAAGCCCGCCACGCTCGAGACCGGCGCCGAGATCAAGGTGCCGCTGTTCATCACGACCGGCGAGAAGGTCAAGGTCGACACCCGCACCGGCGACTACCTCGGTCGCGCTTGATGTCTGCCCGGGGGAAGGCGCGCCGCCGCGCGCTCGACATCCTCTTCGAGGCCGAGGCACGCGACACCAACCCGCTCGACATCCTCGCCGAGCGGGTCGAGCGGGCCGAGCCTCCGGTCAACGAATACACGATCAGCCTGGTCGAGGGCGTGGCCGGGCGGCTGGGCCGCATCGACGAGCTCATCTCGACCTATTCGGAGGGGTGGACGATGGAGCGCATGCCCGCCGTCGACCGCAACATCCTCCGGGTCGGCACCTACGAGATGCTCTGGGTCGAGGACGTGCCCGAGGGCGTCGTGATCAGCGAGTGGGTGGCCCTCGCCGGTGAGTTGTCGACCGACGAGTCGCCCCAGTTCGTCAACGGCCTGCTGGCCCGTTTCAAGCAGCTCAAGCCGTCCCTGACGCTCTGAGCTCCGGCGGCGGCGTAGGCTGGCGTGCCTACGTCGTCGTCGACTTTTCGGAGGATCACCGTGCGTGACGCCACGCGGCAGGCCGTCGTCTGGGAGTCGCTCCAAGCGGTCATCGCCGGCAGATCCGCGCTCGACATCCTCGACGCCGGCGGCGGCACCGGCGGCTTCGCGGTGCCGCTGGCCCGCCTGGGCCACTCGGTGACCGTGGTCGACCCCACGCCCGACTCGCTGGCCGCGCTGGAGCGCCGCGCCGCCGAGGCGGGCGTGACCGTCACCGGCCTCCAGGGCGACGCCGGCGACCTGGCCGACCTCCTCCCGCCCGCCAGCGCCGACCTGGTGCTCTGCCACAGCGTCCTGGAATACGTCGACGACCCGTCGGCCGCCCTCGCGTCGGTCCACACGGTCGTCCGGCCCGGGGGAGTGGTCAGCGTCCTGGCCGCCAACCCCGTCGCCACCGCCATCCACCGCGCCCTGGCGGGCAACTTCGCCGAGGCCCGCGACGTCCTGGAGACGGGCACCTGGGGCGAGAAGGACCCGACCCCCCGCCGCTTCACCGGCGAGGCCCTCGCGGCCCTCCTGAGCAAGGCGGGCTTCACCGTCGGCGAGGTGCAGGGCGCCCGCATCTTCACCGACCTGGTCCCCAGCCGCTTCGCCGAAGACGACCCAGATGGCTTGATCGAGCTTGAAAGGGCCGCCACCGCCCACCCCGTCCTGAGGGACATCGCGACCAGGATCCACCTCCTGGCCCACCGGTAACGGCCTTAAAGGCTCACAAGCCCTTTCTTCCGTCACGGCTCCGCCCACCCCGACACCGCCCGCCGCCCCCGGATCCCGCCGTATCCGGCGCCGGCCACCCGCTCCCTCGTCGTGCCCAACGAGCGGGTCGGGCGAAAAGAGCGAGCCCGCCCGGCGTCCGGCCCAGGCGGGCATGTTCGGCCGACCTCTCAGGGGCGCCGTTCCGGTCGAACCCCTGTTCGGTTAGACTCGCGCCATGTCGAGGAAACAGGTGTTGCCGCAGGTCACCGGCCCGGCCCAAGTCGCCGACGACACCGGCTGCCCCATCCTCCACGTCGACATGGACGCGTTCTTCGCGGCGGTCGAGCTGATCGAGCGCCCGGAGCTCCGGGGCACCCCCGTGATCGTCGGCGCCGCCGGGGCGCGGGGCGTGGTGCTGAGCGCCACCTACGAGGCCCGCGGGTTCGGGGTCCACTCGGCGATGCCGATGACCCGGGCGATGCGCCTGTGCCCGCAGGCGACGGTCATCCCGCCCTCCCACGGCAAATACGGCGCTATCTCCAAGGGCGTCTTCGAGATCTTCCACGCGGTCACCCCGCTCGTGGAGCCGCTCTCGGTCGACGAGGCCTTCCTCGACGTCGCCGGGGCCCGCCGCAGGCTGGGGTCCCCGGTTCAGGTGGCGGCGGCGATCCGGGCCCAGGTGGCCGAGCGCTTCGGGGTGACCTGCTCGGTCGGGGTCGCCTCCACCAAGTTCGTCGCCAAGCTCGCCTCCCGCCAGTGCAAGCCCGACGGCCTCCTGGTCGTCCCGGCCGAGGGTGTCGTCGAGTTCCTCCACCCGCTGCCCGTCGCCGCCCTGTGGGGCGTGGGCGAACGCACTGAGCAGGCGCTGACGCGGCTGGGCATCAAAACGGTGGGCGACCTTGCCCGGGTGCCCGTTGCCACGCTCCAGCGCGAGTTCGGGGCCGCGGGGAGCCATCTGGCGGCGCTGGCGTGGGGCCGCGACGAGCGCCGGGTGACCGCCCACGTCCCCGACAAGAGCATCGGCAACGAGGAGACCTTCGCCCACGACGTCGACGACCCTGAGACGATCATGCGGGAGCTGCTCCGGCTCTCTGAGCGGGTCGCCGCCCGGCTGCGCGCCGCCGGCTACGTCGGCCGGACCGTCAGCGTGAAGCTGCGCCGGTCCGATTTCACGACCATCACCCGGTCGCGTACCCTCCGAGAGGCCACAGATGTGGCGAAAGAGATACATACCACCGCTTGCGACCTCTACAGGGCCGCGGGTCTCGATAGAGTGCGGCTGCGACTCGTAGGCGTCCGGATGGAGAACCTCCGCCCGGCAGACACGGCGACCAGGCAAATCGGCCTGGGAGACCGCGAGATCGGCTGGCGGGAGGCGGAACAGGCCATGGACAAGGCGATCCGGAGGTTCGGGCCCGATGCGGTCCGCCCCGCCTCGCTCGTCCGAAAACGGTTTGGTCCAATGGATCTATGACGTCACCTCCGCATTGGACCGCGCTTGTGGACGTTCTGACCGTTTTCTTTCGCCCACGTCTACAGACTCGTATTCTGGGGATAACCGACCGCAGGGTTCGGACATCCTTCGTTCGTTGCCGTCTTCCCCGTCTTGGGGCCGTCCTTGGGAGGCGCCGTGCCGCTGTCTGAGCACGAGCAGCGCTTGCTCGACCAGATCGAGCAGGCCCTCTATGCCGAGGACCCGAAGTGGGCCAATACCGTCCGGATCAGTGACCCACGCAGCCATTACAAGCGCCGCCTGGTGAAGGCCTCCATCGGCTTCGCACTCGGCGTCGTCCTGCTGATGGTCGGCGTCGTGTCCACCGTCATCTGGCTCGGGGTCGCCGGCTTTGTGGTCATGCTCGCGACGTGTCTGTGGGGTCTGTCCAGCTGGAAACGCATGAACGGTTTCCACGGCGACAGCCGCTCCGCCACGTCCACGCAGCAGCAGGGGCCGGCCGCCCGCCGTGGGCGCCGTCCCGGCTTCATGGAGCGCATGGAGGAGCGCTGGCGCCGTCGTAACGACGAGCGTTAGCCGCCGCGGTTTCACTTGTCACAGTAACCACGCGAACACGACGGGCCCGGGGCAGACACGCCCCGAGCCCGCTCGTTTGTTCCGGCGTTACCGCCGCGACCCGACCTGTGACTCCAGCACGTCGTCGGGGGCCGCGGTCTCGTCGTCCTTCCGGGCCGGCCGCAACCGGATGTTCTCCAGGCGGTCGAACCCGTCCAGCACCCGCTCCCCGAGGCCGCGCACCCGCAGCAGCGACGACATGGGCGCCAGCACGGCCGCGATCCGCCGCCCCCGCGACACCGACGCCGCCAGGCCCCGCCTGACCGCCTTGAGGTCGTCGACCAGAGGCGTGACCTCGCCGGGCGTGCGGGCGTACCGCAGCTTCTCCTCGCTGGTGGCGATCTTGGTCAGCGCCTTGGCCGCCTCGGTGTCGAGGGGGTAGGCCGCCGCCAGCCGCCGGCCGAGCGCCCGGGGGGTCTCGCTGCCGGCCTTGGGCATGCCCAGGTCGACCAGGGTGTCGCAGAGTTCGGCCCAGGCGGCCTCCACGGCCGGGGCCGCGAAGGTGTTCTCCCGCCTCGCGGGGGCCGGGGGCTCCCCGGCGTCGGCCCAGACCGACAGGGGCCTCCCGGCGGGTTCCCCGCCGATCACCTCGCCGCCGCTCCAGCCGTCGTCGTCGTCCTTCTCCGGCTTCACCACGGGCACCTCGTCGTCGGGCACCGCCGCGGCCCGGTTGAGCACCCGCCGCCGCCACAACCAGAGCACCGCCCGCATGAACGCGGGGATCAGCGACAGCAGCAGCGCGACGGCGACGCCGATGCCGACGTTCCCCCAGATCGACCTCTCCTCGACCGCCGGCAGACCGGTCGGCCCGAGTTCCCGCTCGGCATTGTCGATGCCGCGCGCCGGGTTGCTCGCCCCGGGCGAGGCCGCGGGGTCGTCCGAGGGCCGGGCCGACGCCCCGGGCGAGGGCTCGGCCGAGTCGGACTGCGGCAGCGTGTACGACGGCACCCGCGCCGTCGCCTGCCCGAACCCGCCCGACGGGGTCGGCTCGAAGGTCAGCCATCCGGCGCCCTCGAAGTAGAGCTCCGGCCAGGCGTGGGCGTCGTGGGTCCGGACGATCCACCGGCCCTCCGACTTGGTGCCGCCGGTGTAGCCGATCGACACCCGCGACGGGATGCCCAGCACGCGCGCCATCACCGCGAAGGCGCTGGCGAACTGCTCGCAGTAGCCCGACTTGCCGACGAGCAGGAAGTCGGTCAGCGCGTCGAGCCCCGACCCCTTGGTCTGCAGGTCGTAGGTGAACCCGCCGGTGCGGGTGAACCACTCCTGCAGCTTCACCGCGCGCTGGTAGGGCGTGGCCGCGTCGCGGGTGACGTCGTCGGCCAGCGCCACCACCGCGGGGTCGATGTCGGCGGGCAGCGTCAGGAAACGGCCCTGGACCTCGATCGGCGCCTGCGGCGCGTTGTCCAGCATCTCGGGCGTGGGCCGCACGTCCTTGCCGATGACCTGGTATTCGAGCCCGGCCGCGTCGTCCTCGGTGGAGAAGACCATGAGGGTGTTGCGGTCGGCCCGCCAGTCGCCGTCGGCGATGACCTGGGTGGCCGGGTAGGGGAGCGGCAGGAAGCGCAGCTCCTCGATGTCCTCGCTGATGGTGATGGTCTGGTCGATGGGGCCCCCCGGCGTCATGGCCGACAGGCCCGGCGCGGGCGGCATGACGCTCTCGCTCACCCGGTCTTCGGGACGCCCGCGCAGCGAACTCGACTTGAACTGCTGCCCGTCGAACTCGTCGAGCGAGTAGATGCGCAGGTAGCGCGGCACGTCGTCCTTGGACGTGTAGGTCAGCACCGGCGCGTTCACCGGATGGGAGAGCTGCCCGCTGAGCTTGGCGATGGCGTCGGGGATGCCGACGTTGCGGCCGCCCGGCCCCAGGCCGTTGCCGACCCCGAACCCGAAGGGCGGGTTGGGCGTCAGCGTGGGGATCAGCGCCGGGATGCCGATGGCCAGCGCCACGGCGGTGACCCCGATGCGCTTGCCCGACAGGACCAGCTTGCCCGCGTCGGGGGTGGTGGTGGTCGTCCGCGAACGCCGTACCAGCACGGCCCGGCCCCAGTGGGACACCCGTTCGCGCCCGTCGGAGACCAGCAGGCCGACGAACCCGAGCGCGCCGATGAGGAACGCGGGCCAGGCGATCGGCTCGTTCAGCACCGCGGCCGGGACAGTGAACAGCCCGAGCAGCGGCAGGCCCGCCAGGGCCGCCCGGCGCACCCGCACCGCGAACGCGTCGACCAGGATCGCGATGAACGCGACGCCGCCCGCCGTCAGCAGGCTGATGCCCCCGGTCGAGGGGACCGGCGCGGCGAACTTCTGGATCTCGTCCCAGCCCTCGGCCATCGTCTGCGCGATCCGGGCGGTGGAGTCGAAGTTGGGGATGAACCCCCACCACGCCTCGTCGCGGGCGAAGGTGACCGTCATGAACACGATCGCCGCCAGCGCCATCGCGATCGGCGCCGCGAACGCCGGCTGGGCGTACCGCGACACCAGCGCCGCCGCCAGCGTCGTGCACAGCAGGATCCCGAGCGTCGCCCAGAACCACGAGCCCTCGGAGAACAACGGATAAAGGGTGAGCGCGACGGCCCCGGTGGCCGCCCCCGAAGCGATCGGCAGTCGCATCACGCGGCACTCCTCTTGTACGCGGCGTCGGGCCAGACCGAGGCCAGCGACACCCCGGCGGGCAGCCGCAGCACCCGCCAGCCGCTCGCGGCCAGCACCGCCTGCGCCTGCTCGTGTTCGGGGGAGACCTCGCCTTCCGCGCCGCCCTCCCAGGTCGCGACGTCGAGCAGCACCGCGACGCCGGTCATGTGGCCGTGCCGCAGCCGCGCCAGCGACTGGGCGTCGTCGAGGTCGAGCGCCCCGAGCACCGCCACGATCAGTCCTTCGCCGCCGCCCTGCCGCAGCCCGGCGATGCCGTTGGACAGGGAGCGGGCCTGGCTGTTGCGCACCACCGCGAGCGTGTCGAGCAGCGAGGCCTGCACACCGCCCTCCAGGAGCTGCTGCGGCCCCTGGTCGGTGACCAGCCGCAGCCCGAGCCCCTCGTGCGCGAGATGCACGCCGATGGAGGCCGCCGCCGAGACCGCGACCTCGAACGACGAACGCGGCCCCTCGCCCCGGTGGGCGGGCCGCCGCGTGTCGAGCAGGAGCGCGCCGCGGCTCTGCCACTGCTGCTCCTCGCGCCGCACCATCAGCTCGCCGTAGCGGGCGGTCGAGCGCCAGTGCACCCGGCGCAGGTCGTCGCCCTGCCGGTAGTCGCGCGGCGCGACGTCGTCGTCGCCGGCCGCCGCCACCGACCTCGTCCGGCTGTCGCCCCCGCCCGCCCACTCGCCCGACAGGCGGACGTAGGGCAGCGGGATGACCTGCGGGGTCACCACGAGGGTGTCGGTCGCGGTGAACGTGCGGGCCAGCTCGACCAGCCCGAACGGGTCGGTGATGCGCACCGACAGCGGCCCGATGGAGTAGCGCCCGCGCAGGTCCGACCGCACCTTGTAGTCGATCTCGCGGATGCCCTTGGCCTCCACCCGGTCGAGCACGAAGCGGGGGCGGGTGCCGAGGGCGTACTGGAGCGTGTCCTCGATGAGGAGCAGGCCGGTGGGCAGCCGGGTCACGTTCTCCAGCCGCAGCGTGACCGTGCTGTCGTTGCCGGCCTCGACCCGGGAGGGGTCGAGGCGGCGCGCGCAGCTCAGCCGGTAACGGGTCCGCGCCACCACCATGACGGCCAGCAGCGGAAGCGCGACGATCAGGATCGCCACCCGGATGAGGTCGTGCTCCCCGAGCAGGAACGCGCACACCAGGGCGGCGATCCCGGAAGCGAGGAACGACCTGCCCCGGGCGGTGAGCGCCCTGAGTCCGGTCATAGAGAGGAGTCCTACTTCGTGTCGGGCACCGGGACGCGGCGCACAAGCTCGGCGAGCGACTGCTCGGGCGTCCGCCGCTGGCCCTGCGCCTCCATGCTGGGCAGCAGGCGGTGGGCCAGGACCGGCGTCGCCAGGTCCTGGAGGTCGTCGGGGATCACGTAGTCGCGGCCGGAGAGCGCGGCGTGCGCGCGGGCCGCCCTGACCAGTTGCAGCGTGGCGCGCGGGGAGGCGCCGAGCCGCAGGTCGGGGGTCTGGCGGGTGGCGGTGACCAGGTCGATGGCGTACTTCTTCACCGGCTGCGAGACGTAGACCGCGCGGACCGCCTCGATCAGCGCCTTCACCTCGGCGGTGGTGGCGACCGGCTCCAGCTTGTCGAGCGGCTGGGAGGCGCCGTGCACGTCGAGCATCTCGAGCTCGGCCACCGGCTCGGGGTAGCCCATGGCGATCTTCGCGGTGAACCGGTCGCGCTGCGCCTCGGGGAGGGGGTAGGTGCCCTCCATCTCGATGGGGTTCTGGGTCGCGATGACCATGAACGGCGCGTCGAGCCGGTGGGTGAGCCCGTCGACGGTCACCTGCCGCTCCTCCATGCACTCCAGGAGGGCCGACTGGGTCTTCGGCGAGGCCCGGTTGATCTCGTCGCCGACCACGATGTTGGCGAACACCGGCCCGGGCTTGAACTCGAACTCCCGGGTCTGCTGGTTGTAGGCGCTCACACCGGTGATGTCGGAGGGGAGGAGGTCGGGGGTGAACTGCACGCGGCGCATGGGGCAGTCGATCGACTTCGCCAGCGCCTTGGCGAGCATCGTCTTTCCCACACCCGGTACGTCTTCGATGAGAAGGTGACCTTCCGCGAGCAATACGGTCAGCGTCAGCCGAACCACGTCGCTCTTGCCTTCGATGACGGATTCGATCGCGTCCCGGATCCGGTGCGCGGTCTCGACCAGCTCGTTGAGACTCTCCGAGCCGGTTTTGTCACCGACGCCGTGAGTTACTGCCACCGGGCCTCCAAGGGCGTGCCGTATTGCTGGGGGTTTGCCATTTCCATCCATTGTGTGTACCGAGACTATGCCGCACGTGGTTCTCGGGCGACTTTGTGCAGAAAGAAGCGTGAACTGCCCACAGTGTCGTGCTATGCGGTCCGGATCCTGTGGTACGTCAGTCCTGATTCCGTGACACGCCGGGTCCGCGACTTGACGCCTTCCCTTTGACGCCGGTGAGCGCGACACGCCCGCGCCGCTCCGGCCCCCCACTTCGCACCACCGCATTTGACCTGCGAAAACGCCCGATAAACGAGATCGTCATACCGTTTGAATCAGTTGACGGTGGAGAGAAGTGGAGTATGGTGGAGCCCAATGGAGGACCGTGGCTGTAGGGCTTCGTGTTCCCCATGGCACGGGAGGTGGCGCCGATGTTCCTCGGCACTCACCACCCGCGCCTCGATGACAAAGGACGGCTGTTCCTGCCGGCGAAGTATCGCGAGGAGCTGGCGGAGGGTCTTGTGATCACCAAAGGCCAGGAGCGCTGCCTCTACGTCTTCCCCGTAGAGGAGTTCCAGCGCATCACTGAGGCTTTGCGCACCGCGCCGGTGACCGCCAAGGCCGTCCGCGACTACAGCCGCGTCTTCTTCGCCAGTGCCTCCGATGAGACCCCCGACAAACAGGGGCGCGTCACCATCCCGTCCGGCCTGCGCCAGTACGCCGGGCTCGATCGTGACTGCGTGGTCATCGGCGCCAACACCCGGCTGGAGATCTGGGCCGCCCCGGCGTGGGAGGCCTATCTCGCCGACCAGGAGCAGGCATTCGCCGACCTTTCCGAGGAGGTGTTGCCAGGGATCCTGTGACCTTTCAAATGACCCGTCGGTGACGTTCGGCGAGGTCTCCACCCGCCCGCCGGGTACCTGATGCACCTTCCCCGGTGTCAGGTGCCACGAGACGCGGTCCGCGGATGGGGACCTGGCCGGACGGGTCGGCTCTCCGCCATAGTTCTCTGCGGCGCAGTCGACCGAGGGTGGGGACTGTCTAGCCGACGGGGCGCCGCGACCGCGAGCCCGGAAGCGGCAATCGTTCGAGGCGGATCCGCGGCGCGAGCCACGACCTGCCTTCCTTTCATGGGGGTGTACGACGAATGACCGACCAGAACACCGGTGGGCACGTTCCGGTGCTGCTCGGCCGTGTGCTGGAGCTGCTGGCTCCGGCGCTCACCGGGCCGTCCCCGGTGGTCGTCGACGCCAACCTGGGCCTCGGGGGTCACGCCGAGGCGATCCTCGCCGCCCATCCCGACGTGCACCTCATCGGCATCGACCGCGACCCGTTCGCCATCGACCACGCCACCGCACGGCTGGCGCCCTACGCCGCCCGCACGACCATCGTCCGCGCCGTCTCCAGCGACCTGGAGCGGGTGCTCGCCGAGAGCGGCCACCCCGTCATCCACGGCGCGCTGTTCGACCTCGGCGTCTCCTCGCCGCAGCTCGACGAGGCCGGCCGCGGGTTCGCCTACTCCTACGACGCGCCCCTCGACATGCGCATGGACCGCGACCAGGAGCTGACCGCCGCCGACGTGGTGAACACCTACGAACCCCGCGACCTGGCCCGGGTGCTGCGCGACTTCGGCGAGGAACGCTTCGCCGCGCGCATCGCCGAGCGGGTCGCCAAGGAACGGGCCGTCGAACCGATCACCTCGACCAAACGCCTCGCCGACCTCGTCCGCGAGGCGATCCCCGCCGCGACCCGCCGCACCGGCGGCAACCCGGCGA
Organism: Herbidospora yilanensis; assembly: GCF_001570565.1. Taxonomy (GTDB): domain Bacteria; phylum Actinomycetota; class Actinomycetes; order Streptosporangiales; family Streptosporangiaceae; genus Herbidospora; species Herbidospora yilanensis. Next base: position 14,825 of record NZ_BBXE01000028.1, on the reverse strand, counting down.
AACGAACCTTCCAGGCGTTGCGCATCGAAGTGAACGCGGAGCTGGCCGCCCTCGACGTGGCCCTGCCCGCCGCGCTCGACGCGCTCGCGGTGGGCGGGCGCGTGGTCGTGCTCTCCTACCACTCCTTGGAGGACCGGCTCACCAAGCAGGTCCTCGCGGCGCGAACCAGGGACACCGGCCCTCCCGGGCTGCCCGTCCCGTTGGAGGCTCACCAGCCCCGGTTCCGTCACCTGACGAGGGGGGCAGAGCTCCCCGACGACGACGAGCTGGCCCGCAACCCGCGGGCCGCCTCGGCCCGGTTGCGGGCGGCAGAGAGGATCCGCCAGGGATGAGGCCAACGATGAGCCCACTGAAAGACCCGAAGACCGGCGTGAAGCCCGGCGCCAAGCCCGACGTCCGCCGTCGTCCGCGCGGTCCCGTGACCCACGCCCGCCCGGTCGAGCGGCCCGAGACGCCGGTCGCCCGCCGTGCGCCGCAACCGCCGTCCGAACGGCGGCGCCCGCCGAGGGCGCCCTTCGTCATGCTCGTCGTCGGCCTGCTCGGCGGCGGTCTCGTCAGCCTGCTCCTGCTCAACACGGTCCTGGCGCAGGACTCGTTCAAGCACAACGAGCTGCGCCGCGTCAACGAGCAGCTCCGCCAGCAGGCCGAGGCCGAGAAGGGCCGCATCCGCGACGCCCGCCAGCCCGACGCGGTCGCCAAGGGCGCCGTCCAGCACGGCGTCTCACCCGACCAGTCGGCCCCCAAGTGGGTCGGCGGCGGCCACACGCCGGCGGCCGACGACGCCGGGCCCACCACGTCGGGCCGCACCGAGCCCGGCGGCGCGGCGGACGCATCGGAGACGGGGAGCAGCGCGCAGTGAGCAGTGGCGGCGGCCGCCCACCGTCCCCGGGCCGGCCGGGTGGCCCCGGCGACCGGGGCCCACGCGACGGCCGCCGCGCCTCGGGCTCGGGCTCCCACCCGGGCCGCGCCGACGGACCGGGCCGCCCCCGTCGCCCCGACGACGCCGGACGCTCCCGCGAGGCCGACACCGAACCGGGCGGCCCCCGCAAGGGCCGTCCGGCCGACGATCCACGCCGCCACGACGACGACCGGCCTGAGACCTCCCGCGACAACCGCCGCCCCGCCGAGGGCGGCGCACGCTCCCGCGACGGCGGGCGCACTGCTGATGGTGGCCCGCGTTCGCGTAACGGCGGGCCGGTTGCCGATGGTGGCCCGCGTTCGCGTGACGGCGGGCGGGCTGCTGACGGTGGCTCTCGTTCGCGTGATGGTGCGCGGGCTGTTGATGGTGGCGCACGCTCCCGTGACGGCGGGCGGGCTGCTGACGGCGGCCCGCGTTCGCGTGATGGTGGGCGGGCTGCTGACGGTGGGCCGCGTTCACGTGATGGTGGACGGGCTGCTGATGGCGGCGCGCGTTTCCGTGATGGTGGGCGGGCTGCTGATGGCGGCCCGCGTTCGCGTGATGTCGGCCGGGCTGCTGACGGTGGCCCGCGTTCTCGTGATGGTGGGCGGGCCGGTGACGGCGGCGCGCGTTCCCGCGACAGAGGGTCTGCCGGTGACGGCGGGCGCGGCGGTGACTCCGTCCTTCGCGACGACGGCCGGAGCCGTGACGGCGCCGGGCGGGCACGCGACGGCGAAGGCCGGTCCAGGGATTCCAGGGATACCAGGGATGACGTGCGCTCCGCCGACGGGCGTTCCCGCGCGGGCGGGCGGGCCGGTGACGGACCTTCCCGTGACGGCGGCCGCACGGCCGACGGGCCGCTTCGCGGCGGACGCACCTCCGGCGGGTCGCTTCGTGAGGGTGGCCGCCCGGCCGACGGGCCGCTTCGTGAGGGTGCTCGCGGGCGGGACGGGGCGGGGAGGCCGGTGCGCCCCGGAGAAAGGCCGGTCCGGCCTCTGCGGCCGGGGGAGCGGCCGGTCCGGGGGCGGGACGGTGACGGGCCGCCGCGCCGGAGTCCCGCCGGGCCCGGGGGGCCGCCGCGCCGTCCGGGGCCGCCGCCGAGGCCCGCCGTGTTGCGGCTGGGGAGTCCGCGGCGGCGGATCAACATCGCGCTGATGGCCATGGCCGTGGTGTTGTCGCTGTTCGCCGGGCGGCTGGTGCAGCTTCAGGGGCTGAACTCCAAGACGTTCCAGGCCAAGGCCGCCGACCAGCGGGTCACGCCCGAGGTCCTGCCGGCCAAGCGGGGGTCGATCACCGACGTCAACGGCAACGAGCTGGCCGTCACGGCCGACGCGCGGGAGATCTACCTCGACCCCAAGGAGGTCAAGGAGACCCAGCGGGAGCTGATCGCCACCACGCTCTCGGCCGAGCTCGGCAAGCCCAAGGAGGGCATCGCCGCCAAGCTCGCCCAGGTCGACAAGCGCTACCTGGTCGTCGCCCGCGACGTCGACCCGCTGGTCGCCCGCAAGATCATGGGCATGGGTTTCCGCGGGGTGGGCTCCAAGCCCACGTACCGGCGGCTCTATCCCGGCGGCACGCTGGCCGGCGGGCTGGTCGGGTTCGTCGGCGACGACGGGTTCGGGCTGGAGGGGCTGGAGCAGGCGTACAACAAGACGCTCGCGGGTCAGGACGGCCAGCAGAGCATCGAGATCGGGCGGGGCGGCGAGCGCATCCCGATGACGCGCAGCACCCGCGTGGCGCCGGTGCCGGGCCGCGACCTGCGGCTGACGATCGACCGCTACATCCAGTGGGCCGCCTACGAGGCGATCGCCAAGCAGGTCAAGGCGGTCGGGGCGCGCAGCGGCAGCGTCATCGTCATGGACGTCAAGACCGGGCAGATCCTCGCCATGGCCAACGCGCCCGAGGTCGACCTGCGGAACTGGCAGGCCACCCGCGCCGAAGACCGGGGCAACAAGGCCGCCGCCGAGGTGTTCGAGCCGGGCTCCACCAACAAGGTCATCACCGCCGCCGCCGCGCTGGAGGCGGGCGTGGTCGCGCCGTCGACGCTGTTCACGGTGCCCGACAACATCCAGTGCGCCGACAAGGTGCTGCGCGACGCCCACCCCCACCCGACCGAGCAGATGACCTTCGCCCAGATCCTCGAGGAGTCGAGCAACGTCGGCACGATCATGGCGGGCACCAAGATCACCGATCAGCGGCTGCACAACATGTTCACGGCCTTCGGCTTCGGCGCCAAGAGCGGCGGGAGCATCCCGAGCGAGGAGGCCGGCCTGCTGCCCGACTGGCAGGACTGGAGCGGCTCCCAGCGCTGCACCATCATGTACGGCCAGGGCATCTCCGTCACCGCCCTCCAGATGGCCAGCGTCTACCAGACCATCGCCAACGGCGGCGTGCGGCTGACCCCCTCGATCGTCGCGGGCACCACCGACGAGAAGGGCCACCTGGTCCCGGCCGCCGCGCCGAAGCAGACCCGGGTGATCAGCGAGCTGACCGCCCGCCAGCTCGCCGGCATGCTCGAGAAGGCGGTCGCCGGAGCCGACGGAACCGGTGGCGCCGCCGCCATCGAGGGCTATCGGGTGGCGGGCAAGACCGGAACCGCCATGCGCTATGACCAGAAATGTGGCGGATACTGCGGTTATACGGCGACCTTCGTCGGCTTCACCCCCGCCGAAGCGCCCCGCCTGATGGCCCTGGCCGTCATTCAGGACCCGAAAAAAGACCATTACGGCGGTACGATTGCCGCGCCCGTTTTCCAGGAAGTCATGACTTTTGCGTTGAAGACCAAGAAAATCCCGCCGACCGGGTCGACGAGCCTTCTCCGGTGACCGGGAACGATACGCTCTCGCCGTGAACGAGCCCGACCGCACCGCCCGGCCCTCTCCGGATCAGCAGATGCGCCCGTCGTCCAGCCCGCCGCGCCCGCTCTCTGGGCTGACGGCCCTGCTCGGCGTGCAGTCGGTCGCCGGCGCGGGGCGTGGCGTGGTCACCGGGGTCACGATCGACTCCCGCCGGGTCCGCCGGGGCGACCTCTACGTCGCCGTCCAGGGCAAGACCGCTCACGGCGCCACCTTCAGCTCGGCCGCCATGGGCGCGGGCGCGAGCGCCATCCTGACCGACCACGACGGCGCCGAGATGGCCGCCGAGACCGGCCTGCCGGTGTTCGTGCTGCCCGACCCGCGCGCGGTGCTCGGCCAGGTCGCCGCCTGGGTCTACGGCCAGCCGGCCGCCGACATCCCGGTCATCGGGGTCACCGGCACCAGCGGCAAGTCGACCTCGACGTTCCTGCTTGAGGCGGGGCTGCGCGCGGCCGGGCACCGCACCGGCCTGGTCGGCGGCGTCGAGATCCACGCGGGCGACGTCACGATCAAGCCCGAGCTCACCACCCCCGAGGCCAGCGACCTGCAGGGCCTGTTCGCGCTGATGCGCGAGCAGAAGGTGACCGCCGCGACGATGGAGGTCTCCAGCCACGCGCTGGCGCTGGGCCGGGTCGAGGGCCTCTATTACGACGTCGCGATCTTCACCAACCTGTCGCAGGACCACCTCGACTTCCACAAGGACTTCGACGACTACTTCGCCGCCAAGGCCCGCCTGTTCACGCCCGAGTTCTCCCGGCTCGGCGTGATCAACGTCGACGACCCCCACGGGCGCGAGCTGGCCGGGTTCGTGAAGATCCCGGTCACCACGTTCTCCGCCGAGGGCGCGGCCGACGCCGAGTGGCGGGCAGCCGACGTCCGGCTCGGGGCCGACGGGAGCTCCTTCCGGGTCGTCGGGCCGGGCGGGGTCGAGGCCGACGTGACCGTCGGGCTGCCGGGGCCGTTCAACGTCGCCAACACCCTGGGCGCGCTCGTGGCGCTCGTGGAGTCGGGGGTGCCGCTGCAGACCGCCGTCCACGGGGTGAGCGGGTTCCGCGGCGTCCCGGGGCGGATGGAGCGGGTGCCGGGCGGCGACGGGTTCCAGGCGATCGTCGACTACGCCCACAAACCGGGCGCCGTCGAGTCGGTGCTGCGTGCGTTGCGCGAGGTCACCGACGGTACTCTGACGGTCGTCCTCGGCTGCGGCGGCGACCGTGACAGCGGCAAGCGCGCCCTCATGGGCGAGGCCGCCGCGCGGCTGGCCGACGTGGCCGTGTTCACCAGTGACAATCCCCGCAGCGAAGACCCGCTCGCGATCATCGCCGCGATGCTCGACGGCGCGCTGGCCGTGCCGCGCGAGGATCGCGCGCGCGTGGTCGTCGAGCCCGATCGGGCCGCCGCGATCGACCTGGCGATCTCCAGGGCCGGCCGGGGCGACGTCGTCGTCGTGGCCGGGAAGGGCCACGAACAGGGGCAGTACTTCGCCCGCGAAGTCGTCCCGTTCGATGACCGTGACGTGGTCGCCGCCGCCATCAGCAGGAGGAACGCATGATCCCGTTGCCGCTGGGCCGGGTCGCAGAGATCACATCGGGCGCCCTCACGGGCCAGGCCGACCCGGGCGCCGTCGTGAGAGGCCCGGTCGTGATCGACTCGCGGGCCGCCGAGCCGGGGTCGTTGTTCGCCGCGATCAGGGGCGAGCGGGCCGACGGCCACGACTTCGCCGCCCAGGCCCTCGCCTCGGGCGCGGCCGCCGTGCTGGCCTCCCGGCCGGTCGACGGGCCCGCCGTCGTGGTCGGCGACGTCGTGGCGGCGCTGGCGAAGCTGGCCAACGCCGTCGTCACGAACCTGCCGAAGGCGACCGTGGTGGGCGTGACCGGGTCGGCCGGCAAGACGTCGACCAAAGACCTCCTGGCACGGCTGACGGCCAGGATCGGTCCAACGGTGGCGCCGGTGGGGTCGTACAACAACGAGATCGGGCACCCCCTCACGGTGCTCAAGGCCGATGAGGACACGCGGTTCCTGGTGCTGGAGCTTTCGGCGCGTAATGCCGGACATATCGCTTATCTGGCGGGAATCGCCCCGCCGTCCATCGGGGTGGTCCTCAACGTCGGCACCGCGCACCTCGGCGTGTTCGGCGGCAAGGAGGCCATCGCGCGGGCCAAGGGCGAGCTGCCCGAGGCGCTGCCCTCCTCGGGCGTCGCGGTGCTCAACCTCGACGACCCGCTGGTCGCCGCGATGAGCGGGCGCACCCGGGCGCGGGTCCTCTACTTCGGCCGCTCGCGCGGCGCGCACGTGCGCGCCTCCCACGAGACCCTCGACGACCGCGGCCGGGCCCGGTTCACCCTCCACACCCCCTCGGGCGAGGCCGAGGTCGCGCTGCGCCTGCACGGCGCCCACGCGGTCGAGAACGCCCTGGCCGCCGCGGCCGCCGCCCACGAGCTGGGGCTGTCGCCGGCCGCCATCGCCGAGGAGTTGTCGCTGGCCGAGCCGCGCAGCCGCTGGCGGATGGAGGTCACCGACCGCGCCGACGGCGTGACCGTGATCAACGACGCCTACAACGCCAACCCCGACTCGATGCGCGCCGCCTTCGCCGCGATGCACGCCCTGGCCGGCCACCGCCGCAAGTTCGCGGTCGTGGCCTCCCTGCGCGAGCTGGGCGACGACGCCGCCGAGCTCAACGCGGGGGTCGGCCGGCTGGCCGCGGGAGCCGGTCTGGAGGCCCTGGTGGTCGTGGGCGACGACGCCGGGCAGATCATCGCCGGCGCCCCCGACGCGATCCACGCCCCCGACGTCGAGGCCGCCGTGGCCGAGCTCACCGGCCGCCTCGCGCCGGGAGACGTCGTGCTGATCAAGGGACCCCGGGCCGCCGGGCTGGAGAAGGTCGCCGAAGCGCTGCTGACCACGGGGTCGGGGGGTGACGCCCGGTGAGAGACATCATCGTCGCCGCAGCGGTCGCGCTCGTCGTCTCGATGCTCGGCACCCCCATCGCGATCCGGCTGTTCGGGCGGCGCGGCTACGGCCAGAACATCCGCGAGGAGGGCCCCCAGGGCCACTACGACAAGAAGGGCACGCCCACCATGGGCGGCACGGTGATCGTGATCGCCGCCCTCCTCGGCTACGCCGTGGCCCACCTGGCCACCATGTTGTCGGCCAACCCCTCGCCCCCCACCGCCTCCGCCCTCCTGGTCCTCTTCCTCATGACCGGCCTGGGCGTGGTCGGCTTCCTCGACGACTTCATCAAGATCTACAAGCAGCGCAGCCTGGGCCTGCGGTCGGGCGCCAAGGCCCTCGGCCAGCTCCTCGTCGGCGTCGTCTTCGCCGTCCTCGTGGTGCGTTTCCCCAACGCCTACGCGGTCACCCCCGCCGAGACGCGGTTGTCGTTCCTCCGCGACTTCGGTCCCCCGATCGGGCTCATCGGCTTCATCATCTGGGTGCTCATCATGATCGTCGGGTTCTCCAACGCGGTGAACCTGACCGACGGCCTCGACGGCCTCGCCTCCGGGGCGACCGGCGTGGTGCTGGCGTCGTACGTGCTCATCGGCAACTGGCAGCTCCGCAACAGCTGCACGACCGCGATCCTCGGGCCCAACTGCTACATCGTGCGCGACCCCCTCGACCTGGCCGTCGTCGCCGCCGCCGTGCTGGGCGCGCTGATCGGGTTCCTGTGGTGGAACGCCCCCCCGGCCAAGATCTTCATGGGCGACACCGGGTCGCTGGCCCTCGGCGGCGTGATCGCCGGTCTGGCCATCACCACCCGCACCCAGCTCCTGCTGCTGCTCCTGGCGGGCCTGACCGTCATCATCACCTCCTCGGTGATCATCCAGGTCGGGTTCTTCAAGATGACCAGGAAACGCATCTTCCGGATGGCGCCCCTCCAGCACCACTTCGAGCTCAAGGGCTGGGCCGAGACCACCATCGTGGTCCGGTTCTGGCTGATCGCGATGTTGTGCGCCGCGGCCGGGCTCGGTCTCTTCTACGTGGAATGGATGCCCAAGACGTGAGCCGTGTCGTCGTCGCCGGGCTCGGCGTCTCGGGCACCGCCGCCGCGCGCGGCCTGGCCCTGGGCGGCGAGCGGGTCGTCGTGGTCGAGCAGTCCGACCGGCCGCTCCCCGCGGAGCTGGCCGATCTGGGGGTCGAGAAGGCCGCCGGGCTGCCCGACAAGGTGGAACTGGTCGTCACCTCGCCCGGCTGGCGGCCCGACCACCCGCTGCTGCTCGAAGCGGCGGCGGCCGGCGTCGAGGTCATCGGCGAGGTCGAGCTGGCCTGGCGGCTGCGCCACGAGGGCGCCGCGCCGTGGCTGGCGCTCACCGGGACCAACGGCAAGACGACGGCTGTGCGGATGCTGACGTCCATCCTGGAGAAGGCGGGGGAGCGGCCGCTCGCGGTCGGCAACGTCGGCACGCCGATCATCGAGGCGGTGCTCGACCCCGGCGACACCACCGTGCTGGCCGTGGAGTTGTCGAGCTTCCAGCTCCACTGGTCGTCCAGCGTCGCCCCGGCGGCCGCCGCGATCCTCAACGTCGCGCCCGACCACATCGACTGGCACGGCTCCTTCGAGGAGTACGCCGCCGCCAAGGCCCGCATCTTCGCCAACGCCGGCGTGGTCGTGCACAACGCCGACGACCCCTGGTCGGCCCGGCTCGCCGAGCCCTACGACTCGGTGGGCTGCACGCTCCAGGTGCCCCGGCCGGGGGAACTGGGCGTGGTGGAGGACCTGCTGGTCGACCGGGCCTTCGTCGACGACCCGCGCACCTCGGCGGTCGAGCTGGCCACGCTGGGCGACATCAGGCCGTTCGCGCCCCACAACGTCGCCAACGCGCTGGCCGCCGCCGCGCTCGCCCGGTCGTTCGGCGTGCCGCCCGAGGCGGTGCGCGAGGGCCTGACGGCGTTCACCCCCGACCCCCACCGGATCGCCCACGTGGCGACCGTGAACGGGGTCTCCTACGTCGACGACTCCAAAGCCACCAACCCCCACGCGGCGGGGGCGTCGCTGGCGGCGTACGGCTCGATCGTGTGGGTCGCGGGCGGGCAGCTCAAGGGGGCCGACGTCGAGGAGCTGGTCGCGAGGTCCGCCAAGCGGCTGCGCGGCGCGGTGCTGCTGGGCGCCGACCGCGCCAGGATCGCCGAGGCGCTCGCGCGACACGCGCCGGATGTTCCCGTTGTGGAGGTCGGCGGGGAAGACACTGGGGTCATGGACCGTGTCGTCACCGAAGCCGCCCGGCTCGCCTCCCCGGGTGACACCGTGCTGCTGGCCCCCGCCGGGGCGTCATTGGACATGTTCGCCAACTACGGCGCGCGGGGAGACGCCTTCGCGCGCGCCGTTCGCACCCTGGAAGAGCGGTGACCGCCACCCAGGAGGCGGAGGAGACCCAGACCCGGTCGCGTCCGTCGTGGGCGGCGACCCAGCTCGGCGCCCTGCGCGAGCTGCTGAGCCGCCCGCTGACCTCCTACTACCTGATCCTCGGCTGCAGCGCCCTGCTGCTGGCGCTCGGCCTGATGATGGTGTTGTCGGCCTCGTCGATCGAGGCGCTGCAGATGATGGGCGACCCGTTCTACTGGTTCCTCAAGCAGTCGTTGTCGGTCGGGCTCGGCCTGCCGCTCATGTACGTCTGCTCGAAGCTCCCGCAGCGCTACTTCCGGCTGGCCGGATATCCGCTGATGGCGTTGTCCATCATCGGCCTGGTCATGACCATCTTCATCGGCTCCGCCGAGCTCGGCGCGCAGCGCTGGATCTACATCGGCAGCCTGACCATCCAGCCGTCGGAGCCGGCCAAGCTGGCCATGGTGATCTGGGGCGCCGACCTGCTCGCCCGCAGGGCGCGCAACGGGATGATCGAGTGGCGGCACCTGCTGGTCCCGCTGATGCCCGGCGTCGCCATCCTGGCCGTGCTGGTCATGCTCGGCCGCGACCTCGGCACCACGATCGTGCTGATGATCATCTTCCTGGCGCTGCTGTGGGTCGTCGGGGCTCCGGTACGGCTCTTCGCCGGCATCCTGTCCCTCCTCGCCATGGCCACCGTCTTCATGATCATCTCTGAGGGATATCGGTCCGACCGCATCGAGGGCTGGCTGAATCCCTGGGGCAACGCGCAGGGGTCGGGCTACCAGGCCGCCCAGGGGCAGATCGCGATGGGGTCGGGCGGCTGGTTCGGGCTGGGCCTCGGGTCGTCACGGCAGAAATGGGACTGGCTGCCCCACGGCGAGAGCGACTTCATCTTCGCGATCCTCGGCGAGGAGCTCGGCCTGATGGGCACCCTCACGGTGCTCGCCCTGTTCGGCCTGCTCTGCTACGCCGGGCTGCGCATCGCCTCCCGGACCAGAGACCCGTTCATCCGGCTGACCGCGGCGGCCTGCACGGCCTGGATCGGCGGGCAGGCGATCGTCAACATCGGCGCCGTCATCGGCGCGCTGCCGATCACCGGCATCCCGCTGCCCCTGGTCTCCTACGGCGGATCGGCGCTGTTGCCGACGCTCGCCGCGCTTGGCATGTTGTTGTCGTTCGCCAAACGCGAGCCGGGGGCCGCCGAGGCCTTGGCCGCACGGGGCCCCGGCCCGGCCGCACGGGCTCTAAGCTGGCTTGGCCTCAAGACCTGACCGCCCTGGGCGAATCGGTCCATAGCACGACTAGGGAGAGACATGAGGGTTGTCCTCGCCGGCGGCGGGACGGCCGGCCACATCGAGCCGGCGCTGGCGCTGGCCGACGCGCTTCGTCAGTTCGACCCGTCGATCGGCATCACCTGCCTCGGCACCGAACGCGGCCTGGAGACGCGGCTGGTCCCGGCCCGGGGTTACGAGCTCGCGCTCGTGCCCGCGGTTCCGCTGCCCCGCGCGCTGACGCCTCAGCTCCTGACCGTGCCGGGGCGGCTCGCCGGGGCGATCAGCGCCGCGGGCAACATCCTGGAGCGGGTGGGGGCCGACATCCTGGTCGGCTTCGGCGGCTACGTCGCCACGCCCGGCTACCTGGGGGCGCGCCGCAAGGGCGTGCCGATCGTCGTGCACGAGGCGAACCCGCGCCCGGGCCTGGCCAACCGGCTGGGCGCGCGGCTGACGACCCACGTGTTCACCGGCCACCCCGACACGCCGCTGCCCAACGCCGAGCACGTCGGCATCCCGCTCCGCAAAGACGTCTCAACGCTCGACCGGTTCTCGCTGGGCGACAAGGCGCGGTCCTACTTCGGCCTGGAGAGCGACCGCCCGACGCTGCTGGTGTTCGGCGGCTCCCAGGGGGCCCGCTCGATCAACAACTCGGCCCTCAACGCCGAGCCCTACCTGCGCCGCGCCGGCATCCAGGTCATCCACGTGATCGGCCCGAAGAACACCGTCGAGGTCGAGCCCCCGCCCGGCGACCCGCAGTACGTCATCCTGCCCTACGTCGACCGCATGGACCTGGCCTACGCCGCCGCCGACCTGGTGCTCTGCCGCAGCGGCGCGATGACCACCGCCGAGCTGACCGCCGTCGGCCTCCCGGCCGCCTACGTGCCGCTGCCCCACGGCAACGGCGAGCAGCGCCTGAACGCCGAGCCGATCGTGCGGGCGGGCGGCGGCCTGATGGTCGACGACGCCGAGCTCTCCCCCGACTGGATCATGCGCAACCTCGCGCCCCTGCTCCACGACCCCAACCGGATAGCGGCCATGTCGGAGGCCGCCGCCCGGATGGGACGCAAGGACGCCGACGTGACGCTCGCCCGCAAGGTTCTGGAGATCGCAGCCCGATGAGTCTGGTCAAACTGGTTGAGCCCATCCCCGCCGAGGAACTCGGGCGGGTCCACTTCATCGGGATCGGCGGCGCCGGCATGTCCGGCATCGCCCGCATCCTGCTCAAGCGCGGGGTGGCCGTCTCGGGCAGCGACGCCCGCAGCTCCGACCTGCTGACCGAGCTGCGTGAGCTGGGCGCGACCGTCCACGTCGGCCACGCCGCCTCGCACATCCGCGACGTCAACACGGTCGTGGTCTCCACCGCGATCCGCGACTCCAACCCCGAACTGGGGGAGGCGCTGCGGCAGAACGTGCGCATCATCCCGCGCGCCGCCGCGCTCGCGGCCGTCATGACCGGCAAGACCGGGGTCGCCGTCGCCGGCACCCACGGCAAGACGACCACGACCTCGATGCTCACGGTGGCGCTGCAGAAGTGCGGCGCCGACCCGTCCTACTGCGTCGGCGGCCAGCTCGTCACCACGGGCCTGGGCGCCGACGAGGGCACCGGCCGGGCGTTCGTCGCCGAGGCCGACGAGAGCGACGGCTCGTTCCTGATGCTGGCCCCGCGCATCGCGGTGGTCACCAACGTCGAGCCCGACCACCTCGACAACTACGGCGAGCCGCAGGCCGTCTACGACAGCTTCGCCCGCTTCGTCGAGCGCGTCGGCGAGACGATCGTGCTCTGCTCCGACGACCCGGGCGCCGCCGCGCTGGCCCCGATCGCCCGCGCGCGGGGCCTGAAGGTCGTCACCTACGGTGAGGGCGAGGAGGCCGACCTGCGCATCTGCGACGTGGTGCCGCGCGGCCTCGGCGTCGAGTTCACCCTCAAGGGCCACGGCGCGGTCCGCCTGTCGGTGCCGGGCCGCCACAACGCCCTCAACGCCACCGCGGTCATCGCCGTCGCCCTCGACCTCGGCCTGCCGTTCGACGAGGTCAGAGACGGCCTGGCCGCCTTCACCGGGGCCAAGCGGCGGTTCGAGTCCAAGGGCGAGGCCGACGGCGTCACCGTCTTCGACAGCTACGCCCACCACCCGACCGAGCTGGCCGCCGACCTGCGCGCCGCCCGCGACGTGGTGGCCGGGGCGGGCCGGGTCATCGCCGTCTTCCAGCCCCACCTCTACAGCCGCACCCGCTTCTTCGCCGACGAGTTCGGCGCCGCGCTCGGCCTGGCCGACGAGGCGATCGTCCTGGACGTGTACGGCGCCCGCGAGGACCCCGAGCCTGGGGTCTCCGGCGCGCTGGTGGCCGGCAAGGTGACGCTCCCGGCCGGCAACGTGGCCTACGCGCCCGACCGGGCGGCCGTCCCGGCGCTGGTCGCCGAGCGGGCCCGTCCCGGCGACATCGTGCTCACGATGGGCGCCGGCGACGTCACCGAGCTCGGCCCCCGCATCGTCGCGGAGCTGCGGTCGCGGTGACCCCTTCGGAAGCTCCGGCGCTCACCGACAGGCCGCCCGCCGCCGAGCGGGCGGTCCGCAAGCGGCCGGGCATCTGGCGGTTCGCCACCGCGGCCCTGATCACCGGCGGCACGCTGGCGGTCTCGGGGTGGCTGGTGTTCCTGTCGCCCGTGCTGGGGGTCAAGGAGATCCGGGTCGAGGGCGTGCTGGGCCTGGCGGCCGAGCAGATCGAGCAGGCCGCCGCGCTGCCGCTCGACACGCCGATGGCCACGGTCGACACCGAGGCGGTCCGGCAGCGGGTGGCCGCGGTGACCGAGGTCGAGTCGGCCAAGGTCGAGCGGGTCTGGCCGGGCACCGTCGTCATCAGGATCCGCGAGCGCACCGCGCTGGCCTCGGTGCCGATGAACGGCAAGTCGGCCGTGGTCGACCGGTACGGCGTGGTGCTCGACATCGTCGCGGTCGCCCCGCCCCGGCTGCCGGTGGTCCGGCTGCCGCGCCTCGACCCGCAGGACCCGGCGGTGCGGGCCGCGCTGACCGTGCTCGGGGTGCTGCCCGACCATCTGCTGCGCAAGGTCCACGAGGTGCAGGCCAAGACGGCCGATTCGGTGACCCTGCTGCTCTCCGACGGCCGCACCGTCGTCTTCGGCGGGCCCGAGCGCGCGGCCGACAAGACCCGTATCCTTCTCGGGCTGCTGGACCAGCGGGCCCAGACGTTCGACGTGAGCTCTCCGGAAGTCGTCACCGTACGCTGAGGAGACGTGTTCACGACACGCCGGGCCGGTTGCGGCGCGGTGAGTTGACCCTGGCGGGGCGCAACCCTACTGTCCGTATCAATCCTCAGGTTGACATAACTCTAAATCTCAACTTGAGGGTGAGAGTTGGCTAGTGCGGGCACCCGCCCGTGACGGACATATGTAAGCGAGCGGAAAGGCCCCTCGTCGTGGCAGCACCGCAGAACTACCTCGCGGTCATCAAAGTCGTTGGCATCGGCGGCGGCGGAGTCAACGCCGTCAACCGGATGATCGAGGAGGGACTCAAGGGCGTCGAGTTCATCGCCATCAACACCGACGCCCAGGCGCTGCTGATGAGTGACGCCGACGTCAAGCTCGACGTCGGCCGGGAGCTCACCCGCGGCCTCGGCGCAGGCGCCAACCCCGAGGTGGGCCGCAAGGCGGCCGAAGACCACCGCGAGGAGATCGAAGAGGTCATCAAGGGCGCCGACATGGTGTTCGTCACCGCAGGTGAGGGCGGCGGCACCGGCACCGGCGGCGCGCCCGTCGTGGCCAACATCGCCCGCTCGCTCGGCGCGCTGACAATAGGTGTGGTCACCCGTCCCTTCTCCTTCGAGGGCAAGCGGCGGGCGATGCAGGCGGAGGCCGGAATAGAGAATCTCCGCGCCGAGGTCGACACCCTCATCGTCATCCCGAACGACCGGCTGCTGTCGATCAGCGACCGGCAGGTCAGCGTGCTCGACGCCTTCAAGGCGGCCGACCAGGTCCTGCTCTCGGGCGTCCAGGGCATCACCGACCTCATCACCACCCCGGGCCTGATCAACCTCGACTTCGCCGACGTGAAGTCGGTCATGTCGGGGGCGGGCTCGGCCCTCATGGGCATCGGCCACGCGCGCGGCGACGACCGCTCGGTCGCCGCGGCCGAGATGGCCGTCTCCAGCCCGCTGCTGGAGGCCAGCATCGACGGCGCCCACGGCGTGCTGCTCTCGATCGCGGGCGGCTCCGACCTGGGCCTGTTCGAGATCAACGAGGCCGCGCAGCTCGTCTCCAACGCCGCCGCGCCCGACGCCAACATCATCTTCGGCACGGTCATCGACGACGCCCTCGGCGACGAGGTGCGCGTGACGGTCATCGCGGCCGGGTTCGACGAGCCCGAGCCGGTGCGCGCCCAGCCGGTGCCGCAGCAGACCGCGCGTCCGCAGCCCGCCGCCCCGGCCGCCGCCGCGGGCCGTCCGGCCCAGACGCAGGCCGCCGC
>NZ_BBXE01000027.1:158986-183681 GCF_001570565.1 Herbidospora yilanensis | reverse complement strand
TCTAGCTCAGGGCTGTCGGCCCAGTGGTCCAGGGCCAGCGCGGGAGCGCCGTGTGCTCGCGCGAGTCGCTCAGCCTCCGTCAGTAAGGCTGTACCGATGCCTCGGCCGCCAGGGCCGCGATCGGTCATCACGGTGTGGATGAACATCGATCCGTCGGGCACGGTGCCGACGGGGATCCGCGGCGGGATCATGGGCGCCGCCGCCAGCATCCCGATGCAGCGACCGTTTCTCTCGGCCAGGGTGATGACGTTCTGGCGCGCCCAGTCGGCGACCCGGTCGGGGAAGCCGGGGATGCGGGAGAACGGTACCGTCCCCCATTGCCCCGGTCGGCCTCGGGCGAGCAGCCACGCGTGGACTGAGTCCATGAGCGTCAGCAGGGCTGTGACGTCGTCGGCCGTCGCCGGTCGTAGTCCGGGGGCGGATCGTGGCATTGCGTCCTCCGGGAGAGCTAGAATCGCACGAGCCAATTAATTCAACTTTCTAAGGGTTAGATTGTCAAAGCAATCTAGGGTTCAGGCCGTCACCAGGGCCGTTCAGGAACTGCAGGATGCCACCGACCTCATCGACGAACTCGCAACCCGGCGCCTTGGCATCAACCGCACCGACCTGCGATGTCTGAGCCGACTGACCGCGCGCGGCCCGCTCACCGCGAGCGAACTGGCGGCCGCCGCCGGTCTCACCGGAGGCGCGGCGACCACCGCCGTCGACCGGCTGGAGCGAACCGGCATGGTCGAACGGATCCGTGACACGGTGGACCGACGCCGTGTCGTGGTGCATCTGACCGGGCAAGGCCGAGAAGCCATACAGGAGATCTGGGGGCCGATCGCCGATGACGCCCGAGCCGAGCTTCTCCAGTTCAGTCTCACCGAGCTCGAACTCATCGAGAGCTTTCTGCGCCGCGCGCTGGACAACCAGGCACGGCACGCCGACCGCCTGCGCGGGAGAGCCAAGAGGGGTTAGCCTGCCGCCTTCGCCCACGCGGTTCAGCTCCCATCAACCGGGTCAGGGCGGCGTGGTCGATGCCTTCAGCAGGTCCCCGCGTGGCCCTGAGGAATCAGTCCAGCCCGAGTGCCGTCCGGCCGGCGTGGCGAAGACGCCGCCCGCCGCATGCACGGCAGTCCATCTGCTCTCAAACGCCCAAGCCACCATCAGGGGAACCCCTCTTGCCACAGCGCGGCGCCGTGTGACGCCGCACCCTCGCTCATGACGACTTCGCACCCGCATCGCATAGCGCGACCGCCCATCGGTTCCCGTTGTCGAGGAGGAACGGCCACACCGCAGTCGGCGACCAACCCGCCAAGAACATCTAGCCGAGGGCGTAGCGGCGCATCGACTCCACGCCCGAGACCCCGTAGACCTCCTCGACCGCGTTCGCCAGCAGGTGGCAGGTCCGGAAGCGGTCCAGCGGGGTCAGGCCCAGCCTCGTCAGGTGCAGGTACGTGTAGTTGAGCACCACCCGGTACCGCAGGAAGTCGGGGCGGTTGAACATGTCGCGCCGGTAGCCGGGGGTGCCGAACATCAGGGTGTGCAGTTCGCCCCTCGTCTCGGCCGGGGTGTCGTCCATGGTCGGCAGCAGGTGCACCACCCTGTCGGCCCTCGCGCGATAGGTCTCCACGAGCGCCGCCCACTCCCGGACGAACGGGCTGTCCCCGTCTGCGTCGATGGTGTCCACGACCTGCCTGAACCGCTGGGTCAGCAGAGCGCGGCGGGAGTCGTACACCTTGTCGAAGGAACGACGCGCGGCCTCGGGGTCCTTGGACCACATCAGGTAGCCCTCGGCGTGCACCCGGAACGACAGGTAGCTGCGCTCGATCGGGTGGGAGGTGTGCGCGACCGTCAGGAGCAGGGCCATGGCCAGGTCGGACTTGGTGTCGCGGCCGTCGCGGCAGTGGTCGAGCATCGTGAACAACAGGCGGGTGCTGTCGCTGTAGAACGACGTCAGCAGGTCGACGGCCTCGTCGCCGCCCAGGACGTGGCGGCGGTCGTCGAAAGGGAACTCGACGATCGAGTTGTCGGCCGGCCACGGGGTGAGCGGGCCGTGTTCCTGCTCTCGCGCGGCCATGAGACGGTGCCGGGCCAGGCTCTCCGCCTGGTCCACCACGTACGTCGACGGGTGGTCGCGTAACCATCCGCCGACCACCTTGTCGATTCGGGGGCGCACCACCTGGTCCCACATGTGCGGGTCGGTCTTCACGTTGATACGCAGGTGGGGGCCCTGCCGCCAGTGGCGCACGACGTACGCCGCCTCGACGTGGTCGCGGATGTCGGCCAGCAGGGGGCGGACGGCGTCGAGGAGCAGGGGGTCCTTGTCGGGCTCGTGGTAGAAGACGTGGACGCTTTGCCACATGGCGGTCACCTTCGCAGCGCGGCCAGCGCGCGGGCCGCGAAAGTCGAGATGTGCGATTCCGGGCCGGGGCGCAGGCCGATCCGGTTGTGGAACAGGTGGGCGCAGCGCAGCAGCACGCGGGCCCGTTGTGCGTCGTCGCCGATGACGGCCAGGTGGGCGTGGGTGGAGCCGCGTCGCCGGTCGTCGCCGGGGAGCTCTTGGCCAGGTCGTTGATCGAGGCGGCCCAGGTGCCCAGCAGGCCCTGGGCCGTCTTCCAGGTGCAAGAGGTGTTCGGTCTGGGTGACCAGCGCGGGCGGGAGGTCGCCGGGGTCGTGCGGGGGCAGGCGGCGGGCCGCTTCGGCGAGGCCGGGCTGGCAGGCGGCCATCGTCAGCGTGAGTACGGCGAGGCCGACGGCGGTTCTGCGTTCCATCGCGGAGGCGCCGTGGAGAAGGTCGAGCGCGAGGGGCTGGAGATGCCGAAATGTCGTTCGACGGCGGGCATGTTTCCGTAGACACGCTCTTCCGGCTCATATGGGATGAATACCACGCTGCCGGCCGGGTGGAGGGCCGGGTCGTGATTCTCGCGGCGTTCCCCTTTCGCCCGGTGACGGGTGGTCGGCGAACCATCGGGCGGCTCGGGCCCTGATCTCGTCGTGGGGCACTCCTTTCAGGCGCAGCCGCACGTGTGAGGGCCGTCGCCGACCGCGACAGTGGGGTGACGACGTCGCGGACCAGGTCGTCGAGGTCGCCGGTGTGGAACAGGTGGGCGCGTGACGCTCGGGCCGCCGGCCCGGGCGAATTCACCAGACAGTCATCAAGTCATTTTTCCACTGTTTTGTGGACCGTAATCCAGGAAGTGTCTGGAGGGGATCGTTGAAACTTTCAACGCCATTGACGATATTCGACGCCGATCGTACCGTTCCGCTAATCGCCTATGCGTGCCGATTAATAGCGCGCACTTCCTGACAGGAGAGGCCCATGACAGAACGACGTGTCCGTCGGCGGCGGCGCCTGGCCGTGTGGCTGGTGGCCGCCCTGGTCGGCGTGTTCACCGTCGCCACCCCTGTCGGCGCCGCCACCACCTGCACGCTCACCTTCAAGGCTAACTATCGGGGAGACGTCGGCAGCCAGTACAGATGGCAGGTCGATGCGACGTTGACCAACACCGGCACGTCGACGTCGACCACCTGGCAGGCGGTCATCGACTTCCCCTTGTCGGCGGGCGCGGTCATTCACCAATTCTGGAATGCGACGAGGCCGTCGGCGAACGTGTGGGGCCCGGTGGGGTGGAACGGCGCCCTTCCGAAGAACCAGCGGGCCAACTTCGGGTTCGATATCGGCATGCCCATGCCGAACACCTCGCCGCCTCTTCCCACCTCCAGTTCGTGCACCATCACCTATTAAAAGGGAACGGGCGAGTCTCCATGGGACTCGCCCGTTCGTCAGATCAAGAGAATTAGGAGATCACGAACTTCTCGTAATCTCCGATGACGTCGGCGCGGGCCCGGAGTATGTCGCCCGTGTAAGCCAGTTCGGCGCTCACGTACTTGTTGTTGGCGGGAGACTTGATGGCGCAGTATTCCTCGCCCTTGCACTCGATCACGAACTTCTCGAACGAGGCGATGCCGGTCGCGCGCGCCCGCAGCATGCCGGCGTCGGCGCCCTTGTAGTTCTGCTCGGCGTTCAGCTGATCCGGCTGACCGCCGTCGGCGAGTTGGGAGCTGCCGCGTAACCCGCTGGACTAGCCGCGCACCGCTTGACGCGCAGGGCCCCGCGATGATCTGGCCGTACCCTGTGACTCCGCCTAGCGGCCAACTGCGGAGGGTTGAGGCATTGCCGGCTGGAGGTTCGAATCCTCTCGGCCGCGCAGCGGAAATCCCGGTCAACGACTTCTGACGTAGGATTTCGTGTTGCCGGGGGTGGGCTGTCGGCCACGATGATCTAGTAATGGCGGGTGATTGTACCGAATGCGTGCGCACAGTCAGCTAGATCAATTTCTTCGGCAGAGGCACTGGACAGCCTTGTGCCGCGTGCTTTTGTCGAATTCCGACGCCGTGGTGCGACATGCACCTGCCTTGATCTCTGTAACAGCGAAGTGAGGCCCGGCCAGGCGAACTGGACGGGCCATTGTCATCTGAGCCGATTAGACGGCGCCGCCACCGAAGATCGCGGTGGCCGACCAGCACAAGATCGCGCACGCCAGCAGCCAGATCCCCGCCTTGATGAGGCGGTACTTCAAGGTGACGATTCTCGCCATGACCAGGATCTGATCGCTGAGCAGCGCGAGATGGTCGCGCGCCGCTATCTCCACCGCTACTCCGATGCGTTCGACCGAGCCGAGCGCGGCCGCGTCTCCGAAGAACGCGATCCGGTTGGGATTGCGGGAACGGAGCTCCCGGGGATAGATGGCCGCGACGAAGGTCGCGACGGAGGCCGCGCCGAGAACGCCCGCCGCCCACCACAGGAATGCCGCGCCTTCGAGGCGAGCGGGGGTCCACGAACCAGCGATCAACGCCCCGAGAAGCGCGCTGATCGCCACCCCGCTGGCCGCGAGCAGGATCGAGGCTTTGAGGTCGGCACGACCCGCCTCCTCTCGCGCCTCGGTGAGAAGACGCAGCGCGTGCTCTGCCGCAGAGTCGGAGCGGGTCACGCCGAATCGCCGTCCTCGGCTTCCAGCGGCACCTTGTCCGCGCTTTGGTTCACACGGTCGCGCCGGGCGTTCGTGAGTTCATCCTTCAATTGATCCGGGTGGTAGCGCTGCAGCTCATCCTCCACCTGGCGTAGCGCGGCCAGCTCCGGTTCGGGCTGGTCGATCTCGTCGAAGGCGGGTCCCAGCCGTTCCAAGGTCGTGACGGCAATGCCGGCGGTGGCTGTGGCGAAGGCCGGAGGGATCGGACCGGCCTGGGTGTGGAAACCTCGGGCGTACATCATGAAGTGGTAGGCCTCGCCGTAGCGTTCGGCGATCTTGCCGACGACCTCGTCCCGCAGCGCGCTGAGGTCGCTCCACGCCGTGGCGAAAGATCGAACGGCCTCGCCTGCCGCCTTGTCGAGCCCGGTCACTTGGCGGGAGGCCCGCTCGAAGCGCCGTCTCGCGCTGGCCTCGTCCTCCCCGAACGGGTCGTACGCGGCCACCTTCACCGCCAAGGCGCAGAGGGTCAGAGTCACCATGAGCAGGATGACGAGATTGGGCACCAGGGCGGGCGCGAGATTCCTCGGACGGCCCACCTCGGCAGTCCGGAACGAAGCCCATAGGGCGATGCTGGTGATCAGCATGGTCGGGAGGATCGCCCTGGTGATCCAGGTGCAGAACCGCGAGAACAGGACCGACCAGAGTGGACGGGTCTTGTGCTTGGCCCTGATCCTGGCGTGCCAACGGGCTCTGCCCAGAGAGTGGCCCGCCACGATGATCCCGGCTGTCAGGAGTACGCCCGGCACGAGCGTCAGCAACTGCTCATGCCAGACAAGCTGGTCGTTGCCGACGAAGCGCTGAAAGATCCGCTGGAAGTACCAGGTGTCGAACCCGCCGGCCAATACCACGAGCGGCCAGGACGACCACCGAAGCCAGCGTGGCGGGCGGAACGAACCACTGTCGATCTGGCTCTCGCGAACCCGTTCGAGGTCACGGGTCGCCTTGGCGAGACGGTTCTGGGCAAGCTCCGCCTGGAGCGCGGTGACGGTACGGCTGGCGTCCTCGTGGAGCCGGATGAGTCGTTCCCGGCCCTCGTTCATCGCCTCGGCATGCTGGCGGACCAGTCTCGCGGACCGGTTCTTGGCATCCAGCAGAGCCCCGGCCTCTACGTGATCGAGGTCGTTGGCGCGACGCGGCGGAGTAGTGCGAACGTAGCGGTCGAAATTGCGCTGCCAGCAGTCGCATCCGTGATGGCACAGGTGGGTGAGTTCGCTGCTCTGGGGCGTCGAGTCGACGATCGTGCCGTGTATCTCCTGCTCACCCATCAGCGGACCACCTTGTATCGGATCACGACGCGCCGGTTCTTCGAACGCGCGGAGGCGGTGGTCGAGCGGATCGCCAACTGGGTCTCGCCCTTGCCCACCGCCGTGACGTTGTTGAACCCGAGACGTTCCAGCTCCGCGCGTACTGCCTCTGCGCGCTGTTCCGAGAGCACCTGGTTGTCCGCGTAAGAGCCGACGTCGTCGGTGTGGCCGATGACCTGGACCCAGATCGGATTCAGGGCAAGCACCTGGTCGGCGAATTTCTTGATCTCGGAGACGCCTTGGGGTCGGATCAAGTACTCATTGGTGGCGAAGAGGACGTCCCCGTTCAACCGTGCCACCCTTATCGGGTTGAGAGGTTGTTCGGCGGCCATGCGTTTGATCTCAAGATCGGCCCGCTCGACGGTGTCGGAAGCGCCCTCGGCCACCTCCAGCGTGTTGGAAGCGACGTTGCAGGATGCGGCCGTACTGCGGCACATGCCGGTCCACATGCGCTGGAGCCACGACCGCTGCCGCGGTACGAGCGCTTGCCAACCGCCACCCTGGGTGCCGATCCAGGGCATCTCCACGTGCCAGCCCTTCAGATCGGGCAGGTCGGAGCGTCGGCTGCAGGACGCGGCGGTCTGTGCGGCGAAGTCGAGATCCCGCATCGACGTCCGGGCCACGCTCGTGCAGCCTGTGCTCGACATTCCGTCGGTGGCGACGATGAGAAGGCGCTTCTTGGCGTCTGTCGCGGGGCGGACGGAGTCGAAGGCCGCCATCACGTTGGTGCCCTTACTCTTCGCGGGAGTCTCGTTGATCGAGGTGAAGACGGAGTTGAGGCAGTCGTCGAGGGTGGCCGCGATCCACTGCTGGTTGTCCACGCCTCCGCCGATCGCGGGCAGCGCGATCGTCGGCTGCCAGTTCACCCCTGATCCACCGTCGAAAGATCCGATCTTGATGAGTGCCGGGCTGCGCAGACTCCGAACCTTGGCCGTACCGCCGAAGCCGATCTGTCCGTCCTCCTGCGGCTCCGCCGCAGCACCGAAGATCATTTTCTTCCAGTCCGGTGGTGCGTTCGTGCTCTTGTCCCGCATAGAGGCCGACCGGTCGACCACGATCACGACCTCCTCGGCGGTGACCTTGCCAGTGGAGCCCTGTGACTCGATGGACGCGCACGCGTTGGCGGGAGATGACGGCACCGGGGCAGACGTCCACTGATCGGCATCGAAGAAGGAGCAACCGGCCACCACCAACGTGAAGGTGCAAAGTGCCGGACCGATTCGCTTGCTCACACCTGCTCCCACGGCATGTCGGTGACCAGGTCGGGAACCGGGATGCCCAGGGTCTCCAGAGCCCTGCGCAGCATGGTGTCGCTCTGCACGACCAAGTCGAAGACGTTGACGGCCTGCTGGGCGCTGACCACGTTCTGGACCAGGCTGATGTAACGGTCAGCCTCTTCCCGCCGTTCGCTCTGCATTCGGCTCATGACCTCGGCGATGTTCACCGGATGTTCGGCGAGGTGCACGGCGAACCTGCTGCGCCAGTGGTTCTCGCAGTCGGCCAGGAATTTGAGCCAGAGTTCGCGTTCCTCGCCGATCCGCCACACGTGGGATCGGGTCAGCTCAAGCTGATTCTGGTCCTCCAAGAGCTTCAGGCTGAGGGCCCGCCGGGACGCCAGGACCTCCTCGCTGACCATGACCCAGGAGCGGGTGGAGATCGTGATCGTGAGCTCGTCGCAGTCGTGCACGGGAGAGTAGAGGGCGACGGCCAGTTCTTTCTCGATCTGTTCTTCCGCCTTGTCCGCCTGGAAGGGCGGGAAGGTGCGTGCCGTGGCCCGGATCACGTCATGGATGCGCCGCTGCACGTTCACTCGCTTGGCGTCGACCTCTGCGTACAGGTCGCGCCCGCCACGGGCCGTCTTGTACTGAGCGCACCAGGTGGCGTACACGGTCACGTGGAAGGGGAGTGCGTCCCCTGCCGCCGGTGTGGTGATCGTGAACGCGTCATCCAGGATGTGGACACCCTCGCCAGCGGGGTGGGAGCAGGGCCGTGGCGGCGGCTGCATGATGCCTCGGGCCAACTGGATCGGGTTGTTCGGCTCCGGTTCTTCACACACGTGCCGTCCACCGATCGGCGGCGGAGGCGTCTTCACTTCGGGGTAGTCGCCGAGCGACCTCCACCACGCCCGGATTCTGCGGAGAAGTCTCATCTGGTGTGGCCTTTCATGAAGCCGTGCAAATGACGGCTGATCCTGGGGCTCAGGGCACGGGTGTGGCTCCACTGGCGAAGGTGGAAGGCCAATGGGCTACGGAGATCCGGAGGACAAGCCGAGAAGATTTCGGATAGCACGCGCCGGACACGCGGGTCGTCGTCCCACCGGCCGATCCACTGGGCCAGCGAGGTCCAGACCTCGTGGACGGGGCGATTGATCGAATGCTTGATGGAGCTGAAGACTCCGCAGGCCAGAGCGTCCAGCCAGAGTTGGACGATCTTCGGCTCCGCGCCTGTCCACTCTTCTGCCGTGAATGCTCCGAGGTCGAGTCTGGGTCGGTTGGTTCCCCGCATGGCGGTGAGACGGGTGAGGGTGAGGGCCATGGTCCGGCGGAGCCCCGGGTGCCCGGTCTCGACCCACTTCACGAGTTCGTCGATCACCAGTACGCCGCTGGCGGGACCGTAGACTTCGGTCAGCGCACGGGAGACCGCGTCGTGGATCTGGGTCTGCCCGGCGGCTGAGCGGAGCAGAATGCGCTGCAGCGACTGCAGCGCCTCTTCTGGATCGCTGCGCCCGATATGGGATCCGTATGCCTGGGCGGCGGCTAGTCGCTTCTCGGCCGAGGCGCCCGACCAGTCCCGCAGCTGACGCCTCACGCGGACGACTGATCGTTCGTCCAAGGCCGCGGCTTCCAGTGCCCAGGGGGCCAGCCACCGCCGACTGCGGCCGGGCTGACCGCTGGTCCATGGGCGGAAGAACTCCGCGCTGATGAGGGTGTAGTCGTAGGAGGCGAGTTTTCCGATGGCGTGTGCCGCCTTCATCTTGATCTCACGCTGAGCATGTCTGGTCAGGGTGTCGAGCCAGGCCAGTACGCCCTCGCGGATCGACTGGCCCTCCTCCCACACTTCTTCCAAGACGACTGCGGCCATCTCCGGGCGAGACAGCCGAAGACGGCGTGAGGTTCCCTCGATCGTGTAGTCGACCCCCTTCACCCACTCACGCAGCCACTCCCAGTCCGCTGCCTCGCCGTTCGCCCCCGGTCTGCCCGGTTCGATGCCCAGGTGCTCGGCCAGCGCGTTCGCGGCACGGGACACGATCACGATGGGGACGTCCGTGAGTACCGCCGCGCTGATCAGGAAGCAGCGATGCATGGGCGTCGCGCTGGAAAGCATGTCCTGGACGACCCCGCGTAGAGGATCGGGCTGGGTCGCCTTGATCTGCTCCGGCGTCTCGCCGGTGGCGATTCCGTCGACGGCGATCTGGGCCCTCAGCGCACTCATCGCGGGAGAAGTGGCATCTCGTCCCCACGCGTACAGTTCGTCCGGCAGTGAGAGACGGGGGAGCCCCTTGCGCCTGATGGCGGTATCTGCATGGACGGAGAAGACTTTTACGTGGTCGGGGGGATCGTGCCGGACGGTGCGCAACTCGGCCGGACTGGGACCCGTGGTGAGGACGACGAGGCGGGCCTGCCGGGCTTCCACAGCCTTCTGAAGGCCGCGGCACAGGTCATCGACTTTGGAGCGATGCAGCATGTCGCCGGCGTCCAGGACGAACCCGTGATGGTAGGGCAGGTCATCGGCGGTGAGCCGGCCGAGGTCGGAGGCCCGGAGCCACGCCACCTTGCGGTTCAGGGGACCACCCTGCGCCGCCCAGAGAGATAAGGCGTGCACTGCGGCGAACATGCGGCCGGTGCCTGGATCGCCGTCAAGCCCTAGGAGGCTGGTGTGGTCGAGGTGCCGGGAGAGTTGCTCCATCGACGACGTGAGGACACATGCGCGTCGCCGTTCCCTCAGCGATTCCTCGTCGTAGACCTCGATCTGCACGCGCTGCCCCTGATCGCCGATGAAGACGTCTCCGCCGGCGGTCTGGAAAAACACGCTGTTGTACGCGCTCTGCGTCGTTTGCAGCCGGTTAAGGTTCTCTTCGCGGAGTCGGCGTTCTTCGTCCTCCCTGGGCAGTCGGGCGGTCACCGGTACGGTGTCGTCCTCGTCGTCGGGGATGGGCGGAGGAGGTTCCTCTTGTTGACGGATGTCCTTCGGTTCGTCCGGCGATGGGTCCTTCGCCGCCTCGTCGCCGCTCGCCTCCTGCGGCGTCTGATCATTCATGCGAGGTGCCTCTTATGGTGATGCCGCCGACGTTGAGGGGACCGGTCGTCTGGTTCACGACGTTGCCGCCACCGTGGATGGTGTTGGAGAAGACCGAGGACCGCTGTTCCGGCTCCGACCCTGTGGCGGCGTGCATTGGAACGTTCCCGGGCGAGTAGTCGTCAAGTTCGTGTACGCCGTGGAGGTCGTGGCCGGGGACGTACAGGTAGGCGATGAACTCACGAGCCTTCTCCCTGAGCACGACCTTGCGGAACTCCACGGGGCTCAGCGTGTTGTAGCCCGCGCTCAGGTAGTCGTTGAAGACCCGCTCCGACGCGATGACCACGAGATCCGCCCGAGGGCAGGACCTGAGCGCGATGCGCCCCGCCTGGGAGTTGGCCAGCCGATTGACCTCCACTGCGTGCGCGCCGCCGACACCCATGGCCGCATCGGGGACGACTGGGCCTTCGTGTAGGGCGATCCGGTAGCGCACGCAGTTCCTGCCCTCGGTGCTCCGTCTGCTGTTGTGGGCGGCGACGGCGGCGTCGAAGGTCTCCACGAAGGTCTCGGCGACGTCCGCCACGCAGGTGCCGGTCGGCAGGAGGGCGAACAAGCCGTCCCCCGACCACTGCACGGACCGTTCGTCCAGAACCAGTTCGGCCTCTTGGGCGGCGGCGAACACGAGCTCGCGTGTTACTTGCTGCACTGCTTCCTGCTGCGCGTCGTTCAGTCCGCTGTAATCCTCCAGATCCAGGACCATCATGGGCCTGATCTCGCGCGTCGAACGCCCTTGCTTCATCTGTTCTCCTTGGAAGAGATCGGGATCGGCACACTTTGGCACCGGTACGTCCGGACTAAGGCATCATTTGATGGCGAAGCCGAGATTCCTACGGTTTCGTTCCGCTGACGTCGGCGAAATCGATCAACCGATCGCGATCGATGATCACAATGCGTCGGCCCTCGTAGGCCATGAGTTCGAGTCTCCGCAGTTCCTTGACTGCGCGCTGAGCGGTGGCCTCGCTGGCGCCTACGAGTGCACCGAGGTCGGTCTGCGTCAACGGAACGTCGATGACGACGCGCATGCCGTCTGGGCGGCCGTGGCACGTGCCAAGTTCGAGTAGGACCCGAGCCACCCGGATCTCGGCGGTGTATCCACCGAAGTCCAGTCGCCGCCGATTCGCTTGCCGTAGACGCTCGCCCAGAACACGGTTCAGGGCCATTGCGGCGGCCGGGGCTTCCTGGAGGAAGTGCTTGAACTTCTCTCCGTGGATAGTGCTTATCAGCGACGTGCGTGCCACGAGGACCGAAGCGAAGCGGACGTCTCCTGACACCACTCCCATTTCACCTAGAACGTCACCACTGGCACGGACGGCGACCATCGTCGGTGTGCCGTTCTCTGTGTGGGCGCTCACCGTCGCCAGGCCGTCGAGCAGTAGATACACCACGCTCGACGGGTCTCCTTGCCTGATGAGGGGATGCCCTTTCATGAAAGTGTGGTGTGATCCCAGGCCGAGTAGTCGCTGGCGATCCCCAAACTCCAGGCAGCCGAGAAAGGTGCCTGTCGGCCACCCTCTCGCGCGCACTGCAAACCTACTTTCGTACATCCCGTCACTGTCGACACTTATCGGCCAACGCGAGTTCTATCACACATGTGGCCATCTATCTGGGCAAGTGAAAAATGTCCTGATATCAAACTTTAGTGATCAAGGTTGGCTTCTCTGTGCCAATACCATGATCGCTTTGCTGGAGTGATATCTCCGCCTTGCGAACCGGACTCCCGGGGTGATCTGTGCATTCACCGTTTCAAATGGATACCGAACACGCAATAGCCCCGAAGGCTTCTCTCGCCGGGGTGCCCCTCCAACCCGTGCGCTCAGGTGATGCACGTTGCCTGCGAGCTGGTGTGCCACTACCTAAGGTGGCGTCGATGGGCTGATCAGCGCCGGTAGGCGGTGGATCGGTGATTTTCGGAATGGATGGTCGCCCGGTCGTGTCCTATGGCTGATTTGGTCGTGGCCGCCTCGGTAATCGAGACCAGAACGAGTTCTCGCAGGTCGACTAGCTGACGATCTCCTTCATGCGTGTACCCGGCACCGAGTGGGTGCGGCCCCAGTCCTTGTCGATATCGGAATCACACCCTCGATAGGGCACGTGCCGAGAAATACGCTCGACGAATCCGTCCACCGACGCGGCCGGCCACTCCGCCGAGTGCTCTACCCTCGGAGACGCAAAATCGGACCAGAGAATGGCCTGCGCGTGAACCCGGATTTCTTCGACCTCCTGCGAAGTTGTCACCTCCGCCTCGTCGGCACCCCGCTGGGAGCCCCCGACGCCACCGCCCAATGGCTCTACGAGGAGGCCCCCTTCTGCGTCCTGGCGCACGACGCGACCGACGACCCGCGCTTCACCTACGCCAACCTCACCGCGCAGCGCTGCTTCGAATACGACTGGTCCGAACTCGTAGGTATGCCTTCGAGGCTCTCCGCGGAGCCGGATCGACGAGAAGACCGCCAGCGACTCATCGACGCCGTCCACCGCCATGGCTTCGCCACGGGCTACCGAGGTCTGCGCATCGCCAAGTCGGGCCGCAGGTTCTGGATCGAGGACGTCACGATGTGGAACCTCGTCGATGACGGTGGCCGATTGGTAGGCCAGGCGGCGACGTACCGAGGCTGGCGCGACGCCTGAGAGGTCGGTTCGCGGGATCATTCGGCAATGGCCGAAAACATGCGCGACCTGCTGCGATCCCTGCCGGTGTTCCCCGCTGACCTGCCCGGGTTCGACCGTATCCCCGACGAGCCCTACCCCCTCTTCGTCCGCTGGATGAAGGAGGCGATCGAGGCCGGAGTGCTTGGCCCGCACGCCATGACCCTGTCGACGGTAGACCTGCGAGGCCGCCCGTCGTCGCGTGTGCTGATCTGCAAAGACGTCACCAGCCACGGCCACTGGTTCTTCGCGACGGGCCGGAACAGTCGCAAGGGCCAAGACCTGGAGATCAATCCGAACGCGGCCCTGACCTTCTACTGGCCTCAGGTCGCCCGCCAGGTCCGCGTCAGCGGGGTCGTGGTCCCCGCCGGGGCGGAGGCGAGCGCCGCCGACTTCCTGGCCCGGCCGCCGGCTTCGCGTGCCGAGGCGCTGATCGGCCGTCAGTCGGAGCCTCTGGACGACCCGGCCGAGCTGGGCGAGGCGTTCGACCAGGCGCTGGCCCGCGTGACCGCCGACCCGGGGCTGGTCGAGGAGACCTGGACCCTCTACGAGCTCACCGCCCACGACGTGGAGTTCTGGCAGGCCGACCACCAGCGCAAACACCACCGTGTCCGCTATTCCCGCACCGGCGGCACCTGGCAGTGCACCCGCTTGTGGCCGTGAACGGCAGTGCCCGAGACGCCGACTACGGCACGATCGGGGCCGGATCTTATGAGCCGACGACCGCCCAGGTCACAGCGGTGGAGCCGTCGGCCCGGCCGCACCTGCCGCCGGCGTTACGGTTCACTGCTGGTCCACGCCTCGCGACATTCACCAGGCTATTCCGGCCGCCACCGGTAGATGGTCGCTGCCGGTGGCGGGCAGCACCCACGACCTTCTCGGCTGTACGCCACGCACCAGCACCTGGTCGATCCGCACCACCGGGAACGCCGCCGGATAGCTGAAGCCGAAGCCCTCCCCGGCCGCCTCCTGAGCCGAGCGCAGGTGAGCGGTCAGGGCCGTGAACGCGCGGTCGTCCGTCGTGCCGTTGAGGTCGCCGAGCAGGACCAGCCGCTCGTCCTCCTCCGCCGCGACGGCCTTGGCGAGGGCGCGTGCGCCCCGGTCGCGGCTGTCGGTCCAGAAGCCGTTCCTCGGAAAGACCCGCACGGAGCCCAGGTGGGCGACGTACACCACCAAGGGGCCCCGGTCGGTGGACACGGTTGTGCGCAGCGCCCGGTTCTCGGCCAGTTCGGCGGCGGCCGGGATGGTGTCGGCCAGCGGGCCGGCGTTCGTCTCCAGGTCGACGGGGCGCGTGTCGGTCAGGGGCAGCATGCTCCACAGGCCGACCGTGCCCTGGACCGTGTGGTGCGGGTAGGTCTCGGCGAGTTCCTTCTCGTACACGCCCCTCGCCTGCGGGGTGATCTCCTCCAGCGCCAGCACGTGGGCGCCGGAGGCGGCCAGGGCGCGGGCGGTGCCGGTCGGGTCGGGGTTGGCGGCGCCGACGTTGTGGGTGACCACGGTGAGGTCGCCGCCCGGTTGCGACTTGTCGACGAGCAGGCCGCCGAAGAGACCGAGCCACACGCCGGCGGGGAGCAGCAGGGCGACCGCCGCGACCGCGGAGCGGCGCCACAACGCCCCGGTCAGCAGCAGCGGGATGAACACGCCGGACCACGGCAGCGCGGTGTCGACCAGGTTGCCGAGGCCGCCGCGGTCGGTGATGTGGGCGTGCAGGAGCATGACCAGGCCGAGCAGCAGGGCCGTCGCCGTGAAGATCGGTCCGCGCTTCCACGGGGTGATGGTCACTGGTGCATCCTCGGGTCCTGGGTGGGGTCGTCGTACATCGCCGGGCAAGCATTCTCGGGGCGGAGTTCGTAGTGCCAGGGTTCGTTCCGGTAGATCTGGCACAGCCCGTAGGCGGCGCCGTGCTCGGACAACCACGAGGTGGCGTCGGTCCGGCCGAGGTCGACGGCGTCGCCCACCACGTGACGTGATCTCTTCGCGGTGGCGACCCATCGGGCGGCTTCCTCCTTCGAGCCGTACGTCCTGACCGCGTCCCGGAGAAGGAGGTTCTGGCGTTCGGGGGAGCGCCAGCCGCTGTTGACGTAGAAGACGACGCCCTCCGCCGCCGCGTCGGTCGCCGCCTCCCGCAGGGTGTGCAGGAGATCGGGATCGAGGTTGCGCACACCCGGATAGCCGTCGTCGAACACGGTCGCGCCTTCGGGGAGGGCGCCGTCGGCCCACCTGTGGTCGACGGGTGTGGCCGCGAAGGGCGCCTGGTCGGCGCAGGCCGCGGGGGCCAGCGCGGTGAGGGCCACGACGAGGAACTGGAGGATCCGGTTTCGAGGCATGCCGCCAGTGAAGGGAAGGCGGTGTTGCCGGTGCGTATGCGGTTTTCGATACGTGGACGATATGCGCCGCTTCGTAGCATCGAGACCGTGCGCGTGCTGATCGTCGAGGACGAACCCTATCTGGCCGAAGCCGTCCGCGACGGTCTGCGGCTGGCCGCGATCGCCGCCGACATCGCGGGTGACGGCGACACCGCGCTGGAGCTGCTGAGCGTCAACGACTACGACGTCGCCGTGCTCGACCGCGACGTCCCCGGCCCGTCGGGTGACGAGATCGCCCGGCACATCGTGGCCTCCGGCAGCGGGCTGCCGATCCTCATGCTCACCGCGGCCGAGCGGCTCGACGACAAGGCGTCCGGGTTCGAACTCGGCGCCGACGACTATCTCACCAAACCCTTCGAGCTGCGGGAGCTCGTCATGCGGCTGCGCGCGCTCGACCGCAGGAGGGGCCGCACCCGGCCGCCGGTGCGCGAGGTCGCCGGGCTGCGGGTCGACCCGTTCCGGAGAGAGGTCTTCCGGGACGGCCGCTACGTCGCGCTGACCAGGAAGCAGTTCGCCGTGCTGGAGGTCCTGGTGGCGGCCGAGGGCGGCGTCGTCAGCGCCGAGGAGCTGCTGGAACGGGCCTGGGACGAGAACGCCGACCCGTTCACCAACGCGGTGCGCATCACCGTCTCGGCGCTGCGCAAGCGGCTCGGTGAACCGCCGATCATCGCCACCGTGCCCGGCGCCGGATACCGGATCGAAGGGGGAGACCGTGGATAGAGCATCCGGGACGAGTGTGCGGCTCAGGCTCGCCCTCAGCTACGCCGGGTTCCTCATGCTGGCCGGCGGTCTGCTGATCGGGGCCGTGTGGGTCTTCACCCTGCGCCACCTGCCCGAGTACACGGGTGTGCCCGGAGGCGTGCTGGTGCGGTCGACCCTGCTGCGCGACTTCGCGTCGGCCACGGGGGCGGTGCTGGTCTTCCTGCTGATCTTCGGCCTGGTCGGAGGGTGGATCCTCGCCGGGCGCATGCTCGCCCCGCTGACCCGCATCACCGACGCCACCCGGCTGGCGACGACCGGGTCGCTCTCCCACCGGATCCGGCTACCGGGCCCCCACGACGAGTTCCGCGAACTCGCCGACGCCTTCGACGGCATGCTCGAACGGCTCGAAGCCCACGTCGCCGAACAGCGGCGGTTCGCCGCCAACGCCTCCCACGAGCTGCGCACCCCGCTCGCCGTCTCGAAGGCGCTGCTGGACGTGGCCCGGACCGACCCCGGCCACG
The DNA here is from genome assembly GCF_001570565.1 of Herbidospora yilanensis. Classification (GTDB taxonomy): domain Bacteria; phylum Actinomycetota; class Actinomycetes; order Streptosporangiales; family Streptosporangiaceae; genus Herbidospora; species Herbidospora yilanensis. Next base: position 166,831 of record NZ_BBXE01000027.1, on the reverse strand, counting down.
ACCCCGGCGAGCTCCTCGACCGCCTCCACGCCGTCAACACCCGGGCGATCGAGCTCACCGAGGCGTTGCTCCTGCTCAGCCGGGCCGACCAGCGGTCGTTCACGCGGGAGCCCGTCGACCTGTCACTCCTGGCGGAGGAGGCCGCCGAGACGCTCCTCCCGCTGGCGGAGAAACGCGGCGTCACCGTCGAGACCTCCGGCGACATCACGCCCGCGATGGGATCGCAGCCACTGCTGCTGCAACTCACCACGAACCTCGTGCAGAACGCGATCGTCCACAACCTGCCCGAACAGGGCGCGGTCTGGGTCAGCACGAGTGTCCGCCCCCGGAGCGTGGTGCTGGCCGTCGAGAACACCGGCCAGGTGCTCACCCCGCAACGGGTGGCCACGCTCACCGAGCCGTTCCAGCGCGGCACCGAGCGCATCCACACCGACCACGCGGGCGTCGGCCTCGGCCTGGCGATCGTCAAGACCATCACCCACGCCCACGACGGGACCCTCACCCTCAGCCCGCGCGCCGCCGGGGGGATCCGCATCACCGTGGAACTGCCTGTCGTCTCCGCCGGGGGACAATGACGCGATGGAGTACGTCCACACCCGCGAGTTCCGCGGTGCGATCTTCAGGCAGGCCGATCTCACCGGCGCGGTCTTCCGCGAATGCGACCTGACCGGCGTGCGGATCGCCGGCTCCCAGGTGGCCGATCTGCGGATCTCCGGATTCGACGGCGAGGCCGGCACGGTCGTGGTCGACGACGTCGACGTCACCGACTACGTGGCGGCCGAGCTCGACCGGCGATATCCCGAGCGGGTGCGGCTACGGTCGGTCCGGACGGCCGACGACCACCGTCTGATGTGGGACACCGTCGAGCGCCTCTGGTCGCAGACCCGCGAGCGGGCCGAGCGGCTGCCCGAGGCCGTGCGGCACGAGCGGGTCGACGACGAGTGGTCGTTCGCCGAGACGCTGCGCCATCTCGTCTTCGCCGTCGACACGTGGGTCGGGCGCCTGATCCTCGGCGAGACGTCGACCTATCACCGGCTCGGCCTGCCCCCGACCGACGTCGCCCTCACGGAGGTCGAGGCCTCCTATGACGAGGTGGTGCGGCTGCACGCCGACCGGAACGCCAAGCTGCGCGGCGTCATGGCGGCGCTCACCGACGCCGGCCTCGACGAGATCCGCACCGGCGAGCTGATTCCGTCGTGGGGCGTGGAGTCTCACTCGGTCGGCCACTGCCTCAGGGTGGTGCTGCGAGAGCACGTCGAGCACCGCCGGTTCGCCGAACGGGACCTCGCGCGGCTGGCGGGGTCAGGTCACGCGGGTGCGCAGTAGGCAGAACTCGTTGCCCTCCGGGTCGGCCAGGACGTGCCAGCTCTCCTCGCCCGTCTGGCCGACGTCGGCGGGCTTGGCGCCGAGGGCGAGCAGGCGCTCCAGCTCGGCGTCCTGGTCGCGGTCGGTCGGGCTCACGTCGATGTGCAGCGGCAACTTGCCGGCCTTCGGCTCGTCGCTCGAACTGAGCACGAGCACCGGCCGGTGGCCTTCGTCCTCGGGACCGATCTCGACGAAGCTCTCCTCGCGCCCGAGGACGACATAACCGAGCACCTCACACCAGAACGCGGCCAAGCGCTCGGGGTCGCGACAGTCGATCACCAGTTCACTGATACGGCACGCCATCCCGCCGATGCTACCCAGCTGACGGGAGAGCGACCAAAGCCCAGGCCGGGCGACCACCCGGCCTGGGCTCTTCTCGGGAAGGCGTCAGCCGCGCAGGCCCGGCACGTCGATGACGATCACTTCGGTGTCGTCGGCGCGGCCCGGGATGCGGCCGTCGTTGCCGGGGAAGTTGTTGTCGTTGGCCACGATCACGCGGTCGCCCGACAGGGGCAGGACCGACTCGACCGACTGGAGCGGGAAGGAGAACAGGTCTCCGACGCCGTACTCGTTCGGGCGGGCCGGGGTGGAGACGCCCTTCGGGTCGGCGATGCGCATCAGGTCGACGGCGGTGCGGCGGGGGAGCACGCCGTTCGCGTCGGCCTTGTCGAGGTCGGTGACGACGAGCTTCTTGACGAACGAGGTCTGGCCCATGCCGTTGTCGCGCTCGATCAGCAGCAGGCGCTTGCCGTCGAGGACCTGGGCGTCGCCCACGAACAGGCCGGGGTCGTCGACGCGGAAGGTCCAGGTCTTGCCGGTGTAGGCGGCGGCGCGGACGTCGAACTCGTACACGATGCGGCGGCGCTGGTCGGGGTCGGCGGTCTTGGCGCGTTCGAGGATCGGGTAGAGGGTGTAGCCGTCTTCGCTCGCGGCCATGGCCTCGAAGCCGCCGCTGCCGGGCAGCGTCGGGGTCTCGCCGGGCTTCAGCTCGTTCGACTGGGGCGACTTGGTGCCGTCGAAGAGCGGGATCGGGGCGCGCAGGACCTTGCCGGTCCTGTCGACGTTCACCAGGTAGGGGCCGAACTCGTCGCTGATCCACAGGGTGCCGTCCGCGTCCCACTGGAGCGACTCGATGTCGAAGTCGGCGCCGGTCAGCAGCCGCTCGGGGGTGTCGCCGTTGACGATCGGGAACGGCACCTTGCGGTCGGGGTCGCGGAAGCTGATGTGGCTCTTGACCTCGATCTCACCCGACTTGTAGTCGGGCTCGATGTAGTAGGCGCGCAGCAGGAAGTCGGGCGAGTTGTCCTTGGAGCCGAAGCCGTTGTCGGGCATGCCGAGCAGGCGGTTGGCGTTCTTCGAGCCGCGGGTGTGCGGGATGACGGCGGAGAAGCCGGGGATCGGCTGGCCGGGGAACGGCGGGGTGATGCCGTTGACCGGGGTCTTCGGCATGAAGTTGCCGGAGACGGGGCCGGGCTGGTAGTCGGTCGCCGACAGGATCGCGCGGTCGCGCAGCGTCGCCTCGTCGGGGACGTTGACGCTCAGCTCGTAGAGGCGGGTGATCTGCGTCGCGCTGTTGTTGTCGTCGGAGATCAGGTAGAGCACGCGGGTGTCGCCGTCGAGGCGGTCGCCGAGCGCCATGCCCTCGATGTTGTCGAGCAGCGGGTTCGGCTGGGGCTGCTTGGTGGTCGCGCCCGATGGCGGGCAGTCGACGATGTCGGCCAGCAGCTTCTTGCCGAGCCAGGAGCGCGGGTCGGTCACGGTCGACAACGAGGCGACGCCCGAGACGTCGGGGGCGCCGGTGGCGGTGACGCGGTAGACGCGCACGGTGTTGCCGACGCCGGCGGTGAAGCCGCGCTCCATCGCGAGGAACTGGTCGTCGCCGAGCGCCACCAGCTCGACCAGGCCGAGGTTGGGGTCGGTCTTGTACGCGTACTGCGCGGCCGGCGTGTAGTCGCCGCCGGGCGTGCCCTCGTAACGCAGGATGCGCTGGCGGCCCGCGCCCGACGCCTCACGGCCGTCGGTCAGCAGGGGGCCTTCCATGCCGGCGTACAGGGACGTGCCGTCGGGCGAGGTGGTGAGGGCCTCGAAGGCCAGGTTGACCGGCGACTCGCCCGCGGGGGTGATCCGGAACCGGGCCGGGACCTCGAACGAGGCGGTCTGCCGGCCGTCGGACAGGCGGAACCGGCGGATCGACGGCTCGGTCTCGGAGCTCGCCAGGACGGTGTGGCCGTGGGGCTCGGCGACGAGCCCTTCGCCGTCGAAGTCGGTGCCGTTGTAGGCGGTGCCGTCGGGCCGCTTCAGCGTCGTCATGCCGACGACCTGGGCGTCGTCGCCGGAGAGGGCGACGTCGTAGACGCGGGCGGGGACGGTGCCGGTGTTGTCAGAGAGCGCCAGGAAACGGTCGTCGCGCAGCCGCGCGATGGCCGACAGGCCCCCGACGGGGGTGCCCTCGAACGTCTTCTTGTCCAGGCTGTCGGTGAAGCCGCGCAGGCCCACGTCCGCCGAGCAGGGGGCGCCGAGGTTCACATCATCAGACGTCGCCGCGCCGGCTGCCGGGACCGTCACGCCGAGCATGGCGATGACCGCCGCGGCGGCGAGGGCGGGAGCGGGCCACCTTGTGCTGGGCACAAGTACCTCCGAAATTTCGTGATGCGGGGTGATCCACCCGCTGGAGACGAGCGAAGTCCCCGCAGCCCGCCAGCGCAGAACAAGGCGTCGAACACACCATGAACATCTGGGCTCGGGCTTCATGACGCGCGGACGGGTCAGGTGCGGGGGATCGGCCAGTCGGCGTTCTCAAGCTCCCGATCGGCGTCGGGGCCGCGCCATTCCACGATGACGACCGTCGCGTCGTCGCGGAGCACCCCCTTGTGGTAGACCAGCACGGCCTGGACGAGGCGCCGCAGCGTCTCGGGCACCGGCAGCCCGCTCTGGTTGTTGCGGACCACGAAGTCGATGAACCGGTGCATGCCGAACTCCCGGCCGGAGGCGTCGCGGATCTCGGTGATCCCGTCGGTGTAGAAGATCAGCCGGTCGCCGGGCTCCAGTTGCTCGTGGCAGGTCGTGACCGACAGGCCCAGGTCGAGCCCCATCGGATGGGCCGGCAGGCATTCGAGCATCGTCACCCAGCGCCCGCCGCGCAGCAGGACGGGCGGGGGATGGCCCCGGTTGACCCAGCTGAACATGCCGGTCCGCAGATCGAGATCGCCCATGACGGCGGTGACGAACCGCTGAGCCCGGCCGAACTCCTCGATGAGCACCGCCTCGATGTCCTCGCTGTTTTCGGCCAGCGAGGCGCCCTGGCGGCGGTTGTTGCGGCAGGCCGCCATGGCCAGGCTCGCCGTCAGCCCGGCGGAGACGTCGTGGCCCATCGCGTCGAACACGGCGACGTGGAGCACGTCGCCCGCGATGGCGTAGTCGAAGGTGTCGCCGCCCACCTCGTAGGCCGGTTCGAGCACCCCCGAGACGGTCATCCGGTCGCTGGCGAAGGTCAGGGGAGGGATGAGCCGCCACTGCATCTCGGCGGCGACGTTCATCTCCTTGGTGCGGACGGTGCGGGCCCAGGTGTCGCTGTAGCCGCGCATGCTCGTCAGCAGCAGGGCGACCACCGACGAGAGGTGGCGGGCGGACGTGTGGTCGAGAGGGGCGCCGCCCGTGCTGACGCGCAGGACGCCCAGCCTGCTGGTGCCGTTGAGGATCGGGATCCACCAGTATTCGGTCTCGCCGTTCTCGTCGTGCTGCGAGAGGGTGCGGACCTGCTGGAAGGCGAGGCCGGGCAGGCCCCGCTCGACGCTGAACTCCTCCGGCGCCCCTTCGGTCTCGCCGTGGCGTCCGTGCAGCAGCCGGAGCACCTGCTGCTGGAGGTCGACCAGGTAGATCAGGACATGGGCGAACCCCGCCTGCGGGGTGTGGGCGGCCAGAAGCGACGGCAGGTCGTCGACGGAGCGCAGGTGACTGCTTTCGATCAGGCCGGCCAGCATTCGCTCGTAGCCCGCGGACATGATGTCCTCGGCCTACCCGCGTCCGAACTGGGGAAACGACGGCTAGCCGTGGCCGGGTTCCTCGGGGTCGGTCGGGGCCATGACGGTGTCGTCCATGACGCCGATCAGCTTGCCCACCGGCACCAGCACGACCAGCACGACCAGGCAGGTCCAGAACAGCGGCATGGAGCCGATGACGAGGCCGGCGCCGCCCAGGACGAACACGCCCAGGAAGACGCCGGCGTAGATCCACGAACGCGGTCGGCCGTGTCTGTTCCCGGTCATGCGAGCCCACTGCCCGAGCACGCCCCGGCCATGCCTTGATCCGGACATAAAGTACAAAAGTTAAGGTTTACCGGACATCGGGGCACCCGGCACGGGTAGGGGGCGGTGAGTTGTCCGACCAGTGAGGGGAAGTCCGCCATGGACACCCAGCAGACCGACGTCGTCACCTTCCTGAAGCACCAGCACGAAGAGATCAAGACCTTGTTCGCCGAGGTCGAGTCGGCCCAGGGCGACGCCCGGGAAGAGGCCTTCCGCAGGCTCGTCCGCCTGCTCGCGGTGCACGAGACCGCCGAGGAGGAACTCGTCCACCCGTACGCCCGCAAGGTCCTCCCCGACGGCAAGGCCGTCATCGAACAGCGGCTCCAGGAGGAGAACGAGGCCAAGCAGGCCCTGTCCGACCTCGACGAGATGGGCACCGACAACCCCGACTTCCTCAAGCACCTGGACGCCCTGCGCACGGACGTCATTGCCCACGCCGAAGCCGAGGAGCAGTTTGAGTTCCCGCAGCTCGAAGCCGAGGGCGACCCCGACCGCCTGCGCAAGATGACGGCCGGCGTCAAGGCCGCAGAGAAGATGGCCCCCACCCACCCGCACCCGGGCGTGGAGTCGGTCAAGAAGAACCTGCTGCTCGGCGCGCCCGCCGCCATCATGGACCGGGCCCGCGACGCCATCCGCAAGGCCATGGGCCACTGATCCCGCCGAATCGGGGTAGCGGTGAGGGTACCCCGATCAAGGTGCGCGACCAGCGCACGATCGCGCCCGGCAACGATCCCCACCCGCCCGCCGGGTGATCGGCCGACTACCGCCGGGCCGCCCGGGTAGCACGTACCGGCATGAACAAACTAGCGGTGCGTGGCGCGAGCGCGCTCAGCGGCATGATCGGCGGCGCGGTGGCGAGCCTGATCTTCAAGCAGGTCTGGAAGCTGGCCGCCGGTGAGGACGAGGCGCCGCAGGCGACCTCGCCCGACTACGGATGGGGCGAGGTGGTCGTGGCCGCCGCGGTCCAGGGGGCCATCTTCGCGGCGGTGAAGGCGGCCATCGACAGGGCCGGGGCCGAGGCCTACCGGCGCTCGACCGGCGAATGGGTCACGGACTGACCCCGGCGATCTACCCGACCGGCACGGGATGGTGACCGTTTGCCCATCCGGTGCCGGGCAGGGGGCGGGTATGACCGTGACACGATTCAAGGACCTGCCCCTCGCCGACCGTTCGCGGGAGTGGGACGGCAGCGCGGCCGAGAGCCGCGTCCGCGAATGGGCGGGCGCGGAAGACGAGCCCGACGCCGCCTACCGCGACGCCCACGTCTGGTACGACGGCGACGCCCCCGAGAACTTCGGCAGCTACAAGCTGCTGATCGCCGACGTCGTCGACGGCAGGCTCAAGGCGGTGCCGCGCGCCGTCATGGCCGCCGGCGGGATCCTCCAGGGCGCGCGCGGCGGCGTGAAGATCCCCGAGAACGAGGTCGACCGGGTCAAGGCCCACCTGGCCAGGTACTACGAGAAGATGGGCGAGACCGCTCCCTGGGAGCGGTGACCGGACATGCGAAGGCCCGCATCCGGGCGTTCGGCCGACCCCCTGTCGCCGAACGCCGGATGCGGGCCCGGCCGCGTCACGGAAGCTGGTTGTAGCCGGTGTAGTAGTTGCCGACCTGCTCCCGGTACGCCGGGTCCTTGTAGGTGTCCTGGTCGAACTCCGGCGCGTTCTTGATCTCTTCCTTCGTCCGGGCGAGGAAGACCTTGCGCTGCTGCGGGTCGATCTCGGTGATCGTGCTGGCGGGCATGATGACCTTCTTGCCGAAGATCCAGAAGCCCGTGTCGACGACGATGTAGGAGTCGCCGACGGCGTCGCTCTGCTCGTCGACCTCACCGATCTTGCCGTTGACGGCCTCGACGTCGAACCCGATCACGCTGACCCCGGCGCCGGAGACGACGCCTTCCTGGTAGCTCCACGGCTCGTACATGTAAGCCCCTTTCGCTAATCGCTGCTGACAGGGCCGCTACCCGTCGCGCGGGCGTCAAACGTGCCGCGAACCGATCGATCTTGGTTTCCGTTTCAGGGGCATGTGGCGTCGTCTCTTTCTCGTCCTCGCGCTGGCCGCGGGGACGCTCGTCTTCTCGTCCGTGCCCGCCTACGCCTGCAAGTGCGCCCTCACGCCGGTGAAGGAGCGGGTGCGGAGCTCCGCGGTCGTCTTCACCGGGGTGGCCACCGGGTTCAA
>NZ_BBXE01000027.1:40005-158563 GCF_001570565.1 Herbidospora yilanensis | reverse complement strand
ACGGCCGTCTCGTGACCGGTAGCTGCTCGGGCAACACGAGGGTCGCCAAGGGGACCGGCCCGTTGAAGGTCGCCGATCTGCCCGAGGGCGCCGACCCGGCCACGGTCAAGCAACTGGGGAGGGCCAAGCCGGTCCGTTAACCGCCGCAGGCGGCGTAGGTGAAGGTGTCCTTGAGGATGTCGTAGCGGTCGCGGACCGTGGTGACGCCGGTCTTCGTGTCGTGCTGGAGGACCGTCATCCGGTTCGGGACCTTCGGCAGGTTCTGCGACACGTGCAGGGTGACCTGGTCGGGTCCGGTCCAGTCGAGCATCTCGACGGTGCCGCCCTTGGGCAGCTTGATCGGGTTGTCCCCTTCGACCTGGGCGGTCTCCACGTCGGAGACGACGATCTTGTCACCGGACACCAGAGTGGCCACCGTCCGGGCGTCGGCGTGCAGCGCGTTGGGACCCCAGCCGTTCACGTCGTCGGCCGGGCGGCCCTGGCGCAGGAGACGGGCCGAGCGGTCGTAGACGCGGAAGACCTCGTCGGGCCCGCTGGTCAGCACCTCCTTGCCGTCGCCGCTGAAGCCCATGAACTCGCGCTTGGCGGGCAGCAGGCCGAGCCGTCTGCCCTTCTTGGTGTCGAAGATCATCGTCCGGCGGTCGGTCACGGCGAGGCTCGCGCCGTCGTCGGACAGGCGGAACCACACGTTGTACTGCACGACGTTCTTCGGCAGCGTGTCGGCGGGCAGCAGGGTGACCCCGCCGCCGAGCGTCCGGACGGCGATCCGGCCGTCTTTGCGGAAGTAGGCGATCTTCTGGCCGTTCCCGCTGATCGCCACCGGAGCGGCGGCGAAACCGACCGGCCTCCGCTTGCCGTCGAGCGCTTCGAGCTGGGCGTCCCTGAGCTGGAGGATCTTGCCGTGGTGCGTCACCAGCCGCCAGTTCCCGCACAACACGGTCGCTTTCTTCACCTTGCAGGCCTTGGCCGAGGCGTAGCGGATGCTGTCGCCCCCATGGTGCGGCGCGGCCTGCGCCGTGGCCGGCACGGCCATCATCGCGGCGGCCGTCGCCACCGTCGTGACCAGAACCCTGATCTTCATCTTTACCCCCTGGTTGTGTTCCCCATCACATCGTTGGATGCGAGCAGAGGGTGGGGGGTTGGTCACAGATCGGAAACGATGGCGGCGGGTGGCTCACCTGTGGGTGATCTCGATGCGGTCGAGCAGGGTGTCGGAGATCTCGGCCAATGCGGCGACCTGCTCCGGCGTGAGCGAGTCCATGACGTAGCGCTTGACCGCCGCGTCGTAGTGCTTCCTGGCCTCGCAGGCCAGTTCGCGCCCGCGCGGGGTGAGCCGGACGGCCGAGCCCCGGCTGTCTTCTTCGCAGGCCTCCCGCGTGATCAGGCCGCGCTGCTCCATGCGGCGGAGCTGGTGGGACAGGCGGCTCTTCTCCCATTCCAGGCCGCATCGCAGCGCCAGTGAGCGCACCGACTCGTCGGGGCGTTCGTTCACGGCGACCAGGACCTCGAAGTCGGCCTCGGACAGGCCGGTGGCGGCGGCGAGCTCGCGGCCGAGGACGCCGCTGAGCCGGACGCGCATGCGCTGGTAGCTGGCCCAGGCGAGGGCCTGGGGGTCGGTGAGATCGGCCATGTGCCCCAGATTAGTTGATGCATCAACCTTGACGTATATTGGTTGACGTATCAACCTAAGGGAGTCCCCCATGAACTATGGCCACGCGCTCCGGTTCGGCGCCCTCACCGGCCGCGCCGAGCTGATTGAGGAGTTCGGCTACGACCTGGCGATGTTCCCCGAGTGGACCGGGTTGTCCTGGCTGGCGGGGCGGACCGGGCGGATCGGCCTGGTCGGCCGGCTCGACGTCGCCGAATGGAACCCCGCCGTGCTGGGGCGGTCGGCCGCCGGGCTCGACCTGCTGTCGGGCGGCCGGGTCGCGCTCACGCTCGGCACGTCGGGCGAGGTCGCGGCGCTGGCCGAGGCGATCGACGTGATCCGGGCGATCTGGGACGTCTCGGCGCCCCGGGTCACCTATGACGGTGTGCACCACCGGCTCACCGCCGCCGAGCCGGGGCCCGAACCGGCGCACGCGGTGCCCGTCTGGGTCACCGGCGACGATCCGGCCGTGCTGGAGCTGGCCGGACGGCAGGCCGACGGGTGGGTCGCCGTCCATGATCCGGAGCGGCCCGAATGCCCGCGTACCGGAAACAAGCTGATCGACGAGGCCGCCGCGGCGGCCGGGCGGGACCCCCGGGAGATCCGGCGGGTCCTCGTCGTCACGGGTGACGTCCCGGCCGGGGTGCTCGACGACGGGTTCGGCACGATCATCCTGCGCACCGACGATGAGGCCGTGCTCGCGCGGTTCGCCCGCGAGACGATCCCCGCCCTGCGCGCCGCCGCCCCCGGCGGCCTCTCCGACCGGCCGGTCAGACCCGCCGCCGCGCTCGCCGAGCGGCGCACGGGCATCGACTACGACGGCGTGCCCGAATCGCTGGCCGCCACGGCCGTCGAACCGGGCGACCGGAACTACGGGCGGGTCAGGTCGAACTACCTGCGGGGCGGCTCTCCGGGGCTGCTGCTGTTCCCGCGCGACCCCGCCGAGGTCGCCGACGCGCTGGCCTTCGCCCGCCGCCACCCCGCTCTGCCGCTGGGCGTGCGCAGCGGCGGTCACGGCGTCAGCGGCCGGTCGACCAACGACGGCGGGATCGTCATCGACCTGCGTCACCTCGACGCCGTAGAGGTGCTCGACGAGACCACCCGCCGGGTGAAGATCGGTCCGGGCGCCCGCTGGAACAAGGTCGCCGCCGCGCTGCGCCCCCACGGCTGGGCGCTCGGTTCCGGCGACTACGGCGGCGTCGGCGTCGGCGGGCTGGCCACCGCCGGCGGCATCGGGTTCCTGTCGCGCAAGCACGGGCTCACCATCGACCACCTGCGGGCCGTCGAGATCGTGCTGGCCGACGGGTCGGTGGTCAGGGCCGACGAACACGAGAACGCCGAGCTCTTCTGGGGGGTACGCGGGGCCGGCGCCAACTTCGGGGTCGTGACCTCCTTCGAGTTCGAGGCCTCCGTGGTCACCGACGTCGGCTGGGCCCAGCTCGTCATGGACGCCGCAGACCAGGCCGGCTTCCTGCGGCGCTTCGGCGAGGTGGCGTCCGCGGCCCCGCGCGACACGACGGCGTTCCTGATCATGGGGCCGCCCCGGCGCGGCCGGCCGGCCGTGGCGCAGATCATGGCCATGGTCGACTCCGCCGACCCCGAGGTCATCGTCGACCAGCTCCAGCCGTTCGCCGGCATCTCCGCGCTCTACCAGCAGCAGGTCGTCGTCGCGGCGTACGCCGACGTCATGGACAACGCCCAAGACGGCGACCACCACGGGCAGGGCGAGCCGGTGGCCCGGTCGGCGTTCGTGCGCGAGATCACCTCCGCCTTCGCGGCGGCCGCGGCGAAGATGCTGGCCGGCGGGGTCGTGTACTTCTTCCAGATCCGCACCGTCGGCGGCGCGGTCGCCGACGTCCCGGCCGACGCCACGGCCTACGCCCACCGCGACGCCGGTTTCCAGGTCACCGCGATGGGGATCGACGACAAGCGGATGGACGCGCTGTGGGAGGCGAACCGCGAACACTTCGACGGCCTCTACCTCAGCTTCGAGACCGGCCTCGGCAAGGTCGCCGACGCGTTCCCGCCGAAGACCCTCGACCGGCTGCGGGTCCTGAAGCGCCGCTACGACCCGGCCAACGTCTTCCGCGACAACTTCAACATCAGGGATGAGAAATGAGCGACTACGGGCACGACCTGCTGTTCGGCACCTTCGTCAGCCCGGTGATCCAGCCGGTCAGGCACGCCGTCGACCACGCCAGGGCCGCCGAAAGGGCCGGCCTCGACCTGGTCACCTTCCAGGACCACCCCTACCAGCCGCGGTTCCACGACACCTGGACGCTGATGTCCTACATCGCGGCGCAGACCGAGCGGATCAGGCTCAGCGGCAACGTGACCAACCTGCCGCTGCGCCAGCCCGCCGTGCTGGCGCGCAGCGTGGCCAGCCTCGACCGGCTCAGCGGCGGCCGGATCGAGCTCGGCATCGGCGCGGGCGGGTTCTGGGACGCCATCGAAGCCATGGGCGGGCGGCGGCTCACCCCGGCCCAGAGCATCGAGGCGCTGGAGGAGGGCATCGGCATCATCCGCCAGATCTGGGCCGCCGACGAGCGCGGCGGGGTCCGGTCCGACGGGCCCTACTACCCGGTGAAGGGCGCGAAGCGCGGCCCCGCCCCGGCTCACGACGTGGGGATCTGGGTGGGGGCGTACAAGCCGAAGATGCTGGCCCTGACGGGACGAGCCGGCGACGGCTGGTTGCCGTCGCTGCCCTACCTGCCGGGCGGCCCCGCCGACCTGACCGAGATGAACCGGCACATCGACGAGGCCGCCCTCGCGGCCGGGCGCGAACCGAGCGCCGTCAGGCGCCTGCTCAACATCACCGGCGAGTTCACCGAGGCGAACCGCGGTTTCCTGCAGGGACCGCCGGAGCAGTGGGTCGAACAACTCGCCGGGCTGACCGCCGACTACGGGGTCAGCGGCTTCCTGCTGATGTCCGACGACCTGGCCAAGACCGAGCTGTTCGCCGGGGAGGTCGCCCCGGCGGTCCGCGAGCTCGTTCAGAAGTGGCGGCTCGGCGGCGGGCCGAGGTAGCCCGCCGTGGGCTGGAAACCGTTCACCGGGCCGCCGGCAGGCGGAGGACCATGGTGAGGCCGCCGCCCGGGGTCTCCTCCGGGGTGAGCGTCCCGCCCATCGCCTCGGTCAGCCCGCGCGACAGCGCCAGACCGAGGCCCACCCCCGTGTGGTTGTCGCGGTCGCCCAGACGCTGGAACGGCTGGAAGACGCGTTCGTGCGCGTCGGGCGGGATGCCGGGCCCCCGGTCGATCACCCGGATCTCGACCTGGTCGCCGACGGAACCGGCCGTCACCAGCACGGCCGGGCTGTAGCGCATGGCGTTGCCCATCACGTTGACCAGCACCCTCTCCAGCAGGGCGGCGTCGGCGACGACCTCCGGCAGGTCGTAGGGGACGGCCGTCTCGATGCGGGCGCCGAGGTCGTCGATCGCGCGGGGCACGATCTCGTAGAGGGCCAGCGGTTCGAGGGTCACGCCCAGCACCCCGGCCTGGAGGCGGCTCATGTCGAGCAGGTTGGCCACCAGGCGGTCGAGCTTCACCAGCGACTCGTCGGCGGTGGCCAGCAGTTCGGCGCGGTCATCGGGAGACCAGACGATCTCCCGGCTGCGCAGCGACTCGACCGCCGCCTTGGCCGACGCCAGAGGGGTGCGCAGGTCGTGGCTGACCGCCGCCAGCAGGGCGGTGCGCATCTTGTCGGCCGCCGCCAGCGGCTTGGCCTTCTCGGCGGCCTCGGCCAGGCGCTGCTGGCGCAGCGCGACCGCGATCTCGGCCGCGAACGCCTCCAGGACACGCCGGTCGGACGCGTCGAGCGGCGCTCCCCGCGCGGCGAGCACCAGGTCGTCGTCGATGATCACGTCGGTGTCGCCGCTCGACGGTTTCACGCACGGCGGGCCGCCCGTGGTCGCGACGATGTGCCACGCCTTCGGCTCGGCCGCCCGTTCCAGCAGCGTCACCGACGTCAGCCCGTAGGTCTCGCGCAGCCGGGCCAGCAGGGACGGCAGCGCCGACTCGCCGCGCAGCACGTGCCCCGCCAGGGCCGACAGGATCTCGGCGTTCGCGCTCGCCTGGGCCGCCTGCCGGGTCCGCCGGGCGGCCAGATCCACTATCGCCGCCACGGCCGCGGCCACGAGCACGAAGACGACCAGGGCGAACAGGTTCTCCGGGTCGTTGATCGTGAACTCGTACAGGGGCGGGGTGAAGAAGTAGTTCAGCAGCAGGGAGCCGCCGACGGCGGCGGTGATGGCGGGCCAGGTGCCGCCCGCCAGGGCCACGCCCACCGTCAGCATCAGGAAGAAGAGGATCTCGCTCGGCAGCGACAACTCGTCGCGGAACGGCAGCAGCATGCCCGCCAGGGCGGGCATGCCGGCCAGCGCCAGGATCCAGCCGGTGACACGCCGCCGTCTGGTCAGGGCGGCCCGGGAGCGCTGGCGGCGCGCGCGGCCCTGCCTCGCCTCGGCGTGGGTGATCATGTGGACGTCGATCGGGCCCGACCGCGCCGTCGTCTCGACCCCCACGCCCCGGGAGAGGATCTGGGCGAACCTGCCGCGCCTCGACGCCCCCAGAACGAGCTGGGTCGCGTTCACCCCGCTCGCGAAGTCGAGCAGCGCCGTGGGGACGTCGTCGCCGACGACCTGGTGGTAGGTCCCGCCCAGCGACTCCGTCAGGATCCGCTGCCGGGCCAGGCTGGCCGGGTCGCCGCCGGTCAGGCCGTCGGCGCTGATGACGTGCAGGGCCAGCAGGTCGGCGCCCTTGTTGCGGTCGGCGATCCGGGCCGCCCGCCTGATCAGCGTGTCGCCCTCGGGGCCGCCCGTCAGGGCCACCACCACCCGCTCCCGGGCCTCCCACTTCCCCCGGATGCCGTGTTCCTCGCGGTAGCGGTCGAGCTGCTCGTCGACCTTCCCGGCCACCCACAACAGGGCCAGTTCCCGCAGCGCCGTCAGGTTGCCGACGCGGAAGTAGTTCGACAGCGCCGCGTCGACCTTCTCCGGCGCGTAGACGTTGCCGTGGGCCATCCGCCGCCGCAGCGCGTCGGGCGACATGTCGACCAGCTCGATCTGGTCGGCCTGCCGGACCATCTCGTCGGGCACGGTCTCCAGTTGGGGCACGCCGGTGATCTCGTGGACGACGTCGTTCAGCGACTCCAGGTGCTGCACGTTGACCGTGGTGACCACATGGATGCCAGCGGCCAGGATCTCCTCGACGTCCTGCCAGCGTTTGGCGTTGCGGGAGCCCGGCACGTTCGTGTGGGCCAGCTCGTCGATCAGCACCGCCTTCGGCGCGCGTGCGATGACGGCGTCGACGTCGAGCTCGGTGAAGGTGCCGCCCCGGTACTCCATGAACCTGCGCGGGACCACCTCCAGGTCGGCGAGCTGCGCGGCGGTCTGGACGCGGCCGTGGGTCTCGACGATGCCCACGACCACGTCCCGGCCGCGCTCCTTCGCCCGGCGGCCCTCGCCCAGCATCGCGAAGGTCTTGCCGACCCCGGGCGCCGCGCCCAGGTAGACCCTCAGCCGGCCGCGTGGCACGTCGTCACCCCTTGTCGAGCGCCCGGTTGAGCTCCAGCACGTTGACCCCGGGTTCGCCCATGAAGCCGAGCGGGCGGCCGGTGGTGTACCGCCTGATCAGCGTGGTCACCCGCTCGACGGGCAGCCCTCGCTCCCTGGCCACGCGGGGGGCCTGGAGCTCGGCGTAGGCGACGGAGATGTGCGGGTCGAGCGCGGAACCGCTGGCGGTGACCGCGTCGGCGGGCACGACCGCCTGGGCGTCGCCCCTGATCGGGACGGTGCGCCCGGCCGCGTAGTCCTCGCCGGGCTTCCCGCATTCGACCTTCACACCCTGATAGGTGGCGATGAACGGCTGCACGGGGCAGGCCTGGTTCACGCTGACCGCGCGGGTCGGCGTGCCGATGGCCGGGAAGACCTTCAGGACCGCGCCGACCCCATCGGGGGTGCAGTAGGGGCGGGCGCCGCTGACGCCTTCGAGCCGCCCGACCGCCGCCGACCTCGCGCACACCTGGGTGAGCAGCGACTGGCGGCCTTCGTCGGGGTTGCCCTCGTCGTCCACCGTGCCCGGAACGGCCAGGGTGTCGACGACGTCCTCGGGGCCGAGGTTGCCGGCCGCGGTCGTGAGCATGTCGTAGCCGCCCGCCGACGGGCGGGACTGGAAGTACTTCGCCACGGGGTTGCCCTCGGCGTCGGTGAAGCTCTGGCCGATCAGGGCCGGATCGCCATTGGCCTTGCCGTTGAACAGGGCCTGGGCCACGCCCGTGGTCGCCAGGGGGTAGGCCACGCCGAGGATCACCGTCAGCACGGCCACGGCCCGGAGGGCCGCCAGGTGCTGCCTGATCCAACTTGGGAGACGATTCATCACACGATCCCCGCGATCAGAAGGTCGATCAGTTTGATGCCGACGAAGGGGGCCACGATGCCGCCCAGGCCGTAGACGAGCAGGTTGCGGCTGAGCAGCTTCGAGGCGCTCGACGGGCGGTACTGCACGCCGCGCAGCGCCAGCGGGATCAGCGCGACGATGACGAGCGCGTTGAAGACGACCGCCGACAGGATCGCCGACTGGGGCGAGTCCAGGCGCATGACGTTCAGCGTGTCGAGGCCCGGATACACCGCCGCGAACATCGCCGGGATGATGGCGAAGTACTTGGCGATGTCGTTGGCGATGGAGAAGGTCGTGAGCGCGCCCCGGGTGATGAGGAGCTGCTTGCCGATCTCCACGATCTCGATGAGCTTGGTCGGGTCGGAGTCGAGGTCGACCATGTTCCCGGCCTCTTTGGCGGCGCTGGTGCCGGTGTTCATGGCGACGCCGACGTCCGACTGCGCGAGCGCGGGGGCGTCGTTGGTGCCGTCGCCGGTCATGGCGACCAGGCGACCCCCCTCCTGCTCGCGCTTGATCAGGGCGAGCTTGTCCTCGGGGGTGGCCTCGGCGAGGAAGTCGTCCACGCCCGCCTCGTCGGCGATGGCCTTGGCCGTGAGGGGGTTGTCGCCGGTGATCATGACGGTCCTGATGCCCATGCGGCGCATCTCGTCGAAGCGCTCCCGCATGCCGGGCTTGACGGTGTCCTTCAGGTGGACGACGCCGAGGACCTGATCCTTCTGAGCCACCACCAGCGGGGTGCCGCCGCTGCCCGAGATGGCGTCCACGATGGCCCCGACCTGCTCGGTCGGGTGGCCGCCGTGGTCGCGGACCCATTTCATGACGGCGGTCGCCGCGCCCTTGCGGACCTCGTGCCCGCCGACGTTCACGCCGGACATGCGGGTCTGCGCGGTGAACGGCACCCATTCGGCGTCCTGCACGTCGCGCTCGCGCAGGCCGTAGCGCTCCTTGGCGAAGACCACGATCGAGCGGCCCTCTGGGGTCTCGTCGGCCAGCGACGAGAGCTGGGCCGCCTCGGCCAGCTCCCGCTCGCCGACCCCGGAGACGGGGAGGAACTCGGCGGCCTGCCGGTTGCCCAAGGTGATGGTGCCGGTCTTGTCGAGCAGCAGCGTCGACACGTCGCCGGCCGCCTCGACCGCGCGGCCCGACATCGCCAGGACGTTCCGTTGCACCAACCGGTCCATGCCGGCGATGCCGATGGCCGACAGCAGCGCGCCGATCGTCGTGGGGATGAGGCAGACCAGCAGCGAGACCAGCACGATGCCGCTGACGCCGTCGCCGGTCAGGGCCAGGCTGTCGGGGATGCCGGGGTTCTGGCTCTTTGCCCAGATCGCCATCGGCTGCATGGTGACGGTCGCGATCAGGAAGATGATCGTGAGCGCGGCCAGCAGGATGTTGAGGGCGATCTCGTTGGGGGTCTTTTGCCGGTCGGCGCCCTCGACCAGGGCGATCATGCGGTCGATGAAGCTCTCGCCGGGCTTCTGGGTGATGCGCACGACGATCCGGTCGGAGAGCACCTTCGTGCCTCCGGTGACGGCGCTCCGATCACCACCGGACTCGCGGATGACCGGGGCCGACTCGCCGGTGATGGCCGACTCGTCCACGCTGGCGATGCCCTCGACGACGTCGCCGTCGCCCGGGATGATCTCCCCGGCCACGACCACGACCTCGTCGCCCTGCCTGAGCTCGGTCGCCGAGACGGTCTGGCCGCTGGTGAGCACGGCCGTCGTGTCGCGCCTGGTCGCGCGCAGGGTCGCGGCCTGGGCCTTGCCCCGGCCCTCGGCGACCGCCTCGGCCAGGTTGGCGAAGATCACGGTCAGCCACAACCAGACCACGATCGCCCACGCGAAGAAGTCGGGCTCCAGCACGGCCAGGACGGTGGTGAACGCCGCGCCGGCCTCGACGATCAGCATGACCGGGTTGCGCCAGAGCGTGACCGGGTTGAGCTTCCTGAACGCGTCGGGCAACGATCGGATCATCGGAGCGGCCATCAGAGTTGTCCTTCTGCGATGGGGCCCAGCGCGAGGGCGGGGAGGAAGGTCAGGGCGACGAGGACGATCGTCACCCCGACGACCAGGCCGACGAACTGCGGCCGGTGCGTGGGCAGCGTGCCGGCCGACTCCGGCACCGGCGTCTGCCTCGCCAGCGAACCGGCCAGGGCGAGCACGAAGATGATCGGCAGGAACCGGCCCAGGACCATGCACATGCCGAGCGCCACGTCATACCAGGGCGTGTTCACCGTGACGCCGCCGAACGCCGAGCCGTTGTTGTTGGAGGCGCTGGTGAAGGCGTAGAGGATCTCGGAGAAGCCGTGGGGGCCCGAGTTGAGCATCGCGGCCAGGCCCGCCTCGTTGCCCATGGCCACGGCCGTGCCGACCAGGACGAGCACCGGCGTGACCAGGAAGTAGAGGGACGCGAGCTTGATCTCGCGGGCGCCGATCTTCTTGCCCAGGTATTCGGGGGTCCGGCCGACCATGAGGCCCGCCACGAACACGGTGATGACGGCCAGGATCAGCATGCCGTAGAGGCCCGCGCCGACGCCGCCGGGCGCGACCTCGCCCAGCATCATGTTGAACATCGTCATCATGCCGCCGAACGGCGTGTAGGAGTCGTGGAAGGAGTTGACCGCGCCGGTCGAGGTCAGCGTGGTCGCCGCCGCGAACGTGGCCGAGTTGGCGACCCCGAACCTGACGTCCTTTCCCTCCATCGCCGCGCCGACCGCCTGCGGCACGGTCGCGTTCCCGGCCAGCTCGAAGACGTTGGTGAGCACGATGCTCGCGAGGGCGATCACGCCCATCACGGCGAGGATCGCGTACCCCTGGCGGAGCCCGCCGACCATCCGGCCGAAGGTCCGGGTCAGCGAGACCGGGATCAGCAGGATCAGGAAGATCTCGAACCAGTTGGTCCAGGCGGTGGGGTTCTCGTACGGGTGCGCGGAGTTCGTGTTGTAGAAACCTCCCCCGTTGGTGCCCAGCTCCTTGATGACCTCCTGGCTGGCCACCGGCCCGCCGGTCATGTTCTGCACGTTGCCCGTGAGCGTGGTGATCTCGTAAGGCCCGGCGAAGTTCTGCACGACCCCGCCCGCCACCAGCACGAGCGCGCCCACGAAGGCGATCGGCAGCAGGACGCGCAGCGTGCCGCGCACCAGGTCGACCCAGAAGTTGCCGATCGTGTCGCTGTCGCGCCGGGCGAACCCGCGCACCAGCGCGATGGCCACCGCCATGCCGACCGCCGCCGACACGAAGTTCTGCACGGCGAGGGCGGCCATCTGGGTCAGGTGGCCCATCGTGCTCTCGCCCGAGTAGGCCTGCCAGTTCGTGTTGGTCACGAAGCTGATCGCGGTGTTCCACGCGATGTGGTCGGGCACCGGGGCGAAGCCCAGCGACAACCAGAGTCGGTCCTGGACACGCTGGAGGGCGTACACGAAGAGGATCGAGACGATCGAGAAGGCCAGCAGGCTCCGGGCGTAGGCGGCCCAGCGCTGCTCGGTGTCGGGGCGCACGCCGAGCAGGCGGTAGACGACCCGCTCGACGGCGTTGTGCTTCGTGCCGGTGTAGACGCGGTGCATGTGGTCGCCGAACACCTTGTAGACCAGCGCCAGGGCGACGATCAGCGACAGGACGAAGAGCCAGCCCATGTCAGAACCGCTCCGGGAACAGCAGGGCGGCGACCATGAAGATCACCAGGCCGATGGCCACGACGAGGCCGGCGGCGTTGATCGCGCTCACAGGCGCTCCACCGCCTTCACCACGAACCCGAAGACCACGAAGATCGCGATCGTCAGGGCGACGAAGATGAGGTCACCCATCTCTGTTCACTGCTCCTCAGTTCCGTTTTCCGGGCGGTACGACGTCCAGGAAAACGGCACTTTGGGGCGGTTTCGTAGATCTTGATGGCTTCCATATGCGGGCGCCGGAATTCTTGACGGCTAACCCACAAGATCGCTCTCATAGGCGGCGATGACGAGATGCGCCCGGTCGCGGGCGTGCAGTTTGCTCAGCAGATTGCCGATGTGGGTCTTGACCGTCTTGATCGAGATGCTGAGGCGGGCGGCGATCTCGTCGTTCGACAGGCCGTGGCCGACCAGGGTGAGCACCTCGGTCTCCCGCTCGGTCAGGCTCCTCACCGACTTCGCGGGGGCGGGACGGCTGACGTACGACTCGATCAGGCGCTCCAGCACGCTCGGGGCCAGCAGCGACTCTCCCTGGTGGACCCGCCGGACGGCGTCGAGCAGGCGGTCGGGATGGGCGTCCTTGAGCAGGAAGCCGCTCGCCCCCGCCAGCAGCGCGGCCCTGACGTACTCGTCGAGCTCGAACATCGTCAGGACGATGATCCTGGCCTCGGCGCCGGCCGCCAGGATGCGGCGGGTGGCCTCGATGCCGTCCATGCCGGGCATCCGGATGTCCATGAGCACGACGTCGGGGCGGGTCTCGGCGCAGACGGCGACGGCCTCGTCACCCGTGCCCGCCTCGCCGGCCATGGCCATGTCGGCCTGGGCGTCGATCACGGCGGCCAGGCTGTGGCGCAGCAGCGGCTGGTCGTCGGCGATGACCACGCGGATCGTCATGACGCCCCGGAGACGCGGGCGCTGACCCGGAAGCCGTTGTCGACGGGCCCGGCGTCGAGGACGGTCACCCGTTCCCTGAGGCCTTCGAGTCCGCGACCGGCGCCGGGATGGACGACCCAGCCGTCGACCGGACCCTCGTCGTGGACGGTGGTGACGATCCAGCCGCCGTCGCGGCGGACCCGGACCGCCACGCCGGTCGGACCGGCATGGCGGGCGGTGTTGTTGAGCGCCTCGCGGACGACCGCGCAGACCGCCAGTTGCGCTCCCGGGCTGACCTCGCCGAGGTCGTCGAGGTCGAGGGTGACCCGCAGGCCCGCCCGCCCCGCCTCGGCGACGATGTCGGGCAGATCGCTCAGCTTGTCGGCCGGCCGCAGCGGCGCCACCGCGCCCGTGTCGCGCAGCACCCCGAGCATGCGGCGCAACTCCGTGGTGGTCTCGCGGCCGATACGCTCGATGTCCTCCAGGGCGGTGCCCGGATCGTCCCGCACGCCGGGATAGCGGGCCGCGGTCGCCCTGACGGTGATCAGGCCGAGGCCGTGGGAGACGATGTCGTGCAGGTCGCGGGCGATGCGCAGCCGCTCGGCCTGGGCCGCCCGCTCGCCCGCCCACGCGGTGAGCTGGGCCTCGTAGGCGGCGCGCTGGCGGCGTCCGCGGATCAGCGCCCAGACCGTGGTGGCCAGCGCCAGCGCCGCGATGATCGCGGGCACGACGACCACCCCCGCGCCCTCACCGCCGGCCGACAGCAGGACGAGCAGGAGCAGGACGTAGGTCGCGACCACCGGGGGCCAGACCCGACGCTCGCGTTTCGGAATCGCCACCACGTCCGAAGTGTAGGAACTCCGCCGAGTGCGACGCATCGGACCAGGGGCGGAGATACGGGTCCGGACCCCGGTCCGATGTGGTTCTCCCGGCCCCTCGCTTCACTGGTCGGCGTGATTACCATCGACGGCCTCGTCAAGCGGCGGGGCGGCAAGGAGATCCTGGCCGGGATCGGCTTCGAGGCCCGGCCGGGCCGGGTGACCGGCTTCCTCGGGCCCAACGGCGCCGGCAAGAGCTCCACGTTGCGCATCCTGCTCGGACTCGACCGGGCCGACGCCGGGACCGCGCTGGTCGACGGGGTGCCGTTCCCGGCCCTGGCCGACCCCGTCCGGACGGCCGGGGCGGTGCTCGACGGCTCGGGGGCGCACCGCTCCCGCACCGGCCGCGCGCACCTGCGGTGGGTGGCCCGGTCGGCCGGGCTGCCGCCCGCGCGGGTCGACGAGGTGCTGGCGCTCGTCGGGCTGACCGACGCGGCGGCCAAGCGGGTGGGCGGCTACTCATTGGGCATGGGACGGCGGCTCGCCCTCGCGACGGCGCTGCTCGGCGACCCGTCCGTGCTGATCCTCGACGAGCCGCTCAACGGGCTCGACCCGGAGGGCATCCGGTTCGTCCGGACCTTCCTCCGCGAACGCGCCCGGTCGGGGCGGACCGTCCTGCTGTCGAGCCACCTCATGGGGGAGCTCGCCGAGACCGTCGACGACGTCGTGGTCATCGACCGCGGGCGGATCGTCGCCACGGGCACCCTCGCCGAGGTCACCGGGGCACACCGGAACCTGGAGGACGCGTTCTTCGCGCTCACCTCGGGGAGCGGGCGATGAGGGCCGTCAGGGCGGAACTGGCCAAGCTGGGCACGTTGCCGTCGGTGTGGCTGGCCGGGGTGCTGGCGGTGGTCGTGCCGAGCGGGATCGCGATGCTCAACAGCGGCGTCCCCGGCCCCGACCGGGGCTACCAGGAGCTGGCGTTCGGCGTGATGGGCGTGATCGTGCTCGGGGTCGTGGCCGTCAGCAGCGAATACCTCACCGAAGGGGCCGACTCGGGCGGCGGGCGGCAACTCACCACCAGCCTCACCGCGGTGCCGTCGCGGGTGCGCTTCCTGGCGGCCAAGGCCGCGGCGGTCGTGCTCGTCGCCGTGCCGCTGGCGTTCGCCGCCACGGCGGCCACGATGGGGGTCGTGCACGTCAGGCTCGCCGAACAGGCCACTGCCCTGGACGCCGGACGGCTCGCCGGGGTGGTCTGCTACTGGACGTACACGGCCCTCTTGGCGTTCGCGATCACGGTGCTGCTCCGGCACGGGATCGTCCCGCTGACGGTGCTGCTGGTCAACACCTCGGTGGTGAGCGTGACCTTCCTGCTCACCAAGGTCACCCCGCTGGCCTACTACTTCCCGGACATGGCCGGGATGCGGATGTTCGTCGGCGAGATAGCCGACGACCGCGTCATGATCAGCCCGCTGCTCGGCCTGCTGGTCATGTCGGCCTGGGTGGCCGGGCTGCTGGCCCTCGCCAGTGCCGTGTTCACCCGGAGGGACGCATGATCAGGGCGGAACTGTCGAAGCTGGTCTCGCTCCCCGCGACGTGGCTCACTCTCGCCTCGACCCTGGCGGCGAACGTGCTGCTGACCTTCGTGATCGCGGCCGGCGACGCGCCGGTGGCCTACTCGCGGGCCGGGTTCATCGTCCTGGGCGTGCTGGCGACCTGCTCCGAATACACCGGCGGCCAGATCAGGACCACCCTGACCGTGATGCCGCGCCGGGTGCGCCAGCTCGCGGCCAAGCACACCGCGCTGGCGGTGGTGACGCTCCCGGCCGCCCTGGCCGTGGCCCTGTCGGGCCCGCTGATCACGACGGCCGTGCTCGGCACGCCGGTCGGCCTGTGGCAGGTGGCGGAGGTGACCGCGTACCTGACCCTGCTGACGCTGGTCAGCGCGGCCGTGGGGGTGCTGCTCCGGCACACCTTGGCGGGCGTCGCCGTGCTCCTGGGCTGCCTGTTCGTCGCGGTCCCGTTCGTGCACGAATACCTGCCGGACGACATGGTCACCCTCGTCGTGTCGACGCCGGTCCTCCTCGTCGTGGCCGCGCTGGCCTACCGCCGCCGCGACGCGTGAAAACGTGTCGCGAGTCACAATCACTCTGCGGGAGAGTGGCCCCACCTGCCGCGACGTGACGGCGGCTCACGGGAGCACGATGAAAATCAGGTGACATCCGGAGGCGGCTTCCGGAATTCTGAGTGGGCGAGCCGAGTTTTGTCGGTGGTGCGGGCCATCCTGGTCATGGCCGCAACTCAGTTTCCATTCCCCTGATTGAGGTACCGTGTCCAGCCCACAGCTAGACCAGCTCGACTCACCCGCCCAAGCCGCGACCGAACCCCCACGTCGAACCCCGCCCGTGATCAGGCTGCTGGTGCTGGCCACGTTCGTGGTCATCCTCAACGAGACCATCATGATCAACGCCATTCCGGAGTTGATGAAGGCTCTCCAGATCACCGCGCAGACCGCCCAGTGGTTGTCGACGGCCTTCATGCTGACCATGGCGGCCGTCATCCCGATCACCGGCTGGTTCCTGCAGCGGGTGACCACCCGCACGGCCTACACGACCGCGATGGGACTCTTCCTGTTCGGTACGGCCCTCGCCGCGGTGGCCCCGATCTTCGAGGTGCTGCTCGCCGGGCGGATCGTCCAGGCGTCCGGCACGGCGGTCATGATGCCGCTGCTGATGACGACGCTGATGCAGGTCGTGCCCGAATCCGAGCGGGGCCGGGTGATGGGCAACGTCTCGCTGGCCATCTCGGTCGCCCCCGCCATGGGCCCGACGGTCTCCGGCGTGATCCTCCAGTTCGGCCCGTGGCGGCTGCTGTTCGCCGTGGTGTTCCCGATCGCCGCTCTGATCACCTATTTCGGCCTGCGGCAGCTCAAGAACGTCGGCGAGACCAAGGTCGGCACGATCGACTGGTTCAGCGTGGTGACCGCCGCCGCCGGGTTCGGCGGCCTGGTCTACGGGCTCAGCCGCTTCGAGGGCGGCGACGCCACGGTCGCGGGCTCGATGGTGGGCGGCGGCATCGTGCTGATCGCCGTGTTCGTGTTCCGCCAGCTACGGCTGCAGAAGCGCGGCGGCCCGCTGCTCGACCTGCGCACGCTGACCCACCGCACCTACACGATCTCGCTGATCCTCTTGGCGGTCGCCTTCATGGCGATGCTGGGCTCGATGGTGCTGCTCCCGCTCTACCTGCAGGACATCCGCGGCCTCACCACCCTGCAGACCGGCCTCCTGGTGATGCCCGGCGGCCTCGCGATGGGCCTGCTCGGCCCGACCGTCGGCCGCCTCTTCGACCGCTTCGGCGGCCGGGTGCTCGTGATCCCGGGAGCGGTCGCGATCGCCCTGTCGCTGGCAGGCTTCACCCAGATCACCATGACGATGCCCTACTGGCAGATCCTCGGCCTCCACGCCCTGCTGATGATCGGCCTGGCCGGCACCTTCACGCCCGTCTTCACCCTGGGTCTGGGCGCCGTCCCGTCGTCGCTCTACAGCCACGCGAGCTCGATCCTGAGCACGTTGCAGCAGGTGGCCGCGGCCATCGGCACCGCCCTCGTGATCACGGTCATGAGCGCCCGCGCCGAGAGCCTCCACGCCGCCGGCGCCACGGGCGACGCCGCCCTTCTGGGAGGCATGCGCCTGTCGTTCATCATCAGCGCGGCGATCTCGATCGCGGTGATCATCACCGCGATCGTCCTCCCGGCCCGAGCCGCCAACCACGGCGACGGCCCGGCGCCCGTGCACCACTGACCCGACGGCGGCCCTTGGCCTGACCGGGAGATCGAGGTCAGGCCAACCGGGCCGGGAAGCCGCCCGTCGCGACCGGCCCCCAGCGGGTCGGGGTGATGCGGAGCAGGGACTTGCCCTGGCGGATCATCGCTTCGCGATATTCGTCCCAGTCGGGGTGTTCGCCGGAGATGCAGCGGAAGTACTCCACGAGGGGTTCGAGGGCCTCCGGGAGGTCGAGGACCTCCGCGTCGCCGTCGACCTGGACCCACGGGCCGTTCCAGTCGTCCGACAGGACGACCACGCTGACCTGCTCGTTGCGGCGGGCGTTGGCGGTCTTGGCGCGTTCGGGGTAGGTCGAGATCACGATCCGGCCCTCGGTGTCGACGCCGCAGGAGACCGGGGAGGCCTGGGGCCGGCCGTCGCGCCGGGCCGTGATGACGATCGCGTGGTGGCGGGGGCGCAGGAAGTCGAGCAGTTCTTCCCGGGTGACGGGGTCGTTCGTCGCGATCTTCATGGTGTCACTCTAGGCGCGGGGGCCACTTCTCCATATCATTCGAAACCCGGCAAGTTCCCCCGTCTCTTGGAGCGTTCCATGACGCGTGTGCTCGCGGTCGCGCTGTTAGGCGTCGCAGTCTTGTCCCAGCCCGCTCAGGCGAAGGCTCCGGCCGTACAGATTACGAAGATTTTTTATGACTCGCCCGGCTCGCCGGACAACGGCGCGAACAGCAGCGTGAACGGCGAGTGGATCCAGCTCAGGAACTTCTCCAAGAAGGCGGTCAGCCTGAAGGGCTGGACGGTCCGCGACGAGAGCAGGCGCGCCGACCACGTCTACACGTTCGCCGCTTTCACCCTCAGGCCCGGCAAGACGGTCACGCTGCGGACCGGCAAGGGCAAGGACACCGCCACGACCCGCTACTGGCAGCGCGGCGGGCAGGGGACCTTCACCTACATCTGGAACCAGACGTCCGACACCGGCTACCTGCACAACGCATCCGGCAAACTGGTCTACTCGTGCTCCTATGACTCGTCGCGGGATGACTACGTCATCTGCTGAACTCAGGTCATGAAGAACCTGGGGGCGCTGCTGCGGCACATCCATCTCAACGGGCCGACGTCGCGGGCCGCGCTGACGGAGGAGTTCGGGCTGAACCGCAGCACGATCATGGCGCTGACCGCCGAACTCGCCGCCTTGGGCCTGGTCAGGGAGGAGCTCCCCGACGACGTACAGAAGGCGGGGCGGCCGTCGCTGGTGGTCAGCCCGGAGAGCGAGAAGGTGTTCGTGCTCGCCTTCGACGTGGCGGTCGACTGGCTGGTGGCGGCGCGGGTCGGGCTCGGGGGCGTCATCCTCGACCGGCGGGCGGCGGTGCGGCAGCGGCGGTTCCCCGACCTCGACGACGTCGTCGGCACGCTGGCCGAGTTCGGCCGCCAGCTCCTGCGCGACGTGCCCGACGGCGCCGTCTGCGTGGGGGTCGGCGCCTCGTTCTGCGGCATGATCCGGCCGCACGACGGCACGGTCCGGTACGGACCCAAGACGGGCTGGGTCGACCAGGCCTTCGGGCCCGAGCTGGAACGACGGCTCCCGGTGGACCTGCCCGTCAGGGTGGGCAACGAGGCGCACCTGGGCGCGGTCGCCGAGAACCAGCGCGGCGCCGGGATCGGCTTCCGCGACCTCATCTACCTGCACGGCGACGTCGGCGTGGGCGGCGGGGTGATCGTCGACGGCAAACGGCTGGGCGGCAACGACGGCTACGCCGCCGAGGCCGGGCACATGGTCGTCAACCCCTTCGACGGGCGGCCGTGCCTGTGCGGCTCGCGGGGCTGCCTGGAGGCGGAGGTCGGCGAGAGCGCCCTGCTCGACCTGGCCGGCTGGCCCCACGGCAGCGTCGGTCGCGACGCCGTCGCCTCGGTCGTCCACGCGGCGGAACGCGGCGACCAGACCGCCCGGGAGGCGCTCAACCGGGTCGGCGACTGGCTGGGGGTCGGGGTGGCCAACCTGATCAACCTGTTCAACCCGGGCGTGATCGTCTTCGGCGGCATGTTGCGCGACGTCTACCGGGGCTCGGCCGAGCAGGTCCGCACCCGCATCGAGGCCAACGTCCTGCCGGTGTCGCGGGAGCGGGTGGAGTTGCGCATCGCCGCCCTCGGCGACGACACGACGCTGGTGGGCGGGGCGGAACTGGGCTTCGCGGGGTTGCTGGCCGACCCGGCGGAGGCCGTCAAACGGGCCCATCGACCGCGAGGCTGATCGTCGCCGGGCTCATCTTCGTGTACGGGCAGAGCGTCTCCGCCCGCGCCACGAGCCGGGCCGCCACGTCGGGGTCGGCGTCCGGCCAGGTGACGACCAGGTCCACGCCCACCTGGTAGCCGTCGTCGGCGGGGTCGCGGCCGAAGGCCACCGTCGCCGCCACGCTGATCGACGACGGGTCGAGATGGTGCCGCCGGGCCGCCAGGCTCAGCGCCGCCTGGAAACAGGCCGCGTAGGCCGCCGCGAAGAGTTGTTCGGGGTTGGGCCCGCCCGAGTCGCCGCCCAGCTCCCGGGGCAGCCGCAGCTCCAGGTCGAGCGCGCCGTCGGCCGAGACCGCCCGGCCGGTCGCCCGTCCGTGGGCCGAACTCCCGCCGGTCACCGTGACGCTGGTGACGTACAGAGTCATGGCCGGTGCCAGCCCTTCAGTTTGTCGGGGTTGAGCACGATCCACACCGCCGTCACCTCGGTCGCGGCCACGCTGACGCTCACCACCGCGACCGCGCGCCCGTTCTGGCGGAGCACCAGGCCGGTCCGCCCGTTCACCGGTTCCACGGCGGCCTCGATCCCGGACAGCAGCCGGGACAGGAACCGGGCCACGGCCTCGGCGCCGTGGGTGGGCCGCAGCGGGGCGCGGACCTTGCCGCCGCCGTCGCTGACGACCAGGACGTCCGGGGACAACACCGCCCGCAGCGCGGGCGCGTCGCCGGTGGAGCAGGCGGCGGCGAAGCGGTGGACGACCTCATCGTGGCGGGCCGGCGGCACGAGGCCGGGCCGGGGCCGGGGCGTGGTCCGCGGCACGGGCGGCGGGTGCGGGGTCCCCGCGGCCAGGAGCTCCAGGCAGATGCCGCCGGCCACGCGGGTCAGCCACGCCCGTGGCTGGGCGATCGCGGCGCGTTCGGCTTCGGTGAGGGCGTACCAGCGGCGGTAGGTCTCCTGGACGATCTGGTCGGCGGCCGTCTCCGAGCCGAACAACCAGGTCGCGATGTCGATCAAATGGCGGCGCTCGTCGAGCATCTCCGCCAGGGAATCGCTCATGTCGCGTAGCCGGCGAGTTTGTCGGGGTTCATGATCCACAACAACTGGTGGATGCCGTCGCGGGAGGCGTCCAGGACGAGCAGGGCCCCGCCGGTCTTCTCCCGGGCCGGGACGAACACCGCCGGGCCGCCGTTCACCTCGACGAAGGTCACCGTCGCGCCGGGCCAGAAGCGGGGGGCGAAGGAGGCGACGAACTTGGTCACGCGGGGGATGCCGTGCATCACCAGGCGGGCCGCGCCCCTGACGCCGTTGCCGTCGGTCACACTCACGACGTCCTCGGCGAACAGGTGCTCCAGGGCCACGACGTCACCCGACTGGGCGGCGTCCAGGAAGGTCTCCAGCAGGCGGCGGTGCTCGGTCCTGTCGATGGGCTCGTGCCGCCCGGCGGCCAGGTGTTTGCGGGCCCGGCTCACGAGCTGGCGCGCGTTGGCCGCCGAGACCTGGATGATCTCCGCGATCTGCTCGTACGGGTAGACGAACGCCTCCCGCAGCACATAGGCCGCCCGCTCGGTCGGCGAGAGCCGTTCGAGCAGCAGCAGAAAGGCGAACTCTAGCGCCTCTCCGCGCTCGGCCCCCAAGGTGGGGTCGGCGCTGGTGTCGATCGGCTCGGGCAACCACGGCCCGATGTACGACTCCCGCCGCGCCCGCGCCGACCGCGCCACGTTGATGGACAACCGGGTGGCGATCGTCGCCAGGAACGCCGACGGGCTCTGCACGGCCGACCGGTCGGCGCCCTGCCAGCGCAGCCAGACGTCCTGGACGACGTCCTCGGCCTCGGCCGCGCTGCCCAGCATGCGGTAGGCGATGCCGAACAGGCGCGGCCGAAGCTCGGTGAAGACCGAGGCGGCGTTCTCCAGCGAATCCATGAAGGTCACTTCATCGCAACATGGGTGACGGCGTCGACGGCGGTTTTCACGGGTTCTTCCAGATGACGTCCTCTTCGAGCACCTCCACGGCGCCGATGAGCCCACGGAGGGCGATCTCCTCGCGTTCGGCGTCGATCGGGTCGTACAACCACTCGGTGATCGGCTCCTCGGCGAGCTCCTCCGGGTGGCTGTTCTCGGCCATGGCCAGTTCGGCCTCCAGGAATTCCTCGTTCATCGCGACCATCCCAGGCGGTCGAGTTCGTCCTGTTCGACGAAGGTGAGCATCGGCGTGCCCGGAGCGCAGAACATCGTGACGGTGAACTTCAGCCGCACGTCGTCGCGGGCGTTGCCGTCCTGGAAGTGGATGACGTCGCCACCCGGCTCCCAGAAGACCTCCCCGGCCTTGACGATCCTGATGGGCTGCCCCTGCAGCTCGAACCGCATCTCCCCTTCAAGGACGTAGCCGAAGGCCGGCCCCGAGTGGCGGTGCGGCGGGGTGCCGGGGTCGCCGGGCGGATACTCGATGACGATGGTCGACGCGTGCGCCCCCTCCGGAACGAAGGGGGGTTCGACCTCCTGGAGCACCGTCAGCGCGGTCTTCCATGCTTCGGACATGTGATCACTTCCCCTGGTTGTCCTTGAGCCAGTCGAAATAGCCGATCTGGCCGAGGGTGGCGCCGTCGCCGGGCACGAGCGAACGCTGCTCCAGCTCACTGCCGAAGTAGCGGGCGTGGACGTCGGTCACGACCGTGCGCGAGTCGCCGAGGGCCTTGAGCGCCTCACCGATGAACTCGTCCATCTGGTACTGCTCGGGCCCGGCGATCTCCAGCCGCCCGTTCAGCGGCGCGCCGACGGCCACCTTGCCGACGTTCTGCGACACCTCGGCCGCCGCGATGGGCTGGAACCGGACCGGCGCGACGTGCACCCCGTCGTCACGGGTCGCCTCGTCGGCGATGCCCTTGACGAACTCGAAGAACTGCGTGGCGTGGACGAGCGAGTAGGGCACCCCCGACCCCTCGATCAGCTTCTCCTGGGCGATCTTGGCCCGGAAGTAGTCGTTGTCGGGCAGCCGCTCGCTCCCGACGATCGACAGGGCGACGTGGTGCCCGACCCCGGCGGCCTTCTCGGCGTCCAGCAGGTTCGAGGTGGACGTGGTGAAGAAGTTCCACACGTCATCCCGCTCCCAGGAGGGGGAGTTCGACACGTCGACCACGGCGTCGGCGCCCTTCATCACCTCGGCCAGCCCCTCACCGGTGAGGGTGTTCACCCCCGTGCTGGGCGCGGCGGCGACCCCCTGGTGACCGTGCTCCGCCAGCTTCTCGATCAGCCTGGACCCGATCAGCCCGGTGCCCCCGATGACGACGATCTTCATGGACATACCCCTCGTTGTCTTGGACGTCGGGCCCTCACGGCGCCCGATCGTCAGCTAGGACAAGGCAGGGGGAGAAGTTGTGACAAACGCCGCGAACTTTCTTTCAGATACCCACTGACCTGGGGCTACCTAACCGGGATGATCGCCACGGGCGAGTGGGCGTGCCTTCACTATGCGCAGCCGGGCCAGCAACCGCCACACATCGGTGGACGGGTCTCGCTGGAGAATCGGGCAGTCCGGCGCGTGACCGGAGCGGGACGCCCACTGCTGCGGAGTCACGGGATCGTCGCCCTCGACGGGATCGACCTTCGCCTGACGAGGCTTGCAGAGCCCGTGAGAGCAGGACGAGACGAGCGTGCGAGCGTGCTCCGCCGCCTTGTCCTCCCGATTTCTCAGCGCGTTTCGTCGAGCCGCCCTAATGCTTTTGTCGCCTTTCTTGTCGAAGTCTTTGAAGGCTTCCGCCCCTTTGGCCTGCCGCAACTTTTCGACCACGAGCTTGCTGCTACCGCTCTGTGCCCCTCCGAACGCCTGAAAGTGCAGCAGCAGCCACAGATCGAATGACGGATGCGAGAACACGATCTCGATTCTGGACGCGGCCGCAGCCTTGATCGCCTGTGGGATGTCGCCCCACTGGTCGCGGTCGAAGAGCGCCCATGCCTCGTCCTCCCCGGCCGCATCGCACGC
Source organism: Herbidospora yilanensis (assembly GCF_001570565.1). Taxonomy (GTDB): domain Bacteria; phylum Actinomycetota; class Actinomycetes; order Streptosporangiales; family Streptosporangiaceae; genus Herbidospora; species Herbidospora yilanensis. Next base: position 135,178 of record NZ_BBXE01000027.1, on the reverse strand, counting down.
CGCCGCGACGACTTCGCCGGGCGTGAGCCCGTTCCGGCGGTAGACCGGCTGGATCCGGAAAGGCTGCCGGTCGTGACCGTCGCCGTCACCGAACTGCTCGTTGAGGTATTGCAGATAATCCGGTTCGGTTGATTCTCCTTCACAGGCCACGTACAGAATCGTCACTTCGCGAGAGCGGGGAATCGATCTCGGTGTCAGCGGGCGTTCGTCGTCCAGACTTCCACGCCGCTTTCTGCGTCCCCCGCTCACGCTCGGGCCTTCTTCTCATGTCGCGAGAGTTCGCGGACGATCTCCCCTGCGGTCATTCTCGGCACGCCGCCGTAACGGCCGCGGAGATATCCGCGTTCGAGGTTCTCCTCCTTGCGAGGCTTGGCCGCTGTGAGTGGATAGAGCTCGGTCTCGCCCGAGCGCCTTTTCGTGGTGATCCATACCTGGTCGCGGCCGATCGGACGATCGAGGACTTCACTGCCCAGGAGGGTCGCGTCGTGAGTGGTGAAGATCAGTTGGGCGCCGTTCGGATTGGCGGCCGGGTCCTGGAAAACGCGTAGCACCTCGGCCGCAAGCGCCGGGTGCAGGCTCGAATCGAGCTCGTCCACCAGCAGAATCGAGCCCTGCTTCAGTGCGGTGAGCATGGGCCCGAGAAAAGAGAACCACGCGTGCGTGCCAAGCGACTCTTCCTGGAGGAAGTCGAGTGGCATTTCTCCATCATCGGAGGTGCGGTGCCACAGTCTGAGCTCACTCGTCTCGGGATCGATGTCGAGACGGGTGATGCCCAGATCGGCCGCTTGCAGCAACTCCCCGACGCGCTCTCGGTAGAAGTCGGCGTCGTCCGGGTGCGTCAGCAGACGCTGGGTCCGCGACATGCGGTTACGGGCTTTCCCGCCCGCTGTGACGAGCGCGAGGTCGTTGAGGAACCACCGGTGGATCGCCACCAGTTGCGGATCGTTGAGGGTCGCGCCGACGGACAGGAAAAGAGCGTTCGGCCGGGTCAGCTTTGCGAGAGCTTCCCGTTCACCTTTGAATCCCTCACCGCGGAAGACGAACTCGCCGCCTTCCGACTCGGGACGACCCGCCTCCCGATCGAACCAGACGTTCCGGCGGCCATGCGGATATGCGTGCAGCCACTCCGCCTCCACCCGCTCGTCCGACAACTCGAAGCCGTAGGTGTAGCGGACGGGATCGCGACCGAGCGTGAGGTCGACCTCGAAAAGGCTCGTCTGTCCGCGAGACTCGGAATCGAGTTTGAAGGGCTCCCGTGGCACCACACCTGGCGCCTTGGCCCAGTCTGCGAAAGAGTTCCGCACCGCGTCACGCATCAGCCAGAGCCCACCGAGCAGGTTGGATTTTCCCGACGCGTTGGCTCCGAAGATTCCCAGCACGGGTTGCGCCGAGACATGGTGCCCCCGGTGCTTGAGGCCGGTCGCGCGGGCCGTGCCCTCATCGAACTCGGTCGCGATCAGCGACAGTTCGTGGTCGTCACGGATCGACCGATGGTTGGCCAACCGGAATCGGACCAGCATCTGAGCCACCTAAGAGACGAGTGTCATCTGCGTCCTGGTGCAGGAAGTCTGCATCAGAAAGCATATGACGTCCCTCAATCGCACGCCAGCGAACTGCGCCGTCAGCGGACGTGGTGAATTGGTCGCTGTGATCGTGGTGAGTTGGTCGCACGGAAAAGGGAGTGCCGGTCGCCCCGGCACCCCCTTCGTCGATCTCCGTTAGCTGCCGTAGACCTCGAACTGGAAGAGCGAGTAGCCCCAGGCCGTGCCTCGGGTCGTGCCGTAGATCCGTACATACCTGGCCTGGTGGTTCAGGCCCGTGTTGTCGTCCTCGCCGCCGTTTCCGCCGGTCACCGATCTGGCCGTGGTCCAGGTCGATCCGTTCGTGGAGGTCTGGATCTGGTACGCCGACCCGTAGGCCGCCTCCCACAGCAGGCGGACCCGGTTGATCGTGTACGTCTGGCCCAGGTCGACCTGGATCCACTGCGGGTCGGAGAAGGCGCTGGCCCACCTGGTCGTGGCCGAGGCGTCGACCGCGGCCGAGGCCGGGTATTGGGCCGTCTCCACGCTGGACGCCGTGGCGGGCTTGTTCAGGGCGAGGTTGGTGGCGGTCGGCGTACAGGGCCTGAGGAAGGTGAAGTCGTCGACGTCGAACAGGCCGGTGCCGGTGCCGGTGAAGGTCAGGAAGATGTTCGCGCTGCCCGACGGGACGCCGCTCAGCGGCGCGAGCACGTCGGCGTAGGTGTCCCAGCTTCCGGTGTTCGGGACCGTCAGGGTGCCCAGGATCGGGCCCGTCTGGGAGCCGGTGCGGACCTGGATCTGGCCGCCGGGGCCGCCGGAGACGACGCGGGCCCGGATCGCGGTCGCGCCGCCGACGGTGATGTTGTTGTAGCCGGCCCAGTCGCCCGGCTCGATGTAGCCGAGGGTCTGGCCGTTGTTGGCGCCGGCCTTGGTGAAGGCCTGGGCGCCGTTCACCGAGGTGAACGACTCGGCCTGGACGCGCACGTCGCAGACCGGCGCGCCGCCCAGCTCCTTGATCCGGACGTTGCGGAACGACGCCTGGTCGCCGGAGCCGTGGTTCTGGAGGCCGATGTAGCCGTCGAGGTTGCGGGCGGCGTTGGTGTTGGTGAAGTCGTTGATCAGCGCGCCGTTCAGGTAGACCCGGACACGCTGGCCCTCGACCAGCAGCTCGTAGGTGTTCCACTCGCCCGGCGGGTTCAGGTTGGCGTCGCGGGCGGCGATGTCGGCCGACTTGAAGCCGTAGACGGAGCCGGTCGTGCGGTCGGCCGTGTCGGTGGCGTCGATCTGGATCTCGTACCCCTGGTTGACGGCGATGTTGGGGTCGCCGCCGGGGTTCGGGAAGCCGATGAAGATGCCCGAGTTGCTGTCGCCGGTCAGCCGCCAGTCGGCCTTGAGCGAGTAGTCGGTGTACTGCTTGGCGTTGTACCAGAACAGGCCCATCCCGCCGACGGACGACAGGGTCGCGTCGGAGTTGGAGAAGCTGCCCGGTCCCGACTGCGACCAGCCCGTGGTCGAGCCGTTGTAGAGGGTCGTGTAGCCCGTCTCGGGACGGCAGTCGGCGTCGGCGCGCTTGGCGGCGTACCGGATGCCGCCGAGGAGCTGGTTGCGGAAGCCCGCCTCGGCGTAGGTCGACTGGGTGTGGCCGAAGCCCGTGTAGAACGAGCGGCCGTTGTCGATGCCCTTGCACCACGTGATCGGGTGGTCGGCGCCCATCGAGCCGCCCGAGTAGGTCGACTCGTCGAGCGTCGCCAGGACCCGGGCGGTCGAGCGCGGGTTGGTCTGGTAGTTGTACAGCTCGTCGGTTCGGGTCCACGCCGAGGGCAGGTGGGCGGTGGCCGGGTGGGCCCGGTTCTCGGTCCGCGAGGTCACCTGCTGGATCGCCGGGTGGCTGGCGAAGTAGGCGCCGGCGAGCGTGTTGTAGAAGGGCCAGGCGTATTCGGTGTCGGCCGCCGCGTGCACGCCGACGTAACCGCCGCCGCCGCGGATGTAGCTCTCGAACGCCGTCTGCTGGGTGGCGTTCAGCACGTCGCCGGTCGTGTTGAGGAAGACGACCGTCTCGTACTGGGCGAGGTTGGCCGTCGTGAAGGCGGCGGCGTCCTCGGTGGCGGTCACCGTGAAGCTGTTGGCCGCGCCCAGGTCGCGGATGGCCTGGGTGCCGACCGCGATCGAGTCGTGCCGGAAGCCGGCCGTCTTGGAGAAGACGAGCACGTCATAGGGCGCGTCGGCGGCCTGGGCCGGGGACGCCGTCAGGGTGGTGGCGGCCAGGGCGATGGCCCCGGCTGCCGTCAGTAATTTCCGCATCAGGAAACCGTCCACTTCTGGTTGGCGGCCGCGGTGCAGGTCTGCTGGGACACGACGGTGCTGTCGGCGGTGCTGCTACCCGTCACGTCGAGGCACTTGGCCGATCCGACGTTGCGGATCGTGCCGTCGCTCCCGACGGTCCAGTTCTGGGCGTTGGTGCCGTTGCACGTGTAGATCTGGATCTTGGCGCCGTTGGCGGTGCTGGCGCCCGAGACGTCGAGGCACTTGCCGAGGGCCCGGAAGGTCTGTCCGGTACGGGTCCACGTCTGCGCCGCCGAGTTGTTGCACGTGTAGATCTGGACCTGGGTGCCGTCGGCCGTCGCGCCGCCCCTGACGTCGAGGCACTTGCCGCCGAGACCGGTGACCCGGCCGTTGCCGGCCGGCGGGGTGCCGGTCGCGAAGGTGAAGCTGTCGAGGTCGAAGAGGGCTCCGGTGCCCGTGCCGGCGAAGGTCACGTAGAGCGAGGTCGCGGTCGACGGCGCGCCTGAGATCGTGCCGGTGACGTTGACGAACGTCTCCCAGCCGCCGGTCGGCGCGACGGCCGCCTGCCCGATGATCGGGCCGGTCGCCGAGCCGGTGCGGAACTGGAGGGTGCCGCCGATCCCGGCCGAGGAGACCCGGGCGGTGAACGACGTGACGTTGTCGAGCTTGTACGGGTCGAACTGGATCCAGTCGCCGTTGTGGATGTCGCCGACCGTGCGGCCGCCCTCGGCGGTGGTCTTCGTCATCGGCGCGACGCCCGACGACGTCTTGTAGTGCTCGCCCTGGCGCTTGCGCGGCTGGAGCAGGTGCTGGCTGTGCGTGGTCAGGCCGCCGTTGTCGGTGTAGGACGCGTCGAAGATCGGGAAGATGTTGGCCGCGTCGTCGTGCTCGCCGTCGACCGGGATGGTGATCGTGCCCGAGCAGCCGTTCTGCGCGGTGATCTGGTGGGCGTGCTGGTCGTGGCCGAGCAGGTAGGTCATGGTGACCCGCGAGCAGGCGACCGTGCCGTCCTCGGGGTCGGTGACGGTGACGCTCCACGGCACGCTGTCGCCGAAGGAGGCGAGCTGCCCCGAGGCGGGCAGGTTGATCGTCACGGTCGGGGCGGTGTTGCCGACGCTGATCACGACGCTCGCGGTGCCGGTCGCGCCCTGCGGGTCGCGGACGGTCAGCGTGGCCGTGTAGGTGCCGTTGGTGCTGTAGGTCTTGGTCGGGTTGGCCGCCGTCGACGTGGTGCCGTCGCCGAACGCCCATGAGTAGGTCAGCGCGCCGCCCTCGGGGTCGCTGGAGCCCGCCGAGGAGAACGTCACGGCCAGCGGGGCCGCGCCCGAGGTGCGGTTGGCGGCCGCCACGGCGTTCGGGGCGCGGTTGCCGCCGCCGACGTAGTCGTAGCGGTAGAGGGCGCTGTTGGCGTCGCCGTTGAAGTAGCCGGTGCCGTAGTCGAGCACGTAGTAGGCGCCGTCGGGGCCGAACGCCGAGTCCATGACCTGCTTGCCGTTCCACGGGAAGGTGTCGATGGTGCCCGGGGAGCCGTCGGTGTTCACGTGGATGGGCTTGACCCAGCCCCGGCCGAACTCGGTGGCGAAGAACTGGCCGTCGAACGACTGCGGGAACTTCGTCGCCGAGGTGTTGGAGGCGTTGTAGCGGTAGACCGGGCCGCCCATGGGCGACTCGCTGCCCCCGCCGAACGCGGCGGGCGTGCCCGCGTCACCGCCGTAGCGGATCCAGGCCGGTCGCGGTTGCGGCAGCGTCTGGAGGCCGGTGTTGCGGAAGGAGTTGTTGGTCGGCTGCCCCGCGCAGTTGAACTTCGCGCCGGTCGCGTTGGTGGCGAAGTTCCACTCGTTGTACGTCTCGCTCGTGGTGTTCGTGCCGGTGCAGTAGGGCCAGCCGTAGTTGCCGGGGCTCGTGACGCGGTTGAACTCGACCTGGCCCGAAGGGCCCCTGGTCGAGCTGGTGGCACCCGCGTCGGGGCCGTAGTCGCCGACGTAGACGATGCCCGTGGCCTTGTCGACGCTGATCCGGAACGGGTTGCGGAAGCCCATCGCGTAGATCTCGGGACGGGTGCCCGCGGTGCCGGGGGCGAACAGGTTGCCCGACGGGATCGAGTAGGTGCCGTCGGCGTTCACCTTGATGCGCAGGATCTTGCCGCGCAGGTCGTTGGTGTTGCCGGCGCTGCGCTGGGCGTCGTAGGCGGGGTTGCGCTCGGTCCGCTCGTCGATCGGCGAGTAGCCGGCCGACTCGAACGGGTTGGTGTCGTCGCCGGTCGACAGGTAGAGGTTGCCGGCCGCGTCGAAGTCCATGTCGCCGCCGACGTGGCAGCATATGCCGCGGTTGGCGGGCACGTCCAGGACGTTGACCTGGCTGCCCATGTTGAGGGTGAAGTCCGCGTTGAGCGTGAACCGGGACAGGCGGTTCACACCGGTCCACGTCGTCCAGGTGGCGGCGGTTCCGGTGGCGGGGGCGTCGCCCGAGGGGGTGCTCAGCGGGGGCGCGTAGTAGAGGTAGACGTGCCGGTTGGTGGCGAAGCCGGGGTCGACGGCGACACCCTGCAGGCCTTCTTCGTCGTGGGTGTAGACCGGCAGCGTGCCGATGACGGACGTGTTGCCCGCGGCGTCGGTCCGCCGCAGGGTGCCGTTGCGAGCCGTGTGCAGGACCGAGCGGTCGGGTAACACGGCGAGCGACATGGGCTCGCCCATCTCGGGCTCACCCTTGGCGAGGGTGACCTGCTGGAAGTCGGTCGCGTTGATGGTGTGGGCCTGTGCGGGGACGGCGGTGACGCCCGACAGGACGAGCAGTGATGCGGTGGCGATCAGCCACCTGCGGCGGTGTTTCATCGACATCCTTAAGGCGGACTTGACTCGATCGAAGCGTAAGTTGTTTCCGGCATATGGTCTAGAAGTTACGTACGATCCAACTAATCTTTTGTTTTTTCGGACGAAAGTAGCTTGTGAGGTAGTTTTTCACCGTGAAGACCAACCGCCCGGAGAACCCGCACCAGGCCGCGCTGCTGCGCCTCCTCCGCGACGGGCCCAGGTCGCGAGCTCAGCTCAACGACCTCACCTCCGACGGGATGTCACGGTCCAAGCTCAACGCCGAGCTCGACCGCCTGATCGAGCTCGACCTGGCCGAACCCGACGGCTTCGCCGAGTCGCGGGGCGGCCGGCGGTCGGGGCTGGTCCGGCTGTCGGCCACCACCCGCTTCGCGGCCATCGACATCGGCGCCACCTCGGTCGACGTGGCCGTCACCGACGGCGAGCTCAACGTGCTCGGCCACGTCAGCGAGCCGATCGACATAAGGAACGGGCCGGCCCCGGTGCTCGACCGGGTGTCCGACCTCGTCGGCAAACTCCGGGAGCAGGGGCTCTACACGCAGCTCAACGGGGCCGGCATCGGCGTGCCGGGGCCGGTGAGCTTCGCCGAGGGGGTGCCGGTGGTGCCGCCGATCATGCCCGGCTGGAACCGCTACCCGCTGCGCGAGACCGTCAGCCAGGAGCTCGGCTGCCCCGCGATGCTCGACAACGACGTGAACCTGATGGCGCTGGGCGAGCTGCACGCCGGGGTCGCCCGCCAGGTCGACGACTTCCTGCTGGTGAAGATCGGCACCGGGGTCGGCTGCGGCATCGTCGTCGACGGCCGGATCTACCGGGGGGTGTCCGGCAGCGCAGGAGACATCGGCCACATGATGGTCGACGAAGACGGGCCGGTCTGCCCGTGCGGCAACATCGGCTGCCTGGAGGCCTACTTCGGCGGCTCCGCGCTGGCCGCCCAGGCCGAGTCGGCCGCGCGCAGCGGGGCCTCTCCCCACCTGGCCGCCCGGCTGGCCGCCACGGGATCGGTGACCGCCGAAGACGTCGCCATCGCCGCCGCCCAGGGCGATCCGGTGGCCATCCAGCTCATAAGGGACGGCGGACGCCGGGTCGGCCAGGTGCTCGCCGGTCTCGTCAGCTTCTTCAACCCCGGCCTGGTGATCATCGCGGGCGGGGTGGCCCGCCTGGGGCACATCCTGCTGGCCGAGATCCGCAGCGTCGTCTACCGGCGGTCGCTGCCGCTGGCGACCGGCAACCTGCCGATCGTGTTGTCGGAGCTGGAGGACGTCGCGGGTGTGGTGGGCGCGGCCCGGCTCATCAGCGACCACGTCTATTCGGCATGAAAAAACCGGGGCGCCTCGAAAAGGCGCCCCGGCTTTCTCCAACTAGCTGTAGTACTCGATCAGCGCCTCGGCGTCCCTGAGGAAGGTCGCCTTCGCCTCGGCGTCGTTCACGATCTTGGGATCGTGCACCGCCTCGACGAACCGCTCAAGCTTCTTGATGATCTTCGGCTTGTCGCGGTCGCGGCCCTTCTCCTCCGACACCATGACCTTCGCGATGTCGTCCTGGAGCTTGGCGGCCCCGGTCGCCGAGAGCTGCCCGGCTGCCTGGAACCGCCCGATCAGGAGCGAGATGTCGTCGGTCGAGGTCGTGGTCGTGAACCTGATCTCCTTGGTGTACGTCCCGCCGGCCTCGGTCGTGACGGTCACCAGGAGGATGTGCTCGCCGAGGGCGAGCTTGTGGAGCGGCTGGATCGAGCCCGAGACGTACGGCCGGCCGTCGAGCGTGCCGGTCACCGTCTTGACGCCGGCACCCGCCACCTCCCAGGCGATCGTCACGTCGCCGCCGTCACCGTAGGTGCCGCCGCCCTCGATCCCGGTGATGACGATCGTCGGCTCGGTGTCCTCGATCGTGATCGTCGCGGCCTTGGTCTCCTCGACGTTGCCGGCCTTGTCGATCGCCCGGTAGCGGAGCTGGTGGTCGCCCACACCGGTCACGGCGACCGCGGCGGTGTAGGTGGTCCAGTCGCCGCCGTCGAGGCTGTACTCGATCTTCTCCACGCCCGAGGTGGCGTCGGTCGCGGCCAGCGCCACCTGGTTGCCCGGCAGGAAGTCCGCCGTGGTCAGGGGGGTGGTCGCGTCGACCTTCAGGGCCAGCGACTTGGCCGTCTCGACGTTGCCGGCCTTGTCGACCGACCGGTAGTTCAGCGTGTGCGGGCCGTCGCCGGTCACCACGACCGGTTCGACGTACGTCGTCCACGCTCCGCCGTCGAGCTGGAACTCGGTCTTCTCCACGCCCGATCCGGAGTCGGTCGCGGCCAGCGCCACCTGGACCAGGCTGGTGAACCAGCCACTGGCCGGGAGCGCCGGGTTCGGCGTCGCGGTCGTGGCCGGGGCGGTGGTGTCGCTGCTCGGCTGGGTCACCTTGAAGTAGTCGAACTTGGCCGGCTTCGCCGCCGTCTGGTTGGCGCCCAGGGCGAACAGGCCGATCCGGCCCGCGCCGACCGCCGTGTTGGTCACGGCCTCGGCGATGTCCGTCCAGGTGGCGCCGTCCGCCGAGTAGGAACCGCGGAAGGTGGTGCCGGTCTTCTGCAGGCGCAGGTACCAGACGCCCTGGGTGAGGTTGTTCGCCCCGGGCTGCGGGTTCTGCACCGAACCGCCGACCTCGCTGCGCAGCTCGATGCGGCGGGTGACCGCCGAGCCGGCCGTGTTGTCGGTGAGGAAGTCGAACTTCACGTAGTTGTCGTCGTCGACGTACACGATCAGACCACCCTGGTGGTACTGCTCGTTGAACGCCGAGCCGTCGAGTTTGGTCTCCAGGGTCCAGTCGCCCGAGGGCGCGGTCTGGAGGATGAAGTTCTTCGGCGCGGTGTTGGCCGTGCCGTAGATGTCACCCTGCGCGGTGTCGATCTCCAGGTTGCCGCCGGTCACGCGGTGGGTCGCCGCGTCCGGACGGACCACCGCGTTCCAGCGGCAGGCGTCGAGCGCGGTGCCGTCGAACTCGTCGTTCGGGCCCGGCTTGACGGCCCTGTCGTCGGGGGTGATGTGGAACCAGTCGAAGGCGGCGTCGACGATCGGGCGGGTGCCCGAACCGGCCAGCGAGACCAGGCCGATGCGCGGGTTGGTGATCCCGGCCAGCGCCTTGGTCTGCGTCATCGCGGTGAACGTCGCGCCGTCCTGCGAGTAGTGCGCGGTGATGTTGGCGCCGTCGCTGACGAACCGCACGTAGACGGTGTCGGAGTAGGCGTCGCCGAGGGTGGGCGAGTTGCTGGCGGCGACCTCGTTGGGCACGCCGTTCTCCTCGCGGATGAACTGGAACACGCGGTTGGCGTGGTCGTTGGTGCCGCGTGCCTGGAGCACCATCTTGGCGTAGTTGTCGTCGTCGCCGTAGATGAGCAGACCCGCCTGCTGGTACTGGTTGCGGGCGTCCATCGTGAGCTTCGCGGTGGCCGTCCACGCGCCCTGCGGCGCGGGCTGGAGCACGATGTTCGGGGTGCCCGTGTTGTTGGTGCCGTAGATGTCGGTCAGCGAGGTCGGCAGGATGACCTTGCCGTCCTGGACCCGGAGGTTCTGGTCCTCGCGGATGACCGACCAGCGGTCGCGGTCGAGCGACGTGCCCAGGAAGTCGTCGGAACGACCCGAGAAGCACGTGCTGGTGACGGCGTCCACCCGCACGGCCACCGACGCGGTGGTGGCCGCGCCCCGGGCGTCGGTCACGGTCACCGAGGCGGTGTAGCTGCCGGGCGCGGTGTACGTGTGGCTCGCGGTCGCGGTGGTCGGCTGCGGCGAGCCGTTCACGCCGAAGTTCCACTTGTACGTCAGCGGCGTGTCCCCGTCGGGGTCGGTCGCCGTGGCGGTGAAGTCGACCTTCAGCGGCGCGGTGCCGGAAAGCGGGGTGGCGGCGACCGTCACGGCCGGGCGCTGGTTCTCGGTGACGCCCTTGCCGATGAAGTCGATCCAGTTGAAGTTGAGCAGCGAGTCACCCGCCGCCGCGCTAGCCGGCTTGCGCAGCACGAAGAACAGCGGCCCGGTCGTCGCCGGAGCACTGGCCAGGGTCAGCGTGACGTCCTTGTACGTCTGCCACGCCCCCGTCGGGGTGATGTCGATCTGGCCGACCACCGGGCCGTTGTCCGGGTCGCCGGTCTTCACGAGCACGGTGCCGCCCACGCCGGCCGAGGCCGTGCGGAACCGGATCTGGGAGATGCCGCCCAGGTTGATCGGGGTGAAGGAGAACCAGTCGCCGTCCTGGGTGAACCCGATGTTCTGGTTGCCGCCCTGGGAGTCGCCGGTGGCCTCGATCTGCACGCCCGCCGGGTCGGTGCCGACGCCGTCGGCGACGCGGCCGGTGCCGGAGAAGTGCTCGGCCTGCTTGCGCTTGGGCTGGAGGATGACCTCGGCCCGGCCGGTCAGCGACTGCGAACCACCCTGGCCGCCCTTGTCGGCGTAGGTCGCCTCAAGGATGTAGAAGAGGTTGTCGTCGATCCCGTGACCGCTGTCGGTCAGGGTCTGGATGGTGCCCGCGCAACCCTCGTGCTGGTCGAGCGGGTGACCGTGGCTGTCGTGACCCAGGTAGGCCTGGATCTTGACGTCGTCGCAGTCGATCGTGCCGTCTTCGGGGTCGGTGACGGTGATCTTGTAGTTCACCTGGTCGCCGAACTCGAAGAAGCCGCCGTTCGGGGGCAGGTCGAGGGTGACGGTCGGGCGGGTGTTGCCGGCGTTGATCGGCAGGTTGGCGGTGCCGGTCAGGCCGTCGGGGTTGGTCACCGTGAGCACGGCGCTGTACTGGCCGGCCTGGGTGTAGGTGTGGCTCGGGTGCTGCGCGGTCGAGTCGGTCGAGCCGTTCCCGTCGAAGTCCCAGGCGTACGTGAGCGGCTTGCCCTCGGGGTCGCTGGAGCCCTGGCTGGAGAACTGCACGGTCAGCGGCGCCGGGCCGTCGGTCTTGTCGGCCGAGATCCGGGCGATCGGCGGGCGGGTGCCCTTCACGTAGTCGATGCGGTAGATGCCCGAGTCGGCGTTGTCGCCGCCGAAGCCCGAGCCCCACTCGATCAGGTAGAGCGCGCCGTCGGGGCCGAACTTGATGTCCATCGGCCGCTTGAACGCCATCGCGCCGAGAATCTGGTTGATCTTGACCTGGCTGGTGCCGGCCTCGTCGAGCAGGAACGAGAACATCTTGTTCGTGTTCCACTCGCCCATGATCGCCTTGCCGTCCCAGTAGGCCGGCCACTTGCGGTCCGACTCGATCGCCGGGTCGAAGCGGTAGACCGGGCCGGCCATGGGGGCGCCGCCGTTCAGCTCGGGGAAGCTGTTCGGGTTGGTCTGGCTGACGTAGTGGATGTTCGCCGGGATCGCGGGCGGGAGGTTGGTCAGGCCCGTGTTGTTCGGCGAGTTGTTGACCGGGTTGGCGCAGTTGAACGCCTGGCCCGACACCCGGGTCTGGAAGTTGTAGTCGATGTACGGCGTGTTGTTGCCCACGCAGTACGGCCAGCCGTAGTTGCCCGGCTTGCTGACCAGGTTCCACTCCACGGTGCCCTGCGGACCGCGGTTCGGGTTGGCGGCGCCCGCGTCGGGGCCGTAGTCGGCCACCATGAGCAGGCCGGTCTTGGCGTCCAGGCCCACGCGGAACGGGTTGCGGAAGCCCATCGCGTAGATCTCGGGACGGGTCTGCGCGGTGCCGGGCGGGAAGAGGTTGCCCGGGGGGATCGTGTACGTGCCGTCGGCCTGCGGGCGGATCCGCAGGACCTTGCCGCTCAGGTCGTTGGTGTTGCCCGAGGTGCGCTGGGCGTCCCAGGCGGCGCGGCCGGCCTGCTCGTCGATCGGCGTGTAGCCGTCGGAGGCGAACGGGTTGGTGTTGTCGCCCGTGGTCAGCCAGAGGTCGCCGGTCTTGTGGTCGATCGCCAGGCCGCCGCCGTGGTGGCAGCACTCGGCGCGCTGGACCGGGATGTTGAGGACCTGCACCTCGCTCGACAGGTCGAGGGTGTCGCCGGTGACCGTGAAACGGCTCAGGCGGTCGACGTTGACCCCGGCGGGGGAGTAGTAGACGTACACCCAGCCGTTGGTGTCGAAGTTCGTGTCCAGCACCAGGCCCATGAGGCCGGCCTCGTTGGCGGTGTAGACGTTGAACCGGGCGGCCGTGACGGTGGCGCCGCTGGGCTTGATGATCCGGAAGTCACCGAGGCGGTCGATGTAGAAGACGCGGCCGTCCTTGGCGACGTCCAGCATCATCGGGTTCGCGGTGTTGTCGTCGAGGGTGACCTTCTCGAAGCTCGCGCTCTGTGAGGCCGCGCAGTCGGCCTTCTCGACGCCCGCCGCCGTGCGGATGCCGCCGAGCAGCATCTTGGTGAAGTTGGCCTCGGTGAAGCTCTCCTTGGTGTGGCCCAGGCCGGTGTACCAGGAGCGCCCGCCGTCGTAGTCCTGGCACCAGGAGATCGGGTGGTCGATCCCCATCGTGCCGCCGGTGTAGGACTTCTCGTCGAGCGACTGCAGCACGTGCACCGTGCTGCGCGGGTTGGTCTGGTAGTCGTACCACTCGTCGACCCGGGTCCAGGTCTTCGGCAGGTGGGCCGTCGACGGGTGGGCCGGGTCCTCGGTCCGGAGGGTGGCCTGCTGCGTGGCCGGGTGGGACTTGAAGTAGCCGCCGACCAGCTTGCCGTACCACTCCCAGTTGTAGTGGGTGTCGGAGGCCGAGTGGACGCCCGCGAAACCGCCGCCGCCCTGGATGTACTTCTCCAGGGCGTCCCGCTCGGAGGCGTTGCCCAGCGGGTCGCCGGTGGTCGACAGGAAGACGACCGCCGCGTACTGCGCCAGGTTGGCGTCGGTGAAGGCCGCGCTGTTCTCGGTGGCGTCGACGGCGAAGTTGTTCTCCGTGCCGAGCTTCTGGATCGCGGCGATGCCGTCGGGGATCGAGTCGTGCCGGAAACCGGTCGTCTTGGAGAAGACGAGGACCTTGAACTCGGGATCGGCCGCGACCTGGGCCGCGGCGGCCGGCGAGGCCATCACGGGCATGAGGGGCAGCACAAGCGCGGCGGCTAACAGGATGACCCTGGCCAGCCTTCCAAAACGCATGAAGGGACCTTTCCTGACAAAGGGAGACGTCAGGCAAAGCGCGCGCGCCGATCACGCTGCCACCGATATGCAGTTGGCCCGGAGATGCCACTCCCCGGATGACTCACGTGATTTGTAACACGCGGGTTTCCGGGGAGCCCAGAGGTGATCGTGGAACGAGTCGACCTTGTTACCAGCGCAGCGGCTTCGGCAGCTTGATCGTGACGATGCGGGTCTTCACACCCGAGTCGATCAGGCGGCCGTCGGCGCCGAACTCGCCCAGGCCGAAGTCGTTGTCGTTGATGACGACGATCGTGCGCGGGTCGAGGATCGCCAGGCCCTCGACCTTGCCCGGCAGCGTCGGCGCGACCTTCGACAGGTCGGCGATCAGCTTCTTCGGCGTGGGCCGGACCTGGGTCAGGTCGGTCAGCGCCTCCAGCGACGGGGTCGTCGAGAGCTGGTCGTACCTGCCGCCGAGGAGGTTCTTCGCCTTGGCCAGGTCGATCTCGTAGATGTGCGCGACCTTGTCGGTCCGCTCGTCGACGAGGATGCGGTCGCCGGCGATGTGGGCCAGGCCGGAGATCTTCATCTGGCTCTGGTCGCCGTTGTACGACGGGTCGAAGGTGGTGATGTCCTCGAACTGGTAGGCGTACTCGCCGGTGACCCGCTCGCGCCGGATGTCGAACGTGAGGATGCGCGCGACCCGCGATTTGTCGCCGACGGCCTTCGTCGGGTTCTGCAGCGGGCTCTGGACGGCCAGGTAGAGGGTGTTGCCGTTGATGGTCAGCCCTTCGAACCCGCGGTTCTGCGGCCGGGTCGACAGGATGCCGGGCAGCACGTTCCTTGACCGGGTAATCGGCGCCCTGGAGGTTCAGCCCCTTGGGCACGTACCGGGCGATGACCCGGCCGTTCGACGACACGTGGATCAGCGAGGGGGAGTACTCGTCCACCAGCCAGAAGTCACCGTGCCGGTCGACCACGATGTCCTCGGTGTCGACCCCGCTCGGGTTGAAGGCCAGCTGGGTGAGCCCGTCCCAGGTGTACGGGATCTCGTCGTGCCCCTGCTGGTTCGACAGGCCCGTGACGAGTTTGCCCGACCGCCCCGTGATCGGGATCCACTTCTTGATCTCGACGCCGAACTGCGTCGACACCTTGGCGATCGCCGGGGCGAACTCGGGGATCGGGAAGGTACGCCGCTTCTCGCCGTTCACGGTCGGCTGCCCGTTCGGGCCGCGGTCGGTGACGACCCAGAACTCACCCTGGCGGCCGGCCGGGAAGAGCCCGCTGCCGATGCCGCCGAGCTGCACGCCGCGGTCGTCCCGGATCGACGACTGGAGCTCCTTGAGCGGGACCGGGGGGATGGTGACGTCCTTGATGACGACCGGGGCGGGGGCGGGCTTTGCCGTGGCCGTACCGGGAATGACGAGCGTCGCGGCGGCCAGGGCCAGACCGGCGAGAGCGGGACGGAGCATCGGCTCACCTTTCGTTGTGTCGCAGATTGCCAGCCGACCACCGTAATGACCGATCTTGAACGACACCCCTCATCCCGATGAAGGGAAACCAGCGGAACGACCTCAGCCGCCGCCCTCCGCGTCCCCGGCGGGGAATGAGGGGCACGCACATGTTCTGTCCCGGATAGCGGACTCCTTTCCCGGCCGATGACACGCTCATTCGGCGTGTCATCATCAAATATGGGAGGGGCGATTGAAACCGACGGATCAGGTGCTACGGGATCTGGCCGAGGCATCGGACATCGCGGTCCGGACGAGTTCGGAACTCGTGGGGAAGGTGAGAAAGGCGGCGGCGAAGGACGACGCGAAACGAAAGCAGAGGGACGACCGGCTCCGCCGCAAGACCGACCTCACGGAATTACCGCGTTCCAGTAAGGCGCAATCGCTCCACCTGCCCCCATGGCATGTCCTGCACGAACTAGCACACGCGCTCAGCCTGTCGCGACAGGGAGCGAGTCGCGGTCTGGCGGAACACTGGGGCAGTCTCAAATACAGCCAGGCGTTGGACTCCGAGTCCGGGTTCTTCATGGAACTCTCCGGAGAGGGAAAGAGCAACGTCGCGCAGCAGTACAAGCGGATTCAGTCGCAGGAACTCGGTCACGGATTCGCCCGTCTGCTGACCCGTCATATTCTTCGGCAGCGTCATCCGGACCATTTCGTCTCCATCGTCAGCGCTGACGTCGTCCTCAAGGCGGGGTGGGCGAACAGATCGTACAAATACAATTACCAGCCCGACTTCTTCGCCGAGATCTGGAAGCCGGGTGAGCCGTCGCTGGTCATCCCGATCGCCGCCAAGGGAAACCACGATCGCCGTCCGATCACCTCCCACAACCAGCTCGCCTCCTGCTCCGCCCACGCCGAGGCCGTCGTCATCGGAGAGCTGGGCGAGACGCCGGCCCTGCTCTTCAGCACCGAACTGTCCCCCGAAGGCCCGCTCACGGTCCATGCCCTCGAATCGCGGGGAGAGGGGGGTTGGCTGCTCTCCTCCGAGCGTTCTCGTCTGGACGTGCCGCTTCTGGACAAGGGATATCTGCCGGGAATCGAAGGTTCGCCTGACGACGAGCCCGGTTTTCACGTCAATCCGGAGCGCTTCGGCTGGTTCCAGCACGTGCTGGCCCGAACCGCCGCGGCCGGAGTGACCGCCTTCGCCGGTGACGGCGGCGCCACCGTCCAGTACCTGACCAAGCGTCAGGGGAGCGGGCACTACCGGGTCCCGTTCGCCCACGCGGCGACGGGGAGTGTCCGGGATGCGACCTACACGTTCTTCGGCATCAGATTCGTGGGCACCGACCACGTCTTCCGGTTGAACAACAAGCGAGTGGAGGCGTTCTCCGGCGTCGTGGAGAGCCTGTTCGACCTCCTGTCCGAGGGAAGGGTCGAGGAGTACCGCAGGAGGGTCTACGCGCAGCGGGGACGGTGGTGCGACGACAAACAACCCTCGGGCTGGAAGGGGCCGATCTCCGTACACGACGACGGAACCGTGCTGGCCATGCGCCGTCTGCTGAACTAGACGGAGCTCAAGCGCCGGCCGCATGGGAGGGTCATCGCTGGAGCCCTCCCATGACGAGGACGGCGAAGGTGAGCGCGTTCATGGTGCAGTGGACCAGGATCGGCACCAGGACCCCGCCCTTCGTCCGGGCCCACGCGAGCGGCAGCGCCACCACGACCACGGTCAGCCAGGCGTACGTGCCACGGCACAGGTGGCGAGGCTCGCGAACTATCCGTTGGTCAAGCAGGTCGTGGTGATCAACATGGGTCCGCGCATGCTGGAGGCCAAACTCTACGACCAGTACGGAAACTGGGTGAAGGACCTCGGCACCTTCGCCCCCGGACAGGTCTTCCGCCCGACCCGCCGCGCTGCCGGCTCAGCGAGGTCAAGATTTTCCGGATGTACCCGGTTCCGACCCAGACGCCGCCCCCGTCAACGCCGCCCGCGCCCAGGGGCGAACTGGCCTGGAACTCGGGCGTCGTCATCGGACACGACGAGGGCACCTCGATGCCCAGCCAGACCAACTGAACATGACCGTGCCCTCCGGCGTTCACGCCGGAGGGCACGAGTCCTTAGCGGGCGGCCTTGAGGATCAGGGACGTCACCGTGTCGGGGTGGCTCATCATCGCCACGTGAGAGCTGTTGATCTCGATCGTCACGGCCTTGGCGCGCTTGGCCATGGCCCGCTCGGCCTGCGGCGGGATGATGCCGTCCTGCCTGGCCACCAGGAAGTAGCTCGGGATGGTCTTCCAGGCGGCCGGGCCCGACGGCGTCACCAGGGCGGCCAGCGCGCCGGGACGCTGGGTCGCGGCCATCACGGCGGTCGTCCTGCGGGGGAGGTCCTGGGCGAACAGGCGGTGGAAGTGGGCCGGGTCGATGTAGGCGTCCGCGTCGCCGCCCGAGGCGCCGGGGAACGGCGTGGTCTTCAGGTGGTCGACCACCTCGGTGTGGCCGCCGCCGAGGGTGTTGGCGGCGGCGACGCTCTCACCCTCTTCGAGGGCGTAGGCGGCCACGTACACGAGGGACTTGACCTTGGTGTTTCCGGTGGCGGCTCCGGTGATGACGGCGCCGCCGTACGAGTGGCCGACGAGGACGATCGGGCCCTCGACGGTGGTCAGGAACTCGCGGAGGTACGCGCTGTCGGAGGCCGGGCCGCGCAGCGGGTTGGAGAAGGCGATGACGTCGTAGCCCTTGCGGATCAGCTGACCGGCGACCTCGTTCCAGCCGCTGGAGTCGGCGAAGGCGCCGTGCACGAGCACGATCGTGGGCTTGGGGGCGGGGGGTTCGGCCGGCCTGGGCGGGGGTGGCGAAGGTCAGGCCGGCCAGCAGGAAGGCGGCGGCCAGCACCCGGATCAAGCGGGACATGAGGTGTCTCCTACGTGGTGGGGGCGAACCCGCACATCGTGCGATCGGGCCCGCCGTCGCCGGACCACGTGTTCTCCGTGGTGTTCCGTGGGTGGTTCTGGTGTGATTGGCCCGTGCTTGGGCTCCTTGGTCGGGATGACGAGCGGCGGCGGCTCGATCTGCTGCTCGGCAACGCGCGCAACGGTCATGGCGGATCGCTCCTGGTCACCGGCGAACCGGGGATCGGGAAGACGGCGCTGCTGGAAGCGTCGACCACCGGCGCGGCCGGGCTGACGACGGTCCGGCTCGACGGGTTCGAGTCGGAGATGACGCTGCCGTTCGCGGCGATCCAGCGGCTGACCATCCCGTTCGGCGGCCACTTCGCCGCGCTGCCCGAACGGCAGCGCGGGGCCATCATGGTCGCCTCCGGGTTGGCCGAGGGGCCGCCGCCCGACCGGTTCCTGGTCGGTCTCGGCGTGCTCGGGCTGTTCGCGGCGGCCGCCGCCGAACGGGCGGTCGTGTGCGCGGTCGACGACGCCCACCTGCTCGACCAGGAGAGCCTCGACGTCATGGCGTTCGTGGCGCGGCGGATCGCGGTCGAGCCGGTCGCGCTGCTGTTCGCCGCCCGCGACGAGCAGGACATCGCCTCCCGGCTGGCCGGGGTGCCGGAACTGCTGCTCGAAGGCCTGAGCCAGGAGTCGGCGACCGCACTGCTGACGCGCTCGCTCGCAACCCCGATCGACCCCGCCTCGGCCGCCGCCATCGCCCGCGCGACCGGCGGCAACCCGCTCGCGCTGATCGACCTCGCCGAGGACTTCTCCCAGCGCGACCTGGCCGGGCTCGGCTTCGGCGGCGACCCGATCCCGGTCGGCCGCCGCCTGGAGGCCCACTACGCCCGCCGGATCGGCCGGACCGACCCGCAGGTACGCCTCTGGGTCCTGCTGGCCGCCGCCGACACCACCGACGACGTTGAACTGATCACCGCCGCCGCCCGCCAGCTCGACCTGGGCGAGGACGTCGTCGACCGGGCCGAGGCCCTCGGGCTGGTGGAGCTCCACGGCGCCATCAGGTTCCGCCATCCGCTGGTCCGCTCGGCCGTTTACAACTCCTCCGCGGGCACCGACCGCAGGCGCGCCCACCGGGCTCTCGCGAAGGCGGCGGCCGACCTCGGGATGGTCGAGCTCGAAGCCTGGCACGCCGCCAAGGCCACCTTCGGCACCGACGCCGAGGTCGCCGACCGGCTGGAGCACACCGCCGACCTGGCCGCCCGGCGCGGTGGCCTGGCCTCGCGGGCCAGCATCCTCACCCGCGCCGCCGAACTCACCCCGACAGGCCCGGTGAAGAACTCCCGCCTGGTCGGGGCCGCCGAGGCCGCCCTCGGGGTGGGGGCGGTGCAGGTCGCCCAGGAGCAACTGGCCCGCATCGACAACGCGACCGCCGACCCGGTGGGCCACGGCCGGATGATCGTGGTGCGGTGTGCGCTCGGGCTCTTCACGGGCGACGCGCGGGTGCTGCCCTCGGCGGTGGCCGAGCTGGTCAAGGCGGCCGACGCCTTCCGGGGCCGGGACCTCGAACGCGAGCAGCGCGCCCTGCTGAAGGCCTACGAGGTCGCCGCCACCGTCGACCGGCTGTTCGTCGGGATCACCAAGCGGGAACTGGGGGAGCGGATCACCGAAGGCGTGGTCGAGGGCGGCTCCTTCACCGAGATCCTCACCGGGCTGGGCGCGCTCGTCCTGCTGCCCTACGCCGAGGCGGTGCCGCGCGCCCGCGCCTCCCTGGACGCGCTGCTCGCGCTGCCCGACCACGAAGTCATGCTGATGCACTCGGCGATCGCCGCGCTGAGCGTCTTCCTGTTCGACGACGCCGGCGGCCGGGGCGGGCTCACCCGGGCCGCGACTGCGGCCAGGGAGGCGGGCGCGCTCCAGGCCCTCGACTCGCTGCTATGGGTCCACTCCCTCGCCGAGCTGACCTTCGGCACGGTCCGCATGGCGGAGGAGCTGATGGCGCAGGTCCGCGAGGTCCGGCACGCCATGGGCTACGACAGCGAGAACGTCATCAACGCCGCGCTGATGGCCTGGACCGGCGCGCCCCGCCACGTCGTGCTCGCCATCGGCGAAGGGGCCAACGCGGTCGGCTACGGCGGGGTCGGGGCCGCCGCCGTCGCGGCCGTCGGGGTGCGCGACATCGCCGAAGGCGCCTATCGAGACGCCCACGAACGGCTCAAGCCGCTGATCAACGATCCGTTCCTGCACGTCACGCCGTTGCAGTATCCCGACTTCGTCGAGGCGGCCGTGCGCAGCGGCCGGACCGTCGAGGCCCGGCCGATCGCCGACCGGCTGGCCGAGATGGCCACGGTGAACGGCTCGGCGTGGTGCGCGGGCCTGGTCCACCGGTCGAAGGCGCTCCTCAGCGACGACCCGGAAGAGCACTACGTGACGGCGGTCGACCTGCTCGGCACGACCGGCGCGGAGATCGACCTGGCCAGGGCTCATCTGCTCTACGGCGAGTGGCTGCGCCGGATCCGCCGCCGTCGTGAGGCGGGCGAACAGCTCCAGCGGGCGGCCATGCTCTTCGAGCAGGCGGGCGCGCACATTTTCGTACCGAGAACCCGATCGGAGCTCGAAGCGGCCGGGCTGAAAGCGGTGGAGCCCACCGGGTCGGGGATCCCCGACCTCACCCCGCAGGAGCACACCATCGCCCGGCAGGCGGCGCTGGGCAGGACCAACGCCGAGATCGCCGCCAACCTCTTCATCAGCGTCAACACCGTCGACTACCACCTCAGGAAGGTGTTCCAGAAACTCGGCATCTCCTCGCGCCGGCAACTGGCCGACAGACTACGAGAATCGCGTGGTACGTAGTCCCGCGCCTCCGCGAAACGCTCGATCGACGCTATTCGAGCGAAGGAGGCCGAAGTGCCCTTTGTCACCGCCGACGACGGTGCGCGCATCTTCTACCAGGGCTGGGGGACGGAGGGATCCCCGGTTCTGTTCAGCCACGGCTGGCCGCTGAACGCCGACGCCTGGGAGGCCGCGGCCCTCTTCATGGCCAACAACGGCCACCGCGCCGTCGCGCACGACCGGCGCGGCCACGGCCGTTCGTCGCAGACCTGGCACGGCAACGAGATGGACACCTACGCCGACGACCTGGCCTGCCTGATCGAGAACCTCGACCTGCGCGACCTCACCCTCGTCGGCCACTCGACCGGCGGCGGCGAGATCGTCCACTACATCGGCCGGCACGGCACCGCGCGCGTCTCCCGCGTCGTGCTCGTCGGCGCGGTGCCGCCGCTCATGCTCAGGACCGACGACAACCCCGAGGGACTGCCGATCGAGGTCTTCGACGGGATCCGGGCCGGTGAGCTGGCGAACCGTTCGCAGCTCTACCGCGACCTGGCCGACGGGCCGTTCTTCGGCCACAACCGCAAGGGCGACGTGGCGCAGGGCTTCCGCGACGCCTTCTGGTTGCAGAGCATGGCCTGCGGGCACCGGGCGGCCTACGAGTGCATCGCCGCGTTCTCGGCGACCGACTTCCGCCCCGACCTGGCCAAGATCGACGTCCCTACGCTGGTCATCCACGGGGACGACGACCAGATCGTGCCGTTCGAGGTGGGCGGCAAGCGCTCGGCCGCCCTGATCGACGGCGCCCTTCTCAAGGTGTACGAGGGCAGCGGCCACGCCCTGCCCGACACCGACCGCGACCGCCTCCACGCCGACATCCTGGAGTTCATCTCATGACGACCGTCGTACTCGTCCACGGCCTGTGGGTCACCCCGCGGAGCTGGGAGCAGTGGGTCCCTCACCTGGAGTCCAAGGGTGTGAAGGTGCTCACCCCCGCCTACCCCGGCTTCGAGATCGAGGTCGAGGCGCTGCGGGAGAATCCCGACGTCATCGCCGGCCTGACCGTCGACGACACGATCGCCCACCTGGCCTCGGTGATCCAGGCCGAGCCCGAGCCGCCGATCATCATGGGCCACTCCTTCGGCGGCACGCTCACCCAGTTGCTGCTGGCCAAGGGGCTCGGCGCGGCCGGGGTCGTGATCGACTCGGCCCCGACCGAGGGTGTGCGGGTCAACCCGATCTCGCAGGCCAGGTCGTTGTTCCCGGCGTTGAAGAACCCCGCCAACCGGCACCGCGCCGTCGGCTTCACGCCGGAGGAGTGGCACTACGCCTTCACCAACACCCTGTCGGAGGAGGACTCGCGCGCCGTCTGGGAGCGGTACGCGATCGCCGCCCCCGGCTACTGGGTCTGGGAGTACGGCCTGTTCGCCAACTTCAAGCCCGGCCACCAGGACACGTGGGTCGACTACAACGCCGACCGTGCGCCCCTGCTGTTCATCGCCGGCGAGAAGGACCACATCATGCCGCCGTCGGTGAACAGGTCCAACGCCAAGCACTACAAGAACTCGCCGGCCCTGACGGACTACCACGAGTTCGAGGGCCGCGATCACTGGACCTGCGGCGCCCCCGGCTGGGAGGCCGTCGCCGACTACGCCCTTGACTGGGCGCTGAAGCACAAGCGCTGACGTGCCGCGAAGCCCGCTCCCTCGTCGTCCGGGGAGCGGGCTTTCGTCTTGAAGCCGAAAGTTTCTCCCGTCCGGCTCGGTGGAATCGTGCCATTCATCTGGTTACATCAGGCACGCCTGTTTTGTTGATATGCGCTGACCTGCGAATTCGCTGCTGAGCTGCGGGTTCAGGTTTCGGCGATGTTTCTGAAAGTTGTTGACAGCCCGGAGGTCCGCGCCGACACTTTCGGGGATACCGATCCGCTCCCGTCGGTCGTTCCGAGCCCCCAAGGCAGGGAGGAAGCACTTCCATGAAAAAAGGCTTAGCGGCCGCAGGCGTCTGGGCCACGGTGATCGCCATGATCACGATGTTGCCGGGCATCGCCCAGGCGGCCGTGACCACCAACCAGACCGGTAACAACAACGGCTACTGGTACTCCTTCTGGACTGACGCCCAGGGCACGGTCTCGATGGAACTCGGCTCCGGCGGCAACTACAGCACCTCGTGGCGCAACACCGGCAACTTCGTGGCCGGCAAGGGCTGGCAGACCGGTGGCCGCAGGACGGTTTCGTACTCGGGCAGCTTCAACCCGTCGGGAAACGCATACCTGACCCTCTACGGGTGGACCCGTAACCCGCTGATCGAGTACTACATCGTCGACAACTGGGGCACCTACCGCCCGACCGGCTCCTTCAAGGGCACGGTGACCAGCGACGGCGGCACCTACGACATCTACGAGACGACCCGCACCAACGCGCCCTCGATCGAGGGCACCCGGACGTTCAAGCAGTTCTGGAGCGTGCGCCAGCAGAAGAAGACCGGGGGCACCATCACCGCCGGCAACCACTTCGACGCGTGGTCGCGGGCCGGCATGCAGCTCGGCAACCACGACTACATGATCATGGCGACCGAGGGCTACCAGAGCAGCGGCAGCTCCAACATCACGATCGGCGGCGGCGGCACCAACCCGCAGCCCACCCCGACCCCCACCAACGGTGGCGGAGGCGGCGGCTGCACGGCGTCGTTGTCGGCGGGCCAGTCGTGGAGTGACCGCTACAACCTGAACGTCTCGGTCAGCGGTTCGAGCAACTGGACGGTGACGATGAACGTGCCGTCACCCGCGAAGATCAGCTCGACGTGGAACATCTCCGCGTCCTACCCGAACGCCCAGACCCTGACGGCGCGGCCCAACGGCAGCGGCAACAACTGGGGCGTGACGATCATGCACAACGGCAACAACACGTGGCCGACGGTGTCCTGCCAGGCAGGCTGACCCGCCGACCGACGGAAAGCCCAGGTGATCGGCGCCTGGGCTTTCCGCCTGTTGTGAACTAGGCCGACGGGCAGGACTGGCCGGGCAGGGTCAGCGAGGCGCGGGCGTGGCTGATGACGACGTCCACCCCGGCGATCGTGGTGACGTGGACGGCGTTGACCTTGATGCCGGTGCCGTTCCCGTAGGGCACCCGTTCGTTGAGCACGATCTTCGCCACCAGCGGGATGGTGATCATGTGGTTCAGCGGCGGGTTGGTGATGGCCGAACCGTTGACCTTGAGCGCGGTGAAGGTGGTCGTCCCCGAGGTGGTGACCGTCCCGCTCTCGGTGGCGCTCGCCGTCGCCTGGGCGCTGATCTCTTCAGCCGTGATCAGGCCGTTGAGCAGGTTCAGCTTCGCGGTGGTGGCCTTCGCCCTGGCGGTACGCAACCCGTCGGGCCCCACCGTGCCGGAGGCCTCCGTGGTGAGCACCCCGAGCGAGGCGACCGCCGGCAGGACCGCGGTCAGCAGCGAGTCGTGGTCGGAGCCGGGCGTGGCCGTGCACGAGACGTCGGACGGCACCAGCGCGGGGCCGCCGATCAGCGGCGCGGTGACCTTGGCGGCGTGGGCGTGCGCGTCGAACTTGTGCTCCGGCGCGACGAACCTCACCGACGCGCACGTGGTCGCGTTGTTCATGCCGACCCGGTCGGAGACGTCGGCCGGGCAGGTCGAGTATTCGCCGATGACCCCGGCCTTCACCGGAACGGTGATGGTGCAGCTCGTCACGCCGTCGCCGATGCCGCCGCCGGCGGAGACGACCCCGTTCGCGACCGACACCGACGGCTGGGCGCAGTCGCTCGTGGCCGCCCCCGCCGGGGTCAGCCCGTCGGGCAGCGCGACCTTGAACGACCAGCCGTTCTTCTCCCGCAGCTCCGAGGTGTTGGTCACGGTCAGCTTGAGCGTGGCGGTCTGCCCGATCGCGGGGCTGCCCGGCGAGTAGGAGACGCCGAGCGCCGGGGTCACGTCGAGCACCCGCACGTTGTCGATCGCCCCGTCGTTGCCGTTGGTGCCGCCCTGGGTGTTGACCAGGCGGACGCCGAGCTGCGAGCCGGAGAACAGGACGGGCGCGTTACTCGTGTAGGTGCCGACCGAGATGCCGCCGATCACCGCCCCGGGGTTGGCGCAGGTGTCGATGGGCTGGCTGAACGTCGGGATCGCGGTGTTCCCGTCGAGCAGGTAGAACGCGATCAGCGGATGGTCCACGTTGCAGTTGACCGCCGCCGCGTCGACCGAGAACGTGACGAACCGGTTGCCGCTCCCGATGGACACCGGGTGTTCCGTCTCCAGCTGCACCTTGCCGGCGCCGGGAGGCGTGTGCGTGAAGGCCGTGACGGCGTGGTTCGTGGCCGGGTCGCCGCCCGCCCACTGGCCGAGCGCGCCGGCCAGATCCCGGACGACCGGCCACCAGCCGCCGCACTGCTGCGCGAGCGGTGGCGCGACGGCGGGGTTGAGACGGCTGGCGATGAGGCCGTTGCACGAGGTCAGCCAGGCGGGGTCGGCGGCGTAGGTCATGGCGTGGGGCGCGGGCCCGGTGTAGTCGGTGACCATGACGGGCGCCGTGCCCATGCCGTTCTCGAACTCCTCGCTGAAGACGACCTGCGGATCAGCGGGCGCGGCGGTGGCCGCCCGGGGTGACAGGACCGCGGTCAGCGGAATGAGGGTGAGCACGACCGCAGGGACGATGCGTCGCAAAGGTGAAATCCCTTCGTGGCGAACTGGCGGTCCTCAGTTCGTACACAAAGTCTCCGACGAATCACTTTCTGTCAAGAAAGTAAGTGGCAACTCTGCGTAATCAATGAATACTGAGAGTGACATTGCCTCGTGGCGAAAGGACCCCCCTCAATGCCGACCGCACGCATCGCAGCAGGAAACACCGTCTCCGGGCAGGGCTGGCAGGCCTACGGGCCGAACGGCATCTACATCGACGTCGACACCACCTCGGGCCGTTTCACCGGCGCCCCGACCTATGTCACCTCCATCACCGGGCCGGGCGGCAACCAGTGGTCACTGGTCGGCCCGAGCGCGATCTACTCACCCACCGCCACCGGCTTCCGCGTCTACGTGCAGTGGCGCGACGGCTCCGCGCTGACTCCGGCCACGGCCCAGCGCTATGGCTGGCAGATCAACTGGATCGGCTACGACAACCCCTGATCACCTGAGATGATCATCCGGTCTCTGGTCGGCGGTCGCGGCCGATCAGGGGCCGGGTGCCCCTCGGCGCAGGTTCTCGATCGCCTCCGTCAGGCCGATTTCCAGGTAGCGGATGTCGTCGGTGGCGACCAGCATCGTGGCCCCGCCCGCGATCGCGCCGATGAGCTGGGTGGCCACGCGTTCGGCGTCGGCGTCTGGGCGGACCGCCCGCACGCCGTCGGCCACGTAGCGCTGCCAGCGGGTGTACATGCCCGTGATGATCTTTTCGACGGCCGGATCGGCCAGGCCCAGCTGGGCCGTCAGCGCCGACAGCGGGCAGCGGCGGCGCTGGGCGGCGTAGCGGGCGATCACGCGGTCGCGCCAGGCCTCCCACTGTGCCCACGAGGTCAGGTCGCTCAGGTAGGGCTGCTGTTCTTCGAGGACGAGTTCGGCCTCGTGGGCGGCCACGGCGAGCAGCATGTCGGCTTTGCCGTCGGGAAAGTAGTGGAAGAGCTGGCTCTTGCTCGTGGCGGTCGCGGCGCGGATGTCGTCGAGGCCCACGTTGGCGGGGCCGTGGTCGCGGATGAGTTTGGCGGCGCCTTCGACGATCCGCTGCCGGGTGGCGGCGCCCTTCGGAGTCAGTGCTCTCACCTGGGTACTCTAGCAAAAAGTGAACTTGACAGTCCATTTTTGTGGTGGCATTTTGGACTGCACAGTCCACTTTGAAGGGAACCAACTCATGGACCTGCGGCTCACGGGCAAGCGCGCCCTGGTGACCGGATCGACCGGCGGCCTCGGCGAGGAGATCGCCCGGACCCTCGCCGCCGAGGGGGTCACGGTGGTCGTCCACGGAAGAGATCAGGCGAGGGCCGACGCCGTCGCGAAGGAGATCGGCGGGACCGTCGCGATCGGCGACCTCGCCACCGACGAGGGGGCCGACGCCGTGGCGGAGGCGGCCAAGGAGGTCGACATCCTCGTCAACAACCTGGGCGTCTTCGACCCCTCGCTGACCTGGGACAGCCTGTCGGCCGACGACTGGAACGACATCTACAACGTCAACGTCGTCGCGTCCGTACGGATGATCAAGAGGTTCGTCCCGGGCATGAGGGAGCGGGGGTGGGGGCGGGTCATCCAGATCAGCAGCGCCCTGTCCGACTATCCGATGGACACCCAGCCCCACTACGCCGCGACCAACGCCGCCCGCAACAACCTCGCCGCCTCGCTCTCCCGCGAGCTGAAGGACTCGGGGGTCACCTCGAACGCGGTGGCCGCCGGCGGCATCCTCACGCCGAAGGCGAAGGTCCGGCTGACGGAGCTCGGGCGGCAGTCGGGCTGGGGCGAGACCTGGGAGGACATGGCGGAGACCGCCGGTCGGCGGCTCACCACGATGGTCGACCTCGGGCGGATCGGGCTGCCGGAGGAGTACGCCGACATGGTGACCTTCCTGGCCAGTCCGCGCTCCGGCTACGTCACCGGCGCGACGTTGCGGGTGGACGGAGGGTGGCACTAGACATACCCGCTTGACGGAGATTCCCCTATTTCCTACATTAAAAGTAGGAAAACTGAGAGGTGATCTCCGTGCGCCGGTTCCGCGCCCCCCTTGCCGCATTACTGCTACTTCCGCTGCTCGCCGCTTGCGGTGAGACCAGCGTCCCCCAGGGAAACCCCGCCAAGGGCGGCTCGCTCGTCTTCGGCGTCAACACCGAGCCGCTCAACCTCGACCCCCACGCCAGCCCGCAGGACGTGACCGGCCTCTTCACCCGGCCCGTCCTCGACTCGCTGGTCGCCCTCGACGACAAGGGCGACATCCACCCGTGGCTGGCCAGCTCGTGGGAGATCTCCGACGACGGGCGCACCTACACCTTCAAGCTCCGCACCGGAGTCACGTTCAGCGACGGCACGCCCTTCGACGCCGCCGCCGTGAAGACCAACCTCGACCACATCGTCGATCCGGCGACCAAGTCACAACTCGCGGCGGCGGCGTTCGGGCCGTACGAGAAGAGCACCGTCGTCGACCCGCAGACCGTCGAAGTCACCTTCAAGGAGGCCTACTCGCCCTTCCTGGCGGCCCTGGCCACCGCCTACTTCGGCATCCAGTCGCCCAAGCAGCTCGCGCTCGGGCCTGAGGCGCTGGCCAAGAAGGTCGTCGGGACGGGGCCGTTCGTCATCGACGCGTTCACGCCGCACCAGGGCATCACCTACCACCGCAACCCCGACTACGACTGGGCGCCGCCGATCGCCGGGCACACCGGCCCGGCCCACCTCGAACGCCTGGAGTTCAAGGTCATCGTCGAGGACGCCGTCAGGCTCGGCGCGTTGACCAGCGGGCAGATCGACGCCATCGCCAGTGTGCCGCCGGTCAACGTCGAGCAGGTCGAGGCCAACCCCAAGCTGACCATCATCCGCAAGCAGGCCCCGGGCGGGAACTACAACTACTACCCGAACAACGAGAAGGGGGTCTTCGCCGACCAGAAGGTCCGGCAGGCGTTCCGCGACGGGATCGACTTCGCCACCGTCGTCGAGAAGCTCTACTTCGGCACCTTCGACCCGGCCTTCAGTGCGATCTCCCCGGCGACGGCCGGATACGACAAGGCCACCGAGACGCAGTGGAGGTACGACCCCGAAGGGGCCGCCCGGCTGCTCGACGAGGCCGGCTGGTCGGCCAGGGACGCCGAGGGCTACCGCACCAAGGAGGGCCAGCGGCTGACGGTCAAGTGGCCCTTCCTCAAGGCGCTGGCCCGGGAGCAGCGCGGCACGCTGGCCGAACAGGTGCAGGCGGAGGCCAAGAAGGCCGGCTTCGACGTCCAGTTCGTCGACGTCACGCCTGCCGACTTCACCCCGAAGGCGCTGGCCGGCGACTACGACCTCATCGACTTCAGCTGGCAGCGGGCCGACGGTGACGCGCTGCGCAACCTGTTCGCCATCTCCAACATCCCCCGCCCCGACTTCTTCGGCCAGAACCTGGCCCGCTGGAACGACCCCGAGGTCGACGGCTGGCTGACCGACGCGCTGCGCACCACCGACCTGGCCGAGCGGGCCGCGCTCTACGCCAAGGTCCAGCAGAAGGCCAACGCCGCGGCCTCGATCATCCCGGTCTACGTCTTCAACTACCTGCTGGGCGCGTCGAAGAACGTCCAGGACATCACCTTCGAGCCGCAGGCCTTCCCGGTCTTCTACGACGCCTGGGTGTCGAAGGCATGATCCGCCGCATCCTGACCCGGCTCGGCACCTCGGTGCTGGTGCTCTGGGGGGCGGTGACGGTCTCCTTCGCCGCCCTCCACCTGACGCCCGGCAACGTGGTCGACGTGCTGATCGGCAGCAGCACCGTCACCCCCGACGTGCGGGCCCGGATCATCGCCGACTACGGGCTCGACGAGCCGCTGTTCGTGCAGTACGCCACCTACCTGGGGCGGGTGCTGCGGGGCGACCTCGGGCGGTCGTACCAGCTCCACGAACAGGTCGCCTCGGCGATCGGGGCGCAGCTCGGGCCGTCGCTGCAGCTCGCGGGGGCCTCGCTGCTGGTCGCCGTCGTGGTGTCGACGACGCTGGCGATCCTGACCGCGCGGCGCAAACCGTGGATCCGGGGGTTGTCGTCGAACCTGGAGCTGATCGGGGTGTCGATCCCGACGTTCTGGACCGCGATCCTGCTGCTGACGATCTTCTCCTTCCAGCTCGGCTGGTTCCCCGCGGTCGGCGCCGACGGCTTCGCCGCGCTGGTGCTGCCCGTCATCGCGGTCGCGCTGCCGATCACCACCATGCTCACCCAGATGATGCGCGAGGGCCTGGAACTCACCCTGGAGCAGCCCTTCGTGCTGACCGCCCGCACCCGCGGCATGTCCGACCTGGGGGTCCGGCTCCGGCACGCGCTGCGGCACGTGCTCGTGCCGACCGTGACGCTGATCGGCTGGCTGGTCGGCCTGACGGTCGGCGCGATGGTCGCGGTGGAGCAGATCTTCTCCCGCCAGGGCATCGGCCAGCTCACCCTGACCGCCGTCGGCGGCAAGGACCTGCCGGTCGTGATGGGCGTGGTGCTGCTCACCGCGGTGTTGTACGTCGTCGTCAACATCGTCGTCGACGTGCTCTACCTCCTCATCGACCCCCGGTTGCGGGGTGCCACGTGAGGATCTTCGCGGTGGCCTTCCTGGCCCTGGTCACGCTGGCCGCGCTCGCGCCCGGCCTGCTCACCGGCAGCACCCCCGACGCCGCCGACGCGCTCGCCGCCCTCCAGGGGCCGAGCGCCGACCACCTGCTCGGCACCGACGCCAACGGCCGCGACGTCTTCACCCGCATCGTGTACGGCGCCGCGCCCTCCCTGCTGGCCGGTCTCGGCGCGACCGCCCTCGCGGTGGTCGTCGGCACCGCCCTCGGACTGCTGGCCGCGCTCGGCGGGCGGGTGGGCGACGAGATCGTGATGCGCCTGGTCGAGATCGTGTTGTCGTTGCCGACGCTGCTGCTGGCGCTGCTGGTCATCACGGTCACCGGGCCCGGCACGGTCAACGTGATCTTCGCGATCGCCCTCTACACCGCGCCCGGCTACGCCCGGCTGGTGCGCGCCCAGACCATGGTCATCCGCACTGCCGGGTTCGTCGAGGCGGCCGTCTCGCTGGGGCTCGGCAAGGGCCGGATCGTCACCCGGCACGTGTTGCCCAACGCGTTCGAGCCGCTGGTGGTGCTGGCCACCATCGAGGTCGGCACCGCCCTGGTGGCCGCCGCCTCGCTCAGCTACCTCGGGCTCGGGCCGCAACCGCCGGCGCCCGAATGGGGGGCGATGCTCTCGGCCGGGCGCGACTACTTCTCGGTCGCCTGGTGGATCGCGGTGTTCCCGGGGGTCGCGATCACGCTGACCGTCCTGTCCATCACCGTCGTCGGACGCCGGCTGCAGCGGAGGATCGCGTGAGCACACCCGTGGTCGAGGTGACCGACCTGCACGTGAGCTTCCCGGGCGTGCACGCCGTGCGCGGCGTCTCGCTCGCCGTCCACCCGGGTGAGTGCGTGGCGGTCGTGGGCGAGTCGGGGTCGGGCAAGAGCGTCACCGCGCGCACCCTCCTCGGGCTGACCGGCGCGGAGGCGACCGTCACCGCCGGGCGGCTGGCGATCGAAGGAGTGGACGCGTCCGGCTTCGGCGAACGGCAGTGGCGGTCGATCCGGGGGCGGAAGATCGGCTACGTCCTCCAGGACGCGCTGGTCTCGCTCGACTCGCTCCGCCCGGTGGGCAAGGAGATCGCCGAGACGCTGAAGCTGCACCGCGCGGCCCCCCGGCACGAGATCCCCCGCAGGGTGATCGACCTGCTGACCGAGGTCGGCGTGCCCGAGCCGGAGGTGCGGGCGAAGCAGTATCCGCACGAGCTCTCCGGCGGCCTGCGGCAGCGGGCCCTGATCGCCTCGGCCATCGCCTGCGGGCCCCGGCTGCTCATCGCCGACGAGCCGACCACCGCGCTCGACGTCACCGTGCAGGCGCAGATCCTGCGGCTGCTGGCCGAACGCAAACGGGCCGGTCAGGCGCTGCTGCTGATCAGCCACGACCTCGCGGTGGTGGCCGAGCTGGCCGACCGGATCCTGGTCATGAAGGACGGCGTCGTCGTGGAGGACGGTACGGCCGCGCAGGTGCTGGGGGCGCCCGGACACCCGTACACGAAAAGCCTGCTCGACGCCATCCCGGGGCCGGGCTCGCGGAACACCGTCGCCGGTGACGTGGTGATCAGGGCCGAGGGCCTGGTCAAGACGTTCAAGGGCCGGACCGCGGTCGACGGGGTCTCCTTCGAGCTGCGGGCCGGGCAGACGCTCGGCGTCGTCGGGGAGTCGGGGTCGGGCAAGACCACCACGGCCCGGTTGGTGCTCGGCCTGCTCACGCCCGACCAGGGGTCGGTCGAGATCGACGGTCAGCCGTGGGCGGGCCTGACCCGCGCGCGGCAGCGCGAGCTGCGCCGCCACATCCAGGTCATCTATCAGGACCCGCTGAGTTCCTTCGATCCCCGGTTCTCGGTACGCCGCATCCTCGACGAGGCGCTCGAAGTCGGCGGGGAACCCGGGAGCTTGCGCGCGAAGAGGGCGGTCGAGCTGCTGGAACAGGTGGGGCTCGACGAGAGCGTGCTCGACCGGCGGCCGTTGAAGTTGTCCGGCGGGCAGCGGCAGCGGGTGGCCATCGCCCGCGCGCTGGCCCCGCGTCCCCGCGTGATCGTCTGCGACGAGCCGGTGTCGGCGCTCGACGTGTCGATCCAGGCGCAGGTGCTCGACCTGCTCACCGGGCTACAGGCCGAACTCGGGGTGGCCTATCTGTTCATCTCGCACCACCTGGGGGTGGTGCGCCACGTCAGCGACCACGTGCTCGTGCTGAAGGACGGCCGGGCCGTCGAGTCGGGCGACGCGCACCAGATCTTCACGGCGCCGGCCGACCCGTACACCCAAGAACTGCTCGCAGCCGTGCCAGGAGGGCACCATGACCAAGCAGATCCATCTCGCCGCGCACTTCCCGGGCGTCAACAACACCACCGTCTGGTCCGACCCCAGGTCGGGTAGCCAGATCGACTTCGACTCCTTCAAGCACCTCGCGCAGACCGCCGAACGCGGCAAGTTCGACTTCTTCTTCCTCGCCGAGGGACTGCGGCTGCGCGAGATGAAGGGCCGCATCCACGACCTCGACGTCGTCGGGCGGCCCGAGTCGCTGACCGTGTTGTCGGCACTGTCGGCCGTGACCACGCACCTGGGACTCGCGGCGACCGTCAACTCCACCTTCAACGAGCCCTACGAGGTGGCCCGGAGGCTGGCCACCCTCGACCACCTCTCGGGCGGCCGGGCCGCCTGGAACGTCGTCACGAGCTGGGACGCCTTCACCGGCGAGAACTTCCGGCGCGGCGGCTACCTGGCCGAGGCCGACCGCTACACCCGCGCGAAGGAGTTCCTCCAGACGGCCCGCGAACTGTGGGACTCCTGGGCCTCCGACGCGCTGCCCCGGGCCGACGGGCGGTTCGTCCGGCCCGGCGGCATCGGCTTCTTCGAGCACACCGGGCAACACTTCGACATCCGGGGCCGGTTCGACGTGCCCCGGCCGCCGCAGGGCAACCCGGTGATCATCCAGGCCGGCGACTCGGAGGAGGGCCGCGAGTTCGCCGCCTCCTCCTCCGACGTCATCTTCAGCCGGCACAGCAAGCTGGAGGAGGGCCGCACGTTCTACCGCGACGTCAAGAGCCGCCTCGCCAAGTACGGCCGCACCGCCGACGACCTGAAGATCCTCCCGGCCGTCACCTACGTGCTGGGCGACACCCAGGAGGAGGCCGAGGAGCGCGCGGCCGAGATCCGCCGCGCCCAGGTCGGCCCGCAGACCGCGATCCTGTTCCTGGAGGCGATCTGGGGCCGCGACCTGTCGGAGTACGACCCCGACGGCCCCCTCCCCGACGTCGAGCCCGACCTGTCGACCGACGTCTCGAAGGGCCGGGCCCAGTTCCGCCGCGACCGCGCCGAGACGGCGGCCAAGTGGCGGGCGCTGGCGGAGGAGAAGAACCTCTCGATCCGCGAGCTCGTCATCGAGACCGCCGCCCCGCAGACCTTCGTCGGCACCGCACTCTCGGTCGCGGAGGAGATCGACCACTTCGTGCAGACCGACGCCGCCGACGGCTTCATCTTCGTGCCGCACCTCACCCCGGGTGGCCTCGACGACCTCGTGGACAAGGTCGTGCCGCTGCTCCAGGAGAAGGGCGTCTTCCGGGCCGACTACACCGGCCCGACCCTGCGCCACCACCTCGGACTGAAGGAGCTCTCATGAGCCTGCATCTCGCGGTCGCCCTCGACGGCGCCGGCTGGCACCCGGCCGCCTGGCGGGCCGAAGGGGCCGAGCCCGACCGGCTGTTCACCGCCGGCTACTGGGCCGACCTGGTCATCGAGGCCGAACGCGGCCTGCTCGACTGGGTCACCTTCGAAGACTCCCTCAGCCTCCAGTCGTCCCGGTACGACGCCCCCGACGACCGCCTCGACCAGGTGCGCGGCCGGCTCGACGCCGTGCTGCTGGCCGCCGCGGTCGCCCCGCTGACCTCGAAGATCGGCCTCATCCCGACGACCAGCGTGACCCACACCGAGCCGTTCCACGTGGCGATCGGCATCGCCTCACTCGACTACGCCAGCAAGGGCCGCGCGGGCTGGCGTCCGCGGGTGTCGGGGCGTCCGGACGAGGCGGCGCACTTCGGCCGGCGTGAGTTCCCGCCGTTCGACCCCGGCAACAGTGAGTTCGTCGACGCGCTCTTCCGGGAGGCGTCCGACGCCGTCGAGGTGGTGCGCCGCCTCTGGGACAGCTGGGAGGACGACGCCGAGATCCGCGACGCCACGACCGGCCGGTTCATCGACCGCGACCGGCTGCACTACATCGACTTCCAGGGCGAGTTCTTCTCGGTCAAGGGCCCGTCGATCACCCCGCGCCCGCCGCAGGGCCAGCCGCTCATCACCGCGCTGGGCCATTCCACCCGGCCGTACGAGTTCGCCGCCGAGAACGCCGACGTCCTCTACGTGACCCCCACCGACCGCGACGACGCGCGGCGGATCGTCGAGGAGGTGCGCGAGCTCAACCCCGGTCTGAAGGTCTTCGCCGACCTGGTCGTCTTCCTCGGCGACCACAAGGCCCGCCTCGACGAGCTCGACGGCGCCCCGCTGGAGTCGGACGCCCACGTCTTCGAGGGCACCCCGGCCCAACTCGCCGACCTGCTGCTCGACTGGGGTTTCGAGGGGTACCGGCTCCGCCCGGGGGTCCTGCCGCACGACCTGACCGCCATCACCCGCGGCCTGGTGCCCGAGCTCCAGGCGCGGGGGGCGTTCCGGACCGCGTACGAGACCCCCGATCTGCGTGGACGGCTCGGGCTCGGCCGCCCGGCCAGCCGGTATGCGAGGGTGTCGTGAAGTTCCTCGCGCTCACGCTGGGCTTCCACAACGACCCCGCCAAGTCGGTCAACCGGCGTTTCCGCGAGATCGTCGAGAGCGCGGTCGTGGCCGAGGAACTGGGCTTCGACGGCTTCGCGTTCGGGGAACGCCACGAGCGCCCGTTCCTGTCGTCGTCGCCGACCGTGGTGCTCAGTCACATCGCCGCGAAGACGTCCACGATCCGGCTCTTCACCGCCGTCACCACGCTCGCGCTGCTCGATCCCGTCCGGGCCTTCGAGGACTACTCGACCCTCGACCACCTGTCGGGCGGCCGCCTTGAGCTGATCATCGGCAAGGGCAACGGCACCGCGCAGGCCGAGTTGTTCCACGTCACCGAGGCCGACCAGTGGGACCGCAACCGGGAGGGCTACGAACTGTTCCGCCGCCTCTGGCGGGAGGACCGGGTGACCTGGGAGGGCCGGTTCCGCCCCTCGCTCGACGACGCCGAGGTGCTGCCCCGCCCGTTCCAGCGGCCGATCAGGGTGTGGCACGGCAGCGCCACCAGCCGCGAGTCGGTCGACCTGGCCGCCTTCTACGGCGACCCGCTGTTCTCCGCGAACGTCTCCAACCCGGTCGAGCCGTACGCCGAACTCGTCGCCTACTACCGGGAACGCTGGGAGCACCACGGCCACGACCCGAAGGACGTGGTCGTCGGAGCGGGGACGGCCGGCTACCACAGCGCCCCGAAGTCGCAGGACGCGATCGAGGCGTACCGGCCGATCTTCGACGCGCGGCTGAAGTTCTTCGCCTCGCGCGGCCTCGACCCGGTCTTCCACAACCTGGAGGACGCCATCGAGCGCAGCTCGATCCTGGTCGGCAGCCCCCAGCAGATCATCGACAAGGTCCACCGCTACCACGACCTGCTCGGCCACGAGGTGATGCACATCTCGGCCGAGGCCGAAGGGCTCCCCGACGCGCGGCACCGGGCCTCACTCGAACTGTTCCAGGCGGAGATCGCACCCGTGCTCCGCGCCGAAATCCCCAGCAGACCCCTGGGAGGGCTCGCATGACCCGGCTGTCCATCCTCGACCTGGCCCCGATCGTCTCCGGCGGCGACGCCCGGCAGGCCCTCGCCAACACCCTCGACCTCGCGCGCAAGGCCGAGGCGGCCGGTTACCACCGCTACTGGCTGGCCGAGCACCACTTCACCCCCGGCGTGGCGAGTTCGGCCCCCGCGGTGCTGATCGGCGCGGTCGCCGCCGCGACCAGCACCATCCGCGTGGGCTCGGGCGCGGTGCAGCTCGGCCACCAGACCGCGCTGGGCGTCGTCGAGCAGTTCGGCACCCTCGACGCGCTCCACCCGGGCCGCATCGACCTGGGCCTCGGCCGGTCGGGCCAGCGGGCCAAGGAGTTCCGCGCCGCCGCCGACGCGCCCCCGCCACCGCCGCAGGAGGCGCGGGTGGTCGACGGCCTGCTGATCCCCAAGCCGTTCTCGTTCGCCTCGATCGCCAACAAGTCGATCTTCACCCTGTGGGCGCAGCTCCTCCAGCAGCCCGGCGCCGAGTCCCCCGACTTCGCCGAGCAGGTCGACGACATCAGGGCCTTCATCGCCGGCACCTACCGGTCGGCCGAGGGCGTCGAAGCCCACGTCAACCCGGGTGAGGGCGCCGAACTGGAGTTGTGGATCCTCGGCAGCAGCGGCGGCCAGAGCGCCCAGGTCGCCGCCGAACGCGGCCTGCCGTTCGCGGCCAACTACCACGTCAGCCCTTCGGCGGTGCTGGAGGCCGTGGAGGCCTACCGCGACGCGTTCAAGCCCTCGGAGCTGCACCCCAAGCCCCATGTGATGGTCTCGGCCGACGTCGTCGTGGCCGAGACCGAAGCCGAGGCGAAGCGGATCGCCGCACCCTACGGCCTGTGGGTGCGCAGCATCCGCACCGGGGACGGAGCGATCCCGTTCCCCACCCCCGAGGAGGCGCTCGCGCACGAGTGGTCGCCCGAAGACCGCGAACTGATCGCCGACCGACTCGACACCCAGTTCGTGGGCACGCCCGCCCACGTCGCCGAGCGCCTGCGTGTCCTCCGTGACGTCACGGGCGCCGACGAACTGCTCGTCACCACCATCACCCACGACCACGCCGACCGTGTCCGCTCGGCCGAGCTGCTCGGCCAGGCCTGGAAGGAGCTCTCATGACCACCCGCGAGGACGAGGTGCGAGACCTGCTCACCCTGACCGGCACGACCTGGATCGACGGCGACACCGTCGTCCCGGGCGTGCCGGGCGTGTGGAGCCCGACCGGCGGCGGCGTCGAGCTGAAGGCCGGCCTCGACGACGGCCTCACCATCGACGGCGAACCCGTGGCCGGTTCGGTCGTCATCACCCCTGACGTGCCGGCCCTGTTCCACGGCCGCGTCAGGATCCAGCTCGTCATCCGCGACGGCCTGCCCGCGATCCGCACCTGGGACCCCGACGCCGAGACGTTGCGCGCCTTCACCGGCATCGAGTCGTTCGCCCACGACCCGGCGTGGATCCGCCCGGCCGTCTTCCGCCCCTACGGGGAGACGCGCCCCGAGACCGTGCCCACCGCCGACGGCCGCGACCGCGACCTGCTCCTGGTCGGCGAGGTCGTCGTCGACCTGCCGGGCGGCAGCCGGACCCTCGCGGTCACCGAGACCCCCGGCGGCCTGTCGGCCCAGTTCGGCGACCTGACGAACGGCGAGGAGACCTTCCGCTTCCGGACCCTGCCGCTGCCCGCACCGGGCCCGGACGGGACGCTGGAGGCCGACTTCAACAAGGCGCATCTGCCGCCGTGCGCCCTGACCGACCACTTCCTCTGCTTCTTCCCTCCCCCGGGCAACCGCCTCGACGTGAAGGTGACGGCGGGGGAGAAGCGCGTCGTCTGACCGGGCCGGGATGGGCCGCCACGACGGCCCATCCCGGCGTGGATCAGCTCGTCGTGCCGGTTACCGTCGTGCCCGACTTGGTGACGTAGTAGGTGACCTGGGCGCCGCTCCAGAAGTGCAGGGTCAGCGTCACCTTCCGGGCGTCGGCGACCTCGGCGAAGAAGGCCGGGGTCAGGGTGATCGTGTTCGCCGTGTAGTCGGGCGCGAAGGCGACGTCGAACTCCTTGAACGAGGTCCAGTTGTGCGGACCGGCGAAGGTGCCGTCGGCGTACTTCGCCTCCATGGTCGCGAGCTGGTCGCCCCGGAAGCTCGCCGGGATGGTGAAGGCGCTCGTCGTGCCCGTGGCCCCGGCCACCTGCGGGGTGTCGTAGGTGATGACGCTGATCCGCCACGGGACGCCCGTGGAGAAGCGCGCCGTCACGCTGCTGTTCACGCCGTAGGCGCGGGAGCCGACCAGGCGGGTCAGGGCCGAGGCGGTCAGGGTGAGGGTGGAGCCGGAGACCGTGTAGTCGGAGCCCTGGGTCAGGCCGTTGATGCCCTGGAAGGTCGTGCCGTTGAGGTTCAGGGTCAGCGACTTCGAGGTGATCGTGCCGGTCCGGGGGACGTAGACCTGGTCGGAGGAGGCGGTGCCCGAGCGGGTCGTCCAGCTCGACTTGATCTGGGCGGCGAGTTCGGGGTCGGACCACTGGAACGAGGTGCGGCCGAAGTGCTGGCCGTTGTCCCACAACATGGTCGTGATGCCGCGCTGGCGGGCGTGGTAGCCCAGATATTCGAAGAACTTGAGTTTCTCGCCCTGCTGGATGGTGCCGGTGTGGCGGTCGAAGCCGAGCAGGCCGTACTCACCGATGATCACGGGGATGCCCCGGCTGACGAAGCCGTTGTAGGCCCGGTCGAGCACGCCGGTCAGGTCCTGCTGGACCGTCGTGTCGAAGCGGGTGCCGCCCGCGACGTTCACGCTGAAGGGCCAGTAGCCGTAGAAGTGCACGGTGGCGATCAGGTTGGGGTCGCCCAGGGCGAGGAACGTGCTGTTCAGCTCGTCGATCCTGGCCTGGTCGGCGGAGGTGTGCAGGGTCGGCAGCACCAGCAGGCGGTTCGTGTTGCCGCCGCCGGAGTTCCGGACGATGGTGCGGAACGAGGTGTTGAGCTCGTTCAGCAGGGTGGCGTTCTGGGCGTCGCCGGAGCTGCCGGTGAACTGGGGCTCGTTGACGCTCTCGAAGAGCAGCTTGGGCGAGTGGTCGCGGAAGGCCGCGGCGATCTGGGTCCAGACGGCGTTGTACTTGGCCAGGACGTTCGTGCGGTCCGTCGGCATGGTGTTGATCCACTGCCACGAGTCGTGGTGAACGTTGATCATGACGTAGAAGCCGTCGGCGAGGGCCCAGTCGACGACCTCCTTCACCCGGTTCAGATGGGCGGAGCTGATCGTGTAGTTGGGCGCTCCGCCGAGGTACTGGCCCCAGGTGACCGGGATGCGGATGCTGTTGAAGCCCTGGGCGCGGATGTTGTCCAGCAGTTGCGGGGTCACCGTCGGGTTGCCCCAGGAGGTCTCGCCCTGGCCGGTCGCGTCGAACGAGTTGCCCAGGTTCCAGCCGGGCTGCATGGCCGTGACCACAGCCAGCGCGTTGCTCGGCGAAGGCGAAGGCGAAGGCGACGGCGAGGGTGACGGCGAAGGCGACGGCGACGGGCCGCCGCCGCAGGTCACCCCGTTCAGGGTGTACGAACTCGGCGCGGTGTTGGTCCCGCTGTACGTCCCGTTGAAACCGACCGTCACGCTCGCGCCCGACCCGAGCGACTGCGCGTAGGACGGCGCCGTCACGGTCACGTTCTGGCCCGACTGGGTCCAGGTCCCGTTCCAGCCCTGGCCCACCTGCTGGGCGCCGGGCCAGGTGAAGCGCAGGGTCCACGGGCCGATCGGGTCGCCCACGTTGCTGATGGTGAGGTTGGCGCCGAAGCCGCCGCCGCTGTCCCAGGTCTTGGTGTACGTCACCGAGCAGGCGACCGCCGCCTGGGCCGGGGGCGGGATGACGGCCACCCCGAGGGTCGCGAGCAGCGCGGCCACCGCGAGCCGTAATTTCTTCATCGTCGAGCCTCCATGGGCTGTCGGGAGCGCTCACATGGTTGGCCGGGGGTGGTGGAGGTGTACACGACGGGTCCCCGGAACACCGCGCTGACCTGGGAGCGGGGGTGAAAATTTCAGCTCGGGCCGAGCATGGGCGAGCTGCCGCCGACCAGGTGGCGTTCGACGATCTCCACGATCACCGTCTCGGCGTCGTCCCACGTCACCGGGCCGTCGTTGCGCTGGTAGGTCAGGTTCGCGAAGTAGGGGCGCAACCACGGCATCGAGTTGCGGGTGAACGAGTCGCCGATCAGCACGGTCTTCGGCTCGTAGAGCGCCGCGCCGGCGCGGTCGAGCCGGTGGCGGTCGATCGTCTCCTCCCGAGGAGATCCGAGCAGCAGGCCCAGGTCGCCGTGGCGCTCCTGGCGGCCGGTGAACTCCAGGCGGGTGCCGGCCGCGAGGGCCGGGTCGAGGACGCGGGCCAACTCGGCGGCGTAGGTGGCGGCGGCGCGGTCGGTCCAGTGGCTGTCGGTACGCCAGTAGGCGGGTTGCCCGGTGGTGCGCTGGAGCTCCTCCAAGGGGGCGCGCAGGTCGACGTACCAGGGGAGACCGGCCTGCCGGAGTGCGGCCCAGAACTCCTCCTTGCGTTTCCGCAGGCAGTCCCGGCCGGGGAAACGCGACGGGAGCCACTGGGGGGAGACCGTCGTCTTGTCGGGGGCGACGGTGAGGACGAAGCGTTTCCCGGCCGCCTCGACGCGTTCGCCCAGGCGGCGCAGCGCCTCGATCGTGTCGGCGATCGGGCGTTTCGGCCGGCAGGCCTCGGTCACGTCGTCGCCGAAGTAGAGCCAGCCGTCCTCGCCTTCGATGACCTTCGGATAGCCGAAGCCGTAGGCCGGGGCGTGGCCGAACAACGACTCGGTCAGGAAGACGTTCGCGCGCACGGCCTCGTCGCGTAACGGCAGGTGGGCGGTGGCCCACGCGGTCCAGTCGCCGTCGAGCGCGGGCACCGGCGGCAGCGGCCTGTTCTCCATCTCCACGGCGCGTTCCCCGGCCGCGAAGGCGAGGGCCGGGGCGAAGAAGAAGAGCAGTGCGGCCAGACGGGTCCGCATGGGCGTACACCTCAGAACTGGTAGTAGAGGAACGGGCTGAACGTGCCGGCGGCGACGAGCAGCGCGGCGTAGGGGGCCGCCACCCAGGTCACCGCCGCGCGGAGCGGGCGCGGGCCGGTCGCGACCAGCGGGCCGAGCGGGCGGCCGGGCAGGACCACGACGACCAGCGCGAGCACGAAGACGGCCAGACGTTGCGGGTTGGCGGCGTGCGCGACGAACTCGTCGAGCGGGCCGGGCCGCCACGTCACCATCGCGCCGAGCATGCGCCAGGCGGCGCCCATGTTCTCGGCGCGGAACACCACCCAGCCGAAGACGACCAGCAGGAGTGTGACCAGTCGTCCGGGCCGGAAGCGCAGCACCCGTTCGGCGACCAGGAGAACGCCGTGATAGACGCCCCACACGAGGAAGGTCCAGCCGGCGCCGTGCCACAGGCCGCACAACACGAAAACGGTGAGCAGATTCCGATGGGTCTTCCACCGGCCGTGCCGGTTGCCGCCGAGCGGAATGTAGACGTAGTCACGGAACCACCGCGACAGCGACATGTGCCAGCGCCGCCAGAAATCGGTTATCGAATGGGCCGAATAGGGCCGGTCGAAGTTCTCCGGAAGCCGGAATCCGATCATCAGCCCCAGGCCGATCGCCATGTCCGAGTAACCGGAGAAATCGAAATAGATCTGCAGCGTGTACGCCAGCGCGCCCGCCCAGGCCGTCGCGGTGGACATCTCCGCGCCGGGCGCGAACGCGGCGTCGGCGATCGGCGCGAGCGAGTCGGCGATGACGACCTTCTTCGCCAGCCCCAGCGCGAACCGGGGGAACCCGGCCGCGAGCCCGCCCTGGACGGGCTTCGCCAACTGCTCGGAGATCTCGTGATATCTGACGATCGGACCGGCCACGAGCTGCGGGAACATCGCGATGTACGTCACGAAGCCGACCACGCTGGTCTGCGCCGGCGTGCTGCGCCGGTAAACGTCCACGACATAGGAGATGTGGTGGAAGGTGAAGAACGAGATGCCGATCGGCAACGCCAGTTCGACCAGCGGCACACCGTCCATCCCGAGGGCGCGGAGTTGCTCGGTGGCGAATCCGGCGTACTTCCAAATCGCCAGAATCGCCAGATTCCATCCGACGGCCGCGACGAGTACCGCCGTGCGGCGGCGTTCGATCCGGTCGAGCACCCGGCCCGCGGCGTAGTTCACCACGATGGCCGATAACAGCAGCGGCGTGTACGCCCCCGCGCCCCACGCGTAGAAAACCAGGCTGGCCACCGCGACGATCCCGTTCCGGAACCGGGGCAGCAGCCAATAGGCCACGAGGGTGGCCGGCATGAAGAACCACAGGAACAGTGGCGAGGCGAATGACATCGCCGCGCAGTCCACCAGCATTCTCATCTGGGCGGCATAAACAGAATCGGTTATGCCCGCGTTATTCGCCCTCTGACATCCTGGGCCGGATGCGGGTTCTGGTCGCCGAAGACGAACGAATGATCGCCGACGCCGTCGTGGCCGGATTGAGGGCCGAGACGATGACGGTCGACGTC
The DNA here is from genome assembly GCF_001570565.1 of Herbidospora yilanensis. Classification (GTDB taxonomy): domain Bacteria; phylum Actinomycetota; class Actinomycetes; order Streptosporangiales; family Streptosporangiaceae; genus Herbidospora; species Herbidospora yilanensis. The sequence goes on along the minus strand of NZ_BBXE01000027.1, from coordinate 92,804 downwards.
GCCTACACCGGGGCCGCCGCGCTGACCCTGCTCACCGCCGGCGACTACGACGTGCTGGTGCTCGACCGCGACCTGCCCGGCGTGCACGGCGACGAGATCTGCCGCGCGGTCGCCGGGAGTGTGCGGGTGCTGATGCTGACCGCGCTCGGCGGCGTCCACGACCGGATCGCCGGGCTCGCCCTGGGCGCCGACGACTACCTGCCGAAACCCTTCGTGTTCGCCGAACTGGTGGCCCGGGTCCGGGCGCTCGGCCGCCGGTCGGGCCCGGCCGACCCGCCGGTGCTGCGGCGCGGCGACCTGAGCCTCGACTCGGCCCACCGGCAGGTGTTCCGGGCCGGGCGGTACGTGCCGCTGGCGCGCAAGGAGTACGGCGTGCTGGCCGTGCTGCTGCGGGCGCGGGGCGGCGTGGTGTCGGCCGAGGAACTCCTGGAGAAGGTGTGGGACGAACAGACCGACCCGTTCACCAACACGGTGCGGACCACGATGATGAAGCTCCGCCGCAAGCTGGGCGAACCGGCGGTGATCGAGACCGTGCCCGGCGTCGGTTATCGCCTGCCCTGAGCATCAGGGCCCGGACGGCGCTGCTGTTCGGCGCGTCGATGCTGGTCATCGGCGCGGCGCTGCTGGGCTGCGTGTTCCTCGTCGTCCGGAGCACGATGGGCCCGCTGCCGCAGGAGATGACGACGCTGGTCTTCTCCTCCGACGGCGGCAACCCGTCGTTGTCGGGGCTCTACGAGCTGGCCGTCAAGCGCACCTACCTGGAGCAGACCCAGGACCGGGTCCGCGACTTGGGCGGCCTGGCCGTGCTCGCCGCGACCCTGATCGCGGCGGCGGCCGGCTGGTGGGCGGCCGGGTGGGCGCTGCGCCCGGCCCGCCAGGTGACCGTCGCGGCCCGGCGGGTCGCGCTCGGCCACGACCTGACCGAACGCATCGGCTACGACGGCCCCGACGACGAGATCCGGCAACTCGCCGACATCTTCGACGGGATGCTCGGGCGGCTGGCCCGCGCCCAGGACGGCCAGCGCCGCTTCATCGCCAACGCCTCCCACGAACTCCGCACCCCGCTCACGGTCAACCGGACCCTCGTCGACGTGGCCGTGGGCCGCGCCGGGGCCGGTGACGAGGTGGTGCGGCTGGGGGAGTCGCTGCTGCTGGTCAACGAACGCCACGAACGGCTCATCGACGGGCTGCTCGCGCTCGCGCAGGGAGAGCAGGCGGTCACCGACACGACCGCGTTCGACCTGGCCGACGTGGTCGAACACGTCGTGGACCTGGGGGCGGCCGAGGCCCTGGACCGCGAGGTGACCGTCGGCCACGACGTGGCCGAGGCGATGACCGAGGGCGATCCGGTGCTGGTCGAACGGCTGGTCCAGAACCTCTTCGAGAACGCCGTCCGGCACAACACGCCCGGCGGGCGGGCCTGGCTGACCACACGTGCCGACGGGACCGAGGTCGTGCTGACCGTCGAGAACACCGGGCCGGTCGTGCCGGCGTACGAGGTCGAGACGCTCTTCCAGCCGTTCCGCCGCCGGTCGGGGCGCGGCACGGGACTCGGCCTGTCGATCGTGCGGGCCATCGCCACCGCCCACGGCGGCACGGTCGACGCCCGGCCCCGGGAGGGCGGCGGGCTCGTGGTGACCGTGCGGTTGTCGCGGCTCCATACGTGATCAGACCCGATCCTGTGACATGCGACTCGCGCCTGAACCGCCGTGACCGGCCTTACGTCTCTGGGGCATGAGACTGAGAACCACCCTGCTGGTGGCCCTGTTGTCGCTGGTCACGGCCTGTGGCGGCGGCGAACCCACGGCGACGGCGGCCGAGCCGGAGCAGAGCGCCCCGGCCACGCCGGTCGCGGTTCTGCGGGCCGAAGGCGGGTTCGTCACGGCCGGCATGAACGTGCTGCGTGCCCCTCGGGTCGTCGTCTACGGCGACGGCCTGGTGATCGCCGACGCGGCGTACCGGATGACCATCCCCGCGGCCGAGGTCACCCAGACCGTCGACGCGTTGCGGAAGTACCTGACCGGTCAGCCGCCCACCGCCACGCCGAAGCCGGGCGCGCCGATGGTGACCGACATCCCGGCGACCGTGCTGGCCGTGGCCGGTGACGACGGCAAGCTGATCGAGGTCCGCGCCGAGGCGCTCGACCAGGTCGCCGACTTCTACCCCAAGGAGCTCGTCGAGGCCAAGAAGTTGCTCGACGGCCTGGCGGCCAAGGCGGCCGAGAAGAAGGAGGCCTACACCTCCGACCGGGTCCGCGTCGTCGCCGAGTCGGTGCCGACCGCCGAGGGCAAGCGCACGCCGTGGCCGGCGGGCGTGCCCGAGCCGTCGGGCCAGATCGACCCCGTGTGGCAGAAGGACCTGACGGGCGCCGAGGTCCCGGCCCTGGTCAAGGCCGCGCCGCCGGTCCCGGACGCCGGTCTGCCGATCTTCGAGACGAAGTCGGGCGTGTTCGTCCTGTCGTGGCGGTATCTGCTGCCGGACGAGTGACGGGCGGGGCCCCGCCGGGGAGAGTGCGGCGGGGCCCGACGTCTTTGTTTGTATGGTAACCAAATCAATAAGGCTACGAAAGGAAGTCCAGGAGGAGCTGACGGCTGTGCTGGGCGGGGAGGCTGCCGTAGGCGTCGTCGGGCGCGTGCTCGGCGAACGGGAGGATCTCCGTGGTCACCGGGACACCGTTGTCCTCCAGCAGCCGGGCGAAGGCGGTCACGTCCTGAGGGCGGGCGCTGCGGTCGCGGTCTCCGACGACCAGCAGGGTCGGCATGAGGCCCGGCCGGACGAACGTCTTCGGGGAGACCTCGCGGTAGCGGCCGGGGAACTCCGCCGGGCTGCCGCCGGTGTAGAGGACCGCCGCGTTCCGGCTGCCGTCGATGTTCCGGGTCCACATCTCCGAGACGTCGGTGACCGGGTAGAACCCCACGACGCTCGCCGGGGGCGGCGGCACGTCGCCGCAGCTCGACGTGATCTCCCCGGCCCGCAGCCGGTAGGCGGCGTTCAGCGCCAGGCCGCCGCCGGCCGACATGCCGCCCATCGACAACCGGTCGACGTCGAGGTTGAAGCGGGCCGCGTTGGCGCGGGTCCAGGCGAGGGCGCAGACGAAGTCCTGCGGGGCCTCGCCCCAGGTGGGCGCGCCCGGAGCCGACAGGCGGTAGTCGACGGCGATGGCGGCCACGCCGTGGTCGGCCAGCCAGCGGCCGGTGCCGCGCAGGTCGCCGCGGTCGAAGGTGTGGAAGCCGCCCGCGTGGGCCAGCACGATGGCGGGCGTCCTGGCCGAGGCGCCGCGCGGCAGGTAGACGTCGGCCTGGAGGTCTCCGGCGAACGTCTCGGTGACATCGGGCTTCACGCCGGGGTAGGCGATCTGGGTGAACATCTCCGCCCACTGCACGTCGGTCCCGGCCTCGTAGGCCGCCTTGGCCTGGAGGCCCGCCACGATCACCGCCCCGGCGGTCGAGACCGAGGTGACCACGGTCAGCACGCGGCCCCACCGCCGCAGGCCCAGCCGCAGCGCCAGCAGCCCGAGCAGCAGGCCGGCCAGCCCGATCAGGGCGACGTGCAGCGGATACTGGCCGGTCAGGACCGGGCCGATGAGGCCGGCCTTGGGGATCGCGGGGACGTAGCCGCCGAGGACGAGCGACCCGGCCACGAAGGCGAGCAGCGAGGCCACGAGGGCGATGAGGATTTTGAGCATGCCGAAGAGAACTCTTGTCATGAGGGGCTTCCTTAGAAGGTCATCCGGCCGGGGGTGACCAGGCCGGTCTCATAGGCGAAGACGGCCGCCTGGGTGCGGTCGCGCAGGTGGAGCTTGGACAGGATGCGGCCGACGTGGGACTTCACGGTCTGTTCGGCCACGTGGATGGCGGCGGCGATCTCGCTGTTCGACCGGCCCTGGGCGACCAGCACGAGCACCTCGGTCTCCCGTTCGGTCAGCCCGGCGATCCGTTCGGTGACCTCCGGCACCGGCACGCCGCCCTGGCGGGCGAACTGGGTGATCAGGCGGCGGGTCACGCCCGGCGCGAGCAGCGCGTCACCGGCCGCCACGACCCTGATCGCCTCGGCCAGCCGACTCCCGGAGGCGTCCTTCAGCAGGAAGCCGCTCGCTCCGGCGCGGAGCGCCTCGTAGACGTATTCGTCCAGGTCGAACGTGGTGAGGATGAGCACGCGGGCCGGGAGGGTGCGGGTGATCTCCCGGGTGGCCTCGATGCCGTTCATCCCGGGCATGCGGACGTCCATGACGATCACGTCGGGCGTCAGCTCGGCGGCCCTGGCCACGGCGTCGGCGCCGTCGACGGCCGTGCCGACGACCTCGATCCCGGGCTGGACGCCCAGCAGGACGGAGAAACTCTCCCTGACCATGGCCTGGTCGTCGGCGATGAGCACGCGGATGGTCATGGTGTCTCCGTGAGGGGCAACACGGCGCTGACGGAGTAGCCGCCGTCGGCGGTGGGTCCGGTGACGAGGGTGCCGCCCAGCATGGCCGCGCGTTCCCGCATGCCCAGGATGCCGTGCCCGGCCCCGGGCGACGCCTTGGGCGCGGCCGGCGGGCGGGTGTTCGTGACGCCGATCCGGAGCTCCCGGTCGTCGCGGACGACCCGCACCGTGACGGCCGCGCCGGGCGCGTGCCGCATCGTGTTGGTCAGCGCCTCCTGCACGATCCGGTAGGCGTTCAGCCCCACCCCGGGGGAGAGGTTCCCCAGGTCACCGGTGGTCTCCAGGGTGGCGCCGGAGGCCAGCCGGTCGAGGTCGGCCAGCGACGGCTGCGGGCTGCCGCCGGGTTCGGCCCGCAGCACCCCGAGCAGGCGGCGCAACTCGCCGAGCCCTTCCAGCGCGGTCGAGCGGATCGTGGCGAACGCCTCGGCCAGCTCCGGCGGCGGGTCGGCGACCCGGTAGGGCCCCGCGTCGGCCTGGATCGAGATCACCGACATGTGGTGGGCGACCACGTCGTGGAGCTCCCGGGCGATCCGGGCCCGCTCTTCGAGGAGGGCCCGCCGCTCCCGCTCCTCGGCGAGCGCGGCCTGCGCGTCACGGCGGCTGCGGACCAGCCACCCGGCCGCCCCGGCCCCCGCGACGGCGGCCACGGCGACCGGGCCGCCGAACACCACCGGCAACACGCCGGCCGCGGTGAACAAGGCCGTCTTCCTGAGGTCGAGCCGGAGGGCCAGCAGGAGGACGATGCCGGCCTGCACGAGCCAGCCGTACATCACGTCGGTGGCGCCGGGCGGATGGGTGAGCTGCACCCAGACGAGCAGCACGCTCGACGCGGCCCACGCCGGCACCGGCCACCACAGGGCGGCGACCAGCATCGCGGCGTGCGCGACGGCCACGATCTGGGCGAACCGGTCGTCGCCCGTCATGGCCAGGAGCACGGCGGCCACGACGACCAGTGCCCGGAGAAGCGGTCCGAACCTCATGGCTCCAACGGTAGGAAGCCGGGCGGCTCGTCCGCGTCACTCTCAGGTAGGGGTCACGAGCGTGATCCGGCAGGATGAACGGGTGGTTGCTGCGAAGGTCCTCGTCGTCGAGGACGACCCGGTGATCGGGGCGGAACTGGTCGAGGCCCTGGGCGTCAACGGGTACGTCCCCGTGCTGGCCGTCACCGGGCGGTCGGCCATCGAGCTCGCCCACGACGGCGCGCCCGATCTGGTGCTGCTCGACCTCGGGCTGCCCGACGTCGACGGCGTGCTGGTCTGCCGGAAGTTGCGGCTGGCCGCGCCCGAGGCGGTGATCGTGGTGCTGACCGCCCGGACCGAGGAGCTCGACGTGGTGGTGGCCCTCGACGCCGGGGCCGACGACTACCTGACCAAGCCGTTCCGGCTGGCGGAGCTGATGGCCCGCCTGCGGGCCCACCTGCGGCGGCAGGCCGTGGTGTCGCCGGGGCGGGCGTTGTCGGTCGGCGGGTTGCGGCTCGACGTCGCGGCCCGGCGGGCCTACCTCGACGGGGTCGAACTGTCGCTGCGGCCCAAGGAGTTCGACCTGCTCGCGGTGCTGGCCGGGCAGCCGGGCGAGGTCGTGACGCGCGAGGAGCTGATGGACCGCGTCTGGGACGAGAACTGGTTCGGCTCGACCAAGACCCTCGACGTCCACGTGTTCGCGTTGCGGCGGAAGCTGGAGGAGCCCGGCGGGAGGGCCCCCCGGATCACGACCGTCCGGGGGCGCGGCTACCGGATGGAGGCCTGACCGGTCAGCGGCTCGGCAGCAGGAGGCTGAAGGTCGGCGGACGTTCGCGCCTGAGGATCAGCCTGCCCCCCTCCGCCTCGGCGAGTGAACGGGCCAGGCCCAGGCCGATGCCGTGGCCGTCGCGGGGGATGCGGCCGAAGATGTCGCGGCCCTCGGGCACGCCGTCGCCCTCGTCCGACACGTTCACGGCGATGCCCGCGCCGACGTCGGTCACCGTCAGGGTGATCTCGCCCGCGCCGTGCCGGCGGGCGTTGTCGAGGAGGACGAGGAGGATCTGGCGGACCGCCGCCGTCGAGGCCGTCACCTCCGGGAGGTCGTCGTCGACGCGGATCGTCACCTCCTCCCAGTCGGCGCGGATCTCCGCGATCAGGACCGGCAGGTCGAGCGGGGCGTGACCGGTGTCGCGGGAGAGCGTGACCAGGTCTTCGATGATGGTCTGCAGCCGTTCGGCCCGCGCCATGGCGCTGGCCACCTTCTCGCGCGAGGGCCGGTCGAGGGCCGACTCCAGGCCCAGCATCAGGCCGGTCACGCCTGTCCGGAGCTGGTGGGACACCTCACCGCTGAACGCCCGCTCCCGGGCCAGCACCTCGCCGAGCCGCCCGGCCGTGGCCGCGAGGGCGTCGCCCGCCTGGTCGACCTCCAGGACACCCGATTTGGGGGCCCGTACGGTGAAGTCGCCGTCGCCCAGGGCCTGCGCGGCGCCGGTGAGCCGTTCGAGGGGGATCGCCAGCCGCCGCGACAGGTAGATGGCCACGGCCGCCCCGACGCCCAGCGCGGCCAGCGCGAGGATCGCGATGAGCTGCCAGGCCTCGTACACCTCCTCGGTGACCTCCTCCGAGGGGGTGGACACCCGGACCACGCCGGTCCCGGACGGGATCGGGGCCGCCGCGACGTAGTCGGCGCCCTCCTCGCCCTGGTGGGGTAGGCCGTCGCGGACGGTGCGCTCGGCGAGGGGAGAGGTCGCCGGGCCCGCGCCCCGGGTGAGCCTGCCCTCGTGGGAGTAGATGCCGATGACGATGTCCTCGTCGTCCTCCCTGGGCAGCACCGTGGGGTCGTCGCGCAGGGCGGTGGCGTGGCGGGCGGCGCTGCGGGCCAGTTCGGAGGCGGTCCGGTCGTGGTAGCGGTCGTTCGTCAGCACCGCCAGCGGCACCGCGAACAACACGATCGCCAGGGCGGTCACCCCGAGGATCGCGGCGAGGGCACGCTGCCGGAGCGGGGTCCCTTCGGGCGTCATGTCGGTATCGTCCCAGCTCCCTGGAAAGTGAACGGAGGGTTAACCAAACCCTCATCGGCCGCTGACCAGGTGCTCCATAGCGTTGTACGGTGATCAGGATTGTCGCCGGGCTGCCGCTGCTGGTGCTCGTGACGGTGCTCGGGTTCGTCGCGGAGACCCCCGGCTGGACCGCGGCCGACTGGGCGGCGGCCCAGGTCGTACAGGACGTGCGGAACCCGTTCCTCACCGGGGTCGCCCTGTTCCTGAACCTCGGGTTCGGCACCGAGGCGGGGGTCGTCATCTCCCTGGTCATGGCGGTGTACACGCTGGTCGTGCGGACGCCCCTGGCGGTGCGGGCGCTGCTGGTGGTGCTGGCCGGGTGGGGACTCGGGGCGCTGCTCAAGGTCGTGTTCTACCGGCCCCGGCCGCCGGCCGCCTTCTCGATGCTCGGCGACCTGGGCGACACGAGTTTCCCGTCGGGACACGTCTGCCTCACGGCCGCCGTCGCCGTCGCCGCCTGGGTGCTGGTCGGGCGGCGCTGGGTCATCGCGGTCGGAGTGGTGCTCGTGGTGGGGCAGATGCTGGCCCGCGTCTATCTCGGGGTGCACTACCCCACCGACGTGCTGGCGGCGGTCATCGCGGTGGCCGCGTCGTCGATCATCGTCCTCGACGGCGGGCGGCCTCGACCCAGGGCGTCCCGCGAGGCCGTCCCCAGCCTGGGGGAGACTCAGAGCGGGTAGGGGCCGAAGCGGCCCCAGGCGACGAACGCCGCCAGCACCAGCAACACGGCCGCCGGAGCGGCGGCCGGCAACTCCTTACGGCGCACATGGACGAGCACCGCGCCCGCCATGGCGACGGCCAGCCCGGTCGCCGCGATCGGGACGAGGACCGGCGCGATCCCGGTCACCCCCGGCAACACCAGCCCGAGCGCCCCCAGCCCCTCGACCACGCCGATCGCCTTGACCTGCCCGGCCGAGAAGTCCTCGGTCCACGGGAGGCCCGACTTGGCCAGTTCCTCCTTGGGCCGGCCGATCTTCATCGCGCCCGCGCCGAGGAAGGCGAGAGTGAGGAGGGCCGTGACGACCCACAGGGCTATGTTCATGGGGCTTCCTTTGTGACTTGAAGATTCAACCGAAACCTATGCCTTGAGCCCCATGGACGACCAGCCGCGGTGGCCGCCTCCGCTGATTGCCGGGCCGAGCCGACGGGCATGCCCTATGCGCTCCGGGTCAGACGTCGTGACGTGTCCGCCCGGTTCCCTGTCATACCAATCGTCATCAGTTGACCCTTAAGGCCGGTGATGGCCCGGCATGCTCCGCTTCATGCGAAGGATCGTGCTCGCCTGTGTCCTGCTGCTCGCCACGCTCGTCGGGGTCCCGGCCCACGCCGCCGCCCCGCCCGACGAGTGCCCGCCAGGCGAGATCGCCGGCGTCACGTCCCTCGACGGCGGCTACTGGCTGGCCGGCCGCGACGGCCGCGTGCACGCCTACGGCACCGCGAAACTCTTCGGCTCCCCCGGCCGGCCCGCGGTCACCATCGAGGCGACCGCGTCAGGGGAGGGCTACTGGCTCGCCGCCGCCGACGGCACCGTCTGGGCGTACGGCGACGCGAAGGTCGCCCGTACCGCCACACCCGCGCTGACCTCGCCGGTCGTCGGGTCGACCCGCACCGAGACCGGCCTGTGGCTGACCACCGCCGACGGCACCGTGGTCGCCCCCGACGGCACCGTCACGGCCCGCGAACACGCGGTCGTCGACATCGTGGCCACGGCGTCGGGGAAGGGCTACTGGCTCGTCGCCGCCGACGGCTCGGTCTGGGGATACGGGGACGCGGCGGCCGTGCCGAAGAAGCCCTCGAATCTGAAGGCGCCCATCGTCTCCGCCACCTCGGCGGGCGCCGGGCTGGTCCTCGCGGGCGCGGACGGCGCGGTGTTCACCCTGGCCGGAGCCGCGTTCCACGGCTCCGCGGCCGCGCTGCGGCTGGCCAAGCCCATCATCGGCGTCGCGGCGGCCACCGCCGACGGCTACACCCTCGCGGCGGGCGACGGCGCGGTCTTCACCTTCGGCGCCGACGGCTTCATGGGCAACGCCGTCACGACGGCCGCCGACTGCGTCCCGCCCGAGCCCACCCCCGGCTCGGAGATCGTGAAGATCGCCACCGCGATCAAGGACGGCCAGGCCGTGCCGGGCTGGCCCGGCGGCTTCGTCCCCTACGCGTGGGGCGGCGGCCACGGCTCGGCTCCCGGCCCGTCGTTCGGCACCTGCAACTGGTACACCGGCCCGCTGCCGTGCCGGGCCGACGTCACCTTCGGCGTCGACTGCTCGGGCTTCGCCCGCTGGGTCTACCACCTGGCCTTCGGCCGCGACGTCCTCGGCGGCGAGAACACCAACGGCCAGCTCAGGAAGCTGACCAGGTCGGCGACGGGCCGCCCGGGAGACCTCGTCTTCTACGGCCGCGGCCCCTCGGACACCCGCCACGTGGCCGTCTTCATCGGCGACGGCAAGGTCATCAACGCCCTGCGCACCGGAACGATGATCAGGGTCGACCCGATCGACGTGAGCAGAGACCGCCTGCCCGGCTTCTACCGCGTGGCCGCCTGACGGGGCACGAGCCGGATGGTCGTCTCCTTCGCCGGGGCGGCGACCATCGGGTCGACGTAGGCGGCGTCCTGGCCGCGATACTTCGTCCGGTACGCCAGATCGATCCCGTCGTTGACCGTCGAGTCGTCCTCCCGCACGAAACCGACGTCCTTGCTGACACCACCGGCGGTGACGTGCCCCTCGCCCCGCTGGCGCGCGGCGCGGAACCACCGGCCGTCCACGCCTTTGTAGGAGCGGACGTAGAGGTCGTCGCCGTGCCGGACGACCCAGACGGTGACGGGCTTGACGTAGCCGCCGTCGGCCCGCTGGGGCGAGATCTCAAGCTCCTCGGCCTCTCCGATGGCGGTGAGCTCGGCCTGTGTCCATGTCATGGTCGTCAATGCTCTGCCGCGCCGCCCGGCGAGAGCCGGAGGCTCGCCGGGTCAGCCCATCGTCTTCTGGCCGTCGATGGTCTCGCGGATGATGTCGGCGTGGCCCGCGTGCTGGGCGATCTCGGCGATCAGGTGGGTGAAGGCGCGTCGGGCCGAGCGGGTCGCGCCCGGGGGGAACCACGGTGCGCGGGGCAACTCGTGGACCTGGTCGAGGTCGAGGGTGCGGACAAGGTCGTCGGTCGCGGTGGCGGTGCCCTCCCAGATGGCCAGGAGGTCGTCGAGGTTCTCGTCCTCCTCCATGCGGAACTGGCTCGCCCAGTCGACCTGGACGGCTTGCATCGCTTCGGCGCCGCCCGACGCGAAGCGGGCCCAGGCCGCCTCCATCAGGGCGAGGTGTTTGACGATGCCGCCGAGGCACAGGTCGCTCGCCGTCGGGCGGAGGCGGGCCTGGTCGTCGGTCAGGCCGTCGACGGCGCGGCGGAGGAGGCGGCGTTGCGCGGCGAGGGATTCGAGGAGGTCGGCGCGTTCACGGTCAGTGGTCATGTCGGTCATCTTCCTGTGGTGGTGACGAGAATGCCGTCGTCGTCGCTTTGGCCGTCGCCGGGTTCCGCAGGGTCGACTTGAGCAGCATGTTGTCCTCGTGGCAGCGGAGCGTCGTGATCAGACCGTGGAAGGCCATGCTCGTCGTAAAGATCGGCGGTGGACATGTACATGATCCTCGCATCCCGTCACCCTGAGTGATCGTGAGGTCGCTATGGTGCCGGTCCATGAGGTTCTTGCTTCGGGCTCTCGTGGCCCTCGTGGCCGCCGGAGGGGTGGCGTTGAGCGCTCCCGCGGCCCATGCCGACCCTGAGGGGTCGCTGCTCGGGGGGCTCGTCGGGGCCGACCTCGGCACGGTGGTCGGGCTGGTGCCGAGCCTCGTCTGCGGCAACCGGCTGATCAACTACAACTCACCGGTCGACAATTCGCCGACGCTCTGCGTCAACGGGCCCATCGCCAGCGGGAACTCGGTCGACAGCGGGAACTACAACAACAAGGGGAACCCGGTGAACAGCGGGAACTTCTCCAACGCCAACGGGTCGAACAGCAGCAACAACTCCACCAACAGCGCGAACCTCGCCAACGGGCGGCAGAAGACGAAGGTCGAGGGACTGGTCAAATGATGATCATCGCAACGCTGGTCATCGTCCCGGCCCTGATGAGCGGCGGCCCGGGGCCGGTCGCGTCGGCCGGCATCACCAACGTCACGAAAGACCTCGGCGCCGTCTCCAACGTCGGCAACAGTTACAGCAGCGGCAATTACCGCAATCTCAAGAACGGCGTGAACAACGGCAACTTCGCCAACGTGAACGGCTCGTCCAACAGCGTCAACGCCTCGGTCGCCTCCATCTTCGGCAACGGCAGGCAGAAGATCATCGTCATCGGCGGGAAACGCAGGCGTTAGAGCCGGACCGGCAGTGAGGTCAGGCGGTAGGTGCCCGGGTCGGGGGTGCGCAGCGTCGCCGGGTCGGCGGTGAGTTCCAGGTCGCGCTTGAGCAGTTCGGTCAGCGCGACCTGGGTCGTCACCCGGGCGATCGAGGCGCCGACGCAGAAGTGCGGGCCGTGCGCGAAGCCCAGGTGGGGGGCGCGTTCCCGGGTGACGTCGAGTTCCTCGGGGTCGTCGAACACCCGGGGGTCGCGGTTGCCGCCCACGAGCGCGCAGGTCACCGGGGTGCCGGCGGCGATCTCGGCCCCGCACACGTCCATGGGCTCGCGGGCGTACCGGGGGATCGACAACATCGTCGGGCCGCAGAACCGCGTCAGTTCCTCGACCGCCCTGGGCATCAGGGCGGGGCGCTCGCGGAGCACGGCCAGTTGCCCCGGGTGGGCGAGCAGTGCCAGCACGGCGTTGGCGATGAGGTTCGTGGGGGTCTGACCGGCGAGGACCAGATGCCAGACCAGGGTCACGAGTTCCCGGTCGGTCAGTTCCGAGTCCGCCAGGTCGGACAGCAGGTCGTCGCCCGGCTCGGCGCGCCGCCGGGCCACCGCCGCCTTCGCGCCGGCCATGATGTCCGGGATCGCCGCCGCGAAGCCGGGTCCGCCGGGCGTGTCGACGACCCGGCCGTAGGCGCGCCACTGCTCGCGGTCTTCCTCGGGGACGCCGACCAGGGCGCAGATGACGTCCATGGGCAGCGGGCGGGTGACGGCGGGGATGAGGTCGGTCTCGCCGTCGAGCGGGCCGAGCAGGCGGCCGACGATCTCGGTGATCCGGGCGCGGAACGCCTCGGCCCGGCGCGGGGTGAAGGCCGGGGCGACGGCCTTGCGCAGGCGGGCGTGCTCGGCCCCATTCATCTCGCTCATGGTCCGCATGTACGGAAGACAGTCGTCGGGCACGTCGGGACGCATGAAGCTCTCCGGCCGGATCTCCAGTCGCGGATCGGCCAGCGCCGCCCGGATGTCGTCGTAGCGGGTGACCACCATCCATTCCGGGGCGCCGGGCATCCGGAGGACGGCGAGCGGGCCCGCCTCCCTGGCCTGGCCGTAGACGCCGAACGGGTCGCCCATGGTGGCGGCGAGGTCGATCTCGTACATCAGCACTCCAGATGCTTTTGACACTCAAATGATGAGAACATCTGGATGGCGACGCTATCCTGGACGGTGTCGGTCCGGCAAGGCGGAGGCGAAATGGCTCGGTTGTCCCGTGTGGAGCACCAGCGGCTCACCCGCGAGAAGGTGCTCGCCGCCGCGCGCGCCGAATTCCTCCTGTACGGCTTCCGCGACACGAAGATCGACAACATCGCCGAGCGGGCCGAGCTCACCCGGGGCGCGGTCTACTCCAACTTCCCCGGCAAACGGGCACTCTACTTCGCGGTGCTGGCCGCCGGGCGGCCCGCCGTGACCGCCGTGCCCGCGACCACCCGGGCCGAGGCCCTCCACGAGTTCGCCCGCGCCTGGCTGGCCGGGGTGCCGATCAGCTCCGAGCCCTGGCTGGGCCGCGACCTGCTGCCCGAGGTCATGGCCGACGAGGCGACCCGCAAGCCGTTCGCCCAGCTCGTGAAGCTGAGCGCGATCCTGCTCGGCCTGACCCTCGAACGCCTCGACCCCGGCGCGGGCCGGCAGGTCCGCGTCGCAGAGCAGGCCCTCACGATCCTCCACGGCGCCGGCCAGTTCAGCGGCTTCGCCGACCTCTTCGACGTGGTCCGGGCCTGCGAACACCTCGCCGCCCTCGACCTCGACGACTCCTGGCCGCCGCCCCACCTGGCCTTCGCGGCGAAGGTCGACGTGGTCGACGAACCGGCCGGCGACCTGCCCGACGGCGTCGTGGTCACCCTCGCGCCCCATCGCGCGCCGGCCGTCGAAGAGGCGCTGAGGGCCACGTCGGACGACGTGACGATGATCGTGGCGGCCGGCGAGGAACTGGCGCTGCTGGCCGAACTCGTCATCGGCGACACCCTGAACTGCCTGGAGCCCCTCAAGGCCGCGCCGCCGTTGCGGGTGGTCTACGGGCCCGAGGGCGTGAGTACGACGGAGACGGCCGTCCGGGTCACGAACGGCCGCATCGTGGCCAGGGCCGAGGGTTTCGGCGCCTGCCACGCCGTCGCATCACATCCGGTGCGCCCACTGGCGTGACCGAACGCAGCGGACGCCCGGAGATCGGTGGCCCACCCACCCGGGGGCGGGACCAGGTTCTCCCGACCGGCTGACAGTTTCCCGTCGGCCGGTCGCATCTTGTGGACGCGATTGTTATCCACAGCCTGTGGAAATCAGGTCCGCAGCGCCTCCTGCCTGCGCCGGGACAGGATCCGGCGCACCAGCGGCGCCGCCAGGATCAGCGCCGACAGGGTCAGCAGGATCGCCGCGATCGGGCTGGTCACCAGGACCGTCGCGTCGCCCGCGCCGATCGCCAGGGCGCGTCTGAGCTGGATCTCGGCCATCGGCCCGAGGATCAGGCCGATCACCGCCGGGGCGAGCGGCAGGCCGAACCGGCGCATCGCGAAGCCGATCAGGCCCAGGAGGTAGAGCACCACCAGGTCCACCCACGAGGCGTTGAGGGCGTACACGCCCAGGGCCGCGAACAGCAGGATGCCCGCGTACAGGTAGGGCCGGGGGATGTGCAGCACCCTGGCCCACACGGGGGCCAGCGGCAGGTTCAGGACGAGCAGCATGGCGTTCCCCACGAAGAGGGACGCGATCATGCCCCAGACCAGGGCGGGGTTGTGGTCGAAGAGCTGGGGGCCGGGCTGGAGGCCGTACTGCTGGAACGCGGCCAGCAGGATCGCGGCGGTGGCCGACGTCGGCAGGCCCAGGGTCAGCAACGGCACCAGGGTTCCGGCGGCGGAGGCGTTGTTGGCCGCCTCCGGCCCGGCCACGCCCTCGATCGCGCCCTCGCCGAACTCACGCCCCTTGGCCAGGCGCTTCTCGACCGAGTACGACAGGAACGTCGGGATCTCGGCCCCGCCGCCGGGCAGCGCGCCGAAGGGGAAGCCCAGCGCGGTGCCCCGCAACCACGGCTTCCACGAGCGCGCCCAGTCGGAGCGGCCCATGAACGCGCGGCCCACCGGGATCACCTCGGGGTGGCCGTGGCGGAGCCGGGAGGCGACGTACAGGACCTCGCCCAGCGCGAACAGGCCCACGGCGACCACGACGACGTCGACGCCGTCGAGCAGTTGCGGGATGCCCAGGGTCAGGCGGGCCTGGCCGGTCTGCTGGTCGATGCCGATCAGGCCGATGACCAGGCCGATCCCCAGCGACGCCAGGCCCCGGACGACCGACCGCGACAACACCGACGACACGGCCGTGAAGGCCAGGATCGCCAGCGCGAAGTAGTCCTCCGGGCCGAAGGAGATCGCGAACTCGACCACGAGAGGGGCCGCCACGACCAGGAGGCCGGTGGCGATCGTACCGGCGATGAAGGAACCGATCGCCGCCGTGGCCAGCGCCTGGGCGGCGCGGCCCCGGCGGGCCATCTTGTTGCCCTCCAGCGCCGTGATCATGGACGAGCTCTCGCCCGGCGTGTTCAGCAGGATCGACGTGGTCGAGCCGCCGTACATGCCGCCGTAGTAGATCCCGGCGAACATGATGAACGCGCTGGCCGGCGGCACGTTGAAGGTGATCGGCAGGAGCAGCGCCACGGTCATCGCGGGGCCGATGCCGGGCAGGACGCCCACGAGGGTGCCGAGGGTGACGCCGATGAGGGCGTACAGGAGATTGACCGGCGTGAACGCCGTGGCGAAGCCGTCGAGGAGGAGCTGAAGCGAGTCCATCTCAGATCAGCCCCTCCAGCGGCCCGCCGGGCAGCGTGACGCCGAGACCCTTCACGAAGGCCAGGTAGGACGCCACGGCCAGCACGATCGCCAGCGCCCCGGCCCGGAGCCGGTTCTCGGCCCCGAGCACCCACGACACCCCGAAGAACAGCAGCGCGCCGGCGATGATCCAGCCCAGCAGGTCGACCGACACGGCGAACGCCAGGAAGATCACGCTGATCAGTGCGACCGACCTCTTGTCGGAGGTCGCCGACGGGTCGACGTCCTCGCTCTCCTCGGGGTCGCCCTGACCGCCGCGCAGCACGTCGGCCACATAGAACACGCCGGTCGCGATCATGGCGGAGCCGACGATGACCGGGAAGAACCGCGGTCCCAGCCCGAGCGTCGAGGCCGCCGCCGTCACGTCGGCGGTGCCGACGATGACGAACACGCCGAGGGCCAGCACGGCCCCCGCGAGCAGCAGCTCCGGGTTCTTCCACTTCATCAGGACACGAGCCCCATCTCGGCGACGATGCCCTTGACCCGGGTCTCCTCCGACTTCAGGTAGTCGGCGAACGGCTGCCCGGTCTGGAAGACGTCGATCCAGCCGTTCTTGGCCACCGCGTCCTTCCACGCCGCCGAGTCGTGCATCTTGGTCACCAGGTCGGTGAGTGACTGCCTGGCGGCGTCGTCGAGGCCGCCCGGGGCCACGAACCCGCGCCAGTTGGCGAGTTCGACGTCGAGCCCGCCCTCCTTCAGCGTCGGCGCGTCGATGGTGTCCAGACGATCCGGCGACGAGACGCCCAGGGCGCGCAGCTTGCCCGACTTCACGTGCTCGGCGAACTCGCCGATGCCGGAGATGCCGATCGCGACCTTGCCGCCGAGCAGCGAGTTCAGCGCCTCACCGCCGCCCGAGTGGGCGATGTAGTTGACCCGCTTCGGGTCGACCCCGGCCGCCTTGGCCATCAGCCCGGCCAGGATGTGGTCGGTGCCGCCGGCCGAACCGCCCGCGACGGCGACCTTGGCGGGGTCGGTCTTCCAGGCGGTCGCGAGGTCCTGGAGGTTCTGGAGGGGCGAGTCGGCGGGCACGACGACGATCTCGTACTCCTCGGTCAGCTTGGCGATCGGCGTCGTCTCGGCCAGCGTGACCTGGGACTTGTTCTGCTCGATGGCGCCCACCATGACCAGGCCCATCGTCATGAGGAGGTTGCCGTTGCCCTTCTCCCCGACGAGCTGGGTGAGGCCGATCGTGCCACCGGCGCCCGGCACGTTGTAGACCTCGACCTTGAGGTTCGGGTCGGCCGCCTTGAAGGCCTGCTCGGCGGTCCTGGACGTGGTGTCCCACCCGCCGCCGGGCGCGGCCGGAGCCATGATCTTGATGGCCGAGGTCCCGCCGCCGGACGACGGGGCCCCACATGCCGCGACGGCGGCCAGCAGCGCCGCCGCCAATATCAGAGTTCGTCGCATCGCCGACTCCCACACTGGTTACCTGAACGTGGTGAGGATGCTGAGCGAACCCGCACGATCCGTCGATCCTTTATGTGATTGACGTCATATAGGTCGTATTGGTCATGACCCGGTTTTCCGGCGGACTCCTATAGTGAACGCGTGAAACGGCTGCTCAACGCCTCATTGGGCACCCAGCTCTTCGTCCTCCAAATGGTGATCGTGCTCCTCACGGTCGTCGGAACCGCGACCGTCTGGGTCGGCCACACCCGCCGCCAGCTCAACGAGCAGCACGAGCAGCGGGCCCTCGCCATCGCCGAGTCGGTCGCCGGCCTGCCCGGGGTCAGGGAGGCGTTCGACGACCCCCATCCGGAGCGGACGCTCCAGCCGATCGCGTTGAGCGTCCAGAAGGCCACCGGCGCCGACTACGTCGTCATCGCCAACCGTGACGAGATCCGCTACGCCCACCCGAACGCCGCCCTGATCGGCCAGAAGTTGTCGACCGACGGCACCGAGGTGATGACCACGGGCCAGGAGTGGACCGGCGTCCAGACCGGCACACTCGGCACCTCCGTCCGCGGCAAGGCCCCCATCTTCGGCCTGAACGGCGAGGTCATCGGCCTGGCCAGCGTCGGAATACTGGAACAGACGGTCGCCGCCGAACTGGGCGACGCCCTCCCGCCGCTCATCTGGACGGTCTTCGGCGTGCTCGTCCTGGGTTCGGCGGCGGCGGGGTTCATCACCCGCCGGGTCCGCCGCCAGACCTTCGGCCTGGAACCCAAGGAGATCGCCGGCCTGCTCGAACAGCGCGAGGGCGTGTTGCACGGTGTGAAGGAGGGCGTGGTCGCCCTCGACCTCGACGGCCGGATGACCCTGATCAACGACGCCGCGCACGACCTCCTCGGCGACGTGGGCGGCTCCCTCGACGACCTCCCCTCGAACGACCGCCTCCGCGACGTCATGGCCGGCGACGACGTCGGCGACGACCGGATCGTGCTGCGCCACGGCCGCACGCTCGTGCTGAACCGCACCCCGGTCGAGGTGCGCGGCCAGCACCGAGGCTGGGTGGTGACGCTGCGCGACCGCACCGAGCTGATCCGCCTCTCCCACCAGTTGGACGAGGCCACCAACACCACCGACATGCTGCGCGCCCAGGCCCACGAGTTCGCCAACCGCATGCACACCGTGGTCGGCCTGCTGGAACTGGGCGAACAGGAGATGGCCGTCCGCTACATCACCGAATCGGCCGGCGGCCAGTACGCGACCGACCTCCGCGAACAGGTGAAGGACCCGACCCTGGCGGCCCTGCTGCTGGCCAAGTCGGCCCAGGCGGCCGAACGCGGCGCCGCGCTGCGCCTGGCCGACGACGCCTGCGTCGAAGAGGGCACCCTGGGCGACCCCCACGACGCCGTGCTCGTCGTCGGCAACCTGGTCGCCAACGCCCTCGACGCCCTCGACGGCCGGGGCGGGACGGTGGAGGTCTGCGTCCGGACCTCGGACGAGGGCCTGCACGTGAGGGTCAGCGACGACGGCCCCGGCATAGCGGCCGACCTGGCCGAAGAGGTGTTCCGTGAGGGCTTCACCACCAAGGCCGCCCAGTCGGGCCCCCGCGGCCTCGGCCTGGCGCTGACCAGGCAGGCATGCCTACGACGCGGCGGCTGGGTAAAGGTGCACAATGAGCGCGGCGCCGTCTTCACCGCGCTGCTGCCGAGGCGGTCAGGATGATCAAGGTTCTCGTCGTCGACGACGACTTCATGGTGGCCCGGATCCACGTCGGGTACGTCGGCCGCGTCCCCGGCTTCTCCGTCGTCGGTACGGCCCACGGCGGACGTCAGGCCATGACGTCGGTCGAGGAACTACGGCCCGACCTCGTGCTGCTCGACGTGTACATGGCCGACATGTCCGGCCTGGACGTGCTCCACCACCTGCGGGGCCTCGCCCACCCCGTCGACATCCTGATGATCACCGCGGCCAACGACATGGACACGGTCCGGGCCGCCCTGCGGGCAGGCGTGGTGAACTACCTGGTCAAGCCCTTCACGGCGGCCGAACTGACCGAACGCCTCGACCAGTACGCCCAGTCCCGACGGCGACTCGCCATGGCCGGGCCGGCCGTCCAGGAAGACATCGACCGCCTCTTCGGCGGGACGAACCGCGCGGCGGTGCTGCCCAAGGGACTGTCGACGGCGACGTGCGCGCTGGTGGCCGACGCGCTGCGCACCAACGGCGGAGACCTGTCGGCGGCGGAGACGGCGGCGGCGACGGGCTTGTCACGGGTGAGCGCGCGGCGATACCTGGAGTATCTGTGCGCGACGGGACAGGCGGAACTGAGACCGAGATACGGGACGGCGGGCCGCCCGGAACACCGCTACCGCTGGAGGACCTGAGCCGACCACCTCGACGCGACGGGATCCCAGTCACCGGGATCGGGCCCGCTGAGCAAGGGCGTGACGAAGGCGTCGGCGGCTGCCGCGGCCTCGGACAACGACCGGCATCCGCGCAGACCGGAGACGTCTCCGGCCACGGACGCGTAGCCGCGTTCCCAGGACGGCCCAGGGACACGGAACTGCTCCGGTATCCGTAAGTCGACGCCCAGTCCGGTCCGTCGCCGGATCTCGCTGTCGAGCGCGATCCGAACCGCCCTGCCGTTCAGCCGTTCGCGTTGGCTGATCAGCAACAGGTCCGCGAGGTCACGCCATCGGCTCGACGCTATCCCCCTGTGGAGTTCGTACATGGCGCAGATCTTGTCCGCGACATGGTCGGCCAGCGGGTAGAGCCGCGCTTCCGGCCAATCGACCGGCCAGGGCAACACGATTCCGGCGGAGAGCGGAACGATCTCGGGAACACTCGTCGGGTGACGGCCGGTGACGAAATCGACGGCCACCGAATCGAGTCTGCGAGTTCCCAGCGTCACCTCGAATGACTGTTTCGCGCCGCCTATTTCATCGGCGTGTTCGACATACCCGGTCGGCACGAAGCGGAAGAAGTCGCCGAGATCCATCCGGGCGGCCGTGAGAAGTGCGTCGCGAGCTTCTCCCGTGTCTTCGGCGGACGGACGCTGAAGATCGATGTCCCGGCTCAGCCGGGCGGCGGCCGGGTATCTCAGCAGCAGCGCCTGACCTCCTTTGAGCAGCCAGCCCTGTGGATCATGATGGAAGACGCGGGCGGCCAGGCGGCTGAAGTAGAAAGCGCGGAACACCATTGTGGGGTTCAACCCGTGCTCGTTGGCGTGTGCGGTGACTCTGCTCTTCATCGCCTTTTCGAAGTCCCGCGGACTGGCATAGGGCCGGCTCAACTTCCGTCCTCCAGGGAGCGTTCGTCCAGCAGCCTTTTTATCGCAGTGAGTCCGCCCGACTCGCCGTGTTCTTCGAAGACCTTCGCGACGATGTCGAGGGCGCGTCTGGTGGCTTCCCGATCAATGGCTGGAAGCGTTGTTTCCGCTGATTCGAGAAGGTATGTCAGAAAATCCGGGCCTGACGCTGAACGGGGCAGTCCATAGGCTTTGGTGAAAGGGGCGATCCGGGTGGCCAGACGTGTCCGGTCGGCCTGACCCAGCCGTAGCGCGTCCGCGACCACCTTGCCGACATGCCCACCATCGGCGCGCGCGGCCAGCAGGTCGGCCACCGTTCGCTCGGCCGTCGTCACCGGAAGCCCGTCGACGATGGTCACGTCCGAAGGATCGACGGCGGCTTGGTGGAGTTTGACTCCCGGCTCGCGGGTGGTCCGCCGGGCGGGAACCGTGATCTCCACGCTCGATGCCGGGATGTCGCCGAGTTCGCGCAGTTCGCATGCGGAGGTGTGGGAGGCGACGCCCCCGTAGGTGCCGGGATGGTGTCGCTGCCAGGCGGGCCGGGCTGGATCAAGCCGGAGCCAGGCCAGCTTGATCTCCAGATGGTCGGGCGTCGGCGCGCCCCCCACTAGATAGACCCCTCGCCCAGCGCTCTCGATGAGACCGGCCTCGTGGAGCCGCGCGAGGTCGACGGAGCTGAGCCCGGCCAGTTTGGCCTGTGCCGTGGTCACCAGGCCCCACTGGTCGGTCGCGATCGCGCTCACGGCCTTGAGCGCCGGATGACGCCTCATGCAGCGAATGCTACATTAAGCTGTAGCGTTCGCTGCATCTTCCCTCGGTAATAAATCGGTTTATCGCAGTAGGCCCCCTTTGCTACCGTCGCTCTGCCAGCGAGGCCGATCAACAGGAGGGGACGTCATGCGGTACGCCGCCGTGCCCCTCCGTACCTTCCAGGTGATCCGCGTGTCTTCCGGTGCCCGGCTTCGGCTGCGCGCCCGATTCCGGCTGGCCTGACCTCTTCGGTCGGGCTCAATCGCGCCGTCCTTTCCGGATTCACCTCTCGAAAGAGAAACGGCCATGACTCTTCGTAACATCGGCATCCTCGCCCATGTCGACGCCGGCAAGACCACTGTCACCGAGCGCATCCTGTTCGCCACCGGGGCGACGTACAAGCAGGGTGAAGTGCACCACGGCACCACCGTCACGGATTTCGACCCGCAGGAGCGCGACCGCGGGATCACGATCTTCGCGGCGGCGGTGACCTGCCACTGGCAGGGCACGCAGATCAACCTGATCGACACCCCCGGGCACGTCGACTTCTCCGACGAGGTCGAGCGGTCGCTGCGGGTGCTCGACGGCGCGGTCGCGGTGTTCGACGCGGTGGCGGGGGTGGAGCCGCAGAGCGAGGCGGTCTGGCGGCGGGCCGACCGGTACGGCGTGCCGCGGATCGTGTTCGTCAACAAGATGGACCGGCCCGGGGCCGACCTCGACGCGACCGTCGAGGCGATCCGGCGGCGGCTGCATCCGGTGCCGCTGGTGCTCGGGCGTCCCGGCCTGGTCGAACAGGTCGCGGAGCGACATCCGGACGTCCTGGACGAATACCCCGACGTCTCTCCGGCGACCCTTCAGAGGGCGCTGCGCGAGCTGACCCTCTCGGGCGAGGCGGTCGTCGTGCTGAGCGGGTCGGCCTACCGCGACCAGGGCATCGAGGCGCTGCTCGACGCCGTGGTGGCCTACCTGCCCGAGCCGCGTGCCGAAGCCCGGCCGTTCTCGGGGCTGGTGTTCAAGGTGGCCGAGCGCGCCGCGTTCCTGCGGGTCTACTCGGGCACGTTGCGCAAGGGCGACACCGTCCTCGACACCACGACCGGGAAGACCGAGCGCGTCTCGCGGATCCTGCGGATCCAGGCCGACCGGCACACCGACATCGACCGCGCCGAGGCGGGCGACATCGTGGCCGTCACCGGACCCAGATCCGTGCGGACGGGTACGACGCTGGCCGACCCGGCCGCGCCGCTCGTGCTGGAGCCGCCGTCGACGACCGAACCGGTCGTCTCGGTCGCGGTCGAGGCGGCGACCGGGGCCGAGCACCAGCGGCTCGCCGTCGCGCTGGCCCGCCTGGCCGACGAAGATCCTTCCATTCGGGTACGAACCGACCCGGAGACCGGCCAGACCATCCTGTCCGGCCTGGGAGAACTCCACCTGGAGGTGGCCGTGGAGAAGATCCGCCGCGACCGCGGCCTCACCATCCGCGTCGGCGCACCGCAGGTCGCCCTGCGGGAGACCGTCGTGGCGGGCGTGACCGGCGTGCTCTACCGCCACGTCAAACAGGACGGCGGCGCGGGCCAGTACGCCCACGTCCGCATCGACGTCGAACCGTGCGACGAGCCGTTCGCCTTCGCGAGCACGGTCGTCGGCGGCCGCGTGCCGAAGGAGTACGTGAAGGCGGTCGAACAGGGCTGCCGCGACGCCCTGACCGAAGGACCACTCGGCGGCCACCCCGTCATGGGCCTGCGGGTGATCCTCACGGACGGCGCCACCCACGTGAAGGACTCCTCGGAACTGGCGTTCCGCACGGCCGGCCGCCTCGCCCTGCGCGAGGCGCTGCGTTCGTGCCGGATGGCGGTCCTCGAACCCGTGACCGAGGTGACGGTGACGGTGCCCGACGACCTGGCGGGCGGCGTCCTCGGCGACCTGGCCGCACGCAAGGGCCAGGTCTCCGGGACCGAGGCCAGGCCGGGCACGGTCGTCATCACGGCGACGGTGCCCCTGGCCGAGGTCTTCGGCTACGCCACGCGCCTGCGCAGCCGCACCCAGGGCCGCGGCGCCTTCACGACGAGACCGGCGGGATACGCGGTAGCAGGAAGATCGCGGTGATCAGGAGGAGGACCGCCAGGACCGGGGCGAACGGGCGGGCGGTCGTCAGCAGCATGGCGGTCGAGGCCGCGCCGACCGCCAGGGCGCCGATCTGCCGGAGGGCCGTCACGAAGGTGTCCCTCCGGCCGGTCGCCAGGTCGTTGAGGGAGGTGGTCAGCACTCCGGTCATGTACGTCGTGTTCGGGTGGAGGCTCAGCATCATCACGCTCTGGCCGCCCATCGCGATCGCGGCCAGGGCCAGCAGGACCAGTCGCCCGGACAGGTCGGGGCGGGTGCCGGTGCCGATCCAGCCGATCGCCACGACGACGAGCAGCACCAGTTCGGCGATCAGGCCGAGGGTTCGCCGGTCGCGGAAGGTCACCGCCCACGCGTAGGCTCCGGCGCCGAAAGCGGCCACCGCCGTCAGGGCGGCGATCCACTTGCCCGAGGCGGCCGTCACCACGTTGCCCGTGATGATGCCGGCGAAGGCGCCGCCGAGTTCGAGGAAGGTGAAGAGGTCGACCGCGCCGGCGCAGCAGGCCAGCGCGGTCGTACCCCACATGATCCGCATGTCAGGGGACGTACCCCCTAACGGCCCTGCAGCGCCTTCACGTTGTCGCCGAAGGTCCAGCTGCGGGCGCCGTCCCAGTTGATCGACCAGGTCATGAGGCCCTTCAACTGGCCGTTGAAGCTGTTCCACGCCTGCGACACCAGCGCCGGCGACATGTGGCCGCCGCCCGCGCCGATCTGGGCGGGCAGGCCGGGGACCTGCTTGTCGTACGGCACCCGGATCGTCACGCCCTGGATGACCAGGCCGTTGTTGAGGCAGGTCGTCTGGGCGACGAAGCCCTGGACCGTCCCGGCCGAGTAGGAGTCACCGGAGCAGCCGTACATGGAGCCGTTGTAGTACTGCTGGTTGAGCCACCACAGCCGCCCGTTGTCGGCGTACTTCTTGATGATCGGCAGGTAGGAGCCCCAGATGGAGCCGTAGGTGACGCTGCCGCCGGTGACGTAGGCGGTCTCGGGGGCCATGGTGAGGCCGAAGTTCGACGGCATCTGCGCGAGCACGCCGTCGATGATCCGGATCAGGTTGGCCTGCGACGTCGACAACTGGTTGATGTTGCCGCTGCCGGTGAGGCCGGTCTCGATGTCGATGTCGATGCCGTCGAAGTTGTAGCGCTTGAGGATCGGCACGATCGTGGCGACGAACCGGTCGGCCACCGTGGCCGACGACAGGTCGATGCCCGCCGTGGCTCCGCCGATCGACATCAGGATCGTCGCGCCCGCCGCCTTGGCGGCGCACATCTCGGCCGGGGTGGCGACCTTCACGGTCGCGTCCATGCCGTCCTCCCACAGGACCGTCCCGTCGGACCGGATCACCGGGAAGGCGGCGTTGATGACGTTGTAGCCGTGCTGCTTGATACGCGTGTCGGTGATGGGGATCCAGCCGAGCGGCGGGTGCACGCCGTTGACCGCGCCGTCCCAGTTCTCCCAGTAACCCTGGAGCACCTTCCCGGCGGGCTTGCCCTTGACCGCGCAGGTCGGCCCCCCTGTGGGTGTGACCGTCGGGGTCGGAGAGGGGGAAGGCGAAGGAGACGGTGAGGGGCTTGGGCCGGTGCCGCCGGGGCCGTCGAAGCTGATGTCGTCGGCGTGGTAGGTGCCCTGGCCGTACCAGCCGTGGAGGTAGACCTGTGCCGTGGTCTGCCCGGCGGCGGTGGTGAAGTTCAGGGTCAGCAGCCGCCAGTCGGCCGACGACGTCCAGACCGAGCCGCCGTCCTGCACGCCCAGGTAGACGTAATTCCCCCGGACCCACGCCGTCAGCACGTAGGCCGTGTTCGGGCGCACCGACACGTTCTGGCTGCATCGGGCGTTGTCGGAGGCGCCGGCCGCACCGGCAAGCGCTCTCGTTCCGGTACGCACAGGGGAGGTCACCACCGAGCCGAGGCCTCCCGTGCACGTCCAGGGTGAGAGCGATCCCGATTCGAGCCCGGGGTTGGCGAGCAGGTTGGCAGCGTTGGCCTGCGAGGGGATGAACAGCGCGGCCACCAGGGCCAGCGCCAGGAACACAGCACGTTTCACGAGGAAACCCTTCTGTCGCCCGGGCAGCGCAGATCACCGGGGGTGGGGTGCGGGCCACGGTGACTGGGGCTCGCGAGCAACAGCAGTCGAATTATCTGACGTTGATCGTGGATACGTCCATAGGAGGATTTGTCGGACGTGACTGCCAGACTGCGCGCCATGATCACCCCGATCTACACGATCACCTGGGTGCGCGGATGGGACGTACACGAGACCCTGAAACGCCTCGGTGTGGCCGACGTGGCCACCTTTACCTGGGACGACCTGTACCGGCGCGATTCCGAGACGAACGGGCACAGCGACCTCGTCGTGGTCGCGGCGGCGGGTGACTGGGCGCTGGCCCTTCAAGCGGGCGGCTGGTGGTTCGCCTTCGACGGCGACCTGAACGAGGTGACCCGGGATGGCGGCGAGGCCGTCTCGGTGATGCGGCACGACCGTTCCCACGGACACTTCGCCCACAGTGTCGCCGGCAGGTCGCAGACCCATTTCCTGGTCAGAGAACCGGGCACCCGCTGGGGCGTGGCACCGGACGCGCTCGGCGACCTGATCTATCCCGACGACCACCCCGACCCGGACGCGGCGGCCCTCGTGCTGGCCGCCGAGGTGACCGGCGTGCCTTTCACCGACGGTCTCTTCGCCGAGCCCCTGACCGGAGGCCGGGTCACACGTAGCCGCCTTCGATGAGGCTGCGGCCCGCGTCCACGATGACGTCCTCGGCCGGGCGGGGCCCTGGCGTTCGACAGGTGGCGGATCCGGCCCACGTTCCTGGCCGGTTCCGCTGGCCGCTGCCGACCGGAAAGGGCTGAGTTTGCCTTCGCGGGCATTCCCTGGTCTGCCCGCGACGGACTCGTGGGACGTGGTCTGCCTGCCCATAGGTAACGTGATCCATGGGTTGATGCCGTGACCAGGAAAGGGAACATCCATGGTCGACAAGTGGCAAGTCAAGCGCGACCTGGCCGACGCGATCAACGACCACGACGTGCCCCGGATGCTCGATCTTTTCGCCAAGGACGCCACCTATGTCTCGCCCGCAGGAGTGGCGGAGGGATCCGAGCAGATCGTGTGGCTCTTCGAGCAGTTCTTCAGGGGGTTTCCGGACTTTCACCTTGCGGTCTGGTACGAGGGGACCGAGACCGACAATCCCCTGGTGGTCGAGTGGACGGCGATCGGCACGCACACCGGGCCGTTCCTGTTGCCCGACGGACGCGACCTGGAACCGACAGGTCGCCGCATCACGCTGCGCGGCACCTGCGCCTCTTTCGTCGAAGACGGAAAGATCGTCACGCACCGGGAGTACTTCGACCAGTTGGAGCTGTACTCCCAGCTCGGCCTGCACCTGGAGACGGGCGACTCCGCCGCCGCGTGATTCTCAGACCGGTGACTTGAGGCCGGTGGCCGTGATGGGGACCAGCACCTTCTTCCCGGCCAGCCGATCGGCGAGTTCGGTCAACCCCGCCAGGGCGATCGCCGACGTCGGTTCGGTGTAGACGCCCGCGAGGCGGAAGCGTGCGTGCGCCGTCCACAGGGCGGTGTCGTCGAGGGCGAGGACGCCGGTCGCGTGCGCGATGACGGCCCGCCCCCGGGGCGGGCGGGCGATCTTGACGCCCTCCGCCGCCGTGTCCCCCACGGCCACCTCGACCGGCTCGTCCCCGTCGGTCACCAGCGGGGCGCAGGCCGTCGACTGGATCGCGTAGATCTCCGGCACCCGGTCGGTCAGCCCGGCGGCCCGCAGGTCGGCGAACCCGTGGGCGATGCCGAGCATCAACGTCCCGGCCCCGACCGGCAGCACGACCGCGTCGGGCACCCCCATCTGCTCCCACGCCTCGAACGCGAACGTCCTGGTCCCCGCGATGAACATCGGGTGCCAGGCGTGGGAGGCGTACACGTCTCCGGTGGCGCGGGCGTGTTCGACGGCCGCGTCGGCCACCGCCTGGCGGGTGCCGGGAACGGCGTGCAGTTCGGCGCCGTAGGCCGCGATCTGCCGCAGCTTCCCCGGCGACGCCGACGCGGGCGCGAAGACGTGGCACTTCAACCCGGCCCGCGCGCTGTACGCCGCCAGCGAGGCCCCGGCGTTCCCCGAGGAGTCGATCACGACCGACGACGCCCCGTGGGCCTTCAGCCACGACACCAGCACGGCGGTGCCCCGGTCCTTGAAGGAGCCCGTCGGCAACGCCCCCTCCAGCTTGAGGGTCAGGTCGAGCCCGTCCCACGGCATCGGGACCAGCGGGGTGACCGGTTCGCCGAGCGAGATCCCGTCGTCGACCGGCAGCCAGTCGCGATAACGCCACACGCCCTCACCGGAGGGCGACCCTCCGAGGGGAATCGGGGGCACGTCGAGCACGCCCCCGCAGGAGGGGCAGGCCCAGGACAGGGGGTCGGCGGCCACGTCACACGAGGAGCAGCGCAGGTCCATCGCATCAACGTACATAACGGAACCAGCCGTGCGCCCCCCGGGCCCACGGCTGGTTCTGTCGGATGGTCAGCGCGTCACTGGTTGATGACGAACTGGGTGCCCGGCTCGCGGACGACGTCTCCGTCGGCCGAGTTGGTGATGGTCACGTTCGTGAGGGTCGCCGAGCCCCGGGCTCCGGACATCGCCAGGATGCCCGCGCCGTTGTTGGACTTGTCGATCTTCACGTTGGTGATCTGGGCGGTGACCTCGCCGCCGCCCGTCTTGAACTGGATGCCGTCGTAGGTCGAGTCGACGATGTCGGTGTCCCGGATGGTCACGCCCGGGATGCCGGCGCCCTGCGCGAACAGGGTGATCGCGCCGAACTCCTGGTCTTCGTTCCAGAACGCCCCGCCGGTCCGGTAGAGACCGTTGTTGGCGATCAGCGTCGTCCCGGTGAAGGGGATCGGGTCGTGGTCGGTCGCCAGCATGATGCCGGGGTAGTTCGCGGTGTCGTAGATCAGGTTGTTCTCGATCTTGTTGCCGAAGCCGCCGTAGACCGCGATGCCGTTGGCACGCCAGGGCAACTGGATCGTGTTGTTGATGAACTGGTTGTTGGAGCCGATGTCGACCGACTGGTCCTTGACGTACTTGGACGCCCAGACGGCCAGCGCGTCGTCGCCGGTGGTGCGGAACGAGCTGTTGAACACCTTGGAGTTGCGCGTGCCGTTGGCGAAGTTGATGCCGTCGGCGTAGGTGTTGCGGATGCGCATGCCGCTGAACTCCACCCCGATGCCGGGACCCCAGAGCTCGGGGATGTTCGTGTAGTCGCGGCCGGCCCAGACGCCCACGTTCGCGTGCTCGATCCACACGTTCGTGATCTTGGTGTTCTGGCCGAAGCGGCCGTTCAGGCCCACACCGCCCTCGGCGCCGCCGGGTCCGCCGCGGATGCGGCCCGAGCCGAAGATCGCGATGTCCGAGATCTGGGTGTTGTTGTCGATGTCGAAGCCGAAGTTGCCCTCGTGCGGGTGGTTGATGCCGCCCTGGACCAGGTGCGGCTCGGTGAGCGTGTAGAGCTGCGAGTGCCACATGCCGGCGCCGCGGATCGTCACGTTGCTGATGCCGACCTGGTTGTGGTTGCCGCGGTTCAGCGGGTCGTCGGTCAGGATCTTCTGCTCCTGCCGCCACTGGCCCGCCGGGATCCACACGCAGCCGATGACGCCGTTCTGGTCGTCGGTGACCGCGCGCTGGATGGCCTGGGTGTCGTCCTGGCCGTCGTTCGGGATCGCGCCGTACTGGGTGATGCTGGTGCAGCCAGCGGGCTGGCTCAGCGGGGGAGCGACCTGCTCCAGGTCGATCAGGTCGATGATGTAGAACGCGGCGTCGTCACCGGCGTCCCGCTGGAGGCGGAACTTGGTGCCGACCGGGTAGGTCTGGCTGAGCAGGGCGTTCGACTCGTCGAACAGGCGCCGCGCGTCGCCGCCGGGGGTCTGCACGAGGCCCTCGGGGTCGTCGGTGGAGCCGTACAACCACGAGTGCTTCGACGACAGGGTGATCTTCCGGTTGAACGTGCCGTTGATGTAGAGGCTGATCGTCTTGTCCTGGCCGCCGCCGCCGGCCGCGTCGGGGATCGAGTTGCGGATGACGATCGAGTTCGACGGCACCGTCGAGGTGAACTCGACGTACTGGCCGGTGTTGTTCAGGCGGACCGAGCTGCGGCCGCTCGACTCCGAGGCGAAGTTCGTGTGCCCGAAGGTGCGCAGCGCGTCGGCGGTCAGGACCGTCCCGTTGTGCTGAGCGGCCTCGGCCTCGTACTCGGTGTACGGCACCGCGGCGCCGCGCCCGACCACGATGGCCTGCGTGAACGTGTTGTTCGACTCGTTGGTCTCGGCGACCGTGCCGGTGGCGTCGGCCGTGGCGGTGATGGTCGCGCCGCCGCTGGTGGCCGTCCAGGTCCCGCTGATCGACACGGTGGCCGTGGCCCCCGCCGCGATCGTGCCGGTGGAGCCGTTCAGGGTGGTAGAGCCGACCGTGACGCGGGTGGTGCTCGCGCCCGCCGGGTCGATGCCGCGGTTGTTGACCGAGACGGTGAAGCTGACTGCCTGGCCGACGGCCGGGTTCGCCGGGTTGGAGGTCACGCCGGTGACCTGCAGGTCGGGGCCCGGAGCCTGGGCGACCGTGAGCTGGGTCGGCGCGGTGAAGGTGTTGTTCGACTCGTTCTGCTCGAACACGGTGCCGTCGGCGTCGACCGTGGCGGCGACCGTGTAGGTGCCCATCGGCCGGGCGCCGACGTTCTGGGTGAACGTGGCCTGGGCGCCGGCCGCGAGGGCCGGGATGCTGACCGTGCCGACGAGGCTGCCCCCGACGGTGACGTTCACGCTGTCGGCCGGGGAGGCCGAGGTGCCGTTGTTGCGGACCGTGCCGGTGACGGTGATCGCCTGCGTCTCGTTGGGCGAGGTGGGCGACCAGCTCAGCGCGGTGACCTGCAGGTCGGGGTTGGGCGCCGGGGTGCCGAACACCTGGAACTCGGCGATCTGGCCCGCCGGAGCGCCGGTGTTGCTCGTGATCCGGAGCTGCACGTCGGCCGTGGTGGCGGTGACCGGGATCGTGACCGTGTTCTGCGAGGCCGGGTTGAAGGTGTAGCCGGTCGCGCCGACCAGGCTGGTGTAGGTGGTGGCGGCCTGGTCACGGCCGAGGACCTGGATGTTCTGCGTGCGCGAACCCCACGCCGACGACGGGTTGAGCTTCAGCACCACCGAGGTGATGTTCGCGTTCGAGCCGAGCTTCACGGTCAGCACGCTCGGCCAGACGCCCGACGCGCCCTCCCAGTAGGTGTCCAGGTTGTTGTCGTTGGCGTTGGCCGCGACGAACGTGTGGACGTGGCCCGACTCGGTGATCTCCTTGCCCTGGGCCAGGTTGCTGCCCGCGGGCGGGTTGGTGCCGGTCCGGGTCACCGAGTTGCCGAACGGGCCGTTGTTGCCGGCCGCGTCCTTGGCCCGCACCTGGTAGGTGACGGTGGCCGTGGCGGGCTGGTTGTCGGTGTAGGTGAGCGAACCCGTGCCCACCTGCGCGATGGAGTTGCCGCCCCGGAAGATCTCGTATCCGACCACGCCGACGTTGTCGGTGGCGGCGCCCCACGCCAGGCGGATCTCGCCGGAGGCGGGCTCGGTGTAGCTCAGCGTGCCCGGCGCGGAGGGCGCCTGGGTGTCGCCGCCCGACTGCCCCTGGCGGGTCACCGGGTTGCTGTTGCCCGAGGTGTTCCCGGCGGCGTCGCGGGCGCGCACGGTGTAGGTCACCGTGGCGGTCGAGGGCTGGGTGTCCGTGTACGTCAGCACGTTGCCCGCGACGGTGGTGATGGAGGTCCCGTTGCGGAAGACCTCGTAACCGGTCACCGCGATGTTGTCGGTCGAGGCGCCCCAGGCGAGCCTGATCTGGTTGGTGGCCGGCTCGGTGAAACTCAGGGTGCCCGGAGTGGAGGGCGCCTGGGTGTCACCGGGGGTCGTGGGGCCGTAGACCTCGAACTCGGAGATCTGCCCGGCGGCCCAGCCGGTGTTGCCGGTGATGTTCAGGCGCACGTACCGGGTCGAGGTCGCGGTGAAGTTGATCGTCACCGTGTTCCCGGTGGCCGGGTTGAAGACGTAGCCCGTCGATCCGACGATGTCGGAGAACGACGTCCCGTTCGTGCTCCCCTGGACGGCGAGCGTCTGTGTCCGCGTCGCCCAGCCGGAGGCGGGGAGCTTCAGCACCACCCGGTTGACCGAGGTGGACGCGCCCAGGTCGACCTGGAGCCACTCGGGGAAGACGTTGTTGTTGCTCTCCCAGTAGGTGGCCTGGTTGTTGTCGTTCGCGTTGGCAGGAACGTAATTCTGCGACACGGAGCTGCTGCTCATCGTACGGCCGGAGGCAAGATTCCCACCGGTGCTGCCGCCACCGTCGGTGGCGTAGATCTCGAACTCCGAGATCTGGGCGGCGGGCCAGCCGGTGTTGGCGGTGACGTTGACCCGCCAGTAGCGGTGCGTGGCCGAGCCGAAGTTGATCGTGACGGAGTTCCCCGTGGCCGGGTTGAACGTGTAGTTCGCCGAGGCCACGACGGTGGAGAAGGTGTTGCCGTCAGAACCGCCCTGGACGGTCAGCGTCTGGGTGCGGGTCTGCCAGGCGGAGTCGCCGGGCACCTTGAGCACGATCTGGTCCACGGCGGTGGCACTGCCGAGGTCGATGCGCGCCCACTGCGGGAAGTTGTTGTTGACGCTCTCCCAGTAGGTCGACTGGTTGCCGTCGTTGAGGGCGGAGGCGGGCTGGCCTGCGGTGGAGCTGGAGACCGCGGTGGCCTTGCCCAACGACAGGTTGGGTCCGCCGGCGGCGGACGCGGGCGGGGCGAGGAGCCCAGACGCGACAAGGCCGGCGGCGACGACGGTCGCCACCAGCCTCAAGGGTCCGTGCAGCTTTCTCATTCGCGTTCTTCTCTCGTCAGGGTCGACAGGTGGAGACACGGATGGGGGCGGGAGCACGGACGCAGTGCATTCCCTGAAGAGTTGCGAGAATCAGATAAGAAATAGACGACAAATTGCAAGATTCTTGCGTAGTGCTGGTCGAATGTTACATATGTGCTACGGGGCCGTCAATCGCCCGGAAACGTTCATGTCGCCCGGCCGCGCCATCGAGGACGCCTTCCTGGTGAGGGCGCGCGGGCGCCGTGGAGGCCCGCCGGGTGCCCGCGCGCCCGTCGGCGTGAGGTCGGTCCGTCGCCGCCACGCCTCTGCTCGATTCGCTACGGTTCCTCAGGAGATCCCGTAGACCGCCAGGAACAGCCGCAGGCGCGGTACGTCCTCTCGTGTGAGCAGCCCGTCGAGCATGGCCATGGCGGGAGTCCGGTCGCGTCCGGCCAGGCGCTTGCGGAGCAGCGGCGGGATCGCCCGGTTCAGCTCGGCGAGCGCCAGCTTCCTGATCTCGCCGTCGGCCCGTTCGGCGATGTCGAGCAGCCGCACGACGGCCTCGTCGTCCTCGGCGGGTGGCCGGAGGCTGGTCCGCCAGGCCGCGACGGCCGAGATGCCGGCGGCGAGGGAGGAGATGAGGGCGCTCATCGAGGTCACCACACCCGAGCCGACCCCGAACGACGTCATCGTCTGCGACGTCAGCGTGCCGAACGAGATGACCCCGGCGACGACGACGAGCCCGAGGATGAGGTAAATCGTTAAGTTCGAGCGCATTCGATCAGGTTATGATCGAAAACATGATCGTTGGAAAGGACGACACCACCTCCATCAGGTGAGTGTCACGACGCGGCGAGACGCCGCCTCCATCCGCGAAGACTGGCTCCGGGTCGCGCTGTCGACCGAGCCCGCCGACCGCCCCGAAGCCGAAGCCGCCATCACGGGCCTCTACCGGCTGAACGGGCTTCCCCCGCCCAGGTTTCACTGGGTCCCGTCCCCGGCCGACCTCCCGCATGTCCACGGTGAACCGCTGACCGACCTGTTCCGTCTGCGACGGGGGCAGCTGATCCGGGACCTCGACGCCGCCATCCTGGTGACGCGGCACCGGAGGGAACAGGTTCGCCGCCAGGTGGCCAGACCGCTGGACCGCAGCGGCCTCCCCTTCAGGCTGGTCGTGTACGACCACGACCGCGACTGGCCGGACGTCCACGACGTGTCGTGGCTGGCCTACTACGACTCCCTGCCCTGGGCGCCCGGCGTCGACGGCATCGACCTGTGGGATCGGGCCGCCCGCGCGGGCGGCTGGTGGGTGCCCTACCGGCAGGTGTGCGTGGTGGTGGACCGCCCGGCGGTCGTCCACACCCAACCGGGTCCCCAGGACGGCGAGGTGGTCGTGCACCGAGACGACGGACCGGCGGTCGTCTACCGCGACGGCCGGCCCGCCTACGCCTGGCGCGGCCTGCGTGTGCCGCGCTGGGTCATCGAGGAGCCGACGGCCGACCGGATCAGGAACGAACCCGACCCCGAGGTCCGCCTCGCCGCGATCCAGCGGATGGGCTGGCCGGAATGGGTCGACCAGTCCGCCGCGCGCCTCATCGCCACCGCCCCCGACCCGGGGAACGACGCCGAACTTCGCCTGTACGACGCCATGGAGCACACCGTCCTGATCGTCGTCAACGGGACCGTCGAACGCGACGGCACCCGCCGCCGCTACGGGCTGATCGTCCCCGAAGACGTCGCCGACCCCGTCGAGGCGGCCGCCTGGACCTACGGAATCACCGCCCCGCTCTACAAGCAGCTCGTGAGGAGGACATGATGATCACACTCGCCACCCTGTCCGCGCGTACCGGACACACGTTCGACGACCATCTCGACCGGCGCCTGACCATCCCGGTCCTCGACGGGCTCCAGGCTCAGGGAGACCTCCTGGTCATCCCGGCCGTTCTGCTGGGGGCCTCCGACTGGCGTCCGGTGCCGCCGGAGGGACTCGTCCTGCTCGACGGGGTGCACCCGCACGTGCTGGTGGCCGACCCCGGCACCTGCCGCTGGACCGACGGCCCCGACGGTCGGTCGTTCGCCGCCACCGCTCCCGTCTATCTGATGCACCCCGAACACGGGGCGACCGGGCTCGCGCCGGGAAGCTACGTGACCCACCGCCAGCGCGAATGGCGCAAGACGGTCGAACTGCCGGTCTTCGACTGACCCCGGGGGCGGACCGGCCGGGCCGGTCCGCCCTTAGGGTGCCGGTGTGCCCGACTTCCTCACCGAGACCCGCGCCGGATACGACGCCCTCGTCGCCGAATACGTCGACCTCTTCATGGACGACCTGAAGACCAACCCCTTCGACCAGTCGGTGCTGCGACTGTTCACCGACCTCGTCCCACCCGGCAAGGTCCTGGAGGTCGGCTGCGGGCCGGGTCGCGTCACCTCCTGGCTGCACCGGCAGGGCCTGGACATCTCGGGCGTCGACCTGTCGCCCGGAATGCTCGCCCACGCTCGGGCGACATTTCCCGACATCGTGTTCACCGAAGGCGACATGCGCTCGCTCGACGTCCCCGACGCGTCGCTGAGCGGCCTGGTCGCCTGGTATTCGATCATCCACATCCCGGCCGCGTTCCTGCCCGGCGTCCTCGCCGAGTTCCGGCGGGTGCTGGCACCAGGCGGGCTGCTCCTGGTCGCCTTCCAGGTCGGTGACGAGATCCTGCGCCTCCGGGACATCGACTTCCGCCGCCTCGATCCGGCGGTGATCGCGGGTCTGCTCGCCGAGGCGGGGTTCGCGCCGGTCGCCCAGGGAAGGTGGGAGCCGCGCGAGACGGAGAGGACGCCGCAGGCCTGGCAGTTGGTCAGAGCCGGCCAAGCGGTGCTCGGTTAGTTGTCGGTGCGCAGGGTGATCCGGGACGAGAAGGGCACCTGGGTCCCCGCCGCCGGATCCTGCCCGGTGACGAACCGGGACTCGTCCGAGATCGTCACTTGGGTCCGGTCGAGCAGCCAGTAACCCGATTCCTGGAGCCGCTCGACGGCCTCCGCCCACTTCATGCCGGTCACGTCGGGCAACGTCCCACCCTTCCTGACCAGCAGTTCGCGGGCTCCGGCGCGGCTGTTGTAGTAGCCGTCGACGGAGCTGATCAGCACACCGCACCCGCCGACCAGGATGAGGGTCGCGAGCACCAAGGCCATGATCACAGAGGAGCGGTCGCGCTCGCGGAGCGGCGGGGCGGTGTCGTTCATGCAGACAATCTGACGTTGTTGGGGACAGCCGGAAACACCTGTTATCGAATCGGCATTTGCCCGACGATGACAGTCGCGTCAAGCTCCTCGGAAGAGGTGATGAAGGGCTCCAGCCCGGCCTTCAGCGCCGCCGCGCAGGCCCCGGCCGCCTGTTCCTCCGAGGTCTCGACGAGCACGGATCCCCCCGGCGCCAGCCACTCGGGCGCCAGCCGGAACACCCGCCTGATCAGCTCCAGTCCGTCTTCACCCCCGTCGAGGGCCACCAGGGGTTCGTGCAGCCGCGCTTCGGACGGCAGGAAGTCGACCTCTTCGGTCGGCACGTAGGGCGCGTTCGCCACCAGCACGTCGATGCGCCCCCGGAGGAGGAGCGGCAGCGCCTGGTAGAGGTCGCCCTGATGGGCCAGCGCCCGCGGCACGTTCCGCCGGGCGCACGCGACGGCCGCCGGGTCGATGTCGGAGACGTGCAGGACCACGCCGGGCACCTCGGCGGCGACGGCGGCCCCCACGGCCCCGGTGCCGCAGCAGAGGTCGACCACGACCGATCCCGGCCGGGACCGCGCGATGGCCTCACCGGCCAGGAACTCGGTCCGCCGCCGGGGCACGAACACCCCGGGATCGACGAGGACGCGCAGGTCGCGAAACCGGGCCCAGCCCAGCACCTGTTCGAGAGGGAGACCCGCCACCCGCTGGCCGATCATGCGGCGCAGTTCTTCGGGGGAGTCGGCGGTGGAGAGGATCAGCCGCGCTTCGTCTTCGGCGAAGACGCAGCCGGCGGTGCGCAGTTCGGAGACGACTGATGAGAGGGACACGAGACCTGCCTTCCTGGGCGGAACTGGGCGGGAATGGGTCTCACCTCCTCATCCGAGAGCTGACTACGAAACGCCATCACCCTACCGCACGCCCGGCAGGGCGCAGAAAACGGGTGGGCTAATTGAACGCCGATCTGTACCGTCTTTAACGTCGGTTCGCGAATGGCGCGGGTCGAAGACAATCGGTTATCGACTTCGGATCGAGAGGTCGCGGGTTCGAATCCCGCCCGGGGAGCCACCTGCCCCGGTAGCTCAGCGGCCAGAGCGCTTATACCGGTTGACATGCCATATCCGCGCCATTCCCGGGCCGGCGCGGGACGGGTCGAAGTCGGTCGGTTACCTCTAACGCGGCGGTTGCGGGTTCGAATCCCGCGGGTTCGAGAAATCGAGCTCTAGCTCAAATGGCAGAGCACCGCGACATCGGTCGGCGCACCCATATCCGTCCCCTTTTCATTACGGAGGAATCGTCGTGAACGACATTCGTGACCCCCTCGCCGACGTCTCCGAGATCGGCGCGAAGAAGGTGCGCGACGCCGCCGGCGGCGTCGTGTACGAGAAGGACCTGTGGCAGCGGGTCGAGGACTTCCTGATTCTCGGCACGACCGGCGGCACCTACTACGTCGACGGCGGCAAGCTGACCGAGATCAACGTCGGCGTCCTCTACAAGGCGCTGCACACCGACGGCCCGCGCGTGGTCGAGATGCTCACCGAGATCTCCACCGCCCGGCCGCCCCGCGCCCCCAAGAACCGGCCCGCCCTGTTCGCCCTCGCGGCGGCGTACGCGCGCGGTGACGAGGCGACCCGCCGGGCCGCCAAGTCGGCGCTGCCCAAGGTCGCCCGCACCACCGACCACCTCGCGACCTTCTTCGGCTACTACAAGAACCTCGGCGGCAAGCGGACCTCGCGGGGCACCGCCCCCGTGATGGGCCGCTCGTTGCGGTCGGCACTCGGCTCCTGGTTCCTGCAGGGCGAGGCCGACGACGTGGCGTTCAAGGTCTGCAAGGCCGGTCAGCGCAGGACCCCGTCGGGTGAGTCGTTC
This sequence comes from Herbidospora yilanensis, assembly GCF_001570565.1. Classification (GTDB taxonomy): domain Bacteria; phylum Actinomycetota; class Actinomycetes; order Streptosporangiales; family Streptosporangiaceae; genus Herbidospora; species Herbidospora yilanensis. Next base: position 55,665 of record NZ_BBXE01000027.1, on the reverse strand, counting down.
GCGCTGCGCGACGTGTTGCGGATGGCCCACCCGGCGGGCGACACCGACCAGCGCAAGGTGCTGTTCGGCTGGATCGCCGGCAACGTGGACGACGACGCGGCCCGCGCGGCGCTGCCCTCGGTCGACCGGTTCCTCACCGCCAAGGCCGTCACCACGGTCGAGGAGGCGACCCGGCTCGACGTGCCGTGGGAGTTCCTGCCCGACGCGATGCTGACCGAGCCGAAGGTCTGGGACCACCTCGTCGACACCATCGGCCTGACCGCGCTGCTGCGCAACCTCGCCCGGATGACCCGCGTCGGCACGCTCGTGCCGCTTGGCGACGCCACCCGGCGCGCGGTCGCCCGGCTCACCGCCTTCCACCAGCTCCGAAAGGCGCGCATCCACCCGCTGGACGTGTGGCTGGCGATGCGCGTCTACGCCTCGGGCCAGGGCCGCAATGGCGCGACGTGGACGCCGGTCCCGGCGATCCTCGACGCGCTGGAGGAGGCGTACGAGAAGTCGTTCGGCTTCGTCGAGCCCACCGGCAAGAGGTTGCTGCTCGCGGTCGACTCGTCGGGCTCGATGACGTACGCGCAGTGTGTGGTCGGCGGCTCGCCCGTCGGCACGCCCTACGAGGTCGGCTCGGCCATGGCGGTCATGCTGGCGCGCATCGAGAAGGGCAACGTGCACGCCATCGAGGTCGACACGAAGGTGCACGCCTCGAAGGTGACCGCGCGGACCAACCTCCGCGACATCGCCAAGTGGCGGGCGTCGGGCGGCGGCACCGACCTGTCGCTGCCGTTCAAGCACCTGCTCGGCGAGCGCATGAACGTGGACGGCGTCGTCGTCTTCACCGACAACGAGACGTGGGCGGGCCGGGGCGCGCCGGCCGACGCGCTGGCGCGCTATCGCAAGACGGTCAACCGCGACGCCCGGGTGGTCGTGGCCGCCATGACGGCGGCCGGCTACTCGATCGTCGACCACGACGACCCGAACGCGCTCAACGTGGCCGGCCTCGACGCGTCGCTGCCGCTGATCGTGAACGGCTTCGTGCGCTAGCGGGCCTGCTGGAACGCCTTGCCGGCCCGGGTCGCGACGCCGTCCTCGGTGAACAGACCGCTGTTGGGTTCGGCCTCCTTGGCGGGGAGGCCGAACCACGCGTACCGCTGCACATAGGGCAGTGACGCGAGCATCTTCGACGAGGCGGCGAGGAAGGCGGCCTGTTCGGCGTCCGAGGCGTAGCGGGCGCCGTCGGAGAAGTCGATCAGGGCGTACTCGGTCAGCCAGATCGGCTTCCCGTAGCGCTGCCAGACGTTCTGGAGATAGCTCTTGAGCTGCTGCGTCGCGGCGGCGGCGCGGAAGTCGCCGCCGTACCAGTGCAGGGTGACGAAGTCGACGCGGTAGCCCCTCTCCTTGGCGCCCTTCATGAAGCGGTCGAGCCAGCCGCCGGGGGTGTCGCCGCCGAAGGCCACGCCGGGGGAGCCGAGGATCTTCCCGGCCTTCTCCAGTCGCGGCCACAACTCCAGCGCGCGTTCGACGGTCATGTTCGACTGCTGGGCCAGGTCGGGCTCGTTGAAGCTCAGCAGGTACGGCCCCGCCTTCCTGGCCTCCGCCAGCGCCTGCGGCGTGACGCTGTCGGCGCCCCAGATCATCGGGACGAACTCCACGTTCCGCGGGGTCCGCACGCCGTTCTGGTGGGTCGCCCAGGTGTAGTACCAGCGTGCCCCCGACTTGGCCAGGGAGTTGCTGACCCCGTTCATCGGCCACACCCCGACGCCCTTCTTCACGGCGGGGGCGGCGGGCGGCTCGGGGCTCTTCGACGGTTTGGGCGAGGGCTTCTTCGACGGTTTCGGCGACGGGCTCGGGCTCGTCTCGCGGGCGGGCGTCTTCGCCGGCGACGCGCTCTCGGTGACCACCATGGGTGGTGGAACGGCGATGGGTTTCGGCGGCGCGGCGCTCGTCCAGGGTTGCAGGACGAACACCCCGGCCGTCACCGCCGCCGCGCCCGCGGCCGTGAGGGGGATCCAGACGTTCTTGGCCGCCACGGCCGTCGCCTTGACCGTGACCGGCACGAGCTTGGTCAGCATGAACCCGGCCGGCACCGCCACCAGGGGCAGCCCGAGCAGCAGCCGCTCCAGGGGGACCATGCCCTGGGTGCGGCGGCCGCAGAACGTACACCCCCGGATGTGCCGGGCGAACCGTTTGCGCCACAAGGGCGAGGGCACCCCGTCCCAGCCCAGGAACATGCCCCGCAGTTCGGGGCACTGGGCCTGCGCGTTCAGGCAGCGCACGACCGACTGCGCGATCTGGATCTGCTCCTTCATGCGCTGCACCCGCACGGCCGCGTGCTTGGCCGACAACCCGAGCGACGACGCCAGGTCGGCCCGCCCGAGCTCCCCGGTCTCCTCCAGCCACCACAACGACAACAGCGCCCGGTCGTCGGGGTCGAGCCAGCGGGTCGCCTCGGCGACCTCGCGCCGCTGGTCGGTCAGCCCGAGTTGGAGGATGGTCAGCCCGGCGAAGTCGGACGCGGGGTCGGCCACCTCGGTCGCCGTGTCGAGATCGGTCCGGCGGTGCTGGGCGGTGCGCTTCTCGGCTTCGTGGTCGCGTACCTGCCGCACCGCGATGGCCACCAGCCATGACCGGTAGGCGTCGAGGTCGCGCAGCCCCGGCAGCCCGCGGACCATCCGGATCAGGGTCTCCTGGACGACGTCGTCGGTGTCGTTGTGCCCGTTCAGCGCCCGGCCGACGATGTTGTAGACCAGCGGCAACGAGTCGGCGACCAGGCGGTCGAGGGCAGCCTGATCCCCGTCGCGTGCCGCCGCGACCATCGCCGTGTCGGGTCCGCTCCTCGCTGGCATGCTGCATCCCCTTCTGAGGGCCGTGCTTCGGAGACCCCGTGGCGGGGCCGGGGTTACGAAAATCTACTGACCTTTTCGGGGGATTTTTGTTGTTCTGCCGTGACCTGCGGGTCTCCGGTAACAGGAGAGACCTGGGAGGTACGTGAAGTGCGACTGACAACCGGCGCACCCTGGGCGGTCGCGCTCGCGGCCCTCCTGGTGTCGGGCTGCGCCGCCCCGCAGGTTCCTGGTCCCGCGGCGGCGGCGCGGCCCTCTGTGGTGGCGAAGCCCTCGGCCGCGTTCAACCCGACGGACGTGGCCTGGATCCAGCTTGAGATCCCCATGACCGAGTCGGTGCTGGCACTGACGGACCTGGCGCCTGAACGCACGGCGAACCCGTCGGTGCTGGCGCTGGCGTCCCAGGTCGCGGCCCAACAGCAGCAGCAACTTGCGGGGCTACGTGGGTTGTTGCGTGAAGCGGGGCTTCCGCCGACAAACGTCCACGAGGGTCATGACATGCCCGGTATGGTGACGAAGAGCGACCTGTTGATAGCGCAACGTCTCAACGCGGAGCCGTTCGACAAGCTGTTCCGGAAACACCTGAAGGACTTCCTGACCCAGTCCCTGCTGGTCGCGAAAGGCGAACAGACATCCGGCGCGAACGAGGCGACGAAGCAGTACGCCAAGACCCTCTCGGCCGCCCGCGAAGCGACGCTGGCCGACCTGAGATGACGACCCACTGGGAGTCCCTGCTCCGCCCCCCGTCGGAAGCCCGCTGGGTGTCGCTCCTCGACGACGAAGGCCCGGCCACCGGCCGTCGCCCCTCCGGCCGGGCCCGTGCCGGCGGCCGCCGCTCACGCACACCCGGCAGCCCGCCCGACGCCGCCCCGCGGAAGCCCGCTCTCCGGCGTCGTCCGGGCGGCTTCGTGGCGGGCCTGCTCTGGACCGGCGCCGCGGTGGCCACCGCCGGCTGCTGGGCCGACCTGCCGGACGTGGCCTCCACCGCCGACGGCCTGGCCTGGCTCGGCCGCCTGACCGGCCTCCTGGCCGGCTACGGCGCGGCGATCCTGGTGGCCCTCATGGCCCGCATCCCCTACCTCGACCGGACGATCGGCTCCGACCGCCTCTCCCGCTGGCACGCCCTGGGCGGCCGCGGCACCCTGGCGTTGTCGGTCGCGCACATGGTCTTCGCCATGGCCGCCCGCGCGGTCGGGTCGGGCGTGTGGGAGGGCACGTTCGGTCTCGTCCTGTACGGCCCCGGGATCCTCGAAGCGACCGTCTCCCTGGCGCTGCTGCTGGCCGTGGGCCTGATCTCGGCCCGCGCGATCCGGTCGCGGATGTCATACGAGGCCTGGCACCACGCCCACTTCCTCACCTACCTGGCCATCTATCTGGGCTTCGCCCACCAGCTCACCGGGCCGTCCTTCGGAGGCGTCGGCGCGTGGGCGTGGCGGGGCCTCTACCTGGGCGTGGCCGCGCTCCTCCTGTGGCACCGCTTCGCCGTCCCGGTGATGCGATCCCGGCGGCACCGCCTGAGGGTGGCCGGCCTCCGCCGCGAGTCGGACGACGTGGTCTCGGTCTACATCGCGGGCGACGACCTGGCCCGGTTGGGCGCCGAGCCCGGCCAGTTCTTCCGCTGGCGCTTCCTGACCGAGGGCATGTGGTGGGCGGCCAACCCCTATTCGTTGTCGGCGGTGCCCAGCGGCCGGCACCTGCGCATCACCGTGAAAGCGGCCGGCGCCCACAGCCGGGCCCTGTTCTCCCTGACCCCCGGCACCCGCGTCTGGGCCGAGGGCCCCTACGGCGCGCTGACCGCCGCCCGGAGCCGCTCCAGCCGGATCCTGCTGATCGCGGGCGGCGTGGGCATCAGCCCGCTGCGGGCGCTGTTCGAGTCGATGCCCGGCCAGGTGACGCTGCTCTACCTGGCCCGCACGGTCGAGGACCTGGTGCTGCGGGGGGAACTCGACGCCATCGCGGCGGCACGGGGAGCGCGGGTGCACTACACGGTGAACGAGGACCTGACGGTCCCGCTGACGGGCCGTTCGTTGTCACGCGCGATCCCCGATCTGGCGGACCACGACGTGTTCGTGTGCGGGCCGCGCGGGATGACGCGGAAGGCGTTGCACGCATTGCGGCGGGCGGGTGTGCCGAAGCGGCAGATCCACCTGGAGAACTTCGACTTCTAGACGATGTCCTCAGATGACTTGCGGAGTCAGGAAGTCTGGGTGATCCTTCTCTTAGGAAGGTTTCTTTATAGAAAGCTCAAGTTCGCGGCCGTCACCCCGCGTTCCCCCGCTGATCCTTCCGCCATGGGCTCCGGCTCTCCTCCTGAGGTGGCCGGAGTTCGCGTATCCGCTCCACGGAGCTCCACGGAGGAGAGCCAGGTGTTACGTAACAAGGTGGCAGCAGCCGCCGCCGGTCTGATGGCCGGCTCGCTGCTCGTAGTCCTGCCGTCCGCGCCGGCCAGCGCCCACGGCACCATGTCGAACCCCCCGAGCCGGGTCTACCAGTGCAAGAACGAGGGCCCCGAGTCGCCCGACTCGGCCGCCTGCGCCGCGGCCGTCGCGGCGGGCGGCACCCAGGCCTTCTACGACTGGAACGAGGTCAGCCTGCTCGAAGCGGGTGGACGACACCGCCAGCTCATCCCCGACGGGAAGTTGTGCAGCGCGGGCCGTGACAAGTACCGGGGCCTGGACCTCCAGCGCACCGACTGGCCGGCCACGCCGTTCTCGGCGGGGCCGCGCACCATCACCTACCACGCCACCGCGCCGCACTCGAACAGCAACTTCGAGTTCTACATCACCCGCGAGGGCTGGAACCCGTCGATGCCGTTGAAGTGGTCGGACCTGGTGCACATCCAGACGTTCAACAACTTCAACCCGACCACGTTCACCAACTGGACCATCAACATCCCGCAGCGGACCGGCCGCCACATCCTCTACTCCATCTGGCAGCGTGTGGTCGGCTCCAACGAGGCGTTCTACACCTGCTCCGACGTGGTCTTCGGCGGCGGCAACCCCACCCCGACGCCCACGCCGACCGTCACCCCGACGCGGACGCCCACCCCCACCCCGACCGTCACCCCGACCCAGAACCCGGGCGGCACCTGGGCGCCGGGTGTGGCCTACCAGACCGGCAACCGGGTGACCTACGGCGGTCTGACCTACGAGTGCCGCCAGCCGCACACCTCGCTCGTCGGCTGGGAGCCCCCGAACGTGCCCGCTCTTTGGCTGCGCGTCTGACCCCGTGAGTGAACGCGGGCCGCGTCCGACGGGCGCGGCCCGCCGTCGAAGGAGGCGGGCATGCGCCGGCTGCTCATCGTTCTCTTCTTTGCCTGTACGGCCTGCGCCCCGCCCGGCGTACCGGAGGAAACACCGGTCAACGCGGCCGACGTCATGTTCCTGCAGATGATGGTCGCGCACAACAAGCAGGGCCACGAGCTGGCGAAGCTGGCCGAGAGCCGTGAGCTGCCCCAGAAGGTCGAGCAGCTCGCCGCGGCGATGCGGGCGACCCAGGAGACCGAGACGAGCACGATGACCACCTGGCTCCTCCAGTGGGAACAGCCGCTGACCATGGACCAGGAGGCCCACCACGCCCACGGCGGCACCGCGATCGACGCGAAGAAGGACCTGGCCCGCCTGCGGAAGACCGCCGACGCCGACTTCTCCCGCGAACTGCTGAACGCCCTCATCGCCCACCAGGACGACGCGATCCAGTTCGCCCGGTACGAGAAGGGCAGCGGCGCCAACCCGGAAGCGCTCGACCTGGCCGAGCGGATCGACGTCGCCCGGTCGGCGCAGATCACCTACATGCTGGACCTGCTTGACTCGTAGGCATGCCGGAACTCCAACCGCTGCGCCCCGACCACGCCGATCGGCTCCTGACCTTCGAGACCGACAACCGCGCCTTCTTCGCCCGCACCGTCGAAGACCGCGGCGACGACTACTTCACCACGTTCCCCGGCCACCACCAGGCCGTGCTCGACGAGCAGGCGCAGGGCCGGTTGCGCTTCCACGTCCTGGTCGCCGACGACGGCGAGATCCTCGGCCGCTTCAACCTGTACGACCTGGAGAACGGCACCGCCGAGGTGGGCTTCCGCCTGGCCGAGAAGGCGACCGGGAAAGGCGTGGCCACCGCCGCGCTCCGGGAGCTCTGCGACCGTGCCAAGGGCTACGGCCTGCGCAGCCTGAGAGCCGTCGCCGACGTGGAGAACCGGGGCTCACGCCGGGTGCTGCGGCGGGCCGGGTTCGTCCGGACGGGCGAGACCTCGTTCTGGCGCGGCCTGGACGACGAGTTCCTGATCGGCGGCGAGCTCAGGGTGCGCCGCCTCGGCTTCGGCGCGATGCACCTCTCGCCGGACGACGGCGACGTGGTCAGGCGCGCGGTCGACCTCGGCGTCACGCTCATCGACACCGCGTACCTCTACGGCTGGGGCGCCAACGAGGAGTTGCTGGCCCGCACGTTGTGGCCGTACAGGAAAGAACTGCTGGTGACCACCAAGGTGGGCGTCGCGCGGCCGGGCCGGCTGGACGGCCGCCCGGAGGTGCTGCGCGCCCAGGTCGAGGCCGCGCTCAAGCGGTTGCGCATGGAACGGCTGGACCTGCTCCAGCTTCACCGGGTCGACCCGGAGGTGCCGCTCGCCGACCAGGTCGGCACGCTCGCCGATCTGAAGGAACAGGGCAAGATCGGCCACATCGGGCTCTCCGAGGTCACCGTCGAGCAACTCGCCGAGGCGCGCGGGATCGCCGAGGTGGCGAGCGTGCAGAACCGCTACAACCTGCTCGACCGCGAGCACGAGGCCGTTCTGGACGCCTGCGAGGCGGCCGGCATCGCCTTCCTGCCGTGGCGGCCGGTGCTTCCCGCGGTCGGCGGGCTCGCGGCCGAGTTCGGCGCGACCCCGGCGCAGCTCGGTCTCGCCTGGTTGCTGGCCCGCTCGCCGGTCATCCTCCCGATCCCCGGCACGTCGAAGATCGCGCACCTGGAGGAGAACGTCGCGGCCGGGGCGATCCGGCTCACCCAGGCCCAGCGCGCGAGGCTAGCGTGACACCCCGATGCCGCCCGGTGTCGTCGCGCCGAAGCGCTCGATCTCCTTCGCCAGGTCGAGCGGCCGGACCGACGCCTTCCCGCCCGCGATCGCCTCGGTGATCAGGTCGGCCGGGACCAGCCACGACACCTCGAACTCCAGCCCGTCGGGGTCCTTGGCGTAGAGGGCCTTGGTGGTCGAGTGGTCGGAGGCGCCGACGAGCGCGCCGAGTTCGAGCAGGCGCACCTGAATGCGTTCGAGCTCGGCCAGCGTGTCGACCTCCCACGCCAGGTGGTAGAGCCCGACCGCGCCGCGCCCGGCGGTGGTGGGGCCCGCGTCGGCGCCCACCTCGAACAGGCCGAGGTCGTGGTCGTTGGACGACCCTTCCGCCTGCAGGAACGCGGCTCCGGGGAAGCCCATGACCACTCGGAACCCGAGGGCCTTCTCGTAGAAGTCGACGCTGCGTGCGACGTCGCGGACGTACAACACGGCGTGGTTGAGTCGCTGAACCGGCATGCCTCCAGCAGCAACCGGGGATCTCAGCTTGTTCCCGGGAAACTGTCGGTCCGAGGTCCTAGGGTGGTCGGCGGCCATTTCTAAGGGGGACGTGAACGATGATCGTCGACCGCGTGGCGCGGGAGCGCGCGGAGAACCAGATGTTGTTCCAGGCGGTCCACGAGGTCGCGCGCGACCATGCCGGAGCCGCGGTCGACGACGTGGTGGCGGCGCTGCTGCGCAACCTCCCTCCGGCGCCCAGGTTGTCGGGCGACGAGGTGCGCAGGATCGCCGAGCAGATCAGCGTGGGGCGGGATCCCTCCGGTCTGTGAGGCGCTCCGAGAGCGCGGCCGGGTCGGCGACGACGGTCTCCAGCACCTGACCGGCCGCGCCGAGCGCCGCCGCCTCCGAACCGAGCCGGGAGACCTCGACCGGCGGGGCCTGGGCGCGCAGTTGGGCGAGGCGTCCGCCCATCGTCTCGGCGACCACCCCGCCGATCCACGGGAACAGGGGGGCGTAGATGCCGCCCAAGACGATCGTGTGCGGGTCGACCAGGTTGATCGCCGACGACAGCGCCACCCCGAGCGCCCAGCCCGCCTTGTCGCAGGCCGCCAGGGTGGCGGGGTCGCCGTGTTCGAGCCGGGCGACGATGGCGTCGATGCCGTGGGCATAGGGGCCGCGGTCGCCGAGCGCGTCGAAGAAGGCGTCCTGGCCGGCATACTGCTCCAGGCAACCTCTGGCGCCGCAGCGGCACTGCGGGCCCTCCGGGGTCACGACCACGTGGCCGAGCTCGCCGGCGAAGCCGCGCGCGCCCCGGAACAGGGCGCCGTTGACGACCAGGCCGGCGCCGATGCCGATCTCGCCCGAGACGTAGAGGAAGTCGGCCCGGCCGACGCCGAACCAGAGCTCGCCGAGGGCGGCCAGGTTGGCCTCGTTCTCCACCCTGATCGGCACCCCGAGGTCGAGGGCGGCCCCGACGGGCACGTTCCGCCAGCCGAGGTTGGGGGCGTTGTGGATCTCGCCCGACTCGACGTCGACCGGGCCGGGCACGGCGAGACCGGCGCCGACGACCCGCAGCCCGGTGCCCTCGGCCTGGGCGAGCGCCGACAGCGCCAGGCGCCGGAGGTCGCCGATGACGTCGAGCGGTTCTGACAGGCGGTTGTCGACCGTCTGGGTAAGCCGGAGCCTGACCCGGCGGGCGAGATCGACGACCCTGACCGCCAGATAGTCGACGTTGAGCTCCAGGCCGAGGGCCGCGACGCGGTCTCCGCTGACCCGCACCTCGACCCCGGGACGACCGCGCTCGCCGGCCCTGACGGCGCCGGCCTCCACCACGAGCCCGGCGTCGAGCAGGTCTCCCACCAGCTTCGACACGGTCGTCTTGGTCAGTCCGGTGACCTCGGCCAGGGACGCGCGCGTGAGCGAGCCATGCGTCCGGACCTCCCGCAGGACGAGGGAGAGGTTGCGCGCCCGCATCGCGTCGTGCCGTACGGCCTGGGCCATTCGCACCTTCCTGACTGCCGGTCCAGAAATCTGGACGAAATCCTAGACACGCCTACTTGACCGGCACGAGTCCCCGTTCCATATTTAGTCCACAACATAGACTAATTCGGAGGCGCCCCGTGTACACCCCCTCACCCGAGGACAAATTCACATTCGGCCTGTGGACCGTCGGCTGGCAGGCGCGCGACCAGTTCGGTGACGCGACCCGTGCCCCGCTCGACCCGGTCGAGACCGTGCACAAACTGGCCGAGCTCGGGGCCTATGGCGTGACCTTCCACGACGACGACCTGCTCGCCGTGGAGCCCGACCGTGACAGGGCGATCGAGAACTTCAAGAAGGCCCTGGCCGACACCGGTCTCAAGGTGCCCATGGCGACCACCAACCTGTTCACCCACCCGGTGTTCAAGGACGGCGGCTTCACCAGCAACAACCGCGAGATCCGCCGTTACGCCATCCGCAAGGTGATCCGCAACCTCGACCTCGCGGCCGAGCTGGGCGCCAAGACCTACGTCTGCTGGGGTGGCCGCGAGGGCTCCGAGTCCGACGCCGCCAAGGACATCCGCGCCGCGCTCTCCCGTTACAAGGAGGCCATGGACATCCTGAGCCAGTACGTCATCGACAAGGGCTACGACATCCGCTTCGCGATCGAGCCCAAGCCGAACGAGCCCCGCGGCGACATCCTGCTCCCGACCGTGGGCCACGCGCTGGCGTTCATCAACGAGCTTGAGCACCCCGAGATGGTCGGCCTCAACCCCGAGACCGGTCACGAGCAGATGGCCGGCCTGAACTACTTCCACGCCATCTCGCAGGCGCTGTGGCACGGCAAGCTGTTCCACCTCGACCTCAACGGGCAGCGCGGCATCAAGTACGACCAGGACCTCATCTTCGGTCACGGCGACGTGCAGAACGCGTTCTTCCTGGTCGACCTGCTGGAGCACGGCGGCTACGAGGGCCCCCGCCACTTCGACTACAAGCCGGTCCGGACCGACGACAAGCAGGACGCCTGGGACTCGGTCGCGGCGAACATGCGCACCTACCTGATCCTCAAGGAGAAGGCCAAGGCCTACCGGGCCGACCCGGAGGTCCAGGAGGCGCTGGCCGCCAGCAAGGTCGACGAGCTGGGCGCCCGCACCCTCGGCGAGGGCGAGACCCTCCAGGACCTGCTGAACGACGAGTTCGACCTCGACGGCGTGGCGGCCCAGGGCTTCCACTTCACCCGCCTGTCGCAGCTCGCCCTCGAGCACCTGCTCGGCGTGCGGTAATGACACTCGTCGCGGGGGTCGACTCGTCGACCCAGAGTTGCAAGGTCGTGGTGCGCGACGCCGAGACCGGCGCGCTGGTCCGCGAAGGCCGGGCCAAGCACCCCGACGGCACCGAGGTCCACCCGAGCCACTGGTGGACGGCGTTGCAGGAGGCCATCGCCCAGGCGGGCGGCCTCGACGACGTCGCGGCGGTCTCGGTGGGCGGCCAGCAGCACGGCATGGTCTGCCTCGACGAGAACGGCGAGGTGGTCCGTCCGGCGCTGCTGTGGAACGACACCCGGTCGGCCCAGGCGGCCCGCGACCTGATCGCGGAGCTGGGCGGCCCGGAGAAGTGGGCGGAAGCGGTGGGCAGCGTGCCCGTCGCGTCGTTCACCGTCACCAAGCTGCGCTGGCTGGCCCAGCACGAGCCGGAGAACGCCGCGCGCACCGCGTCGGTCTGCCTCCCGCACGACTGGCTGACCTGGAAGCTCGGCGGCACCCCCGCGACCGTCACCACCGACCGCGGGGAGGCGTCGGGGACCGGCTACTGGTCCCCGGCCACCGGGGCCTACCGGCTCGACCTGCTGAAGCTGGCCATCGGCCACGTTCCGCAGGTCGCCACGGTCCTCGGGCCGAAGGAGCAGGCCGGGACGTACAACCAGGCCCGGCTCGCGCCCGGCACCGGTGACAACATGGCCGCCGCCCTCGGCGTCGGCGCCCACCCCGGCGACGTGATCGTCTCCATCGGCACGTCCGGCACGGCCTTCGCCGTCGCCGAGCACGCGTCGGCGGACTCCTCCGGAGGCGTCGCCGGTTTCGCCGACGCCACCGGCCGGTTCCTGCCGCTCGTCGCCACCATGAACGCCGCCCGCACGCTCGACGCGGTCGGCAGGGTTCTGGGCGTCGGTCCGGCCGAGCTCAGCGATCTGGCCCTGGGGGCGCCTCCCGGGGCCGGAGGGCTGACGCTGGTGCCGTACCTGGAGGGCGAGCGCACCCCGAACCGGCCCGACGCGACCGGCTCCTTCCACGGGCTGCGGCTGGCCAACGCGACGCCGGGGCACTTCGCCCGCGCGGCCGTCGAGGGCATGCTCTGCGGTCTCGCGGACGCGCTCGACGCCCTCGGCCTGGCGCCCAACCGGGTGCTGCTGATCGGGGGCGGCGCGCGCTCGGAGGCCGTGCGCACCATTGCGCCGAGCGTGTTCGGCGTGCCGGTGCACGTGCCCCCGCCCGGGGAGTACGTCGCCGACGGCGCCGCCCGCCAGGCCGCCTGGTTGCTCGCCGGTGGCGAGGAGCCGCCGGAGTGGGCCTCCGGTGAGGTCACCGTCTTCGAGGGCGACCCCATTCCGGGCCTGCGCGACCGGTACAGAGAAGCCGCGGCGTGACCCCGCCGGGGGTGGGCCTGGGCCCACCCCCGGCCCTGGGGCGACCCTGAGCTCCCCTAGGGGGAATGCATCAGGGGCGAATGGGGTCTTAACCGGATGCATATCCGGCGGCCGAAGAGGCACTCTCGAAGTATGGTCAAGAGGCTCTCTCCCGTGATCGCGATCTCCGGTCTGGTGCTCGCGATGGCCGCCGTCGTGGCCGGTCAGCTTGATCCCTCCCCCCACCTCGACCCGGTCGCGCTGTCGATCAGCGAGTACGCCGCCCAGGAGCGCGGCGTGCTGACCGAGTTCGCCCTCGCGATGCTGGGCCTGGCCTCCCTGGCCCTGCTCGCCGGGCTGAAGGCCGCCGCGGCGCCGATCGACGGCTGGCCCGAGCGGTTGATCCTCCTCTGGTCCCTCACCCTGCTCGGCGTCGCCGTGATCCCGTGGGCACGCGCGCAGGACTACCTCGTGGCGGTCGCGTTCCTGGCGCTGCCCGTCGCGACCGCGCAACTCGCCGGCCGGTTCGGCGACCACGACGAGTGGCGGCCGGTGGCCCGCACGCTCGAATGGCTGACCCTGCTGGCGGGTCTCGGCCTGGCCGCCGTCACCTACGCGGCGCTGCCCGGCCGGGGCATGCTGATCGGCGCGGCCGAGCGTGGTCTGCTGGTCGTCGAGTTCATGCTGGTGGCCTCGATCGCCTGGCAGCTTCTGCGAGTCGGGCTCATGACCGTGATCACTACAGTTCCGGGAGTCGTCCGTCAGCCCGTTGCCGAGCCGACCCAAAACGCCACGTCCGAGGCCGTGAGCCCGCACGCTCACGCCGCGTGATCAGACAATCGTGATCCACGAATGAATCAAACCGGGGCAAACTGCTAACCTCATCGGCTACGTACGGCCGATGAGGTGCCATGGCTTCGAGCAGATCCATCCGGTTCAAGATTTCCACGCTGTTGATCATTCCACTGGTCTCCCTGGTGGGCCTCTGGGGTTTCGCGGCGGTCATCACGACCGGAGAATCGCTCGACCTGCTCAAGGTGGAACGCCTCTACGAGGGCCTCGGCCGCCCCGGCGACACCCTCGTGCTCGCCCTCCAGCGGGAGCACCTGCTGTCGGCCGAGTACGCCGCCACCGGCACCCGTGACGCCTTCGACTCCCTGGTGGAACAGCGCCTGGTCACCGACCAGGCCCGCAAGAACCTGCGCCGCCTGGCGGCCACCCCCGACGTGCAGGACGCGCTCACCCCGGCCACGGCCGGGCGCTTCAGCGACGTCATGGCGGCCGTCGACGAACTCGACGACCTGCGCAACGACATCGACACCAAGGCGGTCGGGCTGACCGCCCTCGGCGAGCGGTTCGGCCTGCTGCCGACCGCGATGCAGGCGCTCGACCACACCATCAAGCTCAACAACGACGTGCCGCTCTACCAGCAGTCGCGCAGCCTGGGCCTGTTGTCGTTCGCCAAGGACTTCCTGGCCCGCGAGAGCGCCCTGGGCGCCGGCGTGCTCATCAACGACCGGCCGTTCAGCGTCGAGGAGAGCCGGGCCTTCATCCGCTACTCCGGCACCCGCGACTTCCTGTTCCTCCAGGGCATGAAGGAGCTCGACCCCGAACTGCGCAAGCCGTTCGAGGACATGCTGGTCTCCGACGCCTACCGGTCGTACATCCGGCTGGAGACGCGGCTCGTGAGCGCCGCGCCGGTCAGCCACACGGCGTGGCGCCGGGCCGTCGACGCCACCGAGAAGGCCTTCCGCGACGCCCTCCTGTCGAGCGAGCAGCGGTTGTCGGTGCGGGCCGAACCGGTGGCGGTGAGCACGTTCGTTCGCGCCGGCGTCGCCGGGCTGCTCGGGCTGGTCGCCGTCGTGCTGACCCTCGTCGTGTCGGTACGCCTCGGGCGCGCCCTGACCCGGGAACTCGCCGCGCTGCGCAACGCGGCACGGCAACTGGCCGAGGTCCGGCTGCCCCGGGTGGTGGAGCGCCTGCGGCGCGGCGACAAGGTCGACGTGGCCGCCGAGGCGCCCCCGCTGGAACCGCCGGGGACCACGGGCGAGGTCGCCGACGTCGCGCACGCCTTCAGCGCCGTGCAGCACACCGCCATAGACGCGGCCGTCGACCAGGCCCGGCTGCGCGAGAGCGTGGGCCTCGCGCTGCGCAACCTCGCCCGGCGGAGCCAGGGGCTGCTCCAGCGGCAGCTCAAACTGCTCGACGGTATGCAGCGCCGTACCGAGGACCCGGGCACTCTGGAAGAACTCTTCCGGCTCGACCACCTGACCACCCGCATGCGGCGGCACGCCGAAGGCCTGATCGTCCTGTCGGGCGGCACCCCCGGCCGGACCTACCGGCAGGCGGTGGCCGTCGCGGAGATGCTCCAGGGCGCCGTGGCCGAGGTGGAGGACTACCCGAGGGTACGGATCTACCCGATGCCGGAGGTGGCCGTCCAAGGCTCCTCCGTCGCCGACTACATCCACCTGTTCGCCGAGCTCATCGAGAACGCCACGACCTATTCGCCGCCGCAGGCCGAGGTCTCGGTCCGGGGCGAGACGGTCGCCAAGGGGTTCGCGGTCGAGATCGAGGACCGGGGCCTGGGCCTCGGCCCGGCCGAGCTCGAAAAGATCAATTCACGACTGGCCAGCCCGCCGGAGTTCGATCTGGCCGACACCGACCGGCTCGGCCTGGTCGTCGTCGGACGGCTGGCCACCCGACTGGGAGTACGTGTGGAACTGCGGCAGTCGCCGTTCGGCGGAACCACCGCCATTGTGCTCATCCCGTCCTCGGCGTTCGCGCCGGAGCCGGTGCTGGAAGGGGTCCGCGCATGATCGCGTCGTCGGAGG
This sequence comes from Herbidospora yilanensis, assembly GCF_001570565.1. Classification (GTDB taxonomy): domain Bacteria; phylum Actinomycetota; class Actinomycetes; order Streptosporangiales; family Streptosporangiaceae; genus Herbidospora; species Herbidospora yilanensis. The sequence continues at coordinate 40,392 of NZ_BBXE01000027.1, read as the reverse complement.
AGTGGGTCGACGACGGACCGGTCGTCCGGTCCTACGCGCTCACCAGGGGCCGGGCCACGACAGACGCGCCCCTCGACCTCATGTCGGTGGTCGCCGCCACCGGCGCCAGGATCCAGGCGGGGGCCGACCTCGGCCGGGAGCACCGGCGGCTGCTGGCGCTCATCCCGCGCTCGCGCCAGGTGGCCGACGTCGCCTCCGACGCCGACCTGCCTCTCGGCGTGGTCAGGATCCTGCTGGGCGACCTGCTCGACCACGGCCTGATCCTGGTCCGCCCCGCGAACACGGCGAAGCCCCCCGCGGAGAACATTCTCCGCGAGGTCATCAACGGACTGCGCGCGCTCTAGCGTCTGATGACAGGTGCGGTGAGGTCGGTCACCGCACAAGACG
>NZ_BBXE01000027.1:0-39416 GCF_001570565.1 Herbidospora yilanensis | reverse complement strand
CTGGGTGGCGGTGAGGGTCTTCAGCGCGTGCTCGACCAGGGTCACCAGGACGACCTTGGCCGACGCCCGGCGGCGCACGTCGCAGAGCATGACCGGGATCTCCGGATCGAGGTCGAGCGCGATGCGGACGTCGTCGGGCTCGTAGCGCTCGGCGCCGTCGAAGCAGTTGACCGCCACGATGAACGGAGTGCCCCGCTGCTCGAAGTAGTCGATCGACGGGAAGCAGTCGGTCAGCCTGCGGGTGTCGGCCAGCACGACCGCGCCCAGCGCGCCGTAGGACAGCTCGTCCCACATGAACCAGAAACGCTCCTGGCCGGGCGTGCCGAACAGGTAGACGACGAGTCCCTCGCGGATCGTGATCCGGCCGAAGTCCATGGCGACCGTGGTGGTCGTCTTCGCCTCGACGCCGTCGAGGTCGTCCACGCCCACGCCGCGGTCGGACAACACTTCTTCGGTCCGCAGCGGGCGGATCTCGCTGATCGCCCCGACCAGCGTGGTCTTGCCGACGCCGAAGCCGCCGGCGACGAGGATCTTGAGAGCGACCGGCTCGTCAGAGGGCGCGAAGGCCATTGATCACTTCCTTGAGAATGCGCGCGCTTGGCAGCGGCGCAACCTGAGCCGGTGGGCGCACCCGCACCAGCCCCTGGTCTTGCAGATCACCGAGGAGTACCCGCACCACCCCGAGGGCGAGGTTCAGATCCGACGCGATGTCGGCGACCGAGGCGGTCTCGGCCGCCAGTTCCAGGATGGTGGCCTGCTCCGGCGTGATGTCGGCCCGGTCGCGCGGACTGACACCGGTGGTGGTGATCAGCGCGATCAGGTCGAGGTCGTCGCCGGAGGAGCGGGCCCGGCCGCCGATGAGCGCGAAGGGACGGACGACGGGCCCGGCGTCGTCGTCCAGCCACTCCTTGCGCGTCACGGCGTCGCCCGCCGGGGATTGGTGGAGATGTGTTGCCCCACTCTCTTGACGAGCATCGCCATCTCGTACGCGATGTGGCCGACGTCGGCGTCCGAGGCGGCCAGCACGGCCAGGCAGGTGCCCTGCCCGGCGGCCGTCACGAACAGGAACGCGGCCTCCATCTCGACGATGGTCTGGCGGACCTCACCGCCGCCGAAGTGCCGTCCGGCCCCCCTGGCCAAGCTCTGGAACCCGGCGGCCACAGCCGACAGGTGTTCGCTGTCTTCACGTGAGAGTCCCTGGGAAGCACCCACGACCAGACCGTCAGTGGAGAGGATCACCGCCTGACGGACGGCCCCCACGCGGCTGATGAGGTCATCGAGCAACCAGTTCAGTTCGCCGGACCCCGAGACTTTCCCGGTCATTCCTCACCCTTCTCGCCGTTCGCGTTATCTGCGTAGTCTGCATCCTCACGGCCCTTGCGCGCTCCGTGTTGGAAGGCGGAGAACATCGCGCGCGCCTGTTCGGGCGATCTTTCCTCCGGCGTCTCGGCGACGGGCGCGGTCAAGGGGGTCTCTGTGAGCTGCGGTGCCATGTTCGCCTGCCGGACCCGGCGGGGCAGCCCGTTGTGGGTGCCGCTGGCGACCGAGGTCGGCATGTTGTTCGGCAGGGTCGGGCGGGCGGCCGTGGTGCGGGTCCGGGTGGGCAGGCCGCGCGCGGACAGCGCCGGCTTCTCCTCGGGCTCGATCGGCGGCACCAGCTCGACGGACGGGACCGCCTCGATGCGCCGCTCCGACGGGGTGAAGTAGGGAGAGGGCTCCGGCTCCACCACCACCGGGGGCTCCTCCACGGCCGTGGAGACGAGCTCCTCTTCGGGCTCCTGCTTCTTGTGCCGGGGCTCGTGGTCGCTCGTGTCGTCGTTCTCGGCGGGCGTCAGCACGGCCTGCGCGTCGTTCCGCGACGGCACGGCGCCTCCCGGCGTCCCGTCGGAGACGAGGCTGCGCGGGATGAGCACGATGGCGGTCGTGCCGCCGTACGGGGAGGACCGGAGCACCACGCCGATGCCGTAGCGGGCCGCGAGCTGGCCGACCACGAACAGGCCGAGCCGGTCGGAGTCGGCCAGGTCGAACTCGGGCGGCGCGGCGAGCTTGGCGTTGATCTCGGCGTACTCCTCGGGGGTCAGCCCGAGGCCGCGGTCTTCGACCTCCAGCACCAGCCCGTTGGCCACCAGTTCGGCCCGGACCTGCACCTTGGTCTGCGGCGGCGAGAAGATCGTGGCGTTCTCGATCAGCTCGGCCAGCAGGTGGACGACGTCGGCGACGGCCGCGCCGGTCAGCGAGGCGCCCGGCATCGGCAGCACGGACACCCGGGTGAAGTCCTCGACCTCGGCGACGGCGGCGCGCATGACGTCCACGACCGGAACGGGCTTGCGCCACGAACGGCCGGGCGCGGCGCCCGAGAGGATGATGAGGCCTTCCGCGTGGCGGCGCATGCGGGTCGTGAGGTGGTCGAGGCGGAACAGGTCCTCCAGCGACTCCGGGTCCTTCGACCGGCGCTGCATCGAGTCGAGCAGGGTGAGCTGGCGGTGCAGCAGGCTCTGGTTGCGGCGGGCCAGGTTGAGGAACACGTGGCCGACGCCGCGCCGCAGGGCCGCCTGCCCGACGGCCGCCTCGATGGCGGTCCGCTGGACGGAGCTGAACGCGTGGCCGACGTCCTCGACCTCCATCGAACCGCCGGCGTCGATGGGCGGCGCCTCGTGCTCGACGTCGACGTCCTCACCCTTCTTGAGGCGGTCGACGACCTGGGGCAGCCGCTCGTCGGCCAGTTCGAGCGCGGCGTTGCGCAGGTCGGCGAGGTCGGCGACCAGACGGCGGCCGAACCGCACCGAGAAGACGATCGTCGCCACGACGGCGATCAGACCGACGCCACCCGCGATGGCGATCCGCCCGAGGATGCCGGTCGCCAGCTCGGCCGAGTGGGTGTTGAGCGCCTCGGTGGCGGGCCCGCGCGCCCGGTCGAGCTCGCCGACCAGGCTGTCGGTGGTGGGCTGCCAGCGCATCACGTCGGCCGGCAGCGCGCCGCCCAGCCGCTGCTGCGAGAGGATCAGGTCCTCGATCTCCGAGAACCGCGCGTAGAGGTCGGAGTTGAGCACCCGCTCATACGGCCCGCGCACGTCGGGCAGCAGCGTCGGCAGGTTCTTGGCGTAGTAGTGCTTGCGCAGCGCCACGAACTCGCCGAACGCCTTGTGCGCCTCGGTCGACATCTGGTTCTGCGCCAGCGAGCCCTTCACGAGGGCGTCCTCGCGGGCCAGCATCTCGTGCGCGGTGCCCATGGTCACCAGGGCACTGGCCTGTTGGAACATGGCCACGTCGGGGATCTGGACCATCTGCTCGTAGACGTCGAACAGCTCGTCCAAGATCGCGTTGTAGGCGACAATGGACTGCAACACGTTGAACTTGCCGACGGAGACCGAGTCGCGGATGGTCGAGAGTTCGTCCAGCGAGCCGAGCAGGTCGTCCATCGACCGCTGGAGGTTGTCGGACATGATCGAGCGGTTGTCCGGCAGCGTGGCGACCTTGACGAAGGAGTTCACGGTCGACGTCGTCTGCGCCTGCAGCGCGTTGAGCTCGGGGGAGGACGTCCGGTTCTGGCTCAGCAGCTCCGCCACCATGGCGCGCTCGGCCTGGAGCCGGAGCCCCAGATCGGTGGAGCTGACGCCGACGGATTCGTACAACTGGCCCGTGCGTAACAGTGCCAGCCCGTCACCGACGGTGAGGTTGAGGACGAATCCCCATAGTGCGCTCAACGTCAGGAGAGGCAGAAGCAACAAGAGAAAGATCTTGAACCGAATCGACCGGTTTCTTGAACCCATGGCCACTCCTGCAGTGCGTGGAGGCTCGCGCCGCATTTGGGGGGAAATGCACCTCCGGAAGATCGCACAGGAGACTAGCACCGATACAGTTCGAGCGCAGTGGAGGAATTGATGATTAGCGTGATCACCGGGGCCAGTTCGGGCGTTGGTGCTGCTGCGGCCCTGGATCTTGCCCGAAAGGGATACCAACTTGTGTTGGTCGGGAGGGATCGCGAACGCTTAGAGTCGACTGCGTCACGTGTCCGCTCTGTCGCGGAGGGTAAGGTCACGGTAGAGGTTTCGGACTTCGCGAGCCTGGCCGATGTCCGCGATCTGGCCTCCAGAATCCGTGCGAAGTACGACCGGATCGACGTTCTGGCGAACAACGCCGGCGTGATGGTCCCCGACCGCCGCATGACTGCGGACGGTCACGAACTCATGATCCAGGTCAACCACCTCTCGCCGTTCCTGCTGACGAATATTCTTCTAGATCGTGTCGGGCGTGTCGTCACGACGTCTTCCCGCGCCGCGAAGATGGCCCGCCTCGACCCCGCCGACCTCTCACGAGAACGACGCCGGTGGAACGGCTGGCTGCAGTATGGCGAAACCAAACAAGCGAACGCTCTATTCACCGTCGGCCTGGCCGCGCGCGGATCTAAAGCGACCTGTTTCCATCCCGGCGTCATCAAGACGTCATTCGCCGGCGGAACCTTCTTCATGAAACTCCTCACCCTCCCCGGCCTCCACGAGCCGGTCGAGAAGGCGGCCGCCCGCCTGGCCTACCTGGCGACCTCCGAAGACGGCGAGAAGTTGGCCGGGACCTACTTCCGCGACAACCGCCCCGACAAGGTGCCGGCCGGCATGAAAGACCCCGACCTGGCCGAACGTCTGTGGAAGGCGAGCGCGGAAGCGGTCGGTCTCGCGCGTTGGCGTAACGGGGCGTGATCGTTCGTTTACCATCTGCTGGTGACGTTCTGCCTGGCGGATGCCGAGTCGATGCGCCTGCTGGCCACCCGCCTTGACGAGGCGGCCGGAGAGATCACCCGCCTGCAGGGCGGTACGGTGGCCGCCGGCCTGCCCATAACCGCCCCGCGCGAACTCGCCCACTACGAGGGGCCCCTGCGTGACCTGGCGAGTGGTGCCACACGTCGGCCGCCGACCTCAGAAGGAGAGCGGCCGTCGCCGCCCAGGCCGACCTGATCGAACACGGGCCCTTCCCCGGCGCCAGCCCCTACGAGGCGCTGAAGTCGGCGGCGGCGGGTGGAGCCGACGACGAACTCGCGGCCTTCGACGCGTTGGGGGACGAAGGCGACGCCGCGGCGTTCTTCGCCGCGCTTGACCCTGGCCAGGCGCTCGCGGTGGCGTTGGCCCGGGCGGGGGAGGTGGGAGCGCGGGCGGGGGTGCCGTTCGAGTTGCGGTTCGCGGCGAACCGGCACCTCGTGCGTCTTGCGCACGCGGAGGCGGTGCGGGTGGGGGACGGGGCGGCGGCGAACAGGTACACGAAGCTGCTGGCCGATGACCGGCAACTTCTGCTGTTCGACCCGCGTGGTCACGGAAAGATCGCCGAGGTCAGAGGCGACCTCGCCACCGCCGAGACGGTCGTCATCATGGTCCCAGGAACGGGAAGCAGTCTCGCGACGTTCGCAGGCGGCCCGTCCAGAGACCAGCGCGCCATCCACAACGCCGCCCACCATGTGACCGGCGGCAAGGTCGCCACGATCATGTGGATCGGATCAGACTTGCCCCAGTCTCTACCGGCCGCCGCACTCAGGGTCTACGCCCAGGACGCCGCCCCGAAGCTGCGCGCATTCGTCGAGGACCTCCGGCTCGCCGGCAACGTGCGGACGACACTGATCGGCCACTCCTACGGAAGCACCGTGACGGGACACGCCGTCCAGGCCGGTCTCGGCGTCGACAATCTCATAGCGGTGGGCAGCCCCGGATGGGGCGTGACGTTGGCGGGAGAGCTCAACGCACCCCACACCTCTCTGTACGCGATGCGGCACCCGGACGACGTCATCAGTCTCATCCCCCCTCTGGATGATGTCGTCAAGTCGATGGGCATCGCACCGCCGACATCCGTCCTGGGGCATGGGAGTGATCCTGTTTTCATGCCCGGGGTGACCCGCATGTCCTCCGGCACCGACGACAACCTGCTGCCGATCGGCGGGGACCTCGAAGCACATTCCAGCTATTTCGGAGACGAAGGACGATCTCGCCTGCCCACGATGAACATCGCGGAGATCGTGGCGGGTGGACGGCCGGTCAGGTTCGGCGAAGCGGAGGACACACGATGACCCGTTGGACGGCTGCCGTCGGACTGATCGTCGTGATCATCCTCGTGATCGGAGGATTCCTGATGACGAAACCCGGTGACCCCCTGATCGCGGAAGGTCTGGCGGACTTGGAGCAGGCTCTGGGCCGAGCCGTCGAGATGGTGAAGCCGTCGGCTCCGCCGGAGCGGGAGAACAACCCCTGGCCGTGCCGAACGGAGGGGAAGAGCGCGTTCAGTGTGGACGTCGACCTGAAGTCGGCCGACCCGCAGGCCGCCGTCACCACTCTCCTCGCCTTCTGGCGCAAAGCGGGATTCCGGGTCGAAGTGGACAGGTCGGCCGACCCCGACAGGCCTTGGGCCGTCGTCGGAGGCCGCCTCATCGAGATGTCGATCCACGGCTTCCCCGACCGGGGAACGGTCTGGATCGGCGGCAACACCATCTGTCTCGGCGGCGAGGTGCCGGGGTCGTGGCGCGGTGTCCTATAGCGGAACTGAGCTACGTGATAACTATGAGTGATTGTTCGTTTACCATCTGCTGGTGACCTTCTGTCTCGCGGATGCCACATCGATGCGCCTCCTGGCCTCCCGTCTCGATGCGGCGGCCGAGGAGATCACCCGCCTGCAGGGTGCTTCGGTGGCCGTCGGGCTTCCCCTGACCGCCTCGCCCGAACTGGCGCACTACGAAGGACCGCTGCGCAACCTGGTCGAGTGGTGCCACTCTTCGGCCGCCGAGATCCGCAGGAGAGCGGCCATCGCCGCGCAGGCCGACCTCATCGGCTGGACTCCTTCCGGCGACAACACCGCCTACGACGCCCTGATGACGGCGGCAGCGGGTGGCCTCGACGACCAACTCGCCGCCTTCGACGCCCTGGGCCCCGGTGGCGACATGGCGGCGTTCTTCGCCGTGCTCACTCCTGCTCAGGCGCTCGGTGTGGCGTTGGCTCGGGCCGCGCAGGTGGGTGCCAGGGCGGGCGTCCCGTTCGAGCTCCGCTTCGCGGCCAACCGCCAGCTTGTACGTCAGGCACACGCCGAGGCCGTTCGAGTCGGTGACAAGGCGGCGGCGGCCAGATACGCCGAACTTCTCAACCCTGACCGGCAACTTCTGCTCTTCGACCCGAGAGGTCAGGGCAAGATCGCCGAGGTCAGGGGCGACCTCGCCACCGCGAGGCACGTGGCCATCTTGGTTCCAGGTACCGGGAACAGCCTGGCGAACTACCTCGGTGGCCCCGAAAAGGACTTCAAAGCGATCCACCTGACCGCTGCAGGACTCTCTGCCGATACCGCCACGATCGTGTGGATGGGAGCTCCGCTGCCGCAGAGCCTCGGAGCGGCGGCGTTTGATCTGTATGCCGACCGCAGCGCCCCCAAACTCAAGGATTTCGTCGATGACCTTCGCCTTCGACCCGAAGTCCATACGACCCTGATCGGACACTCCTATGGGAGTACTGTGACCGGTCACGCGGTGAAGGCGGGGCTCCATCCCGACAACCTGATCGCTGTCGCGAGCCCGGGTTGGGGAGTTCAGGCCGCCGGCGACCTCAACGCTCCCGACACGAAGTTGTTCGCGATGCGGCACCAAGGCGACATCATCAAGCTCGTCCCGACTGCCGACGAGACCCTCGGCATCTTCATACCGCTGCCGGACACCATCGCGGGCCACGGGGAAGATCCCGTTTTCATGCCCGGTGTCGAGCGGCTGGCGTCGGGTTCGGAGGCCGATCCCGGCTTCGGCATCGACATGGATGCCCACTCCGACTACTTCGGCGGCAGCGAAGCCGGACGTCGAGCCGCGATGAACCTGGCAAAAGTGGTGGTCGGCGTCGACAGCGAGACGTATGAGGAAGCGAGGGCCGCTCTATGAAGCGGATCGTCGTTCTTCTTCTTCTCATCGCGGGCTGCGCGTCGGAACCTCGGCCCCCTATATCCGAGGCTCTCGAAGTCCTCGATGCATCACTCGCCAGGGCTCTCCAGGCCAGTTCGCTTACCGGCAAGCCGGTACGTACCCCTGGGCCTTGGCCGTGTGGCGGGAAGGAGGGCCAAGCGTTCCAGCTTGGATTCACCGCGCGAGCGCGTGATCCGCGTGCGGCGGTCGTCGCAGTCGGTGAACTCTGGCGGCGGGAGGGGCTCATCGTCCAGGTGGACAACGCGCGGCATCCCGACCTCCCCGAGGTGATCGTGCGCGGACGGCTCATAGAGATGTCGATCTACGGCTTCCCCGAGCGCGGCACCGTCTGGATCGCCGGCAACACCGCGTGTCTAGATGGAGAGGTCCCCGAAGCGTGGCGGGATGTGTGAAGCACCCCAAGCAACCAGGAAGTACGCGACCAGCCCTCGTTCAGCGATAAAGAGAGGTGCAGCCCGATGCCGGCGCTCACAGGCAGCGTTTCGCCCACCCCGGAACCGACAGCGATTCTCCCCCTCCGGCGCTCCCAAACGCTTCCCAGCAAGTGTTCGCCTAGCGTTTTCGTCAGCTCCGTGGTCCGTTCTCCTTCGGGCCGATAGCGTCCCCAGGTGGCAGCGGCAGTGACTTCTTCCAGCCCCCCGGTTGTCTCGCGGCGCGACCCTTTCCTCGACAACGCCAAGTTCTGGGCGATCGTCCTGGTCGTGTGCGGGCACCTGGTGGAGGACCTGCGCGACGTACCGTACGCGCACGCGCTCTACCTCTTCGTCTACACGTTCCACATGCCGCTGTTCATCACCATCAGCGGCTATCTGTCGCGGAACTTCACCCGGTTGAGGGCGCAGAAGCTCGTCTCGACGCTGCTGGTGCCTTATGTCATCTTCGAGATCGCCTACTCGCTGCCGCGGTGGATCCTCTACGGCAAGTTCCAGCTCACCCTGCTCGACCCCTACTTCCTGACCTGGTTCCTGCTGTCGCTGTTCATCTGGCGGCTCTCGACGCCGGTCTGGTTCCAGGTCAAGTGGCCGCTCGCGGTCGCGGTGGGCATCTCGCTCATCAGCGGCGCGTCGGCGCTGCCCGACGAACTGTCGATGAACCGCACCCTGGGCCTGCTGCCGTTCTACGTCCTCGGACTGGTGCTGACTCCGCAGCACTTCCAGCTCCTGAAGAAGAGGTGGGTCAGACTCACGGGAGCGCTCGTGCTGGCCGCGGGGATCGGGATCACGTTCCTGGTCCACTACGACGTGCCGACGGAGTGGATCCGCTGGCGTCACGCCTACACGAAGATCGGGGTCGACAACTTCACCGGGGCGGGCATCCGGTTGCTGATGCTGGTCATCGGGGCGGTTCTGGTGGCGGCGTTCCTGTCGATCATCACGTCGAGGAAGACCTGGTTCACCGCCCTCGGCGGCCTGACCATCTACGCCTACCTGCTGCACGGCTTCGTCGTGAAGGTCCTCGACCGCTTCCACGACCAGCTCGACAACCCCGTCGGCGTGGCCGCCGTGATCGTCTTCGGCGTCGCCCTCACCGCCGTCCTGTGCACACCGCCGTTCCGCCGGCTCTTCAGGTGGGCGATCGAGCCCAACCTGAAGTGGGCCTTCAAATCCGACCCTGGACGCCAATCGCCCCCACCGACCGCCGGCGACCGTCCCCACGACACCCTGTCCGACCCTTGGCCAAACGACGGCGAACCCCACCAAGCCGCCGGCGCAGTCCAGACCCGGCCGGACGAAAGCATGCGTCCGCCTGCCGCGCCGGCCTGGCCAACCGAGGGCACATCACAGCACGCATACCGGCCACCCGCCGACGCGACCCAGGTCTGGCCAGACGACCGCACACCCCCACCCGCCCAACCGCGCCCCTGAAACGACGAACGGCGCCCCCTCGTCACGAGGGCGGCGCCGTTCAACGCGTACAGGAATCAGATCATCACGTGCTCGTCCGGGTGGGCCACGAACGAGAACACCGCGTTGCGGGTCAGCTTGTAGTCCGCCGCCTGCCACGTGTGTTGTGACGCGTCCGACCCGCGCATGTACACGAAGTTGAACCGGTCGGCCGAGTAGATGCGCACTCCTTCTTCTTTCAGCTTGCGCACCAGCCGGGTGTCCTCTCCGGCGTTGACCGCTTCGAAGGGGTAGGTCCGCAGCAGGTCGGCGCGGGCCAGGATGGTCGCGCCCTGCACCAGGTGGGTGTAGCGGTTCTCCAGGCCGGGCAGCCGGAAGACCGTCGTGTTGGAGTCGGGGAAGTACGTGTAGTGCGCGCCCTTGCCGGTCAGCTCGCAGTCGGCGTAGTCGAAGACGCGCACCAGGTCCCACAGGTAGTTGGGGCCGTAGAGGTTGTCGTCGTCCATCTTGGAGATGAGTTCGCCTTCGGCCTGCGCGATGCCGAGGTTCAGGACCTCGCCCAAAGTGAAGTGGGGCGGCGCGTGCAGCACCTTCACCGCGGGGATGCCGGCGGCCAGGGCCTTGTCGCGCACCACGTCGGCGTCTTCCGACAGGCCGTGCAGGACGAGGATCAGTTCCAGGTTGCGGTGGCGCTGGCGGGCGACCTGGGAGATGGCGTGTTCGAGCTGGCCGGCGCGGTTGGTCGGCAGGACCACCGAGACGCTCAGGGAACGTTCGGAGACGGGGCGGCCCAGGTCGCCGAGGATCTGGTCGACGCGGTGGGAGAACAGGTGCTTGTCGAAGACCTCGCGCATCGCGAGGTGGCCCTGGCGGGCGCGCAGCTCGGGGCTGTTGATGTAGTACAGCGCCCGGTTGTACGCCTCCTCCTGCGAGTGCGCGATCGGGATCAGCGGGCCGAAGGTCTCCTCGATGGCGCGTGACCAACCGGACAACACGGTGGTCCCGCAGGCGGAGAGTTCGAACACACGGCGCGCGCACATGGTCGGTGAGTCGATCACCGAGTTGACGTTGAGGAAGACCTTGTACATCTTGTACGCCGCCAGCATCTGCTCATAGGGCAGTTCGCCGACGATGTGCGGGCGGTACTCCTCCGGCCAGGCGTACTTGTCGGCGACGGAGGCGTTGCGGGCGAAGATGTGCAGGCCGAGCTCCCGCGTGGGGGCGATGACGGTCTCCATCTGCTCCCGGCGTTCGGGGTGCTTGTCGCGGAAGTACATGCCGCCGAAGACGACGTCGTACTTGCGGCCCCAGCGGGTCATGATCGGGTTGTGGATGCGCGGCTGCGCGGCGAACTGGAGCACGCCGACCCGGTCGTGGCCGAGGATCTCCCGATATTTCGGGATCATGTCGCCGTCGCAGGTGTACACCTGGTCGAACAACTTGGCCGTGTCGATGAAGAAGTCGAAGTTCGGCGGGTCCTCCTTGTTCCAGAAGACCGTCGGGATGCCCTCGGAGCGGCACCATTCGACCAGGTCGCGCAGCTCCTGCTTGGGCGCGTTGGTGCCGGTCATCTGGTAGCGCCAGCGGCCCTGGTTGCCGTGCCAGGCCGACTCGCAGAACAGCACATCCGGTCTCTTGGCGGCGAAGATCTCGCGCCAGTCGTGCAGGCCGAACTCGATCTGGTCCCACTCGTACTTGAACGCGAGCCGGGAGAAGTCGTCGAGGATGACCGCGACCTTGAGGTCGGGGCGGTTCTGGACGCCCTCGGGCTCGGGCCACTTCAGGTTCGGGATCTTGACCGTGGGGCCGCGCTTCTCGGCCTCGGCCTGGACGTCGAAGGCCGACGGCGGCGCCTTGGGCGCCTTGTTGCCCCGCCACGCCTTGCGCAGGTCGCCCGGCAGCTTGACGATCTTCTTGGGGTTGGATCCGGCCTTGGTGATGGCCTCGCCCACCCGGTACTGACGCCCGGTCTGGGTGGCCTTGGCCTTCCAGAGGGCGTACTCGGCGCGTGCCTCCTGGTAGGCGAGCCGGGTCTCCAGCTCGCGGATCGTCTCCTCGTAGAACTCGACGGTGCGACGGTCCTCGGGCAGCCAGTTGACCGGGCCGAGGCGCTGGAATCTCGGCTCGTCGGGGGTCTCGTCGGTCTCAGACATGCCTCGTCCCTGCTCGTCGTCTCAAGGGTCGATATCGTACGGCGCAGGCCGTGGTCGTTTGGTGTGTTTGTCGGAGTTGGTCCCCGACTAGTCCCCGACGACGTTCCGGGCGGCGGGGGAGAGGTTCTCACCCTGCAGCCAAGACGCGATCACCCGGGCGATGCGCGGGCCGGCCTTGCCGTCCCACAACATCGGCAGGTCGCCCGACGGCGTCGTCGCGCCATCCCGCAGCGCCTTGGCGGCGGCTTCGGGCAGCCCCGAAGGGGTCACCAGGCGGTTGGTCCCGTGGGTCACCGTGATCGGGCGCTCGGTGTTGGGCCGTACGGTCAGGCACGGCACCTCCAGCATCGTGGTCTCCTCCTGCACGCCGCCCGAGTCGGTCACGACCAGGACCGAGCCGCGCACGAGCGACAGGAAGTCGACGTAGCCGAGCGGGTCGACGATGCGCAGGTTGGGGCCGTCGACCAGGCCGGCCTCGGCCAGGCGGGTACGGCCGCGCGGGTGCAGCGGCACGATGACCGGCACCTGCTCGGCGACGCCCAGCACGGCGTCGACGAGCTCCTTCGCGGCGGCGGGGTCGTCGACGTTCGCGGGGCGGTGCAGGGTCGCGACCGCGTAGGCGCCCGTGACGCCCAGGCGCTCCTGCACGGGGGCCGGGTCGAGCTTGGGCAGCGCGGCGAACAGGCTGTCGATCATCGGGTTGCCGACGAGGTGCACCTTGGACGACGGAACACCCTCGTTCGCCAGGTAGGACAGCGCCTCCGGCGAGGTCGCGAACAGGATGTCCGACAGGCTGTCGACGACGATCCGGTTCACCTCTTCGGGCATCGTGCGGTCGAACGAGCGCAGGCCCGCCTCGACGTGGGCGGTGGGCACGCCCAGCTTCGCGCAGACCAGGATGGCGGCGAGGGTCGAGTTGACGTCGCCGTAGACGACGACGAGAGACGGGTTCTCCCGCTCGACGATCTCCTCCAGACCGACGAGGAGGGCCGCGGTCTGCTTCGCGTGGGAGCCGCTGCCGACGCCGAGATTCGCGATCGGCTCGGGCAGCCCGAGGTCGGCGAAGAACACGTCGGACATGAGGGCGTCGTAGTGCTGCCCGGTGTGGATGATCCCCTGACGGATGCCCAGGTCGGCGAGTCCGTTGACCACGGGAGCGGCCTTGACGAAGTTGGGCCGGGCACCCAGGACGTGCAGGACGAGGGTGTCCTGGAGACGCGAATCCCTCACTGACCTTGCCTTTCATCCATGATGGGGGCAAACGTTGCCTATGGTACGGTCACGCCGTGGTAGCTGAGGCCAACAAGCCCATTCCGGCAAAGGCCGCGAAGGCCAGTGCCCGAAGGTTCATGAAGGGGTTCGTCAGGAACCCGATGGTGACTTCCCGGATCTTCGTGGGGAAGGTCGTGCAGGACCCGCTACGGGTGGCGCACGCAGCCGCGGAGACCGTGCCGAAACCGCTTCGCCCGCTCGTGGGCAAGGTGGCGTGGCCGGTCGCGCGGGTCGCCAAGGTCACGATCCGCAAGATGTGGCGGCGGATGGCCAGGGCGCCCCTCAACGACTCCCGGGCCGTGTTCGACGCCGGGCACATGACCCAGGCCATCGACATGCTCAAGCCGCATGAGCGCTGGGTCTTCATCAAGAAGCGGCTGGCCCTCTACGAGGGCGAGCGGGGTGCGCTGCTGCCCAACCCGATCCCGCCGAAGCCCAAGGTGATCATGGGTGAGCGGGTGCCGGGCCGCGCGCTGCACATCGTGACCAACGCGCTGCCGTTCACGCAGGCCGGTTACACCGTGCGCACCCACCGCATCGTGACCGCGCAGAAGGCCGCCGGGCTCGACCCCCACGTGGTGACGAGCTGGGGCTGGCCGGCCCTCCAGGGCTTCCCCGACGTCGAGCCGTTCGAGGAGATCGACGGCATCCCCTACCGCCGCCTGCTGCCGAGCGGCGACATCCCGATGGAGACCCGCGGCCGCATCACCCGCGGCGCCGAGGACATCACCGAACTGGTCCGCCAGCTCCGCCCGCAGGTCCTCCACGCCGCCACCGACCACCGCAACGGGTCGGTCGCGATGGCCGTGCGCGAAAGGACCAACACCCCGTTCGTGTACGAGGTCCGCGGCTTCCTGGAGGAGACCTGGGCCAGCCGCGACCCCGCCCGCGTCGGCACCGAGCGCCACCGCCTCATGCGCGAGCGCGAGGCCACCATCATGAACTCGGCCGACGCCGTGGTGACGCTGGCCGAGACGATGGTCGGCGAGATCGTCGAGCGCGGCGTCCCGCGTGAGCGCATCTTCCTGGCGCCCAACGCCGTAGACGCGTCGCTGCTGACCGCCGAGTACGACGGCACGTCGTTGCGCCGCCAGTACGGCATCGGCGACCACGAGATCGTCATCGGCTCGGTGTCGTCGATCGTGGCCTATGAGGGCTTCGCGACGATGTTGTCGGCGGCGGCGTTGCTCAAGCGGGCCGGCACGCCCGTGAAGGTGCTCCTGGTGGGCGACGGCACCGAGCGCGAGAACCTCCTCGCGCAGGTGAACAAACTCGGTATAGGTGACATCGCGATCGTGCCGGGGCGCGTCGGGCCCGACGAGGCCCTGCAGGCCCAAGCGGCCATCGACATCTTCATCTGCCCCCGCGAGGACCTGCGCGTATGCCGTCTGGTGACGCCGCTGAAGCCGGTCGAGGCGATGGCGCTGGGCAAGCCGGTCATCCTGAGCGACCTGCCGGCCCTCGCCGAGCTCATCGGCGACGGCGAGCCCGGGATCCTCGTGCCCGCCGGGAACGCGGAGGCGCTGGCCAACGCCGTGGCGGAGCTCCGCGACGACCCCGAACGCCGCCGCAAGATGGGCGCGGCCGGCAAGGAGGAGGTTGCCGCGAAGCGAACCTGGAGCAGCCTTGCCAACACGTATCGGGAAATTTACGAATCACTCGCCCGCTAGAGAAATTCACCAAGGACGCCGGATGTGCAGCATCAGGCATCATTGGTGCCGACTTGAGATAGCCTTTGCGACCATGAAGTGTTCTCTCCACCCCCAGGCCACGTCGTGAGCGAGATCGATCTCACGGTCATCGGGCTGGGCTACGTCGGCATGCCGCTGGCCAAGGAGGCTGTGGCGGCAGGTCTGAAAGTCGTCGGCCTCGACGTTGACGCGCGCAAGGTGGACGCGCTCAACGAGGGACGTTCCTACATCGACGACCTGACGGACGCCGACCTCGACAGCATGCTCGCGAACGGTTTCACCGCGACGCTCGACCCGACGGTGCTGGCCCGTTCCGCGGCCATCGTCATCTGCGTGCCCACCCCGCTCGACGAAGACCACCGTCCCGACCTGTCCGCCGTCGAGGGCGCCACCCGCGCCGTCGCCGAGCAGCTCACCGCCGGCACCCTCGTGGTGCTCGAGTCGACGACCTGGCCCGGCACCACCGACGAGGTGGCCCGGCCGATCCTCGAGAAGTCGGGCCTCGTCGCGGGCGCCGACTTCCACCTCGCGTTCTCGCCGGAGCGCATCGACCCCGGCAACCCGAAGTTCGGCCTGCGCAACACCCCGAAGGTGGTCGGCGGCTACACGACCGCCTGCCGCGACCGGGCGACCGAGTTCTACGCGCGGTTCGTCGAGCGGGTCGTCCCCGTCTCCGGAACGCGCGAGGCCGAGATGGCCAAGCTGCTGGAGAACACCTACCGCCACGTGAACATCGCGCTCGTCAACGAGATGGCGATCTTCTGTGACGAGCTCGGGGTGAACCTCTGGGAGTCGATCGAGGCCGCCGCGACCAAGCCGTTCGGGTTCCAGAAGTTCCTGCCGGGTCCCGGCGTCGGCGGTCACTGCATCCCCGTCGACCCGTCGTACCTGTCGTACGCCGTGCGCAAGCTGGGCTTCCCGTTCCGGTTCGTGGAGCTGGCGCAGGAGATCAACGAGCGCATGCCGTCCTACGTGGTGACCCGCGTGCAGCGGTTGCTCAACCGCGACAAGAAGGCCGTCAACGGCTCGAAGGTGCTGCTGCTCGGGGTGACCTACAAACCCGACATCGCCGACGAGCGCGAGACGCCCGCGATACCGGTCGCCGAAGCGCTCATGGAGCTCGGCGCCGTCGTCAGCTACGCCGACCCCTACGTCAAGGAGTGGTCGGTCGAGGGCAGCCCGGTGCCCCGCGAGGAAGACCTCGAGACCGCCATCCGGGAGGCAGACGTCACGGTGCTGCTCCAGCAGCACTCGATGTTCGACCTGGAGCTGGTCGAACGGCAGGCCCGCCTGGTGCTCGACACCCGGGGCGTGCTGGCCACCAGCGAACGCGTCGAGCGGCTGTAAGGGGGCCTGGCGCGTGCACGTGCTCGTCATGACGGTGGTGCATCACCCCGAGGACGCCCGGATCCTGCACCGGCAGATCCGCGCGCTCGTGGACGCCGGTCATGAGGTCACGTACGCCGCGCCGTATTCGGCGCGCGGAGTCGTGCCCCGGTCCTGGGTGAACGGCGTCGACCTGCCCCGGGCGGCCGAGCGGCGGCGGATGACCGCCGTGCGGGCCGCGCGCAAGGTGTTCAAGAGCATGCGCGGCAAGGTCGACATGGCGCTCATCCACGACCCCGAGCTGCTGTTCGCGGTCGCCGGGGTGCGCAACCGGCCGACGGTCGTGTGGGACGTCCATGAGGACACCCCCGCGACGTTGTCACTGAAGCCGTGGTTGCCGGCCTTCCTCCGGCCGCCGACCCGGTTCGTGGCCCGCATGCTGGAGAGCTGGGCCGAACGCAACTTCCACCTCCTGCTCGCCGAGACCGCCTACGCGGGCCGGTTCCGGGAGGCGCATCTGGTCGTACCGAACGAGACCTGGGTGCCCGACACGGTCTCGCCGCCCGGCGACGACCGGGTGGTCTACCTGGGCTGGTTGTCCGAGGCCCGGGGCGTGCGCGAGGCCATCGAGGTCGGCCGCCTGCTGCGGCCGCACCGGGTGGTCGTCGAGCTCATCGGCTACGCCGACCCGCAGTCGCGCCGCATGCTCGCCGCGGCCGTGGAAGAGGGCGCGCTCGAATGGCGCGACTTCATGCCCAACGACGAGGCGCTGAAGCGGCTCGACGGCGCCCTGGCCGGGTTGTCGCTGCTGCACGACGAGCCCAACTACCGCCACTCCATGCCCACGAAGATCGTGGAGTACATGGCCCACGGCATCCCGGTCATCACCACCCCCTCGCCCCGCGCGGTCGAGCTCATCGAGCGTTACCGCAGCGGTGTCGTGGTTCCCTGGAGCGACCCGCAGGCCGTCGCCAAGGCGGTGCTCGCGCTGCGCGACAACGCCGAGGAACGCCGCAACGCCGGCGCCCGCGGCTACGCCGCCGCCCGGGGCAACCACCACTGGCCCAACTCCGCGCGTCGATTCGTCTCCCAGCTCGAAGCCTGGAACGGCGTCAAGCCGTAGCCCGCCCCTGAACGAATCAGCCCCGTACGTCGATCGGATGAGGTGACGGTTTGCGCTGGCTTGCTCTGCTTCTCGGGATCGCGATCCTCGGTGGCGTGGCCACCGTGGTGATCGCCCTCCAGGAGCCCGAGACGCCACACGCCGCCCGCATCGGCAGCACCTCGCCGTCGGAGCCGAGCCCGACCCCGTCCAACACCGGCTTCACCGACCCGTGTGGCACGTTCGACACGAACATGCGCACCCCCTACGCGATCACCGGCTACTGGATCATGCCGTCGGCCGACCGCTGCAACTGGCGCCGCCAGCTTGAGGAGATCCACAAGGTCGGCGGCGACACGGTGGTCCGGATCGGGTTCGGCCTGTCCCCTCGCTCGATCGACTCCGAGGGCCGGATCCTGGAGGCCGAGCCGGACGACGAGGGCAAGTACAAGCCCGACGCGCGCTACGGCCACTGCGTCGAAGACGGGTTGACCTGCGTCCAGGCGGCCGAACGCGACCTGAAGGCGGCCAACCCCGGCAACCGCGTCTCGTGGTCGTTCGTGTTCCGCACCGACGAGCAGTACGGCGACGGCGTCTTCCGCTGCCCGCAGATGGAGAAGAAGATCGTCGTCGGTGACCGGGTGTTCTTCCGCCTGATCGCCGACGAAGACGGCTCCGACGACGCCACGTGCGACTTCACCAGCAAGGGAAAGGGCTACCACCTGATCCTGGTGTCGGCGGGCGCGACCGACAGCCTGACCGAACTGCTCGACCTGGGCGACCGGTTCGGCATCAAGGTCTTCCCGTCGCTGCCGCTGGCCCCGCGCGACCCGACCGGCGTCACCCGCGCCAACCCGCGCCACATCGGCACCCTCACCACGCTGACCCGCCGCATCCTGCAGGACTACGGCACCCGCTTCGCGGGCCGCGAGTCGCTCGGCGGCGTCTACCAGCCCTTCGAGCTGGTCATCCGAGACTGGGCCGATCCCGAGAACGTTCCCACCCTCCAGGTGTACGCCGAACAGCACCGCATCGTCGAACAGGTGCTCCCCGGCAAGCCGATCCTGGTCAGCCCCTACCTAGACGCCCGCAAGCGGGTCGACTACACCTCGACCCCCGCGCAGGTCGGCGAGGGCTTCAAGGCGCTGGCCCGCACGGGCGTCGGCATCATCGCGCCGCAGGACTCCCGCGGCACCGGCAAGGTCGGCCTGTTCTGGCCGAACTGGAAGAACCAGCCCGTCGACGAGCGGCTGAAGCCGGTGGTGGGGGAGAGCACGTACGGCACCGCCTACTACGGCGCCACCCGCGACTACTACCGGGCCATGTACGAGTCCCGCCTCGAACTGCGCGACGAGGAGGACATCGACGTGCAGCTCTGGGCCAACGTCGAGGCGTTCGAACCGTCGGCGACCGAGAAGTGCGGCACGCAGGGCACCCGGGGACGCACCGACAAACCCCGCCTCGACACGGCGGTCACGCTGGTCGGGCCGTACGTCTCCAAGATCATCTCGTACATGTGGAGCGACTTCTTCACCTGCGGCAGCCCGTCGCTGGCCGAAGACCTGGCGACCGACTGGGAACGCCCCATCGCCATCCAGGCCGTCAGGGAGAAGCGGCAGATCCAGGACGGCCTGCAGATCCGCGGCTACCACCTGGAGAACGTGCGGGTGACGCTGAGCTGGACCGGCCTGGAGACCCCGCGGGTGGTCGACTCGCAGTCGGTGGGCTGGTTCGACGGACAGCCGATCGCCGACTTACCACCCGCCGTCGGGCAGGTCTGGATCCCGGTCGACTGGGAGAGCGTGCCGCCCGATGCGTGGGTCAGGGTCGAGGTGACCGCCACCGACGGCCGCAAGGCCGCCGAGCCGGTCTACTACCACAACAACGGTTGATCGCGACAGCGTGTAACGTGCCTGGCATGGTCCCGCGCATCCCCGTCAGCGTGGATCTCGTCGTGCTGACAGTGAGGGCGAGCGCCCTGTGCGCGCTGGTGTGGCGACGGGATCGTCCGCCCTACCCCGACATGTGGGCGCTGTCCGGCGGCTTCATCCACCTCGACGAAGACCTCCCGGCGGCGGCGGCCCGCGTGCTGGCCGAACGGGCCGGCATGGCCGGGGCGCCGGTCCACCTCGAACAGCTCCGCACCTACGGCTACCCCGACCGCGACCCGCGCCAGCGAGTCGTGTCGGTGGCCTACCTGGGGCTGGCCCCCGACCTGCCGGCGTCGACCGAGGCCCACATGAGCTGGCAGCCGCTGAGCGAGCTGACCGAGATGGCCTTCGACCACCGCCGCATCATGCTCGACGGGCTGGAACGCGCCCGGTCCAAGCTCGAATACACCTCGCTGGGCGCCGCCTTCTGCCCGACCGAGTTCACCGTCGCCGAACTGCGCAGGGTCTACGAGATCGTGTGGGGCCGCCCGCTCGACCCCCGCAACTTCCACCGCAAGGTGACCAAGACCGAGGGTTTCCTGGTGCCGTCGGGCCGGACGACCACCCGCGACGGCGGCCGGCCGGCGATGCTCTACCGCAGGGGCCCGGCCGAGGCGCTGCACCCGCCCATGTTGCGGGTCTGAGTCGCGATCGGGGTCCCTGTTACGGGTGTGATTAGGGATATTCTCCCCCTGTGCTGATATCGGAGCCGCGCACTGTGCCGGCGGCGGCCGCCGTTGACCCACCCTTCGTCCAGCCCCGCTTACGGGTGCTCGACCTGCTGCGGTTCGTCGCGGCCATGGCGGTGGTGCTGTTCCATTTCGGAGAGACGCGCGCGTGGGGGACGGTCAACGCGTTCCCGGCGCTGAGCGGCGTGACGATGTTCGGCTCCTACGGAGTCCGGCTGTTCTTCATGATCAGCGGCTTCGTGATCCTGATGAGCGCGTGGGGGCGTACACCCGGCGAGTTCGTGGTCTCCCGGATCGCACGCTTATATCCGGCCTACTGGGCCAGCGTGATCATCCTGGGCGGGATCGCGCTGATGGGGTTCATCACCGACCACCGGCCCACCCTGAGCGAACTGCTCGCCAACCTGACGATGTTCCAGCACGGCCTGCGGATCCGTGACCTGGAGATCGTCTACTGGACGCTCTGGCACGAACTCGTCTTCTACGTGATGATCGCCTGCTTCGCGGTGGTCGGGATCACGTACCGGCGGGTTCTCGGCTTCATGGGCGGCTGGATCTTCCTGCTCGCGCTGGCCGAGCGGCTCGACATCTCGCTGCTGAAGGTCGGGCTGGCCCAGTTCGGGGCGCCCTACTTCATCGCGGGCATGTCCCTCTACCTGATCTACCGGTTCGGCGGCTCACTGCTGCCGTGGTTGTTCGTCGGCCTCGCCTACGCCTTCGGCCTGGTCCAGTTGCTCGGCGAGGGGCCGTCGGCGATCAAGCGGTTCGGCGAGCCGCTGGGCACCGCGCTCGTCGTCGGCGTGATCTCGCTCATGTTCCTCGTGATGATCCTGGTCGCGCTCGGGCGGCTCGACGGGATCGACTGGCGGGGGCTGACGCTGCTGGGCGCGCTGACCTACCCGCTCTACCTGTTCCACCACCACGTCGGGTTCCTGATGATCCAGTGGCTGAACCCGGTCCTCGGCCACCGGGTCACGCTGCCGGTCGTCATCGGGATCGTGCTGGTCGTGGCGTGGGCGGTCTACCGGTTCGTCGAGGTGCCCGCCCAGCCACGGTTGAAGGCGGCGTTGTCCCGCTCACTCAAGATCGCCGATTAGTCACTTCTTCTTGGGCGGCTTCGGCCAGGCCTCGCCCGGCTTGAGCTCGCGGTCGCCGAGCAGCGTGGAGACGGTGACGAGCCTGTAGCCCTTCTTCGTCAGGGTGTCGACCACGGTCTCCATGGCCTTGACGGTCTCCGGCACGATGTCGTGCAGCAGGATGACGGCGTCGCGCTTGGCGAACTTGAGCGTGCGCTCCTTGATGACCTTGGTGTTGCGGGCCTGCCAGTCGAGGGTCGAGCCCGTCCACAGGATCTGCGGCAGCCCGAGCGTCTCCATCAGGGAGCCGACGCGGGAGTCGGTCGCGCCGTTCGGCGGGCGCATGAACTCCGGCGTGATGCCGACGGCCTCCTGGATGACCTGCTGGGTGCCGGTGATCTCGGAGACGATCTCCTCGTCGGAGAGCTTGGTCAGGTCGGGGTGGTCCCAGGTGTGGTTGCCGATCTCGTGGCCCTCGTCGACCATGCGCCTCATCATGTCGACGCGGCTCCCGACCTTGCGGCCCAGGACGAAGAAGGTGGCCTTGGCCTTGTGCTTCTTCAGGGTGTCGAGCAGGGCGGGGGTGTAGGGCCAGGGCCCGTCGTCGAAGGTGAGCGCTATGCACTTGTGGCGCTCGCAGTAGGGCTTGGGCTTCGCGTTCGCCGGTGCGGCCGAGACGAGCATGGACGTGGTTAAGGCGAGGGCGAGTGCCCCCCGGACGATCACGCGCATGGTGCCGAATCCTAAGGGGTGTTCCTGGGACGACTCTGAGATCGGCACGAATGACCTCAAGTAGGGTGTGGGCACATCGCCGCAACGGAGGGGTGGAATCAATGCCGCAGTTCAGGGCCGTTCTCGACACCATGACTGCCTACACGCCGGGCAAGGCGGTCGTGTCGGCCGACGGACGGTCGTACAAGCTGTCCTCGAACGAGTCCCCCGAGCCGCCGCTCCCCAGCGTCGTCGCCGCCATCGCCGAGGCCGCCACGAGCGTGCACCGTTACCCCGACCCGGCGGCGGTCCGGCTGACCGAGGCGCTCGCGGCCCGTTACGGCGTCCCGCCGGAGCACATCGCGCTCGGCGCGGGCTCGGTCACCGTCGCCCAGCAGCTCTTCGAGACGGTCGGCGATCCGGGCGCCGAGGTCGTCTACGCGTGGCGTTCGTTCGAGGCCTACCCGCTGCTCGCCGACCTGTCCGGGGTCGTCTCGGTACGTGTCCCGCTCGCCGCCGAGACCCACGACCTCGACGCCATGGCCGCCGCGATCACCCCGGCCACCCGCATGATCCTCGTCTGCAACCCCAACAACCCGACGGGCACGGCCAACCGCGCGGCCGAGCTGACCGCGTTCCTCGACGCCGTCCCGTCCGACGTCCTCGTCATCCTCGACGAGGCCTACCGCGAATACGTGCGCGACGAGGCGGTCCCCGACGGCCTGACCATCTACCGCGACCGCCCCAACGTCGCCGTGCTGCGCACCTTCTCCAAGGCCTACGGCCTGGCCGGCCTCCGCGTCGGCTACCTGATCGGCCCCGAGCCCGTCGCCGCGGCGGTCCGCAAGACGATGGTCCCCTTCGCGGTCAACCACCTCGCCCAGGTCGCCGCCGTCGCCTCGCTGGCGGCCGAGGAGGAACTGCTGGAGCGGGTGGAGCACGTCGTCGCCGAGCGCACCCGCGTCCGCGAGGCGCTGATCACCCAGGGCTGGACGGTACCCGAGTCGCAGGCCAACTTCGTCTGGCTCCGCCTGGGCGACGACACCCCCGCCTTCGCCGCCGCGTGCGCCGCTGAGGGGGTCGCTGTGCGGCCGTTCGGCACGGAGGGTGCCCGTGTGTCGATCGGTGACCGTGAGGCCAACGACGTCTTCCTGAGCGCCGCGCAGGCGTTCAGGTCACTCGTCTCCGCTCGGTAGAGACCACCAGCGCGACCCCGGCGACGATGACGAGACCGGCGGCCACCATCATGGCCGTCACGGTCTCGCCCAGGAAGATCATCCCCAGCGCGACCGCGACGACGGGGTTCACGTAGGCGTAGGTGGACACGAGCGAGATCGGCGCGTTGCCGAGCAGCCACACGTACGACGTGAACCCCACCAGCGACCCCACGACGATCAGGTAGGCCAGCGCCGCCCACGAGCGCCCGGACACCTCCGACCACACGAGGTGCTCCCCGGCCAGCCCGCTGCACGCCAGCAGCCCGGCCCCGCCGACGACCATCTCCACGGTCGAGGCGGCGAACGGGTTCTTCGGCATGGGCGCCCGCCCCGACATGAACGACCCCACGGCCCACGAGAACGACGCCAGCAGGATCACCGCCACGCCGACCGTGCCCCCCGACATCCCGCCGGTCAGCGAGATGCCCGCCACGCCCACGAACCCGATGAGCACACCCGTCAGCGTCAGGACGTGGGGCCGGTCGCGGAAGACCGTGCGCATGATGACGAGCCAGAGCGGCGTCGAGGCGACCAGCAGCGCGGCGAGCCCGGTGGAGATGTGCTGCTCGGCCACGGCGACCATCCCGTTGCCGCCCGTGAGGAGCAGCAGCCCGACCGCGGCCGCGTCGAGGAACTCGCGCCGGTTCATCCGGAACGCTTCCGGACCGGTCTTGACCAGCAGGAACAGGCCGAGGATCACGGCGGCCACGACGAACCGGAGGCCGCCGGAGACGAAGGGCGGCATGGTCTCGATGACGATCCCGATGCCCAGATAGGTCGAACCCCAGACGATGTAGACGGTCGTCAGGAGGACCCACACGCGAATGTCACGACCGTCCCGCTGCATGGCTCCTGACAATAGCCAAATGGCGGCAAAGCCCTCCAGAGCGGGGCCCGAAATCGGGCATCAGCCGTACAGAGCGGGATCGCCTGACCCGGAGCCACGGCCGGGACGTCAGAGGTCGATGTTGCAGGTCCGGTACGAGCGGCTCGCCGTGACGATGTTGCCGTCGCTACCGAGGACCTCCAGCCGGACCGCGCCCGATTCGCCGTTGCCCACCAGGATCGTCTTGTTCACGGACTGACGCCGGGGGACGTCGAAGGAGATCTCCGTCCACGGCTCGCGGTACCACTCGCCACCCGACTCCGTCTGCCGCGCCCAGGCGTACTGGACCCGTCCGGCGGCGTTGCTCTCGACGTACCCCTCCAACTGGAACTTGTACGGGGTGGCGGGCTTGCAGGTGCCGGTGAGGCGGGTCATCCCGGTGAAGTCGGCCGTCAGACAGACCGTCTTGTAATACCGCGGCGCCGCCAGCCGGTCATAGGCGCCCGGGCTGGTGATCTGCACCCTGACGAAGTCGGTTCCGTCGGCACTCGGAACCGGCTGACGCTGGAAGGGCGTGCTGACGGTCTTGGTGCCCGGCTCGGTGAAGACGATCTCTCTCTCGCCCTCGGCGCCCGGCAGGTCCCGGCTGGAGGAACCGGTCCAGCGATAGCGGACGGTCTGCGCGATCGGCGAGGTGATCTGTGCGGTGGCCGTGTGCACGACGTCGGCGCCGCACCGGCCGGTGTAGTCGGCCGCCGGCTGGATCTGCGGCGCGTACGGAACGGGGTCGGTGCAGTTCAGGTCATACGAGACGACCGTGCTGAGGCCGCTTCCGTCGCGCAGGAGGACGGTCGCGCTCTGCCGCCCCTGCCCGTAGAAGTGCGTCGTGGTCACGGTGACCGTCTGCGACCCGGCCTCGGTGAAGAAGGCCGTCCCGTCGGACATGCCCTGCCACGAGTACCCGACCGCGCCCGCGCGGTCGGCCGTGATCACGGCGCTGAGAACGAACGACTTCCCCGGATGACACTGACCGGTGTAAGAGGCCGGCTCGACCGCGCCCGGCGCCACCGTAGCCACCAGAGGCGGCTCCGGGGTGGGCGACGGGCTGGCGGGCGGTGGTGCGGACGGGGTCGGTGACGGGTTGGTCGGCGGTGGTGTGGGCGGTAGTGACGGCGTGGGCGACGGATTCGTCGGCGGCGGGGTGGCCGAGGGAGTCGCCGAGGGGGTGGGCGACGGGTCGGCCGCCTGGGCCGGAGGTGCGCTGATCAGCAGCAGTGCCGACAGTGTCGCCAGGACACTCAATAGACGCATGTCTCGTCCTCTCAGGGTGATCGTGATCATCCTGCGGACGCGGACTTGCGGCTCGATGGCGGATGGGTTGGATCTCCGGGGCCGTGGTGTCTCGGTGCGGCTCGTTTTCCTGACTTGCATTCTCGTTTCGCAATATTGCGCAACTTGTGAACCGGTAGTCCCGCACTTTCGCGAAAGCGGGATGTGAATTCGATGTCCGGATATATCCGGATGCAATCGGATCTTGAGCGTGCATAAAGCCGTCGTACACGAAACAGAGCCCGGCACCCCCTTACGGGAATGCCGGGCCTCCGTTCTCTCAGCGGTTCAGCTTCTCCACGATCAGCCGGTAGAGCTGCCGGGGCCGCCCCGGTTGCGGTGTCCGGTTCGGCGGAAGCGGCCACGCGAGTCCCTCGTCGACCAGCGTGCGCAGCAGTCTCCGCGCCGTTCTCGGTGTCACCCCCAGCATCTTGCCCGCGCCTTCGGCGTCGACCACCGTGTCGCCGCCTTCCAGCTTGGCCGCCAGCCGCGCCAGCACCTCGACGCCCTTCGGCTTGGCGGGCCCGGCCGACTGCGGGGGCATCCGGGGCGGGGGCACCAGCGTGCGTCCCTCCCGGTCGACCGCGAAGCCCTGGGCCTGCTTGCCGGCCTGCGTGCGGGCCAGGGCGGCCCGTGCGTGGGTCTCCGCGTCGTGTGTGGTGCGGCCCATGCCGACTCCGACCTCGACCGCCAGGCCCAGCTCGTCGCGGATCCTCGCCGCGAAGGGCAGTACCCGGAAGCCGTCGGTCGCGCCGGCGATCGATCCCCGCGTGGCCACCACCAGGTAGCTGTGGTCGTCGATCGGCCACACGCTGGCGTTGATGCGGTTGGCCTCCTGCACCAGCAGGCGGTGCAGGGAGAGCCGCAGCTCGTCCCGCCAGTATCGCGGCGCCGCCCGCCTTATCGGCTCCCGCAGCGTCGGCACCTCGACGAGGATCACCGTGAGCTGGGACTCCTCCAGCCGGTGGTGTGCCCCGAGCAGGGCCGCCGTGTGGAGAGCGGTCCGGACCGCCGCCGACGTGGGCCGGATGCGGACCGTGGGGATGCCCGCGGCCGTTAATCGGTCGGCCACGCCCGGTATGCAGGTCAGAGCGCCTGTGGTGGCGCCCTGGCGGACCAGCCGCTCGTGGTAGGCCGCGATCGTGCCGGTCGCTCCCGGCTCGTCGCGGCTGTGCACCTCTGCCGTGGATATGCCCAGGTCCGCGAACGCCTCGTCGACCTCGCCCCGGCTCAGCACGTCGACGCTGACCCGTCTGGGGTCGATGCGGTCGTCGAGGGCCGCCCGTGCGATCGCGGCCGTCAGGGCCGCGCCGCCCAGTTGGACGTGGGTCGCCGGCATCGTCAGTACCCCGGCTCGCCGTGCCAGCTCGTATGGAATCGGGCTGGCGAATAGGCAGGCGTCGACGCCGCCCAGCCGGGTCACCTTGTCGGATGCCTCCTGCTCGTCCCGGTATGCGGCCGCCACGAGGCGGCACGGCACCGGAGCGGCGGCGTGTCCCATGAGCATGACCCGCTCGACGAGGTCATGGGGCCCCACCACACCGATGGTGAGGTCCGGCGTCCCAGCGCCCATTCCGCCCCCCACGCGGCCGCGCGGCGAGTCTTCAGTGCGCTCGACCAATGTTCGTCCCATCCCGCGTGCCTTCTCGATTGACTTCTCTTTGGAACGATCGCTCCCGGAGGCCGTAATGTCACGCCCGGATTTTCCGGAATACCGTTCTGAGAAGGGCGGCACGGTCCTTTCCCATTATGTTGTGGCTGGTCAATGCCATTATGGACGTCGAACTAGGCAAAAGGGGAAATCTCGCGTTCCACATCGGCGCCGAGGGCCCGGAGCCGCTGCGCGATGTCGGCGTGGCCCCGGTCGATGCGGTAGCCCGACTCGATCACCGTCTCGCCCTCGGCCGCCAGCCCCGCCAGCACGAGCGCGATGCCCGACCGCAGATCGTGCGCCTCGACGGTCGTGCCCCGCAGCGGAGTGGGCCCGTGGACGACCGCCCGGCTGCCGTTCACCTCGACCCGAGCGCCCATCTTGTTGAGCTCACGGGCCAGCGCGAACCGGCCGTCGAAGATGCGCTCGTGGATGTAGCTGGGCCCGTGGGCGAGCGCCGCCATCGCCATCAGTTGCGGCTGGAGGTCGGTCGCGAAGCCCGGGTAGGTGTCGGTGATCACGTTGATCGGCCGGAGCTGCCCGTCGCGGCGGGCGTGCACGACGGCGCCCTCCTGGAAGAACTCCACGCCCATCTGCTCCAGCTTCCACCGCACGACGCCGAGGTGTTCGAGCGAGGTGCCGAGCAGGGTCACCTCGCCGCCGGTGATCGCGGCGGCCATCATGAACGCCCCGGCGTCGAGCCGGTCGGCCATGACGGTGTGCTCGACGGCCTTGAGCTCGCGTACACCCTCGACGGTGATGAACCCGGTCCCCGCACCGCTGATGTTCGCGCCCATCTTGCGCAGCATCTCGATGACGTCGAGGACCTCGGGCTCCAGCGCGGCGTTCTCGATGACCGTCGTGCCCTGGGCCAGCGCGGCGGCCATGATGAGGTTCTCGGTGCCCGTGTGGGAGGGCCGGTCGAGGTAGAGCGTGGCCCCGGTCAGCCCGGCGGCCTTGATGTGGATCGTGCTCTCCTGCTCGTCGACCAGGGCGCCGAGCCGCTTGTAACCGTTGTAGTGGAAGTCGAGGTTGCGGGCGCCCAGACTGCACCCGCCGACGCCCTCGACGATGACCTCGCCGACCCGGTGCAGCAGCGCCGGCACGAACAGGATCACGCCGCGGAAGCGCGAGGCGATCTCCTCGGGCAGCACGGGCGTGTTCACACCCGAGGCGTCGATGACCAGCGTGCGCTCCGCCTCGTGGAACTGCACCCGGGCCCCGACGGCCTCGGCGAGCTCGATCGCCCGCCGTACGTCCTCGATCAGCGGGACGTTACGGAGGACCGTCCGGCCCTCTGCCGCCAGCAGGGCCGCCCCGATCATGGGCAGCACGGCGTTCTTCGCGCCTTGAACAAACGCGGTTCCACGCAGCGCATTGCCACCGCGCACGCGGTAACGAACCATGAATGAGTCTCCTCGGTTGGGGGTGGAGAGGATGGTGCGGCAGGTGCGGTAGCCGGGTATCGGCCCACAGTAGCCGCTAGCCGGGGTCATTCGCGGCGAAACCACCCCTGCGAAGTCCGGCCCGTAAGGCCGTTAAAGGCCGTCGCTTACGCGCCCGGTGTTCTGGTGGGGAATGCGAAGTTCGCCGGATTTCAGCGCAAGGAACACGAACGACTGATCGAACGGCCGAAACGCTTCGAAATCAGCCCCAGAACCGATATCCGCCCAGGTGGGGGACAGCTTCCCCCGCTTCCCGCACAGCGATTTTCGGTCTCCTGTACGCGACCACGGCCCGAAATCCAACACACCGCCACCACCGGCCGAGTGGCGCCGCCGGTGACGTACCGACAACGCGCCTTACCGGAATACCGCTCTTTCACTTGTCCTATTTTGTCAGGACGAAGCGGCCGGATCAGGGAAAACAGCGTCCAGTGTGGCTTGTTTCACCTGTCGGTGTCTTTGGGATGCTGGTGAGAGGCGTAGAGGATCCACACCGTCCGGGCCTCTTCGTCGACGACGTAGCGGACCCGTCCGCCACTGGTCACTTCGTACTCCCACTGCTCGAAATCACGTCCTTTGATGCGATACGTCCGGAGAGCGCCCCGGAGGCGGTGCCGTCGGGCGACATCGCCTCTGGACAGTAGGTCGGTGCGTAGTACGTCCAGGCATCGACGGGCGTTCCCCAGGGCGTGGCGGCAGAGCTCGTCCCAGCCCTTGACCACGTCGTTGGAGCCGAAGCGAACGTCCCATTCCGAGGGGGAGGAGGAACCGTGACCCGGTCACCGCGCTTAGGGCTCATTCGGGTACCTCGACCCGGCCGAAATCCCCGAAGGTGATCTGAAGGGCGGCCGCGTACTCCTCCGGGTCGGACTTGATGCGCGCGGTCGCGCGCCAGCCGGCGATGGCTTCCTGGGCATTGACGTCGTTTTCGAGTTCGGCCGCGTCCGACAGGGCTTCGACCAGTTCCAGGGTGAAGGACCGGAGCTCGTCCGAGTCGAGGTGGCGGACCCAGGGGAAGACCTCGCTCATCGCGATGACCAGGGTGCGGGCCGCAGGGTCGTGGCGGATCAACGCGAGGAACAGGCGTGCGGCCGTCACCAGGGTCTGGTCGCGCCGGTCTTCGACGTCGGCGGCGGTGAGGTAGAAGTCGGTCGCGTCGCGGTGGGTCACCCGCACCCGCCCGAGCCGGGCCGCGCGCTCGGCGACGGCCCGGGGGTTTCGCGACAACTCGGAGAAGGTGACCGCTTCTGCGGGAATGGCGCTCATGGCGCGACCCTAGTTCAGAACGTGTTCTGAACTAGGGTCAACGGCCGGCGGCGATGTCGTTTCGGTGGAAGGAGCCACGCATCTGGATGCGCCCCACGAGTTCGTAGGCCCGCTCCCGCGCCTCCGCCACCGTCTCGCCCGTGCCCACCACGTTCAGCACGCGCCCGCCGTTGGAAACCACCCGCCCGTCCTCCAGCGCCGTCCCGGCGTGGAGGACGTAAGCCCCCTCGACCTCTTCCGACAGGCCCTCGACGGCGTCGCCCTTCACCGGGGTGCCGGGGTAGTTCTCGGCGGCGATCACCACGGTCACGGCCGCGCCGGGGCGGCTGACCACTGCGGGCTGGGCGGCGAGTTCCCCGGTCGCGCAGGCGAGCAGCAGGTCGGCCAGGGGGGTCTCCAGGCGGTCGAGGACGACCTGGGTCTCGGGGTCGCCGAAACGCGCGTTGAATTCGATGACCTTGGGGCCCTTGCCGGTCAGGGCCAGGCCGGCGTAGAGGACGCCGGTGTAGGGCATGCCGCGGCGGGCCAGTTCGTTGACGGTCGGGGTGACGACCGTCGTCATGATCTCGTCGACCAGGCCCTCGGGGGCCCACGTCAGGGGGGTGTAGGCGCCCATGCCGCCCGTGTTGGGCCCCTCGTCGCCGTCGTGGGCGCGCTTGAAGTCCTGTGCGGGCTGGAGTGCCACGGCCGTCTTGCCGTCGCACAGGGCGAACAACGAGACCTCGGGGCCGTCGAGGTATTCCTCGATCACCACGCGCTCGCACGCCGCGGCGTGGGCCAGCGCGGCCGAGCGGTCGGTCGTGACGACGACGCCCTTGCCGGCGGCCAGGCCGTCGTCCTTGACCACATAGGGCGGGCCGAAGGTGTCGAGGGCGTCGAGGGCCTCTTCTGGGGTCGTACAGGAGAAGGCGCGGGCGGTCGGCACGCCGGCCGCCTCCATCACCGACTTGGCGAAGCTCTTGGAACCCTCGATCGCGGCGGGTTCGCGCGACGGGCCGAAGCACGGCACGCCGACCGCGCGGACGGCGTCGGCCACCCCGGCGACCAGCGGCGCCTCGGGGCCGATGACCACGAGGTCGACCGCGAGGTCGAGCGCCAGCGCCGCGACGGAGGAGCCGTCGAGGGGCGACACGTCGTGTAGTCGCGCCACCTCCGCGATGCCCGCGTTGCCGGGCGCGCAGTGCACCTCGGCGGGTCGGAGAGCACGGCAGATCGCGTGCTCACGGCCTCCTGAACCGATCACCAGAACTCGCACCCACGCATTCTCTCAGGCCCGGCGACCACGGTTATCCTGGGACCCTGTGATATTTTGGGTTGGCTTTGCGGTGTCAAGTGGCGATTGGAGGTGGTACGGGTGTCTTCTGGCGATCCCGTCAGTACGTGCACGCGCGCGTCTGACGTGCGCGACATCCCTCTCCATTTCCAGATGCACGCCGCCCGCATGCCCGCGCCCGTGTAAGGGGTGACTCCGCAGTTCGCGTGGAGCATGTGAGCTCGGCCTTCGAAGGGACCGACATGCGCTCCGCCACGCTTTTCCCCCGTCGTATCACCCGTGCCGCCACCGTGGCCTCCCCTGTTCTCGAGCACAAGAAGTTCCCCTGCGTCCCGTCGAGCGACTCGCTCATCACCTTCGGCGCCTACATCGGCGGCCGGAAGGTCGCGGCCGACGGAATAGCGCAGGCGGTCCAGTTGGTCCGGCAGCACAACGAAGACGCCGCCAAGCCCGACGCCTACGTCTGGGTGGGGCTCTTCGAGCCGGAGGCCCCCGAGGTCGAGTGGCTGGCCGAGACGTTCGGGCTCCACCCCCTCGCCGTCGAAGACGCGGTCAAGGCCCACCAGCGGCCCAAGGTGGAACGTTACGGCGACTCCCTGTTCGTGGTGCTGAAGACGGTCGCGTTCCTCGACCACGAGGTGCTGACCGAGTCGGCCGAGATCATCGCCACCGGCGAGATCATGGTGTTCGTCGGCCCAGACTTCGTCGTCACGGTCCGCCACGGCGCCCACAGCCCGCTCAGCGACGTGCGCGAGAAGCTCGAAGACAAGCCCAAGCTGCTCAACCGGGGCCCGACCGGCGTGCTCCACGCCATCGCCGACCACGTCGTCGACAAGTACCTCTACGTCGCCGACCAGATGCAGGCCGAGCTCGAAGAGGTCGAGGCCGCGGTGTTCGCCGAGGTCAGCTCGCGCGACATCAACCGGATCTACCATCTCAAGCGGGAGATGCTGGAGCTCAAGCGGGCCGTCGCGCCGCTCCACACCCCGTTCTCCCAGTTGCCGCAGCGCCGCATCATCCCGTCGGACATGCGGGAGTACTTCCGCGACGTGTCCGACCACCTGTCGCGCGTGTGCGAGCAGGTCCAGTCGAGCAACGAGCTCTCCGACTCGATCCTCCAGGCCGCGCTCGCCCGCACCAACGCCCTGGCCAACGAGGACATGCGCAAGATCTCCTCGTGGGTGGCGATCCTGGCCGTCCCGACCATGATCGCGGGCATCTACGGCATGAACTTCGAGCACATGCCCGCGCTCGACGCGGTCTGGGGCTACCCGGTGGTCGTCGGCGTCATGGTCGTCGCCTGCGCCCTGCTCCACCGGGCGTTCCGGCGCAACGGCTGGCTCTAGACGGCGGCGACCGCTTTGACGGAACGCGGCAGCGGGATGCCGCGGGAGGCCCACAACTCCCGCATGCGGTCGGGGTAGTCGGTCACGATCGCGGCCACCCCGAGGTCGAGCAGGGTCGCCGCCTCGACGGGGTCGTTGACCGTCCAGACCACCACGGGCAGCTCGCGCCGGGCCGCGCCCGTCATGAGCTGCTTGTCGACGAGCACCCGGTCGGGTGACAACACGGTCGCCCCGACGGCCTCGGCCGCGCCCGCGATGTCGACCTCGAAGTCGCGGATGTCGAAGCCCGCCATCCACACGGGGTCGATTGTCGCCGCCTCGACCAGCGCGTATCTGTGCGGCACGGCGTCACGCGCCGCCGCCAGGATGCGCCAGTCGAAGCTCAGGACGGCCGAGTTGTCGATGCGCCGGTGCCGCGCCAGTTCGTCCAGGACCAGGCCGGTGAAGAACTTCGGGTCGGCCGACAGGTCGGGCCGGGTGGGGTCGGACTTGAGCTCGACGTTCAGCCGCACGTGGTCGGCGCCGTAGGCGCTCACGAGCCCGAGCACCGCGCCCAGCGTGGGCATTCGGGTGTCGGGACGGCCGACCTGGGTGCGCACGAACGGGTCGTTCTCGCGCACCGGCCGGCGCACCCCCACGTCGAGGGTGCGGAGCTGCGTCAGGGTGAGCTGGTTGATCGGCCGGCCGACCAGTTGCTCGGCGCCGGTGTCGCGGCTCGTCACCGCGGAGACGGTCAGGTCGTGACTCAGGACCAACTGGTGGTCGGCGGTCAGCACGACGTCGAACTCGATGGCGTCGACGCCGATCTCCAGCGCGTAGGCGAGACCGGGCAGGGTGTTCTCGGGCCGCAGGCCGCGGGCGCCCCGGTGCCCGTGCAACTCAACAGGTCGGTGCACAACCGCGAACCCTACAAGGCACGCCGACCGGTCCCTTGTATTGGGGCTCCGATCGGCGTGGCCTGATTTAGACGAGCGACCTGATCTGCAGCGTCTGGGTGCGCCCGGGGCCGACGCCGATCGCGGAGATCGGCGCGCCGGACATGTCTTCCAGCGCCTTGACGTAGGCCTGCGCGTTGGGCGGCAGGTCGTCGAGGGTCTTGGCGGAGGTGATGTCCTCTTCCCAGCCCGGGAACTCCTCGTAGATCGGCTTCGCGTGGTGGAAGTCGGTCTGGGTCATCGGGATCTCGTCGTGACGCACGCCGTTGACGTCGTAGGCGACGCAGACCGGGATCTTCTCCAGGCCCGACAACACGTCGAGCTTGGTGAGGAAGAAGTCGGTCACGCCGTTGATGCGCGCGGCGTAGCGGGAGATCACGGCGTCGTACCAGCCGCAGCGGCGGTTGCGGCCGGTGGTGGTGCCGTATTCGTGCCCGGTCTTGCGCAGCCACTCGCCGGTCTCGTCGAGCAGCTCGGTCGGGAAGGGGCCGGAACCCACCCGGGTCGTGTACGCCTTCACGATCCCGATCACCCGGTTGAGCCGGGTCGGCGGGATGCCCGAACCCGCGCACGCGCCGCCGCTCGTCGGCGACGACGACGTCACGAACGGGTAGGTGCCGTGGTCGATGTCGAGCAGGGTGCCCTGGCCGCCTTCGAGCAGCACGAACTTGTCGTCGTCGAGTGCCTTGCTCAGGATGAGCGCGGTGTCGGCGATGTGGGGGCGCAGCCGCTCGGCATAGCCGAGGTACTCCTCCAGGACCCTCGCCGGGTCGAGCCCGCGGCGGTTGTAGATCTTGGTGAGGATCTGGTTCTTCTCGTTGAGGGCGGCCTCGATCTTCTTCTGCAGGATGCCCGGGTCGAGCAGGTCCTGCACCCGGATGCCCATCCGGTAGATCTTGTCGCCGTACGCCGGCCCGATGCCCCGCCCGGTGGTGCCGATCTTGGCCTTGCCGAGGTAGCGCTCGGTGACCTTGTCGATGGCCTTGTGGTGGGGCATGATCAAATGGGCGTTCGACGAGATCAGCAGCCGTGAGCAGTCGATGCCCCGCGCGGCCAGCCCGTCGATCTCCCCGAGCAGCACGCCCGGGTCGATGACGACGCCGTTGCCGATCACGGGTGTGACATTGGGGGACAACACTCCCGTGGGCAGCAGATGCAAGGCGTATTTCTGGTCGCCGATGACGACGGTGTGACCCGCGTTGTTGCCGCCCTGGTAGCGGACGACGTAGTCGACGACGCCACCGAGGATGTCGGTGGCCTTCCCTTTGCCCTCATCGCCCCACTGGGCGCCCACGAGAACGACAGCCGGCATGGTCAATCTCCCGGAACAAAAACCAAAGCCCCTGACGCAAGCGACAGGGGCTCTTGCAAACCGAGACTACCTGAGCTGCCGGAAAAAGGGGATCTCCGGTCAGTTCGACAGCGCGTCGGCCGCCTCCGGGGAGGAGTCACGCAGGAACTGCTGGCAACGTTCGGCCTCGTCCTTCTCACCGATCGCGTAGGCCGCGCGGGCCAGCGCGTTCAGGCAGCGCAGGAACCCCCGGTTGGGCGCGTGGTCCCACGGGATCGGCCCGTGGCCCTTCCACCCGGCGCGGCGCAACTGGTCGAGGCCCCGGTGGTAGCCGGTGCGCGCGAAGGCGTACGACGTGATGGCGTGGCCCGCCGCGAAGTAGTCGTCGGCCAGGGTGGCCCACGCGGCGGAGTAGGTGGGGAACCGGGCCGCGACGTCGGCCGCCTTGATCCCGCTCTCCATCATCTTGCGCGCCTCGGGGTTGTCAGGAAGCTGCGTGGGGGGTGGGCCGGCCAGCAGGTTCTCGTGCGTTTCCACAGCGGCTCCCGTTCTCGTGATCGGTCTTTGAACACTGTCTTACCTGTAGCGGCAAACCGTAATCATTTACTCCTGCAGATGCCAAAGGCCCGAATCTCCGTCGATCCGGGCCTTCCGCTCGACGCACTTAGCTCAGCTTCGTGCCGGCCGACTTGAGGTGCTGGCAGGCCTCGACGATGCGCTTGGCCATGCCGGCCTCGGCCAGCTTGCCGTAGGCGCGGGGGTCGTAGGCCTTCTTGTTGCCGACCTCGCCGTCGATCTTCAGCACGCCGTCGTAGTTCTTGAACATGTGGTCGACGACCGGACGGGTGAAGGCGTACTGGGTGTCGGTGTCGATGTTCATCTTGATGACGCCGTACGAGATCGCCTCGTGGATCTCCTCGAGCAGCGAGCCCGAGCCGCCGTGGAAGACGAGGTCGAACGGCTTGTCCTTGCCGTACTTGTTGCCGACGGCGTCCTGGATGTCCTTCAGCACCGACGGGCGCAGCTTGACCGCGCCGGGCTTGTAGACGCCGTGGACGTTGCCGAAGGTGGCGGCGAGCATGTAGCGGCCGCGCTCGCCGAGGCCGACCGCCTCGGCGGTGGCGATGGCGTCTTCGGGGGTCGTGTAGAGCTTGTCGTTGATCTCGTGGGAGACGCCGTCCTCCTCGCCGCCGACGACGCCGATCTCCATCTCCATGACGACGCGCGCCTCGGCGCACTTGTCGAGGAGCTCGGAGGCGATCTGGAGGTTCTCCTCCAGCGGCACGGCCGAGCCGTCCCACATGTGCGACTGGAACAGCGGCTCCTGGCCGCGGGCGACCCGCTCGCGGGAGATCTCGATCAGCGGGCGCATGAACCCGTCGAGCTTGTCAGCCGGGCAGTGGTCGGTGTGCAGGGCGATCGTCACGTTGTACTTCGCGGCGACCACGCGGGCGTACTCGGCAAGGGCGGTGGCGCCGATGACCATGTCCTTGACGGTGGTGCCCGACGCGAACTCGGCGCCGCCGGTGGAGACCTGGATGATGCCGTCGCTCTCCGCCTCGGCGAAGCCGCGCAGCGCAGCGTTCAGCGTCTGCGACGACGTCACGTTGATCGCCGGGTAGGCGAACCCGCCGGACTTGGCCCGGTCGAGCATCTCGGCGTAGACCTCAGGGGTTGCGATAGGCATCGAAAGTCATCTCCAATGAGAAGGATTGGTGTAGACCAGTATTCCGAAGCGTGCCCGGATGTGTGAAGCGCCCCGGGTTGCCGCCGGTCTTCATCATGCCGGGGTACGCTCTTCTCGCGATGGACGTCACGAATCTTCTCAGCGCCGAATGGTGGATCGTCACCTTCGGGCTCATCGGCATTCTCACCATCATCTTCGCCGAGACCGGTCTTCTGATCGGCTTCTTCCTGCCCGGCGACTCGCTGCTGGTGGTCGCCGGCATGGGCGCGTCGGCCGAGGTCGCCTCGGCGGTCGGGCTCGACACGCCGTTCCCGCTCGGCGTTCTCCTCGTCGGCGCGCCGGTCTGCGCCATCGCGGGCGCCCAGCTCGGCCACTACATCGGCGCGAAGGCGGGTCCCCGCCTGTTCGCCCGGCCCGACTCCCGGCTGTTCAAGCAGGAGTACGTCGAGAAGGCGCAGTACTACTTCGAGAAGTTCGGCCCGGAGAAGGCCGTCGTGCTGGCCCGGTTCATCCCGATCGTCCGGACCTTCCTGAACCCGGTCGCCGGCATGCTCGGCATGAAGCCGCGTCGCTTCCTCGTCTGGAACATCGTCGGCGGCGTTCTCTGGACCGATGGCCTGCTGCTCTTCGGCTACTACGTCGGCAAGCTGGTGCCCAACGTCGACCGCTACATCCTGCCCGGCGCGGCGGTGATCATCCTTCTCTCGGTGATCCCGATCATCCGCGAGGTCATGAAGAACCGGAAGGCGGCCAAGATCGCCGCCACGGCAGCCGCGATCGGCCAGCCGGGCGCTCCGGTGACCGAACCCAAGGGCAAGCACCACCGCGAGACCGCCTGACCTTCGGCCGATAGCCAATCGTAATAATCTTACTTTTTTGGACAGCTTGGTCTTTCCAACCGGTTACCGTCAGAAGAGTGGGACGACATAGGTCCGATCCGTTGGGGATCGCCCGGATCGTACTCATCGTGCTCGCGGTAGGTGCCCTGCTGTCGCTGATCGTGGTGGGTGTCGTAGGGCTGCTCACCGCCACCGACCCCATCGAGGCCCCCGACACCCCGGTTCCCCCCGCGGCCTCCGCGCAGGCCGCGCGGACCGCCCCCGCGACCCTCCAGATCGTCTGTCAGGCCGACCACTGCCCGGTCTTCGTCCGGATCCCCGGCGGCGACGTGCTGATCAACGGGCAGCTCTCCAAGGGGGAGCAGGTCGCCTACTTCGACGGCAAGGTCGACGTCGTCCTCGACGACGCCTCACTCGTGAAGATCTGGGAGAACGGTAAGCCGCGCCCCCCGGTGCAGCCCGGGGAGCAGGCCTCCTTCACCGTCACCCGAGGCCAAGGTCAGCCAAGTTGAACGCCGACCGATAGGGCACCCCGGCCGTCGCCAGGTTGTCGTCGCCACCTCGGTGCACGATCGTCGCGATGCCCACGACGACCGCCCCGGCCTCTTTCAGTGCCTGTACGGCGGTCAGCACCGACCCCCCGGTGGTGGTGGTGTCCTCCACGGCCAGCACCCGGCGTCCGGCGACGTCGGGGCCTTCGATGCGGCGCTGGAGGCCGTGGGCCTTGCCCTCCTTGCGGACCACGAAGGCGTCGAGCCGCTCGCCCCGCGCGGCGGCGGCGTGCACCATCGCGGTGGCCACCGGGTCGGCGCCCAGGGTCAGCCCGCCGACGGCGTCGAAGCCGAGGTCTCCGGTCAGGTCGAGCATCACCCGGCCCACCAGCGGCGCCGCCGTGCCGTCGAGGGTCACGCGGCGCAGGTCGACGTAGTAGTCGGCCTCCTTGCCCGAGGAAAGGGTCACCCGGCCGTGCACGACGGCCTTGTTCTTGATCTCGTCCAGCAGAAGCTCTCGGTCAGTCATGGCCCTCAGCGTATTGACCGTCTGAGCAAGTCAGTTTTCCTGACTCGGTCGAGTCGCGTTAGGAGACGGCCTGGACGCGGAATCATCAGGCGGTCAACCTAAGGTAATCGAGAGGTAACATTGAGTGTGCAAATCGGGCAAAGCGACGCGCAATTGCTCGACGCCCTCCGGGCCGGCGACTCCGCCGCCTACGGCGCCCTCTACGAACGCCACCGCCCCGCCGCCCGCGCCGTCGCGCGCCACCTGCTCCGTCACGGGGCGATCGACGACGCCGACGACATCGTCGCCGAGACCTTCACCCGCATCCTCGACCTGATCCGCCGAGGCGGCGGCCCGAGGGCGGAGTTCCGTCCATATCTCCTCGCCGCCGTCCGCCGCGCCGTCTACGACCGCGCCGACCGCCGCGACGTCCCCACCCACGAGATCGAGCGGTACGCCCCCGGCGAGCCCTTCGTCGATCCGGCGCTGGCGCGCTGCGAACGGGCCGACGTCGCCAGGGCCTTCCGGTCCCTGCCCGAACGCTGGCGCGAGGTCCTGTGGCACACCGCCGTCGAAGACCACCAGGCGGCCGAGATCGCGCCGCTCATGGGGCTGACGGCCAACGGCGTGGCGGCCCTGGCCTATCGCGCCAGAAGAGGTCTGCGAGACGCCTACCTGCGCACGTGACCGGAGGCAATAACGGGACAAACTGGTACGGTCCCGGAGGAGACAATCGGCGGGATTCATCCTCGCGCCATCAGCCACCCGATTACCCTGAGATGGCCACGTTAAGGAAGGCGGTGTCGCGTGGATCGCTGCGCGCTTTTCGTCGACGCCGGCTATCTGCTGGCCGATGGCGCGATGGCCGTTCACGGGACCCGCCACCGTGAGGCCGTCACTTGGGACTACCCCGGTCTCCTCCAACTGCTGACCAACCTCGCCCGCGAACGCACCGGCCTGCCGCTGCTGCGCTGCTACTGGTACGAGGCGACGGTCGAGGGCCGCCGCACGCCCGAACACGACGTGCTGGCCGACATCCCCGGCCTCAAGCTCCGCCTGGCCCGCATCCGGCCGGGCCGCCGTGAGGGCGTCGACGCCCAGGTCCACCGCGACCTGATGACCCTGGCCCGCAACAACGCCGTCTGCGACGCGGTCGTGGTCAGCGGCGACGAAGACCTGGCCCAGGTGGTCAGCGACGCGCAGGACCTCGGCATCCGGGTCACCGTGATCTCCATCGCCTCCGACGGGAGCTGGGCCGTCTCCCGCACCCTCCGCCAGGAGTGCGACGACCTGGTCGAGATGAGCGGCGGCCATCTGCGCCCCTTCGTGACCCTCTCGACCGGCGCCGAAGCCGCTCAGAACGGCACCAGAACCACCGGGGCCCTCCCGGCCCTCAACGGCGCCCAGGCCGCCCTGCCGCCCCCCGCCCCGGCGCCCGCCCCGCCCCCGCCGCCCCAGGTGGCCCAGCCCCAGTCGAAGGGCTCCCACGCGGCCCCGAGGCAGCAGACCCCGACCTACACCTACAACCCCACCCCCGAGCCGCCTCCCCAGCCCGCGCCGCCGCCCCCCGCCGCGCCCCCGCAGCCCCAA
>NZ_BBXE01000026.1 GCF_001570565.1 Herbidospora yilanensis | reverse complement strand
CCCCTGCCGGACGGGACTTTCGTCCCTGACCGCGGACATCCCTGACCAAAGTCCCTGATCTCGGAGCCGTCCGGCCCTGCGTCGGAGGGGATCGTCGGCGGGAGGCTGAAGGCAGAGCCCGCTAAGGAGTCTTTGCCATGTCCGATGAATGCGACGTCCTGCTGCGTGACGGCGGCATCGCCCATCTCCGCCCTCTCGATCCCGCCGACGCGCCGGACCTGCACGACCTGGTCGAACGTGTCTCCGAAACCTCGGCATACCTGCGGTTCTTCACCGGCGGGCGGGCGACCGCCCATACGTACATGGACCAGATCACCGGGACCGGCCACGACGGCCGGGCCCTGGTCGCCCTGGTGGCGGGACGGCTCGCCGCCGTCGCCGAGTACGTCCCGGCCGGGGACGGCACCGCCGACATCGGCGTTCTCGTGGACGACGCCGTGCACGGCACCGGCCTGGGCACCCTGCTCATCGAACACCTGGCCCTCGCCGCCGCGGCCGAAGGGGTCACCCGGTTCACCGCCGACGTGCTGACCGAGAACAAGGTCATGCTCGACGTGCTCGCCAACGTCGGCCTGCCGATCGAGATCACCCACAGCGGTCCCGAGACCCGCGTGGTCGTGGCGCTCACGGCCGGAAACCGGCTGGCCGGGACCATCGCGGCCCGCGACCACGAAGCCGAACGCGCCTCGTTGCGGCGGGTGCTGGAACCACGCGCCGTGGCCGTGGTCGGCGCCGGGCGCGATCCCGCCTCGGTCGGGCACAAGGTGCTGCGCAACCTGATCGACGGCGGCTTTCCCGGCACGGTCTATCCCGTCAACCCGCACGCCGACGTGATCGCCGGCCGGCCGGCCTATCCCTCGCTGGCCACGCTGCCTGAGCGGGTCGACGTCGTCGTGGTGGCGGTGCCCGCCAAGGCGGTCCTGGACGTGGCCCGGGACTGCGCGGCGACGGGGGTGCGCGGCCTGGTGGTCCTCTCGGCCGGGTTCGCCGAGCAGGACGGCGGGGACGCCGAACACGAACTGCTGACGATCTGCCGGACGGCGGGCATGCGCCTGATCGGCCCCAACTGCCTGGGCATCGTCAACACCGTCGTCCGACTGAACGCCAGTTTCCTGCGCGGCACGCCGGAACCGGGTGGTGTCGCGGTGTTGTCCCAGTCGGGGGCGGTCGGCGCGGTGCTGCTCGACCGGTTGCCGATCTCCTCGTTCGTGTCGGTCGGCAACAAGGCCGACGTGAGCAGCAACGACCTGCTGGAGTACTGGGAGGACGACGAGACCACCCGCGTCATCGCCCTCTACCTGGAGTCGTTCGGCAACCCCCGCAGGTTCGCCCGGATCGCCGCCCGGGTGGGACGGCGCAAGCCGGTTCTGCTGGTCAAGAGCGGCCGTTCGCAGGCCGGTGACCGGGCCGTGCGCTCCCACACGGCCGCCGCCGCGACGCCGGACATCGCCGTGGACGCGCTGGTCCGCGCGGCCGGGGTGATCCGCCTCGACGGCATCCGCGACCTGTACGACACCGCCCGCCTCCTGGAGACGCAGCCGCTGCCCGCCGGGCGGCGGGTCGCCGTCGTCGGCAACTCGGGCGGCCCGGAGGCCATGACGGCCGACGTCTGCGAACGCGCCGGGCTGACCGTTCCGGCCCTCACCCCCGCCGCCCGGCTGCGGCACCGGTTCCCCTCCGCCGCGCTCGGCAACCCGGTCGACCTGGGCGCGGAGGCCTCCGCCGAGGACATCGGGCTGGCGATCGAAAGCGCCCTGGCCGACCCCGAAGTGGACGTGGTCCTGGTCGTCTACACCCCGCCCTTCGGCTCAGGCGCGCCGGCCACCAAGGACGCCATCGCCAAGGCCACCCGTGACGCGCGCAAGCCGGTCATCGCCTGCGTTCTGGGGGAGGACGGTCTCATCGACGGCCGGGTGCCCACCTACGCCTACCCGGAACAGGCCGTGCAGGCGCTGACCCGCGTCGTCGACTACACCGAATGGCGGAACTCGCCCGCGGAGGAGGTGGAGACGGGCGGCTTCGACGACCTCACCGCGCGGGCGCTGCTGCCGGGTGCGGCCCCCGAAGGATGGCTCGACGCCGGCACGATCGACGGCCTGCTCCGGCACTTCGGCATCCCGGCCGTCCAGACGATCCGCGTGCCGGACGCCGACGCGGCGGCCGAGGCCGCCGCGTCCCTGGGCGGTCAGGTGGTGCTGAAGGCGGTCGGCCCCCTCCACAAGAGCGACGTCGGCGGGGTCCGGGTCGGTCTGACCGGCCCGGAGGAGACGCGGGCCGCGTTCGCGGCCATGCGGGAGTCGATCGGCGCCGAGATGACCGGCGCCGTGGTCCAGCCGATGGTGGAACAGGGCATCGAGATCATCGTGGGCGGCGTCAACTATCCGGCCTTCGGCCCGCTGGTCATGGTCGGCATGGGCGGCGTCACCGCCGACCTGCTCGCCGACCGTTCGTTCCGGGTGCCGCCCTTCTCGGCGGCGACCGCCGAGGCGATGATCCGCGAGCTCCGCTCGCACCCCGTCCTGTACGGCTACCGAGGCGGCCCCCCGGTCGACGCCGAGGCGCTGGCGGAGGTCATCAGAAGGGTGGGCCTGCTCATGGACGCCCTCCCGGAGGTCGCCGAACTCGACCTCAACCCGGTGATCGTCACCCCCGGCGGCGCCGTCACCGTCGACGCCCGGATCCGGCTGGCACCGGCCGGACGCCCGCCTTCGCCCTACATCCGCAGGCTCCGCTGACATGGCGTTCGGTCTGCTAGGAAGGAAGAAACAGGACTTCTGCGCATTCTGCCGTCACCCGCTCGCCGAGCATGGGAAGGGTGGTTCGAATGACGATCAAGGTCGGACAGTTGATGGGCCGGGACGCGGTCGCCGTACGGCCGGGCACGCGGCGCGCGGAGATCGTGTCCGCGATGGACAAATACCGGCTCCCCGCCGTCACCGTCCTCGACGCCGAGAGCCGGCCGATCGGTGTCGTTCCCGAGGAGGCTCTGCGTGCCGAGGACGGGTCCCGTGCCGGGCGCACGGCAGAGGAGCTGATGAGATCACCGGCGGTGACGGTCACGCCCGGCGTGACGGCCCGGGAGGCCGCTCGGCTCATGTACTGCCACGAGCTTCGGCAACTGCCTGTGGTCGATCCGGCCGACGGAAGGTTCATGGGGGTGGTGACGCAGGACGACGTGGTTCCGATCTTCGACAGCCTGTCGGAGGAGGTGCGGCGTGAGGTCGACGCGACGATCCGCGAGGCGGCCCACCTTGATCCGAACAGTCTGACGATCTCGGTCGACCAGGGCACGGTCGGCATCAGCGGTGAGGTTCCGGCCGGCACGCCGGTAGCCCATCTGATCGAAGCCGTCCGGGGCGTCGACGGCGTCGTGGAGGTCGACTGCGGCCTGACCTTCCCCACGGGCGAGGGCATGCCCGCCCAGCAAGGCGACGGTCTGGCGGCCGTCGTGGAGGCGGCGACGTGGGCGCCGTCGATCCACAACTCACAACCGTGGTCGTTCGCCATCGACGGCGAGGAGATCTGCCTGCGCTCCGACGCCGACCGGCGGCTTCCCGTGAGCGATCCGCAGGGGCGGGAGTTGACGATCAGTTGCGGTGCGGCGCTGTTCAACATGCAGACGCTGGTGCGCGCGACCGGTCATCGCCCGGTGGTGCGGACGCTGCCCGACCCGGATCGTCCCGGTCTGGTGGCGACCGTGCGCGTCGGTCCCGAGGAGCCGGCGCCGGAGGAGATCTGCGCCCTCCGGGACGAGATCCCCCGGCGGCGCACCCATCGAGGCGGCTTCTCCGATCGGCCCGTACCGGAGGCCGTGCTCGATTCCCTGGTCAGGGCGGCCGCGATGGAGAACGTCCGGCTGATCCCGCTCAGGTCGGCGACCGACGTGACGATCCTGGCCGCGCTGACCACGGTGGCGCAGGAGTCGCAGGCGCGGGATCCGGAGTTCGAGATGGAGATGATCCGCTGGGGGCTGCGTCCCGGCAGTTCGCGCAGAGACGGCGTGCCCGCGGAGGCCTATCCCCGGCGTGACCCGGAAGCCGGGCTGGAGTTCGCGCAGCGCGACTACAGCCGCGGGCAGGGCTGGGGCGGCGAGGTCGGCCAGCGGAGGGAGACGGGAGTGGTGGTGCTGCTCACCACCATCGGTGACGAGCCGGCCGACTGGGTGCAGGCGGGGCAGGCGCTGGAATCGGTGCTCCTGTACGCCTCCTCCCAGGGTGTCCGCGCCGCGTTCCACACCCAGCCGCTGGAATATCCGCTGCTGCGCGAGTTCGTCCGCACCGTACTCTGCTCGGGAGAGCATCCGCAGATCATCCTGCGGCTGGGCTACTGCGCCGGCACACCGCAGGCGTTCCGGCGCCCGCTGGTGGAGGTCCTTTCCTAGTCTCAGGTCACGGGCTCCACCCGGAACAGGGCCGGATG
Source organism: Herbidospora yilanensis (assembly GCF_001570565.1). Lineage (GTDB taxonomy): Bacteria > Actinomycetota > Actinomycetes > Streptosporangiales > Streptosporangiaceae > Herbidospora > Herbidospora yilanensis. Next base: position 178,491 of record NZ_BBXE01000026.1, on the reverse strand, counting down.
GACGTCGCCGGACGCGCCGGACTCCGGCGTGATCCGGCCGGCGACGGCGCGGAGAATGTCGACCGTGGTGATCACGCCGACGGCCCGGCACTGCTCGTCGACGACCGGGACGGCGTCGTGACCGGAGTCGAGCATCACGGCCGCCACGCCGGCGAGCGGCCGGTTGAGCGGGACGCGGGGCGTGAGCGTCGATTTGATGAGGTCGCCCACCTTGCGGCGGGACAACTCGGCCAGCGTGCCCGAGCAGTTGGTGGCGATGTCCTGCATCGACAGGATCCCGTGTGGCCAGCGGCTGGGGCCGACGACCGGGATGTGGTGGATGCCGCCTTTGCGCATGAGCTCCCAGGCCATGATCGGGGACTCGTCCGGGGTGACCGTGACGACCACCCGGGTCATCACGTCACTGGCGGTGAGCTTCGTCGGGTCGATCATCGTCCGTCCTCCTTCTCGGTGACGATGGCGACCGGGCAGTGGGCCCGGTGCAGCAGGCCGTATCCGACCGATCCCAGAGCGGTCGAGCGGATGACTCCCCGGCCGCGTGAACCGACGATCACCAGGTCGGCCGTGCGGGACTCCTCCGACAACACGTAGACCGGGTGGCCGCAGACACCCGTGTGCTCGACCGGGACGTGCGGGAACTTCTCCGTCCACGGGGCCAGCTGCTGCCAGACGAAGGTCGTCTGCTCGTCGAACATCTTCTGGATCAGGGTGCCGTAGCCGGCGGCGGAGGCGGCCAGCGTCGGGGGTTGCCAGGCGTACACGAGCTTGAGCCGGGCGTCGCGCCGTTCGGCCTCGGCGAAGGCGAAGTCGAGCGCCGTCTCCGACTCCTCGCTGCCGTCGTAACCGGCCACGATCTCCCCGTAGGTGTGCCGGGAGGGCTTGCGGACGACGACGAGGGGAGCGGGGGTGTGGCCGGCGAGGGCCAGGCCGACCGATCCGAGGATCAGGCCGGCGAAGCCGCCCATGCCGCGGCTGCCGATCACGACCTCGTCGGCGCCCATCGCCTCCCGATCGAGCCGGTCGATCACGTCGCCCCTGATCAGATGGGCGCTGATCTCGATGTCCGGGGCGGCGTCCCAGGCCCGGCGCTGGGCCTCGGCGACGATGCCCTCATGGTGCCTGCGCCCCGTCTCGTGGACTTCCCGGTCGCCCATGGTGAGGGGCGGCCACACGTGGATGATGCGCAGCGCGGCGTTCCTGCGGGCCGCGTCGCGCGCCGCGTACTCCACTGCGGCGAGCGAGGGCGCCGATCCGTCGACGCCCACGACGATGGTCGAGGTCATGGTCGTTCTCCCTTCCCGAGGTGTCTCAGTCCGCCATCGCGGCCACGGCGACGGGGCAGGAGGCGTGCCGGAGCACCGGGGCGGCGGTCGTGCCCAGGTGGCCGAAGCGGCGGCGTCCCACCACCACGAGGCCGGCCTGCCTCGACAGGCGGGTCAGGGCCTCACGCGGGGCGTCGAGGGTGACCCTGGCGCTGACCCGGACCTCCGGGTAGCGCTCCTGCCAGGCGGTGAGCGCCTCCGCGAGTTCCTCCTCCGCCAGGGTCAGGTCGGGAACGAGCGGCATCGAGGTGCCGAACGACGGGGCGGTCAGGCCGCACCGGACCGCCACCAGCGGAATCTGCCGGAGCGCGGCCTCGGCGAAGGCGAACTCGACCACCGGCCGGGCTCTCCCTCCGGGTGCCCCGTCGACCCCCACGACGACGGGGCCCGGATCGAGCGGGGCCGGGATGGGGCCCGGTCCGCGTACGACCAGAGCCGGGCAGGCGGCGTAGGCGGCGACGTGGCCGGCGACCGAGCCGATCATCATGGACGGCACCCGGCTCAGCCCCCGGGAGCCGACCACGAGCAGGTCCGCCGCCCCGGACAGGGCCACGAGCTGGTCGCCGGCCGAGCCCTTCCACAACTCGCCCTTGATCTCCGTCACCGAGCTGGTCGCCCGCGCGCACGAGACGCCGTGCCAGAGCACGTGGTCGGCGGCCCGGCGCAGGTGGTCTTCGGCGTCGTCGGTGGCCTCACCGTAGGGCCAGTGCCAGGCGTGGGCGACGGTGAGCGGCAGTTTCCGCATCTCCGCCTCGTCCATGGCCCAGTCCAGGGCCTGCATCGCGAAATCTGAGCCGTCGTAGCCGATGACGACCCCGTTCATCGTGGTCATACGTCTCACCCGCCGTTCTTCGGTTCTCTTCCACTCTCCCCCCACGGCCAGATGGACCCCGGAGCCGGGGTGCCCTTTGAGGCGGGACCCCAGCCCCGCCGGGTGCGAGACTGACAGTCATGATCCATGCGCCGAAAGTGATATCCGACCTGCGGGAATACCGGCGGGCCTGGGTTCGGGGCGATCTGCTCGCCGGGCTCACCGTGGCCGGATACCTGGTGCCGCAGGTGATGGCGTACGCGACCGTGGCCGGCCTGCCTCCGGTGGCCGGGTTGTGGGCGGCGCTTCCGGCGCTGGCGCTCTATCCGCTGTTCGGTTCGTCCAGGCAACTGTCCATGGGGCCCGAGTCGTCGACCGCGCTGATGACCGCTGTCACGATCGGGCCGCTGGCGGCCGGTGATCCCGTCCGGTACGCCCAGTTGGCCGCCGCGCTGGCCATCGTGGTGGGCGTGCTCGCACTGATCTGCTGGTTGTTGCGGATGGGCTTCGTCGCCGATCTGCTTTCCCGTCCGGTCCTGATCGGCTACCTGACGGGTCTCGGCCTCACCATGATCATGAGTCAGCTGGAGCGGATCACGGGGGTCCGCGTCTCGGGGGACACCTTCTTCGAGGAGTTGGCGTCCTTCGCCGTCGGCATCGGTCACCTGGACCTGTGGACGCTGCTGTTCGCCGTGGTCGTGTTGTGCTTCCTCTTTCTGCTGGACCGGCTGCTGCCCGCTTTCCCCGGCCCCCTGCTGGCAGTGTTGCTGGCCACGGTGGTCGTGGCGATGTTCGGGCTGGAAAGGGCCGGTATCGCGGTGATCGGCCGGATCCCCGCCGGGCTACCGGCACCCCAGCTTCCGACTCCCTCCGGATGGAGTGAACTGATCCTGCCCGCGGTCGGGGTGCTGCTCGTCGGCTACAGCGACAACATGCTCACCGGCCGGTCGTTCGCGGCCCGCCGCAACCAGCGCATCGACGCCAACAGGGAGTTGCTCGCCCTGGGGGTCGCCAACCTCGGCGCCGGAGTGCTGCGCGGCTTCCCGATCAGCAGCAGCGGCAGCCGGACCGCCCTCGGCGTGACGGCCGGCGCACGGACTCAGGTCTATTCCCTGGTCAGCCTGGTCGCGGTGGTCGTCGTGCTGGTCGCCGCCGGGCCGCTGCTGGCCTGGTTTCCCGTTGCCGCGCTGGGCGCCATCGTCATCTTCGCCGCGACCCGCCTCATCGACATCGGGCAGTTCCGCCGCCTGCTGGCCTTCCGCCGAAGTGAATTCCTCCTCGCGGCGGCCACCTGCCTGAGCGTGCTGCTCCTCGACATCCTGTACGGGGTGCTCCTCGCCGTCGCCCTGTCGGTCGCCGAGATGCTGGCCCGGATCGCCCGCCCACACGACGCCGTCCTGGGGCTCGTCCCCGGCCTCGCCGGCATGCACGACATCGACGACTACCCCCAGGCCCACACGATTCCCGGTCTCGTCATCTATCGCTACGACTCGCCGCTGTTCTTCGCCAACGCCGAGGACTTCCGCCGTCGCGCCCTGGCCTCGGTCGACGACCATGACGGCCCGGTCCGGTGGTTCGTGCTCAACGTCGAGGCCAACGTGGAGGTCGACATCACCGCTCTGGACGCCGTCGAATCCCTGCGAGCGGAACTCGCCAGGCGCGGGATCGTCTTCGGCTTGGCGCGGGTCAAGCGGGACCTTCGTGAGTATCTGGATTCCTATGGACTGAGCCGGTCGATCGGGGAGGAGTTCCTGTTTCCCACCCTTCCCACCACGGTCGCCGCCTACGAAGAGTGGCGCTCAAGCCACCCCTGAGAACTGGGTCATGTCACAATATGAAGGCAATTGACTACACTGAGCGATTCGAGGATGACGTGATCGTTGTCGGAGTCGACGGGCTGCCGCCCGGTGTCGCGGCGGCCGAATGGGCGGCCAGGGAGGCAGTCCTTCGCGGGGTCCCGTTGAAGATCGTGAACGTCGTTCCCGAATGGTGCCTGCAAGACGGCCTGTCGGGGGGCGTCGCGAGCATCGGCACCTGGATGCGCCAGGGCGGCGAGACCGCGCTCACGGAGGCCGTGCACGCCGCCCGGCACGCCGCGCAGGACGTCGTCACCGGAACCTCGCTGCTCGGCGGCGACCCGCGGCGGAAACTCATCGAGGCCTCCCAGGGGGCCGATCTGCTCGTCATGGGAAGCACGGGACTCGGTTCGCTTCGCGGCCTGCTCATCGGGTCGGTGACACAGGGGGTGGCCGGCCACGCTCACTGTGACGTGGTCGTCGTGCGCGGTGCGAACCCCGAGCCCCACGGGGTGGTGGTCGTCGGCGTCGACGCGTCGGAGGCGCAGGAGACGGTCCTGGACTTCGCGTTCGACGAGGCGGCGACGCACAGGGCCCGCCTGCGTGCCGTGCTCGCCTGGAACTGCCGGCAGATCGCCGCGAACGCGACCGTGGGCGAGGAGCCGGAGATCAGCACGCGGGGCCTGGCGGAGGCGCTGGCGGGCCGCCGGGACAGGTACCCCGACGTCCAGGTGTCGATGGAGGTCGTCGAAGGGCATCCCGTCGACGTGCTGCGCCACGCCGCCGGTTCGGCCGACCTGCTGGTGGTCGGATCGCACGGGCACGGCGTCCTGTCGGGGATGGTGCTCGGGTCGGTCAGCCAGGCGTTGCTGCACCTGGCTCCCTGCCCGATCGCCGTCGTACGGGTCGGGGCCGCGCGCTGACGGCGTCGCCGGCACCGGTGGACCCTCAGTCGGGGTCCCGGTCGCAGTCGATCTCGTCGATCACGTCGACGACCCCGTTCACCTGACGGGTCATCCAGACCGCGATCACGGCGTCCCGCCGGAGGCACATCCGCCCCGAGAGCGTCACCACCCCGTCCACGACGGCGACGTGCACCCGCGTCGTGTCCATCCACAGGGCCCGGTTCAGCACCTCGACCCTGATCTGGCGCTCCAGATCTTCGTCGGAGCGGACGAACACCTTGAGCACGTCATGGCGGCTGACGATGCCCAGCAGGCGCCCGTCGGCGGTCACCACCGGGAGGCTCTTGATCCCGCACGCGTTCATGACGCGGGCCGCCACCGTCACCGACGTCTCCGGCGTGACGGTGATCGCCGGAGCCGACATCAGGTCACCGGCGCTGGTGCCGGCGGCCCGCCAGGTGACGTGGGAGTCGGTGGGCGCCAGGCCGCCCCGGAACTCCTCGGTGCGCAGCAGGTCCGCCTCCGAGACGACGCCGGCCACGCCGCCGCCCGCGTCGAGCACGGGGACCGTCGTCACCCCGTGTTCGAAGAGCTTGGCCGCGACCTCCTTGAAGCAGGTGTCCTCCCGGACCGAGATCACCTGCCAGGTCATGACCTCCTCGACCGTGACAGCCATCGACGCCTCCCTACTTCACGTCGGCCGACACGATGGCGACCGGGCAGTGGGCGTGGTGCAGCAGGCCGTGGCCGACCGAGCCCAGCATCGCCCCCGCGAACGAACCGAGGCCACGACATCCCGCGATCACCAGATCGGCCGTGCGGGACATGTCCGACAGTGCCTCCACCGGGTGCCCGCTCACCCCGGTCTGCGCGGACGCCACGTTGGGATGTTTGCCCTGCCAGGCCATGAACTTCTGCCGCACGAAATCGTTGCGTTCCTCGTACACGCAGTGGATCAGGTTGTCGTATCCGGCGCCCAGGGAGGTGAACGACGGCGGTCGCCAGGCGTACACCGCCTCCAGGCCCGCTCCGCGACGATCGGCCTCGGCGAAGGCGAACTCCAGCGCCACGTCGGCGTCCTCGGTCCCGTCGTAGCCGACCAGCACCTTTCCCCGGGTGTCGGCGACGGCCTCGCGCACCACGACGACCGGGCCGGGGGTGCGCCCCGCCAGACCCAGGCCGACCGATCCGAGGACCATGCCGGCGAAGCCCCCCACGCCCCGGGAACCGACCACGATCGTGTCGGCCCTCTCGGCCTCGTCCTTCAACCGGTTGACCACGTCACCGGTGGCCACGCGGGCGCTGATCTCAAGATCGGGCACGCGGGCGCGGGCGCGCCGTTCGGCGGTGGCCAGGACCTGTGCCCCGTGGTCTTGCTCGATCGCGTCCAGATCTCTCAACCGCACGCCCGCCCACGGCTCCCGGACGTACACGATACGGAGCGCTCCACCCCGCCGGGCCGCGTCCTGAGCCGCGTATTCGACGGCGGCGAGCGCGGACACGGATCCGTCGGCTCCGGCGACGATGATCGGACTCATGGTCTGCTCCCTTTCTCGGCACAACTCCTGTCTCCATCCCACAGTGCGGACGGTGCCCGCGCCTGGGGCGAAGGTCCTTCACTTGGGGGACCTCGGCGGCCCGCCCACCGCCGCAGTTCGTCCGACCCCCAGATGAGGACGGGGAAGCACAGGACGAGCAGCAGGACGTCGAGGGGGAGGGCCGCCGTACCGAACAGCCGCTGGAGAGGCGGCAGGTAGATCAGCGCGGCGGCGAAGGCCACCTCCACGGCGATCCCGCCCAGCAACATCGGATTGGTGAACGGGCCCACCTGGCGCAGGGAGGCGTGCTCCGTCCGGACCGCCATGGCGGTGCCGATCTGGCAGGCAACCAGGCCCGCGAAGGTCGCGGTCGTGGCGGTCAGGTAGGCGTGGTGCAACGGGGCGCCCACACCGGTCGGGTCGCCGGGCCGCCAACCGGCCCGCCACAACACGTAGAAGAAGGCGGTCATGACCAGGATCGCGGAGAGGACGCCGATGGTTCCCCAGGCCCGCAGCAACATCCGCCGCGAGATGACGCCGTGGGACCGGGAGCGGGGAGGCCGGGACATGATGCCGGGTTCGGCCGGTTCGCGGCCGAGCGCGAGCGCGGGCAGGGTGTCGGTGCCCAGGTCGATGGCGAGGATCTGGAGCACCGTCAGCGGAATGGGGACGGCGCCGCCGCTCAGCGCGAACACCAGGAACGGCACGATCTCCGGTACGGCGTGGGCGAAGATGTACTGGATGAACTTGCGGACGTTGTCGTAGACCCGCCGCCCCGACTCGATGGCCGTGACGATGGTGGCGAAGCTGTCGTCGGTGAGCACCATGGTGGCCGCCTCACGGGCCACGCCCGTGCCCGAGCGGCCCATCGCCACCCCGATGTCCGCCCGGTGGAGGGCGGGGGCGTCGTTGGCGCCGTCCCCGGTCATCGCCACGACCCGGCCCTGTGCGCGCAGGGCGTCGGCGATCTTCAGCTTGGTCTCCGGCGACGACCGGGCGAAGACGACCTCGGCCTGCCCGCCCAGCAGCCGGTCCAGGGCGGCGTCGTCCAGGGTTTCCGAGTCGGCCACCGTCACCAGGTCCGGTGCGCCGATGCCGACCTCCCGGGCCACCGCCGTCGCGGTGATGCCGTTGTCGCCGGTCACGACGTGTACCCGGAGCCCGGCGGTGTGGCAGCGGCGCACCGCGTCGGCGACCTCGGGGCGGGGCGGGTCGTAGAGGCCGACCAGGCCCACCAGGCGCAGGTCCCGCTCGGCGTCCTGGCGTTGCCGCGGCACCTCGCCCGGCGCGAGGTCCCGGACCGCGACCGCCAGGACCCGCAGTCCACGCCCGGCCATGTCCGCGACGGCCGCCAGAACCCGCTGCCGGGCGGGGCCTCCCGAGGGCGGATCGTCCGTGCGGGCCAGCACCGCCTCGGGGGCGCCCTTCACGACCACTGTGGGCCGGCCCGGCTCGGTGGTCACCACGGACATCAGCCGTCGACGGGCGTCGAACCGGAACAGGGCCAGGCGCCGGGCGTCCCGGCCCGCGGTCCCGCCCTCCCGGCCCTCGGCCCAGCCGGTGCACCCTTCCACCAGGGCGATCTCGGTGGGGTCGCCGACGAGCCCCTGCTCGGCGTGGTCGACCGTGGTGCATTCGGCCGCCGCCCGTCCCAGCCGGCCCTTTCCGGCGTCGTCCGGGGTCCAGAGCGCGCGCAGCCGCATCTGGTTGGCCGTCAGCGTGCCGGTCTTGTCGGTGCAGATCACGTCGGTCGAGCCCAGGGTCTCGACCGCGCTCAGCCGCTTGACCACCGCCCCCTGCCGGGCCAGCACCCGTACTCCGACGGCCAGGGCGAGCGTGATCGTCGGCAGCAGTCCTTCCGGTACGTTGGCCACCAGCAGCCCGATCGCGAACAGCAGCGCATCCGCGAGCGGCAGCCCGGCCAGCGCCCCCACCAGGAGGAACACGGCACCCATCCCGATCGCCACGGCGGCGATCAGCCAGGCGACCCGCTGAACCTGGCGCTCCAGCGGACTGGTCTCGCGGCGGGCGCGCTGGCTGAGCGCGGCGATCCGGCCCAGCTCCGTGTGGCCGCCGGTGGCGAACACGACCCCCTTGGCCTGCCCGCCCGTGCACATGGTGCCGCTGAAGACGAGGTTCGGCTCCCTGAGCGCGGGCAGCCCCTCCTCGGAGTCGGCCGCCACCCGGTCCACCGGAGCCGACTCGCCCGTCAACATCGACAGGTCGACCTCCAGCGCACCCTCGACCAGGCGCGCGTCGGCCGGCACCTTGTCGCCCTCGTCGAGGACGAGCAGATCTCCGCGCACCAGGTCGCGGGCGTCCACCGTGCGATCTTGACCGTCGCGCACCACCCGGGCGTGTTCGGGCAGGTATTGGGCCAGTTCCTCGACCGCCCGCTCGGCCTGCCGCTCCTGGAGCAGGGCGAAGGCCGCGTTGAGCGCGACGACGGCCAGGATGGCCCAGCCCAGGACCGCCGTGCCCGCCACGAACGCGAGGGCTCCGGCACCCCAGAGCAGCAGCGCCAGAGGATGCACGAGTTGCACGACCACCTCGTGTGCCAAGGACGCGTGTTCCCGGCGGCGCACCTCGTTGGGCCCATAGGCGACCAGGCGCCGGGCGGCCTCCCGGTCGGACAACCCGCCGGAGCCGGTGCCGAGGTCGGTGAACAGCCGTGGCAGCGGCTCACACGGGTCGGGCTCCGGGCAGAGCCCAGACGGCGAGGCCATCACCGAACGCGGCGGCGGGGCCGCCGAACGACGGCGTCGGACCCTCGCTGGATCATCGCCTTCACGTCGCGCCTCCCGTTCTTCTATGGCGGGCCAGCCGATCCAATGTGCCCATTTCCTCTGGAAGAGGATGGAAGTCCTGCGTAGGGAAGCCGTTTGGTAAAAACGCCCACGATCGCAGTCAGTTGGGCGGGGTGCGGATGGCGAGGATGGCCATGTCGTCCTGGCCGTCGCCGGGATGCCCGTCGATCAGCGCCGTCACCAGGTCGTGCACGGGCAGGGCGGCAGCGTCGGCGGCGAGGGCGGCGAGGCGGTCCATCCCGTCGTCGATGGAGTGCCCGCGGTGCTCGACGAGCCCGTCGGTGAAGAAGATCACCGTGGTTCCCGGAGGCAGGACCCGGCTGTGGTTGTGGCGCGGCCGGGCGACGTCGACGCCGAGGGGCAGATCGGGCCGCACGTGCGGGAAACCCGGCGGCCGGCCGGGAACGAGCAGCAGCGGCGGGAGGTGGCCCGCCGTGCTCCAGCGCAGGGTCCAGCCCTCGCAGGCCGGTTCGATGCGGGCCAGGCAGGCGGTGGTCACGGGGCTGTCGGTGATCGCGTGGACCGTGCGATCGAGCCGGGTGAGGACGGCCCGGGGCGAGGTGCGGTGGTCGTACAGCAGCGCACGCAGCATGTTGCGGATCTGCGTCATGGCGGCGGCGGCCTGGAGGTCGTGCCCGACCACGTCGCCGATGATCGCCGCGCACGCCTGGCCGGGAGCCGGCATGAGGTCGTACCAGTCCCCGCCCACGCGGCTTGGCGCGCAGGCGGGGCGGTAGGCGGCGGCGACGGAGAACGGTTCGACGTGGTCGGGCAGTCGTGGCAGCAGGAGCCGCTGGAAACGTTCGGCGTCCCGGCGGTTCTCCTCATAAAGGCGGGCGTCGTCGATCGCGAGCCCGGCCGCGCCCGCCAGCGCGACGATCAGGCTTTCGTCGTGGACGTCGAAGGGCCGCCCGTCGAGCCGCTCGGAGACGTACAGGTTCCCGAAGATCTCGCCCCGGATGATGATCGGGGCTCCCAGCAGAGTCCGCATCGGCGGATGGCCGGGCGGGAAACCGGCCGATTCCGGGTGGGCGTCGATGGCGTCGACCCGCAGCGGCCTTGGGTTGCTGATCAGGTGGCCGAGCAGGCCGCGTCCGCGAGGAAGCGGCGTGCCGGCCAGATCGGCCCTTTCCTTCTCGGACAACCCCATCGGCACGAACAGGCCGAGGCGCTCGCCGGTCTCGTCGAGCACGCCGAGCGCGCCGTAGCGGGCACCGACCAGGTTCGTCGCGGTCGAGACGATCAATCCCAGCACGACCGACAGGTCCATGTTCCGGCTCAGGACGGCCTCGTACATGTCGTTGAGGCGGTCTTGGGCGCGGGCCAGGGAACTCAACTGCTCGGCTATCCGGTTCAGCTCGGCGCCCAGGCGCAGCCGTGCCCCGAGAAAGGAGGCCTGCTGCGGATCTTCCGCTTTCTCCGCCATCTTGGTCACACCCCCGTGCGGGCCCGGTGGGCCCACTCCAAGGATGTGCCCAGGAAACGGCTGTGACCAGCTACGACGCCTCTTTTTGCCTATCTGGCCCCCCGGACCCGGACGTGCGGCGGAGCTCGTTGATCAGCGCGGCCGTGCGCGGCGCAGCAGAGGGCGTGCCGCCAGGGCGACGAGCACCGCCGCCAGGATTCCCACGCCCGCCATGGCCGCGGCCCTGCCGACCGCCCACCCGAGCGACTGAACCCGGTAGACGTCCATGACGGTCACGACCACCACCGCGACTCCGGAAACGGCCGCCACCACGCACACCGGCGACGCGGCGATGACCGCCTGCCGCACGAGCACCCCGCCCAGTGCCCGCTCGGGCACCCCGGAGGCGGTCAGCGCGGCGAACGGGCGGCGAAGGTCGATCAGTTCCTCCGCCTGGTGCACCACCAGGGCGACCGCCGAGGTCGCCAGGGCCACCAGGAGCGCGACGTCCACCAGCGCGTGGGCCTGGGAGTAGCCGACGAGAGCCTGCTGGGCTCCGGTCCCCGCGCCGAAGAACACCGTCAGGCTCACCACGGACATTGCCCTGGCCCACGCCCGCGGATCAGCCTCGACCAGCCGGGCGGCCAGCAGTGCCTCCGCCGATCGGGCCCGCCGACCCGCCCGGCGGGCGTATGCCCTGATCAGCCAGGTCGCGGCCAGGGTCACGCCGAACAGCAGCAGTACCAGGCCCGCTGTTATGGCCACTGCGGATCCGTACTTCCCGACGAGTGGAAAACGGCCCTTCACCACGGCTCCGAGGACGAAGAGGCCGACGCCCGCCACGACCAGGACCAGGTCGCGCACGCGCGGCCCCCGCACGCGCGCCCGGCGGATCACTCCCAGCGGGGAGGCGACGACGTGCCGGCCGGCGCGTGCCCCGGACAGGATCCCGCCGAGCGTCACCACGGCCACGACCACCGGCACCTGCGGCAGCGGGCCGGAGAGGTGCGTGACCACGTAGAGCACACCGCCGCCCAGCGAGCCGGCCAGTGCCAGCGCGCCTCCTTCGAGGGCGCCCAACTGTCGCACGTCACCCGGCGTCGCCCCGGCCAGCCGCAGGGCGGCCAGCCGCCGTTCCCTGGTGGCCGAGGCCAGCCGGTTGGCCTGGTGGACCAGGCCGGCGACCGGCACGGCCAGCAGGGCCAGGCCGAGGCCCGTCAGGGAACCCCCCTCGTCCTGGTAGTCGGCCAGGCTGACGGCCAGGCAGACCAGGAACGTCGCCGCCGCCGCGCCGGCGGCGACCAGCCGGGCGCGCACCCGTTCGGCCCGGGAGCGTCCCCTGTGCAACATCCGCAGCACCGTGATCATCGTCGCACCCCTGCCAGCACGGCTCCGTCGCGCAGGGCGATCTCGCGGTCGGCGTAGGCGGCCACCCGGTTGTCGTGCGTGACCAGGACGACGGCGGTGCGGCTGCCGCGGGCGGCGCCGATCAGCGCGTTCATGACCTGCTCGCCGCCGATCGTGTCGAGGGCGCCGGTGGGCTCGTCGGCGAAGATCACACGCGGGCCGGTCACCAGCGCCCGCGCCACGGCCACCCGCTGCCGTTGCCCTCCGGACAGCTCACCGGTGCGCCGGTCGGCGCAGTCGGACACCTCCAGGCGGGCCAGCCACTGCGCGGCGACGGTCATCGCCTCCTGCCTGCCGTGCCGGTTGAACAACATCGGCAACGCGACGTTCTCGGCCGCGGTCAGCTCGGGCACCAGCTCGCCGAACTGGAAGACGATGCCGAAGCTCTCGCGCCGGAGCTTGGTCAGATCGGCCTCGGGCAGCGTGTCGATGCGCCTGCCGTCGAGGACGACCTCGCCGGATTCCGGCCGGACGACCCCGGCCAGGCAGTTCAGCAACGTCGACTTGCCCGCGCCGCTCGGTCCCGTGATGGCGACGAGCTCGCCTTCCGCGATCGTCAGGGAGACGTCGGTCAGCGCCCTGGTCTGGCCGAACGACTTGCCCAGGCCTCTGGCCTCAAGCATTGTTGTGCTCCTTCATCCGCGCGAGTGCGGTCTCGATCCAGCGCAGGTCGGCGTCGAGGTGCTGAAGCGCGTAGTCGGCCGCCAGCACCTGGGCGGGCGCGCCGGACGCCTTCTCGGCGGTCAGCTCTCGCATGCGGGCGAGGTGGGCCTCACGTTGGCGCACCAGGTAGCCGTCGGCGGCGTTCCCGGCCACGGCGACCCGGGCGAACAACGGGCTGGAGACGTACGGCGCGGACGGTTCGACGGTGTTCAGCCACCGCTCCAGCTCCGCCTGGCCGTTGTCGGTGATCGCGTACAGGGTGCGTTCGGGGCCGCCCTCCTGCTGGGTCTCGACCACCTCCGCCAGGCCGTCGCGCTCCAGGCGTTGCAGCGTGGCGTAGACCTGCCCGTACGCCAGCGGCTTGGCGCCGGCGAGACGGTGATCGTGCTCCTTCTTGAGCTCGTAGCCATGTTTCGGGCGCTCGACGAGGAGACCAAGTAGCACATGACCGGTTGTCATGCGGGCGACTATACACTCAGTGAATAGTTGCCTCGTCCCAGGTGATGCGGTGGTCGTACATCCAGGACAGGGCGCCTCGTCTGGCGACCTGGCGGAGCACCACCGGCAGGATCAGGTCGCGGACGAGGGCCCCGAACGGGCCCGGCGCCTTGCCGTCGCCGTTGCGTTTGCCCTGTGCGACGACGCGCTCCACGCGGCCCCGGCGGATGTGCTCGTAGGCCGCGAAGGCCTCCGGGGGCTCGTGGTCGCGCAGGCATTTGGCCAGCACGACCGCGTCCTCGATGGCCATCGACGCGCCCTGGCCCGACGAGGGCGAGGTCGCGTGTGCGGCGTCGCCGACGATCACCATGTGGGAGTTCGACCAGGTCGGGACGGTCGGCAGGTCGTAGGTGTTCCACGCCGGGAGCATGCGCGGGGTCGCGGCGATGATGTCGCGCATCGGGCCCTCGTCGTCGCGGAACAGGTCGATCAGCGCCGCCGGGGTGACGGCCGCCAGGTCGGCGGCGGTGGGCTCCTTCGGGCTGGCGGGGTTGGCGAACCACCAGACCTCGCCGTCCGGGTGGATCAGGTAGCCGAAGAAGCATTGCCTGCCGAAGACGAAGTAGCTGACGCCGGGGCGTCCCGGCGGCCTGACCCCCTCGGCGAATCCGCCCGTGTTGAGCAGCCCCAGGTGCCGGGGGCGGGGTGCGCCGGGGTCGATGATGCGGCGGGTGCGCGAGCGCAGCCCGTCGGCGCCGATGAGCAGCGCGCCGTCGGCGGTGGTGCCGTCTTCGAACCGGGCCTGTACGCCCCCGCTCACGACGGCCGCCTCGGTCAGCCGTTTGCCGTATTCGACGGTCACGCCGCGTCGGGCGGCCTCGTCGCGCAGGGCGCCGTAGAGGTCGCCGCGCCGGAGGGTGCGGCTGGGTTGCCGGGTGACGGCCAGCTCGCGGCCCTTGGCGTTGACGATGACGCCCTCGGGCGTGTCCATGCCCAGGCCGATCACCAGGTCGCGCAGGTCGAGCACCCGCAGCGCCTCCAGCCCGTTCTCCGCCAGGGTGAGGAACGCCCCGACGCCGTCGGAGCTTCGGTCGTACGCCTCGAACAGGCGCACTCCGAGCCCGGCCTTCCGGAGCGCCATGGCCGTGACCGGCCCCGCGATGCCACCACCGATGATCAAAGCTTGCTTGGTCATAATATGACTATACATAAAATGACTAACAAATACGATGGCCGCCATGAAACCCCGGCGATCTCCTCTGGCGATGGCGGTGCTCTCACTGGTCGTGGAGACGCCGATGCACGCCTATCGCATGCAGCAGTTGATCAAGGAGCGCCACAAGGACGACGTCGTCAACGTCGCGCAGCGCAACAGCGTCTACCAGACGATCGACCGGCTGCTCCGCGATGGCCTGATCACCGTGCGGACGACGGCTCGCGAGGAGAACCGGCCCGAGCGCACCGTCTACGAACCCACCGCCGACGGCCGCGACACGCTCCGCGAGTGGATGCGGGCCATGCTCTCCACGCCGAAGCCCGAGTTCCCCGAGTTCCCGGCCGCGCTGGCCTTCCTGCCGGTCGTGACCGTCGACGAGGCCGTCGAGGCGCTGACCGAACGGCTGACCACTCTGGAAACCCGCGTCGCGGCCCTCGACGCCGAGCTCACGGACGGCGCGACCTTCCTGCCGCGGGTGTTCCTGGTGGAGACCGAATATCAGCGGACCGTGGTGGCCGCCGAGGCCGAATATGTCCGCCGACTGCTCGGCGACCTGCGAAGCGGCGAGATCCACTGGCCCTGACGGCCCGTTGTTTTGCCCGGACGTTGCGGTCGGTGCCCAGGTCGGAGCGGTATCGCCCCCTATGATCGAGGCTTCTATGTTGCGGGCGTTCTTCAGGACCGAGGCGGGCAGCACGAGCGTGCTGCTCGGGGCCACCCTTGTGGCGCTGCTGTGGGCCAACTCCCCGTGGGGCGACACCTATGAGGCGTTCTGGCACCTGGAAGCCGGGTTGTCGTTCGGCGACGCGGTCTTCTCGCTCGATCTGCGCCACTGGGTCAACGACGGGTTCATGACCCTGTTCTTCTTCCTCATCGGCCTGGAGATCTCCTACGAGGTGCGCCTCGGCCAGCTCACCGACCGGCGGCTGCTGGCCGTCCCGGCGGTCGCCGCGTTCGGGGGGCTCGTCGTGCCGGCGGTGGTCTACCTGGCGTTGAACGCGGGCGGGCCGGGGGCGGGCGGCTGGGGGGTGCCGATCGCCACCGACACGGCGTTCGTGCTGGGGGTGCTGGCCGTCGTGGGGGCGCGGTGTCCCGAGCCGTTGCGGGCGTTCCTGCTGACGCTCGCGATCGTGGACGACGTGCTGGCCATCATCGTCATCGCCGTCTTCTACACCGAGGACCTGTCGATGGCGTCGCTGTTCACGGCGGCGGCGCTGCTGGCCGCGATCGTGATGCTGCGCTGGCTGAAGATCTGGCGGGCGCCGGCGTACATCGTGCTGGGGTTCGCGTTGTGGGTGGCCACGCTGGAGAGCGGGGTGCATCCCACGCTGATCGGCATCGCGCTCGGGGTGCTGGTCTTCGTGTACGCGCCCAGCGACTACAAGCTGATGACGGCGGGCGAGGCCGTCCACGAGTTCACCGCCGACCCCAGCGCGCGCGGGGCCCGGAGGGCGGCGCGCAAGGTGCAGGCGGCGGTCTCGGTCAACGAGCGGCTGCAGCTCAGGATCAGCCCGTGGAGCAGCTACCTGATCGTGCCGGTGTTCGCGCTGGCCAACGCGGGGGTGGTGCTCGACGCCGAGTCGCTGCGGCGGGCGGTCACCTCGCCGATCACGATCGGCGTCGTGCTCGGGCTGCTGCTGGGCAAGTTCGTCGGCATCGCCTTCGGCACGTGGTTGCCGCTGCGGCTGAAGTGGGGGGTGCTGCCGGGCAACCTGGTGTGGGGGCAGTTGCTGGGCGGCGCGGCCGTCTCGGGCATCGGGTTCACGGTGTCGCTGTTCATCGTCGGACTGGCCTTCGATGATCCGGCGGTGCAGAGCCAGGCCAAGATCGGCATCCTGGCCGGCTCGTTGTTGTCCGCGCTGGCGGGCTGGTTGATCTTCCGGATGGCCTGGGACAGGGGAGGCGTGTGCGCGCCGCCCGAGGCGGCCCTCGAACCGGTCGAGGAACTGCCGGTCGTGCTCTCGGAGTCGGTCGGCCCCGGCGACCACGTGCGTGGCCCCGCCGTCCACAAGGTCACGATCGTCGAGTACGGCGACTTCGAGTGCCCCTACTGCGGACGGCTGCATCCGATCATGGAGGAACTGCTCGCCAGGCACCGGACGACCCGGCTGGTGTTCCGGCACTTCCCGCTGCGCACCATCCACCCCAGGGCGGTGCCGGCCGCGCTGGCCGCCGAGGCCGCGGGGGCCGAGGGGAAGTTCTGGGAGATGCACGACACGCTGTTCGCCAACCAGCGGTTCCTGACCGACGACGACCTGGCCCGCTACGCCGCCGACATGGGCGTCGAGCCCTGGCCGGACGTGCCGGTCCGGCTCGCCAGGATCGGCCATGACGAGGAGACAGGCCGCGCCAGCGGGGTGCGCGGCACCCCGACGTTGTTCATCAACGGCCTGCGTTACCAGGGCGGCATGGATCTGGAGTCGATCAGCCGGGCGATCAGAGAGGCCGAGCGGCGGCTCTGACCGCCGGGTGCTCAGACCTCCTCCCGCTCCCTCTTGGTCAGCACGTGGGCATCGGGCCCCGGGAACACCAGGGACTCATGGTCGTCGTCCGTCCAGCGGACCAGGTAGGGAGGAGAGCCGTCCGCGTGGCGCACCTCGGTGATCAAGCCGATCTTCCGGGATTCGTGATCGCTGCTGCCCTCGACGATCAGCCAGTCCCCCATAGCGGCCTTCATCGTGTTCTCCATTCTCGACGCCGGGCTCGTCGTCAGATGGGCCTTTCATCCATCGTCCGTCCGGGCCTGTGTGGTGAACGCCAAGAGACGTGAAAAATGCTGCACGGCCCCTGTGGCGACCGGGAGCCGCGGGCGAAAGTGGAGTCATGACCACGCTGAACGAGGGACACGAGCCATGATTCCGATCATCGTCGTGGGCGTGGACGGATCGGCTCCCGCGCTGGCGGCCGTGGAATACGCGGCGCAGGACGCCGCCCGCAGGCACGCCGCCCTGCGGATCGTCCACACACGGTCGGCGGTCGTCCTGGACGGCGAACTGAACACGATGCGCGACAGACACCACCAGCACGTCCTCGCCGAAGCGCAGCGCCGGGCCTGGGAGTGCGCCCCGGACATCCAGATCAGCACCCGGCTCGTCGTTGGGCCGCCCGCGGAACGGCTGAGAGAGGCGGCGCGCGACGCCGACGAGGTCGTGATCGGCAGCCGCGGCAAGGGCGGCTTCGCCGGGCTGATCCTCGGCTCAGTCGGCCTGTCACTGGTGGGTCACGTCCCCGGGCCGGTCGTCGTCGTACGCAAGCCCGCCCGCCACACCTACGGGCAACTCGTCGTCGGGTACGACGGAAGCGACGAGTCGGAGCCGGCGCTGGACTTCGCCTTCAACGAGGCCGACCGGCGCGGCGCCCGCCTCAAACTCGTGTACGCGTGGGAGCCGCCGACGTACGCCGCCTCAGCCGTCGTCTACGGCGCGCTGCTCCAGCAACTGTTCGACGAGCGCGTCACCTTCGTGTGGCAGCGGCTCGCGCCCTGGACGCGCAAGTATCCCCGCGTCCCGGTCGAGCGCACGGCCGTCTGCGGCCACCCCGTCTTCCTGCTGTCGGAGGAGTCGCGCACCTCCGACCTCGTGATCGTCGGCTCGCACGGGCGGGGCGCCCTCGCCTGTGCCGCCCTCGGCTCGGTCGGCCACGGCCTGCTGCACCGGGCGCACTGCCCGGTCGCCGTCGTCGCGGCGGAGGGCCGGCGGTAGGACACCGGCCCCGGTCTCAGGACAGCACCTCGACCAGTGGGCGCCGGACGGCCGGGCTGGTGCCGACCGGGTAGCCCAGGCGGAGGATGACCTGCGGATGTTCTCCGGCGCACAACTCCTGCCGGATGAACTCGCGCAGCAGCGGATATTCGAGCGTCTGGGTGTGGAAGGCGGCGCGGACGCCTCGGGAGGAGGCGTACAGGAGCACCGATTCGAGCGCCTGCCCCGTCTGCACCCAGTCGGCCGGCTCGTCACCGGCGGTGCACAACAGCACCACCACCCCGGTCTCCGTGGGCTGGTCGGCGTCGGCCCCCCAGCCCTGTCCCCGGCTGTAGTCACGCTGCGCGAACTCCAGATGGGCCTCCGGGTCGCTGCGGGGGTAGGCGTCGGCGGGCACCCCGTCTCTGCGCGGGCTGCCGGGACGCAGGCCCCAGCGGATCATCTCCATCTCGAAGTCGGGGTTCCGTCCCTGCGACACCTGGGCCGCCGCGGTCAGCGCGGCCAGGATCCGCACGTCGGTGTCCGGCTGTAGCGGCGCCAGCCGGACGTTCTCCATCGCCGCCAGGCCCACGAGGCGGTCGACGAGATCGCCCGGAACCGGCCGGTCGGAGAAGCCGCCGCGGTGGGTGCGCCGCCGGGGGATCTCGTTCCGGATGGCGCAGATGTCGTCGGGGGCCGGCTCCTCGGGGCCCAGGCGCACCGTGGCGACCAGGCCGGGGCGGTCGGGGTCGGGCAGCGTGTGGATCAGCGGGCGGCGGCCCATGCCGTGCACCGTCGTCCGCATGTTGAACAAGGCCGCGCCGCAACTGATCATCAGCTCCCGGCCCTGGGGGTCGCTGATGGGGAGCCTCCGGTCGGTGTCGGAACGCAGCATGATCTCCTCGCCGTCGATGGCGAACGACCAGGGTTGTGAGTTGTGGATGGACGGCGCCCACATCGCCGCCTCCACGACGCTTTCGAGATCGTCGGGACGGCACGGGGTGAGATCGCAGTCGACGCGCACGACGCCGTCGATTCCGCGAACGGCCTCGATCAGGTGGGAGATCGGCGTGTGGGGGCGGGCCGGTCCGGCGATGCCGACGACGCCCTGGTCCACGGTGATCGTCAGCGTGCCGGGGTCGAGGTCGGTCATCGCCCGGACGGCCTCGACGACCTCCCGCCGGACCTCCTCCGTGAGCGTGTCGAAGACCTGCGTCACCTCCGCCTGCGAGACGACCCCCATGAACCGCCCGTCGGCCGGGTCGACCACGGGGAGCGCCCGCAACCGGTGGCAGTACATGAGACGGCAGGCCTCCCGGGCCGAGACGTCGGGGGTCACCGTCACGGCGGGCGAGGTCATCAGCTTCCCGGCCGTGGGGGCGCGGCGCTCGTCTCCGGCGCGCACGGCCTCCTCGGACACCACACCCACCGGCCGGTTGTCGTCGTCGACGACCGTCACCTCGGCGAGGCCGTAGTGGGACATCGCCGAGGCGATCTCCGCGCGGCGCGTTCCCGGCCGTACGGCGACCGCGTCCCGGCCCATCACCTGTCCGACTTTGATCGACATTGGACCGCCCCCTTTCACGAATGGGGCCGACGGTAGAATGCGAGTGAGTTTTGTTCTTCCTTCCTAGCAGACCACTGTAAACCGGACTGAACCCGGGCGAGGAAAGGGGATCATGTTGAACGCGAGGCGCGATACCGGTTCGAGCACGCTGGAAGAACTGACCGAACAGGAGTGTCTCCAGCTCGTCGGCCCGGGTGGGATCGGCCGGGTGGCTTTCGGCGGAGCGGCCGGGCCGACGGTTTTCCCGGTGAATTATCGATTGGTCGACGGACGGGTCGTGTTCCGAATCCGCAAAGGCGGGACCATGGACCAGAGTCTGCAATCCGGGATCGACGATCTGGAAGTAAAAATCGCCTTTCAGGTCGACCATGTGGACGAGGAGAGCCGCGAGGGCTGGAGCGTGCTGATCCAGGGGCCCGCCCACCACGTCACCGAAGACGAACTGCGGGCGGCGTCGGCCGACGTCGAGTCCTGGGCCGGTGACGACCGCGACCACTACGTGCGCATCGCGCCGCAACGCGTGACGGGTCGCCGCATCAACCGGATCTAGGCAGGTCAGGACTTGTAGAGATCCGTCTCGCTCAACACCGGGTCGCCGTCGTCGGAGCGGCCCAGGCGGGCCGCCGAACCGAACATGGGGCCACGCGCGCGCCGGATTCCGGCGAACCGCGACGTCGTCGTAGACGGCCTCCATGCCGCCCTTCGCCGAGTAGGTCTCGTGCCGGAAACCGGTGCCGCCCGAGTCGCGCAGGAAATCGAGCCACCATTGCCGGTGCGGTTCCGACCGGGCGAAGGCGAGCAGTGACGGCAGATCGCGCCGGTACTGCCGCATTCCCATGTTCATCGGAAAGAGCGAATAATAGACGGGCTCGTGGAGCAGGAGCCCGTCAGGTTTGTTCGCGACCGATTCCTGAATCTTCCGGCCGAAGCCGAAGAAGGTCCGGATTCCGTACAGGTGATTCACCCGCATGCCCAGGTACAGGACGATGAGATCGGGATACGGGGACAGATCGACGGTCTGCCGAGGTTGGCTCGGAGCCTCCTCGTGGGTGGGAGCCTCACCGTACGAATACGAACTGGATTGACACTGAACGGACCCGGAAGGCGCTCAGTGGACCGGACCGTCGCGGTCGCCTCGCACCGAACTCACTACTCCGTGGTACCGTATAGCAGTACTCGGTGCTACTGAGTACTGAGGAGGACTGCGATGGACGACCTGACCGAGATGTTGAAGGGCACGCTGGAGGGCTGCGTGCTGGAGATCATCGGCAGTGAGGAGACCTACGGCTACGCCATCACGCGCCGCCTGAACGACCTCGGCTTCGCCGACGTCGTCGAGGGGACGGTCTACACGATCCTGCTGCGGCTGGAGAAGAACGGCCTCGTCCAGGTGACGAAACGGCCGTCCGGGATGGGGCCGCCCCGCAAGTTCTACGCGCTCAACGAGGCCGGGCGTGACCGGCTCGCGACGTTCTGGGCGAAGTGGGAGTACGTCACCTCGCGGATCGAGAAGCTCAGGGAAGGCGGGAGATGAACCTCTGGGACGCCATGACGGGCAACGACCTCACCAGAGAGTGGAAGGCGTTCGGGGTGCGGGCCGAGAAGTTGCCGGCCGACCATCGGGCGGCGTGGGAGCAGATCCAGGCCCATCTCCTCCCCTATGGAGACTTCACGGGCCGGAACCTGATGCCGATCCTCGACGGCGCCCTGGGGCTGCTCGAAGAGACGGCGGCCGACGGGCGGACCGTCCAGGAGGTGCTGGGCGACGACATCCCCGGCTTCTGCGCGGCCCTGGCCGGCGGAGAGGGCGCCCGGACCTTCCGCGACCGGTGGCGGGCGCAGCTCAACAGGAACGTGGCGCGGAAACTGAGCCGGCTGGGAGGCTGACGTGGGCATCCAGGACATCGTCGAGGGCAAGCGGCAGTGGCGGGCGCACCTGGCGCGGGTCAAGGCGCTGCCGCCCGACTACCAGATCGTCTACAAGGAGATGCAGCGGTACTTCTTCAAGGTCGGGCCGGTCGGGCTGCACGACGGGACGCTGCTCTCCGGGATCGTCGACTTCTTCGAGCAGGGCGCCGCCGACGGCAAGGGCGTACTGGAACTCATCGGCGACGACGTCGCCGCCTTCAGCGACGGCCTGATCAAGGACTCCCGCACCTATGCGGAGATCTACCAGGAGTCCATCGGCGGAACCGCGTGACCTGGCGATCCGGCCTGCCGGCGACCGCGGGCGTCGTGCTCGCGGGCGGGCGTTCCACCCGGATGGGGCGGTCGAAGGCCTGGCTGGAGTGGCACGGCTCGACCCTGCTCCACCGGGCCGCCGCGATCCTCGCCAGGACGGTCGGCGGTCCGGTCGTCGTGGTGGCCGCCCCCGGGCAGGAGTTGCCGCCGCTGCCCCCGGACGTCTCGGTGGTCGCCGACCCCGTCGAGGGGCTGGGGCCCATGCAGGGGTTGGCGGCGGGGCTCGCGGCGGTGGCCGACCGGGCCGGGACCGCGTTCGTGTGCTCCACCGACATGCCGTTCCTCCACCCGGCCTTCGTCCGCCGCGTCGTGCGCGCCCTGCCCGCCGGGGCGGACGTCGCGCTCCCGGTGGCCCGGGGCTACCGGCAGCCGCTCGCCGCCGCCTACCGGACCGGGCTGGCCGGGCTGGTAGAAGACCTCCTGGCCGAGGGCGACCTCCGGCCCGGCATGCTCTTCGAGCACTGCGAGGTCGTCCGGCTCGACGACGAGCGACTGCTGGCCGACGCCGAGCTCGCCCGGCTCGACCCGGCGCTGGAGTCGGTGGTGAACGTCAACTCCCCTGACGACTACGCGGCGGCGCGCGAGCGGCCGCAGCCCGAGATCGTGGTGGAGTGCGGCCGTGGGCCGCACCGGGTCCGGGCCGCCACCCTCGGGATTGCCGCCGCTGAGGTCGGGCTGAAATTGGGCCCCGGTGTGGTGGTCGTTCTCAACGGCGACCAGACGGCCCCCGACGAGCGGCTGCCTCTGGTGGCAGGCGACACCGTTTCGCTCCCATGACCCCTCTCGTCCTGATTTCGCTGGAATCGGACGTTCATTCACTGGTCGCTCTCTGGTCGCACACCCGCTGACCACGCCTGACTTAATGTGAACGCTCGCTCTTCCGGGGCCGCGACACTCCACCTGAAGATCACGAGTCGGAAATGATCCACCGGGCTTCGTGCAGGAGATCGCGTGAACTTCCCCACCCGCGCGGCGGTGCCGCCGGTCATGGCGGGCCTCGCCGGGCCCGCCTCCGCGCACCCCTTCGGTGCACCGCCGACGGCGCGGATGAGCGCCACCGGCTCGCCGAGCCCCGACGAGACGGCAAAGGGCGCCTTCAGTGACCTCGCGCCCGGGTTCGGCGGCGTGGTCATGCCGCGGACGCGGCGCGGGAGCAAGACGGCATGAACGGCCTGAACGGCATCGACAGCCGGTTCGTCGCGTTCTTCGACGGCGGCGGGGCCTTCTGGGTGGCCCTGGCCATCGCCCTGGGCGTCGGCGCGATGCACGCCGTCGCGCCCGGCCACGGCAAGAGCGTCACCGCCGCCTACCTGGTCGGCACCCACGGCCGCTACCGGGACGCCGTCCGGCTCGGCGTCATCGTGGCGGTCATGCACACGTTCTCCGTGCTGGTGCTGGCCCTGCTCTGGGTCGGCGTCTCGGGGGTCGCCGGGCTGGGCACGGAGTCCATCACCGCCTGGATGCAGGTGGTGGCCGCGGTCGTCGTCATCGGCGTCGGCGTCCACCTCGCCGTCCGCCACCTCCGCCGGCGGGCGCACGTCCACGCTCACGACCATGGCCACGGTCACGGTCATGGGCATGGGCATGGGCACGGCCATGGGCACGAGGCCACCGACCCCTGGTCGCGGAAGGGGCTGGTCGCGCTGGCCCTGTCCGGCGGGCTCCTGCCGTCGCCGTCGGCCTTCATCGTGCTGGTCAGCGGGCTGCTCACCGGGCGGGCGCTCGACGCGGTCGTGCTGGTCCTCGGGTTCGGGTTCGGCATGGCGGGCACGCTGACGGCGGTGGGCGTCGTCACGATCCGGGGCCACGGCCTGCTCACGCGCGGGATGCGGGGCCGCTCGGCGGCGGCCGCCGTGTCCGCGTGGACGCCGGTGGTGGCGGGCGTCGCCGTCACGATCGCGGGGTTCTTCTACTTGGCGAGCGCGGTCCTGGTCCTCACCGGCTGACGGGACCCGGTCTTTCCCATCGCCACGCCTTGGCTGTACTTCCGGAAACACCGCATACCGGAAGTGCTGGGATATGGTGAGGGCACCGAGGACTTTTCGAGCGTTGGCACTCAGGTCGGCGTCGCCCCGGCGAACCATGACCGAGTCACCCCGTGACCGGGGCATTCGGCCGCCTACACGACTCAGAGGAAGTTCCGTCATGACCGTGCTCGGAACGACGGCGCCCACGACCCTTCATCTGTCCGGAGACATCGACGTCTGCACCACCCCCGACCTGCGACGGCGGATTCTCGACGCGCTCGACCAGAGCGCCGAGACGCTCGTCCTGGACCTGTCCGAGGTGACCTTCTGCGGGGCCGGCGGGCTCGGCGTGCTGCTCCACGCGCAGGGGAGGGCCCGATCTCGCGGCGTGACCCTGGCGTTGGCCGGCCTCACCCCTCGGATGGCCAGACTGCTTGAGATCACCGAGCTGAGCGACCGATTCCCGATCCTGACCGAGCGATAGATCCTGATGGCGGGCCGCGCGCTGGTCTGCTTCACCGCGAACGGGACCTGAACGAGTCCGTGAGCCGGGTGGGACGGGGGCCGTCCCACCCGGCCGCGGCCGGTCACAGGTAGACGTACCAGGCGCGCGAGGGGTGGCTGTCGCAGGTGAACTGCACGAGCGGGACGTTCGGGGCGGTGGAGACGCCGCCGGAGACGGTCAGGCACTTGCCGGTCTGCACGTTCTGCAGTTGGTAGAGGCCCGGCGTCCCGGTGTAGTTCAGGTACCACGAGCGCGAGTTGTGGTTGTCGCAGTCGAACTGGACGATCGCCAGGTTGTTGTCGGTGGAGACGCCGCCGGCGGGGGTGAGGCACTTGCCGGTGTAGACGTTCTGGATCTTGACGCCGCCGCCGACGCCGGGGGCCAGGGTCCAGCGGCGTGAACCGTGGCCGTCGCAGTAGTACTGGACCGCGGGCACGTTGTTGGCCGTGGAGACGCCGCCCGAGATGGTGGCGCACAGGGACGTCTGCTGGTTCTGGACGTAGTAGCCGACGGACGCCTGGGCGGCCGGGACCGTCGCCAGGGCGACGCCTGCCACGGCGGCGAACGCCACACCGGCGCGAGCGAGGTTGCGGAGCATGGGTCTCTCCCGTTCTCGATGGGACTGGGTGAGACCAGCTTCCGGAGTTTTGGCACGGTCCACATGAGTAGCCCCGTACGCAACCGGCCTACCTCTTGGCGAGGTCGGCGAACAGGGCGATCGTGCGGTCGTGGTCTTCTGGGCGGCCGACCGGGAAGACGATCAGCTCGGTGGCCCCGGCGTCGGCGAAGCGGGAGATCGTCTTCTCGACGGCCGTCTCGTCGCCGGCGACGAGGGTGTCGCCGGGCCCCGACGAGCCCTGCCGGTCGAGCAGTCCGCGGAAGGTGGGCAGGGCCGCGGCATGGCGGAAGTCCTCGTCGATGCGCTGACGGGTTCCGTCGACGTCCGAGGTCACCGAGGTGAGCAGGCCCACGGCGATACGGGGCGCGGGGCGGCCCGCCGCGGCAGCGGCGGCGGTGACCGCGGGGACGGCGACCTCGTCGAGAAAACGGGGTGTGGTCCACATGGTGAGCGCGCCGTCGGCCCGTTCGCCGGCCAGGGCGAGCATGCGGGGGCCGTTCGCGGCGAGCAGCAGGCCGGGCGGGGCCGTCGCGGGGGCGGCGACGCCGCCGACCGCCGTGATCGAGGGGCCGTGGACGTCGACCTGCTCGCCCCGCAGGACCGGGCCGAGGATCTCCAGGATCTCCCGTGAGTGGCGCAGGGGCGGCTGCCAGGTGAGCCCGTATCGGCTCTCGACGACCGGCTGGTGGCTCGGGCCGATGCCGAGCGTCAACCGGCCGCCGGTCGCGGCCTGGGTGGTGAGGGCCTGGGCGGCCAGGGCGAGGGGATGGCGCGGGTGGGTGCCCACGACCGATGTGGCCAGGCCGATGCCGGGGGCGCGGTCTCCCAGTGCGGCGAACACCGTCAGCGGGTCCCATCCGCCGTGCTCGCCCAGCCAGAACCGGGAGAAGCCCTGCGCCGGCGCGTGCTCGATCTCGGCCAGGAGTTCCGGGACGGGTGCGGCGCCGTAGCTCGACAGTCCGATTTCCATGCGGTCCCTCCGGGGTTATTCGGGGCGGTCGTTCCGGTTTGGGACTATACCGGAACGATTGCCCCGCTTATCTGCGGGTGAGCCCGGCCCGGATCAGCGGGTAGACGCGGTCGGCCTGCTCGCCGCGGAAGCGCCGCATCGCCTGCAGGCCGACTATCAGGGTCTTGACGTCGTCCACGTCGACGTCGGGCCGCACGGTGCCCGCGCGCTGGGCCTGGGCGAGCAGGTCGGCCATCAGGGTGGTGAACTCCCGCTCGGCCTCGGGCAGGGAGGTGGCCAGGTCGAAGCCGGTTCCGGCGAAGGCCTCGGTGAGCCCCAGGTCGGTCGCGCCCTGTTCGGCCAGGTGGAAGAGGAAGGCGTAGAGGCCCTCCCCGGGGTCGGTCGCCGCCTGGTCGCGGGCCCGTTCGACGACCTGCCGCAGCCGGTCGGCCACGATCGCCTGGAACAACGACTCCTTGGTGGGGAAGTGCCGGTAGATCGTGCCCGCGCCCACCCCCGCGCGGCGGGCGATCTCGTCGATCGGCACGCCCCCGCCCTCTTCGGCGAAGGTCTCGTAGGCGACCCGCAACACGCGGGCGCGGTTGCGGGCGGCGTCCGCGCGCAGCGGCCGGTCCTTCTCGGTCACAGGGGTCCTCCTTGACAAACGGGGCGTACGTTCCGGTATGGTGCTAAACGGAACGAGCGTCCCGATTGTATCTGGAGGACCCATGCCCCCACGGCGCTGGACCGCCGCCGACGTGCCCGATCAGCGAGGGCGGGTGGCCGTCGTCACCGGTGGTAACACCGGTATCGGCTTCGAGACCGCCAAAGTGCTCGCCGCGCGCGGGGCGTCCGTCGTCCTCGCCGTACGCGACGCGGACAAGGGCAAGCAGGCCGCGGCGGAGATCGCCGCGGCACACCCGAGGGCCGACGTCACCGTGCAGCGCCTCGACCTGGCGTCGCTGGCGTCGGTCCGCGCCGCCGCCGGCGAGCTCCGGGCCGCTCACGACCGCATCGACCTGCTGGTCAACAACGCGGGCATCATGTACACCCCGCGACGGACCACGGCCGACGGCTTCGAGCTGCAGTTCGGCACCAACCATCTGGGCCACTTCGCCCTCACCGGGCTCCTGCTCGGCCTGATGCTGCCGGTCGACGGCTCGCGCGTGGTCACCGTCAGCAGCGCCGGGCACCGGCAGGGCGGCCCCATCGACTTCGGCGACCTCGGCTGGACCACCCGCGACTACAGCCGGGTCGCCGCGTACGGCAACTCCAAGCTGGCGAACCTGATGTTCACCTACGAACTCCAGCGGCGGCTCTCCGGAACCGGGACGATGGCCGTCGCGGCCCATCCCGGTGGCTCCGACACCGGAGGGTCCCGCACGTCGGTGTCGCTCCAGCCCTTCTACTTCCGGGCCTTCTTCGCGCTGGTCCGGCCGTTCCTGATCCAGCCGGCCGAGATGGGCGCGCTGCCCTCGCTGCGCGCCGCGACCGACCCCGACGTCGAGGGAGGTCAGTACTTCGGCCCCGAGGGGTTCCAGGAGAGCAAGGGGCACCCGAAGGTGGTGCGGTCGAGCCCGCAGTCGTACGACGTCACGGCCCAGCGCCGGTTGTGGGCGTTGTCAGAGGAGCTGACCGGGGTGAGGTTCCCCGTGTGACCCGCCGAGGGCCTCGGTGTAGCGGCGGGCGATGGTGCGGACGTGGGCGACCAGTTCGGGCGGGCCGTCGACGCGGAAGTCCATCATCAGCATGCTGAGGTAGATCGCGATGGTCTCCAGGGCGTCCGCGCCGGTGACCAGCACGCAGGTGCCCGCGTCGACGGGTTCGACGAAGCCGACGGCCGGGTTGATGCGGGCGATCACGGTCTCGGCCGGGGCCAGGACGGTCACGCGGGCCTGGACCTTCCAGCCGGTCTGCGCCACCTCGCGCAGCACGAAGGCCACGAGGTCGTCGTCGGGCAGCGAGCGGGCGGCGAAACGGCGCGCCCCCGACCGCACTAGCGACAGATCGGCCACCGGCAGCGCCCGCCAGGTGTGCGTGCCGAGGTCGTAGGCGACCAGGAACCAGCGCCGCCGCCAACTGATCAGGCGGTAGGGCTCCACCTCGATCTCGGCGCCGGCGCAGGCCGCCAGCAGGGTCGCGCCGTCGCGGATCGCGCTCGCGACGACGGTGAGGGTGGCGGCCGGCACGGGCGCGTCGGGTTCGCGGGAGCCGACCGTGGCGGGCCCGACCGCCGTGGCCGACCGCAACGCGGACACCTTGCGCTGGAGGTGCTTGGGGAGGATGCGCTGGAGCTTGGCGAGCGCCCGGGTGAGGCTGGCGTCGATGTCGGCGATCCCGCTGGAGCCGTCTTCGGCCAGGCCGACGGCGACCGCCACGGCCACCGCCTCGTCGTCGTCGAGCAACAACGGGGGCATCGTCGCGCCCTGGCCGAGCCGGTATCCGCCCACCGCGCCGCGGGTGGCGTGCACCGGATAGCCGAGTTCGCGCAGGCGCTGGATGTCCTGCCGCAGGGTGCGTTCCGTGACGCCGAGGCGTTCGGCCAGTTCACGGCCGGTCTGCGACCGGTCCTGCAGCAGGGACAGGAGACGGAGCACGCGGGTCGTCGTCGGAGCCATCTTGTCCTCGGGGATATTAGGAAGGAATCTAGCCTAATGGGCCCATAGCCTTTTCTCATCAGCGCGAATGAGATCGAAAGGCGTACACGATGAACGCTCGTGAGGTTCTGGCCACCTCGTTCCTGGCCCTGGAGAACACCGTCGCCGGTGTGCGCGACGATCAGTGGGACGCCGCCACTCCGTGCTCCGAATGGACGGTCGCCCAGGTCGTCCAGCACGCCGCGGCCGACCAGCTCGTGTGGGCGCAGGCGCTCGGCGTCGGGCCCGGCCCGGCCTACGACCCCTTCTCGCCCTCCGGCTCGATCGACGGCACGGCGGCCGGGCTGGTGAAGAACGCCGTCGAGGTGGGGGCGGCGGCGTGGGCCACGGTGTCCGACGACACCGCGACCGTGCCGACGCCGCTGCCGCACGGCGAGCTGCCGACCTCGGTCGCCATGGTGATGTGCGCCCTCGACGCCGCCGTGCACGCCTGGGACGTCGCCGTCGCCACGGGCCGGCCCTCCCCGCTCGACGACGAGATCGCCGGCCACCTGCTCGCCGCCGCGCGGGAGATCGTCGAACCGCTGCGCCAGTGGGGCGCCTACGCCCCCGTCGTCGAGGCCGGCGGTGACCCCTCCGGCACCCCCGTCGCCGACGAACTGCTCCGCTATCTGGGCCGCACCCCCGCGTAACCCGGTCAGCCGGGCGGAGCGCCGATCGGCTCGGCGGCCAGGGCCGCCGCGACGGAGACCAGGTTGGCGGCCATGGTGCGGCCGGTCTTGGCCGACCAGTCGTGGCCGCGCCGGTCGTCGAGGTAGTCGGGGCCCGCGCCGGGGCCCAGGTGCCAGTACGTCCAGGCCCGATTCCAGCACCTTGGCGTGGACGGCCGGCCAGTCGTCCCCCGGTCCCAGGTCGGTCTCGACGCCGGGCGGCAGGTTCAGGTCGACCGCGCGCACCGTCTCGACCTCCACACCCCTCTGGCCGAGCTCGGCGATGACGACGTCGGCGAGGGCCTGCGTGTTGGACGGCGCGGGTGACGGTTTGAGCGTGCAGTTGATGACCAGTGCCTTCATGAGTTCCCCCTGCCCGGCGATACGTCCCTGATCCCGGGTAGGGCGGATTCATGACGAACGAAGTCTTCGAGTTCGAGTTCGACGACCGTTACCGGCGGCTCCTGGGGCTGCTCGGCATCCGTCCCGACACGTGCCGGGTGGTGGTGGGAGACGACCACGTCCGGGTGGCGTTCGGGCCCTGGAAGGTGGCGACCGACCTCGCCAACCTGGCCGGGGCCGAGCTGAGCGGGCCCTACTCGGCGATCAAGGCCATCGGGCCCCGGGTCTCGCTCTCCGACCGGGGGCTGACCTTCGGCACCGGCACACGGCAGGGGGTCTGCCTGCGGTTCCGCCGCCCGATCGGGCCGCTGCGTCATCCGGGGCTCACGGTGACGGTCGCCGACCCGCGGGCGCTGATGGAACGACTGCTCGTCCGGACTCCGGGTAGCGGAGGTCCATGACCCGTGCTCCAGTCGCTGCAGAGCAGCCAGGGCGCGGCCGGGATCGCCACCGTCATCGGGCTCGCCGTCGCGTTCTGGTCGGCGTCGGGATACGTCAGGGCGTTCATGCGGGCCGCCAACATCATGTACGAGATGCCGGAGGGCCGCCCGATCTGGAAGACCCTGCCGCCTGGTTCGCGCCCAACGTCGAGCATCCGGGCTTCCGGTGGATCACGCCCGGCAGCACCGTGGCGGTCATCGGGTGGATCGCGGCCTCGGGCCTGTTCGGCTTCTACGTGGCGAACTTCGGGTCGTACAGCAAGACGTACGCGACGCTGGCCGGGGTCGTGGTCTTCCTGATCTGGTTGTGGATCACCAACATCGCGGTGCTGCTCGGGGTGGAGTTCGACGCGGAGATCGCCAGGGGGCGGGCCATCGCCGCCGGGCAGCCCGCCGACCAGGAGCCCTACGTGGAGCCCCGGGACAGCCGCAATCTCTAGATCTCGCGGGCGACGAGGCGTTGGGCGACGTCTCTGAGCTTCATGTGGGCGTTCTGGGAGGTGCGGCGCAGCTCGGCGAAGGCCTCCTCGGCGTCCACCCCGAGCGCCTGCATGATCATGCCCTTGGCCTGCTCGATCGTCTCCCTGCCGTCCATGGTCTGGCGGAGCCGGCGGACCTCCCGCTCCTGCTGCTCGCGGGTCTCGGCGAAGGCCGACAACCACGCCGCCTGCCGGGCCAGTGAGGCGAGGAACGGGACGGCCGTCTCGCCGGGCTCACCCGGGCGCAGGCCGTAGACGGTGACCACGGCGGTCGCCCCGGGACCCGGACCGGACGCCGCCACGCAGGCCCGCAGCCCCCGGGCCAGCGCCTCGTGCCCCAGCCGCGCCCAGCGCGGGTCGTGGACGAGGTCGGGCACGCTCACCGGCTGCTCCGCGCGCAGGGCGTGGAGGCCGGGGCCGTCGCCGAGGACGTGTTCCAGTTCGACCAGCTCCCCGAGTTCCGGATGGGAGGCCACCAGCACGGTCTCCACGCCGGACGACGGCCAGACCGCCATCGTCGCGCCGCACCCGCCCGCCACCGCCGCCGCCTCGTCGGCCAGGGCGTGGAGCACGTCTTTTCGCATCGAGGTCTCCATCACAGGCAGTCGGCGGCCGGGAGCAGTTCGGCCCGCATGTTCCGCTCCATCATGCGCAGCGCCGCTTCGCCGAGGTCGTCGTGGATGGCCGCCACGCCGTCGACGGCCACCCGGACCGAGAACTCGCGCACGTAGGCGTCGAGGGCGCTGTAGAGCACGCACTGCTCGGTCACCTGCCCGGCCAGCACGATGGTCTCGATGCGCTCGCGGTTCAGCGCGTACTCCAGCGGCGTGCCGTAGAAGACGCTGTGGCGGACCTTCGGCAGGAACGCGAAGTTCCCCGGCGGCACCAGCGGTTCCACCAGGTCGGGGCGTTTCCCGGCCCGGGCCCGCCGGACCAGCTCCTCGCGGCCGGCGCTGAAGTCGCCGTGGTTGTCGTTCACGAAGATCAGTTCCACGTCGGCGCGCCTGGCCTTGTCGATCAGCCGGACGATCGGGCCGATCGTCTGCTCCACGTTGGCGGCCAGCGTCTCGGCGTCCTCGTGGTCGTAGGTGTTGAGCATGTCCATCACGACGACCGCGGTCGAGGCGCCGCTCATGAGGCGGTCCGTTCCACGCGGCGCATCGCTTGGGCGTAGGCGCTCACGGTGTCTCTCGCCACCCGGTCCCAGCCGTAGCGGGTGCTCGCCCGGTCGGCTCCGGCGATCCCGAACGAGTCGCTCAGCAGGGGGTCGTCCAGCAGCCGCCGGACCGCCCCGGCGACGGCCTTCGGCCGGCGCGGCGGCACCAGCAGGCCCGTCACCTCGTTGACGACGGTGTCCTTCTGGCCGCCCACCGCCGACGCGATCACCGGCACGCCGCAGGCCATCGCCTCCAGCACGACCATGCCGAAGGGCTCGTACCAGGGCACACAGACCACGGCGGCGGCCGAGCGCATCAGGCCCGGCACGTCCTCTCTGGCGACCTGGCCGGTGAAGGTCACCCGGCCGGCCACACCCACCCGTTCGGCCTCCGCCCGCAGCCGGGTCGCCTCCTCGTCGCGGTCGAGGTCGTCGATCGGCAGGCCGCCGCCGACGACCAGGTCGGCCTCCGGCACGTACGGCAACGCCTGGATGACCGTGTCGACGCCCTTGCGGGGCACGAGCCGCCCGATCGACAACAACCGAGGGCGCTCCGGCCGCTCGCCGGGCACCCCCGGACGGAACAGGCCCAGGTCGACCCCGCACGGCACCACGCGGGCACGATGGCGGGGCACCCCCATCCGGGCCAGCTCGTCGACCTCGTCCGGGCAGGTCGAGATGATCATGTCGGCGGCGCGGCCGATGGCCGTCTCGGCGGCGATCCGCTCGGCCGGGCTGGTGTCGGCCGGGCCCTGGTGGCGGCGCTTGACCGTGCCGAGCGCGTGGAAGGTGTGCGCGACCGGCACGCCCAGCCGCCCGGCGGCGCCGAGCGTGGCCAGGCCGCTCATCCAGAAGTGGCTGTGCGCCACGTCGGGGCGCTCGAAGGCCCACTGCTCCCGCAACCAGGAGGCGAAGTCGGGCACCCAGGGCAGGATGTCGTCCTTCGGGATCGGCTCCGGCGGCCCGGCCGGCACGTGCGCGACCGTGACGCCGGGCCCGAACGGCACCCGTTCCGGCAGGCCCGGGTCGTCTCTGCGGGTGTAGACGGTGACCTCGTGACCGAGCGCCGCGACCGCGGTCGCCAGCGCGGCCACGTGGACGTTCTGGCCGCCCGCGTCCGGGGTGCCCAGCCCGGCGAGCGGGCTGGCGTGCTCGGAAACCATCGCGATCCTCATCGCACCACCTCCTTGAGCAGCCGGTCCCAGTCGGCCAGGAACCGGTC
This sequence comes from Herbidospora yilanensis, assembly GCF_001570565.1. GTDB lineage: Bacteria > Actinomycetota > Actinomycetes > Streptosporangiales > Streptosporangiaceae > Herbidospora > Herbidospora yilanensis. Next base: position 145,649 of record NZ_BBXE01000026.1, on the reverse strand, counting down.
GAGTCCGTAGCGGCCGAGGGCCGCCGCGCGGGCCGCCTCACCCGCGTGGCGGGCCAGGCCGGGGTCGGCGGCGAACTGCCGCGCCGCCTCCGCGAGCCGGTGGGGGTCGGTGGAGAGCACACCCGCCGAGGGCGGCACCGCCTCCCCGGCCTCGGTCGAGGCGACCGCGACGACGGGCATGCCGAGGGCCATGGCCTCCAGCAGCGACAGGCCGAGCGAGGTCCATCGGTACGGGTGGACGTAGACCCGCCGCCGCGCCAGTTCGGTCAGCATGCGGTCGTGGGGGAGGTCGCCCTGGCCGTTCTCCAGGGTCTCGGTGCCGATGCCGAAGACGTCCACGGGGGAGAAGAGGGGCAGCAGGTCGGTGCCGGCCACGCGGGTGCGGCGGACCGGCTCGTTGATCACGGCGGCGGCCCGGGGGAGTTCGCCGGTGTAGCGCCTCCCGGGGTCGGGGATCCCGTGCTCGATCACCGTGGCGGCGGCGCGGCCGTTGTCCCAGAAGAGGCGGTTGAAGTGGGTGACGTGGACGAGCGGCCCGCCCTCGTCGGCCATGGGATGGCGGGTCCGCACGTCGGGCGGGGTGTTGTGCTCGACGTACACCCACGGCACGTCGCGGCCCAGCCATCGGCGGGCCAGTTCCCGCTCCTCGGGGCGTTGCAGGACGACGACGTCCACGTGTTCGTCGCGCAGCCGCCCGGGGGCGATTTCGCGGGCGCCGGCGGGCCAGTCGTAGGTGCGGGCGCGGCCCCGGCCGTAGGGGCCTCGGTCGGGGGTGACCGGGACCAGGTAGTCGTGCGGGCCGTGCACGAACGCCGTCATCCAGGAGCCGTGCACGTGCCAGGCCAGGATCCTCATCGCATGATCTCCTTCATCGCCTCGTACACCTCGGCCGGGCCGACCGAGCTCAGGCACGGGTGCCCGGCGACCGGGCAGACCGTGGCCCGGGTCCCGGCGCAGGCCGCCCCCTGGTCGCCGAGCAGCCGGTGCGGCACGCCGTAGGGCGCCCAGCGGACGGCGGGCACCGTCGGCGCGAACAGCGACACCACGGGCGTCCCGACGGCGGCGGCGAGGTGGGCGGGGCCGGTGTTCCCGGCCACCACCACCCGCGCGCCGGCCAGCACCCCGGCCAGTTCGGCCAGGGTGGTGCCGCCGCCGAGGTCGGCGCCGTGCCGCCCGGCGACCCGGGCGGTGAGCTCGCGTTCGCCCGGGGAGCCGGTCACCACCACCGGGTGGCCGTGCCGGGCGAGCAGCTCGACCAGCTCGGCGCAGTGGCCCGGCGGCCACGCCCGCGCGGGCACCGAGGTGCCCGGGTGCACCACGAGGTAACCGGGAGGAAGGCCCGGATCGGGCAGCGGTCGCCGGACGGCCAGTGCGGAGCCGCGGTCCGGATAACCCGCCGCCGTGGTCAGGCTGAGGGCACGTTCGGTCTCGGGGATGTCGTCGGGCACCCGGTGCCGCAGGTCGAGCAGCGAGCCCGGGTAGTCGTCGCTGATCGCGCCGATCCACGGCACCCCGGCCACCCGCAGCAGCAGCGCCAGCGGCAGCGGCGACTGGTGGAACGAGGTGAAGATCAGCGCCCGGTCGACGTCGTCGACCGTCTTGACCAGCAGGCGCAGGTGCTCGGGGTCGACCGGATCTGGGTCGGGCTCGATCCAGGGCGCGGGCCACTCCAGCACCCGGTCGACGCCCGGCAGCAGGTCGGCGGCCGAGCGCCCGCGCGGGCCCGCGAGCAGCGTCACCCGGGCCGCCCCCGCCGCCACGGCGCGGACCGCCGGGCCGGTGAGCAGCACGTCCCCGACGCTGTCGAGGCGGGCCAGCAGGACGTGTGCGCTCATCCCTTCGACGGCTCCCGTTCGTCCGCGAACCAGCGGATCGTGCGGCGCAGCCCGGCCGTGGCCGGGACCGTCGGCCGCCAGCCGAGGCGGGCGGCGGCCAGCGAGGTGTCCGGGCAACGCCGGTGGGGGTCGTCGACCGGGCGGCCGACGTAGGTGATCGGGGAGCGGGACCCGGCCAGGTCGCGGATCTGCCTGGCCAGCTCCGTCATGGTCGTCTCGGCCGGGTTGCCGATGTTCACCGGGCCGGCGAAGTCGCTGTCGGCCAGCGTGAGGATGCCGGAGACCGTGTCGTCGACGTAGCAGATCGACCGGGTCTGCTCGCCGGTGCCGGTGACCGTGATCGGCTCCCCGGCCAGCGCCTGGCGGATGAACGTCGGGATGGCGCGGCCGTCGTGGGGGCGCATGCGCGGGCCGTAGGTGTTGAAGATGCGGACGATCGCGGTGTCCATGTCGTGGGCGCGGCCGTAGGCGGTGGTGAGCGACTCGCCGAACCGTTTGGCCTCGTCGTACACGCTGCGGGGGCCGACCGGGTTGACGTTGCCCCAGTAGTCCTCGCGCTGTGGGTGCTCCAGCGGGTCGCCGTAGACCTCGCTCGTGGACGCCAGCACGAACCGCGCGCCCTTCTCCCGGGCCAGGCCCAGCGTGTGGAGGGTGCCGGTGCTGCCGACCTTGAGGGTCTCGACGGGATAGGCGAGGTAGTCGGCCGGAGACGCCGCCGAGGCGAAATGGAGCACCAGGTCGACCGGCCCCGAGACGTGCAGGAAGTCGGTCACGTCGCAGTCGACCATCCGGAAGCCGGGCCGTTCCATCAGGTGGTCGAGGTTCTCGGGGTCGCCGGTGAGCAGGTTGTCGAGGCAGACCACCTCGTCGCCCCGGTCGAGCAGCCGTTCGCACAGGTAGGAGCCGAGGAACCCGGCTCCGCCGGTCACGACCGTCCTCATGCGACGCTCACCTCCAGCCGGTCCCGGGCCGCGCCCAGCACCTCGGTCACCGTGATCTCCAGAAGTCCGGGGTCGGGGGCGCGGCCGTGCGGATCGCCCGCGCGGCCGTGCCAGATGACCCGGTGCGGCCCCGGCGGCGGCCCCCAGAGCGACGGGGGCGTGGGGCCGAACAGCACCACCGACGGGGTGCCGTAGGCGGCGGCGAGATGGGCCACGCCGGTGTCGCCGCAGATCACCAGCCGGGCCCGGCGCACCAGATCGGCCAGTTGCGGCAGCGTCGGCGTCAGCACCGGCAGGTCGCCGGCCACCGCTGCGGCCAGGTCCGCCTCGCCGGGCCCCGCGGTGATCACCACGGGCCGTCCTTCGGCCTTCAGCGCGGCGGCCACGTCGGCGAACCGCTCCGGCGGCCAGCGACGGGCCGGGAAGGCCGCGCCCGGGTGGACGACGACGGGCCCGCCGCCCTCGTGCGCGCCGAGCCGCAGGTCGGCCGGGTCGGCGGCGATGCCGTACCAGCCGAGCAGGTCGCACCATCGGGCGACCTCGTGCGCGGCCGGGTTCCACGGCGGGCCCGTGGTGTGGGGGCCCGTGGTGTGGCCGATCAGCAGGCGCGGCCCGGTCGCGCGCAGCGCCGCGACGCTCTCGGGCCCCCGGCCGTGCAGGTTGACCGCGACGTCGCAGCCGCTCATCGGCACCGGGCCGGGACCGCGCACGTCGAGCCACGCGTCGGCCTCCCCGCCCAGCAGCTCCCGGTACGCCTCCGGCGCCGCCAGCACCAGCCGATGCCGCGGAAAGGCCCGCCGCAGGGCACGCAGCGCGGGCAGCCCGGTGAGCAGGTCGCCGAGCCCCAGGCCGCGCAGCACCAGCAGGTCTAGGGCCACGAGGTCTCCATCGAGTGGCAGACGACCAGTTCCCTCAGCTCGCACCCGGGCGGCTGGGACAACACGAACACGACCGTCTCGGCGACGTCCTCGGGCCGGTTGAGCTGGGCGTCCGGCCCCGGTTTGTACTGCTCGGGGCGGCCGTCGAAGAAATTGGTGCTCATGCCGCCGGGGATCAGCAGCGTCACGCCCACCGTCCCGGCCAGTTCGGCCGCCAGCGCCCGGGTGAACCCGACGACGCCGAACTTGCTGGCGCAGTAGGCCGTGGCGTCGCCGACGGCCTTGATCCCGAGCGTGGACGCGCAGGTCACCACCCGCCCCCGGCTCTCGACCAGGTAGGGCAGCGCGGCCCGCACCACGGCGGCCGTGCCGAGCAGGTTCACCTTCACGACGCGTTCCCACTTGCCGCCCGGCACGTCGGCGAGCGCGCCGCAGGCGTCGGTCCCGGCGGCGGTGAAGACGCCGTCGAGCCCGCCGGCTCGGACGGCCAGGGACCGGACGGCCGCCTCGGTCGCCTGGCCGTCGGCCAGGTCGGCGCGGACGTGCTCGAACTCGTCGGGCACGGCGCGGTCGACGACCAGAGGTCGTCCGCCCGCTTTGGCGACGGCCCGCGCGGTGGCCAGCCCGAGGCCGGACGCGCCCCCGGTGATCAGGATGTTTCCCAGCATCGATGTTCCTTCCAGAGGTCGGGCCGTCGGGCGGCGGCCGTGATGAGCCGGGTGGTCGAGCGTTCGGGCACCGTGTCGAGCAGCACCAGTTCGGCGCCGACGTCGGCCAGCACCGCCGACTCGGGCAGCGTCCGGTCGCCGTAGTCGGAGCCCTTGACCCACACGTGGGGCCGCAGGGCGCGGATGACCTCGGCCGGGGTGTCCTCGTCGAACACGACGACGCCGTCGACGTCCTCCAGCGCGTTCAGCACGGCCATGCGGTCGTCCTGCCGGGAGACCGGGCGGCCCCTGCCCTTGAGGCGGCGGACCGACAGGTCGGAATTGAGGCAGACGACCAGCAGGTCGCCCAGCTCGCGGGCCCGGCGCAGCAGGCTGACGTGCCCGGCGTGCAGCAGGTCGAAGCAGCCGCCGGTGGCGACCACCCGGCCGCCCGCCCGGCGCACCCGGTCGGCCCGGCGCAGCACGTCGGCGTCGTCTTCGGGCGCGGAGCCGGGGACGGTCGAGACGCCTCCGTCCGCCACGAAGGCGGTGGCCGCCCCCGTCGCCGCCACGGCGGCCTCGGCGCAGGTCGCGCCGCCGAGCAGGGCGGCCGCCGCGGCGGTGGCGAACCGGTCGCCCGCGCCGCAGGTGTCGCCGCTCGTGACCCGCTCGGGCACGGGCACGTGGAAGCCCCGGTCGCCGGAGTGGAAACGGGCGCCCCGCGCGCCCAGGGTGACCGCCACCGCCTCCCCGCCGAGCATGGCCAGCAGGCGGCGGGCCGCCTCGGCGGGTGGGCAGGGCCCCGTCAGGGCGATGGTCTCGGCCAGGTTGGGCGTGACCATGGTGCACTCCGGCGGCAGCGGCCCGCGCGGATGCGGGTCCCAGACCACGGGTTCGTCCGTCAGGCCCGGCAGCAGCTTCGCCACGAGGTCGGCGGCGCCGCGCCCGTAGTCGGAGACGAGGATCGCCCCCGCCCGCCGCAGCACCGCCAGCGCCCGGTCGGTCAGGTCCGCGGCCACGCCGTCGCCGGAGTCGAGCCGGGCCAGGGTGGCGCCGCCCACCCTGATCCGGGTCTTGCGCACGGTCGTGCCGCGCATGGGCAGCGGGACGACGATCAGATGGCGGGCCAGCAGGCGGTGCAGCAGGCGGCCGTCGGGGTCGTCGCCGAGCGGCGTGACCAGCACGACCTGCGTGCCGTCGGCCCCCGCCAGCAGCGCGGCCAGCCCGGCACCGCCCGGCCGCACGTGCTCCGACACGTCCTCGACGACGGGCGCGCCGGAGTCGGGCGCGACCCGGTCGCTGCGCCCGTCGAGATCGCAGTCGAGCAGGGTGTCGCCGATGACGACCAGAGGACCGGTCACGGCAGCGCCTCCTCGATCGCCTCGCACAGCAGGTGCACCAGCACGAGGTGGACCTCCTGGACGACGCACGGACTGGCCGAGAACACCGCGATGGCGTCGTCGCAGGCGTCGGCCAGCTCGTTCGGCGGCGGCCCGGTCATCGCCCAGGCCATCAGCCCGCCGTCGCGGGCCGCCCTGGCGGCGGCCAGCACGTTGGAGCTGGTCCCGCTCGTCGACAGGGCGATCATCACGTCGCCCGGCCGGCCGTGCGCCCGCACCTGGCGGGCGAAGACCTCGTCCGGGCCGTAGTCGTTGACGATCGCCGTGGTCGACGAGGTGTCGGCGTGCAGGGCGATGGCGGCGTACGGCCGGCGGTCGGCCCGGAACCGGCCGACGAGTTCGGCGGTCAGATGTTGCGCCTCGGCCGCTGACCCGCCGTTGCCGCAGGCCAGCAGGCGGCCCCCGTCGTCGAGGACCCCGGCCAGCTTGCGGCCCCATATGCGGACGCGGGCCGTCTCGTGTTCCAGCCGGTTCAGCGTGGCGGTCAGATCGTTCAGGTGCGGATGCACGCGCCTCCCCCTCTCACTCGGACCCGCAGTTCGCCGCCCAGCCGGTGCAGGCAGGCGGCGGGCGGTATCAGCACGCTGGTCGCGGCCATGCGCAGCACCTCGGCCGGCGTTCTCGGCCCCGGCGCGATCCGGCTCCACGCGAAGCGGGCGGTCAGCCCGGCCCAGCCCGCGAACGCCGGCTTGGCGGCGGGGCTCCCGCGCCAGGCCAGGACGGCGGCGGTCAGCCCGAGCGCCGTCGTCAGCAGGTGGTCGCGCAACCGGCCGGGCCCGCCGACGCGGGCCCGCCAGCCGGGGCCGTGGATCCGGCGCATCAGCGCGTCGTCGGCGTTGCCGCGCTGCCGCCGCACGCTCGCCCAGAACCCTTCGTCCCGGACGGGGTGGACGGTGGTCCGCAGGCCGGTGACCAGCCGGTGCCCGGCGGCGGTCAGCCGCAGGGCGAGGTCGGCGTCCTCGCGGTAGGCCCGCGGGAACCGTTCGTCGAAGCCGCCCACGGAGGCCAGAGCGCTGCGCCGGAACGCCATGTCGGCGGTGATCCACCGGGCGGTGGCCAGGCCGGCGGTGTTGCGTTCGGCGTCGGTCGGCGGCCGGCCCGAGTCGAGCGGCACCACGATCCGGGCCTGCGAACCCGCCACCTCCGGCGGCAGCCGCCGGAGGTCGGCGCTGATCTTCTCGGCCCAGCCGGGCCCCGGCAGCACGTCGTCGTCGAGGAAGACGACCCATTCCGAGGAGGCCGCGCGCCACCCCTGGTTCCGGGCCGCCGCCGGGCCCCGCCCGCCCGAGGGCAGGATCACGAGCGTCGCCGACGGCTCCCCGACGGGCAGCGGATCGGCCCGCCGCCACGGCCGGTCGTCGACCACGATGAGCGGGAACCGCTCCGGCACCGCCTCGGCGACCACACGCAGGGTCTCCCGGCCGATGGTCGGGATCACGACGGTGATCTCGGGGTCGCTCATGCCGACCTCCGCACCAGGAACGGCCCGATGGCCAGCACGTCGACCGGCGCGGACCCGAAGCACTCCAGGGCGTCGCGCGGATCGTCGACCATGGGCCGCCCGGCCGTGTTCAGCGACGTGTTGACGACCACGGGCAACCCGGTCAGCGACTCGAAGGCGTTGAGCACGGCCGCCATCAGCGGGTCGCGCCCCGCCGACACCGTCTGGACGCGGGCCGTCCCGTCGACGTGCACCACGGCCGGGATCCGGTCGCGCCACACCGGGGCGACGTCGTGCACGAACAGCATGTACGGGCTGGGCACCGGCCCCCGCGAGAAGATCTCGGCGGCCCGGTTCTCCAGCACCATGGGCGCGACCGGCCGGAACTGCTCCCGGCCCTTCACGTCGTTGAGTCGTTCGGTGTTGCGCGGATTGCCCGGGTGGGCCAGCAGCGAGCGGTGGCCCAGCGCACGGGGGCCGTATTCGCCGCGGCCCTGGAACCAGGCCACGATCCGGTCCTGGGCGAGGGCGTCGGCCACCGCGACCGCGATGTCGGGAGGTCGTGAATAGGGGATCTGGGCCACGTCGAGCCAGGCCGCCAGTTCGGCGTCGGTGAACCCCCGGCCCAGGTCGGCGCCCGGCATCGGGGCGACCGGGTCGCCGTAGGTCCTGGCCAGGTGGAGCGCGCCGCCCAGGGCGGTGCCCGAGTCGCCGGCCGCAGGCTGGGCCCACACCTCGCGGAACGGGCCGCGGTCGAACAGGCGGGTGTTGGCCACGCAGTTCAGCGCGACCCCGCCGGCCAGGGCGAGCCGGTCGAGGCCGGTGCGGTCGTGCAGCCAGGCGGCCAGGTCGAGCAGCACCTCCTCCAGCCGGGCCTGCACGCTGGCCGCCAGGTCGGCGTGCTCGCCGTTCCAGACGCCGCCGCGCGGGACCTGCTTGGCGAAGACGTTCCAGTCGATCGGGCCGACGTGGAAGCCGCCGTCGCCGGTCGCGCCGATCAGCTCGCGGAGCGCGGGGAGGTGTTTCGGCGTGCCGTAGGAGGCCATCGCCATGACCTTGTACTCGTCGCTGGAGCGCAGGAAGCCGAGGTGGTCGGTGACCTCTTCGTACATGAGCCCGAGGGAGTGCGGCAGCGCCTGGCTCGCCAGGACGGTCAGCTCGCCGTCGCGGTAGGCGCCCGCCAGGTGGGAGACCGCCTCGCCGCGGCCGTCGCAGACCAGCACGGCGCAGTCGCCGAACGGCGCGGCCAGCCCGGCCGAGGCGGCGTGGGCGATGTGGTGGGGGACGAACTTCACCTGCGCGGGGTCGAGCCCCGGCAACGCGGTGGCCAGGAACGCGGGGGCCCGGACGGCGTAGGCGGTGCGCAGCATCTCCCAGGCCCCGTCCTGGCCGGGCCCGTTCTCCACCACCAGGGCGGGATCGTAGGAGTAGGCCACCCCGTCGAGGTCCTCCGGCCGCAGCCCGGCCTTCTCCAGGCACCAGGTCGCCGCCATCTCCGGCAGCTCCCAGGCCGAGAACGCCAGGGGCCGTTTGCCGTGTTTCCTCCTGCTGAATCGCTCCTCTTCTGCGGCGGCGACGGTACGCCCGTCGACCACCAGCGCGGCGGAAGGGTCATGGAAGATCGCGTTGATTCCCAGAAATCTCATGGGACCCGCTTTCGCGTGGAGAAAACCACTCGAGAAGCGCTCCTCCGAGTAGCGCTTCACCAGCGTCTGAAACGACCGCACCTGGTTTGGCGGCGTTGACATTTCCGGCCTGGGTCACGGGTAGCGCGAGATCATGCGCGCGATTCTGTTCGACCGGGATGGGACCCTGATTGTCGACCTCCCCTACAACAACGACGCCAAACGTGTGATCCCGATGCCCGGCGCGCGGGCCGCCCTCGACCGCCTGCGAGAGGCGGGGGTCCCGATCGGGGTGATCACCAACCAGTCGGGGGTGGCCAGGGGCCTCATCACTCTCCGTGAACTTTCCGAAGTCAACGATCGAGTGGAGGAACTCCTCGGCCCGTTCGACGTGTGGGAGGTCTGCGTCCACGACGACGCCGACGGTTGCCCCTGCCGGAAACCGGCGCCGGGCATGGTCCTGTCGGCCGCGCGGCGGCTGGGCGTGCCGCCGTCCGACTGCGTGGTGATCGGCGACATCGGCCGCGACATGGAGGCCGCGCGGGCCGCCGGGGCGCGGGGCATCCTCGTGCCCACGGCCGTCACCAAGATCGGCGAGATCAGGGCGGCCGAACGGGTCGCCCCCGATCTTCCGGCCGCGGTCGAGGCGGCGCTCGCTTTTCAACCGCCGTGAGAGGGGCAGCGGTGCTGCCCGTGACCGAGCCTCTTCGGAACTCTGGAGGCGAGATGAGCCAGACCGTCATCGACCTGATCCTGGCCGACCACCGCGACGTGGAGCAGCTCTTCGAGAGGCTCAGGAAGGAGCGGGAGAACCGGCCCGCCCTGGTGGCCGAACTGGCCGCCAAGTTCGTCGCGCACGCCCGGGCCGAGGAGACCCACGTCTACTCCGCGCTGGCCCAGGCCGCGCCGAGCGAACGGGGCGAGGTCCACCACGGCACCCAGGAACATCACGAGGCCGAGGAACTGCTGGCCGCGCTGATGGCGGCCGACCCCGACAAGGCGGAGTTCACATCGGTTCTGGAGCAGATGGAGAAGGCCGTCGAGCACCACGTCGAGGAGGAGGAGAGCGACATCCTCCCCGCGCTGGCCAAGGCCGTGCCGGGCGAGAAGCTGGTCCGGCTGGGCCGGACCTTCAGCCAGGCCAAGGCGGAGGAACTGGCCAAGGCGCCGAAGCCGCGCGTCCGCACCAAGGAAGAATTGCTGGAACAGGCCAAGGAGAAGAACATCGAGGGCTACGGCTCGATGACCAAAGACGAACTCTTGGCCGCACTGGCGGCTGACTCAGCCCGCGGGCTTCTCCCAGGTCAGGAGGTAGCGCCAGAAGACGAGCCGCCGCACCCGCGCGCCGGGGAGCAGCGCGGCGGCCTCGCGGGCGACCTCACGGGTGGTGAGCGGCGGGTTCAGGACCATGGGCATGGCCGCGTGGGCGGCGTCCTTGGCGAACCCGCCGCCGCCGTTCAGCAGCCGTCTCGTCAGGAACACCGCGCCGAGCGCCCGCTGCCCGGCCGCCGCGGCGAGTTCGACGGGCAGTTCCCTGAGGAGGTCCCGCCGGGGCAACGAGATCGCGGCCAGCACCCCGCCGGGCCGCAGAGCCGCCGCCAGGACGGGCAGCACCTCCCGCAGCGGCATGTGGTGCAGGGCGCAGATCGAGAAGATCGCGTCGTAGTCCTTGCCCGGCAGCGGGTCGGTCAGCACGTCGCCGAGAGTCCAGGTGACGTTGCCGAGGTCGCGCCGGGCGGCCTCCCCGATCATCTCCGGGGAGCGGTCGAGGCCGTCCACCCACGTCGCGCGCCGGGCCAGCTCGGCGGCGAAGGCCCCGGAGCCGCAGCCGACGTCGAGCACCCGCTGAGGGCCCGGCGGCAGGTGGCGGAGCAGAAGCCGGTGGTAGTAGGCGTTGTGATCCCAGTCGAGCACAACCTGAGGTTAGCCCGGCACGATTGAGTAAAGGACTACTCAAGCCTCCGGCAAGCACCCCGGCGCACCATCGGCGCATGAAAAGCCTCGTCCTCCTCGGCGCACCCGCTCTGGTGGCCGCCGCACTCGCCTTCCCCGCCTCGGCGACCACCTCGGCCGCCTGCCCCGACGCCGACCTCGTCTACCGGGAGAAGTCGGCCTTCCCCGACACCGCCAGAGGCCGCTACGACCACCACATGCAGACCAGCAAGATCGAGCAGTCGGTGTTGTGCCTGGTCAACGCCGAGCGCACCGCCCGGGGACTACAGCCGGTGAAGCGGTACGTCGGCCTCGGCGGGCGGCAGGTCGCGCTGCGCAGCGCCGCCTCCAAGGAGGTCGAGGCCGCCGTCCGGATCCGCTGGTGGGGGACGGTCGCCCAGGTCGGCGACTGCACGCCGCTCAAGTCGGACCCGTCGCGCTGCGACGTCCACATCAACCCGGAGACCGGCACCGACCCGGCCGCCCGCGCGAAGGCGGCCGGCTACTGCCGGACGAGCACCTCGTGGGCGGTCGCCGAGAACGCCTACCTCGGCTGGGGCCGCGCCTCCGTCACCCCCCGCGCGGCCGTGACCTGGTGGATGGGCAGCCCGCCGCACCGCGCGACCATCCTGACGCCGGGCTACACGGAGATGTACACGCGGGCCGCCTACGGCAGCGCGGATCCCTCGGTGTCGGCCACTCCGGCGATGACCTACGTGCAGATGTTCGGCCGCTGTGGCTGACTAGGGGTTCAGGACGCAGAACTCGTGGCCCTCCGGGTCGGTCAGGCACGACCACTCGACCTCGCCCTGGCCGAGGTCGAGGTCGGCGGCCCCGAGCCCCCGCAGCCTGGCCACCTCCGCCGCCCTGTCGTCACCAGGGGAGGGCAGCAGGTCGAGGTGGACGCGGTCGGGCGCGGTCTTCGGCTCGGGCGTGCGGAAGAAGCCGAGACAGGGCCCGGTGCCCGTGGCGGAGCGCAGCGTCGCGTGGTCGCCGGTCACCCGATGGACGGTCCAGCCGAGCGCCTCCCCCCAGAACCGGGCCATGGCGCGCGGATCGGCGCAGTCGACGACGACGGCGGCGATCGGGCCGGTGTCGCGGTGGACCTCCCGCGGCTCCCGGACGCAGAACTCGTTGCCCTCGGGGTCGGCGAGGACCGTCCACGGCACCTCGCCCTGGCCGATGTCGACCGGCGTCGCGCCCAGCGTCCGGAGGCGCGCGACCAGCTCGGCCTGGTGGGCGGCGGAGGTGGTGGCGAGATCGAGGTGCATCCGGTTCTTCGCCGCCGTCTTGGCTTCCGGTACGGGCACGACGTCGACCCCGACGAACACCGGGTCGGGCCACACGAGGCCGCCGGGGGGCCCGACGTAGGTGGTCACGCCGGGGCTGTAGGCGCTCCACCCGAGCGCCGCCGCCCAGAACCGGCCGACCGCCGCGGCGTCGAGGGCCTTGATGTTCACCTGCGCGGGTCGCGAAGCCATGGCGGCGATCTTACGTAGCCCCCGACTGCTTCACGGTCTGGGGCTTGACGTCCACGGGCGCGGACTATGCCGTTTGCTGAGACGCCGTGCCGCACACTGAACGGCGTGAGCGATGAAGAGCGGATGGCCGACCACTGGTGGTGGCGGCCCGGCTGGCGGGTGGGGCGGCGCGGCTACGCCTGGCACCTCACCTTCCGCGACGCCGCCGACGTGCACCGACTCGCCGCCGTCTACCGGCAGGGGCTCGCCGGGGTGCGGGAGCTCGACCCGGTGCCCGACGCGTCGCTGCACCTGACCATGCAGCAGGTCGGGTTCGTCGACGAGGTCACCGACGACCAGGTGAAGGCGATGGTCGAGGCCGCCAGGCGGCGTCTCGCGGTGTTGCCCGCCTTCGACCTCGAACTGGCCCGGCCGGTCATCACCCGTGAGGCGGTGCGCTGGGACCCGGTTCCGGTCGCGCCCGTGGTGGCGGTGCGGCAGGCGATCAGGCAGGCGATGGCCGAGGTGTGGCCGCAGGTGCCGGGCCGCGAGGCGGGGTTCGTCCCGCATGTCTCGATCGCCTACAGCAACGCGGCCGTCCCCTACGCCACCGTCGCCGGCGTCCTCGCGGCGATCGACGCGCCCCCGGCGCGCGCCCGCGTCGAGAAGGCCGACCTGATCGTCATCCACCGTGACCAGCGCATGTACGAGTGGACCGAACACGCCGCGGTGTGACCGGTTCCCCGGCGGATCTCGTGGGTAGCAGGGCATCCGGTTGCCCCACGAGAAGGATCAGGCCATGGGAATGTCGGCGGCTGAACAGCGCATCCTGACGGAGATCGAACACTCGCTGCGCACGAACGACCGGGCCTTCGCCACCCGGATCGACCGCATGAACGCCGCCTGCGCGCAGCCGGCCGGCCGCCGCCCCAGACGGACCGCCACGACCGGGACGGCGACGGTGCTGGTGGCGGCCGGGATCATGACCGGGATCATGGTGGCCGTGGTCGTGCTGGCCACTCTCCACATCTAGTCGAGGCCGGATCTAGTCGAGGCCGGTGCGGCCCTCGGCCCAGTACGCCTTGCCGAAGACCTTCCCCGGGCCGGGCGTCCAGCCGCCGGCCGCGCGCCTGATCGGGCCCACGGTCGCGGCGTCGCCGGTGACGACCAGGTCGTAGGCGCCCGTTCCGGCGGCGGCGAGCAGGTCGCGGCGGTCGGGGGTCTTCGGCACGACCGTCGCGGTCACCCCGAGCGCGGCCAGGACCTCGGTGTATTCGGCCGGGTCGGTGGCCTCCAGCACGTAGGTGACGCCTTCGGGCCGGGTCTGCCGGAGCACGGCGGCCAGGCCGACGCTGGTCTCGTCGCCCACGAAGACCACCTTGGACGCGGCGCCGGTCAGGTCGATGGACCGGCGGGGGCCGAACAGTTCGCAGTCGTCGCCGGGCGTCACCCGGTCGAGCCAGCGGGCCGCCGGTCCGGCGCCGTGGACGTAGGCGACCAGCGAGACCGTGCCCTCGGAGGTGTCCCACGCGAACGGGGTGTAGGTGCGCCTGATCATCGTGCCGCGGTCGGTGCGGAGCTGGACCTTGCAGCCCGGCGTCCACGACGCGGTTCGGAAACGGTCGGACCGGAGGTCGACTCTCACGAAATGCTCCGACAGCGCCGTCTTCGCGGTGACGACCGCCTGCGTGAAGAACGCGCCGCTGGCGAGGTCGGCGAGCCGTTCGGTGATCCGTGCCATGGCGCCCGACTCTAGCGTCACCGCGCCACCGGCCGGCGTCCCCGGTTCCACCACAACGACAGGCCCGCTCCGGCGAACGTCAGCAGCGTGCCGGCCAGCACGAACCAGACGGTCGTCTCGCGCTCGGCCTCGTGGAGGCCGATCTCACCGGGCAGGTCGGTCAGGACGTCGGTGAGCTGCCCGGCGTCCTCGGCCCGGAAGTACTTGCCGCCGGTCGTGTCGGCGACCTGGGTGAGGGTCTCCTCGTCGAGCTGCATGACCCGGCGGCGCAGGCCGCTGTCGTCGCCCCAACGGCCGAAGCCTCCGCCGCCGCCCCGCCAGTTGTCGCCGCTCACCTGGTCGGCGGTGCAGACCATCGCGGCCGGTTCGGTGGTGCCGAAGCCGATCGTGAAGACCCGCAGGCGGCGGGCGGCGGCCTGCTCGGCGGCGGTGATCGGGTCGACGCCGGTGGTGTTGGAGCCGTCGGTCAGCACCACGATCGTGTCGGGCTCGTAGTCGCCCCGGGCGGTCGGCGCGCTCAGGGCGACGCCGGTCTCGGTGACGTCGGTGTTGTACTCGGCGATCGTGTCGATCGAGGTGAGGATCGCCTGGCCGATCGCGGTGCCCCGGGAGGTGCGCAGGCCGTCGATGGCGTCGAGGAGCCGGTCTTTCTCGGTGGTCGGGGGGACGAGCAGGCCGGCGATGCCGGCGAAGGCGACCAGGCCGATCCGGGTGCCGTCGTCGCTCTGCTCGACGAACGCGCGGGCGGCCTCGCCGGCCGCCGACAGGCGGTTGGGCTCGACGTCGGTCGAGCACATCGAGCCCGACGCGTCCATGGCCAGGATGATGGAGGTGTTGTCGGCCGGCACCGAGACCATGGCCGTCGGGCGGGTGAGGCTGAAGCCGATCAGCAGCAGGCCCACGAGGAACAACGCGACCGGCACCCGGCGCCGCCACGCGCTGCGGCCGGGGATGGCCGCGCGGATCAGCCCGACGCTGGAGACGCCGATCGCGGAGCGTTTGCGGCGGCGGTCGAACCACCAGCGCGCCAGCAGGAGCAGCGGCACGACCAGCAGCGCGAGCAGGGCCAGTGGCCAGCTGAGCGACATCAGACGATCCTCCCGTGCCAGCGGGTGCCGAGCAGGCCGCCCAGGGTGAGCAGCAGCAACCCGGCCCCGGCGAACGGAGCGGTCAGCTCTAGGGGCTCTTTCTTCATGGTGAGCCGCAGGTCGATGGCGTCGGTCGAGGCGGCCAGCGCCTGCGCGTCGGCGGCTTCGTGGTAACGCCCGCCGGTGACCTGGGCGACCGAGGAGAGCAGTTCCGCGTCGAGCGCGGTGGCCAGGCGGAAGCCGTCGACCTCGACGGTCGAGCCCCGGGTGGTGCCCACGCCCACGGTCTGGACGCGAACTCCCGACGCCGCCGCGAGTTCGGCCGCCGCCGCGACGTCGGGGCCGCCCGTCTCCTGGCCGTCGGAGAAGACGACGATCGTCGCCTCCGGGAAGTAGCCGAGGCTCTGCGGCTGCCGCCCCTCCTCTGGCAGGGCGACCGGCTCGCCGGTGACCGTGCCGAGCCCGACGAGGATGGCGCGGCCGAGCGAGGTGCCGCCGCTCGCCCGCGCCCGGCCGATCGCGGCCAGGACCGCGCCGTGGTCGTCGGTCGGGGCCTGGGTGAGCAGCGCCTGGTCGCCGAAGAGGATGACCCCGATGTCCACCGAGGCAGGCTGCCTGTCGACGAAGCCCTTGGCGGCGGCCTGCGCGGCGGCCAGCCGGGAGGGCCGCACGTCGTCGGCCTTCATGCTGTTGGAGACGTCGAAGGCCAGCAGCACGGTGCCCGAGACGCGCGGCACGCTCACCTCGGCCTGCGGACGGGCCAGCCCGGTCAGCAGGATCGGCAGGGCGGCGAGGAGGAGGGCGTACGGGAGGTGCCGGCGCAGGCCGCCACCGGCCAGGCCGGCGAAACCGGCCGCCGCGAGGGTGGCGTTGCGCCGCCTCTGGACGGCGACGTAGGCCGCCACCGCGCCGATCGTGAGCAGCACGGCGAGCGCGAGCACGAAGGGCTGGTCGAAGGTCACCGGGCCCTCCGTCCACGCACGAGGCCGAGCAGGGTGGCCAGTAGGTCATGGTCCGTGGTGACGCGGTGGGCGTCCACGCCCGCCTTCCGCATGTCGTCGGCGAGCCGCGCCTCCCGCGCCGCGACCTGCTCCGCCAGCCGCCCGCGCAGCAGCGGGTCGCTGGAGTCGACGAGTAACTGCTCGCCGGTCTCGGCGTCCTCGACCACGATGAGGCCGAGGTCGGGCAGTTCGAGCTCCGACGGGTCGACGACGCGCACGACCACGACCTCGTGCCGGTGGGCGAGCATGCCGAGCGGCCTCTCCCAGCCGGGGTCGCCGATGAAGTCGGACATGACGACGACGAGGCTGCGCTGCCGGATCGTCGCGGTGGCCAGCCGCAGCATCCCGGCCAGGTCGGTGGTCGCCTTGGCGAACGCCGACTCCCGCATGAGGTCTCCGGCCAGGCGGAGCACCTGGTCCCGGCCGGTGCGCGGGGGGATGACGCGGTGCTCGGTGTTGTCGTACAGGATCGCGCCGACCTTGTTGCCGCCACGGGAGACGATCCGGGCGATGCTGACCGCCAGATCGGTGGCGGCCTCGGTCTTCCCGGCCCGCATCGAGGCCGAGCGGTCGACGACGAGCCAGGCGGTCATCTCCCGGTCTTCGGTGTAGAGGCGCACGAAGGGCTCGTCGAGCCGCGCGGTGACGTTCCAGTCGATGTGCCGCACGTCGTCTTCCGGCAGGTAGCCGCGCAGGTCGGTGAAGTCGATGCCGGCGCCGCGCCACACCGTGCGGTAGGCGCCCTGGAGCCGGCCGTCGAGCCGTCTGCTCAGCCGCCACTCCAGGCGGCGCAGCAGCCGGTCGGGCGGGGTGGCCATCGCTCAGCGTCCCCGGCCGGCCGGCCTCGGCACCGGCAGGTTGGCCAGGATCTTCGACAGGATCAGGTCGGCCGTCACGTCGTCGGACAGGGCCTCGTAGGACAGGACCAGCCGGTGCCGGAAGACGTCGAGGGCGAGGTCGATCAGGTCCTCCGGCACGACGTACTCCCGCCCCCGGATGTGGGCGAGCGCGCGGCCCGCGAGCACCAGGTTGATCGACGCGCGCGGGCTCGCGCCGTAGGTGACGTATCGGGCCAGGTCGTGCTGGCCGACGCGGGCGGGGTCGCGGGTGGCGTGGGCGAGCTGGACGGAGTATTCGATCAGCGAGGGGTCGACGTAGACCTGGTCGGCCTCCTGCTGGAGGTCCTTCAGGTTCTCGGGTTCGATGATCTTCTGGATGGCGGCCGTGCGGGTGAGGGCCCGCTCGACGACCACGAACTCCTCGGTCGTGCTCGGGTAGCCGACCAGGACCTTCATCATGAACCGGTCGACCTGCGCCTCCGGCAGCGGATAGACGCCCTCGTTCTCGATCGGGTTCTGGGTGGCCATGACCAGGAACGGGTTCGGCACCCGGTGGGTGTCGCGGCCGATGGTGACCTGGCGTTCCTGCATGACCTCCAGCAGGGCGCTCTGCACCTTCGCCGGGGCCCGGTTGATCTCGTCGGCCAGCAGCAGGTTGGTGAACACGGGCCCGAGCTGGACCTGGAACTCGCCGCTCGGCTGGTGGTAGACGCGGGTGCCGACGATGTCGGCGGGCACCAGGTCGGGGGTGAACTGCACCCGCCGGAAGTCGCCGCCCATCGCCTCGGCCAGCGACTTCACGGCCAGCGTCTTGGCGAGGCCGGGCACGCCCTCGACGAGGATGTGTCCCCGCGCCAGCAGCGCCACGAGCATGCGTTCCAGGAGGGCGTCCTGGCCGACGATGGTCTTCTTGACCTCGTACAGGAGCTTCTCGATCGGGCCGGACGGTACGTTGCCGGGGTCGTTCCAACTCACGGGGGAGGGTCCTTCCTCACAGGGGCGGGGCCGGGCCGTCGCCGAGCGCGGTGCCGACGGGCATGGCGAAGCCGATCCCGATGAACGTGCCGGCGTCGGTGGGGTTCGCGAGAGAGACGACGATGCCGATCACCTGGCCTCGGTCGTTGACGAGCGGGCCGCCGGAACTGCCCGGGTTGACCGTCGCGTCGAACTGGATGTGCCCCTCGGTGCCCGCGACCTCGCGGTCCAGGCCCGAGACCACACCGCTGCTGGTGCTGAAGGTGAGCCCGAGCGGGTTGCCGATCGCGACGACGCCGTCGCCGACCTCGGCCCCGCCGCCGAGCGTGGCGGGCACGAGCGTGCCGGGGAGCCTCTCCGGCCGGAGGGTCGCGACGTCCTTCTCCGGATCGCTGGCCGCGACCTTGGCCGGGGTCCGGCTGCCGTCGGTGTAGGCGACCTCGATGGACGAGGCCCCGGCCACCACGTGGGCGGCGGTGAGGATGGTGCCGTCGGCGTTGGCGATGACGCCGGTGCCGATGGCCGAGGTGGTCATGCTGGAATGGTCGGAGCCGTCACGCTTGGTCTCGATGCGGACGACCGACGGGAGAAGCGTCCGGTAGACCTCGGCGGCGGATAACGGGGTGTCGGCGGGGGACGGTGACGGGCTCGGGGCGGCGGCTTCCGGCACGTCGCCTCCGCGGAAGAGGACCACCGCGGTGATCACCACGGCCCAGACCACGGCGGCCGCGACGAGCAACCATGACTTCGGCCCTTTGGTCATGATTTGACGGTACGTGCGAGTCCTGAAAACTTCCTTAAAGGGCGCCCTTGGGGTGTCTGATCGTTTTCACGGCATCCCGGCGCCGTCGGCGATCGCCTTCAACGCGGCCAGATGACGCGCGAACGCCGCGCGCCCCTCGGGGGTGAGCTTGAGCCAGGTGCGCGGACGCTTGCCCAGGTAGCCCTTGACGACCTCGACGTATCCGGCCTTCTCCAGCGTGGTGACCTGCTTCGACAGGGTGGGATCGGTGACCTCGACGGCGTCGCGCACGAACGCGAACTCGACCTCCTCGGCCGCCGCCAGCACGGCGACGATGGACATCCGGACCGGCGAGTGGATGACCTCGTCGAGATCGTGGCGGGGATGGGTCACGCGGCTCGGCTCTCCACATAGGCACCGACGAGGAACGGGGTCGCCACGGCCGCCGCGCCGACGAGCGCGACCACGGGATCGCCGCGCCAGCCGGCCAGCGCGAGGACGAGCACGTAGACGACGTGCAGCATCATCCCAGCTCCCAGCGAGACGGAGTAGCGGCGGAGATAACCGTGCGGCTTGACGCTCTGCCGGTTCGCGTACCAGCCCACCCACATCGCGCAGATCGCGGCCCACGAAGCGGGCACGAACGTCCAGGCGCCGGACGTGAACGCCGTCGTGAACTCGGTCGCGAACAACACGCCGCCCAGCGCGAGCAGGACGGTCACGGGCCACCTGCCCGCGGTGCGCACCGTCTCCCGGTGCGCCTCGGCCGCCCGCAGGACGGCGGCCGCCTCATCTCGATCCATGGGTTCGATGATGGCAACTACTTTCCAAGTTGGCAAGTACTTGCCGGTCTTGTGTCAGCAGGTGTCGAGCATGGTCCGGAGGGCCGACTTCTCCCTCGGGGTGACCGACAGGTCGTAGTGGTGTTTCACGGTGATCCAGTGACGGGCGTACGCGCACCAGTACGCCCGTACCGGAGGTCGCCAGTTGGCCGGGCTGTGGCCACCCTTGGCCAGGTTGGCCGACTCGCTCACCACGAGCAGTTCGGGCCGGGTCAGGTCGTGGGCGAAGGCGTGCCGCCGGGCCGGGCTCCAGCGCCACGCCCCCGAGATCCACGCGTTGGCGAGCGGCACCACGTGGTCGACGTCGATCTGTGCGGTGTTCGTCAGGGTCCGGTCGTCGTAGGGGCTGAGCCAACGCCCTTCCGCGCCGCCGCACTCCTCGCCGGTGCCGGGCGATCGGTCACTGCGCAGCAGGACACGCTGGCGGGTGTCGCAACCCTCGGCTCCGTCGCGCCGCCAGCCGGTCATGAACTTCGAGCGCTCGTAGCGGGCGAGGATCAGGGCGCTGGCGGGCTTCACGTGCAGCCGCTCCAGCGCGGTGCGGGCCGGGAGTGTTCCGGCCGAGGCCGGCAGGGTGGCGGAGAGGAGCAGGGCGGTCATGAGAGCGGCGGTCATGACCCTGGCGATACCCCGTGATTACACTCAGTAGTCAGTCGAGCCGGTCGCGGCGCTGGGTGAAGGAGAACCACGTCCCGGAGTCGTCGCGGAAGATGGCCTCCGTGCCATAGGGGCGTTCGACCGGTTCCTGGAGGAACTCCACGCCGCGTGCCTTCAGGGCGGCGTAGTCGGCGTGGATGTCGTCGGTGGAGAAGACCCCGGCGCCCAGAACGCCCTTCGCGATCAGGGTCTTCAGCGCCTCGGCCGACTCGGGGTCGAGGGCGGGCGGGCCGGGGACCATGAGCGTGATCTCGACGTCGGGCTGGTCTTCGGCGCCGACGGTGAGCCAGCGCAGCCCGCCCTCGCCCATGACCACGTCGGAGCGGACCTCCAGGCCCAGTTTCTCGGTGTAGAACGCCTTGGCCCGCTCGTGGTCGAGGACCCAGACGTTCGCTATGGACAGTCCTTTAATCATGGTGTCGAGGCTAGTCAGCGGCCTGCGGACCGGGCTTCTCCTGGATTGCGGTCTTGAAGGCGCCGTGCCAGAGCAGCGTGTAGCAGCCGGGGACCATCGCGGTTCCGGCGTGCCGGGACCGGTATTCGCCGGGCGTCAGGCCGGTCTCCTTCTTGAACGTCGCGGAGAAGGACCCGAGGCTGGCGAACCCGACCAGGGCGCAGATCTCGGTGACCGACAGGTTGGCCGTGCGCAGCAGGTTCTCGGCCCGTTCGATCCGGCGGCGGCTCAGGTATTGGCCGGGGGTCAGGCCGTAGACGGCCCTGAAGAGACGGACGAAGTGGTAGCGCGAGTAGCCGGCGTGGGCGGCGACCGCGTCGAGGTCGAGCGGGGCGGCCCAGTCGCGGTCCATGGCGTCTTTGGCCAGGCGGACCTGCCGCAACTGATCGAGCCGCACTACTTCAGTTGTCCGGTACGCAGGTGAGCAGGTCGGCCGACGGGTGGCAGTCCCACCACAACCACGGCGCGACCAGCACGGCCACCGGCCCGCTGAGCACCAGCAGCGCCGACGAGTAGGCCAGCACCGACACCCACCACACCGCCCGACGGCCGCGGGCCAGCAGGCGGCGGACCCGCTCGACCACCCCGGCGTCGGCGACGCCCAGCCCGCCGGCGGGGGCCGGGGCCGTCATCGCGACCAGGGCGTGGGCCAGCGGGATCGGGTCGCGGGCGTGGTCGTCGGCGATCATCTCCAGCAGCACCGCCACGGCCTGCCGGGCGGTGCGGGCGAACGGCAACCAGGCGAACGCCTTGGCCAGCGCCACGAACGGCAGCAGCACCAGGTCGTGGCGGCCCCTCGCGTGGGCCCGTTCGTGTCTCAGCACGGCCTGGAGCTCGGCCGCCGACAACGAGTCGACGGCCCCCTGGCTGAGCACCACCCGGCCGCCCGCCCCCGGCACGCAGTAGGCGAGGCGGCGGGCGCTCGGGAGGACGTACACGTCGGAATCGGGGAGGTGCTCCGCCGCCACGTCGACCAGCAGCCGCTGGCGGCGTCGTTCGGCCAGCGCCACCAGCGCCGCCTTCACCGTGTGGGCCGCCAGCCAGACCAGCACCCCGGCCGACCAGGCCAGCGCGGCGAACTCGGCCCAGCCCAGGCCGTGGAAGCCGTGGCCCCACGCCAGTTGGCGGACGAACGTGTGCATGCCGTGCGGGAAGACCGCGTCGAGCGGGGCGACCGCCGCGACCAGCCCGGCGGTGACCGCGCCGAGCCCGGCCGACAGGGCGACGGCCTGCCAGAGCGCCAGCGCCGCCCGGGGGTGCCGCCACGCCCATTCGGCCTTCGCCAGCCGTGCCGCGAAGCTCATCGGCAGCAGCGCGACCAGGGCGGACAGCAACCACGGGGTCATCGGGCGTCCCTCGCGTCGAGGGCCTCGCGCAGGGCGGCGGCGACCTCGGGGGAGACCGTGCCGACGAACCGCTGCACGGCACCTTCGAGGTCGCCGGCCTCGTCGAGCGCGGCCCGCATCGCCTCGGCGACGACGGCGTCCTTGTCGACGGCGGCCCGGTAGAGGTGGGCGCGGCCGACCCGCTCGCGGGAGACCAGGCCCTTGTGCGTCAGCCGCACCAGTACGGTCAGGACCGTGGTGATCGCCGGCTTGGACGGCAACCTCGCCGTCAGGTCGTGGGCGAAGACCCCGTCGGGGTGTTCCCACAGGGCGTCCATGATCGAGCGCTCAAGAGTGCCCAGCCGTGCCATGCCCTACAGAGTACGCAAACCGGGTCTCTAGGCGGGGCCGCCGTCACCGGATCGGCGCACGCGGTAGCGCAGGTGCGTGACTCCGGCGCCCTCGACCACCCTGACCGGCCCCTCGAACTGGACGGGCGCGATGCCCAGGTCCGCGAACAGCGGGGTGCCGCCGCCGAGCAGCACCGGGACGAGTTCCACGCCGACCTCGTCGATCAGGCCGGCCTCCAGCGCCTGGCGGGCCATCTGGCCGCCGTTCACCACGACGTCCCTGCCGCCCGCGATCTCCTTCGCCTTCGCCACGGCCGCCTCGATGCCCTCGTCGACGAACACGAAGTTCGGCCGCTCCTCCGGGACGCGGTGCGTCAGCACGACCACCGGGACGCCCATCGGATGCGTGCCGCCCCACGCGTCGGTCATGTCGTAGAGGTGGCGGCCGACGACCAGGGCGCCGATGCCGCCGTGCTCCTCGGCCATCAGGTCGGCGCTGGCGCGCGACAGGCGCAGCGGAGGGACGTTCGGGCTCGCGCCCACGACCTCGACGTCGCCGTTGCCGTACCACTGGAACAGCAGGTCGAAGCCGCTCTCGCCGGGGCCGGCGATGAAGCCGTCGAGGGACATCGTGCCGCCGGTGATGACCTTGCTCATCTTTGGTGTCTCCTTCGGATTCTTGGTCTTCCGTCAACGCGTCGTCCGGGTTGCCGTGGTTTCGACATCAGGGCTCCAAAAAACTTTTATCCGGGCATATCGAGCCCCCGAGCGTGGGTTGCCACAGGTGTGCAAGCGATTGGGGGATCGGGAGCATGTGTGGAATCACCGGCTGGGTGGACTACGAGCGTGATCTGACGGGAGCACGGGAGATCGCGCAGGCCATGACCGACACGATGAGCTGTCGGGGGCCCGACGACGAGGGGCTCTGGCTCTCTCCGCACGCCGCGATCGGGCACCGGCGTCTCGCCATCATCGACCTCGCCGGAGGACGGCAGCCGATGGTCGCCGAGGACGACGGACGCGAGCTGGCGGTGCTCACCTACAGCGGTGAGGTCTACAACTTCCAGGAACTCCGCGACGAATTGGTCTCGCGGGGGCACACGTTCCGGACGTACAGCGACACCGAAGTCCTCCTGCACGCCTACCTGGAGTGGGGCGAGGACCTCGCCGACCACCTGAACGGCATGTTCGCGTTCGCCGTCTGGGACACCCGCGCCGAGCAGCTCATCCTGGTCCGCGACCGGATGGGGATCAAGCCGCTCTACTACTACCCGACGCACGACGGGGTGCTGTTCGGCTCGGAGCCGAAGGCGATCCTGGCCAACCCGATGGCCGAGCGGGTCGTCGACGCCGACGGGCTGCGCGAGATGCTCGCGTTCGTGAAGACGCCGGAGATGGCGATCTTCAAGGGCATGTACGAGGTCCGCCCCGGCCAGATCGTCAAGATCCGCCGGGAGGGCATCACCAAGCGCCGCTACTGGCGGCTCACCTCGTACGAGCACACCGACGACATCGCGGCCACCGTGCTGAACGTCCGGGGGCTGCTCGACGACATCATCGCCCGCCAGCTCATCAGCGACGTGCCGCTGTGCACGCTGCTGTCGGGCGGGCTCGACTCCAGCGCCGTCACCGCGCTGGCCGCGCACGACCTGAAGGCGCAGGGCCTCGGCAGGGTCCGGTCGTTCTCGGTCGACTTCACCGGCTACACCGAGAACTTCAAGCCCGACGCCGCCCGGTCGACTCCCGACGGGCCCTACGCCCACGACCTGGTGCGGCACGTCGGGTCGGACCACACCGACATCGTGCTCGACTCGGCCGACCTCATCGACCCCGCCGTCAGGGCGGCGGTGTTGCGCGCCCGCGACCTGCCGGTCGGCATGGGCGACATGGACACCTCGCTCTACCTGCTGTTCCGCGCGATCCGCAGCCACTCGACGGTGGCCCTGTCGGGCGAGTCGGCCGACGAGGTCTTCGGCGGCTACCAGTGGTTCCACGACCCCAGGGCGGTCAACGCCGACACCTTCCCGTGGCTGGCCGTCGGCGACGTCGTGGGCCAGGTGAACCTGGATCTGGTCGACCAGGACCTGCTGCGGCTGCTCGACATCCCCGGCTACCAGGCCGACAGCTACCACGACGCGATGGCCGAGGTGCCACGCGTGCCCGGCGAGACCGGGCTGCAGGCGCGGATGCGGGAGATCAGCTACTTCAACCTCACCCGGTTCGTGCAGATGCTGCTCGACCGCAAGGACCGCATGAGCATGGCCGTCGGGCTGGAGGTCCGCGTGCCCTTCTGCGACCACCGCCTCGTCACCTACGTCTTCAACGCGCCCTGGGCGATGAAGACGTTCGACGGCCGGGAGAAGAGCCTGCTGCGGGCGGCCTGCGCGGACATCCTGCCCGACTCGATCCTGCGCCGGGTCAAGTCGCCCTACCCCTCGACCCAGGACCCGTCGTACGGGGTCGCGCTCCGCGACGCCGCACGCGACCTGCTGCGCGGCGACTACCTGCCGAGCCAGGAGGTCATGGACCTCGTCGACGCCCGCAGGATGGTGAGCCGAACCGACGGCGAGCCGCTGCCGAGGCCGCCGCTGGAGCGCCTGCTCCAACTCGACGCCTGGCTGAAGGACTACGACGTCAAGGTGAGCGTCTGACATTTGCCGCATAAGCGCCGGGCCTGTCGTGAACCCGTACGACAAACGGTTGTGCCTGCGAGAATCCTTGGCATGTCACGCGTAACCGTTCGACTCGGGCGAGATCATCTGGCAGGTCAGATCAGGTCCGCTGTTCATGGGCTGGCCGAGCTCATCTGGAACGCCTTGGACGCAGATGCGACAGTCGTCGACATCACGGTTGACCGCGACTCGGCTGACATCATCTGTTCCGTGCTTGTCGAAGACGACGGGCATGGCATGACCCAGGTCGAAGCGGAGCGAGACTTCGGCGCGCTCGGCGAATCATGGAAACCGAAGGCTGTCGTCTCCAGAAACCGGAAGCGCGCCCTGCACGGAAGCCAGGGCAAGGGCCGTTATGCGGCGTTCGGGATCGGCGACACGGTCGTCTGGAAGTCCGTGGCTACCCACGAGGGTGCCGGCAATTTTGAGATCGCAATAACGGGTGTACGCGAGAGATTGGATGAATTCGAGGTCTCATCGCCGATCGCGGTGGTGGCCGAGACGGGCACCCGCGTATCGATCGACAGACTGGGGGCTGCGGCGAGCCTTGCACTTGAGCGCCCTGGTGTTCTCACCTACCTGACGACGACATTCGCTCTCTATCTGGAGTCCTATCCGCTCCGGATCACATGGCAAGGGCTGTTGGTGGCCCCCCGGGATCTGCAGGAGATTCGCAAGGAATACCCGCTTTCTCTGCCTGGCGCCGGAGCGGCGACCCTCGTGGTGATCGAATGGCGGAAGAAGGTGCGGCGGCTGCTCTATCTCTGTGATGCCAACGGACAGGCGTTGCACGAGATGCAGCCCAATGTTCAGGCACCCGGCTTTGACTTCACGGCCTACGTGCGCTGGGACGGGTTTCGCCATATCGGCCATGACATCCTGCTGGCAGACATGGAGCACGAAGCCACCGCCTCCATCGTTCAAGCAGCGCGGGATACGCTGAAAGCTCACTTCAGGGCCCGTGTCGACGAGAAACGCCAGCAGATGGTCACACGCTGGAAGGCCGAGCAGAGCTATCCCTTCTCCGGGCCACCGGCCGATTCCATCGAGGAACGCGAACGGGAACTGTTCGACGTCGTGGCGTTGAGCGCTGCCAAACCTCTTGAGTCATCGGACAGGCAGGCACGGCGACTGGCTCTTCGTCTTCTGAAAGAAGCTCTGGAGACGAAGCCCACGAATCTGAAATCCGTCCTGTCGGATGTCCTTGAGCTGTCAGACGAACAGGTGAGCGACCTGGCCCATCTGCTGCAGCGCGCTCCACTGACATCGGTGATCGTGTCCGCCCGCACAATCGCCGACCGACTGAACTTCCTGGATGGCTTGGACGCGCTTCTCTTCGACGCGGAGCCCAGGCGGCAGACCCTTGAACGACGACAACTCCACCGAATTCTCGCCGAAGAGACCTGGTTGTTCGGTGAGGAGTACGCATTGACCGGCGACGACGATCGTCTGCTTGTCGTACTCCGGAAGCATCTTGCCGCCCTTGGTGAGGACGTAGAGCTTGCCGGAGACGAGCCGATCACTCGCCTCGACGGGACCGAGGCGATTCCGGATCTCGTTCTGTCGCGTCCGCTGAAGAATCGGGACAACCGGCTGGAGCATCTGGTGGTCGAATTGAAGCGGCCCAAGGTGAAGATCGGGCGTGCCGAACTTCAGCAGATCGAAGACTACGCGTTCGCCGTTGCCCAGGACGAACGCTTCAACCAACCCAATGTCCATTGGGAGTTCTGGATCATCGGCAACGAACTGGACGACTATGTGCGTGAGGAAGCGACTTCGCCAGACCGCCCCGTCGGGGTGGTGAAACAGACGAAACGCTACCGCGTGATCGCCAAGACCTGGGCCGAGGCGATCACTGACGCGAAGCATCGCTTGAAGTTCGTCGCCGACAGTCTCCAGCACCGATCGAGCAGAGACGAGGGGATCGAATACCTCCGCCGGGTGCATGCCCGACTTCTGCCTCCGGCGCTGCGGGAACCTGAGGTGCGTCCCTGAAGCGCCCGCCTCCGGCCGGAGGTCAAGGTGAGCGTCTGAACCGGCGACGGGTCAGCACGATCAGAGCGGCGCCCTCCAGCGACGCGACCGCGCCCGCGAGGGCGAGGACCAGGAGGGCGTCGCCGTTCATTCCGGTGAACGGCAATTCCTCGGGCCTGGCCCCGGATTCGCGGTTCGCCTCCGAACTGCCTTGAACGCCGGAATCCCGGTGAATTGTCGAATCGCGGTTAATGTCTGAGTTGTCTGAGCCGCCCTCGAAGTTTTGGCCGTCGACATTGCCCTGAATGCCGTCGACACCACCCCTATGGCCGTCGTCGACATGATGGGTCATCGGCCTTCCGCGGTGCCCGTCCGGCTCCTCGGCGGACGGGTCCACCGGATGCGCCGGATGCGCCGGGTTCACAGGGTCGACCGGATCCACCGGGTCGACCGGACCGTCTGGGGGCAGCACCCGGATCGAGACCCCCATCGAGCCAGGATCCTCCGACGCCAGCGCGGCTGCCGGTGTGACGGCCGCGAACAACAGTCCCGCCAGCGCGGCGATGCCTTTTCTCATTTCTCCCCCGTATATCACTGCCCTCCGGCCCATATACCCAATTGGGGGAAGTAAGGCGCATCGGAGGAAGCTTTACGGAATATGACCCCACTGAAAACCATGGATGGAGACTAGGAATCCACGGACGATCTTGAGCAGTCCTCTTGGCGGTCGATTGACTACCTTCTCGAATTGATCGCTATGGGGGGCATTGCGGATGGTCAATTCGGTTCGGGGTGGCACGGCGGGATTCCTCGTCGTGTTGTGTCTTTTCTTGACCCAAGGCACACCGGTTCGGGCGGCCGAACCAGAGCCCGCCTTCTCGATGCAGGTCACGCCGACCCGGCTGATCGTCCCGGCCGGGACCTCCGAGCACCGGTTCGACGTGACCAACAAGGGCCGGGAGGCGTTCCAGGTCACCGTCGAGAAATCCGACTTCGTCGCCGGTGAGTCGGGGGCGATGCGATTCCAGGCCGGAGCGCCCTACGCGGCGGCGGCCTGGGCCGAGGTGAGTCCGGCGCGACTGACGGTGCCGCCGGGGGAGACCCGGCCGGTGACGCTGCGGGTGGTCGTGCCCCGGACCCCCGAACCCGGCGACCACCAGTTCGCGGTCATCTTCAAGGTCCCGGCGACGAAGACCACGGCGAACATCCGGATCAACCGGGGGATCGCCGCGCCGGTGTTCGTCACCGTGCCAGGGGCGATCGACAGATCAGCGGAGATCGCCGAACTGCGGGCGCCCGGGTTCGTGCTCGGCGGGCCGGTGCCGATCACCGCGCGGATCCGCGGCACCGGCACGGTGCACCGCGACTTCCGGGGGGCGGAGCGCCTCAGGATCCGGGCCGGCGGGTCGGACCTGCTGTTCCCCGACTTCACCGTCGTGCGGGGCGCGACCCGTGAGGTGGCGGCGACCTGGGACACGCCGCTCGTCTGCTTCTGCGACGTGACCGTGGCGGTCCCCGGCGGCAACACCCGGACGGTGCAGGTGGTCGTCTTCCCGCTGCACCTGGTCGTCGTCCTCGTCGCCCTCGTGATGGGCGGCGCGCTGATCTGGGTCGTCGCCCGGCACCGGTACCGGCGCCGGGTCGAGGCGGCCGCGCGTGAGCTGGCCGGGAGTGGGAGCCGTGTTTAGGCGGGCGCTCGCCGTCGGCCTCGTCGCGGCGGTCGTCCACGTTCCCGCGTCGGTGTCGCACGCCGCCGGGTCGACGCTGTTCGTGCAGCCGTTCAAGAACAACACGATCGCCTCCGCCTATCCGGTGTCGATCCCGGCGCTGCCCGCCGGGTCGGCCGGCACCAACGCCGTCTGCCTGTCGGCCGCCGGGAACACCACCGGGACCGGGCTCAAGAGCTGCACCACCTCGACCGACGCCAACGGTTCGGGCGTGTTGCGGCTGACCAGCGCCGTCACCAGTCAGCAGGGCGGGGTCTTCGGCGCCACGTCGGTGCCGACGTCGCAGGGCCTCGACGTGACGTTCAACATGTACCAGTACGGCGGCGGCGGCGCCGACGGCCTGGCGTTCGTCGTCGCGGCCGTAGATCCGGCCAACCCGGTGCCGCCCGCCACCATCGGGCGGCCCGGCGGTTCGCTGGGGTATTCGCCGTTCTCGGCCGGGGACGGGCTGGCCAACGCCTATCTGGGGTTCGGGTTCGACGCGTACGGCAACTTCAGCAACTCCTCCTACCAGGGCAGCGGGTGCAGCAACCCGCCCTACATCTCGACCACCACGACCGTGCCCGGTCAGGTCGTGGTGCGCGGGCCCGGCGCGGGCACCGTCGGCTACTGCGCGATCAACAGCACGGCCACCTCGACGAACTCGGCTGCCCTCCGGCTGCGGAGCACCACCCGTTCGGTGTCGGTGGTCCCGGTCGCGGTCGCGATCAACCCGACGTCGAGCACGCTGACCACCGCCGCCGGGTTGTCGGTCGCGGCGGGCACCTACGTGGTCCAGTTCACCCCGGTCAGCGGCGCCTCCCGCACGCTGACGGGCACACTGCCCACGGTGTCGTCGAGCCTCTACCCGTCGTCCACGTGGACGACGGCGGCGGGCATCCCCCGGCAGCTCGCGTTCGGCTGGGTCGCCTCGACGGGCGGCGTCACCGACTTCCACGAGATCGACAACGTCGTGGTCAACAGCCTCAACCCGGTGCCCGACCTGAGCGTGACGCAGACGAGCTACAACGGCTCGGCGCCGAAGCCGGGCGACCCGGTGACGTACACGGTCAGGCCGGTGGTGTCGGCGACGGGCGCCAACGAGACGCTGCCGATCTCGGTGACCGAGACGCTCCCGGCGGGTGTGGTGCCCGTGGGCGCGTTCGGCGCCGGCTGGGTCTGCGGGGCGCCGTCAGGGCAGAAGATCACCTGTACGAACTCCGGCACCCCCTTCGCCGGCGGCACGACCCTGCCCACGATCACCGTCGTCGGCATCGTCACCGGGAGCTCGGTGACGCCCTCGACGGTCCAGACCGGTTCGACGGTGACGGTCTCCTCCAACGACGGAAACCCGGGCATCGCGACCACCACCACGGCGGGCACGATCCCGGCCGCGCCGTCCGGCCTCACGTTGTCGACCACCAGCGGCACCATCGCGGGCGGCGGAAGCGTGACCGTCAGCGGGTCGAACCTGACCGGCGCGACCGCCGTCGAGATCGGCACCACGGCCGAGCAGCAGGCCGGCACCCCGGTCGTGCTGCTGCCGTGCTCCAGCGTGATCACCACGAACTGCTTCACCGCCAACGCCAACGGCACGCTGACGATCTCGTCGATGCCGTCGCGCCCGTCGGCGGCGGCCGTGACGGTGACGGTGGTGACCCAGGGCGTGGCGGGGTCCGCCGCCTACACCTACACCTCCGCGCCCGGCACCCCCGCCGCGCCCACCGCGACGGCGGGCGCGACCAGCGCGACCGTGACGTGGACCGCGCCGTCGCCGAACGGCAGCCCGATCACGGGCTACGTCGTCACGCCCTACCTGAACGGCGTCGCGCAGACGCCGATCTCCTACTCCTCCACCGCGACGACGCAGACGCTCACCGGCCTGACGGCCGGGGCCTCCTACACCTTCACCGTGGCGGCCGTGAACACCATCGGGACCGGAACGGCGAGCGCGCAGTCGAACGCGGTGGTGCCCTACACCGTGCCGGGGCGGCCGACGATCACCTCGGCGACCGCCGGAGACCTGTCGGCCACGCTGACCTGGTCGCCGCCGGCCGCGAACGGCGGCAGCGCGGTCACCGGTTACATCGTCACGCCCTATCTCAACGGGGTGGAGCAGACGCCGATCTCCTATCCGTCCACGGCGACGACGCAGACGGTGACCGGGCTGACGGCGGGGGCGTCGTACACCTTCACGGTCGCGGCGGTGAACGCGGCCGGCACGGGGTCGCCGTCCACGGTGTCCGCGACCGTGACGCCGAACGCCAACCCGCGGCTAACCTTCGGGCCGCCGCCGGGTGGTCAGGTGAACGTCGCCTACAACGTGCCGCTGACGATGACGGGCGGCACCGCGCCGACCACGTGGTCGATCAGCGCCGGGTCGCCGCCTCCGGGGGTGACGCTCAACCCGTCCACCGGCCTGCTGTCGGGCACGCCGACGTCGGCGGGCACCTACGACTTCACCGTCAGGATCGTCGACGCCGGCGGGCAGAGCGACACCCGGGCGGCGACGGTGACGATCGTGCCGCCTCCCGTGCTGACCGTTCCGACGCCACCGGCCGCGCAGGTGGCCGTGGCCTACAACCTGCCGCTTTCGGTGTCGGGCGGCACCGGCCCCTACACCTACTCGCTCGCCTCGGGGACGCTGCCGCCCGGGGTGACGCTGAACACCTCGACCGGGCTGATCTCGGGCACCCCGACCACGCAGGGCGCCTACGCCTTCACGGTGAAGGTCACCGACACGAACGGGCAGAGCGACACCAGGTCGGGCACGGTCACGGTCGGGGCCGGGCCGCTGGTCATCACCAAGACGGCCGACCAGTCGGCCGCGGTCCCGGGATCCACCGTCTCCTACACGATCACCGTGGCGAACACCGGTCCGTCGGCCTTCACCGGGGTCACCCTGAGCGACCCGCTGGCCGACGTGCTCGACGACGCCACCTACGACGGCGACCTCGCCGCCTCGCTCGGGAACGTCTCGTTCGCCGGGCAGAACGTCACCTGGACCGGCAATCTGGCCGCCGGGGCGACCGCGACGATCACCTACTCGGTGACCGTGCGGACGGGCGGGAACGGCATCCTGACCGACACGGTCTCCTCGCCGGCCTCGGGCACCAACTGCGCCGCGTCGAGCGGCGACAGCCGCTGCCGGTCGACGGTCACGCTGCAGGCGCTCGTCATCGGCAAGACGGCCGACGCGGCCGGCCCCACGCCGGGGGCGACCGTGAACTACACCATCACGGTGACCAACACCGGGAAGACGGCGTACTCCCCGGCCACGTTCTCCGACGCGCTCGCAGGAGTGCTCGACGACGCGACGTACAACAATGACGCGGCGGCGACCTCGGGCACCGTGAACTACGGTGCGCCGACGTTGTCGTGGTCGGGCAACCTGCCCGCGGGCGCGTCGGCCACCATCACCTACTCGGTGACGGTCCGCGACCCCGACCCCGGCGACCGCTCGCTGACCAACACGGTGACCTCGGCCAGTCCGGGGAACAACTGCCCGTGCACGAGCACCGTCACGACGCTGGTGCCGCGGCTCACCGTCACCACCGCCACCGACGTGTCGAGCACGACGCCGACCGGGGTGGTGCGCTACACGGTGACCGCCACCAACACCGGGCAGACGACCTATCCGGCGGCGAACTTCACGCTCGCGCCGGCCGGAGACGCGACATACGGCAACGACGCGACCGCCACCTCGGGCAACCTGACGCTGAACCCGAACGGGACGATCACCTGGACCGGCCCGCTCGCGCCCGGCCAGTCGGTGACCGCCACCGCGTCGGTCACCGTCGGCAATCCCGCCACGGGCGCGGTGACCGGCAACGTCACCTCGACGACGGCCGGCCTGAACTGCGTGTCGTGTACGACGTCCGTCCCGATCCTGCAACCGCGGCTCACCCTGACGAAGACCGCGAGCTCCCCGACCGTCACACCCGGCGACACGGTCACCTACACGATCACCGCCGCCAACACCGGCCAGACTCCCTACCAGGGCGCGACCTTCACCGAGTCGCTGGCCGGCGTGCTCAACGACGCCGTCTACAACGGCGACGCCGCGGCCACCTCCGGCACGCTCTCCTACAACGCCCCGGTGCTGTCGTGGACGGGCGACCTCGCGGTGGGGGCCACGGCGACGGTGACGTACACGGTGACCGTGAAGAACCCCGATCCCGGCGACCGCCTCATGATCAACACAGTGGTGTCGTCGACGCTGGGCAGCACCTGCCCTTCGGGGTCGTCGAACCCGAACTGCACCTCCGTGGTGAACGTGCTCGTGCCCGGCCTGTCGATCACGCGGCAGGCCGACCGGACCGGCGCCGTCCAGGGCGACGTGATCCGCTACACGATCACGGCCGAGAACACCGGCCAGACGCCCTACACCGGGGCGAGCCTGACCGACCAGCTCGCCCAGCTCCTCGACGACGCCGTCTACAACGGCGACGCCGCCGCGAGCTCCGGCACGGTGACGTACACCGCGCCGAACCTGACCTGGACGGGGAACCTCGCCGTCGGCGCGACCACGACGATCACCTATTCGGTGACGGTGCGCGACCCCGACCCCGGCGACGGCCTGATCACCGGGACGGTCGTCTCGACCGACCCCGGGTCGACCTGCCCGACCGGCTGCTCCTCGACGGTGCGCCTGTCCAGGCTCGCCCTCAGCCAGGCCTTCACCGAGACGAGCACCACACCCGGCTCGGTCATCCACCTGAGCGCGACGTTCGCCAACACGGGCCAGATGCCCTACACGGGCCTCACCGTGGCGGCCTCCAGCGCCGACGTGATCGACGACGCCGTCCCGAACGGCGACCAGGTCGCCAGCTCGGGGAACCTCGTCCTGGGTCCAACCGGCATCAACTGGACGGGCGACATCCCCGTCGGCGGCACGGTGACCGTCACCGGCACGCTGACCGTGCGGAACCCCGGCACCGGAAACAAGGTCATCCGGGGCACGCTCGTCTCCGACGCGCCGGGCGGCTCCTGCCCGGCCGGCGGGACCGACCCGGCCTGCACCGCGCGGATCGACGTGCTGGTCCCCGCCCTGACCATCACGACCACGCCCGGCACCACCACCCAGGAGCCCGGCGGCGTCGTCCACTACACGACGACGATCACCAACACCGGCCAGACGCCCTACACCGGGATCAGCGTGACCGACGACCTGAGCAGTCTGCTCGACGACGCCGTCTACGGCAACGACGCGTCGGCCACGACGGGCACGGCCGTCTTCGCCACGCCGCAACTGACCTGGACGGGCGACCTGGCCGTCGGGGCCTCCGCGATCGTCACCTACAGCGTGACCGTCCGCGACCCCGATCCGGGCGACAAGCAGCTCATCAACGCGGTGACCTCGGCCGCGCCGGGCAGCACGTGCGTCCCGGCCTGCACGTCGAGGGTGGTCGTGCTGACTCCGGCGCTGACCGTGGCGACCTCGGCCGACCGGCAGACCGCCGTTCCCGGCGACACCGTCACCTTCACCACGACGATCACCAACACCGGCCAGACGCCCTACCTGGGCACCACGGCGCTCACCGACCTGGCGGGGCTGCTCGACGACGCCGCGTACGGCGGCGACGCCGTCGCCACGTCGGGGTCGGTGGCCTACACGGCGCCGGTGCTCACCTGGACCGGCGGCCTCGCCGTCGGCGCCGGTACGACGATCACCTTCACGGCGGTCGTCGACAACCCCGACCTGGGCGACAGGCGGCTGACCGCGGTGACCACCTCGGCGGCCAAGGGCGCCGACTGCCCGGCGGGGTCGGCCGGCACGCCGTGCGCGGTCACCGTGCCGGTCACCGACGTCACCGACCTCACCTTCACCAAGACGGCCGACCCGTCGTCGGTGGTGCGGGGCGGGGTGGTGACGTACACGATCACCGTGGCCAACTCCGCCGCCACGACCTATGTGGGGGCGACCTTCACCGACCCGCTGACGGGGGTGCTGGACGACGCCACGTACAACGGCGACCTGACCGCGACGTCGGGCACGGCCGCCTTCACGTCGCCGAACGTGACCTGGACCGGGAACGTCCCGGCCGGGGGCGCGGTGACGGTCACCTACTCGGTGACGGTCGATCCGGTGCGCGGCTCCGGCGACGACCTGCTCACCGGCGCGCTCACCTCGGCCTCGCCCGGGGGCAACTGCCCGGCCGGCGGCGCCGACCCGCGCTGCTCGGCCGGGGTCACCGTGTCGGAGCTGGACATCGCCGTGTCGTCCAGCGCCGGCAGCGTCAAGCCGGGGCAGGCGTTGCAGCTCACCGCCGTGTTCACCAACACCGGGCAGACGCCCTATCGCGGGATCCGCGTGTCGATCCCCGCCGGGGACCTGGTCGACGCGGCCACGCCGACCGGCGACACGACGCTCACCTCGGGGACGTTGTCGGTCGAGGGTCTCGACCTCGTCTGGACGGGCGACGTCCCCGTCGGCGGCAGCGTCACGGTGGCGTCGCCGTTCACGGCCAACGCGCCGCCGACCGGGAACCGGCGGATCGCGACCCGGGTGGTGTCGGCCGCGCCGGGCTCGAACTGCCCGGCGGGCGGCTCCGGCCCGTCGTGCGCGCTCGACGTGCCCGTGCTGGTGCCGGAGCTCACCATCGCCAAGACGGCCGACCGCGTGACGGCCGAGCCGGGCGACGTGGTGGCGTACACGATCACGATCGCGAACACCGGCGAGACGCCCTACACGGGGATCAGCGTCACCGACCCGCTGGCGGGCACGCTCGACGACGCGGTGTACGGCGCGGACGCCGCCGCCACGACCGGTTCGGCGGCCTTCGCCGACTCGGCGCTGACCTGGACCGGCGACCTGGCGGTGGGAGTGTCGGCGACGGTGACCTACACGATGACCGTGCGGTCGCCCGACCCGGGCGACAAGATCATGGCCAACACGGTGACGTCGGACGCCGAAGGAGTGTCGTGCGGGGCGTGCGCGAGCAGCGTCCAGATCCTCACCCCGGCGCTGACGATCGTGAAGTCGGCGAGCCCGGGGTCGACGGCCCCGGGCGGGACGGTGACCTACACGATCACGGCCACCAACTCCGGGCAGACGAGCCACCCGGCGGCCACGTTCACCGACGCGCTGGCGGGGGTGCTCGACGACGCCGTCTACAACGACGACGGCGGCGCCACGAGGGGGACCGTCGGCTACTCGCCCGGCGAACTCGCCTGGACGGGCGCGCTGGCTCCCGGCCAGTCGGCGACGATCACCTATTCGGTCACCGTCCGGAACCCCGACCCGGGCGACCGGATGTTGTCGAGCCGGATCACCTCCCCGACGACCGGCGGCAACTGCGGGACCGACCCGCGCTGCGGGACCGACGTGCCGGTGGCGGTGTTCACCGTCGTCACCGCCACCGACCGCACGGTCGCGATGCCGGGTGACGTCGTCCGCTACACGGTGACGGCGACCAACACCGGCCGCACGGACCTCACCCCCGGCGACTTCACGTTGTCGCTGGCCGGCGCGCTGGCGAACGCCGAGTACAACAACGACGCCCTGGTCGGCGGCGGCGCCCTGACCTTCAACCTCGACGGCTCGGTCACCTGGAACGGCCCGCTGGCCCCCGGCGAGTCGGTCACCGCGACCGCCTCGATCACCGTGATCGACCCGGGCGGCGACGGCGGCACGCTGACCAGCGAACTCGCCTCCACGACGCCGGGCCTCGACTGCCAGGCCTGTACGACCACGGTCACCGTCCTCATCCCGGAACTGACCCTGACCACGGTCGCCGACCGGCAGACCGCGACCCCGGGCGACGTCGTGACCTACACGATCACCGCCGCGAACACCGGCGAGGCGCCCTACCAGGACGCGACCTGGAGCACGTCCCTGGTCGGTGTGCTCGGCGACGCGGACTACGGCGGCGACGCCACGGCGACCTCGGGCGTGGTGAACTACGCCGAGCCGACGTTGTCGTGGACCGGCGACCTGGCCGTCGGCGCGGTCGTCACGGTCACCTTCTCGGTGCGCGTCAAGGATCCGGATCCGGGCGACGACCGGCTCACCCAGCAGGTCGTGTCGCCGACGAGCGGCGCGACCTGTCCGGGCGGCCCGTCGTGCTCGACGACCGTGCGGGTGCTGACGCCACAACTCACGATCACCAAACAGGCCGACACGGCGAGCATCGTGGGCGGGGGCATCGTGCACTACACCGTGACGGTCGCCAACACGGGGGAGACGTCGTACACGGGGGCGACCTACACCGACCCGGTCGGCGTGGCGATCTACGGCGGCGACGCCTGGGCGTCCTCGGGCTTCGTGTCGCCTGTCGACGGCGAGCTG
The DNA here is from genome assembly GCF_001570565.1 of Herbidospora yilanensis. GTDB lineage: Bacteria > Actinomycetota > Actinomycetes > Streptosporangiales > Streptosporangiaceae > Herbidospora > Herbidospora yilanensis. The sequence continues at coordinate 108,834 of NZ_BBXE01000026.1, read as the reverse complement.
ATCTGGACGGGCGACCTGGCGGAGGGCGTGACGGCGACCGTCACCTATTCGGCGCGGATCGACCCGGCCGCCGGGAACGGCACCCTGGCCACCACGATCACGTCGCCCACCCGGGGCTCCAACTGTGCGGTGGGTTCGTCCGACCCGCGCTGCTCGACGACCATCGGCGTGCTCGCCCAGAGCATCGCCCTGGCCGACCTGACCAGGAACTTCACCCTGACCGGCCCACCCGACAGCACGCGACGCGGCGACGGCGTCGTGACGATGAACGTCATCACCAACAGCCCGACCGGCTACACGGTGACCGTGCGGTCGTCGGCGACCGCGCTGACCTCGCCGGTGACCGGCGCCTCGATCCCGATCTCCGCGCTGAAGGTGCGGTCGCCCGGGACGTCGGGGTTCCGGCCGCTGTCGGCGACGACGCCGATCGTGGTGCACCAGCAGTCCCGGCCGTCGGCGCAAATCGGAGATTCACTCTCGAATGATTATGAGGTTGATATTCCTTTTGTTCCGAGCGGGAGCTATTCGGTGACCCTCGACTACATTGCCAGCACATCGTGAGTTTAACTACGGTAAAACGCGGTGATCATGGCTGACGAGGTTAATTGAAAGGGATGGGACAAATGCCTGACATCAAAATCGCGTGCGCGGCTTTCGCCTGCCTCGCGGGCGTGCTGCACGCCGTGCCCGCCGCCGCCGACACGGCCACCGGCAACACCGAGGCGATCGTCGCGGTCACCGACGAGATCACTCTCACCGAGCTGACCCCGTCGTTCACGCTGACCGGCGTGCCGGGTGCGGTCGTGACCACCGCGTCCCCGGTGACCATGCGCGTGACCACGAACAACTTCGCCGGCTACACCGTGACGGTGCAGCCGACGACGCCCAACCTGCTGCCGTCGATCGGCGGCTCCGCCGACGTCATCCCGGCCTCGCTGCTGGAGGTGAGCGGCCCGGCGCAGGCGGGCACCTTCACTCCCGTGAACCCGGCGGCGCCGGTCGTCGTCGACACCAAGGCGTCCGCGTCGGCGCCCACGGGCGACGTCATCGCGAACAACTACCGCATCACCGTTCCGTTCGTCCGCCCCGACACCTACACGGGCACGCTGAATTACATCGCCACCACGCTCTAATGCCGGAGAATGGCCGGCGGAATATTCGTCCGCCGGCCTCTGGAGGGACCATGGCGTTTTGGGGAAAAGTCGCGGCGATAATCGCCGTGCTGCTGTTCGCGGCGCCGGCCGCACACGCGAAACCGAAAGTCCAGTTGACCATCGCGGTCGAGGGCGGCGGCGATGCGATCCGGCAGGGGCAGCGGCTGACCTACACGACGACGGTGACCAACACCGGCGCCGGCGACGCCAGGTCCCTCGACATCAGCCAGACGATCGACCCCGGCCTGACGCTGGTCTCGTCGTCGCCGTCGGGGAAGGCGGCCGACGGCCGGGTGCGCTGGACGCACCCGCTGAGGGCCGGCGAGACCGTGACGTTCAGCGTGACCATGGACGTGAAGCGGCTGACCCCGGGCCTGAAGCGCCTGGCGGTGGTCTCGTGCGCGGCCCGCTCGGGTGAGGCGCGGCCCCTGGTGTGCGCGACCGACTCCGCCCCCGTGGCCGCCCCCGCGCCGGTGGCCATGAAGACCCAGGGGTCGTCGGTGCCGGTGGCCTGGGGGGCGGGCGCCGCCCTGCTGGCGGTGCTGCTGGTGCTCGTGTGGCGCCGCCGGACGAGCGCTACGCGCTGAGCGACGTCAGATATCCCCCCAGCACCCGTTTGAGCTCGGCGATCTCGGCCGGGCGCTCCTCCTCCGGCGCCGCCGCCACGAGCGGCGTCATGGCCTGGAAGACGCGGACCAGCACCCGCGCGCTCCTCGCCCTGTCGGCCGGGGCGAGCCCCGGCACCCGGGCGTCCAGGATCGACTCGACCTGCCCCAGCATCGCCGCCTGGATCGGCTGCGACGACTCGGCGAGCGCCGACGGCATGTCGGGCCGGGCGAACAGGGCCTTGAACCCCGGGTTGGCGAGGTTGAACGCCACCAGCGGGTCGACCACCAGGTCGAGCAGCTCGCCGAGGTCCATGCCCGCGACGTCGGCCCCGCCGAACGCCGAGGCGTGGGCGGCCCGCATGTCGGTCACGAACCGGTCGGCCAGCGCGCGGGCCACCGCCTCCTTGCTCGGGAAGAACTGGTAGAGCGACCCGGGCGAGATGCCGGCCCGTGCGGCGATGGCGTTCGTGGACGCCTTCTCGTAGCCCAGTTCGGCGAAGGCGTCGGCCGCCGCGTCGAGGATCTCGGCCATCCGCCGCTCACCGCGCGCCTGCCGGCGTCGCTCCATCACGATCTCCCTTGAAAACGCGAGCGACCGCTCGTATTGTTCAAACGCGAGCGATTGCTCGCAAAAATCCTACCAAGGGGATCGATTCGTCGTGCGCGGAGCCAGATGGGTGCTCGTCCTGGGTGTCCTGATCACGCTCGCCGCCGGAGCCGTGGCCGCCGGAACGCTCAACGCCCTGTCCCTCAACCGCTTCGAGGCCCCCGGCTCGGAGTCGATGCGGGCCAAGGAGGCGCTCGCCGACCGGTTCGGCACCGGCAGTCCCAACCTCGCCCTCCTCGTCACGGCCCGGCGGGGCACCGTCGACGACCCGGAGGTGGCCGAGGCGGGCCGCGAGCTGACCCGCGAACTCGCCGCCCGGTCCGGGGACGCCTGGTCGTACTGGACCCGCGGCTCGGCCACCCTGCGCAGCCAGGACGCCCGCCAGGCGCTCGTGCTCGCCTGGATCCCCGGCGACGCCGACACGGTGCGGCGCGCCGTGCTGCCCGCGCTGGTCCCGTCGTTCACCCGCGACGGGCCGCTGGTCAAGGTCGAGGTCGGCGGGGGAGACGAGGTGTTCCGGCAGGTCATGGAGCAGGCCAGGGCCGACTTCCTGCGCGCCGAGCTGGTCGTGCTGCCGATGGTCCTGCTGCTGCTCTGGCTGGTCTACCGCCGGTTCGCCGCCGCGCTGGTCACCCTCGCCGTCGGCGTCGCGGCCGTGGCCGGCTCGCTGGCGCTGATCCGCGGGGTGACCCTGTTCACCGACGTCTCCACGTTCGCCGCCAACCTCGCCCTCGTCATGGGCGTCGGCCTCGGCGTCGACTACGGCCTGTTCGTCGTCTTCCGGTTCCGCGAGGAGCTCGGCCGGGGCGCGGAGGTCGCCGAGGCGGTCGCCCGGACCGTCCGGACCGCCGGGCGGACCGTCGTGTTCAGCGGCGTCACCGTCGCCGCCGCGCTCGCGGTCCTGCTCGCCTTCCCGTTCCCGTTCCTCCGGTCGTTCGGGTACGCAGGCCTCGCGGTCGTCGCCGCCGCCGTCCCCAGCGCCACGGTGCTGCTGCCCGCGGCGCTGCGGCTGCTGGGCCACCGGGTCACCCGGCGGCGCGCGGCGGCTCCGCCGGTCTTCTGGGGGGAGGTGGCCACCCGGGTCATGCGCCGGCCGCTGTTGCTCGGCGGGGCCGCGCTGGCGCTCGTCCTGCTGCTCGGCGCGCCGTTCCTCGGCATCAGGTTCGGCCTGCCCGACGACCGCGTGCTGCCGGAATCGGCCCCGGCCCGTCAGCTCTACGACCAGGTCAGAGCCGGTTTCCCGGTCGAGGAGGCGGACGCGGTCCAGGTCGTCGCGCCCTCGGGGATCCTTCCGGCCGCCTACGCGGCGGAGTTGTCCCGGATCGAGGGCGTCGCCCGGGTCGACTCGGCCGCCGGGTCGTTCGCCGACGGGCGGCCGGTCGAGACGCCCGAGGGGACCCGGTTCGCGGCCGGAGGCGCGACCTGGTTGTCGGTCGTGGCCTCCGGCGACCGGCTGGAGCTGGTCGCCGACATCCGGTCCGTGCCGGCTCCCGCCGAGGTCGTCGTCGGCGGCTACCCGGCCGAGCTGACCGACTACCGCGACGGCGTCGTCGGCCGCCTGCCGCTGGTCGCCGGGCTGATCGTGCTGGTCACGTGTGTGGTGCTGTTCGTGATGAGCGGCAGCGTCGTGGCCCCGCTGAAGGCGGCGGCGCTGAACCTGCTGAGCCTGTCGGTGATGTTCGGCGCGCTGGTCTTCCTCTTCCAGGACCGAACGGGCAGCATCGAGCCCAGCATCCCGATCCTGATGTTCTGCGTCGCCTACGCCCTGTCCATGGACTACGAGGTCTTCCTGCTCTCCCGGATCAAGGAGGAGTACGACCGCACCGGTGACGTCGTGACCTCCGTACCGAACGGGATCGCGCGGAGCGCGCCGCTCGTCACCGCGGCGGCCGCGATCCTGGCGGCCTCCTTCGCCGTGTACGCCACCTCCGGCGTCGTCTTCCTCCAGATGCTGGGCGTGGGAATGGCCCTCGCGGTCGTGGTCGACGCGACGATCATCAGAGGGGTGCTGCTGCCCGCCGCGATGGCGCTGGCCGGGCAGGCGAACTGGTGGGCGCCGCGACTACTGACAAGGAGACGCCGCTGATCCGCATCGGGATCTTCCTGGTCGGCGCGTTGTTCCCCGGCCAGACCTCCGGCGAGGTGCTGCGGAACACCGTCGAGACCGTCGTCGCCGCCGAGCGGGCCGGCTTCGACGACGCCTGGCTCGCCGAACACCACTTCATGTCCTACGGGGTGATCCCCTCGGCCGTCACGCTGGCGGGGGTGGCCCTGGGCCGCACGTCGCGGATCCGCGTCGGGACGGCGGTGAGCGTGTTGTCCACCCGCCATCCGGTCGCCCTCGCCGAGGAGGCCGCGATCCTGCACCACGCGTCGGGCGGCCGGTTCGAACTCGGCGTGGGGCGCGGCGGCCCGTGGGTCGACCTGGAGGTCTTCGGCACCGGCCTGCCCCGCTTCGAGCGGGGCTTCGCCGAGTCCCTCGACCTGCTGCGCGCGGCGCTGACCCGGGAGAGCGTCTCGGCCGACGGGGAGTTCTTCCGCTTCCGCGAGGTGCCGATGACGCCCTCGCCACCCGGCCTGTGCCCGGTCGTCGCCTGCACGTCGGACGAGACCGCCGACCTGGCCGCCGCGCGCGGCCTGCCGATGTTGCTGGGCATGCACGTCGGCGACGACGAGAAGGCCGCCACGCTCGCCCGCTACGCGAGCGGGGCGGCATCGGCCGACCACATCGGGGCGGCCGTCGGCTTCGTGGCCGACACGACCGACCAGGCCGTGGCCGAACTGAAGCAGGCCATGCCGCGATGGCTCCGCCCCGGCCTGGCCGGTTACGTCCCGGTCGACGACCGCCCGCGCCCCGCCCGGGACGTCGACGCCTACGTCGACCTGCTCTGCCGCATCCACCCGGTCGGCTCGCCGGAGCACTGCGCGCGGGTCATGCGCGAGACGCTGCGCAAGACCGGCCTGAACCGGGTGATCCTCCTGGTGGAAGGCGCGGGCGAGCACCGCAGGACGCTGGAGAACGTGGCCAGGCTCGGCCGGGAGCTCCTGCCGCGCCTGAGATTGCCTATAAATTAGGTAGGTAAAGTTGCCTATCCTGGAGGCATGACTCCCGTCATCGTGGTCGTGGGCGGTGGGGCCAGTGGCACCCTGGCCGCCGTTCACCTGCTGCACAACGCGCGCGCCCGCCGGCTCCCCCTGCGGGTCGTGCTGATCGACCGGTACGCCCGGCACGGCCTCGGTCAGGCCTACTCCACCACCGATCCCGCGCACCTCCTCAACGCCGCCGCGGCGAAGATGAGCGCCCTCCAGCACGACCCCGACGACTTCGTGCGCTGGGCCAGGGCGCCGGAATGCGCCTTCCTGCCCCGGCAGACCTATGGCCACTACCTGCGCGACGTTCTGGAGCGTGCCCAGGACGGGCCCGCCCGCACCGTCGAGCGGGTCACCGGCGAGGTCGCGACGGTCTCGCGGCGGCCCTACCGGGTGAGCCTCGCCGACGGGAGGCGCTTCGACGCCGACGCCATCGTGCTGGCCACCGGGAACGCGGCCCCGGGGCTGCGGCTGCCGGGGGAACGATGTACCAACGACCCCTGGGCGGTGGGCGCGCTCGACCGGGTCGCCGACGGTGACGTGCTCGTCGTGGGGACCGGCCTGACCATGGTCGACATGGCCGTCACGCTCAGCCGCGTGCCCGGCCGCACGGTTTACGCGGTGTCGCGGCACGGCCTGCTGCCCCGCGTGCACGTCGAGGGCCCGGTGACGCCCCGCCCGGTCACGCTGCCCGACGGGCCGCTGACCCTGCGGGAGCTCGTCCGGGCGGTGCGCGAGGCGGCGGCGCGCGACGACTGGCGGGGGGTGGTCGACGGGCTGCGGCCCCGGGTGCCGGAGTTGTGGTCCCGGCTCCCGCTGGAGGAGCAGCGCCGGTTCCTGGCGCTGGCCGCACGCTACTGGGAGATCCACCGGCACCGGATCCCGCCGGTCACCGCCGCGAGGATCGAGGACCTGCGGTCGTCGGGCCGGCTGAGACTGCTGAGCGGCTGTGTCGAGGGGGTCACGCCCCGCGCCGATGGGGTGACGGTGCACCTGGAAGACCACGACCTGCCCGTCTCCTGGGTGGTCAACGCGACCGGGCCGGGCTCGGTCTGCGCCCGCGACCCGCTGCTGACCCGCCTCATGGGCGACGGCCTGGTGCGGGCCGACCGGCTCGGGCTCGGCGTGGAGGCCGACGCGCGCGGACGCCTCGTCGACGCCACCGGCCGCGCCGACGACCGGCTCGTCACCCTCGGCCCGGTGCTGAGGGGCAGCCGCTACGAGACCACGGCCGTCCCCGAGATCCGCGGCCAGGCCGCCACGCTCGCCCCCCACGTCATCGACGCGATCGCGCGGTGGCCAAGTGTGATCTAGATCACATAAGCGAATTGTGTGTTCACTGCGTCTTAATACCGGGGAAAGCACACATTTCAAAGGGGGAAAATGTTGCCTATTTCGGGAGCTTTACGACGATTCGTCATCCGATTGCTGGAGAAACGCGACCATCGGCGGGCCAGAAAGGCGCCACCACCCGACACTCGCGAGATCCGCATTCTCCTGCTCCACGCCTACGGTTTGGGCGGCACCATCAGAACGGTCTTCAACCTGGCCGCCCACCTGGCCGAACGCCATGACGTCGAGATCGTCAGCGTCGTACGCGAACTGCCCGATTTCTTCTTCGAACCGCCACCCGGCGTGCGGATCACCTATCTGGACGATCGCGTGAACGGCAGAAAAGGGTTGCTCAACCGCTTCCGCAGCCGCCTGACGCCGCCCGACGAGGCCGCCGCCCACTGGTTCACCCTGAAGACCGACCTCGCCCTGGCCCGCTACATCCGCGGCCGCCGCGGCGGCGTCCTCATCGGCACCCGCCCGGCCCTCAACCTGCTGATCGCCCGGTTCGCCGGACCCGAGGTGATCACCATCGGCCAGGAGCACGCGAACCTCCCCTCGCACGGCGAGGAGACCACGAAGCAGATCGTCCGCCGCTACGGCCGCCTGACCGCCGTGGCCACGCTCACCGAGACCGACCTGCGGTCGTACCGGAAGGCCCTGAGGAAGCGCCCGGCCCACCTGGTCCGGATCCCCAACGCGGTCCCCAAGCTGACCGGCGTGACGGCGCGGCGCACCGCGCCGGTCGTGGTGGCGATCGGGCGGCTCGCCCACGTCAAGGGCTACGACCTGCTGATCCGCGCCTGGGCCCACGTCCACCGCGCCCACCCCGAGTGGGAGTTGCGCATCTACGGCTCGGGCCCCCGCCACGACAAGCTCCAGGCGTCGATCGAGAAGAAGGAGCTGACCGGCTGCGTGCGCCTCATGGGCCCGGCCACCGATGTGGCCGCGGTGCTGGCCGAGGCGTCGATCAACGTGCTCAGCAGCCGCCGCGAGGGCATGCCGATGACCATCCTGGAGGCCATGAGCGTGGGCGTGCCGGTCGTCGCCTACGACTGCCCGACGGGCCCGGCCGAGATCATCACCGACGGCCACAACGGCCTGCTCGTCCCGGCCGGCAAGATCCACGCCATGGCCGACGCCATCGGCCGCCTCATCGTCGACCCCGATCTGCGCACCCACCTGGCCGAGAACGGCCTGGTCACGGCCAAGGAGTACGACATGGCCGCGATCGGCCCCCAGTGGGAGGAACTGCTCACCGCGTGCTCAGCGGCGTCTCCTCGGTCAGGCGGCACAACTTCTCCGGGTTCCTGACGTAGTAGACCTCGGTGATCAGGCCGTCCTCGACGCGCATGGTCATGAGTCCGTCGAGGACGTCGCCGAGGTAGGCGAGGAAGGCCGGCCAGCCGTTGGCCTCGGTCGGCTCCAGCGTCATCATCGTGCCGTAGGAGCGGAGGACGCCCGCGTAGAAGCGCACCATCCGGTCCGCGCCCACGAGAGGCCGGTGCATGGCCTGGACGTTGCCGCCGCCGTCGGCCAGCAGCACCACGTCGGGGGCCAGCAGGTCGAGCAGGGCCTGCGGGTTCCCGGTCTCGATCGCGTGCTGGAAGGCGGCCATCGCGTCTCTGGTCTGCTGCCGGTTGGTGGCGGCCCGGGGGCGGCGGGCGGCCACGTGGGCGCGGGCGCGGTGGGCGATCTGCCGGACCGCCGCCTGGGTCTTGCCGACGGCCTCGGCGACCTCGGCGTACTCGAAGTCGAAGACCTCGCGGAGCACGAAGACGGCCCGCTCGGTCGGGGTGAGGGTCTCCAGGACCAGCAACATCGCCGTCGACAGGTTGTCGGCCAGTTCGACGTCCTCGGCGACGTCGGGCGTGGTCAGCAGGGGCTCGGGCAACCACGGGCCGAAATAGGTCTCCTTGCGGCGGCCCAGGACACGCAGCCGCCCGAGCGCCTGCCGGGTGGCGATGGTGACCAGGTAGGCGCGCTGGTCGCGGACCGCCGAGAGGTCCACGCCGGTCCACTTCAGCCACGTCTCCTGGACGACGTCCTCGGCGTCGGCGGCCGAGCCCAGCAGCTCGTAGGCGACGGTGAAGAGCAGGGTGCGGTGGGCGACGAAGGTCTCCGTCGCGGGATCGGTCATATCCATCAGATGCCGGAACCGGTCGTTTCGTGACATGTCACAAAGAAGTCGCGCCGAGCATCTCCTGTCCGAGGCAGTCGAGACAAGGAGACGGCAATGCAGATCGTGGTGATCGGAGCCGGATACGCGGGCACCTACGCGGCGAACATCCTGGCCAGGAAGACCAAGGCCGACATCACAGTGGTCAACCCGCGCGGCCACTTCGTCGAGCGGGTGCGCCTGCACCAGCGGGTGTCGGGCACCTCCCCGGCGCAGGCCCCGCTCACATCGATGCTGCGCGCCGGGATCACGACCAGGATCGGGACGGTCGAGAAGATCGGTGACGGGCTCGTCACGCTCGACGACGGCGCCTCGCTCTCCTTCGACCTCGCGGTGCTGGCCGTCGGCAGCACGGCCCAGCCCATGCCGGGCACCATCCCGGCGGCCACCTGGGAGGGCGCGGAACAGGCGCGCGCCGCGCTCGCCACGCTGGACCCCGGGGCGGTCGTCACGGTGATCGGCGGCGGCCCGACGGGCATCGAGACGGCGGCCGAGATCGCCGCCGCCCGCCCTGATCTGCGGGTCCGACTCGTGGGCACGGCCGTCGCCGGCGGCTTCGCCGAAGGGGCGCGGCGCCGGGTGCGCGCCGGGCTCGACCGGATCGGGGTGGAGGTCGTCGAAGACGGCGTCACGGCGGTGGCCGACGGGCAGGTCGTGCTCCGGTCCGGTACGGCTCTCGCCACCGACCTCACCCTGTGGGGCATCGTCTCGGGCGTCCCCGACCTCGCCGCGCGCAGCGGCTTGACCGTCGACGAGGAGGGCCGCCTCGTCGTCGACGAGTTCCTGCGCAGCGTCGACGACCCGCGCATCTTCGCCGCCGGCGATTGCGCGTCCGTGCCGGGGGCGCGGATGTCCTGCCAGGCCTCGGAGCCCCAGGGCGCCACGGCGGCCCTCAACGTGGCACGGACGATCCAGGGCCGCGAGCTGACCCCGCACGTCGTGCGGTTCGTCGCCCTCTGCGTCAGCCTCGGCCGGGCGGACGCGGTGGCCCAATTCACCCACTTCGACGACTCCCCCCGCAGGGCCTACCTGGCCGGACGCGCCGGGGCCGTGCTCAAGGAGCAGGTTACGCGGGGCACCGTCTTCGGGGCGAAGTCGGGCATCCCGTTCAGATAACTCGAAATACATCCGATCTGTGAAGAGCAATGACGGGATCAACCGGTCAGGAATCGCCTGATAGTCGAGGAAACATCGGATGCCAAGCCTTGTTTCGAGGTTGTTTCGATGCTATTTCCTTGACTTGACCCCCCTCACCTGACCGGAGGACCCCGTGCGCCGAAGATTATGCATCGCCGGATTGGCGGTGTTCGCCATGGTGGCCGGTATGACCGCGATCACCCAGACGCAGGCGTCCGCGCTGGCCCTGCCGCCCACCGACGACCTGACCCTCTGGTACGACTCCCCGGCCACCAACTGGGAGACCCAGGCCCTCCCGATCGGCAACGGCCCGCTGGGGGCCAAGGTGTTCGGCGGCGTCGCCTCCGAGCAGATCCAGTTCAACGAGAAGACGCTGTGGACCGGCGGCCCCGGCGCGCAGGGCGGCTACAACCACGGCAACTGGACCTCCCCCCGCCCCGGGGCCGTCGACGGCATCCAGGCGCAGATCGACCAGCAGGGCCGGATCACTCCGCAGACCGTGGCCAACGCTCTCGGCCAGGGCAAGACGAACTTCGGCTCCTACCAGACCTTCGGCGACCTGTTCCTCGACTTCGCCAACCCGCCCACGAGCACCGGCGAATACCGCCGCGAGCTCAGCCTCCGCGAGGCCGTCGCCCGCGTGGGCTACACGGCGGGCGGCGTCGAGTACACCCGCGAGTACTTCGCCAGCAACCCCGGCAACGTGATCGTGGCCCGCATCTCGGCCAACCAGACCGGCCGGGTGTCGTTCACACTGCGGCACACCTCGCCGCGCAACGACAAGACGATCACCGCCTCGAACGGGCGGCTGACCATCAAGGGCACGCTGGCGAACAACGGGCTCAAGTTCGAGGCCCAGGTCCAGGTCGTCAACCAGGGCGGCACCCGCACCGACGCCGGTGACCGGGTCACCGTCACCGGCGCGAACAGCGTGCTGCTGGTCCTGTCGGCCGGCACCGGCTACTCCGACGTCTACCCGACCTACCGGGGGGCCGACCCGGCCGCCGGGGTCACCTCACGGGTGACGACGGCCGCGGCCAAGAGCTGGGACGAGCTGAAGGCCGCCCACCTGGCCGACTACAGGAACCTGTTCGACCGGGTGAAGCTGAACATCGGCCAGACCAACCCGGCCGTGCCGACGAACACGCTGCGCGCCGGCTACACCGGCGGTTCGTCGACGCAGGACCGGGCGCTGGAGGCGATGTTCTTCGCGTACGGCCGCTACCTGCTCATCTCCTCCTCGCGGGAGAACGACATCCTGCCGGCCAACCTGCAGGGCGTGTGGAACAACGTGGTGAACCCGCCATGGGACGCCGACTACCACGTCAACATCAACCTGCAGATGAACTACTGGCCGGCCGAGCAGACCAACCTCCGCGAGACCACCAGGCCCTACGACCGCTACGTGAACTCGATGGTCGCCCCCGGCCGGGTCACCGCCCAGAACATGTACGGCGCCCGGGGCTGGGTGGTCAACAACGAGACCAACCCCTACGGCTTCACCGGCGTGCACAACTACCCGCAGTCGTTCTGGTTCCCCGAGGCCGCCGCCTGGACGACCCAGCACCTCTACGACAGCTACCGTTTCAACGGCGACGTGAACTACCTGCGCACCACCGCCTACCCGGCGATCAAGGGCGCGGCCGAGTTCTGGCTCGACTTCCTGCACGTCGACCCGCGTGACAACCGCCTGGTGGTCTCGCCGTCGTACTCCCCGGAGAACGGCGACTTCTCGGCCGGCGCGTCGATGTCGCAGCAGATCGTGCGGGAGGTCTTCACCAACGCCCTGGCCGCCGCCCGCACCCTGGGCGTCGACACCGCGCTCCAGAACGAGCTGACCACCGCGTTGTCGCGGCTCGACCCGGGCCTGCGCATCGGCCGCTGGGGCCAGCTCCAGGAGTGGAAGACCGACTGGGACTCCCAGACCGACACCCACCGCCACGTCTCCCACCTGTTCGCGCTGCATCCGGGCAACCAGATCCTCCCGGGCACGGCCGAGGCCAACGCCGCCCGCGTCTCGCTGAACGCGCGCGGCGACGGCGGCACCGGCTGGTCGAAGGCCTGGAAGATCAACTTCTGGGCACGTCTCCTCGACGGCGACCGCGCCCACAAGCTGCTGTCGGAGCAGCTCAAGTCGTCCACGCTCGACAACCTGTGGGACACCCACCCGCCGTTCCAGATCGACGGCAACTTCGGCGCGACCTCGGGCGTCGCCGAGATGCTCGTGCAGAGCCAGCACGACACCGTGCACGTGTTGCCGGCCCTGCCCTCGACCTGGGCCAACGGCTCGGTGACGGGACTCAAGGCGCGCGGTGACATCACCGTCGACACGACGTGGAAGTCGGGCGCGGCCGAGACGATCATCCTGCGGACCGCCCGGACCAACCCGATCAAGGTCCGCACGGCCGCCGCCACGGGCGTTTACTCGGTCAAGGACGAGACCGGCGCGACCGTCGCCGCCACCCGGACCGGTGACACGCTGAGCTGGAACGCGACCGCCGGGAAGACGTACACGATCAGCTTCACGGCCGGTGGCGGCACCAGCCAGACCGTCGAGGGCGAGGCGTACACCTCCCAGTCGGGCGTGCAGCCCGCCGGGCACGCCGCCGCCAGCGGCGGCCAGACCGCCGGCTACATCGACAACGGCGACTGGGCGGCCTACTCGCAGGTCAGCACCGCGGGCCTGCGCACCTTCAGCGCCCGGGTCTCCTCGGGCGGCCCCGGCGGGACGATCACGATCAGGGCCGGATCGCCGACCGGGACCGTGCTCGGGTCGGTGGCGGTCGCGCCGACCGGGAGCTGGGACACGTTCACGACCGTGACGACGACGCTGACCGGGACCGGCTCAGGCCCGCTCCACCTCGTCTTCTCCGGCGGCGCGGGCAGCCTGCTCGACGTCGACACCATCACCGTGTCGACCACCGGCGGTGGCCCGCAGCCGGTGACCGTCCAGGGTGAGGCCTGGACCTCGATGAGCGGGGTGCAGCAGGCCGACCACCCGAACGCCCAGGGCGGATACTCGGTCGGCTACATCGACAACGGCGACTGGACGGCCTACTCGGGGGTGAACACCTCGGGCCTGCGCGCCTTCAGCGCCCGGGTGTCGTCGGCCGGGGCCGGCGGCACCATCCAGATCAGGTCGGGCTCGCCGACCGGCACGCTGCTCGGCTCGGTCGCGGTGGCGCCGACAGGCGGCTGGGACACCCACGTGACGGTCTCCACGACGCTGACCGGATCGGCCTCCGGGCCGCTCTACCTGGTCTTCACGGGAGGCGCGGGCTCGCTGTTCGACGTGGACTCCTTCACGGTGTCCTGACATGAGAAGGGCGCCCCGCCGGGGCGCCCTTCTCCTACCTCTCCGTACGGACCAGCTCCGGCCGGAAGGCGATGATCAGGCCGAGCGTGGCGTACCCGGCCAGCAGGTGCACCGCGCCGACCACGTTGCCCGTCTCCGGGCCGAGAATGCCCATGGCCGGGATCGTCACCACGGCCCAGCTCTCGGCGACCACCGGCCACACGCGGGCCAGACCGCGCCAGCGCCCGGCGAAGGCGACCTTGATCCCGATCACGAACATGCCGAGCATCGAGAGCGGCCAGAAGACGTCGAGGATCGCCAGCCAGCCGGCGTCGCGCTCGCCCGGCAGCAGGGCGTGCAGCAGGCTCCAGACCATCGCCGGCGCCAGCAGCACCCGCTCGACCTGCAGCATGGCGCGGGCCGGCCGGCTCGTCCCGGTCGCCTGGGTGCGGATCATGAGGGCCAGCAGGCACATCAGCCCGAACTGGAAGGCCAGTCCGCCCAGGTCGGTGAGCTTCCAGCCCAGGTCGGTGGTCGGCTGGAAGCCGTAGAAGAAGCTGGCGGCCGACCAGATCAGCGCGCCGGACGACAGGCCCAGGGCCAGTCTGCGGGTGGTGGTCTCGGTCTCGGCGGGGGTGGCGGTGAGGGTCATCGTGCATCCTTCGTCTCTCGGCGACGACGACCATGTTGCGGATCGCACGGCCCGGACCGGCAGGGCGTGGCGTCCTGTTCCGGTGCCCGGCACAAATGGGACGGGAGTCCTAGGGACTTCGCTGACCTGCTGCGGCACACTTTCCTGGTGCGGAAGGTGCTCTTCGCGGTCGCGGTGGCCGCCCTGCCCGCCGCGGCCCTCGTCGACGTACGGGTTCCGGCGGCCCATCGCGCGCTGCTGCAACTCCAGCCGGGCGTGGTCGACACGCTGACCGGGGTCGCGCTCGCGGCGGCCGGGCTGGCGGTCCTCGGCCGGTTCCCGCGCCACGCCCTCGGGTGGCTGATGTCGGTCTTCGGCGCGTGGTGGGCGCTCGACGGGCTGGCGGCGTCGTGGCTGGCGTACGCCACCTCCGCGGGGCTGCCCGGCGGTTCGGCGGCCTTCCTGATCTACCAGCGGCTCGGCGCGGGGCTCACGCTGCTGCTGCCGCTCGTCCTGCTGCTGTTCCCCGACGGGAGGCTGCCCACGGGCCGGTGGCGGGTGGTCGCGCTGGTCAGCCTCGGCCTGACCAGCCTGCTCCCGCTGGCGCTGATCGCGGCGCCCTCGGAGATCGCCCAGGCCACCGCGGAATCCGGGCCGATCCCCGCGCCGCTGCTGGCGCTGAACCTCGACCTGCTCTACGTGCCGCTGCCCGACGACGTGTGGACGGTGCTGCTGCGCGTGGCCCAGCTCTGCGTGCCGCTGAGCCTGGTCGCGCCGTTCGTCGTGGTCGTCCGGCGTTATCGCGCCTCGGCGGGGCTCGACCGGACCCGGCTGCGCTGGCTGGTCTGGGCGGGCGTGGTCGACCTCATGGTCATGCTGACCTTCCGGCTGCTGCCCCACTCGTGGACGGCCATCGGCCTGGCCGCCGGCGTGACCCTCACGGCCGCGGCGGTCGCGATCGGCGTCGTCCGGCCCGACCTCGTCGACGTCGACCGGCTGCTCGGCGGAACCGTCGTGTACGCCCTGCTGCTGGCCCTGACCTTCGTGCTCGACCTGGTCGTCCTGGGCAGCGTCGGGCAGTACCTCGGCTCCCGCCTCAACGACGGCGAACGCCTGGTCATCGCGGTGTTCGCGGTCGCCATCGGCTACGCGCAACTGCGCCACCGGTTGTGGCGGCTGGTCCGCCGCTGGGTCGTGGGCGACCGCGACGACCCCTACCACGTCGTCTCCGGCCTGGCCGAGCGCCTGGAGGCGACCGACGACTCCGAGGCGCAGCTCCTCACGCTGGCCCGCACGGTCCGGCGGGCGTTCCGGTCGTCGTACGTCGCCGTCGAGATCACCGACGCGCTTCTCGTCGAAGACGGCGAACGCCCGGCCGAGACCCGGGCGCTGCCCATCGCCTACCGGGGAGAACGCGTCGGCCGGCTGGTGCTGCCCGCCCGGGTCACCCGCCCGACGTCGGGCGACGAGCGGCTGCTCGCCGACGTGATCCGCCAGGCCGCGGCGGCGGCGCGGGCCGTCCACCTCGCGGAGGAGCTGCAACGCGGCCGGGAGAGGATCGTGTCGGCCGTCGAGGACGAACGCCGCCGCCTGCGCCGCGAGCTCCACGACGGCCTCGGCCCGACCCTGGCGGCCGTCGCCGCCCGCATCGACATGGCCAGGATCACCGCCCGCCGCTCCGGCGACGACGCCGACCAGATCCTCGGCCAGGCCCGCCAGGAGCTCACGGGCCTGCTCGCCGAGGTCAGACGCCTGGTCCACGGCCTGCGCCCCCCGGCACTCGACGACGTCGGCCTGGTCGGGGCGATCCGCCAGCTCGCCCCCGACCTGACGATGCGCGTGGCGGAACACGGCGACCTGACGGGCCTGCCCGCGGCGGTCGAGGTGGCCGCCTACCGGATCGCCGCCGAGGCGATCACGAACGTCCGCCGCCACGCCCGCGCGACGACCTGCACCGTGACCCTGACCCGCGCCGACGGCGTCCTGTCCGTCGAGATCACCGACGACGGCGTCGGCCTGGAAGCGGCCGCGACGACCGGGGTGGGCCTGGTGTCCATGCGCGAACGCGCCGCCGAACTCGGCGGCACCTGCGTGATCGCCCCGATGGAGCCGAGAGGAACCCGCGTGCTGACCAGGCTGCCCGCCCGCGACGAGGTGACGGTATGACCATCAAGGTCCTGGTCGTCGACGACCACCCGGTGTTCCGCGAGGGCTTCGCCGCCCTCCTGGGCAGCATCGACGAGATCGACGTGATCGGCACCGCCGCGAACGGCCGCGAAGCCGTGGCGTCCGTCCGCGACCACCATCCCGACGTGGTCGTCATGGACGTCTCGATGCCCGAGATGGACGGCATCGAGGCCACCCGCCGCATCCTGGCCGACCACCCGGGAACCGGCGTGGTCGTCCTGACCATGTCGGAGGAGGACGGCACGATCTTCGACGCCCTCCGCGCCGGCGCCCGCGGCTACCTGCTGAAAGGCGCCGAACCCGACGAGGTCGTACGCGCCATCACCACGGTGGCCGGCGGAGGCGTGGTCTTCGGCGCCGTCCTCGCCGGCCGCATCGCCGACTTCCTCGCCCCCCGATCTCCGGCCACCTCGGGCGAGACGTTCCCGACCCTGACGGCCCGGGAACGCGAGGTCCTCGACCTGGTGGCGGCCGGCCTGTCGAACGGCCAGATCGCCGCCCGCCTCTTCCTGTCCCAGAAGACCGTCCGCAACCACGTGTACGCCGTCATGGGCAAACTCCAGGCGGCCGACCGAGCCGAGGCCATCATCCGCGCGAGGGACGCCGGCCTCGGCCGTTGAGTCTGACACCGGCAGGCCCGGGACTATCCGATGGCCAAGACCCTTCGCCATTCGGAGAACTGCTCCCTGAGCCGCCCGGTGTCGGCCTCGGAGAGCCCGTATGCCAGGAACTCGCTGTCAGGGTAGAGGTCCAGCGCGGACAACATCTCTCCGAAGACGGCGCGATCGAAGCCGAGATCACGGGAGGCGGCGAGCTCCAGCAGTCGTTCCCGAGTGAACCTGCCGCTGGACAGAAAAGCGTCGACGTCGATGAAGTCACGGACCTCGGCCCGGCTGAAGAGGGCCTCGACCTTGCCGCCCGCGACGTCGTCGAGGTGAACGACCGGGCCGATCTCCATGGTCACCGGCGGATGCGCACGCAAGTCGGCGGCCAGTTCGACCTTGCTGGTCTGATCGGTGGCGGGGTCGGCGACCGTGAGCCGTACGAACTGAGGGCTGTCGATGTCGACCGCTACCGCCAGACCATGAGACGCGAATGCGTCGCGGATCTTGCCGACACCTTCTGCGAAGTCCTTGCGGACGCTGGACGTGAAAAGGTCGAGATCCTCGCTCGGACGCTGGAGTAAACCGTGAGCCTGCACGGCGTAGCCGCCGGCCAGGGCGAACCCGTGGTCGGCGGACGCCCGCAGCGCCACGCGTGCCAGCCGCTCATGGAAGTCGTCCATCAGGCCGCTCGACGCCGCAGCTCAGGGAACCGTTCGTGCCACAGCGAGCGCACCCGGGGTGGCAGCACCAGTTCGTGCCAGACCTTGCGCAGAATCGTGGCGTCGAGGAACTGCCGTAGATCGTCGGGTGTGGCGCTCTCTCTGATCACCCGCATGTAGAGCAGGCGTACGTCGGTGATCTGGTCGAGCCGGTAGGCCCGCTCCGGCCCCCAGTCGATGTGCCTGGGGAGCTTGACGGCGCCGGTCACCGGCCCGCTGAGCTCTTCCAACGTCGCGGGAACGACGTATGGCCGGAGCGCTCCGTACCCCTTCGGATCCATGTCTCCCAGTGTGACTGAGGTCACCACCGATCGGCGACCTGGGGAGCGATCAGTTCGTCGTAGATATTGTTGACCGCGGCCAGGGTCTCGCCGCTCAGGGGCGCGAGATCCGCGGCGGCGCTGTTCGAGCGGGCCTGGGCCGGGTTGCTGGCGCCCGGGATGATAGCGCTCACACCCGGCTGGTCGATGATCCAGCGGAGCGCGAACTGGGCCATCGTGGCGCCCTCGGGGACGAGCGGGGCCAGGCGGCGGACCGCTTCCAGGCCCGTCTCGAAGTCGACGCCCGAGAAGGTCTCGCCGACGTCGAAGGCCGCGCCGTGGCGGTTGTAGTTGCGGTGGTCGTTCTCCGGGAAGGTCGTGGCGGCGTCGTACCGGCCGGAGAGGAGGCCGCTCGCCAGCGGGACCCGGGCGATGAGGCCGACCCCGGCCTTCCGGGCGGCGGGGAGCACCTCCGCGAGCGGGCCGAGGCGCAGCATGTTCAGGATGATCTGCACGCTGGCCACGCCCGGACGGGCGATCGCCTTCAGGGCCTCCTCGCGGGTCTCCACGCTGACCGCGTAGTTCTTCATGCGGCCCTCGGCGACCATGGTGTCGAGGGCGTCGAAGACCTCGTCGCTTGAGTAGACCGGCGTGGGCGGGCAGTGGAGCTGGACCAGGTCGAGGGTGTCGACGCCCAGGTTCTGGCGTGACCGGTCGTTCCAGGCGCGGAAGTTGCCGAGGTTGTAGTTCTCGGGGGTCTGCTCGACCCGGCGGCCCATCTTGGTCGCCACCAGGATGCCGGGGTGGTCCTTGATGAAGCGGCCGATGAACTGCTCGCTGCGGCCGTCGCCGTAGACGTCGGCGGTGTCGAAGAAGTCGACGCCCGTCTCGACGGCGGTCTCCAGGACGGCGAAGGCGGTCTCCTCGCTGACGTCGCCCCAGTCGGCGCCGAGCTGCCAGGTGCCGAGGCCGACCACGGACACGTCGCGGCCGGTCCGGCCGAGTGTGCGGTGTTCCACGTCTTTCCTTCCATAGTGGAATCTGCGGGTCCGAGACTAGTCACCCGAGATCAGGGCTTCCGACTCCAGGACGTCGGCGACGATGTGGTCGGCGCCGGAGCCGTGCGGCTCCCGGGTGACCCAGATCGTGCGCAGCCCGGCCGCCCGGCCCCCTTCGATGTCGGCGACGGAGTTGTCGCCCACCATCCACCCGCCGCCCGCCAGCGGCACCCCGCACCGCGAGGCGGCGATCTCGAAGAGGGCGACGTCGGGCTTCCTGATCCCTTCGACGCCGGCGACGGCGAACCCGTCGACCGCGTCGGCCAGCCCCGTGGCGCGCAGTTTGCCGAGCTGGTTGTCGGCCATGCCGTTGGCCACGATCCCGACCTTCCAGCCGCCGCCGCGCAGCCGGGCCAGCATCGCGAGCACCTCCGGGCGGCAGCGCACGAGATGGGGCATCCGGGCGCGGTATCCGGCCCACAGTTCTTCTGCGGACGCGGCGAGGTCGAAGTGATACTTGATCCACCGGAACATCAGGTCCCGATGCGGGATGTCCAGATCGACCAGCCACCGGACCCCGTCGTCACCCAGGCCGTGGACGTCGGCGAACTCGGCGGCCCAGGCGCCGAACGCCCCGTCGAGATCGATGAGCGTGTTGTCCATGTCGAACAGGACCAGCCGTTGCATGCGGCCGACTTTATAGAGGTCGCCGGGGCGCGACTTGCCGTGGGACGACGAGGTCATGGAAACCGCGACCCGGTGACGTCATGATCACGTTCGCCGGACCACGGGGGCCCGGCGGAACGTGAGGAATGACCGATGAGCTGGGTTCTGGCCGCTTTTCTGCTGGCCGAGGTGCCGGGGGTGCCGACCGTCGCCGAGGCGCTCAACCAACTGGAGACGCTGGAGGTCGCCGAGGAGCGGAACGCGTCCACCTACGACCGGGTGCTGTTCCCGCACTGGTCGACCGTGTCGGGCACCTGCAACACCCGCGAGACCGTGCTCAGGCGCGACGGGGTCGGCGTCGTCTCCGACGCGGCCTGCCGGGCGGTCTCCGGCACGTGGCACAGCCCCTACGACGGCGGGATCTGGACCAGGGACTCCGACGTGGACATCGACCACATGGTCCCGCTCAAGGAGGCGTGGCGGTCGGGCGCCTGGGCGTGGACGACCGAGAAGCGGCGCCGGTTCGCCAACGATCTCGACGGGCCGCAACTCTGGGCGGTGACCGACAACGTCAACCAGGCCAAGGGCGACAAGGACCCGTCCGACTGGAAGCCGCCGCGGCGGGACTTCCAGTGCGTGTACGCGAAGTCGTGGATCGCGGTCAAACACGCGTACACGCTGACTCTCCAGGACGCGGAGAAGGCGGCGCTTCTGGACATGCTGCTCACCTGCTGAGGTGCCCGGCGAGTTCACGATCACCGGCACCCGTGACGGGCCGTTCCTGCTCGTCGAGGGGGCGGAACCGCCCGGCACGGGCCGGCGGATCGTGTTGCGCGGGGTGTCGGTGGGCGCGGCGGTCTCCTAGACCGCCGGGGCGGGTTTGCGCGCCTCGACGACCACCGGGAACGGCCTCGGATAGGGCGCGCCCACGCCGAACTGGCCCGACAGCGTGTCGGCGAAGGCCGCCGCGATGCGCAGTTCGCCCTGGCCGTTGGGGTGGGTGCCGTCCCAGGTGTGGGCCGAGGCGACGAACTCGGCGTGGGTCGCGGCGATGACGATCGGGGAGCGGGTGGTCGTCATGTCGCAGGCCGTGAGGACCAACCGGCGGTTGAACTCCGACACTCGGGCGTTGAACTCGGGGTCGACGGAGGCCCGGTGGGTGTCGAGGACCGTGCCGAGGACGATCTTCACGTTCTGGTTGCCGGTTCTGGCGTTGGAGATGAAGGCCCGCAGGTTGGCCTCGTTCTGGTCGGCGGAGTGGCCGTACCAGAACAGATCGTTGATCCCGAGCAGGACCAGCAGGTATTCGGGCCGGTGGGCGGCCACCTTCTGGGCGATCTCCGTCATCTCCCGGCAGTAGGGGCGGCCCCACCGGGCGTTGTGGTCGGGGTCGAAGTCGGGGTCGGCGTAGGTGTCGTCGCCGTCGCCCTGCTCGGGGGTGGCGATGGCGTCGAGGTCGTTGCGGGGACCGACGAAGTCGAGGGTGACGTCGTGCTGCTTGAGGTGCTTGAACAGGCGGTATCGCCAGGTCCAGTCGCCGCTGCTGCCGTGGCTGATGGAGTCGCCGACGATCATCAAGGTGACAACGCTCATAATCACTGAATGTAGCTGTATGAACACGGTTCGTCATTCAGGAGTTGTCATGCTGCCTCTGCACATGCGCCGTCAGGAGTTCGACCCCCACCCCGATCTGACCGGGCTGCTCGGCCAGGAAGGCCTCGCCCGGGTCCCGACGCTCTACGGCGGGCCGGAGGCCTGGCTGGTCACCCGCTACGACGAGGTGCGCGACGTGCTGCGCGACACCGAGACGTTCAGCAACGCGCTGAGCCTGAACCTGCGCTTCCCCGACCTGCCGGAGCCCACGCCGGAGGAGCGGGTCCAGATGCGCGCGGGCGCGATGCTCATGATGGACCCGCCCGAGCACACCCGGCTGCGGCGGATGCTGACGCCCGAGTTCACGATGCGGCGCATCCGCCGCCTGGAACCCCGGGTCACGGAGATCGTCCACGACCACCTCGACGCGATCGAGGCCAAGGGGCCGCCGGCCGACCTGGTCACCGACTTCGCCATGCCGGTTCCGTCGCTGGTCATCTGCGAACTGCTCGGGGTGCCCTACCGGGACCGGGCGGCGTTCCAGGAACGCACCGCCACGATGATGGACTTCGCCTGCCCGCCCGAGAAGCGCGTCAGCGCGCAGCGGGAGGCCCGCGACTACATGGCCGACCTGGTCGCGCGGCACACCGCGACACCCGGCGACGACCTGCTCGGCATGCTCATCCGGGAGCACGACCTGGAGACCGACGAGCTCATCGGGATCGGCGGGCTGCTGCTGATCGCGGGCCACGAGACGACCACGAACATGCTGGGCCTCGGCGCCCTCGCCCTGCTGCGCAACCCCGACCAGCTCGCCAAGCTGCCCGGCGACGTCGACGGCGCCGTCGAGGAGCTGCTGCGTTACCTCAGCATCCTGCACGCCGGGGTCGCCAAGGTCGCCACCCGCGACGTCGAGCTCTCCGGCACCAAGATCCGCGAGGGCGACGTCGTGGTGGTCTCGCTCCCGGCCGCCAACCGCGACCCCGCCTTCGCCGAAGACCCCGACCGGCTCGACATCGGCCGGGAGAACCACGCGCACGTCGCCTTCGGCTACGGCGCGCACCACTGCCTGGGCGCGCCGCTGGCGCGCATGGAGATGCGCATCGCGTTCCCCGCGCTGTTCGCCCGGTTCCCGGGCCTGCGCGAGACCGAACCGGGCGCGGTGTTCCGGTCGCATCACTTCGTGTACGGGCTCTCGACGCTTCCCGTCGCCTGGTAGGCGGCGCCGAGAGCCCGAAACTTTCAGCCCACCCGGCAGGAGACGGTCGGCCAGTTGCGGTTGCCGTTGTGCTGGATCGTCACGCCCCAGTTGTTACCGCTGCCGTTCGGGCGCGCGGTCAGCGTCTGGGCGTTGGGGTAGGCCGCGCTGATGTTCCACGTCGCGATGATCCGGGCGGGCGACGGCACGTTCATCGTCACCGTCCAGTTGCTCGAACCGGACACCGAGACGTTCAGGTTGTAGCGGTCGCTCCACGACGAACCCGCCGAGAGGCTGGCCGTGCACGAGCCCCCGCCGCCGGTCGGGGTGGGGGTCGGCGTGGGGTTCGGGCTGGGGTTTCCGTCGGTCGGGGCCACCGCGCGCCCGGTGGTGGGGGAGATCATGCCGGCGCACAGGTTGCGGCTCGCCAGGTTCTGGGCGATCTGCGGTACGGCGGCCACGGTGGTGGCGTACTGGTCGTGCATCAGGATGACCTGGCCGTTCTGCAGGCGGCCGGCCGCCTGGACGATGGCCGAGGTGCTGGCGCCGTTCCAGTCCTGGGAATCGACGTCCCACAGCACCTCGGTCAGGCCGAGCTGCTGCTCGATCGACCTCAGAGTCGCGTTGGTCTCGCCGTAGGGCGGGCGGAACAGGCGCGGGGCGGTGCCGGTGGCCGACTGGATGGCGGTCTGGGTGCGGGACAGTTCCGACTGGATCTGCGAGCTGCTCATCTGGGTCAGGTGCGGATGAGTGTAGCTGTGGTTGCCGACCCACATGCCGGCGCTGACCTGGGCGCGGACCAGCGCGGGGTTGGCGGCGGCGTTCTGGCCGGTGTTGAACATGGTGGCCCGCAGGCCGGCGTTGCGCAGGGCGTTCAGCAGGGTGTTGGTGTTGCCTCCTGGGCCGTCGTCGTAGGTCAGGCCGACGTAGCCGGCGCTGCAGTCGGCGGCTTTCGCCGGGACGGAGACGAGCGCTCCGGCCAGGGCGACTGCCGCGGTGAGCAGGATGGTTCTCAGACGCATCACGAAACCTCCGGGTGGCGAGCGGTTACCGACGCATTCTGGGAACGTGTTCCGAAAATTGTCAATAAGTAACAGAAACTTTCGGAACTTGACGGGAGCGGGCCGTCCGGCGCACGATCATCGTGCCTTCTGGTCAGGAGGAGGCTTCCGTTCACCGCTCCCGAGTCAGGTGTTTGTGATGCCGAAAATCCTCCTGCGAGCCGCGTCGTTGTTGTTGCTGGCGCCGCTCCTCACCCCGACCGCGGCCCATGCCGACCCGCCCGCGCCCGTTCCGGTGACCGTGAACGCCAGGGCCGGGCTCGCCGTCGTACCCGACACCGGAATCGGCGCCAACCACGCCATCTGGGACACCACCCTGGGCGCCGACGAGACCGCCGACCTGCTGAAGGAGGCCGGAGTGCAGTTGGTGCGCTACCCCGGCGGGTCCTACTCGGACATCTACCACTGGGAGACGCACACCGCCCCCGGCGGCTACGTCGCGCCCAACACCGACTTCGACACGTTCATGGCCGGGGCCCGGCGGACCGGCGCGGTACCGATGATCACCGCCAACTACGGCACCGGGACGGCCGAGGAGGCCGCGGGCTGGGTCGAGTACGCCAACGTCACCAAGGGCTACGGCGTCAAGTACTGGGAGATCGGCAACGAGAACTACGGCAACGGCCGCTACGGCACCCCCTGGGAGGCCGACAACCGCGAGGACAAGAGCCCGGCCGAGTACGCCCGCCAGGTGGTCGCCTACGCGGACGCGATGAAGGCCGTCGACCCGACCATCAAGATCGGCGCCGTGCTGACCACGCCGGGCGAGTGGCCCGACGCCATCACGGCCTCCGGCGACGCCGGGCCGTGGAACCAGGTCGTCCTCACCAACGCCGCCGCCAAGATCGACTTCGTCATCCTGCACTGGTATCCGGGCGCGACCGACCGCACCGACCGCATCACCGACATGATCCAGCTCGCCAAGGAGCAGGTCGCCCGGCACACCGGCCGCTCCGACATCGGCATCGCCATGACCGAGTTCAACACCGGCAGCAGCGCCAACGGCGCGACCACCCAGCCGGGCGCGGTCGCCGCCGCCGACTCCTACGCCCAGTTGCTCGCCGGCGGGGTGTTCTCGGTCGACTGGTGGAACGTCCACAACGGCATCGGCGCCATCGGCCAGGTCGCCGGCCACACCGACTACGGCGACTTCGGCCTGCTGTCGAGCGGCGGCTGCACCAGCGACGGCACGGTCTGCGAACCGGCGTTCAACACCCCCTTCGCGCCCTACTTCGCCCTCCAGATGATGAGCAAGTTCGTCCGCCCCGGCGACCAGTTCGTGAAGGCCACCTCGGGCGACCCGGCCGTGGTCGCGCACGCCGCCCGCCGCCCCAACGGCGACCTCGCCGTCATGCTGCTGAACACCTCGCACGACACCACCCGCACGGTCAGCCTCGGCTACCAGGGCTTCACCCCCTCGGCCGCCGCCCCCACCGGGTGGCTGCACACCAACGGCGCGACCGCGTTGTCCACCTCGCCCTCCACGACCCTGGCGCCGCTGTCGATGACCACCTTCGTGGTCAAGGCGTCGTCGAACCCCGCGGGCCTGCCCGGCCGCCCCGGCCAGCCGGTCGTCTCCGCCGTCACCGGCACCACCGCCACCGTCACCTGGCCCGCCGCCACGGCCGGATCCCGGCCGATCAGCAAGTACGAGGTCCACAACCAGGCCGGCGGCCAGTTCGGCGAGACCACCGGGACCACCCTCACCCTCAACAACCTGACCCCGAACACCCGCTACGTCGTCAACGTGATCACCCGCGACACCGGCGGCGGCACCTCCCGCCCGTCGGTCCCGCTGACCTTCACCACCGGCAACCCCGCACCCGGCGGCTGCAAGGTGACCTTCACCGACGCGTCGAACTGGGGCAACGGCTACGTCGGCTCACTCGACGTCACCAACCTGGGCGACCCCATCGACGGCTGGACCCTGACGTTCACCTGGCCGCGGGCGTGGCAGAGCCTCGGCAGCGGCTGGAACGGCACGTGGACCCAGACGGGCCAGACGGTGACGGTGACCAACGCCGACTTCAACAAGACCGTGGCCACGGGAGCCACGATCAACATCGGCTACGTGGGGAACTACTCGGGCCCCAACGTCTATCCGACCGGCTTCAAACTCAACGGCCGCGTCTGCGGCTGACGACTTCCAAGAGCCTTCTTCCGTTACGGCTCCGCCCGCCCGGCCACCCGACCGGGTCGGGCGCCACGTCTCGAAGCAGGTCGAGCCGGGCGACCCCGTCTGCCCGGCTCGACCTGTTCCGACGATGTGCCGAGCCGTTGGCCGAATCCGGCGGAACCGCTGGCGACCACCCATCAGGAAAAGTATGATTTTTGTATGAGCGAAACGAAGAAGCGGATCACCGTCACGGTGGATCACGCGCTCAACGACTTCGCCGAGCGCATGGTCGAGACCGGACGCGCCGCGTCGGTCAGCGCGGTCGTCTCGACAGCTCTGGCCAGCCTGCACGCCCGGGATCTGCGGGCGGCCAAGGCGTGGCAGGACAAGCTCGACGAGGCCGCCGCCGATCCCGCGGCCGGTGAGAAGGTGGACCGGATGATGGCCTCGGTCAACCGCCAGCTTCGTGAGCAGGGACTCCCCGACGCCGGTGCCGCGTGACCCACGTCCCGACCCCATGGGTGCTGGATGTGAGTGTTCTGGACGAGGTCGCCCGGGGCGACGCCCAGTTGATCACGTTTCTTCAGCGTTGTGACAGCATCGGACAGTCGCTCGTCGTCCCCTCCCTGGCGTTGGCCGGGGTCGGCACGTCGATGCACCACGACACCGACGCCGAAGACCTCCTGACCGGCGTGGCGAATCTGGAGGTGGTCACTGTCGCGCCGCTCAAAGGCGTGGAACAGGGCTTCCGCCTGGCCCGCGTCACCTCCGTCACGGGCCTGGACCCGTGGGACGGACACGTCGCGGCCGTCGCCGACGCGAGTGTCTGTCCGATCCTGACCGTCGACGCCAAGAAGTGGCAGGGTCCGTCCAAGGCGCTGGAGCACCCGCTTCACATCATCGAGATCACCGAAGACCCCGAATGACCGATGACCCTCGCGGGTCGTCAGGCGCGGAGTGATCAGATCAGTTCCGTCAGGTGCGCGAGCATGCGCTCCACATCCGGTTCCACCCCCGTGAACAGCCGGAACGACCCGGCCGCCTGGAAGACGACCATCCCGCTCCCGTCCAGGGTCCGGCAGCCGAGCCGCCGGGCGTGCCGCAGCAGTTCGGTCTCCAGCGGCCGGTAGACCACGTCGGCCACCCACATGTCCTGGCGCAGCAGGCCGGGGTCGAGCGGGACGCCGGGGTGGGCGGCCATGCCCACCGGGGTGACGTTGACGAGCCCGTCGGCGTCGGCGAGGAGCGCGGGCAACTCGGCGGGACCGGCCGCGCGTATCGTGCCAGGCTCGGCGGCGGCCGGCACTGCCGCCCGTGCCGGCCGGTCGATCGCCGCGTTCAGGCGGGCGGCGAGCTCCGTCGGCCGGGTGGGATCCACGTCGACCACCGTCACCCGGCCCGCTCCCAGGGTGAGCAGCGCGTGGGCGACGGCCGCCCCCGCGCCGCCCGCGCCCAGTTGCACCACGTGCCGGGTCGCGGCTCCGGGCAGCCCGCGCCGGAACGACTCGGCGAAGCCGGTCCAGTCGGTGTTGTGGCCGACGGCCCGGCCGTCTCGGAGGACCACGGTGTTCACCGCGCCGAGTTTCGCGGCGTCCGGTGACAACTCGTCGAGGTGGTCGATCACGGTCTGCTTGACCGGGTGGGTGACGTTGAGGCCGTCGTACAGGGTGAGGCGGGCGGCTCTGATCAGGTCGCCGATCGGCTCGGTGAACTCGATGGGCCGGTAGAGGTAGCGGAGGCCGTGGTGGTCGGCTTCGTGTTCGTGGAGGGCGGGGCTGAGGGAGGGGCCGATGCCCGTGCCGATCAGCCCGATGAGGTAGGACGTCATTGCGGTCCTCCTATGTACGAACTAGTGAGTTAACTTATAACCCACATCGTCACCTCCCGGCACCCTTGAGATAGGCCACGACCATCTCGCCCACCATGGTCCGCAGCCGCTCGCGGTGTTCCGGCGCGGTCATGTCGCGCCCGAAGAGGGCGCCGAAGGTGTGCTGGTTGGCGACCCGGAAGAAACAGAACGAGCTGATCATCATGTGGACGTCGATCGCGTCGGCCTCGGTGGTGAAGTCGCCACTCTCATGGCCCGCGTCGAGGATGCGCGAGATCAGGTCGAGGACCGGGGCGCCCAGGTTGGCCAGCACCTCGGACTTGCGGATGTGCTCGGCCCGGTGGACGTTCTCGATGGCCACGAGCGCGATGAAGTCGCGGTGGGCGTCGTGGTGGTCGAAGGTGAGCTGGGCGAGGGTGCGGATCGCCTCGACCGGATCGAGGTGGTCGACGTCGACCGTCTTCTCGACCGCCCTGACCTCGGAGTAGGCCTTCTCCAGCACGGCGATGTAGAGCTGCTCCTTGCCGCCGAAGTAGTAGTAGATCATCCGCTTGGTCGTGCGGGTCAGGTCGGCGATCTCGTCGACCCGGGCGCCGGCGTAGCCGCTGCGGGCGAACTCGGCCATCGCCACGTCGAGGATCTCGGCGCGGGTGCGGTCGGCGTCGCGCTGGCGGTCCCCGGGGGTGGACATTCGGCTCCATGAGGTGGGCGGGATCTACTCGCGCCTCATTTTATGACCGTGCTGCGCCGCCAGCCTGACGGGCGTGTTCGCCGCGCCATAGCCGGAGTATCCCCCGATGCGCTGCACCACCTCGAAGAAGACCCGCCCGATCGTGGCCGTGTAGAGGTGCAGGAACTCGCCGTCGTCGGCCCGGTCGTAGAGGACGTCGGTGCCGCGCAGGTCGGGGGCGCCGGGGAAACGGGCGTCGAGGTCGTCGTAGTAGTTGGCGGGGATGCGCAGCGGCGGCTCGCCGGCCGCCATGAGCCGCCGGGCCATGCCGACGACGTCGTCACACGCGACGGCGACATGCTGCCACGGCACGTTCGACGCGGTGTCGGCCATGTTGAGCGCCAGCATCACGCTGCCGTCGGCGCTGGTCATGGCCCTGCTGCGGACCAGCCCATAAGGATCGGGCAGGTCGAGGCTCTCGTGCGGGCGCAGCCCGAGCACACACCGGCACCACAACGACGCCTCGGCGAAGGGGGCGGTCAGCGCCACGTGGTCGATGGTGGAACGGCCGGGGCCGGCCGTGCGGAAGTCGATCCGGGTGCCGTCGGGTGCCTCTGCCGGGGCCGACAACGCCGCCGCGTGCCCGGCCGCCGCGACGGGATCGGGTGTCTGGATGCCGATCGCGCGGAGCTCCGCCGCCTCGCCTCCGTCGACCAGCCGGGCGCGGTCGAACCCGAGGGTCTCGACCAGGCGGCGCAGCCGGTCGCCGTCGGGACCGGTGGCGAGCTCGACGTGGGCGAAGCCGGTCAGGTCGGGCGGCGCGCCGGCGCCCAGGACGCTGTTCTCCAGGAACCGCAGCGACAACATGGCGTCGGAGGAGGTTTTCGCCGGATCCGAGCGTCTGAAGACGTCGTTGAACACCTCCAGCGACAGGGGCCCGCGATATCCCGCGGCGAGGACGTGCCGCGTGAACCCGGTCAGGTCGAAGTCGCCCTGACCGGGGAAACAGCGGTAGTGCCGCGACCACTGGAGGGTGTCCATGGTCAGCCGGGGCGCGTCTGCGAGCTGGAGGAAGAAGATCTTGTCGCCGGGGATGGCCTCGATGCCGCCCGGGTCGGTGCCCTTCGACAGGATGTGGAAACTGTCCAGGCACACCCCGAGCGCCGGATGGTCGGCCATCCGGACGATCCGCCACGACCGCAGATAGTCGTCGACGTGGCGGCCCCACGCCAGCGCCTCGTAGGCGATCCGGACACCGTGTTCGGCGGCCCGTTCGGCCAGCAGGCGCAGGTGGCCGGCCGCCAGGGCGTCGTCGTCGACTGCCTGCGGCGACACGTTCGAGCAGACCAGCAGCAGGTCGGCGCCGAGCCGGGCCATGAGCCGGAACTTGTGCTCGGCCCGCCGCAGGTTGTCGGCCAGCCGGTCGGCGGGCGCCGCCTCGAAGTCGCGGAACGGCTGGTAGAGCTCGACGCGCAGGCCCAGGTCGGCGGCCATGTCGCGGATGTCCTCGGGGGAGAGCGGGCAGGCGACGAGGTCGTTCTCGAACAGTTCGAACCCGTCGAACCCGGCCGCCGCGACGGCCCGCAGCTTCTCCGGCAGTGTCCCGCTCACGGAGACGGTCGCGATCGACTTCCGCATGGGGCCCTCACAGATAATGTACGAACTAGTGAGTTATTTGACTCCATCATCTTGACACGCTGATGGCGTGAACGCAGCATTGCGGCCACACGTTATGAACTATCCAGTTAGGACAAGCTTCATGACCCAGGCCACCCCCCGCCGCGCCGCCCTCGCCGCCTGGATCGGCAGCGCCCTGGAGTACTACGACTTCTTCATCTACGGCAGCGCCGCCGCGCTGATCTTCTCCAAGGTCTTCTTCGACGACTCCGACCCCGCGACCGCGACCCTGCAGTCGCTCGCGTCCTTCGGCGTGGCGTACGCCGCCCGCCCGGTGGGCGCCCTCATCCTCGGCCACATCGGCGACCGGTTCGGCCGCCGCCGCATCATGGTCTTCACGCTGGTCCTGATGGGGGTGGCGACGTTCCTGATCGGCTGCCTGCCGACCAGGGAGCAGATCGGCGGCCTCGCGCCCGTGCTGCTGGTCGTGCTGCGTGTCCTCCAGGGATTGTCGGCGGCGGGTGAGCAGGCCAGCGCGAACTCGATGACGCTGGAACACGCCCCCGAGAACCGGCGCGGCTACTTCACCAGCTTCACTCTGAACGGCACCCAGTTCGGCCAGATCCTCGCCACGCTCGTCTTCATCCCGGTCGCGGCGTTACCCGAGGAGCAACTGCTGTCGTGGGGCTGGCGGGTGCCGTTCTGGTTGAGCGTCGTCGTGGCGGTCGTCGGCTACCTCATCCGCCGCCACCTCGACGAGACCCCGGCCTTCCAGGCGCAGGTCGACGACGGCTCGGTGCCGAAGATGCCGCTGGCCGAGCTGTTCCGCACCCACTGGGCCGACGTGCTGCGCGTCGTCGGCGCCGCCCTGATCGCGACGGTCAGCACCATCTTCACCGTGTGGGCGCTCAACTACGCGACGAGCGACGCCGTCGGGCTCGACCGCGCGGTCATGTTGTGGGTCGGCGTGCTGGCCAACGTGGTCGCGCTCGGCACGATCCCGCTGTGGGCCCGGTTGTCCGACCGCATCGGCCGCCGGCCCGTCTTCCTGGTCGGCGCGATCGGCAGCCCGATCATGATCTTCGCCTACCTGGCCGCGATCAACTCGGGCGACTACGTCCTGGTCTTCCTGGCGGGCTGCCTCTGCTTCGGCGTCGTCTACTCGGCGTCCAACGGCATCTGGCCCGCCCTCTACGGCGAGATGTTCACCACCCGCGTCCGACTGTCGGGCATGGCCATCGGCACCCAGATCGGGTTCGCGGTGGCCGGCTTCGCGGTCGCCTCGGCGGCCGGGATCATGACCGACGACGGCTGGCTCGGGCTGCGGGGCTGGGTCGGCGTGGGGATCTTCACCGCCGTGCTCTGCGCGGTCAGCGCGATCTCCGTGCTGACCGCGAAGGAGACGTACCAGGTGCCCACGGCCGACCTCGGCCGCCGCGAGACCGCCGGCGTATGACGTCACCCCTGGGGCAACCACACCCGCATCGTCGCCGGACCGTGGTTGCCCCACTGGTAATAGGGGCGCAACCGCAGCCGGACCGGTTCGGCCTCGGTCCGGGGGCGCGGCCCGTACGGCCAGGGCTGGTCTTCGGCCGAGGTCACACTGGCCGAGACCTCGATCTCCTCGTCGGCGACCTCGGGGGCGCGGGAGGTGTCGACCGTGATCCGCGTCAGCGGCGGCTCGTCGCCGGGGGACTCGGCGCAGTAGACGAGCGGGCCG
The DNA here is from genome assembly GCF_001570565.1 of Herbidospora yilanensis. Taxonomy (GTDB): domain Bacteria; phylum Actinomycetota; class Actinomycetes; order Streptosporangiales; family Streptosporangiaceae; genus Herbidospora; species Herbidospora yilanensis. Next base: position 77,563 of record NZ_BBXE01000026.1, on the reverse strand, counting down.
CGTTCGACCGCGACGCAGCCGCGCAGCGCGTCGATCCGGGGGTCGGGTTCGACCCAGCGGGGGGTCATCCGCAGGTCGACCGACACCTCCTCGCCCGGCGCCCAGACGCGGGACCATTCGGCCGTGCCGCCGCCGGCCCAGATCGGCAGCCGCAACGACAACACCCGCAACCGGTCGGGGGCCTGGACCACGCGCAGGGTGGCGGCGCCCCGCCACGGCATCTCGGTGTCCACCTCCACCACGAAGCCGTCGTGCTCGACGCGGGCCGGGGTCAGGTGGTGGATCTGCAGCCCCGCGTCGGTGCCGGTGGCGACGTAGGCGGGGAGGGCGGCGAAGGTGCGCGCCAGGTTCGTGGGGCAGCAGGACACCGCTCGCCAGGAGGCACGCAGTCCGCCGTCCGCGCGCGGGCTGACTCCCGATGTGGCCTCTCCGGCGACTCTGACCTGAAGCGGGTTGGTGTAGAAGAACGACCGGCCGTCGAGCGCGGGCCCGGCGGCGATGACGTTGTAGAAGGTGCGTTCGGCCAGGTCGGCGTAGCGGCGGTTGCCGGTGGCCAGCAGCAGGCGGTGCGACAACATGAACGAGGCCACCCCGGCGCACGTCTCGTTGTAGGCCCGGTCGGGCGGCAGCTCCCAGTCCTCGCCGAACGACTCGCCGTTGTGCCGGGAGCCCATGCCGCCGGTGAGGTGGGTGCGGCGGGCGACGGTCCGCTCCCACTGGCGTTCGACCAGGTCGAGCAGGTCGCGGTCGTTCGTCTCGACGGCGAGGTCGACCACCGCGCTCGCCAGGTAGAGGGCCCTGACCGCGTGGCCCCGGAAGACCTCGGCCTTCCGGACCGGTACGTCGTCCTGGAAGTAGGAGCGGCCCAGTTCGATGTCGGCCAGCGCCGGGGTGCCCCGGCGGTCGATGAACCGGCGGGCCATCTCCAGGTAGCGCTCGGCCCGGGTGACCCGGTAGAGCTCGATCAGGGCCATCTCGATCTCGGGGTGCCCGCAGACGCCTCGGCTGTTCATGAACACGTCGCAGACGTGGTCGGCGGCCCGCTTCACCAGCTCGAAGAGCTCCCCGCCGCCGGACGCCCGCGCCTGGGCCACCCCCGCCTGGATGAGGTGGCCGTAGCAGTACAGCTCGTGGCCCCATTCCAGGTCGCTGTAGCGGGCGTGGCCCCACTTCGTGTTCAGGTAGCCGTCGGACTCCTGGGCCCCGGCGATCAGCGAGGTCAGCTCGTCGAGCCGGGGGTCATGGGTCCAGGCCATGCCCTCCATCAGCTTGTAGACCTCGGAGTCGCTGAACTCCCGGCCCCGGCGCGAGGCGCCGGTGAAGTTGGCCGCCCAGCCGACCCGGCAGATCCATTCGTAGCAGTGATCGATGATCGTCTCGGTGGGCAGCGAACCCCAGAAGCCGGGATTCAGACGTACCGAAGAGACCCCCAGAGGCGTCAGCACGCCGCCCGACGGAACGACAGGACTATCCACGCAGAGCTCCAGACATGAATCCGCGCACGTAGTAGCGCTGGAGAACGAGGAACAGAACCAGGCAGGGAACGGCCATGACCATGACGCCCGCCTGGAGCACGCCGTAGTCGATCGCGCCGAAGGTACGCTGCGTCATGCTCACCACGGCCACCGGCAGCGGGAAGCTCGCCCCGTCGCTGAGCAGGATCAGCGGCGCGAAGAAGTCGTTCCACGACGCCAGGAACGCGAACAGCCCGACGGTCACCAGGCCCGGCCGGACCGCGGGCAGCAACACCGACAGCAGCACCTTGACCGACCCCGCGCCGTCGACGAGCGCCGACTCCTCGATCTCCCGCGGGATCGCCTCGAACGAGTTCCGCATCATGTACAGCGCGAACGGCAACTGGAACATGACGAACACCAGGCTCAGCCCGAGCAGCGAGTTCTGCAGCCCGACGTGGTCGAGCAGGACGTACAGGGGGATCAGGATGGTCGCGTACGGGACCATGAGGATCGCCAGCGCGGCCAGGAACAGCAGGTTCTTCCCGGGGAAGTGGAACCGGGCGAACGCGTAGCCGCCCAACGTGGCGACGACCAGGGTGCCGACGACGGTCATGCCGGAGAGCATCAGGCTGTTGCCGACATAGGTCGCCAGCCCTTCCCCGTAGCCGGTGATGCTCCGATAGTTGGCCAGCGTGAAGCCCTCAGGACCCCGCACCGACGCCCAGCCGCTCCAGATCAGCGGGAACAGGAAGATGACCGCCAGGGCCAGCCTGGGCGAGTAGTACTTCACTTGGTCGTCGCCCCCCTGAGGATGCGCATCTGGACGGCGTTCAGGGCGACCAGCACGACCAGCAGCACCACCGACAACGCCGCCGCGCCGCCCAGGTCGAAACGGAAGAACGCGTTGCGGTAGACGACCATCACCATCGACACCGTGCTGTTGTCGGGGCCGCCGTTGGTGAAGATGAAGAACTGGTCGAACGCCAGCAGCGACCCCGTGATCGACAGGATCAGCATCAGCGCGAGCGTCGGCCGCAGCAGCGGCAGGGTGATCCGGGTGAAGATCTGCCACCGGTTCGCCCCGTCGGCGCGCGCCGCCTCGTACACCTCGACCGGGATGGCCTGCAGACCGGTCAGCAGGATCAGCATGTTGAACCCGGCGAACCTCCACAGGACCAGCAGGATCGTCGAGGTCAGCGCCATGTTCGGGGAGCCGATCCAGTTGACGCCGAGGAACCCGAACGGCCCGAAGTCGTTGTTCAGCAGGCCGTAGAACAGCAGCGCCGCCGCGGCGAACCCGACCGCTCCGGGCAGGAAGAACGCGGTACGGAAGAAGCCGACCCCCGGCCGGCGGTCCTGCACCAGCAGCGCCAGCCCGAGCGCCACCGCCGAGAGCAGGATCGTGACGATCACCGTGTACTTCAGGGTGAACAGCACCGAGTCGAGGAACAGCGGGTCGTCGGGGATCTTCGTGTAGTTGGCCGGGAAGTTGGGCCTGGCCTGGCCCAGCAGCGGCCACTTGTGCAGCGACATGATCACGACGAGCACCAGCGGTGCGATGAACAGCACCGCCACGATCACCGCCGTGGGAGCGGCGTACGCCCACCCGGCCAGCGCGCGGCGGCGCCGGAGCCGGGGGGCGGTCGACAACGGACTGGTCACTGCGTGAGCGACTGGTTGAGGGTCTCGTTGAGTTCGGGCAGCTTCGCGACGTCCCCGAACAGCGCCTCACGGGCGAACCGCAACCACGGCCCCTGCGGGTCGTTGTACGTTTCACCGAACTTCAGCGCGTAGGGCGTCTGGCCCTTGCCCACGAGCGAGTTGATCAGCACGACGCGCGGGTCCTCGGCCGAGTACTTGTTGTCGGCCAGGTCGGTGCGGGCGACCACGTCCTTGTTCTTGGCCATGATCTCGACCTGGGCCTCGTCGGAGACCGTCCAGGCCAGGAACTCCCAGGCCGCGTCGACGTTCTGCGAGGTCGCGGAGATGCCGACCGAGTCGCCGCCGACGAACGTAGACTCGCCGCCGTCGGGGCCGGCGATGGGCGCGACGCCGATCTTCATGTCGGCCGGCATCGAGCCGAGCGTGGTGGACGGCATCGGCATGACGCCGATCTCGCCCTTCGGGAAGAAGCCGGTCCAGGTCGGGCCCTGCTCCTCCTTCGTGGTCGGGCCGGTGACGCCGTTGTCGTACAGGCTCCGGTAGATGGAGAACACGTCGGTCATGGGGGAGGAGGCCACGGTCGACTCGGTGCCCTCGGCGTTCATGACCGTGCCGCCGGCCGCCCAGACCGAGGGCCAGAAGGTGAAGACGTAGCAGCCGCCGCAGTTGCCGCCGAAGAACGTGCCGTGCACCTTGCCGTCGGCGCCCAGCTTCTCCTGCACGGTCGTGGCCTGCTCGGCGAACTCCTTCAGGGTGGCCGGGCCCTTCTCGGGGTCGAGCCCGGCCTTCTCGTACAGGTCCTTGTTCCAGAACCAGACCGACAGGTCGAGGGTGTGCGGAAGGGTGTACTGGCGGCCCTCGTAGGTGCCGAGCCTCATGTGCGAGGGGGCCAGCGAGTCTTTGAACGGGAGCGCCGCGACGCGGTCGCTGATGTCGGCGAACAGGCCCTGCGACGTGTAGTTCGGCACGAAGATGACGTCGGCCGCGAACACGTCGGGGAGCTGCTTGGCCCCGGCCGCCGCGGCGATGCGCGGCTGGTAGTTGTCCGTCGGAATGACGGTCAGTTTGACCTGGTTCGTGTGAGACTTGTTGTAAGCCTCGACCAGGCGCTCACTCTGCGCCTGGGTCGCCGCCCGGGTCCACATCGTGATGGTGGTCGGACCTGCGGCGGCCGTCCCACCGGGGGCGCTTTCCTCCGGGGCGGCAGAACCACATGCGGCCATGGATGTCGCGAGGAGCGCCGCCGCGGCGAGCGCGGGCAGTCTTCTGAGCATGGGGGTTCCTCTCGACCGAAAAACTGAAAAGGTTTTCGGAAATGTAGCCGCAACATACGCCCCGATCGGGGGCGTGTGAAGCCCTTGCTCTGTCACAAATGCGCAGCTACCTTCTGCGGGTATACCACCACTACGGAAAAGGCTTTCGATGCAACGTATCGCCACGATCAGCGATGTGGCCCACCTGGCCGGGGTGTCGGTCGCCACTGCTTCGAAGGCGCTCAACGGCAAAGACCAGGTCCGCGCCGAGACTCGGCAGCGTGTCCTGGAGGCGGCAGAGCAACTGTCGTTCAAGCCCAATCCGGCCGCCCGGAGCCTGCTGGGCGGTCCAACGCGAACCGTCGGCCTGCTGACCAGCGACAGCGTCGGCCGCTTCGGCATCCCGGTGATGCTCGGAGCGGAGGACGCCTTCGGCGCCGGCGAGATGGCCGTGCTGCTCTGTGACGCGCGTGGCGACTCGATCAGGGAGCAGCACTACATCCGCACGCTGCTGGCCCGCCGGGTCGACGGCATCATCGTCGTGGGCGAGAGCACCGACTCGCGCCCGTCGATCAGCCGCGACCTGGGCGTTCCGGTCGTGTACGCCTACGGCCCCTCCGACGATCCCGGCGACGTGTCGTTCGTGCCCGACGACCTCGAAGGGTCCCGCACGGCCATCAAGCACCTGGTCACCCTCGGCCGCCGCCGGATCGCGCACGTCACCGGCCTGGCCACCTACCAGGCGGCACGGGAACGCGCCGAAGGCGCCGCCGCCGCGCTCGCCGACGCGGGCCTGGAACCCGGGCCGGTGTTCTGGGGCCAGTGGTCGCAGCGCTGGGGCCGCCAGGCCGCCGCGATGGTGCTGCACGCCGACCCCGAGATCGACGCGGTGTTCTGTGGCAGCGACCAGATCGCGGCCGGGTTCGTGGAGGCCGCCAGGGAACGCGGGCGGCGCATCCCCGAGGACATCGCCGTCGTCGGTTACGACAACTGGGAGGTGCTGGCCGCCGAGAGCCGCCCCCCGCTGACCACCATCGACCCCAACCTGGAGGTGCTCGGCCGCACGGCGGCCCAGCATCTGTTCGCGGCCATCGACGGCCGTGCCACCCCGGGCGTGCACCGCATGCCGGTACAGCTCGTCATCCGCGACTCCACCTGATCCTCGCACCGCCACCCGGGTGGTGCCCTACGGATGTTAGCGCTAACATCGAGGAAAGGAACCGCTCCCGTGAAACGCCGATTAGCCCTCCTGACGCCCCTCCTGCTGTTACTCGGCCTCACCCTCCCCGCCCAGGCAGCCGCCCCGATCACCACCCAGATCTACACCGCCGACCCCGCGGCGCTCGTCGTCGGCGACACGCTCTACCTCTACACGGGCCATGACGAGGCCTCGTCCACCGGCCAGAACTTCGTCATGCGCGACTGGCACGTCTACTCCTCCACCGACGCGGCCACCTTCACCGACCAGGGCGCACGCCTGGCGATCTCCAACTTCTCCTGGGCCGGCCTCGACGCCTGGGCGAGCGAGGTCGAACGCGGCGCCGACGGGCGCTACTACTGGTACGTCTCCGTCAACGGCAACGGCCCCGGCTGGATGAACATCGGCGTGGCCGTCGGCAACAGCCCCACCGGCCCGTTCACCGACGCGATCGGCGGCCCGCTGATCAGCGACTCCACCCCGAACTCCTCGCCGCTGAACATCGACCCGACCGTCTTCACCGACGACGACGGCCAGGTCTACATGTACTGGGGCTCCTACTACGGCCTGCGCGCCGTGCGGCTGAACGCCAACATGACCTCGACCCAGGGTTCGGTCGTCACCCCGCAGGGGGTGTCGAACTTCTGGGAGGCGCCGTGGATGTTCAAGCGCAACGGCACCTACTACCTGGCCTACGCGGCCAACGACTCCGGCTGCGCCACCCCGGGCTACGCGTGCGTCCGCTACGCGACCGCGTCGAACCCGCTCGGCCCGTGGACGCACCGCGGCGTCGTGCTCGACATGGTCAGCTCGACGACCAACCACCCGGCGATCATCGAGTACAAGGGCCAGTGGTACATGGTCTACCACAACGCCGCCGCGCCGGGCGGCGGCAACTTCCGCAGGTCGGTGACGCTCGACAAGCTCTATTTCAACGCCGACGGGACGATGCAGAAGGTCGTCCAGACCTCCGGCGGCACCTCGTCGAACCTGGCGCTGAGCGCCACCGCCTCGACCTCCTACGTCTCCTCGTGGGAGACCTTGAACGCCGTCAAGGACGGGTTCACGCCGACGAGCTCGGCCGACCGCTCCCACGGTGTCTACGGCAACTGGAACCAGCAGGGCACCCAATGGGTCGAATATCGCTGGCCCACGGCGCAGAACATCTCGAAGAGCGCCGCCTACTGGTTCGACGACAACCAGGGGATCGACCTGCCGGCGTCGTGCCAGCTTCAGTACTGGAACGGATCGTCCTACGTGAACATCGGTTCCTGCGGGGTCACCGCCGATCAGTTCAACACGATGACCTTCCCGCAGATCTCGACCACCCGGCTCCGGCTCAACATGACCTCTCGCGCCGGTTTCTCGACCGGAATGATCGAATGGACGGTGGGCGTGTGAAACTCCTCCGGACCTCAACCGCGCTGGCCCTCTTAGCCGGGCTGATCGTCGCAGGTCCAGCCGCTGACGCGGCGCAGACGATCGGCTTCCCCACGTTCAGCGGCGGGACCATCCCGGCCGCACCGGCGCCCTACACGACCGGCGACATGATGCAGGCCGTGTACGACGCCGAATCCTCCGGCACCGACTTCTGGATGGACCGCCTCCTCGGCAGAACAGGCAGCGACCCGGCCGGGAACTGGCTGATGACGCGGGGCCGGGCGCTCTACATGAAGACGCACAACCCCGGCACGCTGGGCTTCTCCGGCCAGGTGGCGTACTGGGAGGCGATCGGCGGGTCCTCCGCCTTCACGGTCGCGATCACCCCGGGGACCTTCTCCGAGCAGGTCTCCCAGCGGTTCCAGGCGCCTTCGTACTGGCGCAGCGTGCACACGAGCGGGTCTCTCGTGGTGACGCAGCAGAAGTTCATCACCGACAACAACGTCGCCGTGGCGAACCTCTCGATCGTCAACAACGGCACGTCGTCGTCGACGCTCCAGATCAGGGCCACCTCGCCGTACGCCAGCAGCGGGTCGGGCGGCGAACTGACGGGGCAGGTGAACGCGTACAACAACCTGACCACGCTGTTCCCCAGGCTCAGCGGCGACGACTTCACCGTCAGCGGCGGCGGCCTGAACCGCTCGGTCACCGTGGCGCCGGGCGCGACCGTGACCGCGAAGGTCGTGATGGGTTTCGTGACCAGCGAGATCCCCGACTCGCTGACCGAGTACAACGCCTACCGCGGCTATACGAACGCGACCGCGTTCGCGACGCACGTGCGGGCCTACAACCTGTGGTGGGCGCGGAACCTGCCCTACATCGACCTGGCCGAACCGGCGATCAAGAAGAACGTCTACTACCGCTGGTGGTTGATGCGCTACAACAACCTCGACGCGGACATCCCCGGCCAGACCTTCCAGTTCCCGGTGTCGATGGAGGGCGTGCTCGGCTACAACAACGCCATCGCGCTGACCCAGCCGATGCACATCGACGACCTGAAGTACCTGCGAACTCCGATGTACGCCTACGGCAACTGGTTGTCGACGGGCCAGACGTCCAGGAACGGCCGGTTCATGGACAACCCCGGCGACCCGGAGAACTGGTCGAACAGCTACACCCAGTACATCTCCGAGGCGGCGTGGCGGGCCTACCAGATCCACGGCGGCCAGCCGGCCATCGCGGGCGCGCTCGCCAGGTATGCCGAGCGTGACGTGAAGGGCCAGCTCAGCTACTACGACACCGACAACAACAAGCTCATCGAGTACGACTGGGGCGCCCTCACCGGCAACGACGCCGACGCGGTGTCGTTCCACTGGAAGCCGGGCCGGATGGACCGCGCCGAGTCGGCCTACCAGTACAGCGGCGCGCTGGCCGCCGCCCAGGCCTACGCCGCCGTCGGCAACACCGCCAAGGCCGCCGAGATGCAGACGCTGGCGACCGACATCCAGAACGCCATCGTGAACGTGCTCTGGAACCCGTCACGGCAGCTCTTCGAACACCGGCTGAAGTCGACGAACGAGCACGTGCCGTGGAAGGAGATCAACAACTACTATCCGTTCGCGGTCGGCGCGATCCCCAACACGGCGACCTACCGGCAGGCGCTACGGCTCTACGACGACCCCGCGCAGTACCCGATCTTCCCCTTCTACACCGCCAACCAGGTCGACAAGGCCGCCGCCGCGGCCCAGGGCGAGCCCGGGTCGAACAACTTCTCCACCATCAACTCGACCGTGCAGTTCCGCCTCTACTCGTCGGTCCTGCGCAACTACCCGAACTCGTGGATGACGGCCAACGACTACAAGAAGCTGCTGTACTGGAACACCTGGGCCCAGTACGTCGGCGGCAACACCGCCTGGCCCGACGCCAACGAGTTCTGGGCCGACTGGAACGGCAACTCGGTGCAGTACCGCTCGTGGATCCACCACAACATCCTCGGCAGCGGCAACTGGACGGTGATCGAGGACGTCGCCGGCCTGCGCCCGCGCAACGACGCGAAGGTGGAACTCTCGCCGATCAACATCGGCTGGACCCACTTCACCGTCAACAACCTGCGCTACCGCAACGCCGACCTGACCATCACCTGGGACGACCCCAACGACGGGGTGACCCGCTACCCGGGTGTGCCGCAGGGCTACTCGATCTTCATCAACGGCACCCGCGTCGCCACGGTGAACTCCCTGGTGCCGTTCACGTGGGACCCGGCGACCGGCGCCGTGACCACGTCGGGAACGGTCGCCTACAACCAGGCGTACCCGGGCCTCCAGACGCCGTCGCAGGTGTCCTTCACGAGCGGGCGGATGACCGACATCCTGGCCAAGGCCGGGATCAACGTGGCCCCCGGGCTCATCCCCGCCTCCGGCAGCGCCTCCACGACGGCATCGGGCGGCAACGTGGCCGGCGCGGTCGACGGGTTGCCGGTCAACGAGCCGTTCTGGGGTGGCACGGGGTCGACGACCGACTGGTACGAGCTGAACCTGGGCTCGTCACAGCCGGTCAACGAGGTGCGGTTGTGGTTCAAGGACTCACGCCCCGCCTCGGCGACCTACCGAGCGCCATCCGTCTACACGATCCAGTACCTGAACGGATCGACGTGGACGGCGGTGCCCTCGCAGACGAAGACCCCCGCCGCGCCGCGGGCGAACTACAACGTGGTGACCTTCCCGCCGGTGTCCACGGCGCGGATCCGCGTCCAGGTGACCAACGCGGGAAGCGCCAAGACCGGCCTGACGGAGATCGCCGCCTACAACCGGGGCGGCACCCCGCCTCCCGTCACCAACCTGGCCCTGTCGGCGACGCCGTCGGCTTCCTACACCTCATCGTGGGAGTCGGTGGCGGCGCTGAACGACGGCATCCAGCCGCCGTCGTCGAACGACACCGTGAACCCGCGGTGGGGAACCTGGCCGGAGACCGGTCAGCAGTGGGCGGAACTGACCTGGCCCTCCGCCCAGACGCTCGGCCGCGCGGAGGTGTACTTCTTCGACGACGAGCAGGGCATCGACATGCCGTCGGCCTGGAAGCTCCAGTACTGGAACGGGTCGTCCTACGTCGACCTGCCGGGCACCTACGGCCTGGCGAAGAACCAGTTCAACGCGGTCACCTTCACACCCGTGAACAGCACCCGCCTGAGAGTGGTGCTGACCAGCACGGGCACGGCGTCACTCGGACTCCTTGAGGTCCGGGCGTTCGCGAACTAGGTCCATCGGCGGGTGCCGTCACTCTTCCGGACGGCACCCGCTCCCACCTATCCCTTGAATGGGAGCGCTCCCACAATGCGAACATCCATCTGGGCCGTGACCTTCTCGGTCATGGCCGCGCTGGGCGTGATCGCCGCCCAGCCCGCGCAGGCGGCCGTCGCCTGCTCCGTGACCTACGCCAAGACGTGGGACAACGGCGGCGCCTTCGGGGCCAACGTGACGATCAACAACCTCGGCGACCCGCTCGACCCGTGGGTCCTGCGATTCACCTGGCCGGGGAACCAGCAGGTCGGTCAGGGCTGGAACGGGACGTGGGCCCAGTCGGGCCAGAACGTGACCGTGACCGCACCGGGATACGCGCCCGTCCTGTCCACGGGCGCGAGTGTCACGGTGGGGCTCAACGGGACCTACAGCGGGACCAACACGGTGCCGAGTTCGTACTCGGTCAACGGGGTGACCTGCGGCGGCTCCGTCCCACCTTCGCCGACTCCTTCGCCGACTCCCTCCCCGACGCCCACTCCGACCTCTTCGACGGGCTGGAACCCGCCCGCGAATCTGGTCAACCCGCTCAACCAGGTCTGGTCGCACGTCGAGAGCACCTACGGGAACCTCTACGGGTTCCGCAACTACGGCTGGGACCAGGTCATGGCCAACCGGGGCTACGTGAACTACTGCGTGCGCTGGGACTCCCCGGCCTCGGTGACCGCCGCCCAGCGCGACGCCATCCACGCCGCGTTGCAGCGGCAGTTCAAGAAGTGGATGGACGTCATGGCCGGGCACAACGCCTGGCCCTACGCCGACGTGCCGGTGAGGGTCGTCGGCTGGGCCGTCCGCGACCGGGCGCAACTCCAGTGGACCGACAACTCCGTCGACATCTACGTGGGCGACATCCGCGAGAACGCGCCGCAGTGCGCGCCGCCGTGCGGCCGGTTCTTCAACCAGGGCGGGACGTACCCGAACTGCCCGGGAGGCGTCGCGCGGCACTACGACATGTCACTGTGGCTGACCGCCGGCATGGGCGGCGGCGCGGGCGGCGACTGGGGGCAGCGCATGGGCTCCGAGTACTTCATGAACAACATCAACGCCTCGAACATGCACATCCTGCTGCACGAGATAGGGCACACCTTCGGGCTGGACGACTTCTACGACTGGACTCCGACGGGCGTGGGCGGCTTCCTGATGAAGGCCGGCAGCGCATCACAGATCACGGAGTTCGACGCGTGGATGCTGCGTGACTTCTGGCGCCACCTGAAGAGCAGGTATGGGCTCTGATTAGGAGGGGTGCGCCTGGCCTTGACCGGGCGCACCCGTCCGCTGAGTGAATCCCTGGGCGCGAGCCGCGACCTATTTTCCCGGGAAGTGTATGGGAGCGACTTGCGAACGCGATTTGTACACACATTAAGGCCCTGGTCCCGGTAGGGCGTTCTCGAAGAGATCGTGCACTTCAGATAAACTAGGGCGGGTTTTGGCGCGACTCACTCCTGATCGCGCGAGCTGAGCTCAACCTGGGCCAGAGAATGTGACAATCAAATCTCGCCAGAACCCGTAAGGTCATACGAGGGCTCGTCCGCTAGTACGTCCTCGGGTATGGGAAAACGAGACACGATCGCATTCATCGCTTTGCGTACCTTCGCTTCTAAGCGCTCCCGCGGCTCAGGGTTGACCGGTAGCTTCTCCGCCCACCTTCTGCCGGGATGAAGGGTGTCCCATGGAGATCGAGCCTGCTCGTAGCGGCCTCGTCCGGGGTCGTTGTTCCCGAAACCGTCAAGCACTCGATTCCAAATCGGGGTGTATCGCTGCAGTAGCCCAAATTCCCCCAGTGGGATCCAGATGTCCTTCACTCGAAGATAGCGCACTCGAAAATCGGTGATCTTTAGTGTCGACGTCGCCATCTCGATGGAGCGAGTATGTTTCCGAATACGATCACTGAGGGTCTTGTCCTTGGAATTCCGCAGATTGCCGTGACGACTGCCCGACGCCGTGGCCTTCCCCACATAGATCGGCACGGCGTCGGGCCCGACACCGAGGTCCGCGTTGGCCCCGCGGCGACACAATTCGCCCAGTGGAGCGTAGAGACCGGTGCTCCCCACAAAATAAAGGGCGTAAAGGCCGGGTCCCGCGAATGGGTCAGGTGGTAGTGACCGGATGGGTTCACGTTCCAGGGCGTCGGCGACGCTCTGGGCCAGATTCCTCTCATCCAAGGGGTTGTACGGCTCGTACGGCTCGATGTGGTCGTCCACGAGAGAGAGGCTAAGCCACATAACCGACATCTGGTGAGAATAGATTCAACCCCGGCTACGTCCGCCCGTGCCCTCGCCTTGTGCCTGTGGATACATCCGCTACCGCCACGGGATCTCGCCGATCAACGCGATCCGTTCGGCTATGTGTGCTCGGGCGCGCTCGATCAACGCGTCACGATCGTGTGGACTGCTCCCGTACGATCTGCTCCGCCCGGCGTGGACCGTGTCCCATTTAGTGCGCGCGCTCTTTCTCGTCGAGGAGCCTTGCTCGTTGCTCCCGAAGCCACGAAGGATCGCGTTCCAGACCGGCTGATAGTTGACACGCAGGCCGTTCTCCCCGAGGTCGGCGTGGACATCGGGCATGAGAAGGAGTCGTACGGCGAAGTCCGTCAATGTGAGGTTGCCGCCGGCGATGGACCTCCCGTGCCCGCTGACACGCGAGAAAAGTGGGGTTCGGCCACTCACGGCGACGCCCGTCGCGCTGTTGTGAGAGTGGGACTGGCCCACGTACACAGGAACGTCGTGTCCTACGAGGGGCACGTACAGAGTCTCGATGGTCCCCGTGTAGTAGATCGCGTAGAGACCCGACCCCTCGAAACGAGGTAGCTCGGGGAGGGGTGTCAGGGGCTGCGCCTCAAGCTCACGACAGATGACCGAGGTGATGTTCCGGGTGTCCATCGGGTCATAGAAGCGAGGGGTGAAGGCTGTCACGGCGAGAGAGTAGCGTCGATCATCTCGATATCGAACACTTTTCCCAAAGCTCTTGAAGATCATCAACTCCGCGGTATGCTTTCGGCATGCCTGATCAGCGAGAAGAAGTCATCGGTCGATCCGCTGTCGAGCTCTTCGCTGGTGGAGGAGGTCTGGCCATGGCCGTCCACCGCGCTGGCTTCAGGCCATTGCTGTTCAACGAGTTCGCGAGAAGAGCCTGTGAGACTCTCGTGGCCAACGGCGCGCGGCGCGTCGAGGAAGGCGCCGATCCATGGATTCCCGGTCCGGGCCAACCATGGCCGTTGATCGAGGGCGATATCCGCAAGGTGGAGTTCGGCTACCTGGAGGGCAAGGTTGACGTCCTGGCGGGAGGGCCACCTTGCCAGCCCTTCAGTCTGGGTGGTGTCGCCAAAGGCGACGAGGACGAGCGCAACATGTTCCCGCAGATGTTTCGGGCCATTCGCGAGACCCGCCCCAAGGCCGTCATCTGCGAGAACGTTCGAGGCCTTTTGCGTCCATCGTTCAAGCCCTACTTCGATTACATTCTGCGTGAGATGTGCCTCCCGTTCGAGGAACGCGACGAAGGCGCGAGTTGGCTGGAACATGACGCCGTGCTGCGGTCTCGGCTGGGAGCGGCGAATGGCGACCCGTCCCGCCGATATGAGGTCCTGATGGTCCCGGTCAACGCCGCCGACTACGGTGTGCCGCAGATCAGGCAACGGATCATCATCGTGGCTTTTCGCGCGGATCTGGGTGTTGACATAAGGCGGTTCGAGAACCTCGTCAAGCCTCGCTTCTCCGAAGCGGCCCTCATACGGTCGATGTGGGACGGCGACTATTGGGCACGCCATGACGTCCCAGACCAGGTCAGGAATCGTGTGTTGGCGCGGCTTCCTCAAGAGATGACAATCGAGGACGACGGGATGCGCCCATGGCGAACGATGCGAGACGCGCTGGCGGGAATCCCGGAGATCCAGGGATGTGAGAAGCCGCTCCCGCCCATCCTCCCGGAACATATGGACCGGAAAGAGAGACACCTGGGCGGCGTGAGTGATCACATCGGTTGGCCCGGGGCTCGGATCTACACGGGTCACACTCCTAACGAGCTTGATCGGCCGGCCAAGACGGTCAAGGCGGGGGTTCACGGTGTTCCCGGTGGTGAGTCGGTAGTCATGCTGGACAACGGAACACACCGCTATATGACCGTGCGGGAGACGGCTCGCGTTATGACCTTCCCTGACGACTGGCGCCTTGAAGGCCCCAGAGGAGAGAAGATGCGGCAGCTTGGCAACGCGGTTCCCGTGGTGCTCGGTGAGGTTTTCGCGAGCGCGGTCGCGCGAGTCCTGGAAGAGGCACGGCAAGGCCATGACCGCGGCTGAGGGACGCTGGAAGCGTCGACCTCCCCCGGATCGGGCTTGGAGGGGGCGCGAAGGGCGCACACGCGCTCAGGCCGCGGAGGAACAGGACCGGGCGGCCGGTGGTCGCCAGGTTCGGTTCGTAGATCTTGGAGATGGGCGTCAGGCGTGCGCGTCCATCTATCTAAAGCTTTTGCCCAAAACGCGACGCATTCGCGCGTATCTGCGATGGTCTGATCGTGGCCGCTCACCAGCACGCTATGTTGGCGAGGTCGAGCACGAGACGCGAGCGGAAAACCTCGCACAGGGTTGGCTCCTGGCGGTACGCCGTGGTCTCCTCAGCGCGAAGCCACCTGCCAGCGTGGTCGAATCGATGGCCGAGTCATGGGCATCGAGTCCCGCGGTGCGGTCGGTCATGCGTGCCAATCGCGGGCGGGACACTCGTCCGGAACGAGCACTGCGCTCAGCGGTTCACGCCCTTGGATTGAGATATCGGGTAGGCGTTCGTCCGCTGCCAGGAGTGCGGCGCACCGCTGACATGGTCTTCACCAGAGACAAGATCGCGGTTTTCCTCGACGGTTGCTATTGGCATGGGTGCGAAGAGCACTACCGTCCCGCACGCAAGAACGCCGAGTTCTGGTCCCAGAAGATCTCCTCAAACCGAGCACGAGACCGAGAGACCGACAGCGTTCTGCGAGACGCCGGGTGGCAGGTAATTCGGATCTGGGAACATGAACCTGCTAGAGAGGCCGCGGCTCGTGTCGCTGAGACAGTTCACAGGAGACGTTCCGCAGCGTCGAAATTACGATCTGCCAATAACTGACAGCAATAAGCGACCCAGGTAATGGATAGGTCACTCTCTTACGAATGAGTCGCATCAAACGGTTTTCCTGATTCCAGTTCGTACGGTGCCATCCAAGCTATCTGAAAAGTGGCCAAGCCCTTCGAGACGTCTGGCAGACTTGTCTTTCTAATAAGTCTTTGTCATGCCGTTAGGGGCGATCCACGCCCTGATGGCTTTCAGGCTCTTCTTTGACCTCATCGCCGGTCGCCGCGACGATGCTACGGCCGGATCCGACAGTTGTCATGAAAGCATCCAGCTTGCTTATCGAGGGCCCAGAAAGCCGCCTCGCCAGGTGCTCAACGTATGCGGCGCGCATAGGCCACTCAAGGGCTTTCAGGGCGTGAGCGATGGCTTGGAGGACATCATGGTGGTGCTCCCCGTGGGCGGTTCCGGAGAGCAGAGTAAGTTCGGGAAGCTCGCGGGCTGTCTGGAGATCGGTGATGACGGGGATGGTCTCAGGACCGACGACCAGGGGGCTCAAGGTCAGGCCAGGGTGGCCAACAAGGAGTGGTGGTCGGAGGCGTTGGGCCGTTGGCCTGGGCGCGAAAACCAGGAGAACGGTGGGTCGCCGGTGGCGGGCCCAGACATCCGCCGCGCAGGGAACCCAGTCGCGAAATTCTTCATGCTCATGGAGCCGCACCTCGACTACGACCGCCAGAACGATTGTGTCGCCGTCAAGGAGGAGAATCACTAAGTGGTGATGATCTGCGGCGATATCGGTGGTTTCCACCCGAATTGATGTGTATTTCGGAGTATCGAAGCCCAATTCCGCGAAGAGCCGAGTGGCCAGGGAGGGAGATCGCCGGATCAGTTCGATGAGAACCTCGTGCTCGGACTGGATCATGGCGAGGAATTTACCTCATCCGAATCGAACTGGCGATCGAACATTTCCCTCGAAATTCGGGCCAATCCCAACATTCTGCGAGTGAAATATTATGAGCGGCCTCGCTAAGCCGTCTGCCCGCCGTCGAGCGGAATGCGGGCCCCGTTGAGATAACCCGATTCGTCCCCCGCCAGGAACACCGCCATGTCGGCGACGTCCTCCACCGTCCCGATCCGCCGCGACGGGATGGCCTCCAGGTCGACGTGCTCGCGGGCGGCCAGCGACATCGGCGCGTCCACGATGGGCAACGTCAACGCGTTCGCCGTCAGCCCGAACGGCCCGTATTCGTGCGCCCACGTCTGCGTCAGGTTCTCCAGCGCCGCCTTGCTGGCGTTGTAGACCGACGCCCCCGGCCACGTCCGCGTCACCCCGATGCTGGAGATGTTCACGATCCGCCCGCCCGGCTTCCTGATGAGGTACGGCAGCACGTCCCGCGTCACCTGGAACGCCGCCCGGAAGTTCAGCCCCACGATCCGGTCGAAATCGTCGTCGGTCACCTGGTCGGTCACCGTGTCCCCGAAGGCGGCGGCGTTGTTGACCAGCACGTTCAGCCCGCCGTGGGCCTCGACGGCGGCGACGAGGGCGTGGCGGGTCCCGGCCGAGGTCAGGTCACCCGGCACGAACGTGGCGGCCCCGATCTCCTCGGCGATCCGCTCACCGAGGTCGGCCCGGCGGCCGGTGAGCACCACGGTCGCCCCTTCGGCGCCGAAACGCCGCGCGATGCCCTCGCCGATTCCCGAGGTGCCGCCGGTGACGAGTGCGATCTTGCCTGAAAGTCTCATGGCTCCGAGGCTAGGAGCAGGGTCTTAATAAGATCAAAGACCGTTTTCCGATACGTCGATAAGCTGTGCGCATGAACTTCGAGCTGCGCCACCTGGAGGGCTTCGTCGCCCTGGCCGAGGAGCTCCACTTCGCCCGCGCCGCCGAACGCCTCCACATCGCCCAGCCGGCCCTGTCCCAGCAGATCCAGAAGCTGGAGTCCGTCCTGGGCGTCGAACTCCTCATCAGGGAGAAACGCCGCACCCGCCTGACCTCCGTGGGCGAGCTGTTCCTGGTCGAGGCCCGCCGCACCCTCGCCCAGGCGAAGGCCGCGCAGGCGGTCGCCGACCGGGCCAGACGCGGCGAACTGGGGCGGTTGAGGGTGGCGTACATGCCGACGACCTCCTCGGGCCCCTTCCTGGCCATGCTCGCCGACTTCCGCGACCGACACGCCGGGGTCGAGGTCGATCTGCTCGAACTGCCGCTCGGCACCACGAGCCAGCCGCCCGATGTGGACGTCGCCTTCATCTCCCGGATCGGCGGCATCGACTGCCCGGAGGGGGCGATCCTCTCGGTCGAACCGTTCATCGCGGCCCTGCCGGTGAAACACCGTCTGGCGTCCCACCCGGTGATCGAGATCGCCGAGCTGGCCGACGACCCGTTCGTCTTCCTCGACCTCGCCGACTGCGCCGAATGGGCCCAGACGGTGCACGACATGTGCACGTCGGCCGGCTTCCGCCCCCACGTCACCCACCGTGTCTGCCAGGTCTCCACGCAGCTCATGAGCGTCGCGGCCGGGCTGGGCGTCGCCCTGGTCCCGGCCTCGACGGAGGGCCTGCGAAGGGAGGGGGTGGCCTTCGTCCCGCTGAAGGGGCCGACGGCCACGATCACCGGAGCGGCCCTGTGGCGAACCTCTGACACCTCGCCGGTGCTGGAGAGGTTCGTACAGGGCCTTGTCCCGTATTAGCGGCGAGGTCTGGGCTGGACGTGCGGCGGGCCCGCGAACACCAGGTCAGACTTGATCGAGTTGTAAGCCCGCTTCGGCAGATAGTTCTCGTCGTACAGCGTCGCCAGCCCCTCCGGCGGGTTGGTGAACCACGTCGGCACCCACGAGTGCTTGTCCGTGAAGCCCCACACCGTGTACGACAAACAGTTCCGGTTCAGCAGGCACGCCTGCAACAGGACGCTGAAGTTCGACGCCGACGCCTGCAGGCGCGGGTTGATCTCGTTGGAGTCGCCCGCCTGCACCCCGGCCGTCATCTGGCTGCGCACGTCGACCTCGGTGAACGCCGACACCATCCCCAGGTCGGAGAACGCGTCCAGGACCTCCTTCACCTGGAAGGCGTCGAAGTTGCCGTACTGCGTCCCCAGATGGCCCTGGGAGCCGAATCCGTCGATCGGCACACCCTGCGCGCGCAGGTTCTTGATCAGGTTGTAGATGAACCACACCTTGTCGGAGGGTCCGCGGTCGCCGAAGGCCTCCATGTTGTAGTCGTTGTAGAAGAGCAGCGCGTGGGGGTCGGCGGCGCGGGCCCAGCGGAAGGCGTCGGCGATGTAGGTCGGGCCGAGGTTCTGGGCCCAGAAGCCCTTCAGGTGGATCTCCGAGGGGGTGTCCCACGGGTCGCTGGCGGCCTCGTTGACGACGTCCCACTGCCAGATCTTGCCCTTGTAGCGCTTCACCACGGTCGTGATGTGCTTCTTCAGCAGGTCGCGCAGCTCGGTCTTGGAGATCGTGCCGTTGGCCACGCCCTCGGTCAGCCACGTCGGCAACTGGTTGTGCCACACGAGCACGTGCCCGCGGACCTTCTGGTTGTTCTTCTTCGCGAAGTCGATCAACGTGTCGGCGGGGCCCCAGTTGTAGGTGCCGCGAGTGGGTTCGAGGCTCTCCCACTTCATGGCGTTCTCGTGGGTGACGCTGCTGAACTGCTGGGTGGCGATGGCCTTGTACTGGGGTTCGGCCAGGGCGTCGTTGCTGATGGCGGTGCCGATCGCCAGGTTGTGCCGGGCGGCCAGGGCTTTCAGGCTCTGGTCCTGTACGGCCGGAGGCCGGCCGTTGGCCGACACGGGTCCCTGGCTGAGCACAGCCACGAGTCCGAGCGCCGTGGCCGCGATGACCACCAGTCGTCTCATCGAACTCTCTCCTTTGGGGGGTCAGGCTCCAAAATGTTTCGGAGATGTTCCGAAACCGGATGCTAACCGTGTCGGGCAAAGTGAGAAAGACCCAGTTTGAAACGCCGAAAAGTTTCGATGGCATTGACAGCCGGGGCGTTTGTTAAACTAGGCGGCAGGTCGAGAGGCGCTGCAACGGGCTGGTCAACGCCCGCCACGCTCGGCTGGAACCACCCCGACAAGGTCGCCTCTTCCATCGTTCGGAGGAGGCTTAGTGGATCTTCGTCAGCTGCTCGCCGACCGGGTCGCGGTGCTCGACGGCGCCTGGGGAACCATGCTCCAGGGCGCCGGTCTCACCCCTGCCGACTATGGCGACGAGCGCTACGCCGGCGACCCCGACATGCTCAACGTCACCCGGCCCGACGTGATCCTCGACGTCCACCGGCAATATCTGGCCGCCGGGGCCGACATCACCACGACCAACACCTTCACCGCCACGAGCTTCGGGCAGGCCGACTACGGCGCCGAGCGGTTCGTGCGGGAGCAGAACCTCCAGGGCGCGCGGCTGGCGCGGCAGGCGGCCGACGAGTTCGGCGGGCGGTTCGTCGCCGGCTCGGTCGGGCCTCTCAACGTCACGCTCTCGCTCTCGCCGAAGGTCGACGACCCGGCCTACCGGGCGGTCACGTTCGACCAGGTCAAGGCCGCCTACGTCGAGCAGATCGAGGCGCTCGCCGAGGGCGGGGTCGACCTGCTGCTGATCGAGACGATCTTCGACACGCTCAACTGCAAGGCGGCCATCGCCGCGGCCCGCGAGGTCGCGCCCCAGTTGCCGCTGTGGATCTCGGTCACCATCGTCGACCTGAGCGGGCGCACCCTCTCGGGGCAGACCGTCGAGGCGTTCTGGCGGTCGATCGAGGCCGCCGAACCGCTGGTCGTGGGGGTCAACTGCTCGCTGGGCGCGACCGAGATGCGGCCCCACGTGGCCGAGCTCTCGAAGATCGCGGGCGTGTACGTCGCCAGCCACCCCAACGCCGGCCTGCCCAACGCGTTCGGCGGCTACGACCAGACGCCCGAGGAGACCGGCGCGCTGCTCGGCGAGTTCGCCCGGCAGGGCATGGTCAACATCGCCGGCGGGTGTTGCGGCACCACCCCGGCCCACATCGCCGAGATCGCCGAGGCCGTGAAGGGCCTCAGGCCGCGTGAGGTGCCCGCCCCCGAGAAGGCGACCCGGTTCTCCGGCCTGGAGCCGTTCGCGATCGGGCCCGACACCGGGTTCGTGATGATCGGCGAGCGCACCAACGTGACCGGTTCGGCCAAGTTCCGGCGGCTCATCGAGGGCAACGACCACCAGGCGGCCGTCGACGTCGCGCTGGAGCAGGTGCGCGGCGGCGCCAACCTGCTCGACGTCAACATGGACGCCGACCTGCTCGACAGCGAGCAGGCCATGACCACCTTCCTGAACCTGATCGCGACCGAGCCCGAGGTGGCCCGGGTGCCGATCATGGTCGACAGCTCGAAGTGGTCGGTCCTCGAAGCCGGCCTCAAGTGCGTCCAGGGCAAGGGCGTGGTCAACTCCATCAGCCTGAAGGAGGGCGAGGAGGTCTTCCTCGACCACGCCCGGCAGATCAAGAACTACGGCGCCGGCGTCGTCGTGATGGCCTTCGACGAGCAGGGCCAGGCCGACACGACCCAGCGCAAGGTCGAGATCTGCGCCCGCGCCTACGACATCCTCACCCAGCGGGCCGGGTTCGCGGCCGAGGACATCATCTTCGACCCCAACGTGCTGGCCGTGGCGACCGGCATCAGCGAGCACAACGCGTACGCGAAGAACTTCATCGACGCCCTCCCGCTGATCAAGGAGCGTTGTCCCGGGGTCCGGATCAGCGGCGGCATCTCGAACCTGTCGTTCTCGTTCCGGGGCAACGACGTCGTCCGCGAGGCCATGCACTCGGCGTTCCTGTTCCACGCCGTCAAGGCGGGGCTCGACATGGGCATCGTGAACGCCGGGCAGCTCGCCGTCTATCAGGACATCCCCGCCGAGCTGCTGGAGCTCGTCGAAGACGTGATCTTCGACCGGCGTGACGACGCCACCGACCGGCTCGTCTCCTACGCCGAGACGGTCAAGGGCAGCGGCACCGCCCGGACCGTCGACCTCTCCTGGCGCGAGGCGCCGGTCGAGGAGCGGCTGGCGCACGCGCTCGTCCACGGCATCGTCGACTTCATCGTCGAGGACACCGAGGAGGCCCGGCAGAAGTCGGCCCGGCCGCTCGACGTCATCGAGGGGCCGCTGATGGACGGCATGAAGATCGTCGGCGACCTGTTCGGCAGCGGCAAGATGTTCCTGCCGCAGGTCGTGAAGAGCGCCCGGGTGATGAAACGCTCGGTCGCCTACCTCGAACCGTTCATGGAGCAGGACAAGTCCGACTCCGGCCAGGGCACGGTGGTGCTGGCGACGGTGAAGGGCGACGTCCACGACATCGGCAAGAACATCGTCGGGGTCGTGCTGGGCTGCAACAACTACAAGGTCATCGACCTGGGCGTGATGGTCCCGGCGGCCAAGATCCTCGAAGTCGCCGAGGCCGAGGGCGCCGACGTGATCGGCCTGTCCGGCCTGATCACCCCCTCGCTCGACGAGATGGTGTCGGTGGCCGCCGAGATGACCCAGCGCGGCATGTCGACGCCGCTGCTGATCGGCGGCGCGACCACGTCGAAGCAGCACACCGCGGTCCGCATCGCGCCCGCCTACAACGCCCTCACCCTCCACGTGCTCGACGCCTCACGCGTCGTCGGCGTGGTCTCCGACCTGCTCGACCCGGCGCGGGCCAAGGAACTGGCGATCAGGTCCAAGGCCGACCAGGAGCGGCTGCGCGAGCAGCACGAGACCCGCATCCGGCAGCCGCTGCTGTCGCTGAACAAGATCCGGGCCAACCGCACCGCCGTCTCCTACGACGACCTGCCGACCCCCGAGTTCACCGGGGTGCGCCGGGTGAGCCCCTCGATCGCCGAGTTGCGCGAGTTCATCGACTGGCAGTTCCTCGGGCTGGCCTGGGGCCTCAAGGGCAAGTACCCCGCGATCCTGGAGCGGCCCGAGGCGCGCGAACTCTACGACGACGCGTTCGCCATGCTCGACCAGATCATCGCCGACGGCTCCTTCCGGGCCGAAGGGGTCTACGGCTTCTGGCCGGCCCACTCCGAGGGCGACGACATCGTCATCGGCGAGCGCCGGTTCCCGATGTTGCGGCAGCAGACCCAGAAGCCCGAAGGACGCCCCAACCGGTGCCTGGCCGACTGGGTGGCGCCCGAGGGCGACCACATGGGCGGCTTCGCCGTGGCCATCCAGGGCGCCGAGACCCTCTCGGCCCGCTACGAGGCCGACAACGACGACTACAAGTCGATCATGGTGAAGGCGCTGGCCGACCGCCTGGCCGAGGCGTTCGCCGAGTGGATCCACCTGAAGGCCCGCCGCGAGTGGTTCGAGCCCGGCGCCGAGCCCGCGCTCGAAGACCTGCACGCCGAGAAGTTCCGCGGCATCCGCCCGGCCCTCGGCTACCCGGCCACGCCCGACCACAGCGAGAAGCGCGACCTGTTCGAGCTGCTCGGCGCCGAACAGGTGGGCATCGGCCTCACGGAGTCCTACGCGATGACCCCGGCGGCGGCCGTCAGCGGCCTGATCCTGCAGCACCCCGACGCCCGCTACTTCACGGTCGGCCGCCTCGACAAGGACCAGATCCACGACTACGCGGCCCGGCGCGGCATGCCGGTCGACGAGGTGGAGCGCTGGCTGCGCCCCAACCTCGCCTACGAGCCGTAAAGAGCCTCAGTGCTCCGTGGGGAACGAGTGGTGTTCGTGGGCGATCCGCCACTGCCCGTCGGCCTTCGTCAGGCCGAAGGTGAGGCGCAGCCGCGCCGGCCCGTCGTCGGCGGCGTCGGCGCAGCGGGCCAGGGCGTACGCGAACGCCACATCGGTCCCTTCGACGACGTCGAGCGACTCGAGCTCGAAGACCGCGCCCGAGCGCTGCCACTCGAAGAAGCCGGGCCAGGTGGCCCGGTAGGCGTCGAGGCCGTGGACCCCCTCGTAGGGAGGGGGCACGTCGAACATGGCGACGTCGTCGGTGTGGTGGGCGGTGACCTGCTCCAGGTCGCCCTCGTGGGCCGCGCGGGCCCAGTTCTCGATCAGCTTGCGGATGTCATCCATACCCCTACAACCCGCAGAACTTCACGAATTCGTCGCCGATGAACGAGACCACGGCGGAGATCTTCGCGCCCCGGAAGACGAGGACGTCGAGGCTGGCGGGAATCTCCACGCCGTCGTCGATCACGTAGGTGACCCAGACCTTCGGCGACGCCGTCGGCACGAACCGCCAGCCGTACTGGAGAGGCCCGCCGGCCAGGAACTTCCGGATCTCGGCGTGGCCGTGGTAGCGCTCGTCGAACGGCGGCATCGTGAACCGGGCGTCGTCGGTCAGCATCGAGACGATCGCCTCCAGGTCGCCGGCGGTCCAGGCCTCGGCGTAGCGGGCGGCGGCCTCCCGCTGCCCCTCCTCGCCGAGCGAGTCCTGTTCGGCGAGGACCGCCCGTGCCCGCCTGACCGCGCTGTGCACGGCGGCGGCCGAGGTCCCGAGCATGTCGGCGGCCTCCCGGGCCGAATAGCCGAGCACGTCGCGCAGCAGCAGCGCGGCCCGTTGCGTCGGGGTCAGGTGGTGGATGGCCGCCACGAAGGCCAGCTCGACGCTCTCCCGGATGAGCACCTGCGTCTCGGCGCTCTCCACGAACATCGGCGGCCCGAGCTCGACCGGCTTCTTCCGCTGCCCGATGAGGGTCAGCGCCCGGTTGGTCGCGATCTTGTAGAGCCAGGGCCGCAACGAGCCCTCGAACCCGTCGAGGTTGCGCCAGGCCCGCTGGAGGGTCTCCTGCACGGCGTCCTCGGCGTCGTCCATGGAGCCGAGCAGCCGGTAGCAGTGGGCCCGTAGCTCGTCGCGGTAGCCGGCGACCTCCTCGAAAGACGTCACCCCGCCGATTCTGCCGAACCGGCGGGGTGACGAGGGGCGTCAGTCGCCCAGGTTGATCGCGCCGATGACGTTCGGCTTGAGGTTGTCGAAGGCATCCTCAAGGTCGACCACGTACTTCTCGGCCGGGGCGTCGATCCAGACCTGCTTGCCCCAGTTGGTCAGGTGGGTGTCGGTGCCGAGGACGACCTTCTGGGCCTTGCCCTTGGTGTCGTAGGTCTCCAGCACGTCATGGGTGGTGATGCGCCGGATCAGGCCGTCTCCGGTGCCGATCCAGAGTTTCCAGTTGAGCGTCCAGAAGAGCGGGAAGTCGGGCAGGCTCAGGTTGATCTTCTGCTTGCCCGTGTAGAGCGTGGTCGCCACCCCGTCGACGACGCCGCCCGCCTTCTTCGACGTGGTCGTCTTCAGCAGCGTGCGCAGTTCCTTGGGCGACAACACGTTGATGGCCGTGCCGCCCAGGCCCGACGCGTTGCCCTTCTCCTTGGACCGGATCCAGCTCTTGCCCGCGGGCAGGTCCAGGTAGTCGACCAGACCGCCGCTCAGGTACGTCGCGCCCTTGACGTTGATCGTCTGGGACGCCGTCTCGGAGAAGTCGCCGAAGAGCTCGGTGAGCTCCTTCGGCACCTCCCGGTCGAAGGAGCTGGTGGTGATGACGCTGCTGGCCGTCACGCGGGACCGGCCGAACTGGAGGTCGCCGTACGACCGGCTCTTGAACCCCAGGGAGGGTTCGATCTTGCTGACCGAGTTGAAGTGCACGCCGTGGGCGCTCTTGAGCTGCGCGGCCAGCGCCGCCACCGGATCTGCCGCCTTGGCCTGCGCCGCCCCCGTGGTCAGCGCGGTCACCATGACGAACGCCGCAGCGGTCGCGATTAATCGCCTCATTGTTGTGTGCCACCCCGTTGGTTGTGATGTGCCGGTAACCCTGTCCTATCCGGACAGGGTTATCAAGCGGACATTGCAAACTGGTTCAATTACGCGGTGGACGTGACAAACCGCTGGTCAGGGGCGTAGATCCAGACCTGCTTGCCCCATTCCGAAAGGTAGGTGTCGCGGACCGTCCGGTCTTTTCCATCCTTTTTCGCCGTGTCACTCGTGACCCGCCGAATCAGACCGTCACCGCCGATCCAGACCTTCCAGTCCGTCACACGGGTCTTGCCGCGTATGCGGCCTTCGTAGACCGTCGTGGACACCCCGTCGAGGACACCCCCAGCGGATTTCTTCTTCGCCGATTTCAATAGTGCGCCGACTTCCGCCACCGACAGGGCGTGCACGGCGGGGTCGTCGAGCCCCGCGGCCGTCACGTCGCCCTTCAGCTTCCATCCGCCGTTGTCGTCGTCGTGGTAGACGTCGTCGCCGACCCAGATGGTCTCGCTGATGTTCTCGTGCCGCTCTTCCTGCGTGGCCGAGGGCCCGAGGACCCGTTCCACGATGGCGCGGTTGGCCTTCACCCGGGACCATCCGAACTGCAGGTCGCCGTAGATTCGGTAGGTGGCGTCGTCGGTTCTCTGCACCGTCTCGTAATGCACCCCGTGGGCGCTTTCGAGTTTGGCCGCGAGTGCCTGGAGGGGGTCGGCGGGCGCGGCGGCGGCCGGGGTGGCGAGAACCGTGCCCACCATGGCCGCACTCCCGGCGAATGCGATTAATCGCCTCATGGCGGACAGCGTATTGGTGGGAAGTCCTCAGGTGTTGAACTTCGTGCCGCCATCACAAAACCTTCACATCGGGCGCCGTCGCCGAGGTTCAGGAGTGGCCGCCGTGCTCGGCCGCCTCGACGTGCCCGCCGAGGCGGGGGACCAGCCCGGTGAGCTCCTTCTCCGGGCCGACGACGACCCAGCGGGTGCCGACCAGGTAGGTGCCGCCGTAGGCCTGGGCGCCCCTCAGCCAGTCGGTCTGGTTCTTGTCGGCCGCGAAGGTCAGCACCACCGACTGGTAGGTCGGGGCGGCGCACATCGCCTGGCGCATGTCGGGCTGCCGGCCCTGGATCTCCGGCGTGCAGCCGATGACGCCGGTGATCTCCTCCAGGGTGTGCGCCGGCGCGACCGCGTGGTGACCGGTGGCCTGGGACTCAGCGCCCCCGATGGCCCACCAGATCACGGGGATCGCCGCCAGCGCGAGGATCGGCAGTGTCCAGCGTCTGGTCACGACTAGCGGCATGACCGTCCTCCTTCTTCGGTGAGAGCCGCGCCGTCGCGACGGCGACGGCCGCGATCGCGGCGTAGACCAGGGCGCCGAGCCACTGGTCGCCGGCCGGCAGCCAGGTGATGTCGTCGAGTTGCGGATACCAGCCCCGGCCCTGGTCCGGGCCGAACAGCAGATAGAGGGCGACCAGCGCCTGGGTCCCGGCCAGGACCGGCCAGACCCCACCGCAGATGGTCGTGTACGCCGCCACGGCCAGCCCCAGCAGCACGAGCAGCCGGACCGCCAGCACCGACTGCGACAGCTCGAACAGCGGCGTGGTGAACAGGGCCAGACCGGGCGCCGTCGCGGTCACCAGGCCCAGCCAGGCCGGGGGCCGCCACGGCCGCCAGGCCATCGCCAGCATCGCCGGGACCAGCGCGCCCACGATCGCCCACTGGATGAGCTGCACCGACACCATGGCGCGGGCGTAGGTGCCGAGGCCGCCCACGGTCGCGCAGGCGAACAGGGCCAGGCCCGCCGTCCACAACACCGGACGCCGCCGGTCGGACCAGCGGAAGTAGGCCGCGCCGGCGAGCGCGACGGCCAGCAGCAGGATCGGGTCGGGCCGCCACTCCGTGACGAACCGTCCGGGGGCCAGGATCGGCAGGTAGAAGCCGAGCACACCGTGGGCCGGTGACTCGCCGGGCGGCGGCGGGGTGCGCGAGAGCGCCACGGCCAGGCCCATCGTGGCGGTCATCAGCACGATCTCCCCGGCGGCCAGCCGCAGGAACGGGACCTTGGTCGTGGTGAGGGCCGCGATGGTGCGGGTCCGGTGGCGCCGGCCGAACCACCCCAGCGCGCCCATCGCGGCCAGCTTGAGGAGCACGAGCATCCCGTACTCGGACGTCCAGAGGAGCTCCACCCGGCCCAGCCGGACCCACGCGTTCAGCAGGCCCGACAGGGCGACCGCGACGTAGCACCACAACGCGAGGGCGCTGAACCGCTCGACCGCCCTGACCGGCGCCTCCCGCATGAACACGAGCAGGCCGAACAGCCCGCCGACCCACAGGACGACCCCGCCCAGGTGGACGAGCAGGCTCGACACCGCGAAGTCGTGGTCGACGGCCGAGGCCGAGTGGCCCGCGTAGGCGGGCGGCAGCACCGCGAGCACGGCCAGAGCGAGCAGCATCCACGGCCGGCCCCTGGCCACGTAGCTCAGCAACGTGATCGCGAGCGCCAGGACGTACACGATCAGGAACGACAGGCCCTGCGGGACGTACAGGACGAAGGTCGAGAGCATGCCCGACCGCAGCGCGTCGGGCACCGGCGCGCCGACGAAGTCCGACAGCGTGAGCAGCACGGTCGCCGCCGCGCTGCCCGCCCACGCCAGCGCCCACCGGGGGACCGCCCGCGCCAGGATGTCCTTCTCGCCGAGCAGCACCGCCGCCAGCAGCGACCCGACCGTGCCGACCGCGCACAGGTCGTGGACCAGCCGCATGATCGGCAGACCCCACGTGGTGAAGGCGCCCGGTGACGGGAGCCCCCGGATGGCGGGCAGGTCACGCGGCCCGCCGAACGACTGGACGAGCACGAGAGCACCCAGCCCCGCGGCCAGGGCCAGCGCGCACACGAGCACGGGTCGCCTCACGCCCGGAGATACGCCGCCCGGCACGATCGGGTTCGGCCAACGAAAAGGTAACAATGTGCGATGCCCGGCCCCGGCCGGCCCGCGCCCGCATTGAGCTGCGCTTTTCCGCCACGCACAGTGGAGGCATGGTGACCTCCTACCGCGAAGTCGTCGACCGCATCTACACCCTGGCCCGGTTACATGCGCTGTCGGTCAGATGGCGCGAAACGACGACGGCGAGTCGCCTACTCTTGCTCTACGACGGAACCGAGGTGGTCGTGGGACGCTCGATGGTGCCGATACGGAACATCACCCGTGCGGCTCTTGACGACGTCGAGCACGACCTTGAACACGTCTTCGGAAGGGGCTGGTTGCGGTGACGACCGCCGTCCACCGGCTGACCGTCAGGGTCAGCAGGGAACGCGCACTCGACCGGGACATCGAGGTCTGGTACGCCCGCCCGGTGGACGCCCCGATCCGCTCGGGGGTGTCGGCCGAGACCCTGACCGAACTCCGCGAGGCCGTGAACGGCGTGAAGCACTTCATCCTCGACGTGTCCTCCGACACGGCGGTCGAGGTCGACTATCAGTACGACCTGCCGGGCGTCTCGCCAGAGGTGTGGCAGGCCCACCGCGAACTGCTCGCCCACCTCGACAAGGCCGGCCTGTCGGCGGCCGACAGAGCGGCCCTGCTCGCGGGGTGAGGCGAGTGTTTCACGTGAAGCCGAGTCGCCGTCTGATCTCCGTGATCTGCTTCGGCGTCGTGCGGCAGCAGCCGCCGACGTGCGTGGCTCCGGCCCAGTCGGCGACGGGGAAGTCGGTCCCGACGCCCTCCCACGTGTGCTCCCGGGCGTTCCAGGTCTCGCCCGAGTTCGGGTAGACGACCCGGGCCCCCAGCGTGATCAGGGTGGCGATGTATGCCGGGTTGGTGCAGTTGGCCCCGACCGGCACGTCCATGGCGGCGGCGGCTTCGGCGAACGGGGTTCCGTCGCTGATGGTGTGGTCGTCGCGGCACGAGAAGCTGATCCAGCCGTCGGCCCCGGTCTCGTGGAACAGCCGCAGCAGCGCCCTGGCCTCGGGCAGCGACGGGATGGTCTCGGCCGCGACCAGATCGGCGCCCGCCCCGGCCAGCAGGTGGAAACGGTCGCGGTGCCACGCGTAGAGGTCGTCTTCGGTCAGGCCGCCGTAGTCGCCCGTGTATTCCTGGCCGTCGGCCAGGTAGGCGCCGTAGGGCCCGACGCTGGCCGCGACCAGGCCCGCGCCGTGTTCGTCGCGGGCCTGCCGGGCCAGTTCGACCGACGACACGATCAGCGCGGCTGCTTCGGAGGGGGACGCGCCGTGGCGGGTGAAGCCCTCGATCGTGGCCTGGTAGCTGGCCGTCGTCGCGACGTCGGCCCCGGCGGCGAAGAAGTCGAGGTGGGCCTGTCGGATCACGCCGGGGTCGTCGGACAGGAGCCGGGCCGACCAGAGGTCGTCGCCCAGATCGGCGCCGAGGGTCTCCAGATGGGTCGCGAGCCCGCCGTCGAGGATCATGCGAGCGCCTGCATGACGGGCGTGTAGACGCGGGAGAGGTCGGTGGTCATCGGCTTGCCGTATTCCATGATCGTCGTGCTGAAGGCGGGCGTGAGGCCGTGGTCGCGGGCCCAGCGCGCGGCGGCGGGCAGGAACGCCTCGACGCGGATCGGGCCGGTCGCCTCGGCGGCCAGGTCGGAGAGCAGGTCTCCGGCGTCGGCGGCCGACGCCGCCACCACGGGGCCGAGGATGGTCATGTGGCCGTTGTGCCAGGAGGCGCCGAAGCCGCCGTCGGTCACCCGGAAGCTCTCGCAGAAGCCCGGCAGCCGCGCGAACAGTTCGGCCCGGGGAGCGCCGTAGACCTCCTCGTCGAGCTCGGCGACGGCAGCGAGGTCGGTCAGTTCTCCGGTGCGTCCGGACGCCGTGCCGGTGAACACGCCGGTGTAGACGTCGCAGACGCCGGTCGAGCGGAAGCCGAGGCGTTCGTAGAGGGGACGGCCGTAGGCGGTGGCGGTCAGGGTCGCGGTGTCGGTGCCGGCCACATCGAGGGCGTGGCGCATCAGCCGGCCGCCGATCCCCTGGCGTTCGTAGCGGCGGGCCACCAGCATCATGCTGATCGCGGTCACGCGGGTGCCGAACCGGACCAGCGCGACCGTGGCCGCCAGGCCGTCGCCGTCGGGGGCGTCGATGCCGTGGATCTCGCCGATCTCGTAGAGCAGACGGCACTTCTCCCGTTCGGGCGACCACTCGCGGTCGACGGCGAGGGCGAGGAAGTCGTCGAGCCGGTCGACGCCGAGCCGGTGGATCGAAAACGTCATTCGTCAATCAATCGGTCGAAGTAGACACGGTCCGCACCCGGGCCATCGTAGTCGGCGATCGGTTCGCTCACGCGGAATCCCATCGCGGTGTGAAAGGCGATCGACCGGGTGTTGCGCGGCGAGGTGATCGCGGCGACCCGGGTGCGGCCGACGGAGTGGACCAGCGAGAAGAACCGCCGGTAGAGCTCGCGGCCCACCCCGCTGCGCCGGAACGTCGGGGCGACCCCGACGTAGTGGATGTACGCGAGGTCGCGCTGCCCCTGCGAGAGGAAGCCGACGAGGAAGGCCACGAGGTGGCCGTGGGCGTACACGACGAAGCTGGTGTTGTGGAAGTGGTCGAGGAACAGGCGCGTCAGCCCACTCTGGACCGGCACGCCCCACCAGTCGTCGACGACCGCCTTGATGGCGTCGTAGTCGGACGGCTTCGCCGGGCGAACCTCTATCTCGGACACGAGCCTATTCTGGGCCGCATGCGACAGATCAGGGCCAACGACCTCGGGGTCGCGGCGATCAGCTTCGTCGAAGGGGTCCGCGACGGCCGCCCGTGGGCCGACTACCTGGAAGTGATCGGCCCCGGCGCCGTCGAGGTGATCCTGACGCAGCTCAAGGGCTGGGCGGTCTCCACCGACGTCGACCTCGGCCGCGAGCTGGTCGCCCGCGGCGCCCGCAGGCTCCGGCACGCCCACTCCATGTACGCCGACCTCACGGCCCTTCCCTCCGCCCCCGGCGCCCCGCCAGAGGGGGTGCGGTTCACCCCCGTCGACCGCTCGCCCGAGGACATCTATCCCGCCATGAGCGAGGCCTACCCGCCCGGCCACGTCGACCACCACCCGCGCGACCGTGACCAGGCCATCGCGACCGAGCTGGTCCCGCTCCTCGACGGCACCCTCGTCGGCCCGCTGATGCCCTGCAGCGCGCTGGCCGTGAACGACGCGGGCGCGGTCGTCGCGGGGGTGTTCGTGAACGACTTCAAGACCGTCCCGTGGGTGACCGAGGTCTTCCGCCACCCCGCCCTGTCGGTCCCGGGCACCGGCGGGCGGCTGCTCCGCCACGTGCAGCTCAAGGCCGCCGCCGACGGGCTCGACCGGCTGGGCCTGGCCGTCAGCGACGGCAACCCGGCCCAGCGGGTCTACAGCCGGCTCGGATTCGCCGTCACCCAGACCTCGTTCACCGTGGCGATCGGAGAAACTCCCTGACCGCCCGCTCGTAGGCGTCCGGGTCGACGTTCCACGACCCGGTGTGGCCGCCGCCCTTGGTCTCCACCAGCGTGGTGAGGTCGGGCCGGGCCCGCTCGAAGGCCTGCGCCCGGTCGACCGGCACGGTCGCGTCATCGTGGTCGACGAAGATCAGGATCGGCAGGCCGAACTCGGCGGCGTGCTCGACGTGGTCGAGGTCGTCGAAGCTCAGCCCGGTCCGGGCCATGATCACCCACTGGCCGACCGTGGTGAGGAAACCGGGCACCCCCATCTGCCGCGCCCCCAGCGCGATCGGCGAGCGCCAGTCGAGGACCGGGCTGTCGAGGATCAGCGCCGTCACGCCCGCGCCGGGCAGCCGCCTGGCCGTCATCGCGGAGATGCCGCCGCCCATCGACCAGCCGTACAGGACGAACTTCCCGGCGCCCTGGGTGCGCGCGTAGTCCATGGCCGCCCGGACGTCCTCCCACTCGGTGTCGCCGAGGTGGAACCGGCCGTCGGGGCTCGCGGGGGCGCCGTCGTCGTTCCGGTAGGTGATCGCGAGCACCGGATGACCCAGGTCGTGGAGCGTGGGCAGGATGCGCAGGGCCTCGCCGCGGCCGCCGTTGCGGCCGTGGACCGCGATCACCCACGTGTCCGACGTGCCCTCGGTCCGCCAGGCGGGGAACACGCCCAGCGGCGACTGCACCTCGACCTCCCGGTAGGGCACCCCGACCGACTCGGGGGTGCCCGCGCCCCACATCCAGCGGTCGAGGTAGGCCGACACGCCCGGCTTCAGGTCGCCGTCGCGGACCTGCTCCAGCCTGCGGGTGACCGTGCCCGCCCCGACGGAGATCGTCTCGCCTAGCACGGCGTTGCCCCCGGCCCAGGTGAGGCCGTACGTCCCCGGCGCGTCGGTGTCGCCGCCGCCCTTCAGCGTGACCCGGCCGTCGCCGACGGCGGTGACCTCGATCGGGTAGTCGGAGGCGTGGACGGGGTCGATCACGAGACCGGAGTAGTAATAGCCCGCGGCGCCCAGGGCGAGCACCACGACGACGACCGTGCCGGTCGCGCCCAGCAGCACACGGCGCCGCCATTTCGTCCGCATGGGTGCAATTTATACGTGGGCCTAGCATCGCTGACATGGAAAAGCACGAGACCAGAGCCTTCTTCGCGGCCCGCGCCGCGACCTGGGACGACACGTTCCCCGACGACGGCCCGGCCTTCGCCGGGGCCGTCGCCCACCTGGAGCTGCGACCCGGTCTGGTCGCCCTGGACGCGGGCTGCGGCACCGGGCGCGCGATGCCCCTGCTGCGCGAGCACACCGACCGGGTCGTCGGGGTGGACCTGACACCGGGGATGGCCCTGAAGGCGAGCGAGCGCGGGCCGGCGCTGATCGGCGACGCCTCCGGACTGCCCTTCGCCGACGCGACCATCGGCGCCATCCTGGCCGCCGGTCTGATCGGTCACCTCGGCGACCCTCGGGGGACGCTGCTGGAGTTCGCCCGCGTCGCCCGGCCTGGTGCCCGACTGGCCCTCTTCCACCCGGTCGGCCGCGCCGTGCTGGCGGCCCGGCGGGGCCGCGAACTGTCACCGGACGACATCCGCGCCGAACACCGGATCACGCCCCTGCTCCAGGCCACCGGCTGGGAACCGGTGCACTTCCACGATGACGACGACCACTACCTGGCTGTGGCTCGCAGGGCCGCCTCGGCGTCGGGTGCATGAGCCGGCGCGGCCGGTTGGCGCCGGATACGGCGGGAGCGGGGGCGGCGGGCGGTGCCGGGGTGGGCGAAGCCGTAACGGAAGGAAAGTAGTTCTCCTCGCAGAAGCGAGGGTATCGCTCGAATAATGTGGCGATTGCGATGTATTTGCTATCGAATGATTGGCGGGTGCCACGTAATCTTGGGAGGATTCCCACGGTAAGGAGTGCTCGGTGCTGAAGCGCCTGTCCCTCGTCGCGGCCATCACGTCCGTGTTCGTGCTGGCGGCCTGCGGGTCGTCGTCGGCCGTACCCGCCGAGACCGAGCTGACGGTGTTCGCCGCCGCGTCGCTCACCGGGACCTTCACCGAACTCGGCAAGCAGTTCGAGGCCGCCCACCCCGGCACGAAGGTCACCTTCAACTTCGGCTCCAGTGCCACGCTCGCCCAGCAGATCACCCAGGGCGCGCCCGCCGACGTGTTCGCGGCCGCTTCTCCTGCGACGATGAAGACCGTGGCCGACGCCGGCCTCGCGGGCACGCAGACCGTGTTCGTGAAGAACAAGCTGGAGATCGCGGTGCCGCCGGACAACCCCGCCAAGGTCGAGAACCTCAAGGACCTGACCGACCCCAAGGTCAAGGTCGCCCTGTGCGCCGCGCAGGTGCCGTGCGGCGCCGCCGCCGTCAGGGCCCTCGGCGCGGCCGGGATCGAGGTCACCCCGGTCACCCTGGAGCAGGACGTCAAGGCCACGCTCACCAAGGTCGAACTCGGCGAGGTCGACGCCGCCCTGGTCTACCGGACCGACGTCATCGCGTCGGCCGGGAAGGTCTCCGGCATCCCGTTCCCCGAGGCCGACCAGGCGGTCAACGACTACCCGATCGCCACCCTGAAGGACGCCTCACCCCTTGCTCAGCAGTTCGTCGACCTCGTGTTGTCGCCGCAGGGCGAGGACGTGCTGACGAAGGCCGGTTTCGAGGCGCCGTGAGAAGCCGTGTTCCCTGGCTGCTGGTCGTCCCGGCCGTGCTGGGGATGGCCTTCCTCGTCCTGCCGCTGGCGGGGCTGCTCGTCCGGGCGCCGTGGTCGACGCTGCCGCAGCGGCTCTCCGAACCCCAGGTTCTGGAGGCGCTGCGGTTGTCGCTGGTCACCGCGTCCGTCGCGACGGCGGTCTGCCTGGTGCTCGGGGTACCGCTGGCGTGGTTGCTGGCCCGCACCGACTTCCCCGGCCGCCGGCTCCTGCGCGCCCTGGTGACCGTGCCGCTGGTGCTGCCGCCGGTGGTCGGCGGGGTGGCGCTGCTGCTGGTCCTCGGCCGGCGCGGGCTGGTCGGGCAGTGGCTGGAGTCGGCGTTCGGGTTCTCGTTGCCGTTCACGACGGCCGGGGTGGTCGTCGCGGAGGCGTTCGTGGCGATGCCGTTCCTGGTCATCGCCGTCGAGGGCGCGCTGCGCGCCGCCGACGTGCGCTACGAGGAGGCCGCCGCGACCCTGGGCGCCTCCCGCTTCACCGTGTTCCGCCGGGTGACGCTGCCGCTGGTCGCGCCGGGCGTGCTGGCCGGGGCGGTGCTCTGCTGGGCGCGGGCCCTGGGCGAGTTCGGCGCGACGATCACGTTCGCGGGCAACTTCCCCGGCCGCACCCAGACGATGCCGCTGGCCGTCTACCTGGCGCTGGAGACCGAACCCGAGGCGGCGATCGTGCTCAGCCTGGTGCTGCTGGCCGTGTCGGTGCTCATCCTGGTCGCGCTGCGCGACCGCTGGGTGGGGGCGGCGGCATGACGTTGCGCGCCCGGATCGTGGTCCGGCGGCCGGCCTTCCGGCTCGACCTCGACCTGACGGTCGGCCGGGGCGAGGTCGTCACGCTGCTCGGCCCCAACGGCGCCGGCAAGACGACCGCCCTGCGTGCCCTCGCCGGCCTCATCCCGCTGACCGAGGGGTCGATCGAACTCGACGGCGTCCGCATCGAGCGCGAACCCGCCGAGCGGCGCCCCGTCGGCGTCGTCTTCCAGGACTACCTGCTCTTCCCCCACCTGTCCGCGCTCGACAACGTCGCCTTCGGCCCCCGCTGCCAGGGGAGGTCGAAGGCCGAGGCCCGGCTGCGGGCCCGGGAACTGCTCGACCGAATGGGCCTGGCGGAGTTCTCCTCGGTACGCCCCCACCGCCTCTCCGGCGGCCAGGCCCAGCGGGTGGCCCTGGCCCGAGCCCTCGCGGTCGAGCCGCGCCTGCTGCTCCTCGACGAGCCGCTGGCCGCCCTCGACGCCCACACCCGCCTGGAGATCCGCTCCGAGCTGCGCCGCCGCCTGACCGGCTTCGACGGCGCGACCGTCCTGGTCACCCACGATCCGCTCGACGCGATGGTGCTGGCCGACCGGCTCGTGGTCGTCGAAGACGGCGCGGTCGTCCAGGAGGGCACGCCGGCCGAGATCGCCCGCCGTCCCCGCACCGACTACGTGGCCCGGCTCGTCGGCCTCAACCTCTTCAGGGGCGAGGGCGACGGCGACCGGGTGACGGTCGGCGACCTGGCCTTCGCCGCCGGGGAACGGGTGAGCGGCCCGGCGTTCGTGGCCTTCGCGCCGCGCGCGGTTGCGCTCTACCGCACCCGTCCCGACGGCAGCCCCCGCAACCTGTGGGAGGGCCGCATCGACGGCATCGAACGGCACGGCGACCACATCCGCGTCCACGTCGACGGCCCGGTGCCGGTCGCCGCCGACGTCACCCCGGCCGCCGTGGCCGAGCTCGACCTGACGCCCGGCCGCCGCATCTGGGTCTCGGTCAAGGCGACGGAGACGCACGCCTATCCGGCGTGACGGAAGTCGCTCGTCTATCGGGCCCGGCCGCGTGACCGGGAGGCTCCGAGCACCTCGTCGGCCAGCCGCTCGGCGGCGTCGGGGCGGCCGTGGCGGCGGGCCTGGGCGGCGAGCGCTTCGCGCCGCGCCGGGTCGGCCAGCAACGGCCCCACCGCCGCCCGCAGGCTCTCGGGCGTCACCTCGCCGAGCAGCGCGACCGCGGCCCCGGCCCGCTCCAGGTAGGAGGCGTTGTGGGCCTGCTCGTTCCCGGCCGAGGTGGCCAGCGGGATCAGCACGGCCGCCTTGCCGAGCGCCGTGACCTCGGCGATGGTGCCGGCGCCGCTGCGGGAGACCACCACGTCGGCGAGCGCGAGCACGTCGGGCAGTTCGGCGCCCACGAACCCCTTGACCTGGTAGCGGGCCGCCGGCGCGGGCGGCAGGGTGCGCGCCGCCGCGGCCACCTGCTCCTCCTCGGCCGGGCCGCACTGGTGAATGACGTTCGCCCGCTCCAGCAACCACGGCAGGATCGCCGTGACGAGCCCGTTGATCTGCCGGGCGCCCTGGGCGCCGCCGGTGACGTACACGGTCGGCAGGGCGCGGTCGAAGCCGTCGACCGGCGCGCGGTCGGCCCGTCCGGTGAGCACCTCGGCCCTGACGGGGTTGCCGGTCACCACGGCCCGCTTGCGCGCCGGGCCCGACAGCAGCTCCAGCGACGCCTCGGCCGTCACCGCGACGCGCGCCGCCCCCCGGGCGAGCACCCGGTTGGCCAGCCCGAGCCGGACCGTCTGCTCGTGGATGACCAGCGGCACCCGGCACACCCGCGCCGCCACGCCGACCGGCACCGCGACGTAGCCGCCGGTGCCCAGCACCACGTCGGGCCGGAACCGGCGCACGATCGAGACGGCCTGGTAGACCCCGAGCGGCACCCGGAACATGTCGCGCACGTTCTCGGCCGACACCATCCCCAGCACGCTCCGGGCCCGGCGCACCTTCCCGGTCGCCACCGACACGAACGGGATGCCCTCGGCGGTGGCCACCCGCTCCTCCAGGCTCCCGGCCGCGCCGACCCAGAGCACCTCCAGCCGCCCGGCGGTCCGGGCCCGCAGCGCACGGACGGTGGTCAGCGCCGGAAAGGTGTGCCCGCCGGTGCCGCCCCCGGAGACGATCAGGCGGAACGGTTCTGCCTCGAAGATCACGACCCGGGACGATAGCAGCAGGAACGGCGGCCACCGACACGGTGACCGCCGTCCGCCGGGTTCGTCACTCCTCTTCGAAGGCGTCCTCGAAGACCTCTTCCACGACCTCGCCGAGGATCATGCCGCCGACGACGCCCGCCGCGGCGCCGGCGATCACGCCGCCCATGCCGACGCCGCCGCCGTGGTGGTGATCGTCGTCGTGGTGGCCGTAGTGGCCCCCGTGGTGACCGCCGTGATGGCCGCCGTGGTGGCCGTAGGAGCGCTGGGCCAGCCAGTTGCCGAAGACCGACGTCCAGTCGGTGCTCAGGGCCTCCTGGTGGGTGGTCGGGAAGCGGCCGATCGCGTCGTGGCCGCCCTCGATCACGACCTCCAGGTGGTGGGGGTCGGAGATGAAGGTCACCTCGATCTCGCCGTACTGGTGGGAGGTGAACTCGATCTCCTGGTAGAACGGCAGCGTCTGGCGGGAGCCGCCGATGTGCCCGGCCTCCAGGTCGGCCGAGCGGAAGTGGAAGCCCAGCCGCGACAGCGACTCCAGCACGTGGACCTGCGAGGGCAGCGGCGCGACCTCGATCATGTCGAGGTCGCCCTTGTCGACCGCCTTGGCGATGGCCAGTTCGGTGCGCACGCCGATCGCCATGCCGCGCAGGCCCTCGCTGATCGGCGTCTCCCACGGCACCGGGAGCTGGAACGGGATCGTCCGCTCCTCGCCGGTCCGGAGGGTGAACGGCCCGGAGACCGGGAAGCCGAAGAACTCGCGCAGCCCGCTGCTCTCGCCTTCGCTGTGCTCGATCTCGACCCGGGCGACGAGGCTGAGGGTGATGTGCTCGATCTCCGCGTCGACCTCGCCACCCTTGATCCGCACCTCGCCGGAAAGGGCGCCACCGGGCTGGGTGCGCGGGTTGTGCAGAACGGTGTCCACTGAGGGGGCGCCGACGCCGAATGCGCTCAGCATCCGTTTGAAGACCACGTTTTCTCCTGTCGAGTTGGACGTCTCGGCCGCACGCCAGAACGCTCAGCGCCGGCCTACGGTTCCGCGTTCGAGAAGAAGATCGAGTTTGGCATGGAGTGCGGCGACCTCTTCGCGGAGTTCGACCAGCTCGGCCTGGGCCAGCTCCTCCGACGGCGAGGGTTCGGCGTCGTTCATGGCGTTGACCACCACCGCGATGAAGAGATTCAGCGCGACGAAAGTCGAGATCAGGATGTACGAGATGAAGAACACCCAGGCCCACGGCTTGTGTGTCATGACCTCCTTGGCGACCGTGCCCCAGTCGTCGCCGGTCATGATCTGGAACAGCGTGAACAGCGAGTCGGGCAGCTCGTCGAAGCGCTCGGCCGCGACCTCGCCGAACAACTTGGTCGCTATCACGGCCGCGACGTAGATCATCAGCAGCAGCAGCCCGATGATCGACGCCATCCCGGGCACGGCGGTGAGCAGCGCGCTCACCACCCGCCGCATGCTGGGCACGGCCGACACCAGCCGTAGCGCCCGCAGGATGCGGAGCGCCCGGAGCACCGAGGTCGGCCCCGACGCCGGGACGAGCGCGACCACCACGATGATCAGATCGAACCAGTTCCACGGGTCGGTGAAGAAGTCGCGGCGGTAGGCGTAGAGGCGGGCGAGGATCTCGACGGCGAAGACGGTCAGGGCGACGTGGTCGATCGTGACGAGCAGCCAGCCCATCTGGGCCATGAGGGTGGTGCTGGTCTCGCAGCCGATGGTGATCGCGTTGACGACGATGAGGATGACGACGGCTCGCTGGACGGCCGGACGTTCGAGGAACCGGCGAACACGTTCATGTCGGGCTAATTCCACGCGGAAGATCATCCCACCGGACGAGTCGGTCAACCCTGGTGGGTCAGAGTGCCCGTGAGCCGCCGTCGACGTGGTAGTCGGCGCCCGTCATCCACCGCCCGCGGTCCGACGCGAGCATCGCGACCAGTTCCGCCACCTCCGACGGCTCGCCCTGGGTCACGATCGTCACGCGGATGCCCTGCGGCGCGAGCTCCCGCGCCAGCGAGCGCGTGTACGTGTTCAGCGCCGCCTCCGCCACCCGACAGTGGGCCGACACGTTCACGATCGCTGCGTGGCCGGAGCGCCGCAGGGCGGGCATGAGGGCGGCGGTCATGCGGACGGCCGACAGGAAGTCGCCGTCGATCGAGTCCTGCCAGGCCTCGTCGGGCATCGCGCCGGCGTTGTTGACCAGGATGTCGCAGCCGCCGAGCACCCCGAGCGCCTCCTCGGCCGTCGTCCCGGCCCCTTCGAGGCTCGCCGGGTCCCCCTCGACGAGAATCGCGTCGCCGGGCGTCTCGGGCACGCGGTGCGGCGCCGTCACCACCACCCGCGCGCCCCCGTCGAGCAGGCGCCGCGCGACGGCGGCGCCGATGCCCTGGGAGCCCCCGGTCACCACGGCCCGGCGGCCGAGGAACTCCTT
Source organism: Herbidospora yilanensis (assembly GCF_001570565.1). Taxonomy (GTDB): domain Bacteria; phylum Actinomycetota; class Actinomycetes; order Streptosporangiales; family Streptosporangiaceae; genus Herbidospora; species Herbidospora yilanensis. The sequence goes on along the minus strand of NZ_BBXE01000026.1, from coordinate 38,103 downwards.
GCTCATATCCGGCGGCATCGAACCCCCTAGAGCGCGGAGCCGCCGCCGTCGACCGGCACGACGGCTCCGGTCATGTAGGAGGCCTTGTCGGACGCCAGGAACGCCACGACGTCGGCGATCTCCTTGGGGTCGGCCGCCCGGTGCAGCATGGTGCCCTCGTCGAACTCCTTGGCCCGCTCGCCCATGCTCTCGTACATGGAGGTCGCCACCGGGCCGGGCGCGACGGCGTTGACCCGCACCCCCCGGCCGGCGAACTCCGCCGCCCAGGTCCGGGTGAGTTCGTTGATGGCGGCCTTGGTCGCGCCGTAGACCGACAGGAACGGCACGGCCACCACGGCGGCGATGGTCGAGATGTTCACGATCGCGCCGCGCCCGCGCTCCATCATCCCGGGCACGAGCGCCTGGGTGAGGAAGTAGGGCGCCCTGAGGTTGAGCGCGAGGGTCTTCTCGAAGACCTCGGGTTCCTGGCCGACGGTCGCCGACACCGGCGCCATGCCGGCGTTGTTGACGAGCACGTCGACGTCGCCCGCCTCGGCGGCCAGATCGCGGAGCGCGTCGAGGTCGGTGAGGTCGGCCGGCACGAACCGGGCGGAGCCGCCGTTCCGCACGATGTCGTCGACGACCATGGCGCCCTTGGCGGCGTCCCGCCCGGACACGATCACGTCGTCGCCCTGGGCGCCGAACACGCGGGCGCTCTCGGCGCCGATGCCCTCGGTGGACCCGGTGATAAGCACAGATCTCATAACAGACATAACCGGCAAATCGCCCAGCTCAGTTCCGAATGGATAACTGTTGGCACCCGATCTATCGTGTCAATACCCTCGACCGCATGGCCCACGTCGAGATCGCCCATATCACCCATGTCCTGCCCGACGGCCGGCCGTTGCTCAACGACGTCTCCTTCCGCATCGGCGAAGGCGTCAAGGCCGCCCTCGTGGGCCCCAACGGCGCGGGCAAGACGACGCTCATGCGGCTGATCGCGGGCGACCTCCAGGCGGTCGAGGGCACGGTCGCCAGTTCCGGCGGCCTCGGCGTGATGCGCCAGTTCATCGGCAGCATCCGCGACGGCCGGATCGTCCACGACCTGCTCCTCTCGGTCGCCCCGACCCGGGTCAGAGACGCCGCCGAACACCTCGCCAAGATCGAGCTCCTGATGATGGAGCGCGACGACGAGAAGACCCAGATGCGCTACGCGCAGGCGATCACCGACTACACCGACGCGGGCGGCTACGACATCGAGGTCCTCTGGGACACGTGCACGATGGCGGCCCTGGGCATCCCGTACGACGACTGCAAATACCGCGAGGTCAACACCCTCAGCGGCGGGGAGCAGAAGCGGCTGGTCCTGGAGGCCCTCCTGCGGGGCCCCGACCAGGTCCTCCTCCTCGACGAGCCCGACAACTACCTCGACGTGCCGGGCAAGCAGTGGTTGGAGCAGGTCCTGCGGGAGACCCCGAAGACGGTCCTGCTCGTCTCGCACGACCGCCAGCTCCTCGCCAACGCCGCCGACCGCATCGTCACCGTCGAGTCGGGCAACATCTGGGTCCACGGCGGCGGCTTCACCACCTACGCGCAGGCCCGCCGGGAGCGCAACGAGCGCCTCGACGAGCTGCGCAGACGGTGGGACGAGGAGCACGCCAAGCTGAAGCGCCTGGTCAACATGCTGAAGCAGAAGGCCACCTACAACGACGGCATGTCGGCCGCCTACCACGCGGCGCAGACCCGGCTCCGCAAGTTCGAGGAGGCGGGCCCGCCCGAGATGGCGGCCAAAGACCAGAACATCAACATGCGGCTGCGCGGCGGCCGCACCGGCAAGCGGGCGGTCATCTGCGAACGCCTGGAGCTCACCGGCCTGATGAAGCCGTTCGACCTGGAGATCTGGTACGGCGAACGGGTGGCCGTGCTGGGCTCCAACGGCTCCGGGAAATCCCACTTCCTCCGGCTCCTCAGCGGCGAGGACGTCGACCACACCGGCGTCGCCCGGCTGGGCGCGCGGGTCATCCCCGGGCACTTCGCGCAGACCCACTCGCATCCCGAGCTGATGAAGCGCACCCCGTGCGAGATCGTGATGACCGAGCACGCCCGGCTCAAGAACGAGGCCATGAAGATCCTGGCCCGCTACGAGCTGGCCGGGACCATCGCCGAGCAGCGTTTCGAGACCCTGTCGGGCGGCCAGCAGGCCCGTCTGCAGATCCTCCTGCTGGAGTTGTCGGGCGCGACCCTGCTGCTGCTCGACGAGCCGACCGACAACCTCGACCTGGCCAGCGCCGAGGCGCTCCAGGAGGGCCTCGACGCCTTCGAGGGCACCGTCATGGCGGTCACCCACGACCGCTGGTTCGCCGCCGACTTCGACCGCTACCTGGTCTTCGGCGCCGATGGGAAGGTCTACGAATCGTCAGAGCCCGTCTGGGACGAGGGGCGGGTCGTCCGCGCGCGTTAAAGATTGGGTCCGCTGTTGGCGGGTCGAGGTGAACGGGGCCGCGCGCAGGCGTTATCACGGCCTGGTGACGCACCGTATGACAGCCCTGGCCCTGTCGTTCCTCTCCGTGACGCTCCTGGTTTCCGGGTGCTCGGGGGAAGAGGAGACCAAGAAGACCGAACTCGCCCCGCTCGCGCTGAAGGAGCAGACCTCCTCGGTGGTACAGGCCAGCGGCGGTTACCTGGTCAACTGGGCCGCCGTGCTCAACAACGGCAACAAGTGGCACTTCGGCGAGAACGCGGTCGCCACGATCACCGGGAAGGACGCCGCCGGCAAGGAGGTCGTCCGGATGGAGCAGCCGCTCGACGCGGTCGCGCCCGGCGGGTCGCTGGCGTTCACCGGGGAGGCGCTGGCGGTCGAGAAGCCGGTGAGCGTCAAGATCGACTACAAGCCGGCCTCGTGGCACCAGGCGGCGCGGGTGCCGTCGGCGTACAAGACGTTCCCGGTGACCCGGGTGTCGACGGAGAAGCTGGGCGCCACGTCCTACCTGATCACCGGCTACGTCGAGTCGCCCTACACGCGTCCGGCCGGGAGCCTGGTGGTGACCGGGCTGCTGCGCGACGCCGCGGGCAAGCTGATCGGCGGGGGCACCGCCTTCGTCGACGACGTGCGGCCGGGGGCGAGCCGGCGGTTCATCATCACGGTCGAGAGCGTCAGCGCCGGGGTCGCCGCCGCCACGGCCGTCACGGCGCGCACGTGGGGCGCGACCGCCAAGCCCTATGAGGACCTGGCCGCCGGCGGGGCCGCGCCGATCTTCACGCAGGCCCCCAAGACCGCGCCGTTCGCCAAAGACCGGGGCTACACCGTCATCACCGAACAGAAGCCGTGAACCGCTGAGGTTACGGTAATGGCATGACCACCCCCCGTATCGTCCTGTTCGGCGCCACCGGCTACACCGGGCGGCTCACGGCCAAGGCGCTGGTCGCGCTGGGCGCGGAGCCTCTCCTGGCCGGGCGGGACCCCGTCCGGCTGGCCGACCTGGCCGCCTCGCTGCCGGGCGCGCCGCCCACGGCGGTGGCCGACGCGACCCGGCCGCGTTCGGTGGCCCGCCTGCTCGAACCCGGCGACGTACTGGTCTCCACCGTGGGACCGTTCCTGCGGTGGGGCGACGCGGCGGTCAGGGCGGCCATCGAGGCGGGCGCGGTCTACCTCGACTCGACCGGCGAACCGCCCTTCGTCAAGCGCGTCTTCCAGCGCCACGGCCCCGAGGCGGCCGCGGCGGGCGCGACCCTGATCCCCGCCTTCGGCTACGACTACGTCCCCGGCAACCTCGCCGCCGCCCTGGCTCTGCGCAAGGCAGGCACCGACGCGGTCAGGGTCGACGTGGGCTACTTCCTGCGCGGCAACGTGGCCAAGAGGGCCAGCGCCGGAACCCGCGCCTCCGCGCTGAGCATGATCCTCGAACCCATGTACGGCTTCCGCGACGGCCGCATCGTCCGGGAGACGGGCCGGACCCGGGCCTTCGCCTTCGGCGCGAGGAGACGTCACGGCATCGCCATGGGCGCCAGCGAACACTTCGCCCTGCCGCGCACCCACCCCCGGCTGCGCGAGGTCAACGTCTACCTGGGCTGGCTCGGCGGCCTGACCCGCGCGGCGGGCGTCTTCGCGAGGGCCACCCCCCTGCTGAGGGCGCTGCCCGGCTCCCGGAGGCTCATGGAGGCCATGGCCGAGCGGGCGGCCCGATCGGCGAACCAGGAGGCCCACCCGATCGCGTCCCAGACCATCGCCGAGGCCTACGCCCACGACGGCACCCTGCTCGCCACCGTCCGTCTCAACGGCGGCGACCCCTACGACCTCACCGCCAAGCTGCTCGCCTGGGGCGCGACGACCGCCCTGGTCGGCGGGGTGGGCGGCATCGGCGCGCTCGGCCCGGCCGAGGCGTTCGGCCTCGACGCCCTGGCCGACGGCTGCGCGTCCGTCGGACTGACCCCGTGAATCACCAAGAAACCGCGCGTCGCGGAGGTATCACTCAGCGTTCGTGATATTCCCCCGAATAAGGCTCGATCTTTCTTCCGGGGGCGATTGCCATGAAGAACCTCAAAGTACGGCCTACACCGCGATTCGGGCGTGGCACCGCCTCCACGAAGGACCTCATGACCTCCTGGGCCCTCGTCGAGGCGGCGGTGGCGCGGCGCGACGCTCCTTACACCTCGGTCGTCTGGACCGCCCGGCTCGGCTACCTCTCGCTCCCGCTGCTGTTCCTGGGCGGCGTGGGCGTCTTCCTCGCGCTGGGCGCGCTGGTCATGGGCGTGCGGGCGCTACGGGAGATCGCCGACGACCACCCCCGGTCGATCAACCGGGGCGTCGTCGAGACCGCCATGGTCTGCGCCGGGGTGACCCTCGCGCTCGGCGCCTCGGCCGCCGCGGCGGCGGGCCTGGCGATCGTGGCCGGCGGGCTGGCGTGAGACCTCGCCCATGGGCGGGGGCGGTGTCTTACAGGCGGATTCGCCGCGCGTGCCACGGCCGTTCTTCGGCCGTCCGCGTTGCGCTGGCCCTCGCCATCGTGGTGGCGCTCGGCTGCGGGCCGGTCAGCCACGTCGAACCGCCCCCGCCGAAGCCGGTGCCGAAGGTCCTGGTGATCGGCGTGGACGGGGTGCGCACCGACCGCGTGCTCACCACCGAGGCGACCTATCTGCGCGCCCTCATGAGCGAGGGACTCTACGCCACCGGGGAACTCGATCTGGCCCCCGGCGTGAAATCGCTGAGCGGTCCGGCGTGGTCGACCATTCTCACCGGCGTCAATCCGGAAAAGCATGGCGTACGCGACAACACCTTTGTCGGACGCCAATACACGAGATATCCCGATTTCCTGACCCGGCTGGAAAGGGTGCGCCCCGACCTCGACACCCTGGCCGTCACCCTGTGGCGGACCTTCTTCGACACCGGGCTGCTCCACCAGGTCGACTGGCACGCCACCCTGCGCCCCGGCGTCGACTACGCCGAGCACCTCAAGGACGAGATGATCATCCGGCGGATGACCGACCTGATCGCCCGCCACCAGGTCGACGTCGTCTTCCTGCACCTGGTCAACCCCGACAAGGTGGCCCACCGGCACGGGCCTCTCGGCCCCGAGTACGTCACCGCGCTCGACACCATGGACTTCGGCGTCGGCCGCCTCGTCGACGCCGTCAGGCGGCGGCCGACGTACCCGAACGAGAAGTGGTCGGTCATCGTGGTGACCGACCACGGGCACCGCGACGAGGGCGGCCACGGCGGTCTCTCGCCGGAGGAACTGCAGATCTTCCTGCTCGCCGCCGGCCCCGGAATCCGGCACGAACGCCGCCACGAGGCCGAACTCGTCGACGTCGCGCCGACCGTTTTCGCCCAATTGGGGATGCGAATTCCGGACGACTTCGAAGGTGTTCCGCTCGGCGGAGAAATGCCGGGAAAATAGCGGCCGAGAATGCGACGGAAAGCCTGAACTCCAAGTTACGGATCCATTACCTTCGGTGACATGACCGATCGCGATCTGGTTCAGGCCCTGCGCGCCCGCGATCCGGGTGCTCTCGCGGCTCTCTACGACGCCCACGCCGAAGGCGTCTACCGCTTCTGCTGGTTCCTGCTCGGCCCCGAGGGCGCCCAGGTGGCGTTACGCGACACGATGATCGCCGCCGAGGCCCACGTCGAGGCCCTGCGCGACCCCGACCGCCTCTACGTCTGGCTGCTCGCGCTGGCCCGCGCCGAGTGCCGGCGCAGGTGGCAGGCCGGGGCGCCGGTCGAGCCCGAGGAGGCCCCCGACGCCGCCGCCTGGCACGCCGTCCACGGCCTGCCGCCGGCCGACCGGGAGATCCTCGAACTGTCCCTGCGCCACGGCCTGGCCGCCGCCGACCTCGGCACGGTGCTCGGCCTGAGCACCCGCCATGCCGAGGCCCTGCGCGAGTCGGCCTCGCTCCGGCTGCAAGACGCGATCACCGCCGAGGTGCTGGCCCGCCGCGACCCCGGCGACTGCCCGGCCCGTTCGGTCCTGGTCGCCGACGCCGAGGGCGGCGACCCCGACGAACGCCGCGCCCGCGTGGTGAACCACATCTTCACGTGCGAGACCTGCCGCCCCCACCGGGCCCGCCAGGTCTCGGCCGGCAAGGTCTTCGCCCTGCTGCCCCTCCCGGTCATGCCCGACACGGTCCGCGTACGGGTGATGAGCTGCTTCATCGACCCCGAGCTGCTGCCCTACCGCCGCTACGTCGCCCGCCGGGCCGGGCCGCTCGACCCCGACGGCTTCCCCGGCACGCGGCACCGGCGCGGGCGCCACGTGGCCGTGGGCGCGCTGGCGGCCGTGGCCGCCGCCGCCGTGGTGGTCGTGCTGGTCATGCAGGTCACCGGTTACCCGATGGAGAAGCGCGGTGGGGTGGCCGCGCCGAGCGCCCGGCTCTACACCCCCGCCGCGACCGTCAGCGACTACCCGCCGAAGGTCCCGCCCAAGGTGCCGCCGCCGGTCCGCACGCTCGACCCGGTCAGGGAGTCGTCGGAGAGCGCGGTGGCGCGTCCCCGCCCGACCGTGCTCGGCGTCCACTACCCGAGGCCCGAACGCGTCGGCCTGCCGCGTCCGCGCCCCACGAAGACCGCCCAGGGCGAGCCCCCGCACAGCCGCCCGCCGGGCCCCCGCCCGTCACCGACCCCGGTCGCCACCGTCACCCCGGCGGCCGAACCGGTCGACGTCGAACTGGCCGCCAACCCCCAGACGGACGACGGCGACCACGAGCACGAGCACGTGAAGGGCGAACACCATGGCCGCCGACGGCTTTGCCGTTCGTGATCGCCGGGTCTACCCGGACCTGCCGCCCGCGCCGCTGGCCGAGCTCGTGGCCAAGGCCCACGAGGCGGCCTGGCCGGTCTGGCTCGACCCGGGGCCCCGGATGATCCGCGACGTCCTCGACCTCAGCCGCCTCCAGGCCGCCAGGGCCCTGGCCATCCTGACCTGGCTGGCCGAGGCCCACACCCCCGACGACGTCACCTGGCTGCTGTCCTCCCGCCGCCTCACCGGCCCCCGCCAAGACCGCATGTACGGCGAGGCCGCCCGCCTCCCCGACCCCGTCCTCAACCTGGTCGTCGCCAACTGGACGTGGGTGCAGAGCACCCCCCACGGCGGCAGGGTCACCGCCCCCTACCTGGCCGGCACCGCCTATCCCGACGACGGCTACGCCGCCGCCCACGCCGCCATCACCCTGGCGCAGATCCACGAACGCCACCCCGAGGCCCGGCCGGCCCTGTCGGTCGCGTGGGCGGCCTGCCGGACCGCCGCCGACTGGTGCAAGGCGGCCGAGCTGAGGGCCACCCACGGTGGCGACGCCCCGGTGTTCGCCTATCCGCGCGGCCCCGAGCCGGTGACCACGGGCATGCGCCCCTGGATCGCGCGGTTGCTGAGACTCATGTGAACTCCTTTGCCAATGAGGCTGGTGTTCCTTGAGTGACCTGCGGGAATGGGCCTGCCCATGTCGAATCGCAGGTCAAGGGCGCTGCCCGCGACGCTCGTGGTCGCCGGGCTGCTGGCCGGGGCGCCGGGCGAGGCCGCCGCGACGCCGGGTCCCCGCGACACGATCACCGCGCAGGTCCGGGAGCTCGCCCGCAACCAGGTGAAGCTGGCGCGGGCCAAGGAGCGCCGCCGCGAGCTCGTCCGAGACGCCGAACGCCTCATCGAGGCCTACAACGGCGAGCTCGTCAAGGTCCGGCGGGCCCAGGCCGAGCACGCCGAGGTGACCGCCGACCTGCTGGCCGCCGAGCGGACCGTCGAGGCGGCCAGGAGCCGGGCCGCCGCCCTGGCGGCCGACGCCTACGGCGTCGACCTGGCGAATCCGATGATGGCCCTGCCGGGCGCCCCCGACGCGTTGATGCGCCGGGCCAGCCTGGTCACCCAGATCGGCGACGAGCGCGCGGCCGTCATCGACCGCCTCGACGACAGCCGCGAGGTGCTCCGGATCCTGCAGAACGAGGCCGCCGACATGCTCGACGAGGCCCATCGGGCCGCGGCGGAGGCCGAGCGTCTCAAGACGGCCGCGGAGGAGACCGTGAAGACGCAACTGGCCGAGACCAGGGAACTGCGCAGGGAGCAGCGCGAGATCGAGGAGCGGCTCGACCTGGCCACGTTCCGGGTCGGGGCCGGCCCGGCGGCTCCCGGCTGGGCGCTCACCGCCGGGGGCGCCGGTGGGGAGGCGGCCCGCTGGGCGCTGGCCCAGCTCGGCAAGCCCTATGTGTGGGCGGCCGACGGCCCGGAGAGCTTCGACTGCTCAGGGCTGACCATGCGGGCCTGGGAACGGGCGGGGGTGCCGCTCGACCACTGGACCGGCACGCAGTGGACCGCCGGGCCGCATGTCGAATCCGCCGACCTGCGCCCCGGCGACCTGGTCTTCTTCGGCGACCCGATCCACCACGTCGGCCTGTTCATCGGACGCGGCCTGATGGTCCACGCCCCCCAGACGGGAGACGTGGTCCGCATCGCGTCGATGTGGCGGCCCGACTACGTCGGCGCCACGAGACCGGGTTGATTCAGTGCTTGGCGCGCTTGTAGGAGCGCTCGATCTCGGCCTCGGCCTCGGTCCGGCCGACCCAGTTGGCGCCCTCGACCGACTTGCCGGGTTCGAGGTCCTTGTAGACCTCGAAGAAGTGCTGGATCTCCAGCCGGTCGAACTCCGGGACATGGTGGATGTCGCGGATGTGTTCTTGGCGGGGGTCACGTGAGGGGACGCAGAGGACCTTGTCGTCGCCGCCCTTCTCGTCGGTCATGCGGAACATGCCGACGGCGCGACAGCGGATGAGACACCCGGGGAAGGTCGGTTCCTGGAGGAGGACGAGGGCGTCGAGGGGGTCGCCGTCCTCGCCGAGGGTGTTCTCGATGAAGCCGTAGTCGGCAGGGTACTGAGTGGACGTGAAGAGCATCCGGTCGAGTCGGATCCGGCCGGTCTCATGATCCACCTCATATTTGTTGCGTTGCCCTTTGGGTATCTCAACGACAACGTCGAACTCCACTGCCATTTCCTCCGCTCAAGCCATCCGAGTGGTCCCGGAGTGGCGTTAGTGTCTCGTAGGCGTAACTAGGGAGAGGTCACGTGGTGCGACGCGAGCGTTGGGTGGTTGTCGCCACCCTCGCGCTGCTACAGATGTTCGTCATCGCCGCGGGCGTCTACCTCGTGGTCAACGGCGGCGAGCGGGTTCCGATACAGGCCGCGGCCCCCAAACCGGCCCCCACACCGATCGTCACGGCACCGCCTGTTCTGGTCGCCGCGCTCGACGGCCCTCTCCCGGCTAAGAGTACTTTGACCACCCTCCTCCGTGACGCCATGGGTGACCCGGGAATAGGCGGCAAGGTCGCAGGTACCGTCATCGACACCGAAACCGGGCAAACGCTGTTCGATGAGGGCTCGACCACCGCGCTGACCCCGGCGTCCACCACCAAAGTGGTCACCGGCGCCGCGGCGCTGGCCTCGATCGGCGCCGATGTGACGTTCGCCACGACGGTCGTCCAGACCGCCCCCGGCAAGATCGTTCTGGTCGGCGGCGGCGATCCGACCCTGGCCGGCCCCAAGGCCGACCCGCGCGACCACTATCCGCGCGCGGCCAGCCTCCAGACGCTGGCCTCCCGCACCGCCAAGGCGCTCAAGGCCGCCGGAGTGAAGTCGATCGTCCTGTCCTACGACGCCTCGCTCTTCCAGGGCCCGGTGACCGCCCCGGGCTGGAAGCCGACCTACGTGCCCGAAGGCAGCGCCTCCCCGGTGACCGCCCTGGCCATCGACGAGGGCCGCCTGGTGCCCCGCAACGACGCCCCCCGCTCGGCGAACCCGCCGGCCGACGCGTCCAGGGCGTTCGGCGACCTGCTGGCCAAATACGGCATCAAGGTCGGCAAGACGATCAAGCCCGTCAAGACCTCGCAGCCCGGCCAGGAACTGGCCCGGGTCGAGTCGGCCCCGGTCTACGCCCTGGTCGAGCGCATGCTCACCGAGAGCGACAACGACCTGGCCGAGGCGCTGGGCCGCCACGTGGCCATCGCCGAGAAGCAGCCCCACACCTACGCCGGCCAGGCCAAGGCCTACCAAGCCGTGCTGACCCGCCTCGGCATCACCCAGGGCGTCGAGGTCCACGACGGCAGCGGCCTGTCGACCGCCAACAAGATCACCCCGGCGGCGCTGGCGAAACTCGTCGCGCTGGGCGCCTCCCCGCAGCACCCCCAGCTCCACTCGCTGATCAGCGGAATGCCGGTCGCGGGCTTCACCGGCACCCTCCACGGCCGCTACGGCGAGGCCGACTCGAAGGCCGCCGCCGGATTGGTCCGGGCGAAGACGGGCACTCTCGACGGAGTGAACACACTGACGGGCCTGGTCCACACCGCCGACGGAAGGCTGCTGAGCTTCGCGTTCATGGCCAACGGCGTCACCGACCCGGGCAAGACCGTCAAGGCGCTCGACCGGCTGGCGACGCTGGTCTCGCGCGCCGCCTGAACCGACGACATACGGTGGTGAACATGCAGGTGATCGACTGGGATCTCGCCGTCGCTACCGGAGTCAGGCTCGTCCGCCCGGGGCCACAGGTGAGCCGTGAAGAGGCCAGGCAGGCCGTCAGCGAGCTTCGGCGCCTGTCGCGCGAGGCCGAGGTCCACGTCAAGGAGTTCACCGGGATCGACTCGGCGCCTCCCGAGGAGGCCACCGTCGTCGACCGCCCCGGCTGGATCCGGGCCAACGTCGAGGGGTTCAAGGTCGTCCTCGAACCGCTGTCGGAGAAGGTCGGCAACGTGCCGCCCATCATCGGCGCCGTCGGCTCCCGCATCACCGGCGTCGAGGTCGGCGCCGTCCTGTCGTTCCTGGCGAGCCGGGTCCTCGGGCAGTACGAACTGTTCCTGCCGCCCGACCCCGAGGGCAACGCCCCGACCGGGCGCCTCACCCTGGTGGCACCCAACATCGTCAACACCGAGCGCGAGCTGCGCGTCGACCCCCGCGACTTCCGCCTCTGGGTCTGCCTCCACGAGGAGACCCACCGGGTGCAGTTCACCGGCGTCCCGTGGCTGCGCGAATACCTCCAGGCCCAGATGAAGGAGTTCCTCACGATCTCCGACATGGACCTGTCGGCCCTCCTCGGCCGCATGCGCGACATCACCGACGCGGTCGCCGACGCCTTCCGCGGCGGCGAGGGCAACCTGATCGAGGCCATCCAAACCCCCGAGCAGAAGGCCGTGCTCGACCGGGTGACCGCCGTGATGACCCTGGTCGAGGGCCACGGCGACTATGTGATGGACGCCGTCGGCCCCAGCGTGGTGCCCTCGGTGGCCGAGATCCGGGCCAAGTTCCAGCATCGCCGCGCGGGCGGCTCCCGCGTCGACCAGGTGATCCGCCGCCTGCTCGGCGTCGACCTGAAGATGAAGCAGTACGCCGAGGGCTCCACCTTCGTGACCACCGTGGTGCAAGAGGCCGGAATGGATGGCTTCAACCGGGTCTGGACCTCCCCCGAGACCCTGCCCACCCGCCAGGAGATCTCCGATCCCCACGCGTGGATGCGCCGGGTCCTCGCCACCAACGCGCTGGAGCCCGATCACAAGACCGCCTGATGGGTCCTCATCCGGCGGTCGCCGACGTCCGCCGCGCGATCCGCGAATCGCTCTCCGATCTCGACAAGGGCAGTCTGGTGCTCGCCGCCTGCAGCGGCGGCGCCGACTCCCTGGCCCTGGCCGCCTGCCTCGGCTTCGTCGCGCCGCGACTCGGCCTCCGCGCCGGGCTGGTCACCGTCGACCACGACCTGCAGCCCGGTTCCCGGTCGAGAGCCGATGATCTTGTACGGCTTTCGCCCAGCCTTGGCCTCGACGTCGCCGAGGCGGTGACGGTCGAGGTCGGCACCCTCGGAGGCCCCGAGGCGGCGGCCCGGATCGCCCGCTACGCCGCCCTCGACGAGGTGTCGGCCCGCCTCGGGGCCGTCGTCCTGCTGGGCCACACTCGCGACGACCAGGCCGAGACCGTGCTGCTGCGGCTGGCCCGGGGCAGCGGTTCGCGCTCCCTGTCGGGCATGGCCGAGGTCACGGGCGTCTACCGGCGGCCACTGCTGGGCGTGAGCCGTGCGAGAACCGAAGAGGCCTGCGCGGCGCTCGGCCTGGTCCCCTGGCACGACCCCCACAACGACGACCCGCGGTTCACCCGGGTCAAGGTACGGCAAACGTTGTTGCCCCTCCTGGAGTCCGATCTCGGCCCCGGCATCGCCGACGCGCTCGCCCGCACCGCCCGGTTGTGCCGCGACGACGCCGACGCCCTCGACGACTGGGCCGACCGCGTCTACGCCGAGGCCAGAGACCTGGGCACCGGCCTGTCCACCGCCCTCCTCGCCGACCTCCCCGCGGCGGTGCGCCGCCGGGTGATCCACCGGGCCGCCGTGGCCGCCGGGTCGCCGCCCTCCGCGCTCGCGGCCGTGCACATCGAGGAGGCCGAGCGGCTGATCACCCGCTGGACGGGGCAGAAGGGGGTGGACCTACCCGGAGGGGTGGGTGTGGTTCGCCGATATGGCAGGCTGATGTTCACCAGCTCCCTCTCGTAAGGAATTCGCAGGTGGACGCAGCCGACATGGGCAGAGACCTGTCCAGGGTCCTCATCTCCGAGGAAGAGCTCCAGGCCAAGATCAGGGAACTCGCCGGGAAGATCGACGCCGACTACGCGGGCCACGAACTGCTCATCGTCGGGGTGTTGAAGGGCGCCGTCATGGTGATGGCCGACCTCGCCCGCGCGCTCCACGTGCCCGTCCAGATGGACTGGATGGCGGTGTCGTCCTACGGCGCCGGCACCAAGTCGTCGGGCGTGGTGCGGGTGCTGAAAGACCTCGACACCGACATCGCAGGGCGCCACGTGCTGGTCGTCGAGGACATCATCGACTCGGGCCTGACCCTGTCGTGGCTGCTCAACAACCTCCAGTCGCGCAACCCGGCCTCGGTCGAGATCTGCACCCTCCTCCGCAAGCCCGACGCGGTGAAGGTCCCCCTCGACGTCAAATATGTGGGATTCGACATCCCCAACGAGTTCGTCATCGGCTTCGGGCTCGACTACGCCGAGCGCTATCGAAACCTCCCATTCATCGGCACTCTGGCGCCACATGTCTATGGCGGCGAATAAGCCCTGAGCGAAGTGGCCCCTCCGGAGGCTTGATATTTGCTCTCCGCGAAGGGAACACGCCTGTCCCTGACGTACGTTGGATGAGCAATGCCCGAGCCTGCCGGGCGGTGACCCTCACCGGCGGCTCGGTGTACCTTCTGATAACCCGGGGGCGGCCCTGGGTAGTCAGAAGGAGCGGCAAAGGGTGCCGCGACCCCCTTTACCCAAAGGGGGCCAGGCCTTGGTCAGGAAGGGACGGGCCCGCCGGGGTTCCGCATCGGATGGATCTCAAGCGATTTACACGTGGGCCACTGCTGTGGATCCTGGGCATCGTCGTGCTTCTGCTCCTCGTCACGACGTTGATGAACACCGGCGGCAATTACACCACCGCCGACACCTCCACTGTTCTCCAGCAGATCAACAGCGGCAATGTGGTCAGCGCCAAGGTGACCGACAGAGACCAGGTCGCCGCGGTGACCCTGGCCAAGCCCATCCAGGTGGGCGGCAAGTCGACCGACCGCATCCAGGCCTCCTGGGTGACCGGTCAGGGCGTCCAGATCACCGAGGCGCTCGCGAAGGCGAACCCGAAGAACGGGTGGACGGTCGAGGTTCCCAAGGAGAACTTCTTCGTCACCCTGCTCATGAGTTTCCTGCCGATCATTCTGATCGTGCTCTTCTTCTTGTTCTTCCTGAACCAGATGCAGGGCGGCGGCTCCCGGGTGATGAACTTCGGCAAGTCGAAGGCGAAGCTCATCACCAAGGACACCCCGAAGACCACGTTCGCCGACGTGGCCGGCGCCGACGAGGCCATCGAGGAACTCCAGGAGATCAAGGAGTTCTTGCAGGCACCGGCGAAGTTCCAGGCCATCGGGGCCAAGATCCCCAAGGGCGTCCTGCTCTACGGCCCGCCCGGAACCGGTAAGACCCTGCTCGCCAGGGCCGTCGCCGGCGAGGCCGGGGTGCCGTTCTACTCGATCTCCGGCTCCGACTTCGTCGAGATGTTCGTGGGTGTCGGCGCGAGCCGCGTCCGCGACCTGTTCGAGCAGGCCAAGGCCAACGCCCCCGCCATCATCTTCATCGACGAGATCGACGCCGTCGGCCGTCACCGCGGCGCGGGCCTCGGCGGTGGTCACGACGAGCGCGAGCAGACCCTGAACCAGCTCCTCGTCGAGATGGACGGCTTCGACGTCAAGGGCGGCGTGATCCTCATCGCCGCGACCAACCGGCCCGACATCCTCGACCCCGCGCTGCTGCGTCCCGGCCGGTTCGACCGGCAGGTCACCGTCGACCGTCCCGACCTTGAGGGCCGCAAGGGCATCCTCAAGGTCCACGGCCGGGGCAAGCCGTTCGCCGAGGGCGTCGACCTCGACGTCATCGCCCGCCGGACCCCTGGCTTCACCGGCGCCGACCTGGCCAACGTGATCAACGAGGCGGCCCTGCTGACCGCCCGCCAGGACAAGAAGCTCATCACGATGGAGATCCTCGAAGAGTCGATCGACCGCGTGATGGCCGGCCCCGAGCGCAAGTCGCGGGTCATGTCCGACCAGGAGAAGAAGATCATCGCGTACCACGAGGGCGGCCACGCCCTGGTGGCCCACGCGCTGCCCAACTCCGACCCGGTCCACAAGATCACGATCCTGTCGCGCGGCCGCGCCCTCGGTTACACGATGACGCTGCCGATGGAAGACAAGTTCCTGGCCACCCGCTCGGAGATGAACGACCAGCTCGCGATGCTGCTGGGCGGCCGCACGGCCGAGGAGCTCGTCTTCCACGAGCCCACGACCGGCGCCTCCAACGACATCGAGAAGGCGACCTCCATCGCCCGCCGCATGGTCACCGAATACGGCATGAGCGAGAAGCTCGGCGCCCGCAAGTTCGGTTCCGGCAACGGCGAGGTCTTCCTCGGCCGCGAGATGGGCCACGAGCGCGACTACTCCGAGCAGATCGCGTCGTCGATCGACGACGAGGTCCGCCGCCTGATCGAGTCGGCCCACGACGCGGCCTGGGAGATCCTGGTCGAATACCGTGACGTGCTCGACAACCTGGTCCTGGAGCTGATGGAGAAGGAGACCCTGTCCCGCGAGCAGGTGCTGGAGATCTTCAGCCCGATCGTGGTCAGGGAGAAGCGCCCGTCCTACGCCGGCTACGGCAAGCGGCTGCCCTCCGACCGTCCTCCGGTCATCACGCCCAAGGAGGTGGCCGCGGCCAACGGCC
The DNA here is from genome assembly GCF_001570565.1 of Herbidospora yilanensis. GTDB lineage: Bacteria > Actinomycetota > Actinomycetes > Streptosporangiales > Streptosporangiaceae > Herbidospora > Herbidospora yilanensis. The sequence goes on along the minus strand of NZ_BBXE01000026.1, from coordinate 22,362 downwards.
ACGCCGCCCCCGCCATCGCCTCCGGCAACGGCGCCGCTGTCGCGCAGCCCGCCCCCCAAAAGGACGAGGCATAAAAAAAGTGGTTGGCAAGCCTCTCCAGGTCGACAACGCCCGGATCGAAGCGGCCGTACGCGAGATTCTGATCGCGATCGGCGAAGATCCGGGCCGTGAGGGCCTGGTCGAGACCCCGGCGCGTGTCGCCCGAGCCTACGCGGAGCAGTTCGCGGGGCTCGGGCAGCGGCCCGAAGACGTGCTCACCACGGTGTTCGACGCCGACCACGACGAGATGGTCCTGGTGCGCGACATCGAGATCTACTCCACGTGCGAACACCACCTGGTCCCTTTCCACGGGGTGGCCCACATCGGCTACATCCCCAACGACAAGGGCCAGGTGACGGGCCTGTCCAAGCTGGCCCGGCTGGCCGACCTCTACGCCCGCAGGCCCCAGGTCCAGGAGCGGCTCACCTCCCAGGTCGCCGACGCCCTCATGGAGGTGCTGAAGCCCCGGGGCGCGATCGTGGTCATCGAGGCCGAGCACATGTGCATGACCATGCGCGGCGTCCGCAAACCGGGCGCGAAGACCATCACCTCGGCGGTCCGCGGCATCTTCCGCGAAGACGACAAGACCCGCGCCGAGGCGATGTCCCTGATCATCGGCCGCTAGTTTTCGATCGTTATCCACAGGTGCCCCCCGGGCGGCGGATCGTGCTGCCGGAACGCCTAGGCTTGATCCCGATCGACCACATGAGGAGCCGTTGATGAGCGCGTTCACCGTGCCGGGGCTGCCCGACGCCGGGCGCTGCCTCGTCATGGGCGTGGTCAACGTCACCCCCGACTCCTTCTCCGACGGCGGCCGGTGGTTCGACCCCGAGATCGCCATCGCCCACGGCCTCGCCCTGGTCGAACAGGGCGCCGACATCGTCGACGTGGGCGGCGAGTCGACCCGTCCCGGGGCCGCGCGGGTCTCCCTCGAAGAGGAACTGCGCCGGGTCGAGCCGGTGATCCGTGCGTTGTCCGCCGAGGGCGTCGCCGTCAGCGTCGACACGATGCGCGCCGAGGTCGCCGAGCTGGCCGTGGCCGCCGGGGCCCGGCTGGTCAACGACGTGAGCGGCGGCCTGGCCGACCCCGTGATGCCCCGGGTGGTGGCCGCCTCCGGCGTCGCCTACGTGGTGATGCACTGGCGCGGCCACAGCAGAGACATGGAGAGCCGGGCGATCTACAGCGATGTGGTCACCGAGGTGAGCGAGGAACTGCGCAAGCGCGTCGACTCGGTGCTCGCCGAGGGCGTCCGCGAGGAGCAGTTGATCCTCGACCCGGGCCTGGGGTTCTCCAAACAGGCCGACCACAACTGGGCGCTCCTGGCCGGTCTCGACCGGCTCCGGGAGTTGGGCCGGCCCCTGATCATCGGGGCGTCCCGCAAACGTTTCCTCGGCCGGCTGCTCGCCGGTCCCGACGGCGAACCCCGCCCGTTCGCCGAGAACGACGACGCGACCCTGGCGGTCACCGCGCTCGCCGCCCGAGACGGCGCCTGGTGCGTACGCGTCCACGACGTCCGACCCAACGCCGACGCCGTACGGGTTGCCGCGGCGTGGAGGGCAGCCGATGAAAGAGGTTGAAGACCTCAACCAGGCCTTTTACGCCGCGATCGAAAGCGCCGACCTGGATCGAATGTCGGAGATCTGGGTGGAGGACGTGCCCGACCACCTGGTGGCGATGTGCGTCCATCCCGGGTGGCCGATGTTGTCCGGTCGTGGCGAGGTGCTGCGGTCGTGGGCGCTGATCATGGCCAACACGCCCTATATCCAGTTTGTGCTCACTGACGTACAGACGACGGTTTTAGGGAATGTCGCGGTGCTGACCTGCGCCGAGAACATCCTCACGGCGGCCGACGCCGAAGACGTCGGCGACACGGGGTTCGCGGCCGGGCGGGTGGTGGCGACGAACACGTTCGTGAAGACGGCGGGCGGCTGGCGTCTGTGGCACCACCACGGGTCGCCGGTGCTGCAGACGGGCGACGACGAGGAAGAGGAAGAGACGTCCTGACCCGGGTGAGGTCGCCGCAACAGGGCTGGGCTGTGTGGTGATCCCTGTCGTGGACGATGTAACGGCGGGTCTCCGACACACCTAGCCGGCCAAGTCTGAGTACACGATGTCGGGATTCGGGCCGGCTGCGGCGCGCTTGGCGTCGCTGGTCTCGCCATGTGGTGCTCCGGGTGGCAGGAGCACCTGACGTCACGGCCGGTTCATCGCAGCGCGACCGCCGGAGGAGGACTCGAACGGCTCGCTCGACGGCGGCCCGTCGGCCCGCGGCTGAAGGGTGCATGACCATCGCCGGCCATCCCTTGGAATGCCGCTGCCGGCCCTGTCACGCCGCCCGCAATCGGCGGGTGTCGTGCTATGCGGGGAGGGTTTTGGGGGTGTCATGGCGTTCGGCGGAATGTGCGTTCGGGCGGGGGGCGTTGTGATCGGCGGAATCGGTTGGCTGTAGAAAGTGATCTCGGGCAGGAAGCCTGATGGAGATCGGTGCGGAGGTGTCGTGGGCCTCGATACGGTGAGCTTGAAAGGGCTTCGGGCGAGGGGGCGGCATGGTTGCCTGCCCGCTGAGCGCGAGCTGGGGCAGGAGTTCGTCGTCGACGCGACGTTGTTCCTCGACGTGAGGCCGGCGGCGGCCGGTGACGATCTGACCAAGACCGTCGACTACGGGGCGCTGGCGCTCGAACTGGTGGCCGTGGTCGAGGGGGAGCCGGTCGATCTCATCGAGACGCTGGCCGAGCGGCTGGCCGCGGTCTGTCTGCGCTACGAGCTCGTGGAGGACGTCGAGCTCAGCGTGCACAAGCCGGCGGCGCCGATTCCGCTGCCGTTCGACGACGTGGTGGTGACGGTCAGGAGGTCGCGGTGAGGGTCGTCTTCTCGCTGGGCTCCAACCTCGGGCAGCGGATGGACTATCTGCAGAGCGGCCTCGACGCGCTGTTCGACGCGCCCGGCATGTCGTTCGTGGCGCTTTCGCCGGTCTACGAGACCGATCCCGTCGGCGGGCCCTCCCAGGGGGCCTATCTGAACGCCGTGGTGATCGCGGAGACCACGCTCGATCCCCGCACCCTGCTCGACCGGGCCCTCGGGGTGGAGGACGCGTTCGGGCGGGTCCGCAGGGAGCGCTGGGGGCCGCGCACCCTGGACGTCGACATCATCATGGTCGGCAACCTTCTGTCCGACGAGGCCGAGTTGACCCTGCCTCATCCCCGGGCCCACGAACGGGCCTTCGTGCTGGTGCCGTGGTCGCAGACCGACGCCTCGGCGGTGCTGCCGGGGCGGGGGTCGGTGGCGGCGCTGCTGGCCGGTCTCGACCAGAGCGGCGTGCGCCTCCGGGCTGACCTGTCGCTGGAACCCCCGCTTTAGGAGTCGTGTCGTGAAGCCCAGCAATCCCGGTGTGCTCGTCGGCGTCGTGGTCGTGTTCGCCGTGGTGACCTGGGCATTCCTGCAGGGTGCCTACGCGAGCCTGCCGCAGGTGCCGTGGACGGCCATTCCGACGTTCCTGCTGCTGGCGATCGGCGAGGCGTACACGGGGTGGCTGACCCGGGGGCGGATCATGCGGAAGGAAGACACCACCCCGCCTGAGCCGCTGGTGGTGGCGCGGCTGGCGGCACTGGCCAAGGCGACGGCTCTCGCGGGGGCGGCGTTCGCGGGGATGTTCGGCGGGTTCCTCATCCACACCCTGGGGATGTTCGACATCCCCGGCCCGAGGCACGACGCGTTGGTGTCGGCCGGGTCGCTGATCTCGGCGGTGGTGCTGGTCTGCGCGGCGCTCTTCCTGGAGTTCTGCTGCCGGATCCCGGGCGACAAGAACAACCAGGACCAGCGGCCCGCCTGATCACTTGTCGATGTCTCCCACGACGAAGAACATCGAGCCCAGGATGGCGACCATGTCGGCGACCAGACGGCCGGGCAGCATCTCCCTCAGCACCTGGATGTTGTTGAAGCTGGCGCTGCGCAGCTTCAACCGCCACGGTGTCTTCTCGCCCCGGCTGACCAGGTAGTAGCCGTTGATGCCCAGCGGGCTCTCGGTCCAGGCGTAGGTGTGGCCTTCGGGCACTTTGAGGATCTTGGGCAGCCGCTGGTTGATCGGGCCCGGCGGCAGGTCGGCCAGCCGGTCGAGGCAGGCGTCGGCGAGGTCGAGAGAGACCTTGACCTGGTCGAGCAGGACCTCGAAACGGGCGTGGCAGTCGCCCGCCTCACGGGTCACGACCGTGACCGGAAGCTCGCCGTAGGCCAGGTAGGGGTCGTCGCGGCGCAGGTCCCAGTCGACGCCGGAGGCGCGGGCGATGGGGCCGCTGACGCCGTACTGGCGGATCGTCTCGGGGGTCAGCACGCCGACGCCCCGGGTGCGGGCCAGGAAGATCTCGTTGCCGGAGATCAGGTTCTCGATGTCGGGGAGGCGGCGGCGGACGTCGGCGACGGCCTGGCGGGTGCGGGACATCCAGCCTTTGGGGAGTTCCTCCTTCAGGCCTCCCACGCGGTTGAACATGTAGTGCATGCGGCCGCCGGAGATCTCCTCCATGACCGCCTGGAGGGTTTCGCGCTCGCGGAAGGCGTAGAAGAGCGGGGTGATGGCGCCCAGTTCGAGGGGGTAGCTGCCGAGGAACATCAGGTGGTTCAGCACGCGGTTCAGTTCGGCCAGCAGGGTGCGGGCCCAGACCGCGCGTACGGGGACCTCCATGCCGAGCATGCGCTCGACCGCGATGACCACGCCGAGTTCGTTGGCGAAGGCCGAGAGCCAGTCGTGGCGGTTGGCCAGGACGATGATCTGGCGGTAGTCGCGGACCTCGAAGAGTTTCTCGGCGCCGCGGTGCATGTAGCCGATGATCGGTTCGGCGGTGCCGATGCGTTCGCCGTCGAGGGTGAGGCGGAGCCTCAGCACGCCGTGGGTCGACGGGTGTTGCGGGCCGATGTTGAGGATCATGTCCTCGGTCGCGAGTTCTTTGGCGCCCGCGCCCATGCCGACCACGATCTCGCTCATGGTGTCATCGTGCCACGACCCGTTTAGCATGTGAAATGTGCGGTTTGACCCTTGGAACCCGGATTTCGTGGCCCATCCTTACGACGTCTACGCCGATCTTCGCGCCGACGGGCCGGTTCACTACTTCGACAAGACCGACCAATATCTGATCCCGCGATACGAGGACGTCAACGCCCTGCTGCGCGATCGGCGGCTCGGGCGGTCGTACCTCCATCTCGACGACCACTCCGTCTTCGGGCACGAGCCTGAGCCGGAGTTCCAGGAGCCGTTCTGGCGGGTCGTGCGGGCGGGCATGCTCGACGTCGAGCCGCCCGTCCACACCCGGCTGCGGCGGCTGGTGTCCAAGGCGTTCACGCCGCGTATGGTCGAGGCGCTGCGGCCCCGGATCAGGGTGATGGCCGCCGAACTGGCCGACGCGCTGGCCGCCAAGGGCGGTGGCGATCTGATCGCCGAGGTCGCCGAGCCGCTGCCGGTGACGGTGATCGCCGAGATGCTGGGCGTGCCCGAGCAGGACCGCCCCCACCTGCGGCCGTGGTCGGCCGACATCTGCGGCATGTACGAGCTCAACCCCTCCCTCGAAGCCCAGCACACCGCCGCGCGGGCGGCCGAGGAGTTCGCGGCCTACCTGCGCGACCTGTCCCGGGTCCGGGCCGAGAACCCCGGCGACGACCTGATCAGCGCGCTGACCCAGGTCGGGCTCACCGAGGACGAGCTGATCGGCACCTGCGTGCTGCTGCTCAACGCCGGGCACGAGGCGACGGTCAACGTGACCGGCAACGGCTGGTGGTCGCTGTTCCGCAACCCCGGCGAGCTGGCGCGGCTGCGGGAGGACCGGTCGTTGCTGCCCACGGCGGTCGAGGAGATGATGCGCTGGGACACGCCGCTCCAGATGTTCGAGCGGTGGGTGCTGGAGGACATCGAGGTCGGCGGCACCCCCATCCCGCGCGGCAGCGAGGTGGCGCTGCTGTTCGGCTCGGCCAACCGCGATCCGTCGGTGTTCGCCGAACCCGACCGCTTCGACGCCGGGCGTGCCGACAATCCGCACATCTCGTTCGGGGCGGGCATCCATTTCTGCCTGGGCGCCCCGCTGGCCCGCATCGAGCTGATCGAGTCGTTCGGGGCGTTGCTCGACCGGGGCATCGACCTGGTCGAGGAACCGGCCTGGAAACCCGGTTACGTGATCCGCGGCCTCACGGAACTGCGGGTCTCCACAGCCTGAGAGAGTTGCCCACCCGTTGTCCACAGGCTGTGGACAACGGGAGGGCTCAGTGGGGAGTGGGGTTGGACTTGGTCAGGGCCGCCACCAGCGGGGCGGTCAACCGGGCCGCCAGCGGGCCGAAGGCCGCCAGAATCAGCACGTAGGCCGCCGCCAGGGGCCCCAGGTCCGGATGGGCGCCCGCCGCCACGGCCAGGCCGGCGATGACGATGTTGAACTCGCCCCGGGGGATGAGCGCGATGCCGGCGCGGACCCGTCCGGCCTTGCCGATGCCGGCGCGGCGGGCCGCGAAGGCGCCCGTGGCGAGCTTGGTGACCATGCTGACGAAGGCCAGGATCGCGGCCAGCCACAGCACCGGCACGATCTTCGCGGGGTCGGTCTGGAGCCCGAAGAACACGAAGAACACGGCCGCGAACAGGTCTCTGATGGGCATCAGGAGTGCTCGGGCGTCGTGGGCCAGCTCGCCCGACAGCGCGATGCCGACGAGGAACGCGCCGACCGCCGCCGAGACCTGGAGCTGCTGGGCGAGACCGGCGACCAGCATGGCCAGACCGATGACCTTGAGCAGCAGCACCTCGGAGTTGGGGCTGGCGACGAACTTCTCGATCCAGTCGCCGAACTTCAGCGCCACGACCAGAACCACCGTCACGGTCGCCAGCGCGATCGCGACCGTGACCGCGCCGCTCAGCAGCGACACCCCGGCCAGCAGGGCCGTCAGGATCGGCAGGTAGAGCGCCATCGTCAGGTCTTCGAACACCAGCAGCGACAACACGACGGGCGTCTCGCGGTTACCGATCCAGCCCAGGTCCGACAGGACCTTCGCGGTGATGCCCGACGACGTCGCGTAGGTGACGCCGCCCATCGCGACCGCCGCGACCGGGCCCCAGCCGAGCAGCAGCGCGGCGATCACGCCGGGGGCGGCGTTGAGGACCAGGTCGACCAGGCCGCTGGGGGCGTTGCTCTTGAGGCTGGTCATGAGTTCGTCGGCGTTGTACTCCAGGCCCAGGGTGAGCAGCAGGAGGATCACGCCCAGTTCGGCGCCGGTGGCGATGAACTCCTCGCTGGTCGCGAGGGGGAGGATGCCGCCCGTGCCGAAGGCCAGGCCCGCGACGAGGTAGAGGGGGATCGGCGAGATGCCGACACGGAGGGCCAGGGCCCCCAGAATGCCGAGCGCGAGAATGACCCCGCCGAGCTCAAGGAAAAGTATCGCGGTGTGGTGCACGCGTCCTACCCGTCAGCCAGAATGTCGGCGACCGCCCCGGTGTTCTCGGCGTCGCCGACCACCACGACCACGTCTCCGGCCCGGAACACGAAATCGGGCGTCGGGCTGGCGTGCACCTGACCACCGCGCACCACGGCCACCACGGAGGCGCCGGTGCGGGTGCGGATGCGGGCGTCTCCGAGTGTGCGGCCCTCGTAGGGCGAGCTCGGGGTCACCGGGATCTGCACGCTGACCAGGCCTTCGACCTCGCGGTGAAGGGCGTTGAGACGCTGGACGATGCGGGGAGCGCCGAGAAGCTCGACGAGGGCGTCGGCCTCCTCGTCGGTGAGCTGCACGCTCTCACACGCCCGATCAGGATCGTCGCGGTCGTAGATGATCAGATCGCGTCTGCCGGAACGGTGCGACACGATTCCGATGCGACGGCCCGTGTGGGTCGTGAACTCGTGTTTTAGGCCGATTCCTGGCAATGCGGTCTGCTCGATCTCCACACCCTTTACCGTACCTGTTCTAACCAGCCGAAACCTCCCAGCCCCCGGGGATCGATGAGCTCCGCCTCGGCCGAGGCGCGGGCCAGCGCCCGCAGGTAGCCGCGCGGGTCCCGGGAAGCCAGCTCCAACGGCGGTCGCGCGCCGGTCAGGCCCAGGCCGCGCAGGGCCTCGCGCTGGGTGGTGAGCAGGCCCTCTCCCCGGGCGCAGGCGTCGAGGGCGACGTGGGCGGTGATGTCACAACTCCCGTCGGGTATGGGGGCCACCGCGTGGCCGTCTCGGTAGCCGGTCAGGGTGCCCCGGTCGGGGCGGTCGGCCGCGGTGTGGGCGTAGTCGACGGCGACGCACAGGCCTCGCGACAGGCGTGCGAGAAGGGAGTCCCACGCCTCGTCGCGCGGACGCCCGATCTCGGCGCGCGACCCGACGCGGGGGAGCGGCCACCAGGCGGCGAGCCAGGCGAGGTCGGCCGGATCGGTGAGCGGGGGCCCCAGGCGCTCCGCGCCCGTCTCAGGGTCGACCAGGACGATCCGGGGGCCGTCTGGGGTCTGCTCGACCACGTCGAGCGGCACGTTGTCGAGCCACTCGTTGGCCACGACCAGACCGGTGATCTCCCCGGGGGCCTCCTCGGCCCACTCGATCTCCGCGGGAAGGCCGGCCGGCCGCGACGCCACCTCGACCGCGGTCACCCGGAGCCGGTCGCCGCCGAACGCCGCCAGCACCCCCGCCGCCAGACGCCCGTCACCGGCCCCCATGTCGACGAAGTCGAGCCGCGCCGGATGGCCGAGCCGCGCGTCGACCCGGTCGAGCAGCCGCGACACGGCCTCGGCGAAGATCGGGGAGGCGTGGACGGACGTGCGGAAATGCGCCGAAGGGCGCTCCTTCAGGTAGAACCCGCCGTCTCCGTAGAGCGCCCGATGGGTCGCCTCCCGCCACGAAACCCACATCCGCACGACCCTACCCAGGAAGCGGTGTCCGGAAGTGGACACTCTTGATCGCCGTGACCCCCCGACCCTTACGGCTTCCAGTAACTCCCCGCCGTTACTCTGGCGGTCGGGAGGACGGCATGGACACAAGCGATCGCCCCGCGCGGCTCAGCGTGGGGGTGCTCGGAGCCGGACGGGTGGGTTCCGTTCTCGGTGCCGCTTTGGCCCAGGCGGGACACCGGGTGGTGGCTGCCAGCGGGGTATCCGACGCGTCCCGGCGACGGGCCGACGACCTGCTGGGCGTCGAGCTGAGCAGACCCGACGAGGTCATGCGCAAGGCCGAACTGATCCTGCTGACGGTGCCCGACGACGTGCTGCCGGGCCTGGTGTCGGGGCTCGCGGCCACCGGCGCCGACCTGCGGGGCAAGCTGCTGATGCACGCCAGCGGGGCCTACGGCCTGGGCGTGCTGCAGCCCGCGACCGACGTGGGCGCGCTGCCGCTGGCGCTCCACCCCGTGATGACCTTCACCGGGCGCGGCGACGACTTCGGCCGGCTGAACGGCTGCACCTTCGGGGTGACCGCGCCCGATCAGCTACGGCCGGTGGCCGAGGCGCTGGTGATCGAGATGGGCGGCGAGCCGGTCTGGATCAACGACCGCGACCGCCCGCTCTACCACGCGGCCGTCGCGGGCGCGGCCAACCACATGGTCACCCTGATCGCCGAGTCGCAGGACCTGCTGTCGCGCATCGGGGTCGAGCACCCCGGCCGGATGCTGGGGCCGCTGCTCGGCGCCGCGCTCGACAACGTGCTGCGGCTGGGCATCACCGGGCTGACCGGGCCGGTCGTCCGCGGAGACGCCGAGACGGTGCGCAAACACGTCGACGCCCTGATCCTGGCGGCGCCCGAAGCGGCCGACGCCTACATCGCGCTGGCCCGGCTGACCGCCGACCGCGCGCTGGCCGCGGGCCTGCTGAAGCCCGAAGCGGCCGAACGGCTCCTCGACGCGCTGGGAGGCAACATATGGACCTGACGGTCGCCGGGAACCACGCCGAGCTCGCGGGCGCGCGACGGCCCGGCTCCTACGCGCTGGTGCCCACGATGGGCGCGCTGCACGACGGGCACCGGTCGCTGATCCGGCTGGCCCACGAGCAGGCCGACCACGTGATCGTCAGCGTCTTCGTCAACCCGCTCCAGTTCGGGCCGGGCGAGGACTTCGGGCGTTATCCCCGCACCTTCGACCACGACCTGGAGGTCTGCGGCGAAGAGGGCGTGAGCGTCGTGTTCGCGCCCGCCGTCGAGGACATGTACCTGCCCGACCGGCAGGTCTCGGTGTCGGCGGGGGCGATGGGGACGGTCGCCGAGGGCGCGTTCCGGCCGGGGCACTTCGACGGAGTGCTTACGGTGGTGCTGAAGCTGTTCAACCTGACCCGGCCCGACGTGGCCGTGTTCGGCCAGAAGGACGCGCAGCAGCTCGCCCTGATCCGGCGGATGGTCGCCGACCTCGACGTGCCGGTGACGATCGTCGCGGGCCCGACCGTGCGCGAACCCGACGGCCTGGCCCTGTCGAGCCGCAACCGCTACCTGTCGGCCGACGACCGGGCCACCGCGCTCCACCTGTCCAGGGCCCTCAGGGCGGGGGCGGCCAACCCCCACAGGGCCAAGGAGGCCGCGAAGGCGGTGCTCGAAGAGGCCGCCCGGCTCAAGCCCCCGCTGCTGCTCGACTACCTGACGCTGGCCGACCCCGCCACGTTCGACGAGGTCCCCGCGGGCCACCGGGGGGAGGCGATCCTCGCGGTGGCGGCCAAGGTCGGGACGACCCGCCTGATCGACAACGTCGTACTGAGTCTGTGAAGGGACCGCGATGCTCAGGACCATGCTCACGGCCAAGATCCACCGGGCCACGGTGACCCAGGCCGACCTCCACTACGTGGGGTCCCTGACGGTCGACGAAGACCTGCTGGACGCGGCCGGCCTGCTGGCCGGCGAGCAGGTCCACGTCGTCGACATCGACAACGGGGCGCGGCTTGTGACGTACACCATTCCGGGCCCCCGGGGCTCCGGAATCATCGGTGTCAACGGGGCCGCGGCCCGCCTGGTCTCGCCGGGCGACCTGGTGATCATCATCGCGTACGGGCAGCTCACCGATGCCGAGGCGCGGGTGTTCACCCCCAAGGTCGTCCATGTCGACCGCGACAACCGCATCGTGGACCTGGGCGCTGATTTGGCCGAAACGTTGCTTCCCGGTCTCCAAAGGGGCGACGAAGTGACCACCCGGGGATGAGCCCTTTCGTCGCGGGCGTTATCGTCATATTGACGAAAGGGGCTCGCGATGACCGACACCACCCTCCCCCGCAGGCTGACCGCGCCACCTCCCGGCTGGACGACGTCCGCCGACGTGGTCGTGGTCGGCTCCGGGATCGCGGGCCTGACCGTGGCGCTGCGCTACACCGAGCTCTCCCCGGCCGGTCGCGTGCTCGTCGTCACCAAAGACGTCCTGTCGGCCGGATCGACCCAGTGGGCCCAGGGCGGCATCGCCGCCGTGCTCGCCCCCGGCGACACCCCTGACGAGCACCTGAGCGACACCCTGCTGGCCGGGGCCGGGCTCTGCGACGAGGAGGCGGTGCGGGTCCTGGTCACCGAGGGCCCCGACGCGCTCAAGCGCCTGATGGAGCACGGCGCCCGCTTCGACCGCGACGACCGCGGCGAGCTCCAGCTCACCCGCGAGGGCGGCCACCGCCGCAACCGGATCGTGCACGCGGGCGGCGACGCCACCGGCGCCGAGGTCCAGCGGGCCCTCGTCGAGGCGGCCGCCCAGGAACCGCGCATCGAGATCATCGAACACGCGCTGGTCCTCGACCTGCTCACCGACGCCCAGGGCCGGGCCTGCGGCATCACCCTCCACGTCATGGGCGAGGGCGCCCGCGACGGCGTGGGCGCGGTCAGGGCGGGCGCGGTGGTCCTGGCGAGCGGCGGCATGGGCCAGGTGTACGCCTCCACGACCAACCCCCTGGTCTCCACCGGCGACGGGGTGGCGCTGGCGCTGCGCGCCGGGGCGGTGGTCCGCGACTTGGAGTTCGTCCAGTTCCACCCGACGGTCCTGTGGCTCGGCCACGAGTCGACCGGCCAGCAGCCGCTGGTCAGCGAGGCGGTCAGGGGCGAGGGCGCGGTGCTGGTCGACTCCGCCGGCGAACGCTTCATGGTCGGCGTGCACGAACTGGCCGACCTCGCCCCCCGCGACGTCGTGGCCAAGGCGATCATGCGGCGGATGGCCGAGACCGGCGACGACCACGTCTACCTCGACGCGCGCAGCTTCGGCGAGGAGAAGTGGCAGGCCCGGTTCCCCACGATCCTCGCGGTCTGCCGGGAGCACGGCATCGACCCGGTGACCGAGCCGATCCCGGTCGCCCCGGCCGCCCACTACGCCAGCGGCGGCGTGCGGACCGACCTGTTCGGGCGGACCAGCGTCCCCGGCCTCTACGCGTGCGGTGAGACGGCGTGCACGGGGGTGCACGGGGCGAACCGCCTGGCGTCCAACTCCCTGCTCGAAGGGCTCGTGTACGCCGAACGCATCGCCTCGGATCTGATCACACCCCGTGCGGCGCCGGGCCCGGACGTCTTCGACGGACGGAGCGGACTCGTCGACCCGCGCACGCGCGGCCGCGTCCAGGCGTTCATGAGCCGGGGCGCCGGGGTACTGCGCAGCGTGGAGAGCCTCTCCGGAGTCGCCAAGGCGCTGCGCGACGCGCAGTGGACCCCGATCGCCGTCGAGCCCTGTCTGGAGGCGTGGGAGGCGACCAACCTGCACACCGTGGCCACCGCCCTGACGCGGGCCGCCTCGGCACGGCAGGAGACGCGGGGCTCCCACTGGCGGGAGGACTTCCCCGACCGCCGTGACGACACGTGGCTCGGCCACCTCGACATCACGCTCACCGAGAAGGGCGAACTGGTCATGGAGCACGTACCGCACGTCAGCGCCGACGCCGACCTGCTGGCCGCCGGGCTCGACCCGGCCGAGATCCACACCCTGATCGAGACCGCCTTCCGCGAGGATCTGGCGACCGGCGAGGACGTCACCTCGGCCGCCACGATCCCGGCCGGTCAGAAGGCCGTCGGCGACATCGTGGCCCGCCGCTCCGGCGTGGTGGCCGGCCTGCCGGTCGCCGCCGCCGCGTTCCGGGACGCGGGCCTGGAGGTCGAGCTCCGGGCCAAGGACGGCGACAAGGTCTGCTACGGCGACGTGCTGATGACCGTCAAGGGCGAGACCAGGGAGCTCCTCACGGTCGAGCGCACCGCGCTGAACCTGCTCACCCACCTGTCGGGCATCGCCACCGCCACCGCCCAGTGGGTGAAGGCGATCGAGGGCACCGGCGCCCGGGTCAGAGACACCCGCAAGACCCACCCGGGCCTGCGCTCCCTGGAGAAGTACGCCGTCCGTTGCGGCGGCGGCGTCAACCACCGCATCGGCCTCTACGACGCCGCCCTGATCAAGGACAACCACGTGGTGGCCGCCGGCGGCGTCGCCGAGGCGTTCCGCGCGGTGCGCAAGGCCTACCCCGACATCCTGATCGAGGTCGAGGTCGACCGCATCGACCAGATCGAGCCGGTGCTGGCCGAGGGCGCCGAGGAGATCCTGCTCGACAACTTCACCGTGCCGCAGCTCAAGGAGGCCGTGGAGCTGGTCGCCGGGCGGGCCCGGCTGGAGTCGAGCGGCGGCCTCACCCTCGACACCGCGCGGGCGGTGGCCGAGACCGGGGTCGACTTCCTGGCCGTCGGAGCCCTGACCCATTCGTCCCCCGCGCTCGATATTGCACTAGATCTTCGTGGTGCATAATCGGGGCATGCTCCTCACCATCGACGTCAGCAACACCCACACGGTGCTTGGCCTGTTCGAAGGTGAAGAGGTCATCGAGCACTGGCGCATCGCCACCGACGCCCGCCGGACGGCCGACGAACTCGCGGTGATCCTCCAGGGGTTGCTGGCCCAGTCGGCCATCCTCAAGAACACCGACATCTCGGGCATCTCCATCTGCTCGACCGTGCCCTCGGTCCTCAACGAGATGCGCGAGATGTCCCGCCGCTACTACGGCGACGTGACCTCGGTGGTCGTGGAGCCCGGCGTCCGCACGGGGGTGCCCGTGCGGATGGACAACCCGAAAGAGGTCGGCAGCGACCGCATCGTCAACGCGCTGGCCGCCATCAGCCTGTTCGGCGGCCCCTGCGTGGTCGTCGACTTCGGCACCGCGACCTCGTTCGACGCCGTCTCGGCGAGGGGCGAGTACGTCGGCGCGGTGACCGCCCCCGGGCTGGAGATCAGCGTCGACGCGCTGGCCGAGGCGGGCGCCCAGCTCCACAAGGTCGAGCTCATCCGGCCCCGCTCGGTGATCGCCAAGAACACCGTCGAAGCCCTCCAGTCGGGCATCATCTACGGCTTCGCCGGCCTGGTCGACGGCATCGTCGACCGCATGACGGCCGAGCTCGCCGCCGACCCCGACGAGGTGACCGTCGTCGCGACCGGCCCCGGGGCGCCCCTGGTGGTCAGCGAGGCGCGGACGATCGACGTACACGAACCCTGGCTCACCCTCATCGGCCTGCGGCTGGTCTACGCCCGAAACACCGCCTAAACGCCGCTAATCTGTAGTGCCGTGAGCGAAGAGCTGAACGAGCTTCCGGAGCAGATGCGCGTCCGCCGCGAAAAGCTGGACCGTCTGATCTCCGAAGGCGTCGACCCCTATCCGGTGAACTACCCGCGGACCGCGACCAACGCGGAGGTCCGCGCGAAACACGCCGGCCTTGAGGCGGGCGCCGCGACCGGCGAGACCGTCGGCGTGGCCGGTCGCGTGATGCTCTCCCGGATCGGCGGCAAGCTCTGCTTCGCGACCATCCGCGACGGCTCCGGCGACCTCCAGATCATGTTGTCGCTCGACCGGCTCGGCGAAGAGTCGCTGGCGGCCTGGAAGCGCGACGTCGACCTGGGCGACCACGTCGGCATCACCGGCGAGGTCATCACCTCCAAGCGCGGCGAGTTGTCGATCATGGCCGACTCGTGGGCGATCACCGCCAAGTGCCTGCGCCCGCTGCCCGAGAAGCACGCCGGGCTCAGCGACCCCGAGGCCCGCGTCCGGCTGCGCTACGTCGACCTCATCGTCAACGACGAGGCCCGCAAGATGGCCCACATCCGCAGCGCCACCGTGCGCGCGGTCCGTGACTTCTGGCACGAAGAGGGCTACCTCGAGGTCGAGACGCCGATGCTCCAGCCGATCCACGGCGGCGCGGCGGCCCGGCCGTTCAAGACCCACATCAACGCCTACGGCATGGAGCTCTACCTTCGCATCGCGATCGAGCTCTACCTCAAGCGGCTGGTCGTCGGCGGCATCGAGAAGGTCTTCGAGATGAACCGCAACTTCCGCAACGAGGGCGCCGACTCCACCCACAACCCCGAGTTCACCATGCTCGAGGCCTACGGCACCTACCTCGACTACAACGACATGGCCGACCTGACCCAGCGCATGTACCAGAAGGCCGTCGTGGCCGCGCTCGGCACCAGCGTCGTCCGCCACGGCGACCAGGAGATCGACCTCGGCCTGGCCGAGTGGCCGCGCATCACCCTCTACGGCTCGGTCTCCAAGGCCCTCGGTGAGGAGATCACCACCGAGACGCCGCTGGAGGCCGTGCGGAAGCTGGCCGACCGGCGCGAGATCCACTGGGACCCGAAATGGGGCCAGGGCAAGCTCGTGCAGGAGATCTTCGAGGCGCTCGTCGAGCACACCCTCATCCAGCCCACGTTCGTGATGGACTATCCGCTGGAGACCTCGCCGCTGACCCGTCAGCACCGAGAGAATCCGCTGCTGACCGAGAAGTGGGACCTGATCGGCTTCGGCACCGAGCTCGGCACCGCCTACTCGGAGCTGGTCGACCCGATCGAGCAGCGCCGCCGCCTCACCGAGCAGTCGATCCTCGCGGCCGGCGGCGACGCCGAGGCGATGCAGCTCGACGAGGACTTTCTGCAGGCCCTGGAGTACGCGATGCCCCCGACAGGCGGTATGGGAGCGGGCATCGACCGCATGATCATGGCCTTCACAGGAAAAAACATTCGCGAAACAATTCTGTTCCCGCTGGTACGCCCCAGCCATTGAATTCCCGTTTAGCAGCAGGTGAGGCCCCCACAGCACGTGGGGGCCTCATGTTACTAGGCGTTCACATACGCCTGAGCAAGTCAATACCCCTGCTTGACGTCCTTTCTCCCCGACGTTTACCTTCCCTGAGGGGTGGCGAGAATCATCCGTCGTGGGAGAGGGGCTCACGATGTCAGTTTCCGAGACCGAGCGCGTCGGCCTGACCGACGACGAGTTGCTGCTGCTGGCCGAACTGGCCAAGGGCGTGACCGTCGACCGTGTCGGGCGGAGCCTTGATGTCAGCGGCCGGACGGTGCGTCGTCGGCTGCGCGGCATCTGCGACCGCATCGGCGTCGCCACCGCCATCGAGGCCGTCGCATGGGCGGCCCGACGGCGTTTGATCTAGTCGGCGATCCGCACGGCGCCCGCGAACGGCCTGTTGCCGATCGCCGCGACCCGCACGACGTCACCCGTGCGGGGAGCGTGGACCATGTAGCCCCCTCCGATATAGAGGCCCACGTGGTGCAGGTCGTTGTAGAAGAACACCAGGTCACCCGGCCGCAGGTCGTCCCGTGAGACGTGCGTGCCCGCCGTCCACTGGCTGCCGGTGTAGTGGGGGATGCTGATGCCGACCGTGGCGTAGGCCGCCATGATGAGGCCCGAGCAGTCGTAGGAGTTGGGTCCTTCGGCGCCCCACACGTAGGGCTTGAGCTGCTGGGTGAGCGCCCATCTGGTCGCCTGGGCGGCCTTGCCGTCGCCGACGACCGGCAGGCTGAGCCGCTTCGCCACCGACACCTGGCCGGCGACCTGGGCGTACAGCCGGCTCTCCGTCTTCTTGATCAGGCCGCGGATCGTGTTCTCGCGTTTGTCGAGGCTCTTGATGAGCTTGCTCACCTCGTCCTGGCGGGCCTTGGCGCTGACGCGCGCCCGCTCGGCGGCCTTGCGCGCCTTGGTGAGCTGGACGACCTCCTCGCCGCTCTGCAACTGCAGCGCGTAGGTCGTGGAGGCGACGTCCATGTAGGCGTCGGGGTTGGGGGCGTTCATCAACGCGATCCCGCTGGCGCCACCGGTCATGTAGGCGTTGGTGGCGAACACCATCGCGCGCTTGCGACGGGCCTCCAGGTCGGCCTCGCTCGTGTCGAGCGTCTTCTTGGCCGTCGCGGCCGAGCGCTTGGCCTCGTCGAGCCTGATGCGCTCACCGTTGTACTGCTCGGTGAGCGACTCGATCTCCTCGTGCAGCTTCTCGACCTCGGCGGTGAGCTCTTTCAGCGTGGGCTCGGGGTCGGCGGTGGCGGAGACCACCGGAGCGCAGATGGTGATGAGGGCCAGCGCCGAGCCCACGAACACGACCCTGCGGACGGTTCGACGAAACAACCATGCTCCTTCCAGAGGGCCTGCCGGGTTAGCTGACGGGTTCGGACGGAAGCAGCCCTACCTTGCGGATTCACCCCATCGGACCGCGCGGAGGCGGTCCCGGTGGGTCCCCGGCTCCCCCGCCTCAGGCGGAGGACTCGGCCGCCTGGACATTAGTGCACGTCATGTTCGTGCTCAACCGGAACTGCGATTTCTGTCTAGGTTCGACAACCGAACAATCACGGACAGATCACGCAAGAGACCAGGGTAACCGAGGTGGCCAGGGGGGTTTCGGTCGCCATCTGTGACCGTAGGCTTCGTCGATTTGTGCTGGGCCGTTAAGGTCCTTGCATGGTCAAGGTCCGCCGCGCGCGTACCCCCGACGTCCGGGCGATCCGCCGGTTCGTCGACTCCTACTCCGGGTCGGGTCCCCGGTTGCTCATGAAGAGCACCGTCACCCTCTATGAGGACGTCCAGGAATTCTGGGTGGCCGAGCTCGACGGCGCGGTCGTGGGCTGCGGCGCGCTCCACGTCTTGTGGGAGGACCTGGCCGAGATCCGGACCGTCGCGGTCGATCCGGCCTGCCGTGGAATGGGCATCGGCCACGAGATCGTCGGGGCCCTCATCGCCACCGCGCGCGAACTCGGGGTGCGGCGCGTCTTCTGCCTCACCTTCGAGGTCCCGTTCTTCGAACGCCACGGCTTCCGCGAGATCAACGGCACCCCCGTCTCCCCCGAGGTGTACGCCGAACTGCTCGCCTCCTACGACGAGGGTGTCGCGGAATTCCTTGATCTTGAACATGTGAAACCCAACACTTTGGGCAATACACGCATGATCCTGCACTTGGAACCGCGTGCTTGACCGTGGTCATAACGGGCCGGGAAGGTGACTGTAGATCCGGCTATCGATACTTTTGGCTATGTCAAGCGTGCGTGTCTCACGTGTACCGCATGCGTACTCGAAGTGAGGTGACACGGTGAGCGCCCAGCCGCCATACCGCCCGGACGACCGTGAAGGGCAGCAAGGCCAGGACAAGCCCGCGCAGGACTATGACCCGGACATGACGATCGTGAGCCGCAACCCCACCGGGGGGACCGGCCAGCAGCCCGTCTACGGCCAGCAGCCCTACGCCCAGCAGGGCCAGCAGGGCCAGCAGGGATACGGCCAGCAGGGCTACCCCCAGCAGGGCTACGGCCAGCAGCAGCCCGGTTATGGACAGCAGCCCCAGCAGGATTACGGGCAACAGCAGGGTTACGGCCAGCAGCCTCAGCAGGGCTACGGGCAGCAGCAGGGTTACGGCCAGCAGCCTGGTTACGGGCAGCAGCCCGGCTACGACCAGCAGCCTGGTTATGGTCAGCAACCCGGTTATGGGCAGCAGCAGCCCGGCCATGGCCAGCAGCCCCAGCAGGGCTACGGCCAGCAGTCGGGTTACGGCCAGCAGCAGCCCGGCTACGGTCAGCAGCCTCAGCAGGGCTACGGCCAGCAGCAGGGCTACGGGCAGCAGCCTGGTTACGGACAGCAGCCCGGTTACGGTCAGCAGCCTCAGCAGGGCTACGGCCAGCAGCAGGCCCCGTCCTACCAGCAGCAGCCCGGCTACCCCGGCCAGCCCCAGGGCACCTACGGCCAGCAGCAGTACTCCGCCCCCGCCTACAACCCCGGCTACCCGGCCCAGGCCCTGCCCCCGGGCGTGCCGGCCCCGCTCGCCGACTGGTGGCAGCGGCTCGTGGCCCGCATCGTCGACGGCCTCATCATCGGCGTCGTGTTCTTCGTGTTGTCGTTCGCGATCACCGCCCTGGTGGTCACGCAGCCGTCGTTCAACCCCGACGACCTGACGTCGATCGAGCCCGGCGGGTTCACCCTCGCGACCATCCTCATCACGCTCGTGAGCGCCACGGCCTGGTTCGCGTACGAGTTCTTCATGCTGAAGTCGCGCGGCCAGACCCTCGGAAAGATCGTGATGGGAATCCGTGTCATTCCGGTGGGCGGCGACCTGTCGACGCCGGGACTTTCCGTCGAGACCGCCGGCAAGCGAGCCGCCGTCATGTACGGCCCGCAGTTCATCCGCGCGTTGGCGATTGTTCCCGTGGTGGGCTCCATCATCAACGCCGTGGCGGGCCTGTTCTCGCTCCTGAACGTTCTGTGGCTGCTCTGGGACAAGCCCCTGCAGCAGGCGCTTCACGACAAGGTGGCGAATACGATCGTCGTCAAGGTCAAGTAGTGACATAGCGCACAGAACTAACCGTGCCCGGGGTCGATGGATCGCGCCATCGACCCCGTTTCATGTACACAGCGTGTTCGGTCCGTTGTATCCGAAATAACTTCCTAAAGCGGTAAGCGGTTGGTGCTAGCGTGCCTTGAGACCATGAACACTCATGTCCCCACATAGAAGTGACGAGAGGTAACCAATGCACCCGGAACCGCCCCCCGGTCAGAACCCATATGGTTCCGTCCCGCCGCCGCAGCAAGGCGGTTACCCGCCGCCCCAGGGTTACCCGCCCCAGGGTGGTTACCCGCCTCCGCAGCAGGGTGGCGGATACCCCCCTCAGGGTGGTTACCCACCCCAGGGTGGATATGGTGCGCCCCAGGCTCCCCAGGGATATGGCGCCCCGCAGGGTTATGGCGCCGCCCCCTCTTATGGCACACCGCAGGGCGCACCTCTTCCTCCCGGAGTTCCGGCGCCTCTCGCCGAGTGGTGGCAGCGTTTGGTCGCCCGCATCATCGACGGCCTAATCCTGGGCGTCGTGGTCAACCTGCTTATCGGCGGCCTGATCTCCAGCGCGTTCACCACGACGACGACCAGCGAGATCGGCGGCCTTACGATCGAGCTCCCGACGGTCTCGTTCGTCGGCCTTCTGATCCAGGCCGTGGTCTCCTTCCTGCTGTACGCCGCCTACGAGTTCTTCCAGATCTCGCGCGACGGTCAGACAATCGGCAAGAAGGTTATGAAGATCCGGATCGTTAAGCTCGGCCAGCCCGCCATGGGCGGCATCGACGCCGAAAGCTCCATCAAGCGCATCGGCGTCATGTGGGGCCCGCAGCTCCTGGCGTTCAACACGATCCTGAGCTTCATCGGCGGCGTCTTCAGCCTGGTCAACGTGCTGTGGCCGCTGTGGGACAAGCCCCTGCAGCAGGCGATTCACGACAAGGTCGCCGGAACTGTGGTGGTCAAGCTCTGAGGCCCGCGGAAGCGTTCCAAACAGAGGGGCGGTCGCTCGGCGACCGCCCCTCTCGCTTTTCATCGGTACGATTCATAAGCATCGGGTAAGCGGCCTGACCACCCCGCGCGACCCACCGGTCACGGACTCCGCTATCGTCAGGGACGTCTCCGTGGACCTTCTGACACGAAAGCCCCGATTTCATAGGGGTTCCCGGCGATTTCCCAGGGAAGGAGTGAGGTCGAATGTCAGAGGTATTGTCCGCCCTCATACCACCTCTCGTAGTCGGTGCCGCCGTCGTCTACGGCGTCGTAAAGTTGCTGCGTTCTGATGCCGCCGGGCTCCGAGGAAGGCGCGAACCGGACGAGAAGTCTTCCGACAACGCCTGAACCTGAACGCCTCCTGGCAATCGTGAATTGTCAGCGGCGGAAACCGGGTATATGTTTGGCTGACGAATCAAACTTTGCTCTGCGAAAGGATTGCCGGATGGCCAAGCACACGCAGGTGATTCTCATCGACGATCTCGATGGCGGCGAGGCCAATGAGACTGTCACCTTCGCGCTTGACGGCACGTCATATGAGATTGACCTCAGCGACTCGAACGCCAAGAAGCTCCGCGAAGCGGTCCTGCCTTTCGTCAACGGTGCCCGTCGTGCGGAATCGACTCCTTCACGTGGCCGTCGTCGTGGCGGCGGTAGCTCGCAGCGCGCGATGACCCGCGAGAAGAGCGCGGAGATCCGCGCCTGGGCCAAGGCGAACAACCACCCCGTGAGCGAGCGCGGTCGCATTGCCGCCTCGATCGTGGAGGCCTACGAAGCGGCTCACTAAGTGCTGCGAAGCGATCGTGCGGTTATACCGGTCGCCGGGGGTCCCGAAGTCGAAGGGATGTCACGGCCATCGGGATGATCGCACGATCGTGTTTTGTGCCCACATAAACGTCGTTCGCTTGCGGCGTATCGGGAACACCGCACCCTCCGGCAGTAGTTGGATGGAGGGTGAACGCCCTGCGCCCGGGGAACGCCTACTCCAATAGACTTGACTGTTCTCCGTGCCGGGGCTGGCATGCGGAACGACGGAGCCGGAACTCCCGGTCCGCCCGACCGCTCGTGAGGAGCGACGAATGTTCGAGAGGTTCACCGACCGTGCGCGGCGGGTGGTCGTCCTGGCCCAAGAAGAGGCCCGGATGCTCAACCACAACTACATCGGTACGGAGCACATTCTTCTTGGTCTGATCCATGAGGGTGAAGGTGTGGCGGCCAAGGCTCTCGAGAGCCTGGGGATCAGCCTTGAGGGGGTGCGCCAGCAGGTCGAGGAGATCATCGGCCAGGGCCAGTCCGCCCCGTCGGGCCACATTCCCTTCACGCCGCGCGCCAAGAAGGTCCTTGAGCTGTCGTTGCGTGAGGCGTTGCAGCTCGGTCACAACTACATCGGGACCGAGCACATCCTGCTGGGCCTGATCCGTGAGGGCGAGGGTGTCGCCGCTCAGGTTCTGGTGAAGCTGGGCGCCGACCTGAACCGGGTCCGGCAGCAGGTCATCCAGTTGCTGCACGGCTACCAGGGCAAGGAGCCGGCGGCGGCGGGAGGCCCCCAGGAGGCGGCTCCGTCCACGTCACTTGTTCTCGACCAGTTCGGCCGCAACCTCACGCAGGCCGCTCGCGAGGGCAAGCTCGACCCGGTCATCGGGCGCGAGAAGGAGATCGAGCGGGTCATGCAGGTGTTGTCCCGCCGCACCAAGAACAACCCCGTCCTGGTGGGTGAGCCCGGCGTCGGCAAGACCGCCGTGGTCGAGGGCCTGTCCCAGAAGATCGTCAAGGGCGAGGTGCCCGAGACGCTGAAGGACAAGCAGCTCTACACCCTCGACCTGGGTGCGCTGGTGGCGGG